>CALUKE010000001.1 GCA_944321165.1 uncultured Odoribacter sp.
TACTAGTCCACAAAACGGAGGATGGAGATTTATGTATCCAGGACAAATGCAAGGTATTTTTTACAAGACTAAAACCTTAGAGAAAAATAGGAGAATTACTTCTTTGCAAGTTTACATTTCTCAAGAAGGTATTTGTTCATCTCCGATGAGTGTGAGAATCATGACTCCCGTAAAATCAAAAAATTCTCAAAATCAAGGTTTAGCGACCGAACTGTTTCAAGATTTACTAACAAGCCCTATTTTATTTACACCAAAACAAAGCGGTTGGTTTGACATAGATCTCCGTTCATATAATCTTTCTATGCCAGAGAATGGAATTATCTTATTATTCAGCAATATAGACGAAGGAGAGAAATATTGGTGGACAGACCAACAGGGAAAAAAATATTATGGTGCTGTCATTGCCAACAGTATATCGGATTATAGGAAATACGAATTCATTGTTCTGGAACCTCTTCGCAAGAGAATATATATTGTATCGAATCACCTGTTAAAAGATTCAAAACCAATGATTTTAATCAACTTAGATTAACCATGAAACCTCAACCAATAATCATTATTATTTTGTGTGGATTACTCATTCTCTTATTATTGAAATATCAAGAGAATCATAAAAACACTATGAAACAAATAAGTGATTTACAAATTCTATACAAAGAAAGTTTAATATCACAATACAAATCTTGGGAAATCCAGCAAGATTCGATAAATGACATTCTACTCATAAATACAAAATTCAAGAAATGCAAATTATTTGAATTATTAAATGATTACAATATCAAAAATACATAGGAAAGATACAGTGTGTGCTTTATGGAATGAACACAAATATAAAATATTCCATTATGTAGACACAACAGGATGCAGTGAATGCCAGTTGAAATTTTACGAATGGGGGCTATTACAAAAACAAATAGACAGCCTGAAAGCTGATGTGTCCATCATCTTCGTGGTGTTTGCCAAGCATTATACCCCTATTGAGATAAGCCAGCGACTCAATAAATTCGACAATCCTATCTTTTATGATGTATCCGGAGATATTGGAAAAGAGAACAATTTCTCATTCAACCCTGAATATAAAACATTCTTATTGGATTCACTGAATCGTGTGATAGGAATAGGGAATCCGGTAACCAACAAACGGATATGGGATTTGTACAAGTCTCAAATATGCCCATCATGTCAACCAACCCATCCATAGAATGCCATGAAAAAAATGCTGAAAGACACACTGCAATTTCTGATGATGATAGTCATCTCACTTGGCGTAGCGTTGCTGCTCAGGCTGTTTGCGGTGGATTTCTATTCTATCCCCAGCGATTCCATGTCGCCGGCTATTGAACCGGGAGATTTCATCATGGTGAACAAATTGAGCTTCGGGGCAAGGATGTACAGGAATTTCGATTTCCTGGAAAACGGTTCGGAACCGGAAACATGGCGGGTGAAAGGATTTTCCCCCATACACCACGGGGATGTAGTGGTGTTCAATTTCCCCTATGCCCGCTCATGGAACAAGATAAACATGCATCTGTCAAAATTCTATGTGAAACGATGCATCGGCATTCCGGGCGACACGTTGCGCATCCGGGAAGGATTCTATGAGATAAACGGGAAAAGGGGATTCGGCAATCTCCGGGATCAGGAGATGATCGGCCACTTCAAGGGGACATTCCCTCCGGGCATTTTCCACACCATCCCTTTTGACTTCCGGATGGGATGGAATATCCGGAATATGGGCCCTCTCTATATCCCGCGCAAAGGAGACGTTGTCCGGCTGGATTCGGTTTCCATCAGACTGTATCAAAAAATGATGGAATATGAAAACCGCACCAAAGGGAAGGTGCAGACTGACGGCACAAACAGCTACACTTTCCGCACCAACTGGTATTTCATGGCCGGAGACCGGATGTGGAACTCGCAGGATTCCCGCTATATCGGACTGATTCCCGAAGAATTCATCGTCGGGAAAGCTACCCGGATACTTTATTCCAAAGACCGGGAAACCGGTGAGTTTTATTGGGACAGATTTTTAAAAAGAATCAGATGAAAACAAGGACTATTACGTTTTTTATGGCCATGCTCATGTGGCTTGGCGGTTGCAATTCAGGAATGAAAAATGACAGGCTGGAAGCAGCCTTGCAACTGAGCGGTGATAACCGGCAGGAACTGGAGCGTGTGCTGGCACATTATTCCTCGACAGATGCGGACAGTCTGAAACTGAAGGCTGCCATATTTCTGATAGAGAACATGCCGGGGCATTGGGGACCGGACAGTAGCAGTATTGCGGATTACATACAAGAAATCGACAGTCTGAAGACTCTGTCGTTTGAAAAAAGAAGAATGGTATTGAATGTGCCGGCACAACATCCGGAATTATTTCCCGAAATGAAGAGAACAGAGGATGTCCGCCATATCCGGGCCAATGACTTGATCCTGCATATAGAACAGTGCTTCAAACTGAAAGACTCATGTCCATGGCTGACAAATATAGATTTCGACCTGTTTTGCGAATATCTTCTTCCTTACAGAATTGAAAATGAAGTATTGGAATTCCGACAGGAGAATCAGTCGGTTTCCTCTGTATCCTATCTGCAATTTGCTGCAGAGAATTATGATAATTGTCAAAACTCGGTATATGCTATTTTCAAATACATGAAAATGAGAAATGCCTTTCCGGCAAAGGCACATTTGAAAAATAAGGCAGTTGAAGAACTGGCCTTCCATGCTATGAATGCTTCCAAAATGGAAGTGTTCCGTTTTCGAGAAATGGGGATCCCTTGCAGGCGGGATTATGATCCTATTGTCCGACCGGGATCCATCGGGAAAGCCTGGAGCATTCCGGTAGATCCAAGGATGACGGATGTTGCCGGGTATAAAATAGATGGAGAAGGAATCGGTAAAATCTATAGTGATACGTATTCTCACAATCCTTTCCCTGTTGCCGTGGGAGATGAATATGTTCCTCCTTTTTTCCGGAGTCCTTTTAGGATGGATGTGACCGACCGTTATTTGTACACTACCGATGTCGCTTTGAAACTGGATTTGCCGGATGATGTCCGCCACGTTTACCTGGCCATGTTTGACGGAAGGGAATGGCAGCCTGTAGCCTGGTGTCGTCCGGAGAAAACAGGCATTTGCCGTTTCAAAAAGATGGGGAAAGATTGTATTTATTTGCCTGTATATTACCCTCAAGGGAAGATAAAATCCTTATCGTCGCCTTTTGAATTGGATATTACCGGAAAGGTCGGATACTTAGATGGTGGATTTAATACGGTTGATGTTCAGATAGAAAGAATGTTTCCTTATGAAAGTTTAAACCGGTATTATAATGAAAACATGATAGGCTCTTTCTTTTTGTGCGATAATGATCCGGCTTTTATAAATCCCGATACAGTCTTTATGGTTGAAAATAATCCGCATTTCAGGATGCAGGAGATAAAGGTGGCATTGTCTACCCCTAAGAGATATTGGCGTTTGCATTTACCAAACAAGTACAATCTTTTTTCAGAATTACAATTTTGCGGGCAGGATGGAAGAATTCTGAATGGTACATTTATAAATAAGGATATGAGGAATATAACGAATCTGACAGACAATGATCCGGAAACGATCAAATCGGTGTTTGAAAAAATAACAATGGATTTAGGAACTCCCACAACAGTATGCAGCATACGTTATATGCACTCGTCAGGTCAAGGAAACTTAAAGGAAGGAAATAACTATCAGGTGGAATATTATGATGGTCAGGAGTGGAAATCATGTGGAAGGATGCTCGCTGGGACAGATGGGATATATCTCAAGGCGATACCTGCGAAAAGATTCTATCGGATATGGGATTGTACTACCAACCAATGTGGATGGCCGTTTACAATAGAACAGGGAAAAATCAGATACAGATGATTGGACGGTGGTATAAAATGGTATATTTTTTCTTGTATTCCTCTGGAAAAATAGTATATTTTTGTAACAGCACGGAAAGTTGTATTCGACGTATGTATTAAATCTTTTGAGTGAATGAAATATACAATTTTAGTCATATTGTGTGCGCTATTCTTTACTGCTTGTCGGGATCATGTCCGTAAACGCTTGTATGTGAGTTTGCAATATAGCGGAGAAAATCGGATGGAGCTGGAAAAAGTGTTGGCTCATTATTCCGTATTGCCCGGAGATAGTCTGAAGTTGGAGGCTGCCAAATTTTTGATAGAAAATATGCCGGGACATTACACATATAGCAGTGACTTCCTGGATGAATATTATGAAAAATTAGATAGTGCCACTAATCTGTATGAATACGAAAGGAAATTATTTCAGACAATACCATTTAATCGACCGGAATACAGAAAGGACTTTCAGGTGAAAGAGGATATCAAACAGATTCGTGCAGAGTTTCTGATTCATCAGATAGAACTGGCGTTCTGGCAATGGGAATCAATTCCTTGGGCGCAAGGATTGAATTTTGAAGAGTTCAAAGAATATCTGTTGCCATATCGGGTGGCAAATGAACCTTTAGATTATTGGAGAGATTCTTCTAATTCTTTTCCGGTAAAGGTAAATGATTATATTGAATTATATGACGATTGCCGTTACCGTACAAGTCAATTGGGAACTTTGTATTTTGGTTATATTGCCAATCATCAGGAGAAAATTCCATTGAAAGTATTGCAGGATTTTGAAATGGACTGTATTCCTACCAGTCTTGCGCAACTGATCGCATTTCGTATGATCGGGATTCCTGGAGCCATAGACTTTGTTCCACATTATGGGAATCGAAATGGCCGGCACTATTGGACAACGGTGATCGATCCCAAAGTCAAAACTCAGCAGATTTTTCACGGGGAGAGTTACAGAATGCCCAAAGTGTATAGACGTACCTATTCGCACAATCCTGTCGTAATTCCAGAAAAAGACGAATATGTGCCACCTTTTTTCATGGATCCGTTTAATAGGGACGTCAGTGCGTTGTATTTTCCGGCACAGGAATTGAAAATAGAGATTCCACAGGAAATAAAGGCCCGATATGTTTATCTGACGGTTTTTAATGAACAGGCGTGGCAACCTGTTACTTGGGCAAGAATATCTAGAAATAAGGCCTGTTTTAAAAATATAGGACGAGGACTTATTTATCTTCCGGTCTATTATGACAAAGAAGGAGTTATGCATCCGGTAAGTGCTCCTGTGGCGGTTTTGGAAAACGGTAAAATGAAGTATCTGCAACCCGGAGAAGGTGAAGTGCCAATGAGACTTGCTCGGAAATATCCTAATAACAGTGATCATGATTATTGGTATGATTCATTTGTGGGGGCCTGTTTTGAAGCTGCTGATGACTGTCAATTTGAAAAAGCGAAGATTGTATATAGAATAGAGACTCTTGTAAAGCCTCAATATTTATATGTCTACCCGGATACAAATCTGCATAAAAGATATTGGCGTTTCAGACTTAAGGAAGATGTTCGAGGGGCCGATATGGCAGACTTGCGCTTTTATGATTGTTCGGGTAATGAACTGAAAGGAGTTGCTATGAATATTAAGCATACTGAGTATGAAAAAATTACAGATGACTCTCCTCTGACATATGGATTTGTAAACAAATGGGTAGGGGTAGACTTTGGAGAATCTGTAAAGGTCTCTAAAATTCGGTATATGTGCCGAAATGATGCGAATGGCATTTGTCCCGGTCATGAATATGAACTGCTGTACTACCAATATCCGGAGGGATGGATTTCGGCTGGCATTAAACATCCCGAGGAGAATGAGTTGACCTATGATCATGTCCCGACAGGAGCTGTTTACTGGCTGAGAAATTTGACGGAAGGGAAGGAGGAAAGAATTTTTACATATGAAAACAATAAAGTTGTATTTTGGTGATAATTATTATACTTTTGGAATGCATGCAATCCATTTGAATATGAGAATAAAGACTGGCGATTATCTGACTGTGTTCTTGCTGGCGGCAGTCGTTTTGACCGGCTGTAAAGAAAAGCAGGATTCGGCCGATGAAACCTCCGTAGAGCAGGTTCGTATTGAACAAAGCAATGAGAAAACAGAAGTGAAGGTCCAAAAGGCTCGGTATGACCGCTTCAATGTGGAACTGGTGAGTAACGGAAAGGTGGAGGCGAAGGAAAAGGCTGTGTTGAATTTTCTATTGGCGGATATCGTCGATTCTGTGTATGTAAGCAACGGTTCGCGGGTGAAGAAAGGGGCACCCATTGTGAAAGTGGATGCCTATCAGGCGACAGAGCAGTTGAATGAAGCCCGGCTGGCCTTGGAAAAGATGAAGCTGGAATTGCGCAGTCGGCTGATGAGTGAAGGGATCAATGATTTGAAGGATACGGCTCAAATTCCAAAACAACGTCTTTCTACGATTATGCTGCAAAGCGGATACAGTTCTGCCCTGCAGGCCTATCGCAAGGCAGAAAGAGAGTACCAGCATATTTATACCCGTGCTCCTTTTAGTGGCGTGATCGCAGATCTGGAGGCCAAACCCCACAATCCTTCTTCGGCTTATAAATCTCTTTGTACACTGATCGATGATTCGCAAATGGAAGTTGTCTTTAACGTATTGGAAACTGAGGTCGGTTATCTGGTTCCCGGTATGGAGGTGGAACTGACTCCCTATGCCAATAATAGCGTCACTCTGACTGGGAAAGTAACTGAAGTAAATCCCAAAATAGATGAAAACGGAATGGTGAAAATCAAGGCGGTGACTGAGAATACCGACAGAATATTGGTGGATGGCATGAATGTGCACATTGTGCTGAAACGACAGATCGATCATAAGTTGATTGTTCCCAAAATGGCCGTATTGCCCAGACAGGGGAAAAAGGTGGTGTTTGTGCATGAAAATGGGAAGGCTATTTGGAAATATGTGACGACTGGTGTGGAGAATAGCGAGGAAATCAGTATCGAGTCGGGTCTGAATGAGGGCGAAGAGGTGATCTACGACAATAATCTGGGGTTGTCGCACGAGAGCGAAGTGATGGTCATCAACCGCTGAATCCGCTTGCCATGAAAGTATCGGCATTTTCCATCAATATGGTCTTTATCGTCCTGATGCTGGCGGGGATTGTTCTGCTGCCCAAAATACCGCTGCAGTTGATGCCCTCGTCCCGCTCGAATGAGCTGAGTGTGTCGTTTTCATGGCCTCATGCCAATCCGGAGATGCTGGAAATGGAAGTTACTTCCAAGTTGGAGGGAGCCTTTGCCCGCACCAAAGGACTGAATGATATCCGTTCATACACCAGCCAGGGAAGTGGAAGCATTGTGTTGTCGATCGACAAGAATGAGAACATCGATGCCGTTAAACTTTACCTGTCTTCGCTGTTGCGTTCGTTGGCCAAGGAATTCCCGGAAGGTGTCCGGATCGGAACCCTGCAGGGAGGCGAAAGCCGGCAGACTAAACCGGAGGACGAAAACGAGGAACGCTTGCTGATGAGCTATACCATTACCGGACCAGGGACCAGTCTGGATGTCGCAACTTATGCCGAAGATCAGATTGTTCCTCTGATTAGCGGGATTGAAGGCATTGAACGGGTCAGCGTAACAGGGGCTGTCCCTTTTGAAGAGGTGCTTCTCTATGATGAACAGGCTTTGAAAGACATGCAGGTGTCCCCTTACGAAATATCTGCTGCTATTGGGAAATATTACTCCAGGCGGGAAGGGGGAAAGGTGTTGCTGGAAAAGGAACCGACCGCGCAATATGCTTATTGCCTGTTTATGGGGCATCCCGGCACTCTGCAGGATGATTTTCTGGATATCCCCATCAAATCCATCGGGAATCGGATTATTCACCTGCGTGATCTGGTGAAACGGGATTATTGCGAAGCCCGTCCGGCATCCTATTTCCGGATCAATGGTCTGAACCGTATCAATATCAATGTATTCTGTCTGCAAAAATCCAATATGGTGGATCTTGCCAACAAGGTGCGGGCAAAGCTGGATCAGGCGGAGAAAAGTCTGGCTTCGGAATATTCCCTGACTTTGTTGCAGGACAACAGTAAGGAATTGAAAAATGAACTGCGGGATAACTTGTTCCGTACGCTACTGACGGTGGTTATCCTGCTTGTCTTTGTATGGATTACCAGCAGAAGTCTCCGTTACCTGGCCATTATTACGATTTGTCTGGCTGCCAATATTTTGATAGCCATGGTGTTTTACTATCTGTTCGGTATTGAAATCCATTTGTATGCTCTGGCCGGCATTACCGTATCGTTCGGTATAATCATAGATAATGTCATTGTCATGACGGACCACTACCGTTATCATCACGACCGGAAAGTATTTATGGCTATTCTGGCAGCAACGCTTACAACCATGGGGGCTCTGATCGTTATTTTCAATATGGATAATGAGATTATGCGCAACATGTGGGGGTTTTCGGCTGTGATCATTATCAATCTGATGCTTTCAGTCGTCATTGCCCTGCTGTTTGTGCCGGCACTGATGGAAAAATTGCCCCTGCCGGTCGTTGACCGCCGGCAGCGTTACAGACAATTGCGGAGAAGTGTGAAGATAACAGCCGGATATAAACGGGTCTTGCTGTTTCTGCAACGCCATCGGAAGCTGTTGGTAACGGTCATTGTTCTGGGGTTTGGAATTCCTGTATTTTTGATTCCGACGAGCATAGAGCGGGATCGGAAACTGTCTACCCTTTATAACCGTATTTTCGGGAGTGAGTTTTTTCTGACTGTCAAACCTTGGTTGGACAAGGGATTGGGGGGAAGTCTCCGCTTGTTTATAGAGGGCGGTGGCGGCGAATGGAGACAGAATGATCCAGAGACCAAAGCCCGGACTACTTTGAATCTGACAATGACGATGCCGCACGGGGCCACCTTGGAGCAGATGAACGAGGCGTTTGTCAAGGTAGAAGGATTCCTGGCCGGATTCGAGGAAATCGAGACTTTTACCACGGATGTCACGTCGGCCAATGTGGGAAGGATGAGAATTGTGTTTAAGAAAGAGGAGGAGATGGGGGGAGCCTCGGAACGGATAAAAAATGAATTGATTCGTTTTGCCAATACCATTGGAAATGCCGATTCGGACATCTCGGGTGTCGGGAGGGGATTTTCCAATCGGACCAGCAGTGACTACAGAAGCGAGAGCTTGAAAGTGGTGGGGTATAATTACCGGCAGGTGATGATGTACGCCGAACAGTTGAAGGAGAAACTGTCCGAGCAGAAAAGGGTGAAGAAGCTGTATATCGGTAGCGACAAGAATCCTGTCAAGAACAAGGAATTTACCATCGAGGCCAGCAAGGAAAAACTGGCCCACAACAATACCAATATTTACAATATGTTGTCCAACCTGAATCGGCTTTCCGGAGAGGAAGACGTGCGGCTCGACATCTATGCCCACGGAGAGGCCATCCCGGTAGTGATCCGTCCGCAGAAGGTGCAAAAAGCCAGTTTGTGGGAAGTGCAGCAGACCCCTCTGCAGGGCCAGCACTCGGTCTACCGGCTGAAAGATGTGGGAGCGATAACGGAAGAACAGGCTTTTGAGACGATTACCAAGACCAACCAGGAATATGAGGTGACTGTGCAATACGACTTTATCGGCGACTACATGTTGTCCAACAAAGTCAAGGAGCGGGTTAGCCAGGAAATGAACCGGGAGATGCCCATCGGTTTCCGTGTCAAGGAAGGACGGGACTGGGGACGCTTTTTCTGGGAAGGGGCAGGGGGAATCGATATGCGCATCTGGTATATTTTGCTGGTGATAGGCATTATCTATTTTATCTGTGCGATTTTGCTGGAATCTCTGCGTCAGGCGCTGGTGGTCATCCTGATCGCTCCGATATCGTTTATCGGATGTTTTCTGGGATTCTATTTCTTCGGATTTCAATTTAACGAAGGGGGACTGGCAGCCTTTATCATGATGTGCGGTTTGTCGGTCAATGCGATCCTGTACATCATCAACGATTACAACAACCGGGTGAAAGCAGGAAAACCGCGGGGACTGGATACGTATTTGAAAGCCTGGAATGCCAAGATTATTCCCATATTGCTGACCATTGTGTCGACAATGCTGGGGTTTATCCCGTTTTTGATCGGAGATGTCAATGACTTTTGGTTCAGTCTTGCCATCGGTACAATGAGCGGACTGGCCTTTTCCCTGCTGGTACTGATGGGGGTATTGCCTGTTATGTTTAAAACCAAGAATTCAAAATTATGATCAAGTTTCTTTTGCAACGTCCCGTAGCAGTCTTTATGACGACCATCGCCTTCATTGTGTTGGGAGGCGTGGCTGCCTTAAAATTGCCTGTATCCCTGATGCCCGATATCGACATACCGGAAATCAGCGTACATTACACCCGTGACAATGCTTCTGCCGCAGAGTTGGAACATACCATTACGGGAAATCTCCGGGCCCAGTTGCAACAGACTCCCCATTTGGCAGAGATTACCACGGAGTCGAAAGACGGCAGCGGAAGCATTGACATGCGATTTGATT
The DNA here is from genome assembly GCA_944321165.1 of uncultured Odoribacter sp. Classification (GTDB taxonomy): domain Bacteria; phylum Bacteroidota; class Bacteroidia; order Bacteroidales; family Marinifilaceae; genus Odoribacter. Next base: position 10,447 of record CALUKE010000001.1, read on the forward strand.
ACGGGACTTCCGTGGACTATGCTTTCATCGAAGTAAATCAAAAAGTGGATGCTGCCATGAGATATCTGCCGCAGGATATGCAGCGACCGGTTATCATCAAGGCTTCTACGTCGGATATTCCGGTGTTTTATATTCATCTTGCGATGCGGAATGAAAGTTCGGAAAGCAGATTTCTGGAATTTTGTGAATTTACGGAAGCTGTGCTGAAAAAACGCCTGGAGCAGTTGCCGGATGTGGCCATGGTGGATATCAGCGGTAACTATCTGCCGGAAATGTACATTTTGCCCGATGCCGCCAAACTGCGCAGTCTGGGGATTACTCCCGAACAATTGAAGGATGCTATAGATAAAAACAACCAGACGGCCGGAAGTCTGAGCATTCGGGACGGATATTACCAGTATAATATCAAATTTTCCAGCCAGCTCATGTCGGTGGAGGAAGTGGAGGATATATACCTGAATATGGAGGGAAGACTTATTCAGTTGAAGGATATTGCAGAAGTCGGTATCCGTCCCAGAGACAAACGGGGTGTGTTCATCAACGGCGACAAGCAGTCGCTGTGCATGGCCGTCATCAAACAGTCGGATGCCCGTATGTCAGAGATGAAGGAAGATGTGGGGAAGATGCTGGAATCTTTTCGGAAAGACTACCCCGACATCGAGTTTACCGTAACGCGCGACCAGGCAACCTTGTTGAACTATACTATCGGTAATCTTTCTCAGAGTCTGGTGTGGAGTATCGTATTGGCCGTATTGGTCATGCTCTTTTTTCTGAAGGATATCCGCTCGGCCCTGATTATCGCTTTCAGTATACCGATATCTACGGTCATCAGCATCTTGTTTTTTCAGGTGCTGGGACTTTCCATCAACACCATTTCGCTGGCCGGTTTGATCATTGGAGTGGGGATGATGGTGGATAATTCCATCATTGTGATTGACAACATCAATCAATACCGCGAACGCGGATATGCCTTGTTGGATGCCTGCAACCGGGGAACGGTAGAGATTATCCGCCCCTTGCTTTCCTCGGTGTTGACCACCTGTGCCGTGTTTATTCCCCTGATATTTCTCGGAGGCATTGCCGGAGCACTTTTTTATGATCAGGCCATGGCTGTTTCCATCGGATTGTTTGTGTCTCTCTTTGTCTCCATCAGCGTGGTTCCTGTGCTTTTCCATCTGATATTCAGACATGCCCGGGTTATGAAGATCAACCGTCTGATTGAACGGATCAGTCTGAAACATCTGGAAGAATATTATTCCCGTGGTTACCACTTTGTCTTTTCCCATCGGAGGAAGACCTGTGGAATTGTGGTATTGTTCCTGTTGGCCGGGGGGATGGCTATGAAATTTCTCCGGATAGAGGAAATGCCCCCGATTGAGATCAACGAAATGCTGGTGAAGACAGATTGGAACAGCAGTATTCATGTGGATGAGAACCAACGGCGTGTGAATGAGATCATCGCCGCATTCCAATCGCGTTGTGAGGAAATCAGCTGTTTTGCCGGAGAAAAACAGTTTTTCCTGGACCGCGAGGACAAGCTGAATCCCAATGAAGCAGAATTCTATATCCGTACGCGGGATTATGACGGACTGCAGCAGGTATTGACGGACATGCGGAAATACATCCACCGGAACTATCCGGAGGCGCGGATTGAAACCGAGAAAGTAAAAAACCTGTTTGAACAGATGTTTGAGGAGGAGAGCGCTCCTTTAGTGGCCAACCTGAGCAATAGGCAAAAGCGAGAACTTCTGTCCGTGGATTCGGTGAACCGCTATATCGGGAATATGAACGACCTCTTTCCCGAACTGATGCTGAATCCCGTTCCGACCGTCAATCGGATTGCCATTCATTTGCTGCCGGAACGTTTGGCTCTCTATAAAGTGGATCAGAATATGCTTATCTATGAACTGGAAAAAAATATCAGCAAAAACAATATCGGAAAACTCAATACCGGGAGCCGGTATATTCCCATTGTCATTACAGAAACGGAGCAAACGTTGCGGGAAGTGTTGAAAAATACCCAGGTGCTCAATAAGGAGGGTAACAATTATATACCGGCGGAAAGTCTGGTGGAACTTTCCACGGAGTACGACTACAAGAGCATTGTCGGGAAAAAGGAGGGGGTGGTGGTACCCGTCGATATTCAGTATGCGGGAAAGGACAACCGGCAGTTGATGGACCGGTTTCAACAGGAAGCCCGGCTGATGGACATGGATGTACATTTCGGCGGTTCCTTTTTTCAAGGTACACAAACCATGAAGGAGATGATCGTGATCATCATCATTGCCATTTTGATGTTGTATTTCATTCTGGCCGCCCAATTCGAATCGTTGGGACTCCCTCTCATCATTCTCGTCGAAATCCCCATTGACCTGGCCTTTACCCTGTTTTCGCTGTGGATATTCGGAACCTCTCTCAATTTGATGTCCATGATCGGAATCATTGTTATGTGCGGTATCATCATCAACGACTCGATTTTAAAAATAGACACCATCATCCGTTTGGAGAAGGAAGGGTATCCACTGCTGGAAGCCATCCACGAAGGGGGAGTGCGACGTCTGAAACCCATTCTGATGACCAGTCTTACCAGTATCATCGCCATGGTTCCCCTGCTGTGGGGAAACGACATCGGTTCGCAATTGCAGCAGCCGCTTGCCATCGCCATGATCAGCGGTATGAGTTTCGGTACCATCGTCAGTCTGTATTTTGTGCCGCTGTGCTATTATTTTGTCAACAGACGTCGACATACCCAAGTATGATACACTATTCGTCATGAGAAGATTGAAACTTATTTTTTTACTGCTTTGCAGTATCATGTGCATAATACCGGCGTGGGCACAGCATTCCGTCAAAGGGGTTGTGAAGGATTCCAAGGAACAGTCTGTAACCGGAGCCTCGATAGTTATCAGATCCAAAAACGATTCCCTTTATTACAAAGGAGGAACCACGGATGGTGAAGGTCAATTTGCCATAGAAGGACTGAAGTCCGGCGTGAAACTGAAGATGCAGAATAAAGATAAGGATTCAGGAATCCTGAACAGAAATTGATAGACTCAAGAATTTGAAAAGGGAGAATCAATCGGCTTAATGTCGAAAGATTCTCTCTTTTCTATTCTCCCTTTCTTCTACATTCTATAATCAGAAGTATCCCATATGGAACAACCTCAGATACATATTACTGCTCAAAATTCGTCGTTTATTGTTACGAGCATTATATTGTATTATTTGAATATCTCTATGAATTGCTCAAAAAAAGATTTTTTAGGAATATCCGAAGTACAGAAATGAACTTCTTTTAATTTTATCATTCTTTTATCATTCATATTGGAATCAACCAACCGAATAAAAGAATCCCGATCTTCAAACTTTGCGTACAATTCTGCACGCCATTCATCAGGAGATTTTAAAAATAACTTTTGAAAATGCAGCACATCCCAATGCCTGATTTCAGCATTTATCTCTTTTTTTGCTTTATCCATTAAATTCCTGTCATCTAAAAAAAGAGCCAAAGCAAGTTTGAATTCAAAAATACGATACAGATTAATCGGATTATGTTTCGGGATTAATGAAGAAGATAATTGATCAAGCCATTTCCATACATCACTGACAACAACTTTTGGTTTGAAGAATAGCCCGAACTGTTGCTCGGCAAAATCGGAAGCACTTTGAAACAGTCTGTCATGAGAAGCATAATCTATAAAAAACTGGGTTCCATTCTTACCCCAAAGTTCAGTGTAAAACACGGGAATGTTTCTTTTCTGTATGGAATCCTCCCATAATGGCAAACATTCGAAGATAATACGATATTGTTTTGAAAAGACTTTATCCATTCTTAATCCCCACAAAACGAAGTCAGCCTTCATATATAGAGTAGAAGGTGTATAAGGAGATAAAATAGGAAATCTCTCTTGCCAGTCGTCAATTATTACTTTTTTTACCATGACAGTTTTATCTAACCACATTCGACTATAGGTTGGATTTTGAAAAGCTAAATTTCAGGCATTTCATGAATCAAAACGCTCATATAAAATCTTCTGTTGTTTATCGCAAATATAAGGAATATAATAGATTTATAAGGCAATGCCATAAATTTATTCCGTTGATTATTACTCAAGCCATCAGCAAATCTGCTATATGCCGATTGCCCACCTCAGTTCCTAACGGCATCAACAAAGAAAACGAAGAGAATATAAAAAAGGGAGGGCCCGACGACAATCGTTGAAAGATTCTCCTTTTTATTATTTGATCTTTAATTCTAAAAAAGAAAAATCTTATACAGAGAATATACTGATTATTGTATCTTTATGGTACGATAAGTAAGAGAAAAAGCAATTCAAGTTTTAATCTGTTTTATAATAGGAACTTAGATGTAAATTTCTTTGATAAATTGATTTACAATAATTGAGATATGAAACCATTCAAATTGCGAGCCTGGACCAAAGCGGACATATCGGCATTGGCAAAATATTTGAACAATAAAAAGATTTGGGACAACTGTCGTGACGCCCTTCCTTATCCTATACGGAAAAGGACGCCGAACAATAGAGTATCCATTTTTTACAATATGAAATTTTTCAATTTATTAATTTCCATATGTTTATCAATAACGACATACAGCCAGAGTTTCAATCTTAAAGGTAGAATAATTGATGAACAAAAAGAGAGTATTCCATTTGCCAATATAGCACTATACCATTTAAGTGACACTGTGAACATTGTAAAAGGCAGTGCTTCCGATTTGTTAGGAAATTATTCTTTTCAAAGCGTTGAATCTGGAGATTATATATTACAGATCTCATATATAGGATACAAAACAAAGTCTATTCCTGTCACGATAGACAGGGATGTGGTACAGAATGTCATTCTTGAAGTTGATACAAAATTAATAGCAGAAGTAGTGGTTGAAGGGAAAAGAAGTATCCGTAGCATAGATAAAACATCTTATACTTTCTCTGATATTCAAATTGACAAGGCTGAAAATGGACGCGGGCTTATTGCAACTTTGCCAAACCTTCGTATAGATAGGACGAGTAACACTTTATCAACTATAAACGGTAAAAACATCTTAATCTTAATAAATGGAATAAAGGCAACCGATGACGACTTAAAACTGATACCTGCAGATAAGATTAAGAATGTAGAGATTTATGATGTACCTCCTATGCGGTATATTAACGATGCGGAAAATGTAGTCAACGTCAGAACAAAACCTTTAGATACTGGATGGAGTGGTAATATATATGGGACGTTGGGACAGATGTTTTCCAATGCTTCTATTGCTTTGTCTTATATCAAGGGAGAGAATAAACTCACGCTTAATTGTGGCACACATATCAATATGAAACGTGATATAAAAGACCTGGAATCAGGCCACTATAATTATGCGATTAACGATGATCAATATATCTATGATTATATTCGTGAAAGTCAGTCATGGGGTCATCAACATAATATCGGACTTACCTATTCTATCAGTAAAGAAGACAATTATGATTTCCAAATAAAAGCACTTGTAAATACTTCTGATGAAAAGCTGGATGCCAATAAGAATATTTTGTTTATGCAGAACGAATTTCAGGAAGAACGTGCAGGAACATTAAATGATTACAAGAAAACAATAGTTCCGACATTGGATGTATATTATTCAAAAATATTCCCAAAGAATAATTCAATATCGTTTAATGTTGTAGGTAGCTATTTCGACAATGAGCAAAAGACACATTCGATGGAAAGTGGCAGTACCGGTTTTGATGATAAAATGTCCATAAATAATCAGAAGAAAACACTTATCGGGGAGTTTGTATATGAACATGGATTTACAAGCGCGAATTTGTCCTTTGGCTATCGAGGACATTTTAATTTTCTAACAAATGAATTAAAAAACTCGATGTCTGAAGAGTTGCAGAAACAGAATATAAATACACAAAAGCATTATGCGTATGGTGAGATTAGCGGAAAACTAAAATCATTCATGTACCGTGTCAGTTTAGGGGCCAATTATGATATGCAATCTGAAGGAAACGGATTTCATAATTTGACATTTACTCCGCTGATTATGGCTGGATATAACATCAATGATGCAAATAGCATACGTATTACATATAATTCCAGTACACAGATGCCGGACATGTTACAAATGTCTGATGCAAGAATCTTGATAATGAACAATTTCTATCAGACAGGTAATACGAACTTGGAAAACTCTCACTTGCAGTCATTGAATTTAAGTTATGACTTGTACTTGAAAAAGTTTTCTGCATCGGCAAATTTATTTTATGATTATACCAGTAATAGTCTATTCGATTCATATCAATATGGCGATGATTGCATATTGTTTCAAACCGGTAACGCTGAAAAAGATATACGGAGAGGTATTGAAATCAATCTGAATTACACACCATGGGAATTTCTCCGAATCGGTGGAAGCATAGGAGCCAATCAACAGGTTTTTCAACCTTCAAAAGAGATCCGAGAATTTAATTATTGGTCATATCCTGTTTCATTATACCTTTCTGCCCAATATAAGAATTTCTCATTTGATCTTTACCAAAAATTTGGTGGTACATTTTTGTCAGGACTATATAAAACGGGGATAGAGAAAGTCTCGTATATTAACTTAGGATATACATACAAAAGTTTTAATATAAACCTTCAATGTTTTTTCCCATTCATAAAAGACAAATATTCAAACGAAACCATACCTGGCAGTATAGTTTATCATAAGACAGACTACCATATTAAACGAAAAGATCATGCGTTTGCGTTGAGCGTTTCATGGAGTTTTGGTGTCGGCAAAAAGAAAAAATCTGTGCAACAGAATATGGAAAACTATGATAGTGATAGTGGGCTATTCAAGATAAAATAAATAATACTTTCTTCAATTGTATCTGCCAAGCTAAGTAATACAATAAAGAAATCTGTCAATAATAATATTGATGGTTGAACTTGGCTTTAAGGCACATATCAACGAATATGGAATAACATCACGTATACACCTGAAATGCAAATAGTTAATACTATTCCAAAAGTGTGTCTGTGTAGAATAATAAAAAAGTCTACAGATTTTTTAGCTTTGTAGAAGCAAAACAAACAAAAACTAAAAAAGAGTAGACTTTATGGATTTCACAAAAAAACAAGTTCCGGTGGAACCGGCAATGCCGTCTGCGCCTCAGCATAGTTGAAGCAGGCTTCACTCTGCATTCGGCTTGCACGGCATTTTCCGAGCTGATATGCAAGCATACGGAAAAAGAAAATGGCTTACATGATTTGATGGAAATAATGCTTGAGAGCCTGAAGGTATCAGAGCGCAGGGAATATCTTCATGAAGAAGGTGTTGCAGGCAACAAGTGCAACGGCTACCGTCCTGGTCGGACATATGGTCATGGCCGGACATTGACTTTCCGTATTCCAGGTGACAGGTACGGTAACTTTCATCCCCGTATATTGGCTATACTCCGTGATCAGGAAGAAGAGTGAGAACGCCTTGCCGGTACCTTGTACACCAAAACTCTGAGCCAGGAACAGGTGGGTGAAGTCTTCAACGACATCTATGGGGAGCACTACAGCAAGGCGAGCATATCAAGGATGCTTGACTATCTGCGCCGTAATGTCACCGAGTGGCTTGAACGTTCTCTGGAAAGCTATTATCCTGTGGTGTTCATTGACTGCGTCCACATAAAGGAACACCGCAAGCGCAGTGTTGATACGGAAGCCTTCTATGTCGTTCTGGCCGTAAAGGAGGACAAGACCAGGGAGGTACTCGGTATTTTCAACAAACCGACAGAAAGTGCTTTGGGCTGTGGTGAGATGCTGCATGACCTGTACGAGAGAGGTGTCGGCAAGATCGGTCTTATATGCGCGGATGGTCTCAAGGGACTTGATGATGTCGTCAGCGAAGTGTTTCCCGGCACCAGTCTCCAGAGATGCACCACCCACTTGAAACGCAACATACTGAGCGATGTCCGCAACGGTGACAAAGGGGATGTGGCTGACGACCTGAGACAGGTCTTCCGCACGGGAGACAGGAACTATACCGTGGAACAGGCCTGGAGCGAATGGCAGCAGTTCTGCGCTAAATGGGGCAAGTATTACAGATGCATCAAGAGACGCGGTGAGGATGCTTCCTACAAGGCGTATTTCACTTACCTGAATTACGACCACCGCATCCAGTCCATGATCTACACCACGAATTGGATAGAGCGGCTGCAGAAGGACTTCCGGAGGGTTACGAGAATGCGCGGGGCCATGCCAAACGAAGAATCGGTCATCCTGCTTATGGGAAAGACAGCCATGGACAAGAAGTCCTACCTGAGGCAGGTCCCGAGAATCGATCTGGACAGGACTCTATTCCCGGACGAATAAAAATTATCATCGGCAGGCATGCCTACCGATGATGTATCAAATAAAGTGATATATTTGCAAAACTAAGAGGTCTGAAGACTCACTCCAGACACACTGAATGAAACACTACCTATATTTATGAAAGTTAAAAGAATTATAATATGCACTTTGATAGGTGCAGGATTTTCTTTATCTGCTTTCAGTCAGACAACAGGGAAAGTAGTAGATACCAACAGTCAGCCGGTTGAAGGTGCTACCATCGTAATGCAACTGCCTGATTCAACCTATCTGGGTGCAGCCATATCTGCAGCTGACGGTACATTCGTACTTGAACCTGAACCGGAGAATTATCAGCTAATCGTTCAGCATCTGCTTTATCAGACCAGGCAGGTTAATGGACAAACACGTGATGCCGGTATTATTACTTTGGAAGCAAAAGACTACAATCTGGACGAAGTGGTAATCAAGGGCGAGCGTCCGTTTGTAACCGTTGAACAGGGGAAACTGAATTATGATATTTCGGCCATCTCAGAAAAGCATATCGTAAACAATGCTTACGAGGCTATATGTAAGTTGCCGGGTGTACAGGACAGGAACGGCAAACTTTCACTGGTTGGTGCAAAGGATGTAACGGTTATCCTGAACGGAAAGGCAAGTACACTGACACAGGAGCAACTGATTGAGATTTTGAAGAATACTTCCGCTTCACAGATACAGATTGCCGAAGTGATGTATAATACACCACCCGAATATCATGTACGCGGGGCTGCCATTAATGTTGTGACAGCTAAGGCAACCGACAATACTATCCAGAGTGAACTGTCGGCCAGCTACAGCAACCAGTATTTCAGCAGTTACAGCGGTAATGTAAACTTCCTGCTGACGAAAGGCAAGTCGTCGCTGAATGTATCTTATAATCCGGGTTATTCGCATATCATGACCGTGATGGCTCTGGCTTCCATGCACAACTATGACGGGAAGGTATATGACATCACACAGACACAGAAAATCAATACAAAGGGCTGGAAGCATAACATCTACACCGAGTACGGCTATCAGATAAACGAGGATAATGAATTGAGCGTGGGCTACAACGGTGCCTTGTCGAACAACGGCAAAGGCACGATTGATGTAAGCGGAAACTTTCAGGACAGCCATAACGATAAGTTTCAGGACAGTCGGCTACACAATGTCTTTGCCCGCTATTCTTCTGGCTTCGGACTGAATTTCGGAGTAGATTATACGGACTACTCAATGAACGATTATAACCGTCTGGAGAGTCGGCTGACAGACAATACCCGCCAGCTGCTTGATTATACATCGGACCAGAAGATACGTAAGTTCTCGGTGTATGCTGACCAAAGTCACGGTCTTGCCAATGACTGGACTTTGAAATACGGTGTCCGTTATGACTATACCGAAGACAAGAACAGCCAGCAGTTCAATCAGTCGGAGGGAAAAGAGAATGTAGACAATACCTCTTCGCGCCTTTATGAGCAGATTACCAACTTTTATGGAGGCTTCGACAAGGAGTTTGAAAACGGGCTGTCCCTTTCCCTCTCGGCAACCGGCGAGTATTATTCCATCGGTAACTATCATAAATGGGCGGTTTATCCGCAGGCCAGTCTGAGCTATTCGCCGTCGGAAAGGCATACGTTCATACTGGGCGTTTCGTCGGAAAAAGATTATCCTACCTATTGGGATATGCAGACCAGTACTACCTATATGAATGCTTACGAAGAGGTTCAGACCATTGAGGGATTGCGACCGGCCAACATGTATAGTGTAAATGCCAATTATCTCTTCCTTCAGAAGTATATGCTGTCACTGTTCTATGAGCGCACCAACGATTATTTCACAATGGATATGTATCAGGCGAAAGACCGTCTGGCGCTTGTGTACCGCACGCAGAACTGGAACTATTATCAGTCTTTCGGCTTAAGTGCCAACATTCCGTTCAGTACCGGCGAGTGGTTGTCTTCTCAAGTGAACGCTACAGTTGTCAATGACCGTAACCGTTGCGACAACTTCTGGGATATTCCATTCGACCGCAAGAAATGGGCATGTATGCTCGCCATGCAGAATCATTTTTCGGTAGGTTCCAGTCTGGGCTTTGACTTGGATGCGAGGTACCGTTCAAGCATGATTTCCGGTATCAGTGACACGAAACCTGTCTTTACGGTCAATGTTGGGGCACAGTGGAACTTCCTGAAGGATAAGGCAAGCCTGAGCCTGAACTGTTCAGACCTGTTCGATACTATGCGAATGAAGGTGAGAAACCGCTATGCAGGACAGCACATCGACTTGAATATGGGACAATACAGCCGTACTGTTTCAGTAAAATTCGTTTACCGCTTTGGCGGCAGCATCAGTAAGGAAAAGAAAGAGGTGGATTCTTCTCGCTTTGGTCATTAATAATAAATGCGAATGGCATAAAACAAAATTACATTCATAAATGAAACAGAAATCTTTAAGGGAGAATCTTTCGACATCTGGTCGTTAGATTCTCCCGTCTCTTTTGCTCTTCAAAAAGAAGCGTATATTCATTCAACGGCCTGGCCAAGCGTGAACAATGCTAGGAATGGAATAAAAATCCACTACAAACAAACGAAGTACAAGTGCTATCAACAAGGATAGAACTATGGCAGTTGCATATTGCAATATGGTTTTGAGTTTTTTTATCAAGACGATGTCTATTGACTAATGATTTTCTTGTACAAGTTGGCATTCATTACATCCGCTGGTATCCACATAATGCAATATCATACTTAAACTACTATCCGGAAAAGCGATTTCCTTTTCCATCCAATAGTTTGCAACCTGTCGTATGTCTCGTCGAGAATTGAAACCAATTAAAACAATTCCGACAATAAATATGCATTTGACCTTGGGAGGTTTATCAATAATTTGTTGCGCAATACGGATGCCTTTTTCTTCCTGATAGATGTCAAAATGGGGGTATGCAAAAAAAAATACTGACTAACTTGGAATGTTAGACAGTATCTTAGTTTTTGTGTGGTAGCACCTGGAATCGAACCAGGGACACAAGGATTTTCAGTCCTTTGCTCTACCGACTGAGCTATGCCACCAGCGTTGTTTTGCGAGTGCAAATATAGTGTATTTCTGTGAATCTGCAATGAATTGCTGCAGATTTTTATCTTTTTTTACCTAAAACCGTTTTTAATGCTTCACTCTCAGCCGTATACACAGATAGATCATTAAAATGACAATAAAGATGGAAGCCATGGGGACAGCAGGTTGGGCGATGGCCCAGAACGGAATGGCAAAGGCTAAAATGGCCAGGTATATTTTCAGGTAGATGGAGATCCACCGGGGAAACTTTTGCCTGAACAAACAGGGGACAACCAGGAGATTGACCGGATTGGCCCACAGGATATTCCAATTCGGGAAAGTAATGGGATGCTCCGTAAAACCACCGAGGAAAACAATTAATACTCCTACCAGCCCGCTGATCAGAAAGAACAGCAGGGAGAGTCCGTTCAGTAGAGCGTTGTTTTTGAATTTTTGCATCAAAAGTATCAGCAGGAGGACTCCCGAGGCAAAAACAAAAGTCGGACTCTGATACCAGGGATTGTTGGTCTCCAGGGGAGGGGCCTGGTATAATACTTCCGTTTCGGCAGCCAACAGGCGGTTGTGGTATTGGGCATTTTCCAAGCCGTACATCAGATAGTCCGGAAGGAACATGTATTGAAATGTGGTGGCCTCCCGGTTACCTCCCTGGCCCAGAATGGTGTGTATTCCCCACTGGACCCAGGGGGAAGGCTGCAGGTATTCATCCAGTAGATTCCAGAAGCTTTTGTCGGTGTCCGGCAGATGCCAGCTGACAGAATCGGACAGACTGTTCAGCAGAATATCCCGGCTTCGGGTGGTGCAGTTGTCGTATAAAAAATTATACAGGTAATACCGGTTTTGCGGTAACATGTTTTCTTCCAGCAGGCTGAACAGCTTTTGTTTTTCTTGTGCATCCAGTTGTAACGTCTGGGAATAGACGCTGCGTCCTTCCATTTCGTAATTGTACAGGAAGTGGGAAAATTTCTGGACACTCAGTTGATAGGGCAACAATCCCTTGGCGTATTTCAAATAAAAATGAGGAGTTGAAAAATCAAAGGTCCCGTAATTATATACCCGGTCGATTCGTTGCAATGGATCGTGGACCCGAATGGCCGTGTGTCCGAAGAGGGAATATAATTCCTGACCCGGGGAACAGGTCAGAATGCTGATTTCCGCCTGAGGAGAAAGGGATATATTTTGATCAGTCATATGTCATCTGTTTTTTTAAGTAGAATAGCAATAACGTGAAATGGTTGAAAAAATGTTTGCGTAAATGCCTGATGCCGTTCCGCAAAAGAGTTTTGACCGTGTTGATGGATATATTCAATTCGTCGGCCACCTCCTGATATTTCATATTCTGGATGAATATGAGCAATATGATTTTTTGTGTCTGTGCCGGCATATGGTCCAATTCCTGTTTGATCTCCTGAAGAATTTTTTCGTCAAAAAGGAAGGTTTCTTCATCGATGATTTCCTGTTTCAACAGATCCAATTGGGTGTACTCGATCCCTCTTTTTTTCAGTTTGTCGAGGCAGGCATTCTTGACCGCATTGAAAAGATAGGTTTTAACCGCTTTTTCGTCGGATAAAGTCAGATCTTTTTTTTCCCAGCACCGTACGAATACATCTTGTACGATATCTTCCGCATCGGCTTCCGTGTGGAGATAGTTCTGCGCATAAAGACATAGATTCTTTGCGTATTTGTGAAAGATGTATTTTAACGTGTATTCGAGAGAGTACATAAGCGTTTTTCAGAATGCCTGTTGCAAAATTAGGGGAATTTTTGTTGAATACAAACGGGAGAAAGCTATCTTAAAAATTTTTGCAAAAAATCTGATTTTCGATTCACCCTTTTTTGTTTTTTTTCGTCTATGCAGATAAAAATTAAGAATTGTTATGAAAGAAGATACAGATCAACGAATTGAAAAGATACTGGCATTTTATTTCGGCGAGATGGGCGAGGATGAAAAAAGGGAATTGGAGGCGTGGGTAAATGAATCGAAAGAGAATAAGGCCGAATTTCAGCGAATCGTTCGTGTTTGCCAACGTTTGCGTTTGACATTGGCAGAGGAACAGGCTGTTCGCATGGAAGAACATTTGTTGGAACGGTACCGTCAGATGGATCAAAACAGGCGCAGACAACGGATCTTGCGTTTTGTCTCTTATGCGGCTGTATTGATCTTGTGTCTGGGAATCGGTTGGGTGTATTATTTAAGGCTGGCTTCATCCGATTCGGAAGTGTTGAAGAGCGTTTATTTACTGGAGGCCAAACCTGGGGAAAAGGTGGCTTTGTTACGCTTGGATTCCGGCAAGGAGTGGGTATTGAACGAGCAGCAGAAACAGAAATTGGAAATCGATGAAAATGCTGTATTGAAAGGAGATTCGATTTTTTTGAAAGAAGAAAGTCCGGCTGGTCGGACGACGGATGAGGAAGAGTATTATACATTGGTAGTGCCGAAAGGCGGTGAATATAATCTGACTTTGGCTGATGGAACCCATGTCTGGTTGAATTCGGACACGGAGTTGAAATTTCCCTCTGGTTTTAAGAAGAATGTCCGGGAAGTTTACTTGAAAGGAGAGGCCTTCTTTGAAGTGACTTCCGACTCTTTGCACCCTTTTGTGGTAAGAACAGGAGAGGCTAATATCCGGGTGTTGGGAACTTCTTTCAATGTCATGAATTACATGGATGAACAGCAGGTAGAGGTCGCTTTGCAGCATGGAAAAGTAGAATTTACGGCTACCCAGACTCAGCAGGTATATCCCTTGACTCCCGGAAAGATGATTTCTCTGAATAAAGAAAATGCCGAGGTAGTTCTTACGGAAAAAGACACCGATCTGATCGGAATCTGGCGAACCGGTTTCTTTTATTTCGAGGATATGTCGATGGAAGAATTAGTGATGAAGTTGGAACGTTGGTATCAAGTGAAGTTTGTATTTGCCAGTGAAGAGGTGAAACAATTGCGTTTTACCGGGGCCATCAAGAAGTACCGGGAATTGAGTTATGCACTGAATATCATCGCGAAAACAAAAGATATCGAGTTCATGGATTTCGGCGACGAAATCAGAATCTATCAGAAATAAGGAAAAATCCCGCAATGCGCTGGCAACACATTACGGGAGATTGGTAACATCCCTAAATATTAACCAAATCACTACAAAAGTATGAACAAAAAACGAAAAATGAAGCTTGTCTGTTGCAAGTTGACAAAAATTGGTCGAATTATGAGATTAAGCGTTCTTTTTATGTTCGTATTGATTGCGAACGTAACAGCCGGTACGATGGCCCAAAAGACCGTTTCGATTTCCGGAGCACAAATGTCTTTCAAGGAGATTTTTCTGGAAATACAGAAACAGACCGGTTATACCGTGGTTTACAACAATCAGCGACTGGACCAGGATCAGCACATGGCCGTGGATTTCCAGAATGTTTCTGTGGAAACAGTCCTGAAGAAAATATTGGCAGGGAGCGGACTTGTGTATGAGTTTGAAGATGATTTTATCATACTCTCTTTGCAGGAGGCACTTCCGCAGCAGGGATTCCGAATTTCCGGAGTGGTATATGATGCCAAGAAGCAACCTCTTCCGGGGGTTACCGTCAAGCTGGTCGGTACTTCTCTGGGGACGGCTACTGATATGGATGGAACTTTCCGCTTGGAGTTGCCAGATTCCAAAGGAACGTTGGAATTTTCATTTGTCGGTTATAAATCGCAAAAAGTAAATCTTACGGCCGAAACCAAAGATTTGCAGATCGTATTGGAAGAGTCGGTGACCGAAATGGAAGAGGTGGTGGTAACCGGTATGTTTACCCGAAAGGCCAACAGTTTTACGGGTGCTGCTCAAACCTTTACGAAGGATGATATCCGCCGGGTGGGAAATACGAATGTCTTGCAGAGTATCAAAAACCTGGATCCTTCTTTCCGAATCGCTGAAAGCCTGGAGAACGGTTCCAATCCGAATCAGCAGTATGAGATTACCTTGCGCGGACAGTCTGGATTCCCGGATTTGAAGGGAGAATATTCCTCCAATCCAAACAATCCGCTTTTTATTGTCGATGGTTTCGAACAGTCGGAAACCTATGTGATGGATATGGATATGAACCGAGTGGCCAGTGTGACTCTGTTGAAAGATGCGGCCGCCAAGGCAATTTACGGATCCAAGGCGGCCAATGGCGTGGTCGTTATCGAAACTGTATTACCGGAAAAAGGTAAACTTCGTGTCAGTTATACGGGGAGTATGAATGTGCAGTTGCCCGATCTTTCCAGTTACAATCTTTGCAATGCGGCGGAGAAACTGGAGGTGGAATATAATGCCGGGAAATTTACTTATTTTAGGGACAATGGTTTGAATATATATATTAATCCGGTCAATCAGTATAGTTGGGATCAGGTATACAATGGTTTGTTGAAAGAGGTGATTGCCGGTGTGGATACGGATTGGAAATCTATTCCTTTGCGTAACGGTATTGGACAAAAACATTCTGTTTTCCTGGAAGGGGGAGATGATTATTTCCGGTATGGTTTGGATGTGTCGTATAATAACGTTGCCGGCGTTATGAAAGGCTCTAATCGAAACACGTTCTCTGGGGGGATTACTCTTTCTTATCGTTATCAGAATATTACTTTAAAAAACAGTTTCACGATGACTTATAATAAAGGGGAAAATTCTCCTTATGGTTCTTTTAGTGAGTATACTTCAATGAATCCATATTATCGTTGCTGGGATGATAATGGCAATGTCATCAAAGTTCCTGGACAAAGTTTTGAAATTATGTTTTCGGGGAGAGGGGATGTGTACAATCCAGTTTGGAATGCGACTATTAATACCAAGGATTTTTCAGAATATACCCAGTTGGTAAATAATTTTTATATTGAATGGACCCCTATTCAGAATCTAAAATTTATCGGACGGATAAGTCTGAATAAAACGGATGATGGCAGTGAAGTTTTCTTGCCAGCCTCTCACACCAGTTTCATAGGTTGGGAAGAAGACGAAGAAACGCTTTATCGGCGAGGTAGTTATACTTACGGTGATGGAAAATCGTTTTCCATATCAAGCGATATCTTAGCCAATTATTCCGTGCAGTTAGGTGAAAAGCACTTGATTTTTGCCAATTTAGGATGGAGTTTAAATAATTATACGTCGGAATCGGCTTCTTTTAAAGCAGAAGGATTTCCTAATGACAAACTGGACAATCTAGCCTTTGCCCGTCAATATTATAAAGATGGACGTCCTTCCGCTACGGAATCGACAACCCGGGATATCGGTTTTGTCGGAGCCATGAACTATTCGTATGCCGATCGCTATCTGTTCGATGCTTCGTTCCGGCTTTCAGGATCTTCACAGTTCGGTAGTGAAAATCGATGGGGTCAGTTCTGGTCATTGGGCTTGGGCTGGAACCTGCACGAAGAGAAATTTATAGCCGGTTTGGTTGATTCGGGTATTCTTTCTCAACTGAAACTACGTGGTTCATTGGGATATACGGGATCTCAAAACTTCAACTCCTATCAGTCGATTGCGACTTATACCTATAATACCTCGAATGCATACAATGGAAATATCGGAGCTTTGTTGACAGCGATGCCGAACAATCGCCTGAAATGGCAACGCAAATATGATCGTAGTGTGGGAGTTGATTTGGGATTTTTCAGTGGAAAATTACAAGGTCGGTTTGACTATTATTCTGCCGTTACAGACGACTTGTTGACGGATGTGACGATTCCCTCTTCGACCGGTTTTACCTCTTATAAAGAGAATCTCGGGAAAGTAGAAAATACCGGATATGAAGTGAGCTTGAAATATCGGGTTTGGCAAGAACCGGCCAAGAACGCTTTCTTCAACGTTTTTCTGGCAGCCTCACACAATGAAAACCGAATCAAACAGATTTCCAATTTTTTACAAACCTACAATGACACACAGACCTCGACGATTTCCAACAAACCGATTATTCGGTACGCCGAAGGACAATCCATGAGTGCGATTTGGGCTGTTCGGTCTGTTGGGGTCGATCCGGCTTGTGGCAATGAACTGTATATCACTCCAGATGGGAAACGGACTTATACTTGGAATTCCGATTATTTACAGATCTGTGGGGATACGGAACCCAAACTGCAGGGTAATTTCGGTTTTAATTTGGATTACTTGGGATTTAGTTTGAATGTAACGGCACGTTATCAATTTGGTGGACAGGTATACAATCAGACTTTAGTTGACAAGGTAGAAAATGCCGATTTGGATTATAACGTTGACCGGCGAATTTTTTCCGATCGTTGGGTAAATGTCGGTGATGTCAGTTTGTACAAAAATATAAAGAATGAAGAAATCACTCAGGCAACTTCTCGTTTTGTGGAAGACGATGATCAATTCTATATTTCTTCTTTGAATTTTTCGTATGATTTTGGCCGTTTCGATGCTATCAAGCGGGCCGGTCTGGAACGTATGAAACTTTCTTTTGATATGACCGATTTCGGGCGTATCCAGTCGGTAAAAATAGAACGGGGAACCTCTTATCCGTTTGCCCGGACTTTCTCCCTTTCTCTTCAGGTAATGTTTTAATTAAATAGGTAGAATGATTATGAAAACAATAAAACAGATATCGATTTTAATCGCTCTGGCTCTTTTAACCTTCTCTTGTAATGACTGGTTGGATGTAAAACCCAAGACGCAGGTGGAATCTTCAGAGCTTTTTAAAACTGAATCAGGGTATAAGGATGCGTTGTGGGGGATTTATACGCAGATGACAGAAACTTCCATGTATGGATTGAATATGACGATTGCCCTGGATGCCATGGCCAAGATGTATTCCCGCATAGGAACTTCTTCGGTTATGTATTATCTTAGCAATTATGATTATACCTCTTCTTTGTCACAATCGACCATCGATGCTGTATGGCAAACGACTTATTCGACTATTGCCAATTTGAATAATCTGATTGCCAATTTAGAACAAGAGGATACGGGAAAATTTTCCGAGAACAATTATCAGGTGATTTATGGAGAAGCTTTGGGATTAAGGGCTTTTCTGCATTTTGACTTACTGCGGCTTTTTGCTCCGTCCTATGCGGCTGATTCGGATGCCGCCGCCATTCCTTATGTAAAGACTTTCGATTATAATATTACCGAAACCTCGACAGTCAGCCAAACGCTCGATCTGATATTGGAGGATCTGGAAAAGGCAGCATCCTTGTTGAAGGAGTCCGATCCGCTGGTCACCGGTCGGCAAATCTCCACTTCTGATGATAATGGTTATCTTTTAAATCGTAATCTACGTTTTAATTATTATGCCGCTGTTGCTACCATGGCACGGGTATATCATTATAAAGGAGACAAATCCAATGCAACCTTGAAAGCACAGGAGGTGATTGATAATAGCGGGTGTACATGGACTTCTGTGGACCAGATTGCCGTTACTGAAGCCGATCGGGACCGGACATTTACCTCAGAACAGATTTTTGCCTTGAAGATTGAAAGCATGGAAACTAATATTCAGTATGCATTGTCTCTGGATTCGAGATGGTGTTCTTACAATTCTGTCTCTGTGATGGCTGATGATGCTGCTCTTATTTATCCTTATTCGACTGATTGGAGAGGTTGGACTACTTTGTACGGTTGGAGTGAAGATATTGCTGTCAGTTCATGGTATGTGTATCGGCTGCCGACCAAATTGTGGCAGTATGAGGACATGGTTACGGCATATGAATGTTTAATGCCATTGATCCGTTTACCGGAAATGAAACTGATTATAGCAGAATGCAATCCGACTACGCAGGGTGTGGAAATCATTAATGAAATTCGTGAACATAGAGGAATAGCAGAGAAATTTCCCGAGAGTGCAACAGAAGGAGAGGTATTAACTGAGATTAGAAATGAATATCAGCGGGAGTTTTATTGTGAAGGAGTGATGTGGTTTTATTATAAGCGGTTGAATAGCGGAAATATCCCTTATTATAGCTATGGAAGACAATATGGACAGACCATGGATCAGGATAAATATGTATGGCCGATGCCGGATGAAGAGATTGAGTTTGGAAATAGAAATTAAAATTAAAATCGTTCGATATGAAATTGTGGATTTATATTCTATTAATTGCCTGTGTAGGGGGATTGATAGCCTGCGAAAATGAAAAGAATACTTTCAGTGACCAGCCTTCTATCTATATAAAAGGAGATCCGGATCAGCAGGCAACAGCGGATTCTGTGCTCTTTTCGTTTAAGAAATCTGATAAAACAGTGGAGACCTATGATTTAAATGTAGTGATTTATACTACCGGAGTCGTGTCTGAATATCCGCGAACCTTTGAGCTGGAAGTAGTGTCAGAAGGAACCAATGTAACTTCTGATGATTATTCTATTGGTAAAATGGAATTGCCGGCAGGAGCTTATTATGCGACAGTCCCTATTACTGTTAACCGGACGGTGGGCGGACTTGATTTGACCCAAGAAATAGCCACGTTGACGTTACGGGTAAAGGCCAATGAAAATTTTGAAGTTGGAGCGGAAGAATACATGCAATTTAAGCTATGCTGGTGTGATTATTTGATTCAGCCGGCATGGTGGACTCTGTATGGATTTACTTCCGATGCAGGCCCGTTTACTCAGGCTCGTTATCAATTTATTCTGGATTATTACGGTGATGTCGACCTGTTTGAAATGGGAATCGTAGACCCGATAACTGGTTATGCGGCAGACTACAATAAACAGTATGCCTTTATTGCGGAGCTTATTGAACTTTTAAACGAATATAACGCCACTCATGAGGAGCCTTATTTGAATGATAATGAAGAACCTTTGGAATTTGGTTCCGGTTTAACATATTAATGTTTAGGAGGAAAGCATATGAAAAAATATTTATTGATGACAGGAATCAGCTTATTTACGTTGTTATTTGCTACTTCTTGTTTAAAGGATGAAGGTAATTATGATTATGTTGAATTGGAGGATTTTTATGTGGATACAGTAGGAGTACGGCATAATTTTACGGTTAAACAATTTGAATCTTTTGAATTAACCCCGAAATTGATTTATGAGGGAGACAAGAGTTCATTGGAATATAAATGGGAACTTTATAAATCGGAAGATATATCTATTGGGGCTTCCTCATATGGTACCGGTTTTGCTCATAATTATACACGTGATGATTATCCGGATTATACCTTAGCCAATACCGAGGATTTGTCTGTTGTTATATCTGCAGTTCCAGGCAGCTATTATTTGGTATTTACGGCAACAGAACCAAAAACGGGAGTTAAAGCTATGATGGATTATCAATTGCAGGTAGAAGGAGCGATAGGAACAGGTCTTGTCGTATTGTATCAGGGAATTTCGGGTATAGATATCGATGTAGTTTCTTCTCCTGTATTTAACGGTTCACTTACGGAAGCCACTTTCGCTCGGCATGCTTATTCGACTACCAATGAATCTCGGCCTTTTGCAGGAGAGCCTCGTGAGTTGGTTGCAGCAATATATCCCGCTAATTCTTATTATTATATTTATTTGACTTCGACGGAAGATGCTGTACGCCTTTCTTCTATTGACATGAGTGTTGCTGAAGAGTTTGAAGAAATGTTTGCCGGGAAGGCGCCTGAGAAGAAAGATTTAAGTCATATAATTGTAAATGGTACTGCTCATTTTTTTGTGAATGACGGTGTGGCTTATAAATGTAATTATTCTAGTGCGTTGATGACACCTTTGGCTATGAGAAATGGTATGTATGAAGCGGTGGCAACGAATTTTACTTATGGGGGAAATAGTGTCTGGTATGACGCTTTGAATCGTCGTTTTCTGCATTCCATGATGTGGAGTGCCGAAATCGCTCCGATTATCAATGCTTCCGGTGCTTTCGATTTCGGGAATGTCGGGAAAGATCTGATTCATTGGTCGAAAGGGTATTATCAGGGAAATGAGTATGCCAATTATTGTTTCTTCAAAAATCCGACAGAGGATGGACAACGTTATCTGTATGTATTTCTGGCAGATCAATCCAGTGGAAATTCTTTTACGGCCAAGTGTGCCATGGATATTTCCGCTTGTCCTGAAATAGCCATGGCACAGTCGTTTGCGACAGGTGAACGTGGACCGGTGGTATTTTATGCAACGGAAGAACAGGTTTACCGTATGACTTATAATATCGATGAAGGAACTTCCAGTGCGGAAAGTGTATGGTTACCGGCAGCTGGAGAAAGCATTACGAGAATAGAGTTGTTTAAAAATGCCGGTATTAATCTTGAAAACAGCGCTTTGGACAAATACCTGTTAGTGTCTACCTTTCAGGAGGCGACTGGTAAGGGGAAAATTTACATTATTCCATCCGATATTTCCAGTGGTGTATTGGAATCAGAGCCTGCTGCCGTATATGAATTTGACGGACGTATTGCTGATTTCGATTTTATTGCCCAATGATGTAATGAAACTATTAAATTTATTCATATGAAACGGATCTTGTTTTTCTTTTTGATAATCATTGTTTCTACTATTGGTACAAATGCTCAACGACAACTGACAGAGCGACAGAAAAGAACTTTGGAAGCCAAAGAAGCCGGTGGCGAAAAGCTGGAGCAATACAAAGCTGAATTGTTGGCGGAATTAACTGGAAAAGATGAAGAAGTCTATCATGAAGTTGCTCAAACCTTTTATGAATTGGGCATGGAAAAAACGATGGATTCAATTTGGACATTGGTGAAAAAAAGATTTCCCAAAGGCCAATATGTCAGAAATTTGGCTATTCAATCGATTTATGATGAAAAGGATCCGGTAGAAAAAGAGAAGAAATATCAGGCATGGCTAAAACGTTATTCGCCCAAAAGGTTAGGCGAGGATATCGTTTATGATTATGGCCGGGTAGATGTAGGGGCTGCTTATGCTGAACAAGGAAATGTTGACAAGGCCTTGGAATATGCAAATGCCATTCAACACAAAGGATGGCGAGGAGAAGGTTATTCATTGATTGCCAGTTATTTAAATAAGAGTGGTTATCCGGAACAGGCTGCTATGCTTTATCAAATGGCTTGGAAAAATGCAGAACAATTGAAGGAGGCGAATGATAAGGGCAATATGGGGATTGCCATGATGGGATATCCGTCTTATTTGGCAGCTTATGCAGATGTTTGTTATCGTTTGGGACGGCAGGATGAGGCATTGGCTGCGATGGAGAAATTACCGTTTAAAAGACGAAATTTCATGTATGCCAACCTTTTAACGGAGGCTAATCGTCCTTTGGAAGCGTTTGTATTTCTTTGGGAACAGGTTCGAAACGGAAATTTCGACGCAAATGTCTTGGAAGAACTGAAAGCATTGTATGTAAAACTCAATGGCAGTGAACAAGGCTTAGAGTTTTATTTAGAGGAGTGGCGTCGGGCCAATGAAGAAAAAATGAAACAGGAGATCGCCAAGAGCATGATTTCTCAACCGGCACCGGATTTTACCCTGACCGATGTGGAGGGAAAAGAGGTAAAACTAAGCGATTTGAGAGGGAAAGTGGTTGTATTGGACTTCTGGGCAACCTGGTGCGGTCCCTGTAAACGTTCATTCCCAGCCATGCAAAAAGCAGTGGAGAAATTTCAAGACGACTCTCAGGTAGAATTTCTTTTTATCCACACTTGGGAAAAAGAAGAAAATGCGACGGAAACCGCTGTTAAATTTTTGAAAGACAATGGGTATACTTTTCGCCTGTTGATGGATTTGAAGGATCCTCAGACCAAAGCCAATCCGGTCGTGAAGAGTTACAATGTATCCGGAATTCCTGCCAAATTCGTGATCGATCCGCAGGGGAATATCCGTTTTAAGGTGACTGGAGCTTCTGGTAGTGATGAAAAGATCGTATCGGAACTGACTCTGATGATTGAGATGGCCCGGCAGGCTGATCTGCCGAAATAAAATAGGAGAGGGAGGATGCCAAGCATCCTCTCTTTTTTTAGGTACAAAGTTTATTCTTTGAGAGCGATTGGCTCGGGGTATTCGATGGCGTGCAGAAAAAGACCTTGGGCGGGTACGGAGGTCCCGGCATTACACCGGTTTTGGGATTCGATGATGGTCCGGAATTCCTGAAGCGTCAGTTTGCCACGGCCGATTTCGATCAGGGTCCCGACGATGGCCCGGACCATATTTCGCAAAAAACGGTTTGCCCGGATGGTGAAAATCAGCTGTTTGTCTGTTTCTTCCCAATAGGCTTCCAGGATAGTGCAGTTGTTGTTGTTGACATCGGTGTGCAGCTTTGAAAAACTGGTGAAATCGGTGTATTCGAATAGAATCCGGCAGGCTTCGTTCATTTTTTGAATATCCGGCAGCGGATAGGCTCTCCAGGCAAAGAAATAGGAAAACGGATCTTTCCCTTTGTCGATATAATATTTATAGGTGCGGGAAAGAGCCGAGAAGCGGGCGTGCATGTCGGATGCAACGGGATAAAGCCGATAAATGGCAATGTCTTTGTCCAAAAGCCGGTTTAATTTATATACCGTTTGGGCTAAATCCAGCAGGGGTGTTTCGGTATCGAAATGGGCAACAAAAAAAGAGGCATGAACGCCGGTGTCTGTTCGGCCGGCTCCGATGACATAAATTTCCTGGCGTAGCAAGGTTGTCAATGCCCGGTTCAGTTCTTCCTGTATGGAGGAGGCTCCGGGTTGGATTTGCCAGCCGTGATATTTGCTGCCGTTGTATGCTAATTCTATAAAATATCGCTTCATTTTCTCTTCTTCTGCGCGAAGTTAAGAAGATTTTTCTTTATTAACACTATTCTCGTCAGGATTTCAGTACGACTTTACTGCTACCGTTCCCGGTTTTGACCAGACAGATTTTTACGGGAATTCGTTCGGTCAGTTCTTGAACATGAGAAATGATACCGATCTGTCTTCCTTGCGAACGCAGGCGTTCCAAGGCTTCCATGACAATTTGCAGTGTCTCGGCATCCAAGGTTCCGAATCCTTCGTCGATAAAAAGGTTCTCTTCAAAATGATTTCGGGAAGAGAAGGAGGATAGTCCCAAAGCCAGCGCCAAAGAAACCAAAAAAGATTCGCCTCCGGACAAGGAGAATACCGAACGAGTTTCATCGCACAAGTCATGATCGATGATTTGTAAAGCCAATTCATCCGGTATACGTTGCAACTGATATCGGGGGGCCAGTTCCCGCAATTGTTGGTTGGCATAGGTTAACAGAATTTCCAAGGTATATCCCTGAGCGATTTCTTTGAATTTATAACCACTTTGTGAACCGATTAGATCATCCAATTTGCTCCATTTATTTAAAATTTCCGTTTTATTTTCCAGTGTATGAGATAGATGTTCGGATAATTTTTGATTTTCCTGTTGGCTATGCAGAGAGGCCAGGTCCTCTGTTTTGGAACGGAGTAGCATTTCGGATTCCTTTTGTATAGATTCGGATTGTGTTTGTAAGAATTCCAGGGATTCGGTTGTTAAATCCGGTCGATCAGGAAGTTGCTGATGCACTGTCCATTGTTTTTCTCTTTCCTGGAGAGTGGCGGATGCCCGAACGACCTGATCGCGGAGCAGATTCTGCCGTTCTCTCTCTTGTCGGATTTCTTCCGGACGGGCATCCAATAGGGAGATCAGGGCCGCTTCTGTCAACGGGATATCGGTTGTTTGGTTGTATGTTTTCAGCCATTGTTCAAACTGTTCCGCAGAATCTTTCAGGCTTTTCCGATATTGTTCGATGCTTGAATGCAGTTGTGCCGCTTTTCCTTTTAATTGTTCCGATGTTTTCAACAGGCGTTCTTTGGTTTGCAGGTAGTTTTCCAGTTTTTCGGAATTTTCCCTTAATAAATCTGACCAGTATTGTTCAACCTCTTCTACTGTTTGGTCTGGTAAAAGCCGCTGGCGTTGTTCTGTCAGCGATCGGACCGCTTCCGAGCGTTTTTTTTGAAGCAGGAGGGCGGCTGTTTCATTTTGTCGGAGCTCTTCCAGATTTTTCCGGTTTTCTTCGTATTCGGTCGTCAATTGCAGCTGGTGTTTTTGATTTTCTTCCAGTTGCTTGCTTCGGGTTAACCACGTCTGGGCCATGGCAGACAGTTCTTGTCTGAATTCCGAAGGATGTTTTTCCCATTGGGAACGCCAATCTGTATACTGAATAAGCGGGGAGGCTTTTTCCAGCAAATCATTTTGCTGGCTTTGCAGGTTGGCAATGATTTCATTTTGTTTGGATCTCTCCGCCGTATAACGAACTGTTTTTTCTGCTGTATGTTGAAATTCTTTTTCTATTTCTTCTTTTTTCTGTTGAAGCAGATCCCAGTTTTTCTGAAGTACCTGGAGGGCCTGGTGTTGCTGTTCCCATTCGCTTTCCTGTTGCAGGAGCTTTTCCATTTCCTGTTGGCTTTCGTGAAGTTGTCTTTTCAGTTTTTCGATGTTTATGGAAAAGTCCGTATTTGCATCCGAATAAATCTCCTTGATTCTTGTCGATATGTCTTCGCACTCTTTTGACAGCTCCTGGATTTCATTTTGGAGCGCGTGCACTTTTTCCTGTTGGTATTTTTGTTCGGTTTCCAAACGGGTGTATTCTGTTTTCAGATGTTCGTATTCAGCCTCGTACTGTTTCATATCTTTTTCAAGCGCATGAAATATCTGATCTGTAAAAGGTTGTTTTTCTCCATAAGGATGGCTTAGACTGCCGCATACCGGACAAGGGGTATTTTCTTTGAGTTGAGAACGAAGGTGGCTTATATTTTCTGAGATGCTTAAGCGGGCGAATTCCCAGGAATCTTTCAAAGCAATGTATTTGGCTTCTGCAATTATTTTTTCTTGTTGATTTTGAATGATTTGGGAAGCTATGAATTGGAGATTCTGTTGTAATGGCCGTAGTTTTTCCTGATGTAGTTGCAATGTTTTTTGATTCTTTTCCCATTGTTCAGACCAGGTGAGGCCCTGCATCCATTTTTCCCGTAGCAGGCGGAGTGTTTCTTTCTTTTTCCGGATCTCGGTCAGAGGAATGGAATCGAGTGTTTGCCGGCGTTTTTGTCGTTCTTCCAGCCATGCATTTTGCTGCCGGTTGTAAGCAGAAAGAGTCTGTTGCAGGCTTTCCTGTCGATCTTGATTTGCGGTCAGTGTCAGATGCAACTGGGAGAGGATTGTCCGATGGGTATCCATTTGTTTTTGCAAAGCTTCTGCCTGATCGAGCAGACCTTCGATCCAATTTATATTCAGACACATGGATTCCTGTTGACGATGTTGCTCAAACCATTGTCGATATCGTCCTTGCTCTTCTTTCAAAAAGGATAACTGCCTGTTTCTTTCTGTCTGCCTGCGTGTTTGAAAAAGGAGTTTTTCCTGAAGTTCGGTTAAGCTTTCCTGGCTTTCGCGTGCTGTTTGGCAGGCATTTGCAATTTCCAGATCCAAACGACGAGCTTCTGATAAGGTCGGTTTTAGTTGATTGTATTCGTTGGTATACTTGTTTACTGATTCCTTCTGCAATGCTACCTGCTGGACGGCCAGATCGGTTTTAGGAGATACATCTGCCAGAAGGCGGGAGGTTTCTTCCAATGCTTTTTCCTGCACCTGAAGTGTGTTGGAAGTTTCTTGCTTTTTCTGCCAGATGGGACGACAACTTTCAACGGCCTCTGTCTGTCGCAACCAGGCGGCCCCTGAAAGCGCTTCTTCTTGTCTTTTTCGGGCCGTTTGCAAGTTTTGCAGCGCTTCTTCCTTGAGGTGATTGATCTCTTTCAATCGATTGAACCAGTTTATCTTATTCTTTATCGATTCATGTTTTTGTTTAAGTTCCTTTTCCTGTTCCTCGATTGTTTGGATTTTTTGGTGCAGAGCAGTCAATTCTGTTGGTGAAAGCAGGTGAATATGACTGATCTGGTCGGACAGTTCTTTCCATTCCGAGCGGATGGCCGCGGTTTTCGTATAAACTGTGTTGGAAATGACTGAATAAATCTCTGTTCCGGTTAATTTTTCGAGCACTTCCGCCTTTTCGTCTTTTCGGGCTTTGAGAAAGCGGGCGAATTCATTTTGAGCTAAAAGTACCGTTCGTGTGAACTGATTGTAATTCAATCCGATGAGTTGTGTTAATTTATGTTCAGCTTCCGTATTCCCTGTGGTAATGGGAGTATGGGTTGCCAGGTCGTAAACCCGCCATTCGACCGGTTGCAGTTTGCCGTTGGTGCGGTTGTTGGCCCGCCATACCCGCCAGACTGACCGGTAATTTTTTCCGTCGATGGCGATGAATTCAACGGCGGCCATGGCTTCGCTGCTCCCTCTGCGCAAAATCTGTCTGCGGTCGCCCTGTTGGATGTATTCCTGGGCGGTGTCCTGCAGTTTGGTCCCTTCTACACCGGTGGTACGGGGAGTATTGTTGAACAAGGCCAGACATACGGCATCCAACAGGGTAGACTTTCCGGAACCTGTCGGACCGCAAATTGCAAAGATGCCAGCAGAACGTAACGGTTCCCGTGTAAAGTCGACTTCGAATTCTCCGGCAATCGAGGCCAGGTTTTTTCCTTGTATACGTAAGATTTTCATCGTTTTTCACCCATTCTTAAATGTGATTCTTCGACAGCTTCCTGAAACAGTGCGGCCAGTTCATCCGGGAGAGGTTGGTGGTATTTGCGTTCATAGGCCAGCTGTAACATCTTCCAGGGATCGCCCAGTTCTTCGGTCGTGAAAATAACTTGGGAATCCTTCTCTTCCGTTGCTGTGGGATAAAAGGGTACTACCCGGGTCAAACGGACTTGCTTGTTTCGTATTGTTTCCTCGATGCTGGAACGTAAAGAGGGCTCTGGACCGGTTAACAATACCCTTACTTCCAGGTAAGGCGCCAACAGGGGATCGTGTGCTTCCGGCAGCCGGGCGAGTTTTTCCAGTACTTCCGGTAACGATGCCGGTTGCCTGGGTATCCGAAGGAGAGAAACCAGGGGTTCAAAGATTATTTTCTGTTGATTTTGGAGTTTCCCATCCTTGATTTCCAACAGGATGACTCCATGATGATAGTTTTCTTCCGCAAATGACATGGGGAGAGGGCTACCTGCGTAGCGTAGTTCTTCCCGCTTGGATACCCGCTGTTCGCGGTGGATATGACCCAAAGCGCCATAGGTGATGAGCGGAGAGAAGATATTCGCGGAAAGACCTTCCAGACCGCCGATGATCATCCGTTCGCTAGGATCATTTTCTGATAGCTGGCTGCCGGCGGCTTGTAAATGTCCCATGGCAATGATGGCTTCCTCCGGCTGTTTCTGTTGTTCCACCTGTTGAAGCAAAGTATCGTATAATGCTTTTACTCCAGCCTGATAAGGATCGCCTTCGGTCTCTGTCATCGGATAATCGCCCTGTCGTAAGTAGGGGACTGCCAGACACCAGGCCTGTCGTTTTCCTGTCCGATCTTTCAATTCGATAATCAGTTCATCTGTATTTATTTGTCCGTTGGCATATTTGTGAACGGAGCCACGGATATATACCTTTCGGTCTTCCAGTAGAGGAATCGGGGTTTCCAGACGGCTGGCGGAATCGTGATTCCCGGCAATGACGATGATTTGCAGACCGGAATTTCGTTCTGTGACCTGCCGTAGAAAACGGTAGAATTGCCGTTGGGCAGCCGCAGAGGGATTGGCTACATCGAATATGTCCCCGGAAACAAGCAATGCATCGACCTGAAGGGTCGATATTTGTTCTCTTAACCAGTCTAAAAAGTACTGGTGTTCCTGAAAACGGTCATAACCGAAAAAAGTTTGACCGATGTGCCAGTCTGCCGTATGGATTATTTTCATGTTTTGTCGATTTGGACAAAAATAATACAAAATAGACAAACTTATTTATCTACATGGTATATACTAAAGTTTTTGATTTGGGGAATATTGGTGTATCGTTCCACCACTATTTGAAATTCAGAAGCCTTGATCGGTTTAAATGCCTCAATGCGTTTGTGACCCACGGAGGTTCCCCGAGCGACGGTGACCCATTTATCGCCTATACGGGCTTCAATCCGATAGGCGCGTATGCGTTCTCCCTGTGTGATATCTTCCTGTAGAATATAATAGTTAACCGTTTTTTTATTTTTCAGCTGCAACGAAAGTTTCAGCGCATGGCCAGATGTTTGTGCCAGTGGCTTCTCGAAACGGCGTTTGATTTCTGCACCCCATTCTTGCAGCCGTTTTACGTCGCCTTCGGGGAGTATTCCATCGGGATTGGGTGTCAGTCCTACGATGAGTGTGGCATTTCGCCCCACCGATTTCTCATACATGTCCATTAAATTTTCCAGCGGATAAACGGCTTTATTGTCGTCACCCGGTTCCCAAAACCATTCATGACGGCCGTTGTATCCTCTCAATGGAGTATCTGCCATGGCTGGTACCCAAAATTTGCCATTTTCGTCGCCGTGGGCCAGTAATTGGTTGTGATTTTCTATTCCTTCATGGGTATTGCTGTGACTATAAGGATAAGGAAAACTCGACCAGCATGGGTAGCCTACCGTTCCACTTTCAGATCCTCCCCAGCGTAAATCCGCCCGGTTTACATTGTGATAGAACAAACATTGGGGCTGGTATTTGGCTACGATTGGTTCGACATCAGGTCCCAGTTCCTTCGGGTTATCCGCCCCGCCGTCAAACCATATCATAAATAAATCTCCATAACGGGAACACAATTCCGTTACCATTTTTTCGCAGAAGTGTTTGTACCATGTCTGGCGGTTACGGGCAAATTCGCCATCTCCTTCAACCTTGAAATTGTGTATACCTAACAGTGAGTTCCAGCGGATTCCGATGTAGATGCCCGGTTTTATATCGTATTTACGACAGGAGTTGACGAATTCGCGTACGATATCACCTTGGCCATTGCGCCATTTTACCGCTTTCAGACAAAAAGGATTTACGTCGCTCTGCCATAAACCGAAACCGGTTTCATGCGTGGCGGTCAATACCGCAAATTTGGCGCCGGCCGCTTTGGCAGCTTCCACCCATTGATCTGTGTCCAGCTGGGTTGGGTTAAAGATGTTATAGTCTTCTATGGGATTGATACGGTTATAGCCCTGTCCGTATACTTTAGAGTCAAATACGTGGAGGTCATAATGGAATATAACTCCTATTTCTGCTTCGTGCCACTTCAGTTGGTGGGGTGCTGGTACGGGAGGAAAGGATTCTTGTGAAAAGGCTGTTAAATTCGGCACAAAACAACAACAGAATACAATCGTAAGTCTGGAGACAAATATTTTCAGAGAAGTGATATGCAATAAGGACGGGGTGTATGGAATCTGTTCCATAGAAAAACATTTTTTCAAAGATAATGTATTTTTTATAATAAGTAAAGGAGTAATTCTTATAATTATATTTCTTCTCTATTCTGCCGTTCCAAAAAAGCAGCCGCCCGCTCTTGTACATTCTGTTGCAAATTGCGATAGAAGAAATTCAGTTCCACAATGTGGTAATTTCCCGGAGGAAACATTTCAGCCAAAGCCGGTTCGTAATAAGTCATCGGATCAACTCCGGAAACGACAAGTGCTTTGGTTTTCTTGTCCAAATAGGCGGAGATGACCTGGGATTCCTCAGAAAGAATGTGTCCATCGGCAGCAGTAAAAACCATACCGAGGTGTTGCTGTTTGGAGGCAACTACCGTATCGATCCGCCAATTTAGTGGATTAATGGCAATGGTACTGCCTTCAAGCAGTTTCGTCAGCCGATCAGGAGCGGCAACGGAATTAAAAGTAATGGAAACTCCGGTTCCGGCAGCGTCTGTGGCTGGAAGCAGATAGTTTGAAGTGTCTTCCGAACGTACAGGATATCCCAATGGATAAGCAGCAATCATCCGGCCATATGTTTCTGGATTCATACATCGTTTTAACAGTTCGATCACAGCCTTTCCCCCCTGGCTGTGTCCCGCCAAAACAAATGGCCGTCCTTGATTCTGATGTTTCAGGTAATATTGAAAAGCCGCTTCAATATCCTTAAAGGCCGTTTCAAAACGATTTTCGATAACTTCATCGCTTTCCATCCACGATTCGATAGTTATCTGACGATAATAAGGGGCAAAAAAATTGGCCTCTTCCGCAAAAATTCCCCGGGCAAGCCGGAGTGGTCCATCGACGCTGGAACGGTGGGAAGCATTGTAAACGTCCATATAATGGCAAATTTTTCCATTTTCGTCCTGCCAGTCAAATACACAGGTCGGAACAATGTAAAAGATGTCATAGTCTTTTCCAGCCCCGACTCCTCCTTCAAACCAGGCCGTCGTTTTCGAATAGTCTGGAACAACAGGATAAACAGCAGAATCGGGTGTCTTGCAACTGAACAGTAGCAGACACCAGTATGCCACAATAAGAATAAACCAGAACCTCTGTTTCATAAGCCCTTGAAATTTGGACAAAAATAATAAAAATACGGAATTCTTGCGAATCCCGTATTTCCCGTTTAACCAATAGTTTATAGAGTCTTAAATCTTTGAATTTACGATTTCGAGAATTTCGGCTTCCAGCTGATTGGCTTTTTCAACGATTTGTGCACCTTCCTGGATGATTTGTGCGGCGAATTCTTTGTCTTCCAAACCGGCTGCGTTGATCTTTACATTCAGGAAAGCTCCCATCACTCCGGCACGAGCTGCCAAGGCACCTACGCCGGCATCGGTGACAGAATTCGGGTTGCCGATTTCTGCCATGGCTTTGGCAACAGACATACATTCATAACATTGTTGCATGGTTTTGAACGGTACTTCGGTGGCATAACGAGTCGCTTCCTGTACCGCTTTTTGACGAGCAGCCTTTTCCTCTTCTGATTTTTTGGGCAGGCTGAAGGCATCCATGATTTTGTTGAAAGCGTTGGTGTCTTCATCGACCAGTTTGATCAACTCTGACTGATAAGCTTTGCCTTTTTCGGCCCAGTCGCTGAATTCTTCCCAACGGTCGTCCCAGCCTCGCTTGTGAGAGGAGAGGTTGGCAACCATGGATCCCAGGGCTGCTCCTAAAGCACCCATGTAGGCTGAAATGGAACCTCCTCCCGGAGCCGGTGATTCGGACGCGGTTTCGTCTGCAAAATCGGTCAGCGTCATATCGACCAATTTTTTCTTGCCTTTGGAGGCTTCTTCTTCCAGGATATATTCGATGATTTTCTTTTTCGGATCGAATGGATAAAGTTCATCCAGACCCAGGGATTTTACGGCGATCTTGATCAGTTCCTTGTCGGAAACACCCGTAGAACGTTGCTGTTTGCGCAGGAAATACCGACCGGCATCCAACATGGCCTTTAAGGGAATAACTCCCACCAGTTCTGATCCTGTTACCCGGATACCGCGATCTGCCGCTTTTCGACAGACTTCGTCGAATGCTTCGTGCATGGAGGTAATGGATATGTCGGTCAGGTTCATGGAAATCTGGGCAATGCCGTATTCTTCGATGTACCAGCCGATGGCTTTTACTGATTTCAGGGTACCCGGAATCATGACCGGTTTGCCTTTCTCGTCCAGGACTTTTTTACCGGTAATCGGATTGCCTTCCCGTTTTACCCGTCCCCGTTCGCGAACGTCAAAGGCGATGGAGTTGGCCCGACGCGTAGAAGTGGTGTTCAGATTGACATTGTAGGCTACCAGGAAATTGCGGGCTCCGACAGCCGTTGCTCCGGTCTTGGAGGTCCAGGCATTCAGTTCGCGGGGACCGAAATCCGGGTGCCATTGTTCGCTCGGAAGTCTTTCTCCCAGGGCCTCGTATTCTCCGGCCCGACAAGTTGCCAGGTTTTTCCGTTCCGGAGTAAAAGCGGCACTTTCGTAGCAATATACCGGAATATTCAGTTCTTCTCCGATTCGTTTCGCCAATTGGCGGGCATATTCGACTGTTTCTTCCATGGTGATATTGGAAACGGGCACTAAAGGACAAACGTCGGTTGCTCCGAAACGGGGATGAGCCCCTTTGTGTTTGGTCATATCAATCAACTCTGCGGCTTTTTTGACGGCCCGGAAAGCTGCCTCACAAATGGGTTCCGGTTCTCCGACCATCGTAACTACCGTACGGTTGGTGGCTTTGCCGGGATCCACATCGATGACGCTGATTCCTTCGACGGTTTTCATGGCATCCGTGATTTGATTGATGATATGCATGTCGTTGCCTTCACTGAAGTTGGGCACGCACTCGATGAGTCTTTTCATAATGAATATTGTTTTATTGTTTGAATGATTCTTTCTGTTAATACTGTTCCCCTTTTAAGAAAACAGCCTCTACCAGATTGGCCGTATAGGCATATGGCAGGTATTCCAAACCGGGTACAGGCGTTGTTATATAAAAGTTGGCAAGTTTACCGACAGCTATACTACCGACTTCTTCCTCTACACCCATGGCATAGGCAGAATTGATGGTAGTGGCATTGATCACTTCTTCCGGAAGCATTTTATAATTGATGCATCCCAGTGACATGATGAATTTCATATTTCCGGAAGGAGAGGAGCCTGGATTGTAATCTGAAGCCATGGCAACCGGCAGACCGGCCTGGATCATTTTCCGTACGGGGGAGTAGGGCATGTTGAGAAAGAAAGCGGCACCCGGCAAAACGGTCGGCATGGTTTCGCTTTCCAACAGGCAGGCGATTTCGTCATCTCCGATGCATTCCAGGTGATCGACAGAAATGGCATTGTATTTTACACCTACCTGAACGCCTCCGGAATAGTCCAGTTCATTGGCATGGATTTTGGCCCGAAGACCGTATTTCATGCCGGCATTTAAAATGCGGTCGGTATCTTCTACGGTGAAGAAGCCTTTGTCACAGAAGACATCCACGTAATCGGCCAATTCTTCGGCTGCAACCATTGGAATCATTTCGTTGATAATGAGATCGACATATTCCGTTTGTCTCCCTTTGTATTCGGATGGAACAGCATGGGCACCCAAAAAGGTTGATTTGATCAACAGAGGAGTCTCGGCTTTCAGACGCCGGATTACTCGCAACATTTTTAATTCGCTTGCGGTGTCCAGGCCATAACCGCTTTTGATTTCAACGGCTCCGGTACCGAATCCGGCAATTTCCTGAATACGATCATAGGCAGCATCGAAAAGCTCTTCTTCGGAGGCTTGGCGGATACGTTCTGCAGAATTGAGAATACCTCCGCCCCGTTTGGCGATTTCCTCGTAGGAAAGACCTCGGATTTTATCTATGTATTCAATTTCCCGGCTGCCGGCATAAACCAAATGGGTGTGTGAATCGCAAAAGGACGGCAGTACCAGGCGACCGCTGGCATCGATTTCTTTGACCGTATCACTGCCTGCATAGACGGATTCCATGTCCAGATCTTCCATTTTTCCGAATCCGGCAATTTTATCTCCTTCTACAAGTAAATAGGCATTTTCGATGATTCCCAGACGGGACATTGCTTCGCCGGCCACCCATTTCCGGGGAGCCTCTTCAGTCTGTATCAGCTGCTTTATGTTTAAAATGAGTGTTTTCATTGCTTGTTTCCTTTCTTGTTTATAGCCGCACGAAAATATTAAAAAAAATGAAGAAAAATATGTTTTTGGATATATTTAAAACGTTTGTGTTCGTAAATTCAGTTTATACCTTGATTCGATATTAACTGAATAATTGAAGTCGGTTGGCATCCAAACGCAAAAATATAAATATCAGGATCGTGAAAGCCCAGAGAGAGGAACCGCCATAACTGAAAAAAGGAAGCGGAATTCCAATTACCGGGGCCAGGCCGATGGTCATGCCAATGTTGATGGCAACATGGAAAAACAGAATACTGGCAACCCCGTATCCGTAAATCCGGGAAAAATCGGAACGTTGACGTTCGGCCAGGTAGATGATTCTTAGAATAAAAGCCAAAAATAGTCCGATGACTACGGTGGAGCCGATGAACCCCCACTCTTCGCCGATGGTGCAGAAAATAAAGTCTGTACTTTGTTCTGGAACGAAATTGTATTTGGTTTGTGTTCCCTGTAAAAAACCTTTGCCGAATAGCCCGCCCGAACCGATGGCGATTTTAGACTGATTGACATTGTAACCGGCGCCACTCAAGTCGGTCTCTATACCCAATAAATTGTTGATTCGGTCTTTTTGGTGTGCTTGCAATTTGTCAAAAGCGTAATCAACACCAATGCTTGCTCCTATACAAACCCAAGAGGCCAATAGTACGAGCATGATGTGTTTCATTTTTCGTTTGTAAATAAAGTAAATACCTAATAAACAAGTCAATAAATAGGAGTATAGTAACAATTTATCTAAGTCGATCTCTAATTCGAGTAACCATTTTAAAAACCAGAAAAACAAAAAACATCCAATGAGAAAGATAACGATCCGGTAAAATTCCTGTTTGTTTTGTCGATAGTATAAAAAGGCTATCAGTGATCCTCCGATAATGACCGAAAGTATTGCCATGGGAGGATAGAGCAGAGTAAAGATAAAGATGGCAATGGAAATAAAGCATAAAAGCAGGAGAGAGCCATGCAATCCTTCGCGATACATGACAAAGATGAAAGAACTGTATACCAATGCCGAACCGGTGTCGTTCTGCAGGATGATCAGTCCGACAGGAATCACCAACAGGATACCGAGCGTCAATAGACTCGACAGGCGCATGATTTTGAATCCATGCCTGCTCATAACGTTGGCTATGGCCAGACAAGTAGCAAATTTTCCGAATTCTGCCGGTTGTATCCGGATACCTCCCACTTCAAACCAGGAACGGGCCCCATGGGATTCGACTCCCAAAACCAGAACGGCTGCTAAAAGTGCAATCACACAACCGTATATAGGAAGTGAGAAAGCGGTGAAAAATTTACTGTCCGTCAGTAGAATAAATATTGCCAAAACAAAAGCAGCACCGATCCACATCAGCTGTTTTCCATACCGTTGACCGATGTCCAAAATGCTGCTGTGACTTTCGTCGTAGACCGCTGCATATATGTTTAACCATCCCATGAATACCAATACCGTGTATAAAAGGATGGAAAGCCAGTCTATATTTTTTAGAAGTTCGGATTGTCTGTTCATATTTTTAAAATTAATCTGCGGGCGTTTCTGTTTGCGAGGTTCCTGATTTTTTTTGTATTGGCTCAATAAGACTGGAATTCAGCATTCTTTCTTCAATGGCTTTTTTCCGGGGAGAAATTGTTCCTTTCAAATATTTTTCCATGATCAGACCTCCGATCGGAACTGCGTACTGTGCACCGAATCCGCCGTTTTCAATATAAATGGCAATGACGATCTTCGGATGATCTTTGGGAGCAAATGCCATGAAAATCGAATGGTCTTCTCCGTGAGGGTTTTGTGCGGTTCCGGTTTTTCCACAGATTTGAACAGAATCAATCGAGGCTCCTCGGGCTGTTCCGCCAGTCGCTGCCATTGACATTCCTTCAACGACGATATCGAAATATTTTCGGTCACAGTCGACGATGTGTTTTTCCACCCGATTGTTCATTCCTTCCGTCGGTCTCACAATGTGAGGGGTCACGTAATATCCCCGATTTGCCAGCACACATCCCATATTGGCAATCTGCAGGGGGGTCAATTCCAATTCACCCTGTCCGATGGAAAGCGACATGATGTAACTCCATCTCCAGTCCTGGGTTCTAAATTTCCGGTCAAAAATAGCCGGTTCCGGAATAGATCCGTTGATTTCATTGGAAAAGTCCGGACAGATCTTAGAACCTAAACCGCAGGAACATATAAAATCTCTCCAATGGATATAAGCCTTCCGAACGTCATGATATTTGTCGTCCTCCAGGATTCTTCGCCACACATTCACAAAATATGGATTACACGATTGTTGGATGGCTTGGTAAAGATTCAGTGGTGATTGGTGATTGTGGCATCCCATTCGAATGCCGCCGATAGGGGTTTTTGATTTTCCGTAACATTCAAAACAGGAGGCTGGGGTAATGACACCGGTTTTCAGACCATACAATGCCTGTAGAGTTTTGAATGTTGAACCGGGAGGATATGCACCGGAAACAGTCCTGTCCAATAAGGGTTTGTTTGGGTCAATACTTAATTGCCGATAATTTTTCCCTCTTTCGAGACCGATCATGAGTTGGGGATCATATCCCGGACTGGAAACTTTTAACAGGATTTCTCCGGTGGATGGCTCGATGGCGATAATGCCTCCTCTTTTATTTTGCATCAGCCGATAAGCGTATTCTTGCAGGTCGATATCCAAGGTGGTGGTCAGATTTTGTCCGACAACGGCTGGTTGGTCGTAGGCTCCGTCTTTATAAGAGCCTTTGATTCGATTGTAGTTGTCTACCAGTAAAATTTGTTTTCCCTTGGTTCCTTTCAGTACATTTTCATAAGTTTTTTCCAGACCGCTGACTCCGATGTAATCGCCGGGAGCATAACTGCTGTCACGGTCGATTTGTGCCTGATTGACTTCTCCGATGTAGCCGAAAACGTCGGCCGAATGGGATACGTTGTATTTACGCAGGGTTCGGGTTTGCATGAAAAAACCCGGATATTTATATAGTTTTTCCTGTAAGATTGCATATTTGTTGGCGGTGATCTGAGAAATCAGTACCGATGTCTTATAAAGAGAATATCGTCGGCATTTTTCCAGATTTCGGATCAAAGTTTCTTTTTCGATACCCAGAATCTGAATCAGTTCCGTTGTATCGAATGCTTTTACCTGCCGGGGAAGGACCATCAGGTCGTAGGCCGGTTGATTTTCTACCAATAATTTTCCATTCCGGTCATAAATCAAACCTCTGGCCGGGTATTGTGTGACAACTCGTTGTGAATTCATCATGGCTTTCATCTGGAAAGAATCGTCGATGACCTGCATGTAGAATAAACGAATGATGTAAATACAACACACACAAATGATGATGGCTGAAATAACCGTTTTCCGGTGTGTATATTTGTTCATTTAACGGTTTTGTTTTTCTTTAAAGCTATAAAATAATAAAGCAAGATGAAAAAGGTAGAAACCAACGTACTAAATATGATGCGCAGACAGGTGATCAGAAAATTCTGAAGACTGAATGTTTCACAAAAGATCAATACGACATTAAAAATGAAAGTACTGATAAAAATGTATTTGAAAAACCAGCTGAAATCACTGATTTTCTGTTCACCTTGAATATCGTCTATCTGTTCCCGATTGGAAGTCAGCATCAGCAAGCGGGGACGTACGTAGGCCAGCAGGGTGGAGGCTGCCATGTGTATGCCCATCGTGTGATTGGCTAAATCCACGATTAACCCCAAAAAAAAGCCGAAAAATAGAAGAGTGGCATTTCGTAAACGGTAGGGTAAAATGTAAATGGCCAATATGTAGATATTTATATATACATAGGAGTGAAGCTGGATATTATCCAATATGGCCAATTGGAGTAATAACAATACAAATAGATGAAGTATGAATTTGAAATTACTCATAGTTTTCCTTCCCTAAATCCTGTTGTTCTTCTTTCTTCGTATTTTCAATGACGTAAACGTCTGAGATTCGCTTGAAATCAGTTGCCAGTTTTACCTTTATCTTCAGGAAATTAGCAGTTTCCTTGTTTACCGATTCGATAAAACCAATCAATTTCCCTTCTGGAAAAATAGAAGAAAATCCCGAGGTTACAATTGTATCCCCGATTTCTGCATTTACGTGAAACGGAATGTCGTTCAGATAGGAATAACGGTAATCGTCTCCATCCCATTGCAAGGAACCATAATAGCCGTTTTTCTTAATTTTTGCCGAAACTCTCAGATTCGTATTGATCAGGGGTAATACCCGTGCGTAATGCCGACTGACTTTTTCGACGACTCCGACCACTCCTTCACTGGAACATACGGCCATTTCCGTCAAAATACCATCTTTCCGTCCTTTATCGATGACAATACAGTTCTTGGTTTTATTAAAACTGGAATTGATCATTTCTGCTGTTTTGTAGACATAGTCAACTTCTGTTGAGTCCAGTGGCTGCCATATCGTATCTGCACAGTATGCCTGATTGATCTTTTTTAATCTTTCGACTTCATTCCTTAATTTAGTATTCTCTGCAACTATTTTTTCATTTGTCACCTTTAAAAACAGATAGTCGTCTACCTGTGTCACAATGGAGGAGATTCCTCCGAAAAATGAGGTTGCATAACCCGAAAATACGGTTCTCTGATAGTTGTTGTGAAGAACTATCAGAGAAAAGGAAATGAGTTCCAGTATAATAAAAATGATAGTAAAATGATATTTTAGTATCAGTTTTATAATTTCTTTCACAGCTTCGTGGATTTTACCTGATCAGGAAAGAGAACTTGTCAACATTTTTCAAGGCAATTCCTGTTCCTCTGGCAACAGCCCGCAACGGATCTTCTGCAATGTGGAACGGAATGTTCAGTTTATCGGTCAAGCGTTTGTCCAATCCTCTCAACAGGGCACCTCCACCTGCCAGGTAGATTCCTTTGTTGACGATATCCGCATACAATTCCGGCGGGGTTTGTTCCAATGCACCCAGAATGGCTATTTCTATTTTTGAAATGGATTTTTCCAGACAGTGTGCGATTTCCTGGTAGGAAACAGGTACTTCCACCGGTAAGGAGGTCATTTGGTTCGGACCTTGTACGATGAAATCAGCTGGAGGTTCGTCCAATTCAGACAAGGCGGAACCTACATGTATTTTAATTTGTTCTGCCGTTCTTTCTCCGATCCGGATATTGTGTTGGTGGCGCATGTATTCCTGGATATCGTCGGTCAAATCGTCTCCGGCGATGCGGATAGATTTGTTGCTAACTATACCACCCAATGAAATTACAGCAATTTCGGTCGTTCCACCCCCGATGTCTACAATCATGTTTCCTTCCGGAGCCTCGACATCTATCCCGATACCCAAAGCTGCGGCCATTGGTTCGTAAATCATGTATACATCCCGTCCACCGGCATGTTCGGAAGAATCCCGAACGGCTCTAACTTCTACTTCTGTACTTCCAGAGGGAATACAGACCACGATGCGCAGAGAAGGGGAGAAAAATTTGTTGTTCACACTGGCCATCTTGATCATGCCGCGCAACATTTGTTCGGCAGCGTTGAAGTCTGCAATCACTCCGTCGCGTAACGGACGGATGGTCTTGATGTTGTCGTGTGTTTTCCCTTGCATTTGCCGGGCTTTTTCCCCGATAGCAATTACCTTTTCGGTTTTTCGATCAATCGCAACAATGGATGGTTCGTTGACAACCATTTTATCATTGCAAATGATGATCGTATTCGCTGTCCCTAAGTCGACGGCAATATCTTGTGTTAGAAATGAAAATAATCCCATTTTAAATGAACGTTAATAGTT
This sequence comes from uncultured Odoribacter sp., assembly GCA_944321165.1. Taxonomy (GTDB): domain Bacteria; phylum Bacteroidota; class Bacteroidia; order Bacteroidales; family Marinifilaceae; genus Odoribacter. The sequence continues at coordinate 51,007 of CALUKE010000001.1, forward strand.
TGTGAGCGTTACTTGATGGATTTTTAATGTTTAAAATGACGCATACCGGTAAATAACATGGCAATACCGTATTTGTTGGCAGCATCGATAGATTCCTGATCCCTGACGGAACCACCGGGTTGAATGATTGCTGTAATTCCCGCCTGATGTGCTGCTTCTACACAGTCCGGAAATGGGAAAAAGGCATCTGAAGCCATGACACTTCCGGCAATCCGGTCTCCTCCTTGGCGGATGGCATTTTCCAAAGCCCAAATCCGGCTGACCTGTCCCGGCCCAACACCCGTCGTGCACTGATCCTTGGCAATCGCGATACCGTTGGATTTGGCATGTTTTACCACTTTCCAGGCAAAGAGCAGATCTTTCATTTCTGCTTCTGTCGGGCGGCGTTCCGTAACAATCTTTATCTCTGATTCATTCAGCAACTGAGTGTCCAAATCCTGGATCAGCATACCGCCGAGTACCGTCTTGGCTTTGATGGCCTTTGGGTTTTTCCGGCCGATTTCCTCCTGTTGGAGTAAACGAATGTTTTTCTTTTTTGTTAAGATTTCCAAAGCCTCTTTTGAGAAAGATGGGGCTACAATTACTTCGAGGAAAATTTTAGCCATTTCGGTGGCTGTGGCTGCGTCAATCTCTCGGTTGGCTGCAACAATTCCTCCGAAAATAGAAACAGGATCGGCTTCGTATGCTTTTTGATAGGCTTCCAATAATGTGGCAGCACTTCCAACTCCGCAAGGATTGGCGTGTTTGGCAGCCACAATGGTCGGTTCCTCGAATTCTTTTAAAGTTTCTAAAGCCCCGTCCGTATCTCCGATATTATTATAGGAAAGCTCTTTACCATGTAATTGAACCGCTCCGGTCAGAGTCCCTTCCGTTCCCTTGACAGAAGCATAAAATGCGGCGGTCTGGTGCGGGTTTTCTCCATAACGGAGATCCTGTTTCTTCTCATAGGTGAGAGTCAGGGTTTTTGGATATTTTATATTTAATCTTTCCGAGAAATAATTGGCGATAAGAGCGTCATAGTGAGCTGTATGAATAAATACTTTTGCGGCCAGCATTTCTTTGGTAGCTGCAGAAGTATCTCCCTCTTGCCGAAGCTCTGCTATGACTAGATCATAATCTTCGGGGTCAGTAATGACCGTCACGAATTTATAGTTTTTGGCCGCTGCCCGGATCATCGTCGGTCCACCGATATCAATATTTTCAATAATCTCTTCGTGTGAGACCCCTTCTTTCAGAATGGTCTGTTTGAAAGGATAGAGGTTGCAAACGACGATATCGATGGGTTCTATTCCCAGCTCGGTCATTTGTTTTTTATGTTTTTCATTATCACGAATTGCCAGAATACCACCTTCGACATTTGGATGCAGTGTTTTTACTCTGCCATCAAAACATTCGGGGAACTTGGTCAAGTCTGAAATATCCTGAACGTGAATGCCTTCTTCTTTCAGTTTTTTTGAAGTTCCTCCGGTAGAAATAATCTCCCAACCCATAGAGTCCAATGATTTGGCGAACTCTACAATACCTGTTTTATCAAATACACTAATTAATGCTCTCTTCATCCGGACTATATTTTTTAGTAATGTCGTATTTTGTGGCAAAGTTAAAAAAAAAGAAGATTATTTGATGGAAAGTCTTTTAATAAATTATTTTATTTTTAAAATGGAATAACTCATGAAAAAAATAGTATTTTTGGTTCGTATATTCGTGTTTTGCTTTAAGCTATTAGGATGATGGATATGAATATTTTTACAGCAGATTTTGATTGGATTTCCCTTTTGTTAGTAATTGGAGCTGGTGTAGTCAGCTTGATTAAAAGCTGGTCTAAAAAAGAGGCTTCAAAACCTGTTTTCGAATCGTCTGATTCTGCCGGTGAAGGGGATCGTGATTGGAATTTGGAAGAGAGTCCTGTTTTTGTGCGCGAAGAATCTATGTTTCAGGAACAAACAATGGGCGTCGCAGAGGAGACGGACTATTATAAGGATCCCAAAGTGGCAGCTCAGGTGATAATTTCTTCCCCCGAAGAAGAAACGGAAACGGCCGAATCCTTTCATTTTGACATTCGCCAGGCGGTTATCAGCAGTGAAATTTTAAAACGCCCGGAATATTAAAAACGAATTCCGATGCCGGTAGAAAAGGTGAGCAAATAAGGTTTAAAATCGATTTCTTCGTTTTCGCTTAAAGATTGTAGATAATATTTAAAACCGGGTTCTACCATGATTTTGATTCTGGACGAAAGGGGATATTCTATTCCTAAGCCCCAATCTGTGCTTACATTAAAATTTCGAATATCTTCGGTACTGCCCATATACTCTTTTTCGTTTCCGGTTTTAAAATATACTTTGTTTTGAATAATGAAATTGCTACTGATTCCTCCTGATAGGATGAATGATACTTTGTTGTTATTCAATAGATAACGTACGTGCAAAGGAATCTCAATGGTTCCGAAAGTCTGTTCGATCGTTTCGTCGTTATGGTTGAAACTATTCAGGATAATGGCTTGCGGACTGCGATAGGCTGTAGCCTGTGTAGAGGTTTTGATGTTTCCTAAAGGAGTGGTAATCATTTTATGACTATTCGGTAAGGTTGACACGGCTGTGGTTCGAAATCCAGAAACTGATTCAGCGGTCTGCTGCCCCATGCGGGTATATAGGAGACCTGTCTGAACAGATAATCTTTTGTTGGCAGAGACAGAAACTTTCACACCGCCGCCGACATTCATCAATCCATTCATTTGATCCTTGGAATAACTGACACCTCGCGTATTTTTCAATGAAGAAGAATAGATACCGCTAGAATAAGCCGGTACGACATGTCCACTAACCGTTATCTGAGGTTTCTTTTTTTCTTTGTTTTTCGATAGTCGGGAGTTGTGGAGTAATTTTTGATATTCTTCCTGGTTGCGAAGAGCTTCCTTATTGGTTAATGGTATGAAATCCCTGCGAATACTGATGGATTGTGTGGTATATAGCGGACTGCTATGAGAAATCGCTTCGCACTGTTCTGAATTTCGTATTTGAAGTGGAAATTCTTTTGTCGGCGTATTTTGTGCAACAATTAGTTGTTTGGCAGAAGTTTCCTTTATTGGTTGGTAGTGGTTCGGTTGGGAATAATCTGCCGTTGAATCAGAAAAAAGGCTGTCTGAAGTCGTTTCGGTTGTTTCATATACATGGGCCAATCCGGTGAATGAGGATTCGGTTACTTCCGGTGAGTGTAATAACCAGATTCCCAATCCCAGTGCTATGAGGGCTGCTGCTGCAATCCCCCGATACCACCATGGGTTGTGATGACGCTTTTCAGCATCCAGTCGTTGCTCAATTTGGCTCCAAAGATAGGAGGGCGGTTCACAACTTTTATCCTGAAGTGCCTTTTTAAAAAGATGATCCAAATGATGACTCATGGCTTAAATACTCCTTTACTTTTCGTTTTAAAATTTCTTTGGCTCTGGCCAGGTTTGATTTGGAAGTTCCTTCTGTAATACCGAGCGATGTTGCAATCTCTTTGTGAGACATCTCATCGATGGCATACAGGTTGAAAACCATCCGATAACGATCGGGTAATTCTTGTACAAAATCGCTCAATACTTCTGCAGGAATTTGTGCATTTTCATCGATATCGTCTTCTTCTTCCATGTCCGGTAATTCTTCGACCAGTTGTAGCGAATGGTTTTTTCTGAATTTCTCCAATGCCGTGTTGATAAAAACACGTTTCATCCAACCTTCAAAAGAACCTTTGCCCGTATATTGGTCTATGGATGTAAATACTTTGATAAAGCCATCCTGCAGAGTATCTTCCGCCTCTGCACGATCTCTCGAAAAACGGATACAGATGGCAAACATTTTGGCAGAAAACATCTGATAGATTTTTTCTGCGGCTCGTCTGTCTCCTTTTTGGCATTTATCTATTATTTTATCCAAATTACACATCAATATTTGTTATATAGATGCAAGAAATAATAAAAGGTTGCGTTTGACAATGAATATTTATCAAACAGAAAAAATAAAGAGAAGTCTATTTCCCTGTTTCAAACAGGAAAATAGACCTTATTAAAGTTTCTAAGCGATGATTTATCGAATGGGTTTGGTTTTTTCCGCTAACCAATGAGCCTCCTCCGGAGTCAGATAGGGGGCAGTTTTTTCATATACCTCTTGATGATATTCATTCAGCCATTTCTTTTCTTCTTCATCCAATAATTCTGGTATTATGGCTGAAGTGTCTATATAACAAAGTGTTAACGACTTAAATCCATACCATTCTCCGAATTCGTTTTTCATGACCGGTACGCATAGAATCATATTTTCGTGCCGAACGCCATGCGAACCTTCTCGATAAAGTCCAGGTTCATCGGATGTGACCATTCCAGGAACGACATCCTGGTCTTTCAATTCTTGACGGATGGCTTGTGGACCTTCGTGCACGTTCAAAAAGAAACCGATTCCGTGGCCGGTGCCGTGGCCGTAATTCCGACAGGTCTGCCAAAGCGGTTGACGGACGATTGCATCGATATTGCATCCTTTGGATCCTTTGGGGAAAATACATCTGCTTAATGCAATCATTCCTTTCAATACAATAGTATAATCTTCTTTTTCCAAGGTAGTTAATTCTCCGAGAGGAACGGTACGGGTAATATCTGTTGTTCCATGGGTATATTGTCCTCCGGAATCGATCAGATAAAATCCCCGGGGTTTCAGTTCGGCATCTTCTCCCGGAACGGCAGAATAGTGTGGGAGAGCGGCATTTTCACCGTAAGCGGAGATATTGGCGAAACTGTCTTCTATGCAATCTTCATTTTGGGCTCTGAAGGCAGACAATTGTTTGGAAACAGAAGTCTCCGTTAAATGGTTGCCAATATTATTTTCCAGCCAATAAAAGAATTTTGTTAGGGCAACACTGTCTTTTACACAAGCTTTTCTAAACCCTTCTATTTCTACCGGATTTTTAATGGCTTTTGCCAGGACGATCGGAGATTCGAATTCTTTTACCTGGAATTGATGAAGCAGCTTGTTATAAACTGCGAAATTTAAAGTGGCGGCATCTACGGCGAATATGGAAGTATGTGCCAGTTCATCCAAAAAGCAAAACAGTTGATGATAATCCCGAATTTCGATATTTTCACGTTGCAATTCTGCGGCAACCTCTTTGGATACTTTGGCCGGTTTGACAAATAGCCAGGATTTTTCTTTTCCAACAACGGCATAGCTGATTGCAACCGGATTATAAGCGATGTCGTGGCATCTGATGTTATACAACCAGGCGATCTCGTCCAAACAGCTGAACAGCATGTAATCGCTGTTTGTCTGGGTCAGTTTTTCCCGGATCATTTCAATTTTTTCACTGGCAGACTTACCGGCTGTTTCTGTTGGCACCAGAAATATCGGTTCATCGGGTAAAGCCGGACGATCCAGCCAGATTTCTCCCAAAATATCCGTTTTTTCTACTACTTCGATTTGTTTCTTATTCAAGGTTTCCTGGAGGTATTTCATATCGCATACCGAAATACAAAAACTATCCAGACTGACTCTACTTCCGGCAGGCAAATTGGCTGCCAACCATTCCGGATAATTGACTGCATCCGGAACTCTCAGTTTATGCATTTGAATTCCTGTATCTTTCAGTTGTTTCTCTGCCTGAATAAAATAACGGGTATCTGTCCATAATCCGGCATCGTTTTTTAATACGACAACTGTGCCGAATGAACCGGTAAATCCGGAAATCCACTGCCGTTGTTTCCAGGCTGCAGGCAAATATTCGCTATTGTGTGGATCCGTTCCCGAGATGATATAGGCATCCAGGGATTCTCGTTCCATGATGTGTCTTAAAGCAGAAAGTTTTTCTTGTATCGTCATAATTGCATGGTTTTAAATTTTTTCAAAGATAGTAAGATAATATGAAAAATGTCATCGCTCTCTTTAAAATTGAAAGAGAATTTTATAAAACAGAAAAAGTAATATCCGGATACGATACAATTGTCATGTGATGCATTCATTATTCAAAACGACAAGTATGTTACAAATGTAAATAAAAGAAAGGCTAATATCGAATGATTACAATTGTCATTTTTGGTTTTTGTATATTTTTACATTTTTTAATTATCGTGTATTTTAGTAATTGATAATCATATACTAAGTGTTATTTTTAAAGAATTTACTTCAACTATTTTGACGTGTTTCTGATTTTTAAAGCGGTATAATGGGCTTTTTAAAGGTTATTTATTTATATAAATATTGAATAATCACATATTTATATCAATTCAATGAATGTGATAGTTTATGTAAAAATGCGATAGATATTAGCTGGTGAAATGATGTAACAATTTGATTTAAAGATTGTTTTTTAGATATATTGTATGAAGTTTGTATATAAATAATTGATTATCAAATCACAATACATCGACTTCTGTGTTATATTGAATATTTAATTACATCTGTAAAGTGATATAATTACATCTGTAATTTGGTCGGTTTTTGAATTTGAATTACATTTGTAACATGAAAATATGACAAAATGCAAGAGAGATTCAAACAGCTTTTAGAGAAAAAAAATCTGACAGCGACCCGTTTTGCAGCGGTGATAAAAGTAAATGCCTCTGCCATGTCGCATATTTTAAACGGTCGAAGTAAACCGGGGTTCGATGTGTTGGATAAGATTGCGCAAGCTTTTCCGGATATAAACTTGAATTGGCTTATTTCCGGAAAAGGGTCGATGTTTAATCAGCACTCTGAGCTCTCACTTACAGAACCTCCTCAAATTTCGGAAGTAGCGGAGGAAACTACTACTGCTCCGGTTGAAATCAAAATAACGGATCGAAAAATTAAACGGATTATTCTGTTTTTTGAAGACGGTAGTTTTGAAGATTATGAAAAATAAAAACTCTTCCCGATGCTTCAGAAAGAGTTTTTATTTGCTGCTTACTGGCTTAGATGATGCCGATGATTTCTGATACGGAATTGAAATGATTATTATCCAGGTAGCTGTTTAGTCCATCGATGACTTTCATGGTAATGGTTGGATCAATGAAATTGGCGGTACCGATTTGTACGGCGGAAGCTCCTGCCAGTAAAAATTCAATGGCATCCTCAGCACACATGATTCCGCCCAGACCGATTACAGGAATTTTAACAACCTTAGCCACCTGCCAAACCATTCGCAAAGCGATCGGTTTGACACAGGCTCCGCTTAAACCTCCGGTTGTAGTACTTAGGAGTGGCTTCCGTTTGTGAATATCAATCGCCATACCCAGTAAGGTATTGATCAAAGAGACGGAGTCTGCGCCTGCTGATTCTACTGCCAATGCGATTTCCTGAATATTTGTGACATTGGGAGACAGTTTTACCATCAAGTGTTTTTTGTATACGTTTCTTACGGCTTTTACCACTTCGGCGGCTGAGGTACAGCTGGTTCCGAAAGCCATACCACCTTCTTTGACATTGGGACAAGAGATGTTCAATTCGATGCCTGGGATGTTTTCCAGGGCGTTTATTTTTTCTGCTGTAGCAGCATAGTCCGCAATGGTGGAGCCAGAAACATTTACCAGTATATTTGTCTGGATATCTTTGATTTCAGGATAAATGTGGGAAATGAAATAATCGACACCTTTGTTTTGCAAGCCGACAGCATTCAGCATACCGGAGGGGGTTTCTGCCATGCGTGGATAAGGATTGCCTTCCCGATGTTTCAACGTAGTTCCTTTGACGATGAATCCACCTAATTTATCAAGTTGAATAAAATCTTTAAATTCAACTCCATAACCAAATGTACCTGATGCTGTTAAAACTGGATTCTTCAGTTTTAAGCCATGAAGGTTTATGCTTAAATTTGCCATTTTAAATCGTTTATGTTAAATACCGGACCGTCTGTACACACACATTTATGGCCTTCTCGAGTGTCGTTGACGCAACAGAGGCAAACACCTATACCACAGGCCATTTTATTTTCTAAAGAAACTTCGCAATCAATATGTTTTGAATATGCACGTTGAGCCACTGCTTTCATCATCGGTTCCGGGCCGCAACAAAAGATGTGGTCGAAAGATTCATTCCAGATGGAATGTTGGGTTGGAAATCCCTTTTCTCCGAATGAACCGTCTTCTGTTGTATAGTATACTGTTGCATATTTTTCATATTCTTCCTGTAAAATAATGTCTTTGGCTGTTCGGGTACCAATCAGTACGACAGGGGATAAGCCTTTGTTTTTTAATTCTTTGGAGAGATGCAAAAGAGGGGCGATTCCTACGCCGCCACCAACTAGCAGACAGCGACCTTGTTCGGGTTGTGTAAATTGATTCCCTAATGGCAGTATAACATTCAACTTTTCTCCGCATGCCAGTTGGGAGAGTTTTTCCGTACCTTTTCCAGCAATTTTTATCAGTAGATAAAGCAAACCTTTTTCTGGTTCTACATTATGAACCGATATCGGACGTCGTAGGAAAGTGGAAGGCGAGTTTTCAACCTTTACATTTACGAATTGACCGGCTTGGATTTCCGGTAGCTCAGGGGAAAACAGCACCAAAAGAAAACTGTCGGCATTGAGCCGCCGATTCTCTCTGACAGTTAAATCTAATATTTTCTTCATGTGTTACAGAATATATAATAGTCACTATTTATGAGCTTGTAATTTTTCTTTCAGATAACGTCCCGTGTAGGAATTCGGACAGTTTATCAATTCTTCCGGGGTACCGGTGAATATGACAGAACCACCCTCTTTTCCACCTTCAGGCCCCAAATCGATGATGTGGTCAGCACATTTTATGACGTCCATATTGTGTTCTATGATCAATACGGAATGTCCTCGTTCGATCAAGGCATTCAATGCATTCATCAGTTTGTGAATATCGTGGAAATGCAGACCGGTTGTCGGTTCATCGAAAACAAACAGAGTCGGTTCGGCATTTTCCCTACTCAGGTGGTAGGCTAATTTCACTCGTTGACTTTCACCACCACTGAGTGTGCTTGAGGATTGTCCCAATTTGACATATCCCAGACCTACATCAACCAGTTTCTGCAGCTTGTCGACAATGCTCCGTTCGCTGTGTCCGGTACCGGATGAAAAAAATTCCAGCGCCTGGTTGACAGTCATTTCCAATATGTCGTAAATATTTTTCCCTTGGTAATTGATTTCCAGGACTTCTTCCTTGAAGCGTTTGCCTTTGCAATGTTCGCATTCCAGATATACATCCGCCATAAACTGCATTTCGACTTTAATGATTCCTTCCCCTTGACATTCTTCGCAACGTCCGCCGGGCACGTTAAAGGAAAAGTAGGATGGTTTGAAGCCTTGCATCCTGGCTGCTTGGGTCTCTGAGAAAATTTTGCGTATATCATCCCAGGCTTTCAAATAGGTTACCGGATTTGAACGGGTTGATTTTCCGATGGGGTTTTGATCGATGAATTCTACTCCACAAATAGCATTCAAATCTCCGCTCAATTGATCGAAACTGCCTGTGCGGTCGGAGTAATCACCGTAATATTTTTTCAAGGCAGGTACCAGAATGGTTTTGACCAGGGTACTTTTTCCGGATCCACTGACACCGGTGATGGCTGTCATGACCTTGAGGGGAATATCGACGGTGATATTTTTCAGGTTATTTTCCGTGGCACCGGAAAGGGTGATTTTCTGTTGCCAGCTGCGTCGATGAAGCGGTATTTCGATGGTTCGCTTTCCCAAAATGTATTCAGCAGTCAGGGTGTTCGCCGTTTTCAGAGCTTGCATATCTCCCTGAAATACAACCTCACCTCCCTGGCGTCCTGCCAGAGGACCGATGTCAATGACTTCGTCGGCAGCTTGGATAATATCTTCGTCGTGTTCAACGACAATGACTGTATTTCCTAAATCGCGTAATTTTTTTAAAACCTTGATCAATTGCTCTGTATCTCTGGAATGCAATCCGATACTGGGTTCATCCAATATATAGAGTGAACCGACCAGTGCCGACCCGAGAGAGGTGGCTAAGTTGATTCTCTGCGATTCGCCTCCGGAAAGAGAGGAAGAGAGACGGTTCAGGGTCAGATAGCCTAAACCTACTTCGAGTAAAAATTCGAGCCGGTTTTTAATATCCGGTAAAATTCGTTCTGCCACCTGAGTCTGGTGTGGAGTCAAAGAGAGGGTATCGAAAAACTCTTTTAATTCTGTAATGGGCATTTCGACCAGTTCGGGTACAGACTTTCCTCCGATTTTGACGTAAGCAGCTTCCGGTTTCAAACGAGTTCCCTGACATTCCGGGCATTTGGTCTTTCCGGTATACCTGGCAATCATAACCCGGTTCTGGATTTTGTATTTTTTGGATTCCAGATAATTGAAGAAATCATAAATACCCTCAAAAAAAGAACATCCATGCCACAGAAGGTATTTTTCTTTTTCTGTCAGTTCATAATAGGGGGTATGGACTGGAAAATTGGCTTTGTGTGCATTTTTTATCAGATCGTTTTTCCATTCGCTCATTTTTTCACCTCTCCAACACATGATTGCATCCTCATAGACACTGAGTGATTTGTTGGGGACGACCAGATCTTCGTCTATACCTAAGATTTTTCCATATCCTTCGCATTTGGGACAGGCTCCCAGAGGAGAATTGAAACTGAAGGTATTGATGGTTGGTACACTAAAAGTCATTCCGTCAGCTTCATAGCGATTGGAAAAAGAACGAATTTCCCCGTCAATCTCTACGAAACATTCTCCACCTCCTTCATACAGAGCTGTTTCTACTGATTCTGAAATTCTGGAAACAGTATCTTTTTCCAGGTTGACCTGAATACGGTCGATGACCAAATAAACAGTCTCCGAATCGGATAGCGGTTTATTTTCATTCAGGATATCGTCTATACGGTGATAGTTTTCTCCTATCTTGATCCGGGTAAATCCTTGGCTTAACAGGAGCTTTAAAGTATCGAACTGGCGTATGCGCGCTGGTTTTGCCAGTATGATGGCCGTTTTTCCGGTATGTTCATCCAGAATATAACGGGTAATGTCATCGATGTTGTCCCGTTTGACTTCTCGACCGGAGATGGGAGAGAAAGTCTGGCCGGCACGGGCATAAAGCAATTTGATATAATCGTAGATTTCGGTGGAGGTGCCGACCGTTGAGCGGGGATTGGAGGTGTTCACCTTTTGCTCGATGGCGACAGCTGGGGGAATCCCTTTGATATAATCACATTCCGGTTTATTCAAACGACCCAAAAACTGACGGGCGTATGCCGAGAGGCTTTCTACATAGCGTCGTTGTCCTTCTGCATACAAGGTGTCGAAAGCCAGTGAGGACTTTCCGCTTCCGGATACCCCTGTGATCACAATCAGTTTATTGAGCTCTATTTTCAGATCAATATTTTTCAGATTGTGTACCCGAATTCCTTTCAAATCGATATATTGTTTGCTCATACTCACTTTCTAATCCGTCTCGCAAAGATAATGAAAATGTTACAACCGAAAAATAAAAGCACCCTTGCGTAGGGTGCTTTTAAATGTTTGGAATATGTTTGGAAATACGTTTATAGTCCGTTAATGACTTTAATTAATTATTCAGAAACTACTTCGAACTGAACATCTACTTTCACTTCACGGTGAAGTTTGATTACAGCCGTATAAGTTCCTACTTCTTTGATTTCTTTCAGCATGATTTTCTTCCGATCAATATCGAATCCCTGTGCAGAAAGTGCTTCTGCGATCATGATATTGTTTACAGATCCGAAAATCTTACCGGTGCTGCTGGTCTTTGCACCGACAGTCAACTTCAGTTCAGCCAGTTTTGCAGCCAGTTCTTCAGCTTCTGCTTTCAGTTTTGCTTCTTTGTGTGCCCGTTGTTTGATGTTTTCAGCAACGATTTTTTTAGCAGCTTCAGTAGCTAAAATGGCATATCCCTGAGGAATCAGGTAGTTACGACCATATCCGGGTTTTACGTTGATCACGTCATCTTTATGACCCAGATTTGCAATATCTGTCAATAATATAATCTGCATCTTGTGTCCTCCTTTTAATTATTTCATCAAATCGGTTACGTAGGGCAACAAAGCAAGATGTCTTGCTCTTTTTACAGCAGTTGCAACTTTTCTCTGATATTTTACAGAAGTTCCGGTAATTCTTCTGGGAAGGATTTTCCCTTGTTCGTTCAAGAACTTCTTTAAGAATTCAGGATCTTTGTAATCGATAAACTTAATTCTTGCTTTTCTGAAACGGCAGTATTTTTTCTTTTTTACATCCACCGTAGGGGGAGTCAGATATCTGATTTCACTTTCATTCTGTGCCATGGCTTATTTCTCCTCTTGTTTAGCTATTTTACTTCTTCTTTTTAAAGTATACTCATAGGCATACTTGTCCAATCTAAACGTTAAAAAACGAATAACTCTTTCGTCGCGTCTGTAAGCGGTTTCCAGTTTGTCTACCAGAGAGCCTTCGGCTTCAAACTGCAACAAGTTGTAAAATCCGGTCGTTTTTTTCTGAATCGGATAAGCCAGCTTGCGAAGTCCCCAAGCTTCCTCGTGTTCAATCGTACCACCATTCTCAACGATGGTATTTTTGAATTTTTCTACCGCTTCCTTTATCTGTTGCTCAGATAAAACGGGAGTTGTAATGAAAACGGTCTCGTAATGATTCAACATAATTAATTGATTATTAGTATAAAAATAATTTATCGGCTGCAAAGGTACTATTTTCACCTGAAACCACCAAACAATTGTCGAAATCTTTTGAATTTGAAGTCGGTCAATATATTTTCTTCTGGTTCAGTGCCCGATGGTATTCAGCCGCATAACGATTGTGTTCACGCAAAGTCCGGGAAAAATAATGACTACCGGAAAAATCGCTTTTTGCACAGAAAAACAGGTAGTTGTGATGTTGATAATTCAGTACGGCGTCAATGACCTGAATGGAAGGCATGCGGATCGGTCCAGGAGGAAGTCCTGCATATTTATAGGTATTGTAGGGTGAATCGATTTCCTGGTGTTTATCCAGTATTCGTTTGATGGTAAAGTCTCCCCAGGCAAATTTCAAGGTCGGGCAGGCTTCCAATTTCCAATTTTTTTGAAGCCGATTGATGTAGACTCCGGCGATGATCGGGTATTCTTCACTTCGGTTGGTCTCTTCTTCAACGATGGAAGCCAAAATCGACACTTCCATGGGAGTCAGCTCCGCCTTTGCCGCTTTTTCCCGGCGTTCGGGAGTCCAGAATTTTTGGTATTCCCGATACATCCGTTGGATAAAATTTTCAACCGTTGTATTCCAATATACTTCATAAGTGTTGGGAATGAACATACCGATAAAATTATCGGTGGTAAAGCCCAGGCGGTTTACGTATTCCGGATTTTGAGCCAAATTCATGAAAGCGGTCGAATCAATGGCCAGTTGTTGGGAAAGCAGAGATGCGAAATCCGGTAAAGTTCTGATATTGTGAAAAGTCAAACGAATGGCTTCTTGCTGTCCTGATCGCAACAGGTTGATTAATTGATTGTTGTTCATTTTATTCCGGATACGGTAACGTCCCGGTTTGATGGCTGTCGGATATTTTTTCAGTTCGGCGATTCGGCGAAGAGGGTATTCATGCTGAACATAACCGCGACTGTTCAGCAAAGTCATCACTGTTTCGAAAGAGTCGTTCGGATGAATAAAGATGATACCGTCATCATGGACACGTATGTTGGGATATTTTAGAAAATAGTAATATCCTCCGGCCAATACGCTTACTCCCAGCAATACCACGATACCGACCAACAGGCCCCATTTCTTTTTCGTGTTCTTTACTTTTTTCATTTTCTCCGGCATTACTCTTCATTTCGGAAATACAGCACATAATAATTCATATCCCGATCAGGGTCGTAACCTTTTCGAATGTACTTTTTTTCTCCATGTATATATACATGAAAATTTTTGTCCAGTTTCAATACATGCCTGAAATATTTCTTTTCATCCTTGACTGCAAAATCCGATATGGGAAACTGGTCTGCTATCGCCATTTGGTTATCGGTTTCGTATTGGTTTTTAAAATTTTCAAAAGCTTGAATAACTTCCGGTTCCCGAATAACTTCCTCTTTGAAGCGTTCTTCAGAAAATACGTCTGAATCTTTAAAAAAATTGATTGAACGATTGAGCATGTCTATTTGGTCGGTCCGAGCGACATCATTTTCCTGGTTGTAGATATCTTTGACAAAATCCTTGCATAGATTCAGGTAGTTTGATGTTTGGAAATAGCTGGCTTCTGCCGGTTCGACTCCCAGAAAATCGCAGGTCCAATAGATGGCTTCCTGTGTATTGGTTTTATCCAAAATACATACCTTATAACCGTTTTCCCGGTTGACATTGAAGATAAGGCAGGCTTTGTCCAGTTTTTTTATGTTGAGTCCTGATTCACCCACCAGTTGATAAGTATGTTCATTCATGACAATCTTCAGGAAGGTGTCTTTGGTTTCGGATTTAAAAATACCGATGGCGTCACAGGTCCCTTCTTCTACATGACAATTTCGGAAATAAACGATATATAATTCTCCTGCTTTGATATTGGGATTATTGGATTGTTCAAACAGATGTTCAGCGATGGACACCGATTGTGAATAAAATTCGGACTCCTGATCGAAGATGGAGGATACGCTGGCATATACTGGATTATTCATCCAATCGCCTTCATACGGTAAAAAATGGTAATAGGCATCTTTCTTGAATGCTGATAAAAAATAGCTTTTCAACAAATTCAACACATCCGTATCTTCGGGCAGAAAGCAATTCTCCGACAGAGTCAGTGAGCCTCCTTCGAATTTATTGCCGATGTGATGGATAACAATATGGTGAATTTCACTATCTTCAAAATAAAACATGTGTGTATCAAGTTTGGTAAATGAATGATATGAACCTTAGAATCTGAAATTTATACCTAGATTTAAATTCTCCTTGAATTGCAGTTTTTTAGAGTAATTTTCATCATAGATTGTTTCCGTATAAATAGAGGCTCTCATAAAATAATTGATGGTAAAATCAAGGGTTAATTTCCAATTGACGGTAAAAGGCAAATTCTTTTTTTCTTCATTTTCATTATTATAATTGTGGTAATGATCTTTCTTTTCATAACTCATAAACCAGGTCAGCTCATTTCGGATATTCATGATTTTGAACAGATTGTTTTGGGTACTTCTTAAATTAATCTGTGCACCGGCTTCCCGTCTGGATCTTTTACCTTGTTCAATGCCATATCGTTCTTCTTCGATTTTGGCCGTATCCCGGACAAAATTCCATTTTCCGGCAATGGGGGAGATAAACAGGGAAAAACGATCGTTGGGTTTGAAGTCGAGACCCAATGACAGAGTGAAATATCCCGGGCTCATAAAGTTGGCTACCAATTTCTTATCCTGATCTTGAGGATATTCATAAGAATTGAACAATTGAGTCAGTATATTGAATTGGGCGGTATAATACCAATATTTGAATGCCCGTTGTCCCAATTTTGAATTCAATTCAAAACGATCTTCGTTTTTTCGGATGTCTTCCTCTCCATTTTTCATGAATCCGAAACGATAATGCATCCAGTTTTCCCAACTGGTATTGTTTCGATTATAATTCCAGTAATAACGGATATTGCTCAATACGGATAGTGAGTTTTCTCCACCACTGGCCCAATTGGCCAGTTTTCCCTGGCTCATGGCTACTTCTACTTCGGAATAATAGGTCCAATATCTCCGTTTTAACGGATCCAGCTGTATCTCTTTCAATTTCTGAGAGTCTTCACTGAAAGAATTGGGCAGTCCATTCGAAACATTTTCAGCCTGTTTCTTTTCTATTGTGGGGGTTTGGTAGACATCTTCATCCAGATAGATTTTCAATTTATGACCCCGTGGCATTACCTGAATCCAGCTTCCAATGGTATCGCATAATTTGTTGGAAGCCCAGAAACGGTAATATTCTGTTCGTCCTGTATTTGTCCAGAAACGAATGGAATGATTGGCCATGCTCGAGACTTCCAATAGAATGGAGTCACGACTGGCCTTTCTCAACCAGATATAATTGGAATCTCGATGTAGATAATTGACGAATGTTTGTAGATCAGTATTATAATCTTCGAAATCGCCAGTTAACAAATATGCCGTATTTTTATAATGGTTGATACTGTCATACGTGACCTTGGTCTCGAGTGTTTTCAAGGCATTTTCTTTTTCTCCCATGCTTTGGGAATATTTTTTTAAATACTCGACGATACTCTTCAGTTTTTCATCTTCCGCATAACGTATCAGAACTGCTAAAGCTTCGTTTACCTGTGCTTCCGGATAATGTTCCTGTTTCAGGTTCTGAATGGCATAACGGACTCCCGGATTTTCAATGCATAGATTTTCCTGTTTTTCCTTAGACAGAGTAGGGGGGAAAACAATTCTGGCTGAAGAACAGTCAACCTTGCCAGTGAGCGGGGGACGGGCTTCCATCACTTCCGGATATAATAATTGGGCCGGACTGTTTTTAGCGACAAAAATCAATAAAAGAAATAGGTAGGATGTAAATCTCATAAATACTTATTTAATTGGGGAATCCGGTTCCTTGGCCATTAATTTATAACTCAGGCGGTCAACCAATCCTGGCCACCATTTGCTAAGAAATACAGCTAATTTACCTTCTGTAAATGTCATGATAATTTCTTTTTTTCGTTTTCGAATGCCCTTTATAATAATGGCGGCACATTCTTCTGCGCTCATCATTTTATTTTCATTCCGGGGACTTTCGCCCTGCTGGTTTCCATGAGCATTCAAAGCTGTTTTTCGGATATTGGAAGCTGTAAAGCCGGGAGCAGCCACCAATACATGAAGTCCTTTTTTCAGATTTTCGATTCTGACTGTATTTAAAAAACCGCGTACGGCAAATTTGCTGGCTGCATAACCGGTTCGTCCAGGAAGACCGATAAATCCGGCAATTGAAATGACACCGACTAAACTTCCGCGGGAGGCTAATAAATACGGTAAAGCATATTTGGTACAATAGACCGTTCCCCAAAAATTAACCGCCATAACTTTCCGAAGAACCTCCAAATCAAGATCTTCCAGTAACGCACGCATGGAAATACCTGCATTATTAATTAGTACGTCAATTCGGCCAAAGAAATCATAGGCTTTTTCGATCAATTCCCGACAGGCGGCTTCTTGAGTTACATCTGTCTGCACAGATAAAACTGCCGTTCCCATTTGTTTGAGATCTTTTTCAATCAGATGCAGTTCTTCCATATTTCTGGCGGCCAAAACGACTTTGGCCCCTTGATGTGCCAATTCGTAAACCAATGCTTTTCCAATACCGGAAGAGGCTCCGGTGACAATAACAACTTTATCCCGCATAACATTCATGATTTTTTATGCAATTTCGACAAAGATAGGAAGAAGGCATGAATTTTCTTACATGATTTGAAAAAATAAAGTGTACATACTCGTTTTTTAATACATATTGATTTTTTATAATTCACTATTTTCCAATAACATATATTGTCCTATAATTTATATTATGTTAATAATTAAATTTTAAAAATAAAGGGGAGAACCCCTTTATTTTTTTTACATCTCATCGAGCTGTTTTTTTACTTCGTCGTATTTCTGCAGATACTCCGGTTTTTCATTTCTCAATTTGAAATAAAGTTCTCTCAATGTTGATAAAGTATTTTTTTCTCCCGGATTCAGTTCCAGTGCTTTTTCAAAATATGGAATCACTGATTCATAACCGGCAAATACTTTTTTCATCTCTTCATTGTATTCGTTTACATCGATGATATCCTGTACTTTTTTGTGGAACTCAATCACTTCTGACAATTTGATATTTCCCAGATTGTACTGTGCCAAAAAGTCTTTCGGATCCAATTCCAATGCCTTTACATACATCTCTTCGGCTTTTTTCGGTTCCTGCAATTTTTCGTAAAGGGTTCCTTTGGCTCTGTAGAATGATGCATTGTTGGGATCCTGTTTGATGGCTGCATCCAGATAGGTTTCTGCTTTTTGGGGTTCACCGCCCAACAGATAATAGTTGATCAATTCTACCAACATGTATGAATTATCCGGATAGAGTTCATAACCTTTGTGCAGATATTGAAGCGCTTCTTCTTCCTTGCCTTGTTCTTTCAATACATTGCTTAACATGGCATAAGTTTGTGCCGGTTCATAGTTGTATTTCAGAGCCTCTTTTAAGAATTTCTCTGCATCAGTGAATTCTCCGGCTCTTTGTGCTGCCAAACCTGCATTGTAAATAACGACGGTATCTACCGTAACTCCCTCTGTTTCAGTAAATATTGAAGAAGATTTCACATCCAGTACCCGTTTGAAAGATTCTAAAGCCCCTTTAAAGTCTTGAGCGTTGTAATATTCCACCGCCTTGTTGGTAAAATCAATCGCTAAATTTTTGTATTGAGTTCCCAGTTTTTTGGTATATTTCTTTTTGACATCCAGTTCAATCACCTTTTGATATGCATCCCAAGCAACATTTAATGCATTGGGATCCAATTTTTTGTAGTCCTGATTCTGACTTTCAAAGATAGCTTGGTAAATCTGACCTTTGGTGAAATAAGCCTTGTCAAAATCAACGCAAGATTCATGAGTCATGGCTTCATCTATCAGTTTTTTAGCCTGGTCCAATTTACCGGACGTAAAATAACTTATTGCCTGAGTCACTTTTCCTTTCTGTGCATACGTAAAAGTCGCCCCAAAAAGTAAAATCATAATAACAAATAATTTTCTCATAGGTATAAAATATTACATTAATTTATATTCTATTCACGTATTCCACGTGACTTTGGTTAAACATTATCATTTTCCTGATTTATCTCATTGTCTGCTATTTCCTCTCTCTCCTCTCCTGCCTCTTCGGCATTTTCCTCTTTTGCGGCAGAGACTTTCGCAACAGCTGCAATGGCATCGTTATTTCTCAGATTGATCAATTTCACACCCTGCGTATTTCTGCCCATCACTCTCAGTGAAGCAACTTCCATGCGGATGGTTAGTCCGGAACGATTGATAATCATCAGGTTATCTTCATCTGTTACATCAATCAACGCTATTAAACCACCGGTTTTTTCAGTCAGATTGATGGTTTTTATCCCTTTCCCTCCCCGATTGGTGATCCGGTAATCCTCTATGGCAGAACGTTTTCCGTAACCATTTTCCGATACCACCAAAATGTTGGCATTGTTCGGTTCTACACAAACCATACCGATTGCTTCATCGTCGTCTTCCATCCAGATGCCTCTGACACCGGAAGCGGTACGTCCCATCGGACGCACTTTGGATTCCGGAAAGCGGATGGCCTTACCGGATTTGACGGCAATCATGATGTCATTCTCGCCATTGGTCAGTTTTGCCTCCAGCAATTGATCTCCTTCTTTGATCGTGATGGCATTCACACCGTTCTGACGTGGACGGGAATAGGCTTCCAGGGTTGTTTTCTTAATAATACCCTTTTTGGTACACAACACAATATAATTGCTGTTGATGTAATCGCAATCTTTCAGATCCAGCAAATTGATATAGGCTTTCACCTTGTCGTCCGGTTCGATATTCAAGAGGTTCTGAATGGCACGTCCTTTGGATTGTTTGGTTCCTTCAGGAATTTCATATACTTTCAACCAGAAACATTTCCCCTTTTCCGTAAAGAACAGCATGGTATTGTGCATGGAAGCCATGATCATGTGTTCCAGAAAATCTTCATCCCGGGTAGCCGAACCCTTGGATCCGACTCCTCCCCTGTTCTGTACTTTGTACTCTGACAGTGGAGTCCGTTTGATATAGCCCATGTGGGAAATGGTGATCACCATCTCTTCATCGGCATAAAAGTCTTCCGGATTGAATTCCTCGGAGGCATATACGATGTCTGTCCGCCGTTCGTCCCCATATTGTGCCTTTATGGCCAACAGTTCGTTTTTGATGATTTCCATTCTTAAAGAAACGTTGGCCAGGATATCGTTCAAATGGGCTATTAATTTTTCAATTTCTTCATATTCTGCCCTTAATTTTTCCTGTTCCAGACCGGTCAACTGTCCCAAACGCATGGCAACAATGGCGGCAGCCTGTTTATCGGTCAGACTGAAATGTTCCATCAAGGCATTCTGAGCCTCTACCGGAGTCTTGGATGCCCGAATCAGTCGGATGACTTCATCGATGTGATCCGAAGCAATGATCAAACCTTCCAGAATGTGTGCCCGTTCTTCCGCTTTTCTCAATTCAAACTGAGTACGACGCACGACCACTTCATGCCGATGTTCGACAAAATAGCGGATGATATCTTTCAGATTCAGCAACTTCGGACGTCCGTGTACCAATGCCACGTTGTTCACGCCGAAAGAGGACTGAAGTGCAGTATGTTTCAACAGGGTATTCAACACTACATTGGAAATCGCATCTTTCTTGATATCGATCACAATCCGCATACCTTCCCGGTCGGATTCGTCGTTGATATTGGAAATGCCGTCTATTTTCTTTTCATTGATCAGATCCGCGATCCGGGAGATCAGTTCCGCTTTGTTCACCATATAGGGAATCTCGTGAACGATCAGTTTTTCCCGGCCGTTGGGAAGTACTTCAACCGAAGTTTTCGGACGGATCAGGATACGTCCCCGTCCTGTCAGGTATGATTCCCGTACACCGCTATACCCATAGATGGTTCCTCCGGTGGGAAAATCCGGTGCCTTGATGATTTTGATCAATTCTTCGATATCGATATCGGGATTGTCGACATAGGCACAGATGGCATCGACCGCATCCTTGATGTTGTGCGGCGGCATATTGGTGGCCATACCGACAGCGATACCCGATGCTCCGTTTACCAATAAATAAGGAATACGTGTGGGAAGTACGGTCGGCTCTTTCAATGAACCGTCAAAATTATCCATCATATCGACGGTATCCTTGTCGATATCGATCAACATGTCTTCTGTGATTCTGGCCATCCGGGCTTCCGTATAACGCATGGCAGCCGGACTATCCCCGTCTACCGAACCGAAGTTTCCCTGTCCGTCAACCAAGGGGTAACGCAATGACCATTCCTGAGCCATACGTACCATTGCCATATAAACAGAACTATCTCCATGAGGATGATATTTACCGAGTACTTCTCCGACGATTCTGGCAGATTTTTTGTAAGGTTTTCCAGAAGTAAGCCCCAATTCGTCCATTCCATACAATACCCGTCTGTGTACGGGCTTAAGACCGTCTCGTACATCCGGCAACGCTCGTGAAACAATCACCGACATTGAATAGTCAATGTAGGATGATTTCATTTCCTCCTCAATGTTGATTTTAATAATTTTTTCTCCTCCGTTTTCCATCTATTTTAAATTACAGTTAACCAAAGAAATATCAGGGAATACATCTTGTTTTCCCTCTATTCTGTAAAAAGCATACAAATGTAATAAATTCAACCATTATAAAAGAAATTTACCCTTTCTTTTTACAGCCGAATTTTGAAATTCTACAGATCGGGAATCTCTACTTCCAGCGTGTCGTAAGCCATTTTCACATGAGCCGGAAGTTCTTTTGACACCTCTTGGGAAAGCCCCATCTGATGACCGATATGGGTTAAAAAAGCCCGTTTCGGTTGAATCTGGGCAATGACGGCCAATGCTTCTTCCAGATTGAAATGGGACAGGTGGATTTCCTTGCGAAGGGCGTTGATAACCAGACATTCCACCCCTTCTAAACGTTCTAAGGAGGAAGTCGGAATTGTTTTGGCATCGGTAATATAGGCAAAGTTACCGATACGGAATCCCAATACCGGCATTTTGTAATGCAGAACAGGAATGGGAACCACCCGAATATCATCGATATAGAACGGCTGGTCGTCGATAATATGATAGTCGATCTCCGGAACACCCGGATAACGATAGGCGGCAAAGGCATAGGAGAAATCCTTGTATACCACCTCGCGTGTACCTTCATTGCCATATACATCTACCGCTCCCTGCTGCACCCAGTTGAAAGCTCTGACATCGTCCAGTCCGCCGATGTGATCCTTGTGCCCGTGAGTGAGCAAGATGGCCCGTATGTTTTGCACCTTACTCCGCAACATCTGGTAACGAAAATCCGGCCCTGCATCGATGATGATTTTCTTCCCGTGAATATCCAACATGGCGGAGGAACGCAAGCGTTTGTCGTGCATATTGTTCGAACGGCACACCGGACAGTTGCAGGCAATGACCGGTATTCCCTGTGAAGTTCCGCTTCCCAAAATCGTTAGTTTCATACAGTCTTCAATTGTCTATGCACAAAGATAAGGTGAGTTTGTGAATTCTCTCACATAATTTGAATCTTTCTTTAAAAACCTATTTTACCCCTTGTATGATAATGATTTCCTTTCAAAAATAAGCTTGCACAAGGAGACCAAACTTTTCCGGGTACCCGTATGAATCCATATTAACCATGCCAACTGCTGTACATACGAAGAATAATTATCCACTGTTTGGCAAATCTTCTCAGCCAACTCTTTTGGGATTTGTTTGCCGGTAACTTCAAACCGTTTGCAAATATATTCTATCCAATCTCGCGTACCGATCTTTGACAGATAAATAGCATCTCCAAATTTATAAAACGGGTAACTCTTTTTTTCAAACAATTTATTCATCAGATGTTTCTTGCTCCCGAAAAGGCAATAGGATACGGATTTCTGCAACTGCCAAACCGAGCGCAAGCGCTTCTGAAAGGTTTTTGAAATCCTTAAACTCTGTGATCTGTTGGAATTCGTCAATGCAAACAACGATATTGCACCATTACTAACAACTTTATTACTAATAAAGATATTATAATCTCGGAACAAAGGATTGATGGATCTCGTCCAAAGGGAATCCGATTCCCGCGGGCGGAATGTCATGTTCGCCATCGGACATAAATTCTACGGTCCGCATCTCGCCCGGCGACAGAACGAGCGTCCCGAACTCTCCTGTCGTAAAGGATGTTGACAGCCTTAATCGCCGCGATGCACCCATCCTGTGCGCATCACATTCATAAGAGTTGTGAAATAATCTTATAATATCAAAGAATATAACTACCTTTGGACAATTTTAATTCATTCTATGGGAAAATTGTTTTTAATACCAAATACTCTGGGGAAAACCGATATATATGGCGTCATACCTTCCGAAGTAATCGTTATGATTAAACAGATAAAGGTGTTCGCCAGTGAAAACCCCAAAAATACCCGTCATTTTCTAAAACAGATCGATAAGTCGATCGTATTGGATGAGTTGGTTTTTCTGGAATTGAACGAACATTCCGATCGGAAATCCATCGAGGCCTGTCTACCTTATCTGGAAAAAAACGATGTCGGTATTATTTCCGAAGCCGGTTGTCCCGGTATCGCGGATCCGGGAGCTGAATTGGTCGCTTTGGTACACCAAAAGGGATTTCAAGTCGTGCCGTTGGTTGGGCCCTCTTCCATCCTACTGGCTTTGATTGCATCCGGTTTTAACGGGCAGCATTTTTCGTTTAACGGATATTTGCCGGTAAAGAGTCATGAACGGATCAAAGCGTTGAAGAATTTCGAACGTCAGTCCCAACAGGAAAACCGAACCCAGATTTTTATAGAGACCCCTTATCGCAACTTAAAACTTTTCGAAGAAATCATACAGACCTTACATGCTGAAACTTTACTTTCAATAGCTTGTGATATTACTACTGAAAATGAATTTATTAAAACAATGTCTGTCCAGGAATGGAAACAACAGAAACCGGATATTCACAAACGGCCGGCCATCTTTTTGATTTACGTCCCCGGAAGTTCGAGTGTGAAAAGAAATAAAAAGTAATAACCTGTTAAAAAGATATATTTACTGAATGATAAAGCTATTTCTCGTTATAGGTGCGATGCTGTTAATGGGACCGCTTGCATTGGCCCAGGTAAAAGTCAGCGTTTTGGCTTGTCCTCAGTTTAATGAGGCTTTTGGTGTTCGAATCGGATCCAATTTTGATATTCCTCTCAATTCCAGATGGAGTTTGGTTCCTGGAGCATATTGGTCTTTCCGAAACAGGAGTAGTTATGAATATCATGAATACAGTACAAATAATGAAGTTTCTAAAAAAGATTACCATTTTTATGACAAGGCACATTTCTTAACGCTCCCCATTCGTATGGGAGTCCGTCTGGCTGGTAAATCAGAAGGGAAATTTTCCATGAAACTCCTTTTTGGACCTTACCTGGCGTATGGTATAAAGGGTTCCAGCGAATGCAAGATCGTCGAAAATGGTATTGAAGAACAAAGAGAAACAGGAGCATTTGATCCCCAGGGCCGTTATCGTACCCGTTGGGATTATGGCCTCAACAGCGAACTTTATGTGTTGCTACAGCAACATCTCCACTTCGGATTTTTTACTGAAATAGGCTGTCGAAAAATTTATAATGCGAACACTGTCATAGAGGATATTTTGGGGGAAATTTATCTTGTAAATAAAATCAATGTCGCATTAGGTTTAAGTCTTGGATACCAATTTTAAAAAGAACAAAAAATCCATTCCGTCATTTTTTCCAGAACATCGGGTGATAAGGTTTCCGGGATTGTTCCATATTCTATGGGTAAGCCTGATTTTGCAGGTTGAAAAAGGTGATTGAGTCCGGATATCTGTTCTATTTTGTGCTTATCCGACATGGGAAGATGAGCTTTAATGACAGTTAGATTGTCTGTGGCGTCTACCTGAAGGTCCAACTCTCCATTCAATGCCATAACGGGACATTTTGTCTTCTCTATAAAAATAGACGGAGTCAGATTTAAAAATGAATGAAGCCAAGGAGTATTGCTTGTACAGACGGTCTCAAGATTGCTTTTTAAAGGAGCTGAGAGTTTGATATGTTTCTCACTGAGTAAATTGTCCACGAACGATTGAGGATCTACAATGCGATGGTTGGTCTGATGATGGGTCAGGACGATGTCCAAAGCCTTCAAATAGTGTTCTACCTCCGTTTGTGTGGCTCCGGATCTTATCAGGAGTTCTTTGTTTTGTCTTATAATCAGCTCTTTGCCAGGAACAGCACATCCTGCTAAACTGATAATAAAGGCCGGATGTACCTTTGCGGACGCCATAAATGCGAGAGTCCCTCCTTCGCTATGTCCGATGATACCGATGGGACCGAATTTCTTACTTTTTTCAAGATAGTGAAATCCGGCCAAAGCATCTCTCAGATTACTTTCAACGGTTACGGATCGAGAGGTTCCTGACGACAGTCCGGTGCCACGGTCGTCGTATCGCAATGATGCGATGCCATGTCTCGCCAAATAGTCCGCAATCACCAGAAACGGTTTATGTCCCATGATTTCACTGTCCCGGTTTTGTGGTCCGCTCCCGGAGATTAATATCACAACGGGGGTTTGTGAGGCGTTTTGGGGTTGGTATGTGACCGGATAAGTCAAAGTTCCGGATAGACATACGGAATCAGTTTCATTTTTAAAACTTACATTTTCAGTTTGATAGGGAAACGGTTCCGACGGATTCTGAATACGAACGACTCCGATGTTTCCAGGTGACAGATTCAATGACAGATGATAGCCGGATTGCAGGAATGTTCCTACGATTTTGTCTTGCAGCCGCACTCCTTCGTATCTGGCAGAAATTGCGGGAATATCCAGCACAAGCGAATCCTGATCCAGCTTCTCCAGAGTCATGGGCATATCTTTGATCCCCTGTTCTATGCAGTCCATTTTACAATTGAAATTCCCGTTTTGCATTTTGTGAAAATGCAGGATGATTGTCATCTCCTGACCCGCAAAATGCAATTTGCCGGACCATAAATCGTGGATTTCCTGCGCGTATGCTACGGAAAGAACTATATTCGCCAAAATAAAAAATAACAGTTTTTTCTTCATGTCGATCAGTCGTTGAATTCACTTTGTTTATGGGTATCAAATATAAAAATTAAAATGTACTTTTGCGGGTTTGAAAATAAGTTTTAAAAGGAGAGAATCTTATGAAGAAATCGTTGCTTTCGCTGGCGCTGGGAACTTTTGCGTTGGGGATTGTTGAGTTTGGCATGATGGGAATTCTAAGTGACATAGCCGCAGATCTGCATATCGGTGTCGTAAAGGCGGGATATCTGATTTCGGCTTATTCGGCAGGCGTGGCGGTGGGAGCTCCGTCTTTGTTGATGCTTCGAAAATTACCCCTGCGCCGCCTGATGCTGCTATTGGCTGCGGTGATCGCTGTCGGCAATGCGATGGTGGCCTTATCCCCCAATTATGCCTGTTTGTTGGCGGCAAGGTTTATTTCCGGTTTGCCTCATGGGGCATTTTTCGGTGCCGGTGCCATTGTCTGTTCCCGCTTAGCCGATCCTGGGAAAGGGGCTTCGGCGGTGGCAGTCCTGATTGGCGGCATGACTATTGCCAATCTTGTCGGAGTACCGGGTTTCACTTTTATGTGTCATCTGTTGTCCTGGCGTTTGCCTTTCGGGATGGTGGCCATCGTTGGGTTGATTACATTTATGGCGATCAGAGGTTGGGTGCCGGTTCTTTCTCCATTACCCGATACCGGAATAAAAGGGCAGTTCCGTTTTCTGGCAAAGCCGGCTCCATGGTTGATATATGCAGGCGTGTTTTTCGGCCAGGCAAGTATATATTGTTGGTTGAGTTACATCGCTCCCATTATGACAAAAGTAGCCGGTTTTTCCGAAGCATCGATGTCATTTATCATGATTTTGGTCGGGACCGGTATGGTGTTTGGCAATTTCTACGCCGGAAAATTGTCCGACAGGTATTCGCCGTCCCTCGTTACTGCAAGCATCGCTGCGATGATTATTGTGCTGATGCCGATGATTTATTGGCTGGCAGCCGATAAGATACCATCGCTGTTGTTTACGTTTATCGCTCCGGGCCTGCTATTTGGACTTGGCGGACCGTTACAGTACTTGATTGTACGTTATGCAAAGGGAGGTGAAATGCTGGGGGGAGCCGGAATTCAAATTGCCTTCAACGTCTCTAATGCTGTTGCGGCAGCCATGGGTGGTGCCGTCATCAGGCATGGCTACGGATTGGCTTCTCCTGCTCTGGTTGGTGTCCCCTGCGCTCTTATCGGAGCCATGGCATTATATATTTTGTATCGTTATGAAAAGCGGCAATGTTCCCAAAAACTGTCCATGTAAGCATAATTTTTGGGGAGGCTATTGCACAGTCGCTCCGGAGGATTATTCCGCGTTCAGACATTCGGCCACCTTCTTGCCGATTCCTTCGCCATAGAGGTCGCGTGCCAGGATCTAACTCTTTTCATTTTTATAAATCAAGTGCGGTTTGTAAATCAATCGTGCGGCTCCGGTAAAAAAGTCGGGATAAACAGGATGCAATAGCATATTTATTAAAAAACAGGGCGAAATGACTGGAATATCATTCGCCCAATAATTGTTGCCCATAGGCCATATCTTGGGGGCAACCTCTCTCTTTTAATTATTTTTTGAAATATCTGTTGTACAGTCCTTCGAATCCTTTTCCGTGACGAGCTTCGTCTTTGCACATTTCGTGAACGGTATCGTGGATGGCATCCAGGTTCAGTTTTTTAGCCAGAGTGGCAATTCTTTTCTTGTCTTCACATGCACCGGCTTCTGCTTCCATTCTTTTCTTTAAATTGGTTTCAGTATCCCAAACACATTCTCCCAGCAATTCGCAGAATTTGGCTGCATGTTCCGCTTCTTCCCAGGCATAGCGTTTGAATGCTTCTGCTACTTCCGGATATCCTTCACGGTCAGCCTGACGACTCATGGCCAGATACATACCCACCTCCGTACATTCTCCGTTGAAATGGGCTTTCAAACCGTCCAATACCTCTGCGTCTACTCCTTTGGCTACACCGATCACATGTTCGTCTGCAAAAGTCAACGCTCCTTCGGTTTCTACCAATTCTTTGAATTTGCTTCTCGGAACTTTACACTGAGGACAGAATTCCGGAGCTTCTTCTCCTTCGTACACATAACCACATACAGTACAGATAAATTTTTTCATAGCATCGTTATTTTATTGATTAATAGATTCAGGGCACACTACCCCAACGTTTTTGCTTCTACAAGTTTTACAATAGCCTTTGTAATAAAGATGAGTTTCTGTAATCCGAAGGTCTCCGATTTGTTTCATGTTCAGGCAAGGGCTTTCATCCACCGGAATATCCAATACTTTATTACAGCCACAGCATATGAAATGGGCATGACAGGAGGTATCTATATCGAAACGGATATTTTTATCGTCTATCATCAACGAAGTTACTACTCCTTGGTCTGCAAACAGTCGCATCGTATTATAAACCGTCGTTTTGGATAAAGTCGGCATTTTCACACACAACGCATTGTAAATATCATCCGCAGTCGGGTGAATTCTGTTTCCCAGCAGATATTCCGCAATTGCGATCCGTTGCAACGATGGTTTGATTCCGCAACGCAATAAATGATACTGTGCTTCTGTTGTTGTATCCATTACTAAATTATAATTATTACAAATTTAAATCGCTTACAAAAGTACTTGTTTTTTCTAAAAAACAAAAATTTTAAAGATATATTGAGAGATTTTTTATACGCATTTTCAGAAAAATAAAATAAGAAAGCTTGATGGACAACTCCTGATTTATTTGTAGTTTTGCGACATGTTTTTTCTGGGAATGTCGGCACATTTGTTAATTTACCTGCTGGTTCCGGCCTTTGTCATCGTTTGTTTTTATTTCAGAGGCATAGCAGGTAGTCCGGAAGTAAATTCAATACTTGCGGAAACAGTGGTATGCCAATCTACCCGACATACTTTTTCAAGTTCCACCTATGTCTGTTCTATGGAAGAGGAAAAGGAGTCGTCGGAAAAAGTACATTCGGTTTTGAATGTACCGATATCGCTGCTTCCGGTTTGTTCCTCTGATTTTTATGCAGCTCCCCTCCTTTCCCAAAACACCTTGCGGGCACCGCCACGATTTGTGAAATAATGTTTTGGTGTTTTATTTTTGATTTTTGAATTTTAAAAAATAAGTATATGCGTCTTGTTTTTTGTGCGGTCATCGTGCAATTATTATTATATGGTGGTGTTCAGGCACAACAAACTTCCCTGCTTATGCCCGATGATTCTACCTATAATGTGATCCGGGAACTGCAGGAGGTGGTGGTAACGGCTGAAAAAAGAGAACTTCAGCAGGGAAATATACCGACTGCGTTGACTGTAGTGACACCCCGTTCCATTCCCGGAGAGAATAATCCGGATTTACGGAATATATCCGGTATTGTTCCCAATTTTTACATGCAGGAAAGCGGTTTGAAATTGTCAACTCCATTGTATATTCGGGGAATCGGTACTGTTTCCGGGACTCCTCCTGTCGGACTGTATGTCGACGGGGTGCCTGTATTTGATAAAAATGCCTTTGTATTTGATCTGTATGATATTCGGCAGATCGAAGTACTCCGGGGACCTCAAACCACCCTTTACGGAAGAAATAGCATCAATGGATTGATCCATGTAAATACCAATCCTCCCGCCCATGTTTTTTCTGCGCAGGCGAAACTGGGTTATTCCAGCTATCGTTCGAAAAATGCCAGCCTGGTGCTGAATCTTCCCTGGCAGCATTTGCATCAGAAATGCTCCTTCTCTTACAATCAATCTGACGGATATTTCCGGAATCATTACGACCAAGACCGGAAATCCAATCCCTCCGATTCGTATAATTTACGTTATCAGGGACGTATTTTAACAGGGAAGGAATGGGAAGTCAACTTCGGTTTGAATTTCAACCATTCTTTTGACGGAGGATATGCCTATGCTGCGGTCGATTCACTGAAGGAGAACCGCTATCTGGTCAATTACAATACTCCTTCCTCCTATAACCGGGATTTGCTTTCTTCTTATCTGAATTTAAAGAAAGAATGGCGAACGTTGATGTTTCATGCCGTAAGTTCCTACTCCTGGTCGAAAGATAAACAGATGCTGGATGCAGATTTTACCTATCTGGATGTATTTGATAACCTGAAGAAATCAAAACAGCATCTGGTT
Source organism: uncultured Odoribacter sp. (assembly GCA_944321165.1). GTDB lineage: Bacteria > Bacteroidota > Bacteroidia > Bacteroidales > Marinifilaceae > Odoribacter. The sequence goes on from CALUKE010000001.1 coordinate 80,903, forward strand.
ACTCAGGAATTCAACCTGCAATCCATTGCCGACCGGCAGATCGATTGGACGGCCGGTGTTTTCGGGTTTTACAAGGATCTGATCAACCGTTATCTGGCGACTTTCGGAGCAGATAAGGCTTATCTGCTGCCGATGGATTTGGATGAAGCCAAATATGAAAATCATACCCCTACCTGGGGAATTGCCGGATACGGTCAATTGACGGTTCAGGACATCTGGCCCGGAATGTCGCTGACGGCGGGTTTGCGTTACGATTATGAAAAATCGGAGTTGAATTATTGCGACAGTCTGCTGTTCAGTGGGCAAAACCAATATATGAAATACCATGATACTGAAGAAAACGAAAGTTTTAGTGCCTGGCTGCCCAAGTTTTCTCTTTTGCAAAAATGGAACGACCAGTTGTCTCTTTATCTGAGTGTTGCCAAAGGATATAAGGCCGGTGGGTATAATATCATTGCCAACGAAATGAGTTCCCAGTTGGTCGATTTGAAGTACAAGGAAGAAAAGCTTTGGAATTATGAACTGGGATTGAAATATTTCAGTCGGGATCAGCGATTCAATCTGAATGCCGCTCTGTTTTTCATCGATTGGAAAGATCAGCAGATTTTTGTCATGGGCATGATGGGTCCCAGTATAAAGAATGCCGGAGATGCCCATAGCTTGGGTGGGGAAATGGACCTGCACTGGAAATTTTTGCCGCATTTCACCTATCTGCTGTCCGCCGGCTATACGCATGCCGAATATTACCACAACCTGGACAAGTCTCACGAAGGCAACCGCATCGTCATGGCACCGGAATTCACCTGTAATACCGGCCTGATGTTTCAAAAGAATGTGAAAACAAAATATTTCCGTTCCATGGCGGCATCGACGACCGTTACCGGTTTTGGTACTCAATATTTCGACGAAGCCAATTTGCTGAAACAGGAACCGTATTTTCTGTGGAACCTGGATTTTTCCATTTCCGGAAAACATGCGGAATTCCGAGTATGGGGGAAAAATATATTGGATAAAGCTTTCTTTGCCTATATGTTAAACAATCCGGTCGGTCAAAAGTTACCTGCCTATTACGACATGGGACAGTCCGGTGCCCCTGCCCGTTTTGGAATTTCTGTTGAATTCAAAATTTAATAATTCATTTTAAATTATATGTATATGAAAAAAATCGTTTATTTATTATTACTGAGTGTTATTACTTGTTTGGTCTCCTGCAATAAAAATGACCAGGATGAAAATCCCTTGGCAAATCAATACGGAAGCTATGAAGAGCCGTATTTTGTATTCGAATATGCGACAGACACCATTCAAATGCAGGATAAAAAAATAGCCGTTGAAGATTTCAAGAAGCTGTTCACTGCCATGGCAGCCGAAAAAATGAGTGCTTATTTTAAAGGGATTCATTTCGGGGAAAATCAAGAAATGCAAATTGACATTATGAAATCTGACGGGACGAACAGCACCGTTTCCGCTTTTTATAATTTGTCGGATTCATATATGCAGGTAACCCTCAGTTCCGATTTTATCGGATCGTTGTCAAGTAAAGCGGATATGACCATCCCATCGATCAGTTTTCATTATCGGTTGGACGGCAAACGACTGAGTATGTATTTTGATAAATCGTATGTTACTGTTATTTATGCCATCATGAAAGATAAGCTTTGTCGGGCAATTGCAGGGATGATGGGTATGGATCTCGATTTGTTGCCGGACTCAGCGCAGAGTGCTATATTGAAAGGTATTGAACAACAGATAGACGCTATCCTGAATCAGGTGCAAAAACTGGAAATCGGATTCGTACTGACCAGGAGCAATTCCAACGGACAGTAGCAAATTATTCTTGAGCTGTTCGAGAAACTTTCTTTTCGTCCACGACGTATGATGGAAAAAATAATAACTTTAAAACTTCAGTACCATGAATAAAGATGTTTGCAATTGCGGTTTGCTTGCCTGCAAAGAGGTGAATACAAAAGATCAGGAGAACAGATTCACTTTGCTGCCCCTGGCTTATGCAGAAAACAGTCTGGAACCTTATATCAGTGAGAAAACCGTTCGCTTCCATTACGGCAAACACCTGGCTGCCTATATCGACAATACGAATAAGTTGAAAGCCGGTACTCCGTTCGATGACCTGCCTCTTCATGAGATCATCGTCAAGTCATCCGGAGGATTGTTCAACAATGCTGCACAGGTATTCAACCATTACTTTTATTTCGAAGCCTTTCATCAGACAGGATTGCGGATGCCTGCAGGAAAATTGTTGCATTTGCTGGAAAAAAACTTTGGCAGTTTCGAGCAGTTCAAGGAAAAATTCACGCTGAGCGGTATGACGTTGTTCGGATCCGGCTGGGTTTGGTTGGTACAGGATGGCGAGAAATTGGAGATCATGGCTTTGCCCAATGCAGAGAATCCATTGAAAGAGCATAAATATCCTTTGTTGACCATGGATGTGTGGGAACATGCCTATTATCTGGATACTCAAAACGCCCGTGCCAAATACATCGAAAATTTCTGGCAAGTAATTGACTGGAAGGTCATCGAAAAAAGAATGCGATAACTGACTTTTTGGGATGGATCGTGAGTCCATCCCAAACGACAGTCAAAAAAATATTTCCTTTCCGATTTATCTTCTATAAATCCTGTTTTATAACAGAATTATTTTCCTTTACAAGTTTTACATGCCAATACGGTTGCTTTTCAATACATTACAAGTACCGATTACAAAAAATACGAGGCGTTTCCCTTGACTTCTCTCGTTTTATGTCTTTTATCTTTGTTGCTCGAAAACAATTTTAAATACATAAAACATGCTTTATCGAATACCTCTACTCATCATTGTCTTCTTTTTGGGGATCGAATCTGTCGTGTACGGAAAAGAAGAGAAACGACACCGTTCTTCAGAAAAAGAGAATATCTACCGAAACTTGTACATTGAAATGCTCGGAGCCTCTAATTTTATAGGCCTTTCCTACGATTCTCGCATAAAACCCGGTTCAAGATTCGGTTATCGCATCGGGATCTCTTATGCGTGGGAAGCTTATCAGTCAATGTTTATCGGGTCTGGATCGAGCAGTTTTTTTGCAGTTCCTTTGGAAGCCAATTATTTGTACGGGAAACGGAAAAGTAAACTGGAAACAGGTCTTGGTTTGGATATTGGAATATGTCAAGAAAATAATTCATATTGGAGTTACAATTATATTCAGACAGCGCCATTTCAAATAGAACTTATTCATTACAAAGTCAATCACTTTCAGCGGCAATTCGGCTATTATTTTTTCTCGAATATCGGATATCGCTATCAGGCTTCCCGGGGCTTTTTGTTTCGTTTCGGAATCAATGCTTCTTTCAATTTGGGGGATAAATACGGAGTTAGGAAAAGGACATTATTGTATCCGTACATCAGTTTCGGATATACCTTCAAAAACTAGGGATATAAAATGACCCATTTCAAGATAATCCTGGAATGGGTCATTGGGTATATGGTTAATCCGTCACAATTTCCATCTCTTCAATCAGATGCTTGGCATTGGCCAGTTTATCGATGATGAAAAGAACATAACGGATATCGACCGAGATGTTTCGACAGATTTCCGGATCATATTGAATGTCAGACATCACACCATCCCAGGCCCGATCGAAATTCAGACCGATCAAGTGTCCCTCTTCGTTCAATACCGGACTTCCGGAATTTCCTCCCGTCGTGTGATTGGTAGCAATAAAGCAGACCGGTACCTCCCCATTCTGGGTATAGGGTCCGAAATCTTTGTTTTTGTATAGATCCCTCAACTTTTGAGGAACATTATAATCGTATATCTCCGGATTGTCTTTTTCCATGATGCCGTTTAAGGTCGTATAATGTTGATAATAGACTCCGTCGCATGGCGAATAGCCCTGAACTTTTCCGTAAGCGACTCTCAACGTAGAATTGGCGTCGGCATAAAATGTTTTTTCCGGTTGCATTTCCATCAATCCTGCCAACCAGCGTTGGTTCAATGCCGTGATTTCTTTTTCTATTCCGGCCAAATCCGGATAAATATGCTCGGCATAAAATACATTCATGGAAAGTGCCAGACGGCAAGCCGGATCTTTTTCCAGTTTTTTATAAGTTTCCGGAGTAGCCTGTTCGATCATTTTCAAAACATCCTCTTCATTTGCAAATAGCGATTTATCGTATAATGCGTCGGCATAAGCCGAAATTCCTTTCTTGCGGGCAGCAGCCTGAACTTCTTCCGGAATCCATTCCGGGGTTAAATTCCGGTTATAGAGCTGTAACATTTCTACCAGGATTTTTCGGTCGGTAGCAACATCATAATCCTTATAAAATTCCCGGGCTGCGGATGTTAATTGCTCTTTGGTTCTCTGCCAGTCTTGTGTGTTGTTTTTCAAGGCAGTGTAAACGCTGTTCGCCCAGGCCACGATTTCAGCCCCCCGCTTGCCGGCTTCATTGAGATAAGAGGCCGCTAAAATCAGTTTTTCTCTTTGTCCATAAAGCGTTTCATATTGTTTCAACAAGGAGCTGTATTCTTTTTTATCGGCAGCCCAGTTCTGAAACGCCTTTTCCTGCGTCTGTTTCAGTGCCACGGTATTGAATCTTTTCAATCCCTTGGTTTCTCCCTGCCATTTTTTCCAGGAATTGGCCACACTGGCTGCTTTCGACGCATATTTGATCCGTAGCAATTCGTCCGATTCCATGGCAGCGTTGATGATATTCAATTTGGCGGTACGAATGGCTATCTTATGCGGATTTTCAATATCCTGAAGCTGTGCTACGGCAAAAGAGGTCAGGTATTCATTGGTGGTTCCGGGATATCCGAATACCATCGTGAAATCTCCTTCATTTACTCCTTTGGCTGAGATCTTAAAAAAAGTAGCCGGCTGATAAGGTTTATTCTCCGGGGAATAGGCTGCCGGTTCATTGTCGGCACCTGCATAAATCCGTAATACTGAAAAATCTCCGGTATGTCTGGGCCACATCCAGTTGTCAGTGTCTCCTCCGAATTTACCGATGGCTGAAGGAGGTGCCCCTACCAAACGGACATCTTTGTAGATTTTGAATACTGACATAAAATATTGATTCCCATTAAAATATGGTTTGATGTTGGCCATCAAATTGGTTCCTTGAACCGCGGCTGTTTCTAATTGTTTGCAAATGGCTTTCACCGTTTGGTTTTTTTCTTGTTCCGACATTTCCGGAGTCAGTCGTGACAGGATTTTGTCGGTTACGTCTTCCATACGCACCAATATCGAAGCCGTGATACCCGGATTGGCCAGCTCGTCGGCTTTGGTTTTGGCCCAGAAACCATCCCGCAGATAATTGTGTTCCAGACTGCTGTGACTTTGAATCATATCGAAAGCACAATGATGGTTGGTAACGACCAATCCTTCCTGACTGATGATTTCGCCTGTGCAAAAATGGAAAAAAGGTTGTCCTTCCCGTCCCAATCCGATTACCGCATCCTTCAGAGAAGCCTGATTGATATCGTAAATGTCTTCTGCTGTCAGTTTAAATCCTTCTTTTTGCATGTCTTCGATGTTGTATTTTTTCAACAACATCGGAATCCACATGCCTTCATCGGCATAACAACCGATCCAGCTTGCCCACAAGGCCAAAATTAAAAGTAACGATTTTTTCTTCATAAAATTTAGTATTGAGATTTGTTTTGTTTTTCTGTTTATTTCTTGTTTATCGGAAAACATTTCAAGGCTTCGTAGAGTTGTTGTACCGGCAGCCCCATAACGTTGTAAAAAGAACCTTCAATTCGCTTGATTCCGATGTAGCCGATCCATTCCTGGATACCGTAGGCACCCGCTTTGTCAAACGGCTGACAGGTATCCACATAATAAATGATCTCTTCGTCGGAAAGAGTTTTGAAATATACATCCGTATAAGCGGAAAAAGAATTCTGGGCACGAGTCGTTGTCAGACAGACGCCGGAAACGACCTGATGTTTTCGGCCAGACAGCTGGTGCAGCATTTCAATGGCATGTGCCCGATTTTTCGGTTTGCCCAATATCTTTTGATCCAGACAGACAACAGTGTCGGCCGTTATCAATAATTCATCTTCCTGCAATTCTCCAGAAAAAGGCCGTGCCTTCAAAATGGCCAGGTATTCCGGCACTTTTTCTACGGCCAACCCCTCCGGCCATATCTCTTGCGTCTGTTTCAATCTAACTTCGAACTGAAATCCGGCATCCTGCATCAATTGATGGCGTCTGGGGGAAGCGGATGCTAAAATCAATTTATATTTCATAAGTTTTTATATTCAATGGGTATAAATCAAGTGGAAAAAATGCTTTAAAAGTACACTCATACCGATACACATCACCAGAATAATCCGAATCCAGCACAGTTGGAAACGTCTTTGTCCCCTTTTTTTCAGAATTGAAAAAAGATAGATGCCATAAGGCAACAACAAAGCCACCAGCATATATGCGCCAATGACCCATGAAGCTGAAAATTCAAGGAAATAGGCACAGAATAGAGAGATAATTGCCAGACATACCAATGACACAATCGTATGTTCGGCTGTTTTGATCCCCCATTTTACCGGAATGCTCTGAATCCCATTTTCGCGATCTCCTTCCACGGTATAAATGTCTTTATTGATTTCGTATATCAGGGTATTTAAAAAAATAAACCAGGAAAAACCGAATACCCAATCAAACAGAAATAACAAATAGATTCCTTTTTCTGCCAAAAGTTCTCCATACGCCCGGTTTAATAGTGGAATCTCATATATAACCGCACTGATCGGTATCAAAGACGCCAGTATACTTGCCAACAGATTACCTGTCCAGAAATGTTTTTTGCCTGTGGACGAATAAAACCAAAGCAAACCGGATACAAGTAGAAAAAGCAGACCGATTTCCCAGATTCCTACTGAAAATCCGAGGTAAAAAGCGATGGCTACCGCAATGATGTTGAACAAAGAATGCAAAAAAATGGCTTCTCTCCGACTGATACTTTTTCCGACAACAATCTCTTTCACTCCCGATATCCGGTCGCTTTTGGTATCGAAATAGTCGTTGATTACGTAGGCTCCCGATATCAGGCAGCAGATTGCCAATACCAATCCTAAAAAGTCATCATCACTCATTTGCAGTGAAAAACCGTTGACTTCTAACATCGGACGTATCACCCCATAACGCATGGCATAAAGGATCAATGCGGCAAATACGATTGTTTGGATCCGTACTAATCGAAGCAATTTATACATCGTATTTTATATTTGTTTCACATGCTTTTTACAAAACAGGAAGTATCCATCCAATCTCCTCTGGCTTTCAATACCTGTGCAATGACATCTCTGACACATCCCTCTCCTCCAGGAATATCCGAGATATAACGGGCAATGGATTTGATTTCCTCACAGGCATCGAGCGGACATACCGGTAATCCCACCTGGGTCATCACCCGATAATCCGGGATATCATCGCCCATATACATGATTTCTTCTTTTTTCAGGGAATATCGTTGCCGGATTTCTTCCAAGGCCTCCATTTTATTGGCGATCTTCAAATAAATATCTTCGGATTTTACCCCCAGCTTTTCCAGCCGTTCCCGGACACCCGGAGCTCCTCCTCCCGAAATTACAGCCATGATATAACCTTTCCGGATGGAATACATGATTGCATAACCATCTTTTGTACAGGAAGTTCGGATCAATTCTCCCTCTGAAGTCAGATTTTGGGATTGATGTGACAACACGCCATCGACATCGAAAATGAATGCCCGGATCTTTTTCAATTCTTCTTTAAAAAAATTCATTTTTTATCTTTATTATTTACCATAAACTTAACACATTCGAAGAATCCTCCGTTTCCGTTCGCTGTTCCGCTTCTTTCAGGGAGACTGTCGTATGAATGGAATCCGACAGTTGGGTATAGAGATTCAACCATTTCCGGTGGTCTTTCAACAGCATTTTATGCATGTTCAAAATCGACTCATCTCCCCGTCTGGCCGGACCGGTTTGAGCATTTTCCGGAGACATGACCATGACTTTGTGGGCCGTTTCGAAAATCAACGGCCGCAGCAAATTGAAATCCAGTCCATCTTCTTCCAAAAGCTGGGCAGCCACCGTATACATGTGATTGGCAAAGTTATTGGCAAAAACTGCGGCCAAATGCAATTTTTTCCGTTTTTCGGAGGAAAGTTCCTCCACCCGTGAGGAAAGTGCTGCAGCCAGACTTTTTATCACTTTCCGGACTGCAGGATCCGAAGCTTCAATACACAAGGGAATCTCGCCAAAATCCAATGTCCTTTTTTTCGTAAAAGTCTGTAAAGGATACAAAACCCCGAAATGCGAAAAATGAGGTTTGAATACATCCATGGGCAAACTGCCTGAAGTATGCAATACAATCGCCTCTTTGTTAATCCTTATGCTCTTATATAGAGATGAAAGAGCATCGTCACTTACACAAAAAATATAGATATCTCCATCCGGATATATTCCCCAAATATCGGCCGTATAAGTAATGCCTGTTTTTATGCCCAACTCCCGGGCGGATTCGATGGTACGACTGTAAATCTGACACAGGTTCATGCCGGCTTTCAATAAGGCTGCCGCTAAATGATGTGCCATATTCCCTGCTCCGATCAGTATGATTCTTTTATCCTTCATATTCGAATGCTATATTTTTAGGTCTTATCTGCCCTGCCTTCATCAAGGCAATCAAGCGTTGGCAGGCCTTGCAAATATCTTTATAAAACACATCGGCAATCAAGACCAATTTGCCTTCGTGATAATTCAGATGCTGAAACTTCCCTGCTGCATCCTCGTGGTTCAACAAATACAGATCACTGCTCGGAATAAAGGTGTGCGTCATTTGGTTGCGTAGTTTATCATATAGATATCCCTTATCGTTTAACAAGCGATAACGTCCTCCGAACAGCCGATTCACACCCTGGGCAAAGCGAATGGACGACTGGCCTTTGGCTTTGGTGGGTTTATTATCCAGGAAGCCGCCCAATACTTCAATGGTCTGTCCCATCAGCACAAACTGCATATAGGAAATCTCCGCCTGCTGCAGTTTGCCTAATTCTTGAATAATTACTTTTTCAAGAAACCATTCGATATGCCGTATTTGCTCGTTATTTTCCATAGATTGCCCAAAATTAAGGCAAATATTTGAAAAATGGAAATGCCGTCTTGTCCTGCGGTCATCCGTATCACAGCGTTTTTGGCGGATACAAGGCATTCCACCAGGACGGATCATCCTGCAACCATTTGGCAAACCAGGCAAAAATGGTATTCTGCCACTGGATGCGTTTGTGGTAATCCAATATGTGATGATCCTGTCCGTCGACGATGACAAGCGCTGTTTCCCGTCCCAAGAGTTTCAAAGCGGTGTACATCTGAATGCTTTCGCCTACCGGTACGTTCGTATCGGCGGCTCCGTGCAGAAACAGCAGTGGCGTATGAATCTTTTCCACATTGAACAGAGGACTGCGGTCTACGAATAATTCCTTGTTTTTCCATGGATAACTGTTGGCCGCTGAAACTTCGCTGTACGAATACCCCCAATAGCCTTCTCCCCAATAACTGGTATGATCGCTGATACCGGCATGCGAAATGGCGGCTGCAAACAGATCGGTCTTGGTCTGCAGATACTGACTCATGAAACCTCCGTAGGAAGCACCGATACAACCGATTTTCCGCTGATCGACGAATGTATGCTCGGTCATGAACTGTTGGGTCCCTTCGATGATGTCATCGGCCACACAATCACCGAAAGTGTTGACATGGCGGGCAGAGAATTCCTGACCGAAACCGGTGGCCCCGCTCGGTTCTACGACATAAACCACATATCCCAAGGCAGCATATGCATGATGCGGATAGCGGCTTTCGAAATTACGGCTGGTAGGACTGCATCCTCCGTAATAATTCACAATCATCGGATATTGTCGGCTCGGATCGAAATCCGGCGGCAGATAATAGCGTCCGTAAATGGTATCTCCTCGGGAATTGACAAAATTCCAGGCTTTACATTCTCCCAAACGTATGCCTTTCAGGATATCCTTGCTCAGATCTTCCAACAGCATTGTTTTCTGCTTTTTCAGATCTATGGTATACAAACGGTGTGAATTGGAGACACTTTCTCCATAAAATGCCAGTATCGGTTTCTGGGAAGAAAGGGAAATGTCGATTACCAGATCTTCGGGTACTTCCAGCTGACGGATATTTCCGGAGGTGGGATCCAGCCGGTATAACGAGTAATAATCCCGGTTTTCTGCCGTGAAATATATTTGCCGGTCTGCTTGGTTCCAGACAGCTTGTTTTACACTTGGGTGAAAGCTCCGGGTTATCGGTTGTATGGTTTTATCGGTCACCTGCATCAGAAAAAGCTGGATGTCGGTCATGCTGGGTGTTTGTCCTTCCTTCACATTTTTTCCGATCCCATCCAAAGCTTCCGGGGATCCGAAAATCAGTACCTCTGTAGCATCCGGTGAGAACAAGGCATTTGAAATGAAACCGTCGTCTGCCACCAGCAAAGTCGTTTCCAAGGTATGAACGTCCAGTATATACAGGGAATATACGGTAGTAGGACGAGCTTCCAAATGTCGCTTACTTACCAGCATCAGAATTTTGCGGCCGTCAGCAGAGATATCGGTAGCGCTAACTCGGCGGTAGCCGTAAGTCAGCGGTTGCATGAGACCGGAAGACAAATCGTATTTCGCCAGACAGGTACGATTTCTCCATCCCGGTTGCCGATCATCGGGATCGATCACCTCATAAATTTCTTTTTTTTCCTGAGGGCCTTTCTGTACCAGCGTAAACAGTAAATAGTCTTCCGTCGGCGCAAAGCGGAAATTCCCTTCCGGTAACATCCGACTCAATATGGTTTCATTTCCGGACAAAGGATTTACACGGACCAGCTCCCGGCCGTTTACTCCCTGACGGGTCCAATAATAATCCGAGGATCGGGGCATCCAGTGTAATACTTCGTTCCGTTGTGCCAGTATTTTTCCGGTTGCCAATTCCCGTACCGAATAGGTTGTCTCACTCTGGCCTCCATCCCGGGTGGTACGGCTGGCGACAATCAAATATTTGCCGTCCGGTGAAATTTCTACGCCGGTATACCGTTTCCCATGCAGTACATCAGCCAGCGTATATAAACGGCCTTCCTCCTGCACCAGCTTAAAGATTCCATCTTTTTCTGCATTCAGTGACAGTTTCGGCATTTCTTTCCGCTCCGGTACAGAGAGATATTTGACAATTACCTGATGAGAAGCCGGTTCTAACGTCAGGTTTAGGTCTTCACACAGTTTACCGTCCACATATACCTGATACGATTCGATTCCCTCTACCTCCAGCTCTGCTTCTCCATAACGGGTATTTTCTATGGTAAACCCCAACAAATGTAAGGCATATTCCTCTCCTCCAACCGGTAAGGCATCGGCTGAAAGCGTTCTCCCCCGTGCAATGGCATCCAGCGCAAGCGGAGTCTGCAACAGGCGTTCCGCTTGCCATGTCTCTGCATGGACATTTACACTATCCACCATATACGGCATTTTAACCGGATATGGTCCCACATATTTAAAAGCATTTATTTCCATACGTTCGGCATTCAGTTGCAAACCCCAGAGCAAAGTACATGCCAATAACCATTTTCCTTTCATACGACGATAGATTCTGTTTTTTTAATTCACCACTACAAAAATAAATAATTTTTACAGAATAAATCGTCGATTTTGTCGGCAGAACGTCAGAATATGTCTAATTCTGCCATACTGGCCGTTTTATCGTTCGGTGTTATTTCTGTGGCGATTATCCGAATGTAACGTCCTTTTACAGCCTGCTTGAAATAATGATACCGCTTGGTGGGATCGTTCAACAGGTTTCCGAATTTGAAATCTTCAACCTTTTTCCAGCGTTTGCCATTGCGGCTGATCTCAAAAGTTCCCTGGGTAATCAGTCCCGGGGATCCCTGTGTCGGAGGCGTATAGGCAAAACCTGTGAGGTATTCGGTTTTCCCCAAATCTATACAGAAAATAAAAGGCCCCTTTTCTCCGGATGCCATCCAATAGGTATCCGGACATGCATCGAATGCGGCAGAGGCCGGGTGATCGGTTAAAGTTTCGGAAACTTCCATTATCTTCCAGTTTTTAGGGACAAGTCCGAAGCGTTCACGAGACACGGCTCCCCTTTTCCCTTGTAAAAATGCAACTGCTTTTACCTCTCCGTTTCCCATCGGGAAAGGTACGGTATAGAGCTGAGAGGTCTTGTCCGGCTCACTTCCGTCGGTCGTATAATAAATCTGGTAATCGTCAGAGTGTTGTTTATCTTCTTGTGTCGATTTTTTATTTCCTCCATTAAACCAGTTGAAATCGCTCTTTTGTGGGAAGATGCTGACCTGGCCATCGGCTGTTCTATTGATACTCAAGATGGGTGGCCGTTTTTGATAATAATGGGCTGAAATATGACTGATGGCCGGACTCAAACGGGAGTCGGAAATTCGTACCCGGATTTTGGAGGCGGTAACATCCGGAAATCGTAAAATACGTTTGTATCCGATATTGGTAGCTTGTGCTACTTCTTTCCATTGTCCGTCAGTCCAGACATCGACCGCATGTTTTTCTACCCGCTCGCTGTGAGTGGCAATGGCTTCCTGAATCATTATCCGGTTGAAAGTGATTGGCTGTGGTACAGAGACAATTATTTCCTTCGATTCTTTGTCCAATACGATGAAAGTATGCTCGTCCCCATCCAGTACTTCTTTGGAGCCCGTTGCGTTTTTCAGCAGATTTTCGCCATAGGTTTCCTGAATACGTTTCCCGGTTTCTTCCAAAACCGCTACATCTGTTTTTGAAAAACGACCTTCCCGGTTAGGCGGAATGTTGAGCAAAAAGATAGAATTACCTCCGACCGAGCGTTCATAAATATCAAATACATCATCGGCACTTCGGGTCTGCTGATGAATATCATCCCGGTAAAACCACCCTTCCCGGATGGAGGTATTGGTTTCTGCAGGTTGATAATGCAGATAATACGGTTTTTTCCGCTTGAGTAATACTTCGCGGCTACCCAGATCGCCGTGTAAATCCATGAATTCGACCATTCGGGCCGGATCTTCCGTATATGAAGCGATAACATTCCATTCGGAAGTCCGTGTATTTCCAGCCTCATTGCCACACCAGCGTATGTCTTCTCTTCCGAAGATCGTTGCATCGGGCGCCAGGGTTCGTATCAGTTCGCGCCAGGCTTCATAATTGTATTTTTGTCCCCCTTTGGTTTTGGGATGGGCACCGTCGAACCAAACTTCATGAATCGGTCCATATTCAGTCAACAACTCAAAAAGCTGGTTCAGAAAATACTCATTGTAATCGTCAACTTCGAATTGAAATCTTGTTTTTACGGAAAAAGGACGTCCAGGGATCTCCCGAGGGATTGTCCTTAGAGTATACGGACTCAGATTTCCATAAAGTCCGTCCGGGCTCTCAATTTGATAGAGATCGGCGGGAGAAAGATAAATGCCCAATTTTAAGCCGTATTTCCGACAGGATTCAGAAAGCTCTTTCATGATGTCTCCTTTCCCGTCCTTGTATCCGGTAGACATGATGCCGTGTGTCGTGTAACGGCTTTGCCACAATACGAATCCGTCATGATGTTTGGCTGTAAGAATGACAATTTTCATGCCGGCCGCCTTCATGGCACTACACCACTGGTCGGTATCCAGTTCTTTTAAATCAAATATACTGGGGTTTTCCAGACCGCTTCCCCACTCCATTCGGGTGAAAGTATTGGGTCCCAGATGAACAAAAGCAATGAATTCGTTCTGTAAGGCAGCCAATTGGTTGGGCGTCGGTACCACATGTGCCGCTTTTTCAATGATTACTTCATCAGTATCGTCTGCTCCTATCCTGATGCTATTTCGGCAAATGGTTTCCGGTTGCTGTGCTCGCGTCACAAGGGACATCATTACAGCCCAACAAAGAACAAGCCGTTTCATGTCGTTTCTTTTCATGCGATTATGTATTTACAATGTTTTTGCAATATCGCAAGATTTCTCGACCTCTGCAAACAATTCCCGGAGAATTCTGTATACGAACCAATCTTTGTTGTATCTTTGTAAAAATTTTGTCAGTTTCGAATTTTTGATTTTTGTAATATCATGATTTTATACAATAATAAGGTGACATCCTCTACCGGTTTCTCAGAAAAGATTTTTGAAAAAGGTTTCAGTATATACGAGGTTATCCGAATTTTTAAAGGTAAACCTATTTTTTTGAATGACAATTTAATGAGACTCTCCAATTCATTAAAAAAATCAAACATAAAGATTGATGTTGAAACCTTAAATCTACCGGATAAATTGATGCGTTTCATTCAATTGGAAAATATGGTCGAGGGAAATTTGAAATATGTATTGCATTTTACATCAGACCAACCGGATGAGTACATATACCAGATTCCGCATTCCTATCCGGCTGCAGAAGAATATCAACAAGGAGTTCCGACCCTGACTTATTCGGCCATGCGTGAGAATCCGGGCGTAAAATACATCAATACCGATTTACGAACCCGTACCAATCAACTGATAAAGGAACATCAGGTATATGAAATTCTGTTGGTTGATCGGGATGGTTATATTACCGAAGGTTCCCGTTCCAATGTCTTCTTTATCAAGAACGAAGTAATCTATACGGCTCCGGTGGAATATGTACTCCCGGGAACAAGTCGGAAAAGGGTTTTTGACATTTGTCAAAAATATCGCTTGGCCATCGAAGAAAAACGGATTGCATGTTCCGAATTGGCTCATTATGATGCGGCTTTTCTTTCTGGGACTTCTCCGTTGATTCTTCCGATCAACCGGATTGACGACCTCCATTTTAATCCGCAATGGCCAATTTTGCAAGAAATCATGAAATATTACTTCCAGTTGATCGGTGTTGATCCGGTTTTTAAGTAATATTAAGAAGTTTTGTTTTTCAAGGTGTTTTATAAAAATCATCTTTTTTATAATATTGCAAAATAATCGTTTACAATACACTCATTTACAATAGTAACATAGGCAATGAAATATATTGTTTTGGTTCTGATTGCTGGCTTGATTATTTATGTAAAACCCTGGGAAATGGGAATAGCGGGAAATCTATTCAAGTCAGCAGAGGATTCAACATTTCTTTCTTCGACTTCTGCAGAGGATTCTGTCTTTTTATTTCCTACCAATCAAGTGATAAACAACGATGATTCTGAATTGGAGATAACTCGGAAATTCGACCGGATTATTGAAAAATTCATGCAAAAATGGGAAATCAAAGGAGCCTCTTTTGCCCTGATGAAAGATGATCGCCTCATATACAGCAAAGGTTATGGATTTGCCGATGAAGAAGCCGGAATTCCGATGGATGTCATGCATGTTTTCCGGATTGCTTCAATTTCTAAATTGATAACGGCTGTTGCCATCATGAAATTGCAGGAAGAGGGAAAATTGACTTTGCAGGACCGGGTTTTCGGGCCGGATGGCATTTTAAACGACTCAATCTATGCTGACATAAAGGATAAACGGGTCACCAGGATCACCATTGAAAACTTATTGCGACATCAGGGAGGTTTTACGCTGGCAAGCGGGGATCCCATGTTTTTGCCTCTGGAAGTGGCTCAAAAGATGCAAGTACCCCCTCCTGCCGATCTGAATACCATGATCCGTTATGTTCTTTCACGGCGTCTGGGATTTACTCCCGGGAATGGAACTGTTTATTCTAATATCGGTTATGGTATCTTATCTAAAGTTATAGAGAAGGTTTCGGGAGAAGAATACGAACTTTTTGTAAAACGCCACATCTTACGTCCTGCCGGATGTTTTGACATGCATTTGGGAAAAAATCTGTTTGAAGACAAATTGCCGAATGAAGTCAAATATTACGAGGTATCCAATGCCGAACCGATTCTGGCTTGTGATGGTAGTGGTGAATTGGTTGCACGCAGTAATGGAGGGAACAATATAGAAGATTTATATGGAGCTGGAGGTTGGGTCGCCTCCCCTTCCGAACTCTTGCGTTTTCTGGCAGTCATCGACGGTGATGCCGGTATTCCGGATCTTTTGTCTCAAGAATCGATCAATTACATGACTCAAAATGTTCCGGGTACTCTTCCGATCGGTTGGATTGAAACAACTTCCCGGGGAGAATGGCTGAGAAGTGGAACGCTGGCAGGGACCAGCGCTTTGATGAAAAGACAGAACGATGGATATTCCTGGGTTTTTCTTACCAATACCAGTAGTTGGAAAGGTTCTCATTTTCCTCGTTATATCAATAGTGCTGTCAGGCAGGCCATGGCTTCTGTCACGCACTGGCCGGAACGCGATTTATTCGAAATGCAGCGTTATGATCATGAAAAACTGTTGGTTATTCGATAATTCGAAGTAAATTTCCTAAAATTAATATAAAATTGATATTTTTCTTTGAGTTTTGATTTCAATTTACAACTTTTGTAGTAAAATAAATCATAATCTAAACTCAACAAAAAGTATGTCATTTCAAATTTTAACCATCAATCCAGGTTCTACCTCTACGAAAATTGCCATTTTTGAAGATGAAAAAGAGGTGTTTTCCAAAACTCTTCGGCATACGGCAGAAGAATTGAGTCCCTATCCTACGGTGGCATCTCAATTCCAGTTCCGTAAGAATATTATTCTATCGGAATTAAAACAGGCTGGCTGGGATGTTCGCGGTTTTCATGCCATCGTCGGCAGAGGCGGTTTGGTAAAACCCATTGAATCCGGAATATATGAAGTCAATGAAGCTCTGGTGCACGATCTTGAAAATCCGGTAATGGGTGAACATGCCTCCAATCTTGGCGGATTGATAGCTCAGGATATTGCACGGGAAATTCATAACGGAGCAAAAGCATACATCGCAGACCCGGTAGTTGTAGATGAATTAGAGCCCATCGCACGGATTTCGGGTCATCCGGCTATTGCCAGAGTTTCCATTTTCCATGCCCTGAATCAAAAAGTCATTGCCCGGACCTATGCTCGGGAAATCGGGAAAAAATACGAAGACCTGAATTTGATTGTTGCTCACATGGGTGGCGGTATTTCAGTCGGAGCACATTGCAAAGGACGGGTTATAGACGTAAATAACGCCTTGGATGGAGAGGGGCCTTTCTCTCCGGAACGTTCGGGTGGTCTGCCTACCGGGGCTTTGGTAGAATTGTGTTACAGCGGAAAATCGAAAGCTGAAATAAAGAAAATGTTGAAAGGTGAAGGTGGAGTCGTCGCTTATTTATCGACCAATGATATGCGTCTGGTAGAAGAGAAAGCTCCTACGGATCCGGAATACCAAATGATTCAGGATGCCATGTGCTATCAGGTAGGAAAAGAAATCGGTGCAATGGCTACCGTATTGAAGGGGAAAGTGGATGCCATTCTCTTGACTGGCGGTATCGCTTACGGAAAACCCATTACGGATTATATTACCGAAATGGTTGGCTTCATTGCTCCGGTTAAAATCTATCCGGGAGAGGATGAAATGCGGGCTTTAGCAATGAATGGCTTAATGGTATTGCGAGGCGAAATGCAAGCCAAGAATTACTGATCCTTGACAGAATTGAAGAAAGGTTGCACGGTAAAAAGTGTGTAACCTTTCTTTTTTCAAGGATTTTCACAAATACATGATTTCCCATTGACTTTTATGGTTTTATATCCGGATTATTTTACCCAGCTTTACATACCAAACAAATCCTTCAACCCGTTTAAATCCCATCTTTCGGAGTGTATGACAATAGAAAGCGACCTGTTTCAGGTATTTGTTCTCTTCCGACTGTCCGAATTTGTAATCAACGACTTGAACCGTTGAATCATTGAATAGAATCCGGTCCGGTCGTACTTTTTCACCACCCGGAAATAAAATTTCCCGTTCATTCATGATTTTAACAGAGGGAGAAAACCACTCAGAAGCCTGTGGCTGTGATAAAAAGGCTATCACCTTCGCGGCATATTGTTCCTTCTCTTCAATTGAAATCAAACCTGCCTGATAGACCTGTTCT
This sequence comes from uncultured Odoribacter sp., assembly GCA_944321165.1. Lineage (GTDB taxonomy): Bacteria > Bacteroidota > Bacteroidia > Bacteroidales > Marinifilaceae > Odoribacter. The sequence goes on from CALUKE010000001.1 coordinate 98,890, forward strand.
ACGGCTTGGGATACATCCCCGGCATAACGGATGTATTTGAAGATTTCATGTAGCAGTTTGCCTTCGTCGATTGCCGACAAGACAGATGATTGAGGTTCGGTGAAATCTTGGTATTTATATTTAATGCTGATTTTTTCTTCGGGTGAATAAACCGGATAATGCTGCAATACAACAGAAGATTCTTTATCTTCTTCTTTATTTCCGAACCATTGTTTTTCACCAATGCAAACTTGCCCGTTTCCTTTTTGTTCAAAACCGCATTCCTCCAGTACTTTATACATGAAAGCCCCCATATCCCCGACCGAAATACTTCCATCCTTGTTGATCTTAGGCGCATAGGGGCGTACATACAGTTCCGTCTTTGCACGCGTCAGGGCTACATACAGCAAATTCAAATTATCAATGTAAGCTTTTACATGTTCATCTAAATAAGCTTCCTTGAAAATTGTATTCACTAACTTCGAGGAATAGTTTAAGGGAGCATAGTCCAATTGATTGAATCCTGCATCATTATTACTACACCAAATTCGACGTACAGGACGTACACTATCCAGTTCCCAACTGCAAAATGGTAAAAGTACAAATTCAAACTCCAGACCTTTGGATTTGTGAATCGTCAGAATCCGAACTGCATCTACCTCTTCAGAGGTGGTCAATACCCTTTTTCCCTTCTCTTTTTCCCACCACTCCAAAAAGAGAGTAATGCTATTGGAATTATTGCTTTCATATTCGTAAACAATGTCTTGAAACGCAATTAAGTAAGGTATTTCTTCCTGTTTGTTCCAAAATGAAAATCTTTCAATGATGGTTTCTATCGTTTCAAACAAAGAATAAGACATCATCCGACTCATATCTGTCCCGAACACTCCCTTCAACATTCCAAACAGTTCATTTGACTCGATCTGATTAAAAAGTTCGTGTAACTCCCGATCCGACGAATCCAACACAAAAGTATGATAAAAATAGAGCATCTGAGCTTTATTGACCATATCATAAGGTTCGACAATGTATTTCAAGACTGCTACAATCAACTGAATATAAGGGGAAGACCAAACATACAGCGAATCGTTCGAAATAAAACGGATGGGTTGACGGGCTGTTTTGTTGTATTCCATGAAAAAATCAGCTACCAATGCTCCTTCTTTCCCTCCTCTTACCAAGATGACTATTTCCCGAAGCTGTCCACCTCTTTTTCGGATGTCCTGAATAGTAGCGACGAGGTCTTTCAATATCATCTGATCCCCTTCTTCTGTCTTCTTTTCAGGTCCGAAACTGATATCGACATACCCTTTTTTCTTTTTTTGGGGGATTTGTTGCAGACCTTGGTATGCATCTGCGATCATTTTATCCCGCCCGTCTTTTGAAGCGGTATCGTTTATATATAAATTCCTTAAAAGAGGGACCGCATGTTCAAAAAAGACATTGTTGAAGTTTACGATTTCCGGAGCACTCCGCCAGTTGTTTTTCAACACAACGGTGTTGACACCGTGAGCCTTGAATTGCCGATCGACTTCATATGAAAGCAAACGCCAGTCTCCATTCCGCCACCGATAAATACTTTGTTTGACATCCCCTACGATCATTGTACGGTATCCCTCCGACAGACTGTTGACAACCAACGGACGAAAATTTCTCCATTGCATGCCGGAAGTATCCTGAAATTCGTCGATCATCAGATGTTTGTAATAGTTCCCGCATTTCTCAAATAAAAATGAGGTATCATTATCAGCAATCAGTTTATTCAATATATGAGTCGTGTCGCTCAACAGCATCAATCCTTTTTCCTCGCAATAGTTTCTGACCTCTTGATATAAATCATTCAGAATACCCAACTGGTATAAATTGTCCGACAATTGTTTGGCAGACAAATAAAAACGATAGGAACGACTGTATAAATCCAGTATTTTTCCCAAGAGTTGCATCAATTGGGGGCGTATGTTTTCAATACGGGATTTAAAAGCAGAATTTTTTGAAACCCAGCCCCCTTCATCTACTGCGCCTTTTTGAACCGTTGATGTCGGTTCATCAAAATTGCCAGCCTTCAATTTGTAAAAATAAGAAGCACATCCCGATTTACCACTTTTGAAATCATTCAAATTCAATCCCTCTTTTTGAATCAGTTCGATTGCTTCCGTAGCAGTGGCTGTTTGTTGTTGTTCATATTCCCGAATGGTTTGCGTCAGGAATGAACGGTAATTTTTCAAAAATTCCTTATCACTGAATTTTTCAAGGATATGCTTGTCGAAAAGCATGTAATTCTCTTTAAACAATTCCTCCCCCAAGTCAGCCATTTTGGATTTTACGCTCCAGGATTTTCCGGCTTCCACATTCGTATTCATCAAGGCTGCCATCCAATCTTTCAACATCGGATTGTCATTTATCTGCTGCATGACTTTATCGATTGCTTTCAGAAGGACAAAATCACTGTCTAATTCTACGTTGTAAGCTGGAAAGATTCCCAATTCCCGAGTAAAAGCCTTGATGAGCCGTTGGAAAAAACGATCGATGGTTGTAACGGCCATTCGCCCATAATCATGCAACAACATTGTTCGAAGCAATATCGCCCGATTTTTCAATTGCTCGTCGGAAAAACCGAAGGTTGCTTTCAATGCGATTCCATAATCGCTTGCTACCCCTTCCGCTAAATGGTGCAATTCATGAATAATCCTGGATTTCATTTCTTCTGTCGCCTTGTTGGTAAAGGTGACAGCCAATATATTCTTATATTCGCCGGGAGCGACGAAAATGATCTTGAAATACTCCAATGTCAGAGCAAAAGTCTTTCCGGCACCGGCTGAAGCCTTGTAAATATCTAACATACGACGCTGGCCTATTCCTTTTATTGCCTGGCAGGTGGCAATTGCAGATTCAATAATTCAACTTTATCTTCTCTTTCCCGGATAATTTCCAGGTATTTTTCCAAATAACGTACCTCCGGACCTTTTATTTTTTTCTCTTTTACCCAGGAGAGTGTTTCTGATAAAATGGTTTCTGCCTGTTTGAAGTCCCCCGCATTTTCATATAGCCATCCAATATTGATGGCGGCTCTTAGGGCCGTTTTTGGGGAAAGCTGCAAGGCTCCCTGCCAAACATCAAAGGCATCCTCTATTTGGTTCCGTTTAAGATAATAGTCTCCCAGTCTCAGCACTCTTCCGTGAGTATATATCCGTCGCTGAACCGGGAGCCAGTGCGGAGTCAGGCGTCGTGCAGAAGCATTTCCTGCTTCCCGGAACAGATGACGCATCATCTCCTCACTTTCTTCGGATCCCTCAAAATATTCTCCTTCGATTGTATCAATAATTTGGGTTGAATCGACCGGAGTTGCCGTTTTTTTATCATATAACCGTATGAACCAATATCCTGCTATTTCATGGGAATAATCCGGATAGTCGCAATATTGTAATTCGACCGACAATATATAATCGACCTTGTATTTTTGACATAAATTTAAAATGCTGTCCGGAGGGTAAGGAGAAGGATTCTCCGACTCTTTCCAGTAAGTTTCGGACAATTCTTTCAAACAGACGATCGAATCCGTGTAGCCGGAATTGGCAAGAGTTTCTTTTACTCCGTTACAGAAATCTTCGAACAGATATTCCCGTCGAAAAGAAACATAATCATTCATCCATTCAGGAATGTTTTCCCTTCTTCGAATATTTCTTTCCAACAGAGCAATTTTCTCTCCTGCTTCAATTTGAAAATCTGCTGGTTGTAATACTTCTACAGGAAATACCCGATAGGCTTCACATGCCATCAGTGTTATTCCGATTCCCCCGCTGACCAACCAGCGCAGAATTTTTGTAAAAACGATTCCTCCCATAATAAATTTCTATTGATCTATAAGCCAACGAGGGCATCATTATAGCAATATTCACAAAATTTTCCAAATCTGTAAGAACTTTTATTCATACAGATGTAATCGCGGCAAAGAAATTCAGGAGGAGTCCGAAAGCAGCTCTTTCGGGTCAGACGATACAAACATCCATCCCGAAAGAGTATGGACTGAATTACATATTCATACCTCCACAAACATGGATTACCTGTCCGGTTACATATCTGGACATATCCGATGCCAGGAAAATACATACATCGGCGATATCTTCCGGAGTACCGCCTCTTTTCAAGGGAATTTTGGCAGCCCACTCTTTCCGTACCTCTTCAGGCAATTGAGCAGTCATATCAGTAATAATAAATCCCGGAGCCACTGCATTGGCACGGATATTTCTGGAACCTAATTCTTTGGCAACACTTTTCGTAAAACCGATAATACCGGCCTTGGATGCGGAATAGTTTGCTTGTCCGGCATTACCGCTAACGCCGACGACAGAACTCATACTGATGATAGAGCCGTTTTTTTGTTTAAGCATAATCGCTGAAACGGCTTTGGTAAAATTGAATACAGATTTCAGGTTTACATTGATAACCGCGTCCCATTGTTCTTCACTCATGCGCATTAACAAAGTATCCTTGGTGATACCGGCATTGTTTACCAAAATGTCGATCCGACCGAATTCTTTGGCAATTTCTTCTACTGTTGCAGCAGTTTGAGCAAAATCGGCAGCATTGGAGGCATACATTTTAGCCTTTACTCCACAGGCTGCAATTTCCTTTTCTGTCGCCTGTGCATTCTCATCATATTTTAAATCGGTAAAAGCAATATTTGCACCCTGTTTGGCAAACGCCAGAGCCACAGCTTTGCCGATACCTCTGGAAGCACCGGTAATCAGTGCTGTTTTTCCTTCTAATAATTTCATAATAACAATTTTACTTCAACTAATTAGACTTTAACCGTCGAAACGATTATTTACTTTTCCGGGATAAAAGTACACAAAAAAAGTGAGATAGAGAAATTCACCTTCAGAAACTCTTCTCCTCCTCTCCAGGTGGAAGATATTCCCGATAAGCTGTAATAATCAGATCTTTCAAGTAATTACAAGTACCCCAATCAAAATTTTCTATCCGACATAGAGCTCCCTGATTAGAGTCTACCAGTAAAGTACAAGAATTATTTTTCTTTAAATTGACTCGGGCTGCAGAATAGATATCCAATAAACCGTAAATGAAAATGATATCTTTGGCTTCACGCTGTATCCATTTTTGCATTTCTTTGCTTTTTTTTTCCTGAAATGCAATGTCCTCAATTGGCATGTCCGCCGCATACAAATAAGTATGGTCAGAGATCTTTTCGTCCAATAATTTTCGGAATGGACGGATAAAATATTCATAAGTACCCGTTTCATTTAATGCCAACCAAGCGATAGGTTCTTGAAGTTTCAGACAGCTGTCGCTAAAAACCAAAGGATCTGAGACAGAAATCAAATGTTCAAAATAAAATTCGACATTATCATAATCTTCATAAGGTATAAGTTCTTTTGATACTGTTTTATAAAAAAAAGCCGGACGATATTCCAGAATAGTCAGTTGCAAGGCTTTTTGCAGCGAACCGACCCGCAGGAAAGATGCACCTTTCTCCCTGCCATACTTTTCCAACAATATTTGCATGGAATCCTGATGATTGAAACAATATTGCTGAAAATCCTTTATGTCGTAATTCAGTTCACTACTACTCGGAAAAAAAGAAAAACCGCCGCCATTCGCGCCCAGCCGTATCCCTCCGCTATTAAAGAGTTTGGCCGGTTTCCCTACTTTGACCTGATAACGGGAAACTCGTTTATCCGGAGCATTGTAACACAAAGGTGTATTATACAATATCGTTTGTTGAACATCTCCCGGATAATGCCTTTTATGATGCAAGGCTTCTTCTCCTCCTATTCCTCTCCCGGTAGAGACCCAATAGGAGCGGGTAAACAATCCCTTTTTCAAGGTGGAGATAACGGCATGAATATCTGATGCTATTTGCTGCATTGTCAAGGTATTCCAATGGATCTCTTCCTGAGGTTTGCTGCGACCGCAATAACGGGTTTCCAGCATCACCTGATTGGCTTTCAATAAATCAGCTGCTTCTGTCCAATACAGAGAATCCAGAGAACCTCCGCAAGTAACCAAGACGACCGGAAGTGAATCAGAACGATAAAAAAGAGTAAACTGCTGATTAAAAGTTCCTTCTTCCGGATGATCATGATCGTATGGCTGCCGAATCAGACAACGGAAATACTTTCCATAAACAGAATCGTATTGTTCTTCTACCAGCTCTATTTCCGGAAGCGCCTTCAGGGATTCAACCGGATTCGTTCCACTCACTGGATCGGGTTTCCATACGAAACTTGTAATCCAAATAAAAATGAATAATTTTTCCATTCTATATCAATTAATTATATGCTGTTTTTAAACGTTTAAATAAATAATAAGCCAATAGACAGGATAACATATCGGCCATGGGTTGTGCCATGGCTAAACCGTCTAAATGAAAGAAACTGTTACAGAGAACCAAACAGGGGAGAAAAATAAATCCCTGTCTACTCAAGGAGAGAATCAAGGATGGAGTGGCTGCTCCTATAGCCTGAAGTGCATTGATATAAACAAATAATATTCCCATGAAAGGTCCTGAAATTAAAAGTATCTGAATAAACCGGACTCCATAGTCGAATACGCTTTCCGAATCGATGAAGCAAGGACAATCGTTCCTGCAAAACAGTAGCAGATGACAGTCAATACAATTCCCATGATCAATCCTAAGTGATTGGTATATCGGATAATTTCCTGAAAACGTTTTTTATTTCTGGCTCCATAACAATATCCCAGTAAAGGCTGTACACCTTGCCCTAAACCGATCTGTAACAGAACAACTATCATACAAACTTTCATGGCAATTCCCATGGCTGCAACAGGTATATCTCCATAGTCAATCAAAAATAAATTCAATACAATATTTGAAACACTCATTAAAATACAGTTCAGTGCGGCAGGAAATCCGATAGAAAATATTTCTTTGATCAAATGCAAACTTATTCGTAGATCCTTCCATGCTATAGAAAGCCGGGTTGTTTTTCCTGTCAATAGAAACCAATAATATACGGTGGAAATAAAATTGCCGATAACGGTTGCCCAGGCAGCTCCTTCGATTCCTTTATCCAAGGTGAGAATAAAGAGTGGATCGAGAATAATGTTGATGATGGTTCCGATGATCATTCCCAACATGGCCTTGCCCGATTTCCCTTCTGCCCGAAGAATATTACTAAAAGAATTGGATATCAACACAAAAGGAGCGCCCCATGCAATTGTTTCTAAATATAAACGAGTAAAATCTGCTGTTTGTGAACTGACTCCGATCCAGCTTAGTATAAACTCCATACAACTATAGAAAAAAACAATAAAACCGATTCCAGTAAATAGAGAGGCCCAATAACAAAAGGCACTGACACTCTTCGCATATACCGATTCACCTCTACCTAATGCTCTTGAAATTGCCGATGTACCACCGATTCCGTACAAGGTACCAATAGCCATAAACAAAAGATATACCGGAGTTGCCAACGATACAGCCGCCACTTGTAATGCATCCCCGGTCTGACCAATAAAAAAAGTATCTGCAATATTATATATGAGAATAAATATCATACTGACAATGGCAGGAATCACTTGGATCATGATCGCTTTCCGAACCGAAACATTCTCGAACACCTTGATATTGCTCATAATTAAAAAGGTTGTTTTGCGAAAAGCAAAGATCGAAGCTAAACCTGAAAAAGTATTTGTTGTATTCAGGTATATCTTTGTCAATCCCGAAACGCAATTCTGAATAAAACTAAACGCTTCCAAAGAGAAGTAGAATTTTTCGCTGGTCGATGAATCCCATCCTTTAAAAGAGAAAAAACGGAGATTGGTCTATTCGTTTTTTCTTGCAATGATGAAGCCTTTATATTTATACAAAATGACAAGCCTCAAAATCTCCATCAAATGAATTTTAATGAATTTGTAAGTAAAAACGAATATTGTCACGTACTGCCGGATGGATTTGCCTTGTGGAAGATGAATCCGGTCACTCTGTCAAAAGCCCCCTTTACCTTGACGGATATGCATTCGATTTTACTGATTTTAGAAGGAGAAATGGTCGTCAAGATCAACAATAAACCGTATCTGTTAACCAAAAATTGTTTCGTTGACATCATCAATGAACAACCGTTGGAGGTAATAACTTTTTCGGAGGAACTGTCTGCATACCAATTGTTATTTACTGAAACCTTTATACAAGGATTGCTTAAAAACAATCCACCTTTCCCGATCACCTATGTTCTGAATAGAAAAGAAGAACCGATATTGTTACTGAATGATCAAATGACCCGACTCCTGATGGAAAAAATGCATTCTCTGGAAATTGTTTTTCAAGATCGGACCCATTGTTTTCAGGAAGAAATGTTGAAATGCAATCTTTGGATATTTTTTATGGAAATAGCCAATGCTTTTTTACAAGAAGATAAAGAAGACACTGGCTGTTCGCAGGAAACCAAACGACAGAAACAACTGTTTTTTGAATTCATACAGTTGCTTCACATATACATTCAAAAAGAACATTTCGTTTATTTTTATGCTTCTAAGCTATGTATCACCCCTCAATACCTGAATCGGGTCATCAAATACATATCCGGAAAGAATGCCTCCCAATGGATCAGTCGGCAGCTCCTTGGAGAAATATATCATTCCCTGGCCGAGACCGACCTGTCCATTCAATTATTGGCAGAATATTTCAATTTTCCGGATCAGGCTACCTTTACGAAATTTTTCAAACGTCAAAGCGGCATTTCCCCGACAGAATACCGGAAACAATTGAAAATTACGATTCCAATTTAAATCGTAACCGCAAACGATTAGCCTCATAATCCCAGGAAATAATCTTAAAGCGACCGATTTCAGCCGTTGTTGCCACATGTTGGCCGATGCAGGCACAAGTGTCATATTCCCCTATTCTTACAATGCGCAAGGTCTGACTGACATCTTCCGGTAACTTACTTAAATCAACGCCAGCCGGCACTTCTTCCCGATTGACAAGACAAACCGAAACCGGCAGATTTTGTTGAATGACTTCATTCACTCTTTTTTCGATCTCTGCGATCATTTCAGGCGTCGGTTCTGTTTCCAGGTGGTAATCACATTTTGATTTTTTCCGTTCAATATGTGTATTTTTCGAGCGTTCACAACCGAACATCCGAATCATGGTCTGATTCAAAATATGCTCAACGGTGTGCATCGGCGGATATTCCTGTTTGTTGTGCTCGTTTAAAGTCACAGGTTGGTCCATAATATCTTCTTTTTATAACCCGGACAAAGTTAACGAAATTTTGCAGGAATCCGCGCAATAGAATCCACAATATCCCGAATGACCATCCGACGGAAAAGCCAATGACACATGCCGCCATGAATGCGCTGGATATTCCTGTCATCGAGACTGATTACGTAAAGTGGACGTATACGCCAACTGAAGTTATAACGATTTTGCCAGTCATACATGCAGTATTCCCACCAACACTCGTCAGAACGCCACCATTCACCTGTTACAAAATGATTTTCCAAACCCCCATTGAGTTGCCCTGTGCGCATTCGGATGACCGCACGCCTGGAAAATATGATAGGGAGCTAATCCCAAGTCGATGGTACTACCCAATGTCACCCGACAAATGATCAGAGACTCTCCGCCGGAATAATGCTCTGCCGTACTGCGGGCAGGAGCAAAATAGATCCCGTCTCCAGCATAGTTTCCTCCCCCAACCCGCCAAATACCCACATCTCCATAACGGTATTTTCCCCGTCCCGGACTTGCCACAATGCAATCGGCTGCCGCTGTCGTCGTCCCATGAAATAATGTCAGGGTCGGCAGAAATATATCCACGGCTGTCCAAAACAGGCTCTCTATCATTGTCAGTGCACCGTGCCAGAGGGGATATTTGATGATGCGCCAGGGAAGCATTGCCGGCCATTTTATAAAACTGCCGTTCCCTTCTCTCTCACTTGAAGGATAGATGACCTCCATGACATAGTTGAACATTTCAAATGTACAATGCACTGCCAGGTTAAAAAACAAAGCATTAAGCAGCCGAAGCGGAGTCAAGGCAATGTACAGGGGAATTTTCAAGAAAGAAAATACGGTACGCAGCCTTTCGTTTGTATCATTGCTGTACCTGTTTCGTTTGAAAAAAAATATCCATGGCTTTGCCAGATACCGCTGTAAAGTATTCAATAGGAAAAACGGCAGACTGAACAATTGAAATAAGACTGTTAAACAACGGGCAATGAAAAAGAAAATTCTGACAAGTAATCTGAAAATCCAATAACAAATACACAGTTTAATTCCCCATGAAATTAGGAACCACAAAATTTTTCCGATGGTCAATGGGAATCGATGTGAACCGGAGGAACTGGAAGTATCCACCGTTGAAGACGACAAAGGTGAAAATTTCAGATAATTGGAATTGACAAACCCTTCTTTTGAATCGTATTTTATTTTTACCCAGTCTTTGTCGATCCTTTCCTGAACAATTACATGCGTACCGCTCTGAAGCTGTGCTTTCCGCTGATATCCCACGCCTGGACCGGAACGCACGTTCAGTACGGTCGTCGTAATACCCTGACACGGAAAATTCTCCTGAGCATAGAGCACACAAACAGTCCATAAAATCAAAAAAACGGATAAAGGATTCGTTTCATATTTTTAACCTTTATGCAAAAACTTATCGCTCAGGTAAATAAATCTGCAACAGTAGTAAAAATATTTGAGAAATAGAGTTGAAAAAACTTTATTCATGTAAATCATAAAAAAGAAATATCGATAGATCAGCTCTTTTTCTGGTTATTTATTCCTACTTTTGCAAACGTTTAAGGAAACTGAGTTTAAAAATTCAATGCCATGAAACTTTTAGAACAAATCAAAGAAAACGCCAAGAAACAGTGCAAAACCATTGTACTGCCGGAAGGTACTGAAGAACGTACGATTCAGGCAGCAGACCAGATCATAGGTGAAGGTATCGCCAAAATCATTCTGATCGGGAAACCGGCAGAAATTCAGGATTTAGCGAAAAAACACCAATTGAACAACATCGCCAAGGCTACCATTATCGATCCGGAATCTCACGACAAAAAAGAACAATATGCGGATTTATTGGTTGAATTGCGCAAAAGCAAAGGAATGACCAAAGAACAGGCGATGAAACTGGTGACCGATCCATTATATTTGGCAACTTTGATGATCAAAAGCGGTGATGCTGACGGAGAAGTGGCCGGTGCCAAGAATGCCACCGGAGATGTATTGCGTCCGGCTTTGCAGATTGTAAAAACCTTACCCGGTATTTCTGTGGTTTCAGGAGCATTCCTGCTGTTAACCAATAAACCGGAATACGGGGAAAATGGTTTGATCGTATGTGCAGACTGTGCTGTACTTCCCAATCCGACCGCAGAGGAATTGGCTCAAATTGCCGTATCTACCGCTGCAACGGCCCGTGCTATCGCCAAAATAGAGCCTCGTGTAGCCATGCTGAGTTTCTCTACCAAAGGTTCTGCCAAAAATGAATTGGTGGATAAAGTAGTAAAAGCCACCGAATTGGCGAAACAGATGGCTCCGGATGTAATGATTGACGGCGAAATGCAAGCCGATGCCGCTCTGGTTCCGTCCGTGGGTGCTAGCAAAGCACCGGGCAGTCCGGTGGCCGGAAAAGCCAATGTATTGATCTTCCCGAGTCTGGAAGTAGGAAATATCAGTTATAAACTGGTACAACGGATCGCCGGTATCGAAGCCGTAGGTCCTGTTCTTCAAGGTATGGCAGCTCCGATTAACGACTTGTCAAGAGGATGTTCCGTCAGCGACATTGTCAATTTGGTTGCCATTACAGTCAACCAGGCCGCAGGTTTAAACTAATCCCATTATAAGTAACCTAAAAAATACGAAACATGAATGTATTAGTCCTCAACTGTGGAAGTTCATCCATCAAATATCAGCTGTTGAACATGGATGGAGAACCCGTTGTACTGGCCAAGGGAATCGTAGAAAAAATCGGCCTGACATACGGTAGCTTCACATATAAACCGACAGGTAAAGACAAAGTGGTCATAGAACAACCGATCGTAGATCACAGTGTCGGTATGGATTTAATTCTGAAAGCGCTGATCGACCCGAATTACGGAGTTTTGAAGTCCCTGCAGGAAATCGATGCCGTAGGTCATCGGGTAGCTCACGGCGGGGAATATTTCTCAGAGAGTGTGAAAATCGATCAGGAAGCCAAGACAAAAATCAGAGCACTGGGAGAAATCGCTCCTTTGCACAATCCTGCCAATCTGAAAGGTATCGAAACCATGGAAAAACTGCTTCCTGCAGTACCTCAAGTAGCGGTATTCGATACTTCTTTCCACCAAACTTTACCGAAGAAAGCCTATATTTATGGCATCCCTTACGAATATTACGAAGAATATGGGGTGCGGAGATACGGATTCCACGGTACTTCCCACAAATTTGTGGCAGAAAAGGCGTGTCGTATTTTAGGTTGGGACATCACCCAGAAGAAAATCATTACCTGTCATTTGGGGAATGGTGCTTCGATCAGTGCTATCGACAAAGGCAAATCGGTAGATACGTCTATGGGATTTACACCGGTTGCCGGATTGGTGATGGGTACACGGGCTGGAGACCTGGACTTGGGTGCTTTGTTATACATTGCCGAGAAGGAAGGTTTGGATCTGGCGAAAGCCAATACCCTGGTCAATAAAAAATCAGGTGTCCAGGGAATCTCCGGAGTATCTTCGGATTTCCGCGAATTGCAGGCTGCCATGGAACAGGGCAATGCCCGGGCTGCATTAGCTCTGGATGTATTCTGTTATAATGTAAAGAAATACATCGGTGCCTATGCAGCAGTATTGAACGGAGTTGATCTGGTTATCTTCACCGGAGGAATCGGAGAAAATGACGACATCGTTCGGAGAGAAAGCTGTAAGGACATGGATTATCTGGGTATCCGCATCGACGAACAAAAAAATAAGGTTCGCAGTACCGATGCCATTATCAGCACAGCTGATGCTAAAACCACTGTCATGACTATTACTACCGACGAAGAACTCGTCATTGCCATGGATACGGTTCGACTGAGCAAAAACTAATATCGCTGGTTTATTTCTAAGAATCCCACTTTTTACTTTCTGAAAGAAAAGAATAAAGTGGGATTCTTTTTATATACGACAAAATAAAAACGCATGTACGGTAATTCCGCACATGCGCTGTATCTTCTTGTTTACAATCAATTAATTAATAGAAGTATCAGTCCCTCCTACTACCCGTAAAATCCGGTCAGAAACTCTCAAGGTCGTTCCATTTGTGGCTCCAATGGCTATTTCGTAATTAACGTCTTTGGTCAAAGGAATAGAAAGAGTGGTGGTTAAATTGCCATCCTTATCGCTGTATCTCACTTCAGAGTAAGGTATCCACATGTTTTCCTCCAAATAGGAAGAACTTCTTTCCCGGAATAATAAATAATACTGCTCCGCATTTTCCACTTTTTCCCAGGTAGCTGTCACACTGTTGGCATCTCCATCGTATGACAATTCTGTTAAGGTAACTTCTCCTATTACCTTTTCGGTACTGCGAAATTCTATTTGACTAACCGCAGTTTCTCCTTCGGCATTTGAAGCGGTTATTTGACAGATACCTCCGGCAATGCTATCCAATGGAAGAGCGTAACTGGGATTCAACCGCATGTAATAGTTCTGAGAACCACTTACTGCTGAAAATGAATAAGTTTTACTGTCGAAGGTGGCATTTGCTGAAGCAATCGGTTCATTACCGTAAATCTGAATTTGCAGTTGATATTCATCGTTTGCATTCTGCAAAACGTACGCCAGTGCAGGATAAATGACAAACGAATTCTCAGTTTTCAAACAGGAACTCATTCCAAAAGTTAAAATGGTTGCAACAACCATTAGTTTCAATTTACTTAATGTTCTCATTCTCAATTGTTTTTAATATAAAAAGATTTTTCCCATCCATTCACAAAACGACCGCAAATATGGCAATCTTTTTTGAATCCTACAAGAAAAAAAAGAAGATATATACATGAAAATGAAACCTTTTAATCCGATTTCAGTACAATCGTTATAAAATAAAAAGAGATGCTATTACAATTTGTCTTTGTATTGACAGCGATCATTGTCGGAGCCCGTCTGGGGGGAATTGGTCTGGGAGTAATGGGAGGAATCGGTCTGGGGATTTTGACCTTTGTATTTGGGCTCCAACCGACGGCTCCACCGATCGATGTGATGCTGATGATCGTGGCCGTCATTACGGCAGCCGCCTGTATGCAAGCTGCCGGCGGACTGGATTTAATGGTTCGGGGGGCAGAACATCTTCTGCGCAAACGCCCCTCCCAAGTCACTTTATTAAGTCCTTTGGTTACTTATTTCTTTTCTTTTGTAGCGGGGACGGGACATGTGGCCTATTCTGTTCTTCCTGTCATCGCGGAAGTGGCCCGGGAAACAAAAATTCGTCCGGAACGTCCTTTGGGGATCGCAGTCATTGCCTCTCAACAGGCCATTACGGCCAGTCCCATTTCTGCCGCTACAGTTGCCTTGCTCGGCTTATTAGGTGATTTTGAAATTTCTTTGATAGACATCTTGATCATAACTATTCCTTCTACCCTGTTGGGTGTTTTTTTAGGAGCCCTTTATTCCTTGAAAGTAGGTAAAGAACTAACAGAAGATCCCGAATATCAGCGACGTTTAAAAGAAGGGCTGCTCGACACCTCTCACTATGAATTGAAAGATGTAACAGACCACAAAAGAGCCTTGTGGTCTGTACTGATTTTTGTAATTGCTACCGTATGTATTGTAATTTTCGGTTCTTTTGACCATCTGCGTCCCACACATCTGATTGACGGACATCCAGTTCAGGTTGGTATGGCCTCCATCATTGAAATATTGATGCTGTCAGCTGCTGCGCTGATTTTATTGTTTACCCGGGCCAACGGAATCAAAGCCGCCCAGGGAAGTGTTTTCTCTGCCGGCATGCAGGCGGTCGTCGCCATTTTCGGTATTGCCTGGATGGGCGACACTTTTTTACAAGGCAATATGACGGAACTGAAAGGTGCGATCGAAGGCATTGTTACCCAAATGCCCTGGCTATTCGGAATCGCGTTGTTCATCATGTCGATTCTTTTATATAGTCAGGCAGCTACCGTACGGGCCTTTATGCCGCTGGGGATAGCACTGGGGATATCACCTTTTCTGTTGATTGCCATGTTTCCGGCTGTCAACGGTTACTTTTTTATTCCCAATTATCCGACCGTTGTTGCAGCCATTAATTTCGACCGAACCGGAACGACCCGTATCGGCAAATATGTGCTGAACCACTCTTTCATGATGCCTGGTCTGATCGCCGCCTTGACCTCAGTCATCACCGGTTTGATCATGGTTCAGTTTATTTTCTAAGCATTCCAATATTTTAAACTTAAATCATATGAGAACATTTAAATTGATCTTTTTATGGGCAGCGCTCTGTCTATGCATACAGTTGGAAAGCCAGGCCCAGGAATTGCCGAACATTCATATTCTGGCAACAGGCGGTACAATTGCAGGGACAGGAACCACGACAACCGGCAGCAGTTACACTGCCGGACAGGTTGCCATTGAAGAGCTGATAGCTGCCGTTCCGGAATTGAAGAAGATCGCCAGCATTACTGGCGAGCAAATTGTTAAAATCGGTTCTCAGGACATGTCCGACGATGTCTGGTTGAAATTGGCCCACTATCTGAACATGCTGCTTGCCCGTGAAGAGGTGGATGGGGTTGTCATTACCCACGGAACGGATACCATGGAGGAAACGGCATTCTTTCTGAATTTGACGGTAAAAAGCAGCAAACCGGTAGTCTTGGTCGGTGCCATGCGCCCTTCCACTTCTCTGAGTGCCGACGGACCGCTGAATCTGTATAATGCGGTTATTACTGCCGGTGCCCCTGAATCTGCCGGACGAGGAGTCCTGATAGTCATGAACGGCAGCATATTGGGAGCTCATGCTGCAACTAAAATGAATACCATCCAGGTACAGGCATTCCAGGCACCCAATTCCGGCGCCTTGGGATATGTATTCAATGGAAAAGTCCATTACAATCAATCGACCGATAAACTTCATACGACACAATCGGTATTTGATGTGACCCATTTGAATAAATTGCCGAAAGTCGGTATTATCTACGGTTATTCCCAGGTAGAGCCCGATGCGCTGGAGGCCTTGATTGCCAATCATTACCAGGGAATTGTCCATGCCGGCGTCGGTAACGGGAATATCCACGTCAACCTGTTTGACAAATTGGCTGAAGCCAGCAAACAGGGCATCCGGATTGTACGTTCCAGCCGTGTTCCTACCGGACCGACCACTCCCGATGCCGAAGTCGATGATGCCCGATACGGTTTCATTGCCTCTCAGGAATTGAATCCACAGAAATCCCGCATTCTCCTGATGCTGGCATTGACACTGACCCAAGATCCACAAGTCATTCAACATTATTTCGACACCTATTAATTGCAAATATGAAAAAGATAATCTTATGGTGCTGTGGGTCACTGTTCGTTAGCTCCCTGACCTATGCCCAGGTCTCAGACACCTCTTCCACTCCCGACAATCAGATGGTATCCCTGTGGCAAAAAGTTACACAGTTGAAGAAAAAGACAGATGCCTTCCATCTCTATTTGAATATGCAAGGCTCTTTCAACGCATATCTTCATAACGATGCGGAAACAAAAGCCGCCTTTCGGATGAACCAGCTTCGAATCGAGGCCAAAGGACAAATTACAGACCGGATCTATTACCGTTATCGCCAACGCCTCAATCGGAGCAATCAGGCACAGACATTGGACAATCTGCCCTCTTCCATCGATTATGCGGCAGTAGGTTTCCGTATTACCCCGCGTTTTTCCATATTGGCGGGAAAACAATGTACCGCTTTCGGTGGTTTTGAATTCGATTTGAATCCCATTGAAGTATATCAATATTGCGACATGATAGAATATATGAGCAATTTTTTGACCGGCGTAGATTTTTCTTACCGACTCAACGAAAAGAACGATTTCCACTTTCAAGTGGTCGATTCCAGAAATGGCTCTTTTCAAGACATGTACGGGAAAGTCGCTGCCGGAGTCGAGGCTGCCGAAGTACCTTTGGGATATACCCTCAACTGGAATGGCAGTCTGTGGGAGAACCGATTGAAGACCCGCTGGTCCGCCTCCATTTTCCACGAAGCCCAAAAGAAAAACTGGTATTATTATGCCCTGGGTACAGAACTGAATTTGAATCGATTCCTGGGGTTTCTGGATTTCATGTATTCCAAAGAAGATCTGGACAGAACTGGACTGATTACGGAGATTACCGCAACAGACGGATACGATACCCGAGCCATGGATTGCCGTTATCTGTCACTGGTGCTTCATCTCAACTACCGGATATTCCCGAAATGGAATCTTTTTGTCAAAGGCATGTATGAAACAGCTTCTGTCGAAAAGCAGACGGAATTGCTTGAAAAAGGCAAGTACAGAACAGCCTGGGGATATTTGGGCGGAATAGAATATTACCCCATGAAACAAAACCTTCATTTTTTTCTGAATTATATCGGACGTTCCTATGAATATACAGACAAAGCCAAGGTATTCGGCGTCGGAAACAGTCATCCGCAACGGATAGAACTGGGCCTGGTCTATCAGTTGCCGTTATTTTAAAAACAAACATACATCGTATTCAGAATCAATCATTTATATTCCACTCAAAGAATCCTGAATACGATAGTTGTTACATTGATTCATTTATATTACTTTTGCGGCCTATTAACCGTGAATGTAAAAAAATATGAATCACCTCCGATTTTACTGGCTGTTGGGGCTTTCTTTATGGGGAAGCTTTTCTTTACATGCCTCTCCGTCGTCAGATACTTTACCCAGACAAACCTTGTCTGAAAAATTTTCTGCATTCCAGCAATACAATCGTTTGCCTCAGGTCGATTTGAATACGAGAATGGCTTTCCACCACACTCTTGCCGGGACCACGGAAGCCCAATCGATGTTTCGGGTCGATTATCTGCGTTTGGAAGTCAGTGGTGACATTACCGACCGCATTTATTACAAATGGTTGCAACATCTCAATCGGAGCAATGCACCCGGACAAATGGACAACATGCCTTCTTCGATCGATTGTCTCGGTCTCGGGTTTCGGCTTACCCCCCGTTTATCTTCCTTTATCGGAAAACAATACGCTGATTTCGGCGGTTTTGAATACGATGCCAGTCCGGCCGAGGTATATGAATATTCAGACCTGGGTAATGCTATCACCTGTTTTTTGGTTGGAGCCAACCTTTCCTGGTGGTTTACACCCAATCAGGAACTCCGTCTCCAAATCGTAGACGGACGCTCCGGACTGGCAGCCGATACTTACGGAACTCTCCCGGAAACGGTACGGCCGGCCAAAGTTCCGCTCGGTTACACCCTGAACTGGAACGGCAGTTTTGCCGAGCAGCGTTTTCTGACCCGCTGTTCTTTTTCTATTTTTCACGAGGGGAAAAAACAAAACGTTTATTTTCTGGCTTTAGCAGCCGCCTGGGTACAGGAAAGATTCAACATGTATCTGGATGCCATGTATTCGGTCGAAGATATCGACAAACTGGGACTCATGTCCCAGCTGATCTGCCAATCGGAAGAAACGGTCCGCGTCCAGCACTGCGAATACCTTTCGCTGGTCAGCCGCTTGAATTACAGGCTTTTTCCCAAATGGAACCTTTTTGTCAAAGGCATGTATGAAACAATGGGCATCCATCGGGCATATGAATCCATGGAATCGGGAAAATACCGGACCTGTTGGGGATACCAAGGCGGCATCGAATATTATCCCATGAAGGAAAACCTGCGATTCTTTGCCTTATTCCGGGGAAAACGATATTCCTGTTCCTCCCTGGGAGAAAAATTCCAGACAATCAATGAACATCCCCGAGGATTCTCCTTGGGATTGATCTACAAAATTCCTATCCTCCATAGCAAATAACCATAAAAAACAGCGGAATCACTTCACATGTTATTCTCCGCTGTCCTTTTATATTTACCGTGCTTTCAACGGTTCAAGATTTTGTCATACTCGAACATCTCTGGATCGCTCAGCCATTCACGGGCCCGTTCCCGATCCTGGGCCGTTAAATAATACATATTTTCCGCAAAAGTCTGACGAACGACCTCTTTTTCAATATTCACCAGACGGGTCCGGATTTTCCCCTGTTCGTCTTCCACATCTTTCAGGTATACAGGAATTACCTCTTCTTCCAGATTAACAGCCACCATACATCCGGTATGTCCTTCATCATAAAGTTTTTTCACTCCGATCCCCAAGGTGGTGCAATAAGTCAAATCAAAAGCGGCCGGATCGACACAACGCAAAGAATACCCCACTTCTACCGGGCGGCAGATAATGCCCAATCCCAGTTCTTTCAAGCGCGTTTTCAGAATCTTGGTGATGACATGTGCTTTGCTCACCTCTGATAATTCGGGATGCCCATGAGCATCATAATCGAACGTAATACCGGAGGAAGCAATGTCTTCGTCCTTCAAGAAATGAAAAATACCTTCACTGACAACGGCTACCCCAAATTTCTGTCCTACAATCCGTCGCTTGATCATGGAAGAGATAATCAAACGGATGACTTTGTCGATGGTGATCTGTGTTTTGTTGAACATCTCCGGAATAATGATCATAGAAGCATGAATGCCTTTACCGATCTCAAAAGCCAAGTGACCGGCTTCCCGTCCCATCGACATCAGCAAATACCAGTTTTGCGTGGTTGAAGCTTCCGCTTTGACCACTTTCCCGATTGTCACTCCCATTTCTTTGGCAGAGGTAAAACCAAAGGTCGGGATACCCTCCGGCAAAGGCAGATCATTATCGATGGTTTTCGGAACATGAATGTTTCGAATATTGATCTGATGAGCGGCCAAATATTTAGTCAGCCGGTTGGCTGTAGAGGCCGTGTCATCACCACCGATTGTCACCAGCAGTTCGATGCCTTCCTTCACAAACAAATTGGTAGTAAAATCTTCATCCCGAGGTTTAAAACGACTCATTTTGATGGCGGAACCACCCCGACAATAAATCTGATCTGCTTTGTCGTAGGTCAGCTCTTCCACTTCCGGATGTTCGGCAAACAAACCTTTATATCCTTCATGGACAGCCAATACCCGATAACCGTCATTCAAAAAAACTTTGGTTACAGTTGCCACAACTGTATTAATTCCCGGTGCGGGGCCTCCGCCACACAGGATCGCAATAGTTCTCATAGTATTTAATTTATTGTTATTGTGCGGCGACAAATTTAAAGAAAATCACGGGAATAAACAAAATGAGGGGACGCGGTTTCTTCACTGCGTCCCCTCATTTTGTTATAATTTCAATTTTTTACAATCTGGCTTTGATTGCTTTGGAAGCCTCTTCATATCCCGGTTTGTCCAACAAGGCAAACATATTGTTTTTATAGGCTTCTACTCCCGGTTGGTCAAAAGGATTCACTCCCAACATACATCCGGAAATGCCACACGCCAACTCAAAGAAATAGAACAACTGACCGATATACAATGCGGTCAAAGCCGGCATGACTACCTTCATATTGGGAACACCGCCATCGACATGAGCAATCTGTGTACCCAATTCAGCCATTTTATTGACTTCATCCACCCGTTTCCCGGCCAGAAAATTCAGTTTGTCCAGATTGGCTTCATCTGCAGGAATTTCAACCTTATAGTGGGGAGATTCAACGGAAACCACCGTTTCCATCAACATCCGGACTCCCTGCTGAATATATTGTCCCATAGAATGCAAATCGGTCGTAAAATCAACCCCTGCCGGAAAAATACCTTTGTTTTCTTTCCCTTCACTCTCTCCGTACAGCTGTTTCCACCATTCCGTAATATAGTGCAATTTCGGATTGAAATTAGCCAATAATTCCACAGCATATCCTTTCCGGTAAAGAGCGGTACGGGCAACGGCATACTCTGCCGCCAGGCTGCGGTCATGGTTGAGACAGAGCTCTCGCATTTCCACCGCCCCTTTTACCAATTCCCGAATATCAAACCCGGCAATGGCAATCGGCAATAATCCCACCGGCGTCAATACAGAAAAACGTCCTCCCACGTTATCAGGAATCACAAAAGTTTTGTATCCCTCCTGATCTGCCAAGGTCCGCAACGCCCCTTTCGCGGCATCGGTAATGGCAACGATCCGTTTCCGGGCTTCCTCCTTGCCTACTCTGGATTCCAACAATTCTTTCAACAGACGGAATGCAATGGCCGGTTCAGTGGTAGTTCCCGACTTGGAAATAACGCAAATACCAAATTCCTTGTCCTGCAGATAATGCAACAATTCATGGTAATAATCCTCACCGATATTATGACCGGCAAAAATCACTTTCATTCCATTCGGTTCGTAGTTGTGAAAACTATCGGCCAGCGCCTCAATAACGGCCCGTGCACCCAGATACGAGCCACCGATCCCGATGACTACCACCACCTGAGTACGCGCTCTCAATGCGGCCGCCGTTTTTTCGATATCCTGTAATTGTTCGGTAGTGATTTCAATCGGTAAATCCAACCATCCCAGGAAATCATTTCCTTTAGCAGTTCCGTCTTTCAAACTTTTCAGAGCCTGCTGAGCCTGAGGAAACAGACTTTCCATCTCCTCTTTACTCACGAACTGACAGATTTTACTGTAATCAAACCTAATGCTGTTCATAATCAATTATATTACCTGTGTAGTTTTATTTCTTATGCAAATGTATAAAAAAGGATTTATTTCCCCATGTTTTTTAACAAATCTCTGATCTGTGAAGCCTTCTCATACTCCTCTTTACGCACTGCCTCATCGAGCATTTTCATCAATTCCTGAACGGTATAAGCAGGCACAGACTCGCTGTCTTTTTCTGTCGGCCGGTTCTCTGAAGAAGTCGATCCGACGGCAATTCCGGCTTTCTCGACAATCTCCGGAGTGGTGTAAATGGGACAATGACAACGCAAAGCCAATGCAATGGCATCCGAAGTCCGGGAATCGATACGTATCGATTGTCTTTCAGTTTGAAAAAGTAGTTCCGCATAAAAAATACCTGCATCCAGACGGTATATGTATACCTCCTTCAATTCGGCCTGCAGGGCATCGATTAATTTTTTAATCAGATCATGGGTCAAGGGACGCTGGGTTTGCATTTTTTCAAGTTGAATAGCAATCGATTGGGCTTCAGGCATACCGATGACAATCGGTATCCGATAGGTATCCTGTTCATCCGCCAAGATAAGGGCGTATGCACCGGCCTGCGACATGCTGTACGACAGCCCCAAAACTTTTAGTTTAACTCTATCCATCTCAAAATAATTTTAGCATCTGTTACACGAACTGACGTTCATGGTTTTGGTTGCATTCTACTTTTCATTTTGGGAAGCCTGATGACTCAGTTCTTTCATGCATACGTGTGCCAATCCTCCCAAACTGGTTTCCCGGTATTTGGCCTGCATATCCCGGCCTGTTTCCATCATGGTTTTTACCACTTCATCGAAAGACACCATGTGCCGACCGTCGGAATACAATGCATACAAAGCGGCTTCCCGGGCTTTCTGAGCAACAAAGGCATTGCGTTCTATGCAGGGAATCTGTACATATCCCATAACGGGGTCGCACGTCAACCCCAGATTATGCTCGAATCCCATTTCCGCCGCATATTCGATTTGCCGAGGGGTTCCCCCCCAGATCTGGGCAGCAGCCCCGGCAGCCATGGCACAAGCCGTTCCCAATTCTCCCTGACAGCCGACCTCGGCCCCCGAAATGGATCCGTTGCTTTTGACAATGTTCCCGATCAGACCGGCCGTGGCCAAACCGCGGATAATCCGGTAATCCGGCATTTTCTGGTCGTGCTTCATAAAATACATCAGAGCCGGCAATACACCGGAAGCTCCACAAGTAGGTGCTGTAACGACTTTCCCGCCGCCGGCATTTTCCTCCGATACCGCCAGGGCGGCAGCAAAAAGCATTCCCATGGGACGGGATGATCCGGACGATTGCAAAGCCTTTATATTGTAAGAACTGGCTTTACGAGCCAATTTCAGAGCTCCGGGAAGTACCCCTTCGGTCACCAGTCCTCTCTCGACAGATTGCTGCATCTGCAGCCAAACCTCCTCTAAATAATCAAAAATTTCATGTCCTTCGTATTTTTCCACATAATCGACAAAGGTACAACCTTCATCCAAACACCATTTCATGACCTCTGCCATGCTTGTCTTCGGATACAGATTGCCGCCATCAAATGTCCCTTTTTCATCCCAAAGGGCGCCACCGCCGACACTGTATACCTCCCAACTGTCAATCAGATTCCCTTGGGAATATGCTTCGAACAACATGCCATTGGGATGTCTGGGCAAAAAGAGATCCGGTTTCCAGACAATTTCCACTGCATCCGGCCGGTCGATCACTTTTTGAATGGCACTGTCTGTTCCATGGCCTCTTCCGGTCAATGCCAGACTTCCATACAGAGTCACTTTGAATTTTTCCGCCTCGGGATGTTTTTCCAAAAACATCCCGGCCGCACGACTGGGCCCCATCGTATGACTGGATGAGGGACCGTATCCCATATTGTAAATTTCTCGTATCGATTTCATACATTTTGAGTTTTTATATAAAAAAATAGTAGGCCTGTAAGCCGGGTTCTGTACCTTGCGGTTTCTATCATTTATCTACTCTGCAAATCACTCTGCAGCTCTAGCAGCCTACCCCCCGGCATTGATCGGGCCGATCAAATGCGCCGGTATACATGGCCTTGCAACCCATAAGACGTACGGCTACCGCAGTCACCTGCAATACCGGTGGGCTCTTACCCCACCTTTTCACCCTTATTCCGACAGAAAACAGATTTCCGCGAAACGGTTCTTTTCTGTTACGTTACTATGCTCTCACGAACATCTTCCCGTTAAGAAGTATGGTGCCCTGTGTTGCCCGGACTTTCCTCTTTCCCCAAAGGGACAGCGATAGAACGGCCTACTATTTGAATATTCTTCAAAGAACTAATTCATGACCGGATCTTTCGGAAAATTCGCCCAAATGCGGTAACGTCCCCCCAATTCGCTCATGGAAGTTTCCCAGAAATGTTTATCGGGAAATTCAAAAAAACGTTTTGGAGTAATATCACCGACCATCCAGGTATTTTCTTCCAGTTCCCTCTCCAACTGCCTGGCTCCCCAGCCGCTATAACCAGCAAAAAAACGGATCTCTCCCGGTCGTATCTCTCCCTTTCGCAACATATCGGTCAATTTTAGGAAATCACCACCCCAGAAAATACCGGGGACAACCGGCAAAGTTCCATCCACTTCCTCGTGCGTATGAAGATAATACAACTGATTTTGTTCGACAGGTCCACCGATATATACCGGATATTCCAAACCGGCCAATTCAGTCACCAGTTCCGAGGTCGTATAAACCATCGGCTTATTCAGCACAAAGCCTATACTCCCTTTTGCATCGTGTTCGACCATAAAAATAACAGAGCGTGAGAAGTATTTTCCTTGCAGAAAAGGTTCGGCAATCAAAATATTTCCGATCTCTATTTTTTTTCGATTTCGTCTTATTTTAAATAAATCTTGAAATTGTTCGTCCACAATTATTCGTATTTTTACAGGCCAAAATTACTAAATTATTTTGTGATGCCGAGAATATTCGTGCTGATACTTTTCATATTTTGCATAAATAACCTGACTGCCCAAAAGAAAGAAGTCCTCCGGACGATCATCTGCCAGGGAGATACGATCCCGCATGTCTGGCTGGAAGAGGTGGTCGTGAAACGCAAAGGCAAAAGCAACAACTGGATTCAACGGCAATATCGCAGACAAACCCGTCTGGAATATAATGTGCGGAAAGTATATCCCTATGCGCTGCTTGCCGCAGACAAGGTCCGTGAAATCGAACAAAAGCTGGCCACCGTTTCCCGGGAATCCGACCGGAAAAAAATCATCAGGGAAGAGTATAATCAGCTCATGAAAACCTTCAAGGCTCCTCTGATGAAACTCAGCATCACTCAGGGAAGAATACTGATCCGCTTGATCTATCGGGAAACCCATCACACCTCCTTTTCCCATATTCAGGAATACAGAGGTGCGATCAATGCCTATTTCTGGCAATCCATCGCACTGATTTTCGGACACAATCTAAAAGCAGCTTACGATCCTTCGGGAGAAGATGCTGAGATCGAAGAAATCGTACAAAAAATCATTGCAGAAAACAAAAGGTGAAAAGTTTTCTTACCTTTGCATAAATACATTTCGTGCATAATTGAACCATGACGTTTGAAGAGATCAGAAGAGACATAAAAGCCAGGAAGTACCAGCCAATTTATTTTTTGTGCGGGGAAGAGCCCTTCTTTATAGACAGCTTGACTTCGTTGTTGGAAGATACCGTATTGCCGGAAGAGGAAAAAGCCTTCAACCAAGCCGTACTGTATGGCAATGACGTATCCATGACCACGGTCACCGATACAGCCCGCCGTTTTCCAATGATGTCCGAACATCAGGTAGTCATCGTCCGGGAAGCCCAAAATATCCGGGATTTCGATAATCTGTTGCCGTATATCGATCATTACCAACCTTCCACCATACTTATATTGGCATATAAAAACAAAAAACCGGACAAACGGAAAGGCGTATTCAAGAAATTAAGCAGTACGGCACACTGTGTTTTTTTCGAATCAGCCAAATTGTACGACAACAAAGTTCCGGAATGGATTATCGCCTATTGTAAAGAAAAATCTTACGGCATCACTACCAAAGCGGCCGCAATTCTGGCAGAAAGCTTGGGAACCGACTTGAGCCGGATTGCCAATGAAATCGACAAACTGGTGTTGCTTTTACCTGCTGGAGGAGAAATTCAGGAGACATTGGTAGAAGAACATACCGGTATCAGCAAAGATTTTAACAGTTTTGAACTGTTGAATGCCCTGATCCGAAAAGATCATCTCAAAGCCAATCAGATCGTCAATTATTTCGAAGCCAATCCGAAAAACAACCCCCTGGTATTGACAATCGCAACCCTGTTTCGTTATTTTCTGAATTTATTGACCTATCACTATCAGAAAAAGACAACTCCCAATACACAGGAAATGGCCAAACTATTGGGCATCCATCCTTTTTTCATGAAAGATTACCTCGACGGCAGTAAAATCTATAATGCCATGAAGTGTGCCACGACCATTTCCCTTTTGCGGGAATACGATCTGAAATCCAAAGGAGTCGGCAATGCCAATATTTCCGAAGGAGAATTGCTCAAAGAGTTAATATTTAAAATCATGCATTAAACGAAAACCTATGAATAAGAAAAATAACTCTTCAACTTCGTCACAGGCTCTTCAGAAAGCCGTTTTTTTAGATCGGGACGGAACCATCAATTCGGACGAAGGACATTATTACATTTACAAACCGGAAGATTTCGTCTTTAATCCCGGAGTAATCGAAGGACTGAAACGTCTGCAGGACGCCGGCTACCTTTTGATTGTCATCACCAACCAGGGCGGTATCGCGAAAGGCATTTACACCCGGGAAGATATGATGAAAGTACATGAGAAGATGTGTACGGAACTGGCCGCCCACGGAGTGACAATTACCAAGATTTATTATTGTCCCCACCATGAGAGCGTCAAAACCTGCGTATGCCGGAAACCGTCGCCCTATATGGTGAATCTGGCTATCGAAGAATTCCACATCGACCGAAAGCGCTCCTGGTTTATCGGGGACAGTGCCAAAGACATGAAGTGCGCGGAAGATGCAGGCGTAAAACCGATGCGTATTCATAAAAATCAGGACATTACGCCGATTGTCGACCAGATTCTCAAAGCGAAAAAATAAACTACCGTTTTCTGGGTTCCGTTTTCGGATTCCAGGAAATAAAAAAAATAATGGATCGCTCTTGGGTTTTTATGCGGAATTGAGTAATTTCGCTCAATTTTTAAAAATCCACAATATGGC
This sequence comes from uncultured Odoribacter sp., assembly GCA_944321165.1. Classification (GTDB taxonomy): domain Bacteria; phylum Bacteroidota; class Bacteroidia; order Bacteroidales; family Marinifilaceae; genus Odoribacter. The sequence continues at coordinate 125,821 of CALUKE010000001.1, forward strand.
TCATTACATTAAAGAAGTATCGCGTACATTTGGAGAATATCTGTTAATTCCCTCACTCACCACCAAAGAGTGTACTCCCGACAATGTTTCCCTGAAGACTCCGGTTGTTAAATTCCGACAGGGTGAAACTTCAAAAATACAATTGAACATACCCTTCGTCTCTGCCGTCATGCAAGCGGTATCCGATGACGGTCTGGCAATTGCATTGGCACGAAACGGAGGTTTATCCTTCATTTTCGGTTCTCAACCCATCGAAAGTCAAGCCGAAATGGTCAGACGGGTAAAGAAATTCAAAGCCGGATTTGTGGTCAGTGATTCCAATCTTCGCCCGGACTGTACCTTGCAGGATGTTGTTCGCCTGAAGGAAATCACCGGACACTCTACGGTAGCCATTACAGACGACGGTACTCCCAACGGTAAATTGCTGGGTATGGTCACCAGCCGCGATTACCGTTTGAAAACCAACCCTCTGGACAAACCGGTATCTGAATTCATGACCCCTTTTGAGAATCTGATTGTTGGAAAAGTCGGTTTGACCTTAAGCGAAGCCAACACGATTATTTGGGATCATAAATTAAACTGCCTGCCGATTATTGATGACGAACAGCATCTTCAATATTTCGTATTCCGCAAGGACTATGACAATCACATCGAAAACCCGAACGAACTGCTGGACAGCCATAAAAAATTGATGGTCGGAGCCGGAATCAACAGCCGTGATTACAAGGAACGGGTACCGGCCTTAGTCGATGCCGGTGTCGATGTATTGGTGGTTGACTCCTCGGACGGTTTCTCCGAATGGCAATACGACACCATCCGCTGGATCAAGGAAACCTATCACGACGAAGTGAAAGTCGGCGGTGGTAATGTGGTCGACAAAGAGGGATTTTTATATCTGGTCAAGGCTGGCGCTGATTTTGTGAAAGTCGGCATTGGAGGCGGTTCCATTTGTATCACCCGCGAACAGAAAGGCATCGGCCGCGGACAGGCGACAGCCCTGATTGAAGTATGCCAGGCCCGCCAGGAATATCTGGAACAGACCGGTATCTATATCCCCGTATGTTCGGACGGTGGACTGGTGCACGATTACCACATGACCCTGGCACTGGCCATGGGAGCCGATTTTCTGATGATGGGCCGTTATTTCGCCCGTTTCGACGAAAGTCCGAGCAAAAAACTGGCCATCGGCAACAGTTATGTAAAAGAGTACTGGGGAGAAGGCTCCAACCGGGCTCAAAACTGGCAACGATACGATATGGGCGGAAGTGGAAAAGCCGCACTGAAATTTGAAGAAGGTGTCGACAGTTATGTTCCCTATGCCGGAAAAATGAAAGATAACCTGGAAATTACTTTGGGAAAAATCAAATCCACCATGTGCAGCTGCGGTTCCATTACCATCCCTCAACTGCAGGAAAGAGCCAAAATCACCCTGGTATCCTCGACCTCCATTGTCGAAGGCGGCGCCCATGACGTTATCCTGAAAGATACCAAGATTCAATAACAACGCACGGAAGCGACAAAATGCGTGGCTTCGGTGACGGGTGTCAGATTTAAATAACCGGATACAATCCGGTTATTTTTATATACCACCGGACAGGCCTGCTGCAAACGGTGCTGTTCCTTCCGGGCCTCTCCCGCCCCGGCATAATAATGAATGGAAAACTCCCCTTCGGTCGATTCTCCCAGATAGCGTCGGCTCAAACAAAGAGCTACGATTCCCATGTTATAGCGTAAATTGATTTCGACACAAGGATGTAAGGCATATTTCCCGGATTCATCGGCATACACCATCATGTCTACTCCCAAATATCCCTCATAAGCCGGTAATAATGCTGCCAACATCACCGGTAGTTGCCGTTTCATCCATTCGAGCCGCGACCAACCGACCTCTTCGGCCAGCCTTTCTTCCATCACCGACTGCCGCCCCAGATAATTTCCCCGATACTCCCCGTGCCCACCAGTGGTGAAAAGCGACCAACCGATAAATTCGACAGTTTCCGCCGTTTTCCGGAATTCCATGGCAAAATCGCGTAGCTTATTCCATTTTCTCTCCAACATAAGATATCCCTGAGATTTCAATATACCCGACAACCATTCTTTTTCCTTGACTGCCAAGGTTTTTTTGAGGGTTAATATTCCTTTTCCGGACGATGACCAGGGAGCTTTGGCCAAATAATCCCCATCCTTCATTTTCTGTTCCACATCGTCGATGGAATAACAGAGCTCCGGCAACATCATCGGATTCAGTTCGGAATTCCACTCGAGCAGTTGTGCCAATCCGTCTCTTGCCACTTTTCGGCTATACCACTCCTTTTGTTCCGGCCTCCACTCCTCACCCATTCCCCGCAAGCTACACCAATGACACATCTTCGGACTCCATCCCCAAGGTTTTGGCACCCACCCCCCCTCCGTTCCCAGCTCTGTTTCCCGCACACAGCAAATCGATAAATCCAATTTTCGGTAAACCGAAGCCATAAATTCATCGTCAGGCAACTCTTTCACCAATACCCCATCTCCTTTTTCGGCCAGATAGGCCGGCAAAAAAGCCAATTCCTCTCCCATCCGGACTATACGGGCCGGCGGCATATAATAGGGACTGCCATTGGCTATCGCCATTTCACATTCCGGATGAAATACCCAGAGCCGTTTTCCTATTTTCATCAGTCTTTCCATTTATCATCAATGATACCAGCAGACAGGTCAATACAAGCCGATTCGCATTTGACAGGACTTTTTCTATTCTCTGACCAAACAATGTCATGTCCGATTTCATGAATAAAGTCGATGTACCCCAGGAAGATAAGATCAGAAACGCTCGTTATTTCCTCGTCGTACTTACAGACAAATCTCACTCTCTCTTTTATCACATCATTTGTTATAACAGACATATATTATAAATGACAAAATTTTTATGTTGCCAAGATACGGCATTTATCTGTTATCCGAATACTCCAAGAAAAAATATTTGCTGAACAAGAACATATTTTGTAGATTTACCTACAAAATTTTCACACAATGTATCTAATAGGTTACGATATCGGTAGTTCTTCTGTAAAGGCCTGCCTGCTCGATGCCTTAACGGGCCGGGTCGTGGCTTCTGATTTTTACCCGAAAACAGAGATGCCCATCCGGGCAGAACATCCAGGATGGGCTGAACAAGATCCCGAAATGTGGTGGACCAATTTGAAACAGGTTCACCAGGCTGTTTTACAACAGGCCGGTATCGACGGTAAGCAGATAAAAGCCATTGGCATTTCCTGGCAGATGCACGGTTTGGTCTTAGTCGACAAACAGCGACAAGTTTTACGCCCCTCCATTATCTGGTGCGACAGCCGGGCAGTCCCTTACGGAGAGAAAGCCTTTGAAGAAATCGGAAAAGAAAAATGTCTTTCTCAATTGTTAAATTCCCCCGGAAATTTTACAGCAGCCAAACTGGCATGGGTAAAAGCCAATGAACCCCAGGTATACGAACAGATTTATAAATTCATGTTACCCGGTGATTACATCGCTCTCAAATTGTGCGGAGAAACAACAACGACACCGGAAGCTTTGTCTGAAGGAATCTTCTGGGATTTCCAGAAAAATGCACTTTCGGAAGAGATCATGCACTATTTTGGTTTCGATCGGAGTTTTGTGCCGGATCTTCGCCCCACTTTCGGTTATCAGGGGGAAGTGACCGCCCTGACAGCCTCCGAACTGGGACTGAAACCAGGCACTCCGGTTTGTTATCGAGCCGGAGATCAACCTAACAACGCTTTATCTTTAAATGTACTGAATCCAGGGGAAGTAGCCTCTACTGCCGGCACATCGGGAGTCGTATATGGAGTTCGAGATTGTCTTAATTTTGATCCGGAATCCAGAGTAAATACCTTCGCCCATGTCAATCATACCCCGGAACACCCCCGTTTGGGGACTTTGCTGTGCATCAACGGTACAGGCATTCTCTATGCCTGGTTGCGAAAAAACTTCGTTTCGGAAAATACCACCTATCAGGAGATGAATATCCTGGCAGAGCAATCGATAGTCGGAGCCCAAGGAATCACGGTCATCCCATTTGGGAATGGAGCGGAACGCATGCTTCAAAACCTCGAGCCGAACTGTTCCATTCAGGGCATCAACTTCAACATACACGGTCGGGCAGACATACTGCGGGCAGCCCAGGAAGGAATCGTATTCTCTTTCCAATACGGCATGGAGATCATGCAACAAATGGGCATGTCCTTGAAAACCATTCGGGCTGGCCGATCCAACCTGTTTTTAAGTCCGATTTTCCGACAGACACTGGCCTCTACCAGTGGTGTCATGATCGAACTATACGAAACGGATGGGGCTGCAGGAGCCGCTCGAGGTGCTGGTATCGGTGCCGGCATTTACTCCTCGCCGGATGAAGCCTTTTCCACTCTGAAACGTATCCAGTTGGTCGAACCGGAACACTCAAAACAAATACAATACGAGGAAGCATATCTTCATTGGAAACAACAGTTACAATTAAATTTACAGCACCTTAAATCTATCTCGGAATGAAAACAAAAATAACCCCGGAATATTTTCCCGGAATCGGTAAAATTCCCTTCGAAGGAAAAGAAAGCAAAAATCCGCTGGCATTCCATTATTACGATGCCGAAAAAATGATACGTGGAAAAAAAATGAAAGACTGGCTCCGTTTTTCCATGGCCTGGTGGCACACCCTCTGCGCAGAGGGGAACGATCAGTTCGGCGGCGGCACCAAACAGTACCCGTGGAACAAAGCAAGCGATCCGTTAGAAGCTGCCAGACAGAAAATGGATGCCGGATTTGAATTCATGCAAAAATGCGGCATCGAATATTATTGTTTCCACGATGTGGATCTGGTTGCAGAAGCCGACAGTATCGAAGCCTACGAAAACAACCTGCGGGAAATCGTAACCTATGCCCAGGAAAAACAAAAAGAAACCGGCATCAAACTGCTGTGGGGAACGGCCAATGTTTTCGGACATGCCCGTTATATGAACGGAGCCGCGACCAATCCGGATTTTAATGTTGTCGCCCGGGCTGCCGTACAAATCAAAAATGCTCTGGATGCCACGATCGCTCTAGGAGGAGAGAATTACGTCTTCTGGGGCGGTCGGGAAGGTTATATGTCTCTGCTGAACACCGATCAGAAACGGGAAAAAAATCACCTGGCCATGCTGTTGACCAAAGCCCGGGACTATGCTCGAGCCCAAGGATTCAAAGGCACCTTTTTGATCGAACCCAAACCGATGGAACCGATGAAACACCAATACGATGTGGATACGGAAACCGTCATCGGCTTCCTGAAAGCACACGGTCTGGACCAGGACTTTAAAATAAATATCGAAGTCAACCATGCCACTTTAGCCGGGCATACCTTCGAACACGAATTGGCCTGTGCGGTGGATGTCGGTATGTTGGGTTCCATCGATGCCAATCGGGGTGATTATCAGAACGGCTGGGATACCGATCAGTTCCCCATCGACAATTATGAACTGGTACAAGCCATGATGCAGATTATCCGCAACGGCGGTCTGGGCAGCGGAGGTACCAATTTCGATGCCAAAACCAGACGGAATTCCACCGATCCGGAAGACATCTTCATCGCCCACATTGCCGGTATGGACGCTTTTGCCAGAGCCCTTGAAAATGCAGACCGCCTGTTGCGGGAATCTCCCATCTGCGATATGGTGAAAAAAAGGTACGCCTCTTTCGACAGTGGAAAAGGCAAAGAATTCGAAGAAGGCAAGCTTTCCCTGGAAGATCTGCGCCAATATGCCCTTGCCCACGGAGAACCGGCACAGACCAGCGGGAAACAGGAATTGTACGAAGCCATTGTCAATATGTATATTTGAACGTATATTTGTGATCATCATTGAATAAGTATTTATGTCTATCGAACTACACAAAATCTACAAACGGAAAAAAAGCGACCGCGATATCTTTCAGGAGCTGATGCCTTTCAAGATCAAGGAAATTCTTCTGATTGCCAATTATTACGATGCCTATACCATCGAACGGGAAGGACAGTTTACAGACAAAATCGTGGGGGAATACCTGCAGGTTAACCTGTATACAGCCCCTCGTTTCACCTCGGTTGCCAGTGAAACGGAAGCGTTGAAGATTTTAGCGGAAAGACATATCGATCTGATCATTATCATGGCCGGATTGGACAAAAAGACACCCGTCCAGATCAGTCGTCATCTCAAAGAACTCTATCCGGGTATTTGCCAGCTTTTGCTGGTAAACAACAACTCTGATCTGGCCTATTTCCATACCATAGAAGATCAATTGCACGAATCGATAGAACGACTGTTTGTCTGGAACGGTTCTACCAAGATTTTTCTGGTCATGGCCAAATACATCGAAGATAAAATGAACCTGGACCGGGATACGCACCTGGGAGATATCCGGGTGATTCTGCTGGTCGAAAATTCCGTGCGGTATTATTCCCGCTATCTGCCATTGCTCTACACCGAAGTGATGACCCAGACCCAGGAACTCATTTCCTCCGAACCGCAGGACAGCGATATGAGCCTCGTCATGAAGATCCGGGTACGCCCCAAAGTGATCCTGGCCACCAATTACGAAGAGGCGGTTTATATCATCGATCATTACCGGGAAAATCTGATCGGTGTCATCTCGGATGTTCGCTACAAACGGGCCGGTATCGAGGATGAAGAAGCCGGCATCCGGCTGATCCGCTATGTGGAAGAAACCGGAGGCAATATCCCCTGTATGCTCCAGAGTCAGGAACCAGAGAATGCTGCCAGGGCCAAAGCACTGCATGCAGCTTTCATAAACAAAAATTCTCCGACGCTGGCACACGATATCAAAGACTTTATCAAAGGCTATCTGGGATTCGGCGATTTTATCTTCCGCAATAAAAACGGAGAGCCCATCGATAAAGCGACCTCGATCGAAGAATTCAAGCAAAAACTGCTGAACATTCCAGACGAATCGCTGATTTACCATTCCATCCGGAACGGTATCTCCACCTGGTTGATGGCCCGTCGGGAAATCACCCTGGCCAAACACTTGCGCCGCTATCGCCTGGAAGATTTCCGTACTCCCGACGAAGTCCGGCAGTTCATACTCCGGGTTTTCGAAGCGGCAGAACTGAAAAAAATAAAAGGCCGGATCATTAATTTCAACCCCAAACTGGTCGATTCCAATCGCTACATTACCCGACTGGGAAAAGGTTCATTCGGCGGTAAGGGCCGGGGCATGGCCTTTCTGTCCAATTTCATCGAAAATGTCGATTTCAAAAAACTGATTCCCCAACTAAAAATCGAAATTCCCAAAACCGCGATCATCGGGGTCGATGAATTCGATAATTTTATCGACAACAATGAATTGAGTCATCTCATATACAGCAATCGCAGTTACCAAGAAATCAAAAATGCGTTTGTTGCTGCTCCCCTGCCCCGGAAACTACGGGAGAAACTGCGTGACTACCTGGAGGTAATGCATAAACCACTGGCCGTACGTTCTTCGGGATTGTTTGAAGATTCTCTCAGTCAACCGTTTGCCGGAGTTTATGCCACCTATCTGATACCCAATAATCATCCGGACATCGAACGTCGCATTTCAGACTTGGAGACGGCAATCAAACTGGTGTATGCTTCCATCTTTACCGACAGTTCAAGAGCCTATTTCCAGGCCATCGGCAGTATGATCGAAGAGGAAAAAATGGGGGTGATTTTGCAGGAAGTCGTCGGTAATGAATGCAATGGCAAGTACTATCCCAATATCAGTGGAGTGGCCCAGTCCTACAATTTTTATCCCTTCTCGTACATCAAACCGGAAGACGGATTTGCAGTCATTGCCCTGGGATTGGGAGCTTATGTAGTGGGAGGAGAAAAAACCCACCGTTTCTGTCCCCGTTTCCCCAAATTGCAATTGGCCTCCATTCAGGACATGATCCGCGATTCTCAAAAATACTTTTATGCGGTCGACATGACCCGGACCGACTACAATCTGAGCGAGGATGGAGAGGATGCCGCCATAAAGTCCTACGACCTGAGAGACATCGAAGCAGACGGCAACTTGCAGCACTGTGCTTCCGTTTACGATTTTGTCAACGACCGGATCTGTTTCGATTTCAGCGTTCGTGGTCCCCGAATCGTCAACTTCCCGAACATATTGCAATATGACTATATTCCCCTCGCTTCCACCCTGGATATCCTGTTGGATATTTTTTCACAGGCCATGGGAGCTCCCGTTGAAATGGAATTCGCCGTCAACAAAGAAAACGAGGAATGGAAATTTTATGTACTTCAGATCAAACCCCTGATCAAGAATGAATACAATCTGGACATTGAAAAAGAAAACATCGATTTCTCCAGAGCGGTCTTGCGGGCGGATAAAGGCATGGGAAACGGAAAAATCACCGATATCCGGGATCTGATCTATGTCGATCCGGAGAAATTCGACCGGCTGCGCACCGAGGAGATGGCCGGGGAGGTGAAATATTTCAACGAACAGCTGAAAGCCACCGACACGCCTTACATTCTGATCGGTCCGGGACGGTGGGGCACCCGCGACAAACTGACCGGCATTCCGGTATTATGGTCCGACATTTCCAAAGCCAAAGTTATCGTTGAACAGGGACTTCGGGATTTTCCGCTGGATGCCTCTCTGGGATCACACTTTTTCCACAATGTCACCTCCATGCATGTCGGTTATTTTGCAGTTCCCTACGAATCAGAAAATTCATTCATCAACTACGACATCATCCGACAACAGGAAGTGGTGGAAGAAAAAGAATTCGTCCGACACATCCGTTTCAAGGATCCGGTTACGGTGTATATGGATGGGAAAAAACAGACATCGGTCATTGTATCTTAATATACAGGGACGGAAGACTCCCGAAAAAAGGAGTTTCCGCCCTTGTCCGTATTTCCCGGTCCTTTATTCCCCTTCCACCAGGGAGACGAGACGGACAGGAAGATAATAGCTGAAGCATAAAAGAGATTATTCCACCGTGACAGATTTGGCCAGGTTTCTCGGCTGATCCACATTGCGCCCCTTATTGACAGCAATATAGTAGGCCAGCAATTGCAAAGGAACGGAAGCGACAAGAGGCGCAAAAGGTTCCAACGTACGAGGAACCTCAATGCAATAATCGGCGATGCCGCGTACCATTTCATCCCCTTCGCTCACGATGGCGATGACCTTTCCCTGGCGGGCTTTGATTTCCTGTATATTGCTGATGGTTTTTTCATAAATGCTGTCAGTAGTTGCTATTGCAACAACCGGCATCTCCACATCAATCAAAGCGATCGGACCATGTTTCATTTCTGCGGCCGGATATCCTTCGGCATGGATATAGGAAATTTCTTTCAGTTTCAAGGCTCCTTCCAAAGCGGCCGGATAATTATATCCCCGTCCTAAATAAATAAAATTACGGGCATAAGTAAATATCTTAGACAGCTCTTTCACCACCTCACTATTTTTCAGCACTTTTGACAATTTATCCGGTATACCTTGCAACTCTTTCACCATCTCTTCAAACCGGGTCTGGGAAAGAGTTCCTTTCTGCTGGGCAATTGTCAAAGCCAACATGGAGAGTACAGTCACCTGTCCGGTAAATGCCTTGGTCGAAGCCACTCCTATTTCCGGTCCTACATGGATATAGGAACCGGAATCTGTCGCCCTCGCAATGGAAGACCCCACCACATTACAGATGCCATATATAAAAGCCCCCTTCGACTTGGCCAGTTCGATGGCTGCCAGGGTATCGGCCGTTTCTCCCGACTGGGAAATAGCGATTACGATATCCCCCGGATGAATGACCGGATTCCGGTAACGAAACTCGGAAGCATATTCCACCTCTACCGGAATCCGGCACAAATCTTCAATCAGATGCTCTCCGATCAAAGCCGCATGCCAGGAGGTGCCACAGGCAACAATGATAATACGATGGGCATTCAAAAACTTGTCCCGGTTGTCGATCACTCCGGAAAGGACCACCTGCGTCCCTTCTATATTTATTCTTCCCCGAATGCAATCTTGCAGCGTACGAGGCTGTTCGAAAATTTCCTTTAACATAAAATGCGGATAGCCCCCTTTTTCCAACTGACTCAAATTCATAGCCAACTTTTTTATTTCAGGAGTGATCTCTACATTGTTCAAGTTTACTACCTTTAAAGGTTCCCCCCGACGGATCACCGCAATCTCTTCATCGTTCAGATAGACAACCCGGTCTGTATATTCTACGATCGGAGTCGCATCCGAGGCCAGAAAAAACTCATCTTCTCCAATCCCGACTACCAATGGACTGCTTTTACGGGCCGCAATAATCTCATCCGGATTGTTCCGGTCGATCAGTGCAATGGCATAGGCTCCGATAACCTGGTGTAAGGCCAGCTGAACCGCCGTACATAAATCCACCCGATTGGTCTGCATGATATATTCCACCAGATAGACGATCACCTCGGTATCCGTACGGCTTCGAAAGGTATATCCCTTACTTTCCAATTCTGTCCGCAACACCGTGTAATTTTCAATGATCCCGTTGTGAATCAATGCCAGTCCCTTGGACTGGGAATAATGCGGATGAGCATTTGCCTCATTGGGTTCACCGTGGGTTGCCCAACGGGTATGGGCGATACCGATACACCCGGAAACGTCCTTGGATTCGGCAAAACGTTCCAGATCAGCAACTTTTCCTTTGGTTTTATATACATTCAATTCCAGACGGTCTGATAGCAAAGCGATACCGGCACTGTCATACCCCCGGTATTCCAAACGGTGCAACCCTTTTATCAAAATGGGATAAGCAGCCTTTGATCCCATATATCCTACAATTCCACACATAGAATATAAATATAAATTCAAATTAATTCATTTCAAGTTTACGAATGAATAGCAAAAATATTATTTTATGTGTAGAAAATGATTCGAATTATGTATTTTTTAATTTTATTGGATTTTATCTGAATTTGATTACTTTCATAAAACAATTCTTACAATCGAAATCCAGCCGGAAACGATGCTTGTCATTGAATAGAAAAAGCGGGAATTCCAGATCTTCATTCCGATGCAGTTTCCGACAACGCCCCAGTTCATACAACAGACAATAACGGGTTCGCATCAGGTCCCTTTCCTCTGTCGATATCGGAGACTTTTCGAAACAGTTGTCGACGACTTTCGTGCCGCATGCTTCGTAAAAGGTCCGAGCATATTGATTGGCAATGTTATAATGCCAATCGGCCTCTGTCGGCACCGTTTTCAGAAGCATCGGCGCTCCCGGCAACATTTTTTCCCGGAGCACCTCCCTTTCCTGCAGCAAACGTTCCAACAATTCACGTCGCAAGGCATTCGCTGCGGCAGCAGGAACAAACAATACTTCAGGTCCCTCCATTTCAACCTGTTTACAGTCGAATACCGTTTCTCCACATTTGGCCAATTGTTGTGCAAGCCGTTCTGCTTGCAGAGGATTTTGCGCCTTTTCAAACCGTTCTTCCGACCGAATCCTAACCACTCCCCCATCTTCATCCATTACTTCCAGACACAGATGTCCGTATTCCGACCATACTTTCATGGAAATCTGAATTTTCCGAACAGAAGGGGATTTTTCCAATTGCTGGTTGAAACGATGATCATAATTCCGGTACAATTCCGTTCCGGGAGCTACTTTTACATTTTCGTTGCACACAATCCGGTCTGCCAATGCCTGATTGACTTTTATCCCCTTCAGCTCTCCTCCTTCCAGGTAACAAAGTCCGTCCCCATTAGACAAAACTTCCTGTGAGCGAATGAAAACAGTATTTGCCCTCACCCCGTTGACGACCGCCACTTTTTTTCCCATTGATTTCGGAGTTTCCAAATTGACTAAGCCTCGATGCCTTCCCGTCATGAAATAATCCGAACTGCCCCGACTGAAACTGCGCTCCGGATCGGCTACGAAAGAAGAAACAACCTTACCAGAAGCGATCCGTTCAATATGGGGATTCTGGTTGATTAGCGAAGAGTAATAATTTGTTACATTTGCCACATAATTCTCATCCTTCAGACGTCCTTCTATTTTAAAAGAATCGACACCGGTATCTATTAAATCATTAATATAAGATGAAAGATTTAAATCTTTGAGAGACAATACATATCTATCTTTTATCAATAGTCTTTTCCGGCTATCTTCCACCGACCATTTCATCCGGCAGGGTTGGGCACACTCGCCCCGATTGGCCGAACGTCCGAACATGTATTGTGACAAGTAACATTGCCCACTTAGACTGACACACAGCGCCCCATGCACAAAGACTTCCAGTTCCGCTTTTACCGTTTGCCGGATCTCCCGGATCTGTTCCAGCGAAAGTTCCCGGGCCAGTACGATCCGCTGAAAACCGAGACTGTCCAAAAAACGAATCCTGTCGAGATCATAATTATGCATCTGTGTACTGGCATGTAAGCAAATCGGAGGCAGATTCATCCGTAATATTCCCAAATCCTGAATGATAAGAGCATCTACCCCACGTTCGTACAACTCCCAGATCATTTTTTCTGCTTCGGCCAACTCCGAATCGTACAGCAGAGTATTCAGCGTTACAAATACCCGTGCATAAAAACGATGGGCATATTTTACCAAGGCCTCAATATCCTCCAGACTATTGGCAGCTGCCTTACGGGCGCCAAAAGCCGACGCCCCGATATAGACAGCATCCGCCCCGTTGTCGATCGCAATTTTCCCCACTTTCAAATCCCGGGCCGGAGATAATAATTCTATCTTTTGCATAAGTCAATACCGACATGTTTCTATCAAAATCCCCGGGTAAACAAATCCAGTTCGGGCCAATGATTTTCTTCCACTACCGGCAATTCCAACAGACGGCACTGGGGAAAATACTCTTCCAGATACTGCCGGATAATGGTAATGGAATCATTTTTGATCCATTCACTGTCGTTGGGAAAATCATTATAAACCACATAAGCCACCTCTATTCCACGCAAACGGCATAATTCCAGACTCATCAAGGTATGATTGATACTCCCCAATTTGGAGGAGGTTACCAATATCAACGGATGGCGATATTCCTGGATATAATCGATTGTCAGGTAATGACGGGTAACCGGAACATATAATCCACCCGCCCCTTCCAACAGCACCACATCATACATGGCTGCCAGTTTTTCCGTCGACCGGTGAATCCGTTTCACATCGATTTCTATCCGATCGATTTCTGCAGCCAAATGAGGGGAAGCCGGATAGGTCATCACATAAGGACAAGTGGTTCCGTCCCGATCGACCTCCTGAGGTTCAATTCCCATAATTTCCCGATGTTTCAGAATATCTTCCGAAATGCCTACACAACCGGTCTGGATAAATTTCTGGGTAATCACTCGAACCCCTTGCTTCTGTAATGTCCTGGCAATCACCCCGGTCACAATCGATTTTCCGGCATCTGTATCAATGCCACTAACAAAATATACGGCCATGATGTATTTTTTTGCTTTATTTATTTTGGACAAAAATAGTAAATTCAAGAAGAAATCGATTTTATTTTCATCAGATTGTTTTTTAAATTCGCACTTACAATATAAAACATAAATTATGAAAATCAAGAATCTTTTTATTACGTCTCTACTCGGAGGAAGTCTGATTTTTTCGGGTAGTGTCTTTTCGGGTTGTGCCAGTATGAATAACACAGGGAAAGGAGCCATCATCGGAGCCGGTGGCGGAGCTGCATTGGGAGCTGGTGTCGGTGCATTGGCCGGTAAAGGGAAAGGGGCTGCTATAGGCGCCGCAGTCGGTGCTGCCATCGGTTCGGGAACCGGAGCCTTAATCGGTCGACGCATGGACCAACAGAAAAAAGAATTGGAAGCCATTGAAGGCGCAAAAGTGGAGACAGTCCAGGATATCAACAATCTGCAAGCCATCAAGGTTACCTTTGATCAAAGTATTCTTTTTGCCACCAATCAAAGTGAATTAAATGCCAGTTCCAGAGATGCACTGACAAAATTCGCCGCCTCTTTGAAAAATTCTCCGGATACCGATATTACCATTTTTGGACATACCGACAATACCGGAACCCGGGAAGTAAATACTCGCATTTCCAAAGAAAGGGCCGAAGCGGTTGCCAATTTTCTGGTTGGCCAGGGTATCAGCCGTTCCCGTCTGACAACGGAAGGACTTGCTTTCGATCAACCGATAGCCGATAACAGTACTGCCGAAGGAAGAGCATTGAACCGCCGTGTAGAAATCTACATTACGGCCAACGCCCAAATGATTCAAAAAGCTGAATCAGGAGAACTGAAATAAATCATACAACAAGGAGGTTGTCGACAAGACAGCCTCCCTGCATTATTAGGATATAGCAAATTTATTCTGACAAAATAGCGGCCAAGGCGATTGAATTCAATTTTGTCTCAACGCTGTCGCCTCGAGAAGAAAGCACACTGGGGACCTTGGCTCCTACCAAAACAGCCCCTTGCTTGGAATATCCCAATTTCGTATTGGTCTTGTAAAAAACATTACCGGATTCCAGGTTGGGGAAAATCAAACAGTCGGCATCGCCCGCTACCTCTGAATACATTTTCTTGATTTCGGCAGCTTCTCTGTCGACAGCCACATCCAGTGCCATCGGTCCTTCAATGATACATCCCGGAATTTGTCCCCGTTCCCCCATCTTCGACAAAATCGCAGCGTCCACCGTCGATTGTACTTTCGGCAATACCTGTTCTGTCGGTGCAATCAGTGCAATCTTCGGTTTCTCAATTCCCAAAGCTTTGGCTGTAATAGTTACATATTTGATCATGGAAATTTTCTGATTCAAGTCAGGACAGGGAATCACAGCGACATCGCTGATGGTCAATAATTTGTGATAAGCCGGACACTCCATTACCGTCACATGCGATAAAATGGCATTCGGAGCTACCAACCCCCGTTCTTTATTTAAAATGGCCCGCATATACCGATCGGTGCTCACCAATCCTTTCATAATTACATCGGCCTCTCCATTCCGGATCATCTCGACAGCGGTCTCTGCCCCCTTGACATCATTCGGCTCATGGACAATCTTAAAACAAGAAACATCGTATCCATGTTCCTTACATATTCCTTTGATAATCTCGGTATCCCCTACCAGAATACCCTCTATTAATCCAGCCTTTACAGCCATATAAACAGCTTCGATCGAATGGCTGTCATTGGCAAAAGCCACCACCAGACGCTTTTTACGAGAATTTCCCTTTAACACCTCGTAAATGTCGCTAATCTTCTCGATTTTCATAGTTTACCTATAATTTAGTTGTAATTTGAAACAAAATTACATATTAATATTAAAAATCAAAACATTCATGCACATTTTCTTTTTGTTTGTGCAATTTTCATACCAAAGCGTATAAACATCGAAAAAATCCTGAATCTTTGCTATCTTTGTACACCGGATTTAGACAAATGCAGTGACCCCACTAAAACAAAATATCATCGCACTTTATTTGATCAAGGTTTCCAAATGGTTCACCTTGATTATGCCGATTATCGTCTTGTTTTATGAAGGGAATGGACTGGATCTCCAGGAGATCTTTCTTCTAAAGAGTGTTTATTCAATTGTTTTGGTAAGTCTGGATATTCCAACCGGTTATCTGGCAGACGCCTGGGGACGCCGGAATTGCCTGCTGACAGGCTGCCTTGTTGCTTTCGGCGGATATATCTGCTATTCTCTTTCCTCGACCTTTTATGCATTTTTTGTCGCTGAAATTCTGCTGGGTATCGGTCAAAGTCTGGTTTCCGGAGCGGACTCCGCGCTTTTATACGACACCATGCTCCATTACAACCGGGAAGAAGAGTACCTGAAATACGAAGGAAAAGTCACCATGATCGGCAATTTTTCCGAAGCCTTCGCCGGCATTATCGGTGGATTTTTGGCCAGTTTCTCCCTCCGGTTTCCTTTTTATGGTCAAATATTGATCGCTTTTATCGGCATTCCGGCAGCACTGTTCCTTCGGGAATTCAACATCAAACGCAAAATTGTCAATCCCTTGGCCAATATCTGGAAAATCATCCACTATTCCTTGTTTACCAACAAAAGCCTCTGTTATGACATCATGTTTTCCGGTATCATCGGAGCTGCCACCCTGACCATGGCCTGGTTCGTACAACCGGTGTTGATGAAGATAGAACTGCCGACGGCCCTGTTCGGTATCGTATGGACAATTTTAAATCTTACCGTCGGAATAGCCGCCCTGTATTCGGACAAACTGAACAGCCGTCTGGGTGAAAACCGTACCTATGCCCTGATATTGGTCTGCATCACGGGAGGTTACCTGGCCGTATCCTTTTGCCTGAATTATTTCAGTCTGTTGCTGTTTTTTCTCTTTTACATCATACGCGGTTTTGCCACTCCGCTCTTAAAAGGCTATATCAACCGCCAGACATTTTCTGAAATGCGAGCCACCGTACTGTCCATCCGAAATTTCATCATCCGACTGATTTTCGCCGTTATGGCTCCTTTCCTCGGCTGGCTGAATGATACTTTCTCCCTGGCCCTGGCCCTCCAGATGACTGCAGTCGTAATTTTTATCCCGGGACTCATCTTCCTGATTCTGCAATGGAACAAAAAAAAATGAAAATATAAAATATTTCGACGATAATTTCATGAGTTTTCTTATCTTTGATTCGAATTTCAAAAAGGGGTGCCTTAATACGACGGGCTGAGATTATACCCAATAACCTGATCCGGGTAATGCCGGCGTAGGTAGAACGAGTTAAATTTCATATTCCAGTTTGCATAGTCTCCCCTTTGAAAAAATGTTCAACCTCAAATGCAATGACCATGCAAATTTTTATCAACGACACGGCATGCGAATGCCCGGAAAACAGCAGTATTTCCCAGATACTCATGCAGCAAAACATTTCTGCCCAGAATATTGCCATCGCTCTGGACAATACGGTCATTCCGAAAAAGCAATGGGCAACCACTTACGTAACAGCCGGCTGCCATCTGCTCATCATTCAGGCTGTACAGGGCGGATAGCCACACAAGTTACCGTCCCAACGAATTCTTAAAAATTATTAAACAGACTTCTATCATAATGGAAAATTTCAATGTCACTTCAGGCCCGCTACCGGGTTCAGAAAAAATTTACGTTGCAGGTTCGCGACCGGATATCCAGGTACCGATGCGGAAAATCAATCTCTCTCCGACCATCGATACAGACGGTCAGAAAATAGAAAACGAAGCAGTTATCGTTTATGATACCTCCGGACCTTATACAGATCCGCACTACCGGGTTGATCTGCATAAAGGATTGCCCAAATTGCGGGAAAAATGGATTGAGGAACGAAAGGATACCCTTCAACTGAAGGGGCTCAGTTCCGAATATGGCCGCATGAGACAGGCCGATAAAAGCCTGGATGCTCTTCGTTTCGAACACGTAAATCTGCATCCTCGAATTGCCCGCGAAGGAAGCCAGGTCACTCAATTATACTATGCCCGTCAAGGTATCATTACCCCGGAAATGGAATACATTGCTATCCGGGAAAACCAATTGGTGGATCAGATTCGGGAAAAGTATAAAAAAGAGGAAGGCGAATCATTCGGAGCCCACATCCCGGATTACATCACTCCGGAATTCGTCCGGCAGGAAGTCGCTGCCGGCAGGGCCATTATCCCGGCCAACATCAATCATCCGGAATGCGAACCGATGATTATCGGCCGGAATTTTTTGGTCAAGATCAATGCCAACATCGGCAATTCTCCGGTCACCTCTTCCATCGCCGAGGAAGTCGAAAAAGCCGTTTGGGCCTTCCGTTGGGGAGCTGATACAATCATGGATTTGTCTACCGGTAAAAACATTCACGAAACCCGGGAATGGATCATCCGCAATTCTCCGGTGCCGGTTGGAACCGTTCCTTTGTATCAGACCCTGGAAAAAGTAAACGGAGACGTCGAGCAACTCAACTGGGAAATTTTCCGGGATACCCTGATCGAACAGGCAGAACAGGGAGTCGATTACTTTACCATCCACGCTGGATTACGATGGAGACATGTACCGATGACCCTGAAACGACTCACCGGTATCGTATCACGCGGAGGTTCCATCATGGCACACTGGTGCACCACACACAAACAGGAGAGCTTTATTTACGAACATTTCGAAGAAATCTGTCAGATCCTGGCCAAATATGATGTCGGCATCTCTTTGGGAGACGGTCTTCGTCCCGGCTGTATCGCCGACGCCAACGATATGGCACAGATAGAAGAGCTGAAAACTTTGGGAGAATTGTGTCAGATTGCCTGGAAATACAATGTACAGGCAATTATCGAAGGCCCCGGACATGTACCGATGCAAAAAATCAAAGAAAACATGGAATTGCAACTCAAATACTGTCTGGAAGCCCCCTTCTATACACTGGGCCCCTTGGTAACAGACATTGCTCCGGGATACGACCACATCACCTCAGCCATCGGAGGAGCCATGATCGGCTGGTTCGGAACAGCCATGCTCTGCTATGTCACCCAGAAGGAACATTTGGGATTGCCGAACCGGGAAGATGTTAAAGAAGGCGTGATAACCTTTAAACTCGCTGCCCATGCCGCCGATTTGGCCAAAGGCCATCCGGCCGCCTATTTCCGGGATTATGCCATGAGCAAGGCTCGTTTCGAATTCCGCTGGAAAGATCAATTCCACCTGGCCCTAGATTCGGAGAAAGCCATGAAATTCCATGACGAAACACTACCCGACGAAGGGCACAAGGAAGCACACTTCTGTTCCATGTGCGGAGAACATTTCTGTTCCATGCGAGCCAGCAAAAAACTGAAAGAAAAAATAGCCCATGAGGAAAAACAGTAAAATAATCGTACTGACATCCCCGACTCCCATCCAGGATGAGACGACCCTCTGCAATACGCTTTTCGCCAGGGGATTGACCTGTCTGCACCTCCGTAAACCCGGGGCTTCAGTGGAAACGTACGAACAGTTTATCCGGCAAATTCGTCCCGATTATCGGGAACGCATCGTACTCCACGAACATTACGAATTGGTGGAAAAATATCAATTGCGTGGTATACATGTAAAATATGCAGAAGCCTGCCATTATCACAGCCGATGTCGGAACTATACTGTCAGTGTCTCCTGTCACTCGGTAGAAGAACTGCAAAAACTTCCGTTTCGCCCCGATTATTGTTTTCTGAGCCCGATTTTTGACAGCATCTCCAAAAAGGGATATGCCAGTCGATTCCCCCAATTGCCCGATCTTTCAGGCATAGACTTTCCGGTCTATGCCTTGGGCGGTATCGTACCCGAACAGATTCCCCTTTGCCGGCAAGCCGGTTTTGAAGGAGTGGCTGTCCTCGGATACATCTGGGAGAAACCGGCAGCAGCCGTCGAAAAGTTTCTTCGCCTGCAAACACCTCCGGTAATCAGCATTGCCGGCTTCGATCCCTCTTCCGGGGCCGGAGTCAGTGCGGACCTCAAGACCTTCGAAGCTACCGGAAGTTATGGCTTGGGGGTCTGTTCGGCCCTGACCTTTCAAAATGATTCGACATTCAACGGCGTACACTGGATCTCTATGAAAGAGATCCAACAGCAATGTGATCTGTTGTTTGACAAATATCCGGTCGAATACGTGAAAATCGGTCTGATCGAAAGTTTCGATCACTTGGACCGTTTATTGGATTATCTACTGACGAAAAAACAAACCTTGAAAATCGTTTGGGATCCCATTCTGAAAGCCAGCGCAGGTTTTCTTTTCCATGGAGACACGGATGTCAACCGACAAGAATTAGGCCGCCTGCTCGACCGTCTCTACCTGATTACACCGAATACGGAAGAGCTCCGGCAATTGTTCGGACCCAAAGTCTGTCCGGAGCAGCTGGCAAACATCTGCCGGCAACACCAAGTGAACATTCTCTGGAAAGGCGGACACAACGAAGGGAAACTGTGTACGGATATTCTCTTTCATGACAACCGTCAGGACAGTTTTTCCATCTACCGGAGCCATTACAGTAAACACGGCACCGGTTGCATCTTGTCGGCAGCTCTGATTTCTTTTTTGGCCCAAGGGGAAGAAGTGACTACTTCCTGCAATAAAGCACAACTTTATGTATCACGGGTCATCAACAGCAACGACAGCCTGTTAGGATATCATTATATCGGTTCCGCGACCTCTTCGGCCAAACCGACACCCAACCGGCTTCCCTTGCAATACATTACGGACCCCAAAACCGGCATGACTCTCTGCGAACAGGTAGAAGCAGTCTGCCGTGGCGGAATGCGCTGGATTCAGCTCCGCATGAAAAAAGCCACCACCGATGAGATACTGCAGGAAGGCCAAAAAATCAAAGAAATCTGCCGCCGTTACAATGCCTTGTTCATCGTCAACGACCGGGTCGATATCGCCCGTACCTTGGAAGCCGATGGCGTACATCTCGGCAAGGAAGACATGGATCCACGGGATGCCCGCCAAATATTGGGTCCCGATAAAATCATCGGAGCGACCTGCAATACCTGGCAGGACATTTTGTTGCGGCAGCAACAACAAGTCGATTACATCGGACTGGGTCCTTACACCTTTACCACCACCAAGGAAAAACTCAGTCCGATACTCGGTCTGGAAGGTTACCGGAAGCTGTTGCGAAAAATGCAGGAAACACAGATCCGAATACCGGTTTTTGCAATCGGAGGCATCTGTGAACCAGATATTCCCTCGCTGATGGAAACCGGTATACAGGGAATCGCACTCTCCGGTCTGATCAAGAACAGTGCAGACCTCCGACTTAAAACAATGGAAATATTAACATTATTAAATTCATAAACCATGAAAACGCTTAAAATTGCAGATCAAGTTTTCTCCTCCCGTCTGTTTACCGGAACAGGGAAATTCTCTTCCAACGAAGCGATGGAAAAAGCCATTGCCGCCTCCGGCAGCCAGCTGGTTACGGTTGCCATGAAACGAGTTCGCCTGGAAGACAAAAACGATGATATGCTGAAACATATCCTTCAGCCGGGCATTCAATTATTACCGAATACCTCCGGTGTAAGAGACGCCAAGGAAGCCATTTTTGCCGCCCAGCTCTCCCGGGAAGCTTTTGGGACCAACTGGCTGAAACTGGAAATACACCCGGATCCCCGCTACCTGCTCCCCGATCCGATCGAGACCCTGAAAGCCACGGAAGAACTGGCAAAAATGGGTTTTATCGTACTTCCTTACTGCCAGGCAGATCCGGTACTGTGCAAACGCCTGGAAGATGCCGGGGCAGCAACCGTCATGCCCCTGGGAGCCCCCATCGGTTCCAATCAGGGATTGCAAACCCGTGAGTTTCTGCGCATCATCATCGAACAAAGCAATATTCCGGTAGTCGTAGACGCTGGTATCGGTGCCCCCAGTCATGCAGCCGAAGCCATGGAAATGGGTGCAGATGCAGTCCTGGTAAATACGGCCATAGCTGTCGCCAACGATCCGGTCGAAATGGCAAAAGCATTCAAGATGGCCGTCGAAGCCGGCAGAATGGCATACGAAGCCGGACTGGCAGGGAAAAGCATGGCCGCAGAAGCCAGCAGTCCTCTGACTGCCTTTTTAAAATAAAACGAAATAGAAATCCTATGTTTTCAGAAGAACTTGAAAAATATTCCTGGGAAGAAACGACCCGGGAAATCTATTCGAAAACAGTTGCCGATGTCGAACGGGCTTTGGGAAAAAGCCAACCGGACATAGACGACTTCATGGCCCTGGTATCTCCGGCTGCAGAAAAATACCTGGAACCCATGGCAGCGTTAAGCCGGAAATATACCTTGCAACGGTTTGGGAAAACCATTTCAATGTATATTCCTCTGTACATTACCAACTCCTGTACCAATTTTTGTGTATACTGCGGATTCAACCACAATAACCCGTTGAAACGGGTCATTTTGACCGAAGAGGAAATCCTGAACGAACTGCATGCCATTAAAAAACTGGGAAATTTCGAAAATCTGCTGATCGTTACCGGAGAAAATCCCAAAGAGGCAGGAGTCGATTACCTGGAACGGGCCTTGCAACTGGCTCATCCCCTTTTTGCGAATCTTTCGATTGAGGTGATGCCGTTAAAAGCCGAAGAATATGAGCGGCTTACTCATGCCGGTTTAAATGGTGTTGTCTGTTTTCAGGAAACTTACAACCGGGATCGGTATACGGTGTACCATCCCAAAGGAATGAAATCGAAATTCGAATGGCGGGTAAACGGTTTCGACCGCATGGGACAAGCCAACGTCCACAAAATCGGCATGGGGGTTTTGATCGGCTTGGAGGAGTGGCGTACCGACGTCACCATGATGGCCCGGCATTTGCGTTACCTGCAAAAGCATTACTGGCAAACCAAATACAGTGTCAATTTTCCCCGCATGCGTCCTTCGGAAGGACATTTCCAACCCAATGTCATTCTTCAGGATCGGGAATTGGCCCAACTGATCTTTGCCTTCCGCATTTTCGACCACGACGTGGATATTTCCATTTCAACCCGGGAAGGGGCAGAATTCCGGAATAACATGCTTCCCCTGGGAATTACCTCACTGAGTGCCGGTTCGAAAACGGAACCGGGAGGATATTACACCAACCCGCAGGCCCTGGAACAATTTCACATCAGCGACGAACGCTCTCCGAAAGAGGTTGCGGCCTGTATACGCCAAAGAGGTTACGAACCGGTCTGGAAAGATTGGGATATCTGGATGTAAGTAAAGGTTTCAAAGCCCATGACAATGGAAGAAAAAGAACGCTACGCAAGACATCTGATCCTGGAAGAAGTCGGTGAAAGCGGCCAGGAAAAACTGAGTAAAGCCAAAGTGCTGGTCGTCGGAGCCGGAGGCCTGGGTGCTCCGATCCTGCTCTATCTGACTGCAGCTGGCATCGGACAAATCGGTATCATGGACGACGACACCGTTTCGGAAAGCAATCTCCAACGGCAAATCCTGTATGATACTCCATCCATTGGAGAGCTGAAAACAAAAGTGGCGGTTGCCAGATTGCAGGCATTGAATCCCCATGTCCGCTTCTGCTCCTATCCTTTTCGCCTCACAACGGAAAGGGCCGATCTAATAGCAGAGTATGATGTAGTCGTCGATGCAACCGACAATCTACCCTCCCGCTATCTGATCGACGAAACCTGCATCCGCTATGGAAAGCCTTTTGTTTACGGGAGTATTTGCGAATTCAAAGGACAGGTTTCTGTTTTCAATTACCAGGGAGGTCCTTCTTATCGGGATCTGTATGAATACCACGAATCGGTGGCAGAATTTACACAACCCCAAGGAGTAATCGGTGCCCTGCCCGGAGTCGTCGGTTCCATTCAAGCCAGTGAAACCATTAAAATCCTGCTTGGATGCAAAAATATCCTTTCGGGAAAACTGCTGCTCATTGATCTGTGGCAAGGAAGTTTTCAGACACTGGTATTTTAAATCCCCAAAAAAAATGGGACCTGTTTCCAAGTCCCATTTTTTTTATTCATTCTTTCCTCAATTGTTCATATACAATTTCAGATCAACTGGTTCTTCACCCAATTTCACCTCCACTTCTTTCATTTTTCCGGAAGCATCGGCATATTTGATGGTATAAGTCTGGTTTTTCTCCAACATAAAAGTCAGCACATCGTTCATATCTTGCGTCGGACCGGCAGTACGACCTCCCCCCATCTGCAGTTTTCCGCAGAAAATATCCAGATTGGCTGCCACCCGGCCTTCAGAATGCTGGGTAGAAGATTTGTCTGTAAACATCATCACCCGCAACGGAACATGATTTCCATCGGCAGAGATGGATTCGAGATGCGAAGCGTATAGATTTGTGTAAAAATCCGTCACATTCTCAGCATACACATACCGAATACTGGGATCCCATACCAAGGGAAAAGAAATCCCTGTCGGCTTAAAAGAAGAAGCATATATTGCTTTTCCTACATTGTCTTTTACCGCTTTACCGGCATCGGCAAAAAACCAGGCATTGTTCAGCTGACCGGGGAAATAATATTCAGTAAAATACCATTTTCCATCAGCCCATACTTCTGTCCAGTTATGATTTCCCCGTTCATCGTGCCAGTTTGGGGTACCAGCTACGCGGGAAGGGATTCCCACAGCCCGGAAAGCATCCGTCAATAAAATAGACAGTCCGGTACAGGAAGCCATGTGCTGACGCATGGATTCGGAAGGACTTTGATCGGGTTTTTCCCGTTTCGTATTATAATCCACCAACACCTCATCCCGAATATTCCGGTTTACAGAATCGATGGCTTCAAAAATAGTCTGGCAAGACTGCACATATTTCCCGAAACGTTCAAAGAATTCTTTCCGCCAACCTTCCCGGGTTTCGTTCAAACTGGCATACGGCAATACATCATTCAAAAAAACACTGTCAGGAACCGACTTTGCCCAAGGATACTTTTCTCGGGCCTGATAGGCATAATCAGCATTCTCCAACAGAAAATCAGCCGTTAATTCCTGTAAATCACGTTCAGGCATATAAGCAATCAGAAAAGCAATTCCCTCCTTTTGTTGCTCAGGCGCCTCATTCAAGGCTTTGGTCAATTCTACTGCATTATCACCTGCTTTCATCAAAGCCTGATCCAGAAGTTCATGATACTTTTCGGGAACTCCCGCATACTTACTTCCTGTACAGGCACACACACTCAAGGCTAAAAGCCACAATACATACTTCATAATCAATTATTTATGTTCACTAAAATATTTCATAAACTGTGCTCTTTCATAACGGTCGGCATGATTGGCATCGGCATAGGAGAGTTTTCCCCGGAATTCCTCCACCTGTGCGAATCCTTTTTTCTCCATCCAACGACTCAAGAAATCATTCATGCTACGAATGATTCCAATCCCCTGTTCGTACATCACCGAACAAACCTGTACCGTTGTAGCTCCGGCCAACAACAATTTCACCAAAGCCTCCCCCTGATGTACCCCGGTTGAAGAAGAAATCTCCAGACGTTTGTCTTTTCCTGACAAAATACCGGTCCAGCGTAAGGTCGTCCGCAAATCAGCAGGTCCGCTGAAGACAGAAGCAGCCCCGACAGTCATCCGTTCAATGTCGATATCCGGCTCGTAAAAACGATTGAACAACGTAACCGCATCCGCACCATAAGCTTTCAATTTACTGACAAAAGCAGAGAGATTCGTAAAATAATGGCTGATTTTTACTATGACCGGAATCTTCACCACCGCTTTTACATGTTTTACGATGGAAAAATACATATTCTCAATTTCCGCGCTTTCCA
The DNA here is from genome assembly GCA_944321165.1 of uncultured Odoribacter sp. Lineage (GTDB taxonomy): Bacteria > Bacteroidota > Bacteroidia > Bacteroidales > Marinifilaceae > Odoribacter. The sequence goes on from CALUKE010000001.1 coordinate 151,008, forward strand.
TAAATTCATCCGTCGGCAAAATAAAGGCATTCAATTCCAAGGCATCGGCACCGGCTCTTTCCAACTCTCCGGCAAAACTGATCCATTCCCCATCTTTCAAGCAATTGATACTGGCGATGACCGGGATGTCGATCTTTCCTTTCACAGTCTTCACCAAATCAATGTATTGTTGTATCGTATGAGCACGTACATAATTCTGTATATAATCGACTTCTTCTGGATAACTACTATCAGACAATGACTTGGAAGCTTCCAATTGAATTTGTTCTTCAAAGATGGATTTCAGGATTACCGCTCCGACACCGTTCGCAGCCATCTCTTCTATTTTGCTCACCTCAGAAGTCAACCCGCAACTTCCGGCAATAATCGGACTTTTCAATTCCAATCCGATAAAGTTAGTTTTTAAGTCTACCATAAGTATCTATAATTAATCGTTGTTTACTTATATACCCGAGCTCCAAAAATAGAACTCCCGATCCTCACCATGGTACTGCCTTCTTCCACGGCAATCCGGTAATCCCCGGACATACCCATGGAAAGCTCTTTAAAACTTTCCTGCTGCTTGAAAAATTCAGCTTTCAACTGTTCGAAAATCCGGTAAAGTTCTCGGAATTCTTTCCGGATCTGATCCCGATCTTCCGTATAAGTGGCAATCCCCATCACTCCGACAATCCGAACATGCGTCAATGCCTTGAATGCATCGCACCCTAAAATATCGCAGGCTTCCGACAACGTAAGACCGGATTTGCTTTCCTCCGCTGCAATATGAAATTCCAACAGACAATCAATTACTCGATCGTTCTTGACGGCCTCCCGATCAATTTTCTGCAACAATCTCAGGCTATCCACCGAATGAATCAATTTTACAAAGGAAGCAATGTATTTCACATTCTTTTCCTGCAACTGGCCGATCATGTGCCATTCGATATCCGAAGGCAATTGCGGATATTTGGAGGCCAATTCCTGCGGTCGGTTTTCTCCGAAAGCCCGCTGGCCCGCTTCGTAAGCCTCCCGAATATACTCTACCGGCTTGGTTTTCGATACTGCAATCAAATGTACCCCAGCCGGTAACGTTTTCACAATCTCCTGTATATTTTCCCTGATACTCGACATAACTGTTCAATTCAAAAGCTCCGACAAAAATACGTATTTTTTCGTTCTTTCAATAGTTCGCTCTCCGGGTTGTAAAAATTATTTTTGTCATCCCATGCAACATTTTATCCGTTGTAAACATCTATTACGATATAAAAAAATTGCATAAATATGGAAGAGACAGTACTGATTCAGGAATGTCGAAAAGGGAACCGGAAAGCACAAGAAGAATTATACCATCATTTTGCTGCCAAAATGATGGGAATCTGCATTCGCTACTCTCGCGACCGGGAAACGGCCAATGATCTGCTGCAGGAAGGTTTCATCAAGGTTTTCATGAATCTGCACACATATAACGGAAACGGCAGTTTTGAAGGATGGGTCCGCAAAATTTTTATTCATTGTGCACTGGAAAGAATACGCCAGGAAAAACTTTTCGAGCCGATTAGCGAAAACGAGGAAATTCATCGGGAAACCTCTATCCCCAGTGTGCTGGAAGAATTGACCGCCCAGGAAATGGTCAGCCTGATTCGTCAACTACCACCGGGCTACCAGACTATTTTTAATTTGTTTGCCATAGAGGGATTCTCACACAAGGAGATCGGACTACTGCTCCACATTACAGAAGGCACCTCCAGATCCCAATATGCAAGAGCACGATATACTTTACAACAGATGATTAAAAACAGATATTAGCCATGGATACAAGAGATCAATTGGAAACATTGTTCCAAAAACAGTTATATGACTGGGAAGATCAGCCGAATCCCGAAAACTGGGCTTATCTCTCTACTTGTCTGGACAAAAAAGAAAAACGGTTATCCTTCTACTCCATCCGACGGATAGCAGCCGTTGCCTGCCTGCTTTTACTGCTCGGCAGCACTCTCCTGTTCGGACCGTTTTTCCGAAAACCGATACCGGATTCGTACTCCTATTCCCTCCAACCGTTTGCCTGCGATTCCTGTCTGCCGGTCACAGAAATCATACAACTGGCCTCTTCTCATGTCTCTCTTTCCCTTCCAATGGAAAAAAGGGGACAGGATATGTATCAGGAAACTATAAAAGATACCATTTATTTGATAAAAAATAACTTAAATACATATATTTCAAGTAAAATAACAACACCGGAGCTAAACATACCACCCACTTTGGAAAAACGGTCTCTTCCCTCCCAAACGGCAACACCGGCTACCCGTAAATGGCGCCTGGGCATGGGAGGCGGAAATTTCAACCTAATCGGCATTCCGACAGGAAACGGAACATATTTGGATCAAACATTCAACGATTTTGCCCCCGATCCGGGAGAACGACCTGAGACCAAAACCCGGGAAACACAAAGAGATCGATCCTCTTTATTATCGGAATACACGCCGGACAAAGTCAAACACAGTTGTCCCATCTCTTTCGGAATCGGTGTTTCCCGTCTGTTAACCGAACGCTGGAGCTTCAATACAGGAATTAGCTACAGCTTTCTGAAAAACCGCTGGAAATATGAAAATTCGAGACACGATGTCGTACAACAAAAATTGCATATGATCGGTATCCCGGTCTCTTTCAGTTACCGCTTGACCAACTGGGAAAAATTGTCCTGCTACTGGTCGGTCGGTCTCACCTGCGAATTCAACCTTCACAGCAAATGGATCACAGCCGATCAGATTCAACGGGAACGCATACGGGGAGCCCTTTGGCTGGCGAATACACATATCGGCATGGCATATCCCATTATTCGTTATGTTTCAGTCTATACAGAAGGTGGATTCCTGTGGAATTTGACAACGGATAGCAGAATACGTCAGGTTCGATCGGAAGATTTTTTCAATATCACCGGTCAAATCGGATTTCGATTGAACTTCTAAAAACAACGAATCAATATATCATTTCCTCTGTTCGTTCTCTGATCCGGACAGCAGAACAAACGGAGGATAAACTTTCAAATCAATTTTAATATTAAAAACCAAACACATGAAAATTTTACACGGAATACTTGCCACTTTATTAGGACTCCTGGGCTTTTCTTCCTGCCTAAAGGAAGATCCGGACAATCCGATCATCTGCATGTACGGTACACCGACAGCCCATTATGTCATCAAAGGGAAAGTCGTCAATCCACAGGGAAAAGGCGTTTCCCGCGTTCAAGTCATTGTCAGCGAACAGGAATTTGCCTATGCCCCCCGTCCCGGAGTCATCTTGGACGAACCTCGGGGCATCCGACCGGTTCACGATACATTGTACACGGACGAACAAGGGAAATTCGAAACTTGGCAAACCTACTTTCCAATTGACACTATTCGCTACCGGTTAAAAATCAACGAAGACGGCTGCCATCCGCTCTATGAGTCCGATTCGCTGAAAGTTACCTTTTTGAAACAGGATCTGAGTAAAGGAGATGGTGTATGGAATCTGGGAAAAAACATCCAGGAAGTAAAAATTACCCTTCAACCTAAAAAAGAAGATTCTCATGAATAAGCGAATCAGCCTTCGCAAACGCCTGGGACTCGAACTTTTTCACCAGCAGGAACTGTTAGTCCGTCAAAAACACGAACTGCGTACTCTGTTTTGGGAATGCACGCTGCGCTGCAATGTCGCCTGTCGGCATTGCGGCAGCGATTGCCGAGTCGCCTGCCACCAACCGGACATGCCACAGGCCAATTTTCTCCAGGCCTTGGACAAAATCACCCCACAGGTGGATCCTCACCGGGTCTTTATCATTTTCACCGGAGGAGAGCCACTGATGCGAAAAGATTTGGAACAGTGCGGACTGGCCTGCTATCAGCGGGGATATCCCTGGGGAATTGTCACCAACGGTCTGCTACTCTCCCGTTCCAGGTTGGATGCCCTGTTACAGTCCGGCATGCACAGCATTACCGTCAGCCTGGACGGTCTGGAAGAAACTCACAACTGGCTGCGTAGGCATCCGCAGAGCTTTCGACGGGCCAGCGAGGCAGTCCGCATGCTCAGCCAGGAAAAAGAGCTTGTATGGGATGTCGTCAGCTGCATCCACCAACGCAATCTGAAAGAACTGCCGGCCTTCCGGGATTACCTCATCCAATCCGGCGTCCAACGGTGGCGACTGTTTACCATTTTTCCGGTGGGACGAGCCAAACAGACCCCGGAACTCCAACTCACCCCGGCACAATTTACCGAATTGCTGGATTTCATCCGACAGACCCGTACCGACGGACAACTTCACACCAATTTTGCCTGTGAAGGTTTCTTAGGTCCCTATGAAACAGAAGTGCGCGATTATTTTTTCCGCTGCCATGCCGGCATATCGGTCGGATCCATTCGCATCAACGGAGCCATATCCGGTTGTCCCAGCATCCGATCCAATTACGACCAGGGAAATATCTACCAGGATGATTTCATGGAAGTCTGGAACCATCGTTTCGAAGTATTTCGTCACCGGGAATGGGCTCGCCAGGGAATCTGTGCCGACTGTTCCATGTTCCGGTATTGCGAAGGAAATGGCATGCATCTGCACGACGAAAACGGTCGGCTGATGACTTGTCACTACCATCGGTTACAAAGTAACATCGACCCATGATATTTTTTGACCCGGCAGCATAAAAATTCTGGGTTTTCGCTTATCTTTGTGGCCGTATGGCAAAATTGAAATTCATATACTTTTTATTATGGATAACGGGTGTGGCCGTATTATTATCCCAACAGACGACCACATCTCTTTCCCCTTGGTGGCAGGAGATCACTACGGGTCAGGTAGCAGAATTAACTCTACCTTGTACGATAGACGAACAGGATGATGATTCGTGCCTATGTAATTCTATCTCCCGACATCGGAAAAATTTACCTTTTTCCTGGTCCGAAAAATTCAATTTTTCCACCAATATTCCATCTTTTCATAGGATCAATTCACCGTTCAATACTGTCGAACGTATTTTTATATCCCGTTCCTTTTTATGCATTTATAGAATTTAATATTTATTTTTTATCCCATATGGTATAAAAAATGAAGGAAGATATAAAAAATACGATAATCATTAAAAATGGAAACAAAACACTACTCTGGTTTAAACGATTCTGAAGTGGAGAAAAACCGTAAAAAATTCGGTCCAAACGTCATTACGCCTCCACCACGTACTCCCTTATGGAAACTATTTCTTGAAAAATTCAAAGACCCCATCATACGCATTCTACTAGTTGCTGCCGCACTATCCCTGATCATTTCCATCATACACAATGAATATGCAGAAACCATCGGTATTTTTGCCGCCATATTTCTGGCAACAGGTGTGGGATTCTGGTTTGAAATGGATGCCAACAAAAAATTTGAACTCTTGAATCAGGTCAATGATGACATACTGATCAAGGTATTTCGCAATGGCAATATCCATGAAATTCCGAAACGGGACATTGTCGTGGGAGACATTGTAATACTTGAAACCGGAGAAGAAGTTCCTGCCGATGGAGAATTGCTTGAAGCCATCTCTCTCCAGGTAAATGAATCGACTCTTACCGGCGAACCCGTCATCGACAAAACAACCGACCCGGCCGATTTCGACACGGAAGCCACCTATCCTTCCAACAAAATCATGCGGGGGACCACCATCGTCAACGGACATTGCATTTATCAAGTCGAGAAAGTCGGCGACGCAACGGAATTCGGCAAAGTAGCCCAAAAATCAACAGAAATCAATCAGGATAAAACTCCCCTCAGCAAACAACTGGAAGGTTTGGCCCAATTCATCAGTATTGTCGGTTTTATTGTTGCAGGAGTTACTTTTCTTGGTCTTCTACTGAAAGATATTCTGGCAGGAGTCTTCACATCAGAAAATCTTCTGACGTTGGAAACAGCCGGAAGAATCTTAAATTATTTCATGGTATCCGTTACCCTGATCGTCGTTTCCGTACCGGAAGGTCTCCCCATGAGCGTCACCTTAAGTCTTGCATTGAGCATGCGCAAAATGTTGCGTACGAATAATCTGGTCCGCAAGATGCATGCCTGCGAAACCATGGGGGCTACGACGGTTATTTGTACAGACAAGACCGGGACTTTAACCCAGAATCAGATGCAGGTACATCAAACCCGTTTTTATGCCCTGCCAGATCAACAATTACAAACCGAAGCTCCGATCGGCACTCTGATAAAAGAAGGTATCTCAGTCAATTCGACTGCTTACCTGGAATACGGTCCGGAAGGACAGGTGAAAACCCTGGGCAATCCGACCGAAGCCGCTCTTCTGCTCTGGCTGCATCGACAAAAGGTCGATTACCTGGACTATCGCAATCATACCGAAATCATACGGCAATTGACCTTCTCTACCGAACGGAAATACATGGCCACGTTGGTCCGTTCGAACTGGGAGGGTAAAATCATTCTCTACCTGAAAGGGGCTCCGGAGATCGTATTTTCCAAATGCCGGCAGGTGGAAACATTAGAAGGACTCCAACCGGCCACAGCCTACCGTTCCATCATAGAGGAAGAATTGCTGAACTTTCAGAATCAGGCCATGCGAACCTTAGGATTTGCCTACAAGATACTGGATGAAATACCAAAAGAAGAAATCACCGCCATTGCCAACGAAGGGATGACCTTTTTAGGCATTGCCGCCATTTCGGATCCGGTACGTTCCGATGTGCCGGCAGCCGTAAGCAAGTGCCTGAATGCCGGAATCGACGTAAAAATCGTGACAGGAGATACGCCGGCAACAGCCCGCGAAATCGGTCGACAAATAGGTATCTGGAAATCCGGCGATACGGAAGAACAACTCATTACCGGTACAGATTTTGAAAAACTCTCGGACGAAGAAGCGGCCCAGCGGGTATTAAAACTCAAAATCATGTGTCGAGCCCGTCCTACCGATAAACAACGGCTGGTCGAACTGCTGAAACGGGCGGGCGCTGTCGTTGCCGTCACAGGCGACGGGACCAATGATGCTCCGGCCCTGAATCATGCCGACGTCGGCCTTTCCATGGGATCGGGTACTTCCGTTGCCAAGGAAGCCAGCGACATCACCCTCTTGGACGATTCTTTCAACAGCATCGCCACGGCTGTCATGTGGGGACGCTCTCTCTATCACAACATACAGCGTTTCATCTTATTCCAGTTGACCATCAACTTGTCGGCCCTGCTGATTGTATTGATCGGATCCATGTTTGGCAAAGAACTTCCGCTGACAGTTACCCAAATGTTATGGGTGAACATGATCATCGATACTTTTGCTGCAGCGGCCCTGGCGTCTCTTCCACCCAGCCCCAAAGTAATGGAAGAGAAACCGCGTAAAACGACCGATTTCATCATTACTCCGAAAATGAAGAATTATATTTTGGGAATCGGTCTCTCTTTCACAGTTCTGCTATTGGGTCTGATGTACTGGTTCAGCAGCAATGACGGTTCCATCTCCCCCCGTGAATTGTCCATCTTTTTCACCACTTTTGTAATGTTACAATTTTGGAATATGTTCAATGCCAAAGCGTTCCTGTCACACGGTTCCGCTTTCAAGAATCTGAAAAAAAGCACCGGTTTCTTGATAGTCATGGCCATCATTCCAATTGGACAATACCTGATCGTACAATTCGGCGGAGAAGTTTTCCGTACCGTTCCCTTAAGTTGGCAAGACTGGGGAATCATCGTGGGGAGCACTTCCTGCGTATTGTGGATAGGCGAGTTGCTCCGACTGTTAAAAAAGGAATAGTCACTTTCCCCCGATGGACAATTGAAAGCAACCCATCGGGGAAAAATCATATGAAACCTTTTAAAAATTGAGTCCGTTCCTGACAAAAATGCTCTATGGCCCATTCGATTTTATAGGCCATTTCCATACAACGCCCGAGCAAATCCGGACTCACAGAATACGGATAAGAAAAACGGGCTTTATAACCGAATGATTGTATCCGACCGAACAGACGCCATTCAGAGAAGGAGGTCCCATCTCCGTTCCACAAATCAGCAATTTCCTCCGAACAAAAACGGATCTTCAAATACAAGGTGATTAAATCCTCCTTTTCCTTTGAAAAAAAACCATAATGAATCCCATTCCCTGCCCGTAAAAATTGTAAAACGGCCTGGTACAGATAATAAGCCGCCAAACGAGGTATGCCGCTGTCAAAATGCCGTTGCGCATCCTGCATCAATGCTTTTCCCAATGCCAGACACTGTCCGCTAAATCCGACAGCAAAATGATAACTCCGGGTTGCCTTGTAATGAATTTTTTTTAACTTAAAAAGCTTGTTTTCATACAGCAATACCCCTTCCTGTTGTATAATATAAAAGAAATAACTGAAAGAAGCATGGCGCTGCACAAAGTCCACCGTATAAATATGAAGATCGATATGCTTTTCCTGGCGTTTTTCAAGCCCCTCCCGTTCTTTCAAATAAGCAGTCAGCTCCCGGACGGAAACGGGACGGAGATCATTCACCAAAATCAACATCTCATATCCGCCTGAAACGTTCCGAAACGACATTCCGGCATAATATCCGAATAAAATCACCATCTCCGGATGGATATACTCACAAATAAGAGCAGTCAATCTTTGAAGTTCCACCATATACTGACATGCCGGAACCATTGGAATAGTTTTCATAACCGTCAATTTATAGAAGTTACCTGATAAAGCATATAATCACTTGACAAATATACATCAATTTTCTATTATGACAATGCAATATTGTATTATTTTTATACTAATAAATAGGTATTGCGCTCTACATGGGAAAAATCTATCTTCGCAATGCGTAAGAAAGATAAAAATGGATGGTTTGAAAATCAAGAAAACAGGCCTGTTTTTGCTATTGCTGTTTTCTTTATACTGGTGCAGCATTACTCTCTTCACTCACTCGCATGTGTTGAATGGAGCCATCATTGTACACTCCCATCCTTTCAAAGGCCAGCATTCCCATACGACCGCTCAATTCGAAACGATTTTTTTCCTTTCGCTCATACTTACTACAGGAGAAATATTTCACTCCTTCTGTTTAACCGTCTGGCGTTCGTTGATTGCAATACTCTGTACAGAGTATATACCGGCAGCCCCAAACAGCCGCCAGCCTCAAGCTATCAGACTCCGGGCCCCCCCTTTGTTGGTCATTGAATAAAAGCTGATTTATTTACAAACAAAAACTCTATTAAATTATGAAAACCTTATATTTCCTTATATGGGGAACAATGGTCTTATTGTTCCTGCAAAACACATATGCATATGAAATCAACGATTCAGATGCCAATCTGATCGGTCACGTCATCGATAAAAAAACAAAGGAACACCTTCCTTTTGTCAATGTATCTCTCAAAGGGACCACAATCGGTACATTTACCGACAATACCGGACACTATTTCTTGAAAAATTTGCCAGCAGGCACATTCACAGTGGAAGTTTCTTCGGTTGGATATAAATCGATCCACCAGGAAGTAAAACTCGTCCGGGGAAAAACCATTGAACTGAATTTTGAAATAGAAGAAGATCTTATTCAGCTGGAAGGCGTTGTCGTTTCGGCCAACCGCAATGAAACTACCCGCCGTCTGGCTCCCACTTTGGTCAGTGTTCTTCCGATGAAAACCTTCGAAATGACCAATTCCAACTGTCTGGCCCAGGGATTGAATTTTCAACCGGGTATCCGAGTGGAAAACAATTGTCAGAACTGCGGTTTCCAACAGGTACGCATCAACGGCTTAGACGGCCCCTACACCCAGATATTGATCGATTCCCGCCCTATCTTCAGTGCCCTGTCAGGAGTTTATGGCCTCGAACAGATTCCAGCCAACATGATCGACCGGGTAGAAGTGATGCGTGGCGGAGGTTCCGCACTGTTCGGTTCATCGGCCATTGCCGGAACCATCAACATCATCACCAAGGAACCGACTTACAATTCCGCCCAATTTGCGCATACCCTAATGGGTATCGGCGACGGTAAAAGTTTTGAAAACAATACCACCCTGAATGCATCACTCATCTCAGACAATCAAAAATCCGGCTTGACCGTATTCGGCCAAAACCGGGAACGGGCCGGCTATGATCACGACGGCGACGGATTTACCGAACTGCCCAAACTAAAAAATCAGGCAATAGGACTTCGTTCCTTCCTTAAAACCAGCCACTACTCACAATTGACGTTCGAATATCATCATTTGCAGGAATTTCGCCGAGGCGGAGATAATCTTTCCCGTCCCGCCCATGAAGCTTTGATCGCCGAACAAATCACCCACAGCATCAATACTGGCGGTCTGAAGTTCGATCTCTTTTCCCCCAATGAAAAACATCGTTTGGGAATGTATGCCTCCGCCCAACACATTCACCGGAACAGTTATTACGGAGGAGGAACGGACATGGACGAAAAGCTGAAATCTTTCGGAGCTACGACCGATATGACCTGGATCATCGGTTCCCAATACAATTATCATTTTGACCGTTGTCTGTTTATGCCGGCCGAACTCACGGTCGGTGCCGAATACAATCAGGATTATCTGAAAGATCATTTATGGGGACGTCAACGTCATATCCAACAAGAAGTACGCATCTTCAGTCTTTTTGCCCAGAATGAATGGAAGAACGAACGCTGGAGTCTGTTGCTTGGCGGACGTCTGGACAAACACAATTTATTACACAATCCGATCTTCAGTCCGCGAGCCAACCTGCGATTCAATCCAACGGAAAATATCAACCTCCGTGCCAGCTATTCGTTCGGATTCCGAGCCCCACAAGCCTTTGACGAAGACCTGCATGTAGACAATGTAAGCGGTACCGTATCCATGATACAGCTGGCCAAAAACCTGAAAGAAGAAAAATCGCAGAGTTTTAGTCTTTCTGCCGACATGTACCACCACTGGGGAGACTGGCAGGTGAACTGGCTAATCGAAGGATTTTATACAGACATTTCCGACGTATTTACACTGACAAAAATCGGCAAGGATACAAATGACATCATTATTCAGCTTCGGGAAAATGAAAAAGGAGCTTCTGTTTACGGATTGACTTTGGAAGGAAAATTCGCCTGGCGAAACAAATGGCAACTTCAAGCCGGTCTCACCCTGCAAAAATCGGAATACAAGGAAGCCCGTTCCTGGAGCGAAGATGATCCGAATATCGCCCTGGAAAAGCGTATGTTTCGAACGCCCAATGTCTACGGATATTTTACCATGAACTATCGTCCGACAACACCCCTCACCCTGGCCCTGTCGGGTACTTATACCGGAAATATGCTGGTTGAACACAACGAAGGATTCATTTCGGAAAATCGTACCGAAAAAACAAAACAGTTTCTGGACATCGGTTTCAAGAGCAGTTATGATTTCAAACTTTACAAAAGCATCGGCCTCCAGGTCAATGCCGGTGTCCAAAACATTTTCAATGCCTATCAGAATGATTTCGACAAAGGCAGCGAACGGGATTCCGGATACATATACGGTCCCACCCTCCCGCGTTCTTTCTTTGTCGGCCTGAAACTGAACTATTGAACGGATTATTCCTAACCTTAATTGAGTGCAAACCCCAATGATCTGCCCTTCAAAAATTAGACAATTATATTAATAACAAATTCCTGCTTGGAACAAGAGGACGACCCAGACTGTTGAGTCGTCCTCGCTTTATTCGTGTCCCTATTGGAGACTGAAATTGAATATCCGACTCCAACGGGATGTTTTGACTGTTGAGTCATCCCATTCGTTTTAACACGTTTTCTCGCCCGAACAAAGCATCTTCTATCAGACTGTTTTGCTTATTGCAGATCCCTGACGATGTGAAGACCTCGTCCAGCTCACAGGAAATTCATCTGACAGTTTATCAATTCTTTCTCAACAATTAGTATTTACTAAATAATATCGTTCCGTAATCTGTTTCCAATAACTCACAAATTCTCCACACAGCGATTTTTATTAACAGCTAAAAAATACAGTCTGTAACTTTATGTGTCTAATGAATCATTTAGCAAATGTATAACCCAAAGAAATAAGAAAAAATATCTTAGTTCCATCACCTTGTAATTTCACCTCATTCTGGTGCACCATATCTTGCACTCTCCAATTTCATGAATGCATCATTGTCAACCAGCGATTTGAAATCGAATGTTTTACCATCAGGCACCGTGACACTTGATGTTTTACCTTCTGTAGTATAATTTACAGTCAATACTTTAGTTTGTCCGGGACAAGGATCGCAATTGAACACACGACTTTCGACGGTAAAACTTAACTGTCCATTATTTATCATCTTTTTGATTATTTCAGTCACATCAGCTGCAAGGTCCAGCTGCTTGCCAAAAGGCAGATAGGGTCTGTTCCAGTCGCCATACAGTTTCCAGCTGTCTTTCGGGAAAGCGGAAAGCAGAAACAGCGGTTGCGAAATCCAGGTCACGAACACGTTGTCGGCCAGGAACTGGTTTCCGGCTGAAGGATAGTCGTAAAAGATCAAAGGCTCTGAAGGCGTGGGTGCTCCCGGCCCGTTGACGGTGTAGACCGGCACTTTGTAGGCCATCCATATATTTTCGGGCGCTTCCACCGTTTCCAGGTTGATATAGCCGTCGTCGTTCACATCCAGATACAAGGCCCTGAAGTCATCGGCCTTTACAGTCCGGTTGTCCAGCGACAAGAGGATGGGGCCACGGACGATGGCCAGGCTGTTGGCGTCGCCGGGTGCCTGTATCACTCTTCCGCGCATGTCGAAAGTCAGTTCCACCTTGTCGCCCTCTTTCCATTCGCGTTCCACCTCCGCATATTCTCCGGCCTGGCACTCCAGCTTTATGCCGTTCACACGCAGCTCGGTACGTTGGCTCCAGGCGGGTATTCTCAGGCGCAGGCTGAACGATGCCGGCTTTGCGGGAGAGACTTCTATGGTCACTTTGTCACTGCGCGGATAGTCTCCCTTTTGTGTCAGCCGCACTTCCGTTCCGTCTTTCAACTGCTGCCGGGCGGTGCTTTCTCCATACAGGTTGACGACCAGGCCTTTCTCGTCCTGCATGAATGCCCACAGCGGTGTCAGCATCAGTCCTCTGGGTCCGCTTGCCACACAGCACGTCATGGCCTGCCGCCCGTGGTGCATCGGGCAGGGAACGCGCTCGGTGTTGAATCCCGAGAAGTATGCCCACCAATGTCCGTTGGGCAGCATGGCGCCTGCCAGTGCGTTGTACAAGGCCGTCTCCAGCAAGTCGGCCCATTCGGGGCTGCCCGTCAGCTTCAGCATGTCATAGCATATAATCATCCATTCGGCAGTGGCACAAGTCTCGGTCGGCCTTTCCAGGAAAGCGCTTTGGCGGGTCTTGCCGTTGCACCAATATTCGTTGTTCGACAACGAGCCGTGGAGCATCAGTTCGTGTTCGCGAATTTGGTTCAGGAAAGCGGAAAGACCCTCCAGGTATGGGTACCGGCCGGTTGCATGATACAGCTCAAAGATACCTTCGTAGTTGGTCAGGACTTCGTAGGCCTTCAAGGACGACATTTCGGCAGGCAGTACCCCTTTCAGCGGGTCTGATATAAGTTTCAGCCCTCTGCGATTGATGGCATTCGGCTTTTCGCACTGGGCCAGGATGTTTTCGGCCACACGGCGGTAGCGTTCGTTACCCGTCCTTTCGTAGAGTTGCGAAAATTCGGTAATGATGGCTGTAGACTGTATGCCGCCGTGCCAGTCCACGCATTGTTCGGCTATGTTCATGCCCTTTTCCACCCGTTCGGCAATGTAGTCGGCGGCTTTCTGGGCGGCCTTCAGCGACTTCTTGTCTCCCGTCATGTCGTAATGGAGAATCAGTCCGTGCAGCGCATACTTTCTTCCCCAAAGGTCCCAGTTGCGTCCCAGCTGTTCTTCGGGCGCGAAGCCGGTGATTTGTCCGTCCTTGGTCTGTGTCTCAATGAGCTTGTCCACAGCCTCATCCATCTTTGCGCGATGGCTGTCGGTGGGCTGGTACCAGTAAGTGTAGGCCATGGACGTAAACCATTTTCCCCAATACTCCGTGTCCCACGAACCGTTCTTTCTCTCCCTGAACGGAAAGACCAGTTTCTCAATGTCCTGTTCCATCACCCTGTTCTCCACGGTAATGTCCATCCGGTTGCCAATCCATCCTCCGACGTGGACTGCTCCGGGCGACAGGGAATAAAAAACGTCCTGGACTTTTTCTGCCTTCAGTACAATAAAAGAAAGACATAAAAAAAGAGTTGTAGCTGCCTTTTTCATATTATCAAAATTTATTGATTAACGAATATTCTTCAAATTAGTCTTCCGAAACGCATCGTATATTACAAATATATCCACATCCTTTCAAAACAACTGATCGAATAACCTCTTTTTCATATCGAAAACCGAGATATACAATACGACTATGTAAAAGATAAAAATTGTTTTCATATTTTTGTCTTTACAATAAAAGTGATGTGCATATGGATAAGAATGAGTATTTAAAACACTTCGACAATAGACGGGCAGAATTCAAACCTTACGGACTAACATGCGAAATGTGGGAACCTTATCTGATGAAAAAATTTGACCGGCACAATGAAATAGAAATAAATTACCTTCCCAAAGGAAGGATAACATATCTTTTTCAAAACAACCAGATAACAATACCAGAAAAAAGGATGACTTTATTTTGGGGATTAATTCCCCATCGCATCATAGATATCCAAGGGAATAGTCCCTATTATGTATGTACAATCCCTCTGTCACGTTTTTTAGGATGGAACATGCCTTCCTCCTTGGCCGAACATATTCTGAATTGTCAGATTATTATTGAAAAATCCGAAAAATATGCCATATACGATGAATTTTTGCTGAACAACTGGTTCAAAGACGCCATCAACAATGGAGATTTGGAAACAACAGTATTGGAAATGGAAGCACGATTGCGAAGATTGGCCACAAACTATACCAACGATGAAAAAACGAGAAGCACAACTCATTCAACAGAAGTAGATTTGGTCGCTCAAATCACCATATATATCACACGCAATTATATGAATCCTATCCAAATCAAAGATGTGGCCAATTCCGTCGGCCTTCATCCCGATTATGCAAATATGTTATTTAAAAAGGCATTTGGTAAATCCATATACAGGCAAATACAAAGTGAAAGGATAGATCATGCCCGACGAAAACTATTGTCAACAGATTCAAGTATCAGTGAAATTGCTTTTGAATGCGGATTTAATTCCATCAATCGTTTCAATGCAACATTTCTTCAATACACGGGCTGTTCACCCAGAGAATTCAGAAAAAATACTCGAACAAACATTCCAGAAAAAAGTAAATCATTTTAACAATATCAAGTTTTCTACATATAAGTTAAGTATATTATTTTCTACCTTTGTTCAAATCTAAAAGCAAAGCATGAAAAAAATCAGAACCGCCCTATACAATGTACTTCCCGGAGAGAAAGCACATGCCACCATGGCCCCACAGCCCAAATACATCGAAGGGGTGGAAGGTATCCATGCCTCACCTCCGGTCAACAGTGCCGTATTGGTGTTAATCGTTCCCTACGAGAACGAACTGGCGATCCCTTTTATTCAACGCAGCCAACAGGGAAGATACCACAGAGGTCAAATCGCCTTTCCCGGAGGAAAAATGGAAAAAGAAGATGCCGATGCCCTGCAGACTGCTTTGCGGGAATGCCATGAAGAAATCGGCGTACCGGAAGAGAAAGTATCTATTCTGGGGGTATTGAGCGATATTTACATTCCCTTGAGCAATTTCAACATCACCCCCATTGTCGGGACCACGCTGCAACTGCCCGCGTTTACCCTTTCCCAACAAGAGGTAGACCAGGTAATTTTAGTCAAATTAAGCGATTTATTCAATGATGCCAATAAAACCACTCACTCTTTCAATCGCCACAACCAGGAAATCATTGCCCCGGGCTATAAAATAGGAGAACATTTTATTTGGGGTGCTACTGCCATGATTGTCGCAGAATTGGAGCAACTGATGAAAACCAATACTTTCAATCACCTGGGGAAATTATAACCGTTCTTTTTTCCGACACACCATATAAATCGGATGATAGGTCAACGGACAAGTCCCCCCCTGTTGAAAACGCATTTTATAGGTCTCGGCAAATGTCTGCATACGTCCCCGGGTCCATACAACATTCGTATCCGTAGCGTTCACTCCTGTTTTTTTCACATGTCGAAGGATTTCCAAGGGATCCTTGAAAGTCAGCACCTGGCATGTCTCTTCCGAATACACCACCTCCAGTTCGGAGGGTAACAAGGTCTGCAATTCTGCCACAGAACGATACTCCAGCCCCTGCCCCGTAACCGATCGTAGCTCCTTGAAATTGTCTTTTCCAAAAGTGCTGAATACCAGCCATCCACCGGGCAACAGTTGTGCTGCCAGCTTGGCAAAGGTTGCCAATGGGTTCGCCAGCCACTGAAACGTAGAAGCCGAAACGATCAGATCAAAAGTTTCCGACAAAACAACTTGTTCAATGTCTCCCCGGATAACCCGGGTAGCAGGTAAATGACATCGACTTAAAGTCTTATCACACATTTCACCGACCAAATCGTTTATATAAAGATGATTATCCCTCCAAATCCGACCTATTTTTTCTGACAATAATCCCGTTCCGCACCCGATCTCCAAGGTACGGGAAGCCTGAGGAACATAGACCACAAGCAACTCCGCCAAATGCTGTACAATCTGTTTCTGTACCGTAGCATTTGCTTCATAACTCTCTGTACTGCGTCGAAAACGACTTGCTATATCCTGTTTATCAATTCCCATATCTCATCCCTCTATGATCTCTCTCCAACTGTTAAAACAATAAAAAGGATAATGCCCACCCGGCAAGGAAACAACAGGTATCTCCTGAACACGACACCAATTTTTCTGATTCTCTATCGGAAAAATCAAGTCCTTTTCAGAAAGGTAACATTTATTCCAGATGACATCCGAGGTGTGCGACTGCGATTCTTTTCTAATAAAAGACAACTCTTCGCACACTTCTAACAACAAACGATTCGGTTTTTGGCGAGCAAACCGCTCTTTTTCTTCCGAACAATCAAACATGCGAGAAAAGAATTTTTCCCGCCCTTTTTCATTCATTCCCTTCTCTGTCAATTCATACACCTTAACCGGTATTCCAAAGCGGTTATCCACCGGCCGAGTCGTTCCATTCAGAGCAATAGAAATCTCCGGCAGTACTTTCAAGGAAGCGACGATCCGACTGGCAGCCCATACCCCCATCGACCAAGCCACCACCGCACAATGCCGATAAGCACTTAAGTCCGGACAAACGAAATCCCAGGAACGATAATCGCAAAACGAAAGTACATCCTCTTCCGCCTGCAAATGGGCCACCGCCGTAGCATCCATTCCCCAACCATTGAAAAAAAGGATGACGCGATCGGTATTGTTTTTATAAAGCCATTCTACTCGCATACCAGACACTCCAGAAACTCAAACAGACATTCATAATCTTCTTGAGGAATAGAAGCGTTCAAAGAAAAACGAATCCGAGCCTCATTTTTCGGAACAGTCGGATATCTTACCGGTAAAACGAAAAAACCGTTATCCCGGAGCAGATCGGACATCTCCACACTGCTTTCATTCGATCCGCAAAGCATCGGTACAATGTGGGAATCCCCACGCGTTTCAAAGCCTTTTGCCGTCAAAACCCGCCGCAACTTCGAAGCGGTTTCCCTCAACTTGATCCGCAAGTCATAAAAATCCGGCATCCGATTGAGAATAAACCTTGTCCAGGCCACATTTACCGGTGGCAGGGCCGTAGTAAAAATCAGACTCCGCTGCGTATTGATCAAATAATCCCGAAAAAGCTGTTCACACACGATAAAAGCCCCCATGGAAGCAAATGCTTTTCCAAAAGTACCGACAATAAAGTCGATTTCCTCCAGACATCCCTGTTCCTCACAACAGCCCAATCCATTCGTACCCCGAACACCCACGGCATGTGCCTCATCGACATACAGAAAAGCATCGAACTCCTTTTTCAATTCGCACAATTGCTGCAGATCTGCCACATCTCCATCCATACTGAAAATGGATTCCGTGACGATAAACACATTTTCATATTCTTCCCGGTGCTGGTTCAATATATTTCGCAAATGCTCATAATCCAAGTGGCGATAACGCAACATCTGCGCCTCACTCAAACGCAAACCGTCGATAATACTGGCATGCACCAGCTTATCGGCAACAATCAGATCTTTTTTACCGGTCAGGGCCGGCAAGATGCCGATATTGGCATGATATCCGGAATTGAATACCAGAGCGGCCTCTTTATCATAAAGATCGGCCAGATCATCTTCCAGCATTTTGTAATAGGAATGATTGCCGGACAACAGCCTCGAAGATACTGCGCTGTAAGGCAATGCCATCACATCCGTCTCTGCACGGAATTCTTCAATCAGTCTAGGATTAGAGGACAATCCCAAATAATCGTTGGAAGAAAGATTCAACATCTCCCGACCGTCATCATGGATCAGGAAACCGTTGTGCTCGATATTCCGGAGCCGACGATAATTGCCAGCCTCCCGGATTATTTCCAACTTATTGTAAAAACGTTCTTTATTCATCATAACTGTCAATTGTGAATTACCTTCAGCAACCCCTGCGTCAAACGGCTCAATTCCGTCGGTTGGATAATGAACGGAGGCATAATGTATACCAGTTTACCAAATGGCCGCACCCAAATACCTTCTTCCACAAAACGGGCCTGTAATACAGCCATGTTCACCGGTTCTTTCATCTCGATCACGCCAATTGCCCCCAAAACCCGAACATCGGCTACAGCAGGATTCTCACTGGCAGGCTGTAATTCCGTTTTCAACTGTCGTTCAATGGCTCCGATCTTCTTTTCCAGATCGTATTCCAACACCAGTCCGACAGAGGCATTCGCCACAGCACAAGCCAAAGGATTTCCCATAAATGTCGGTCCATGCATGAAGACAAAAGGATCACGCGAACAGATCTGATCGGCAACCCGGCTGGTGGCCATCGTTGCGGCAAAACTCATATACCCGCCGGTAATGGCTTTTCCAATACACATGATATCAGGAGAAATACCGGCATGTTCTACCGCCCACAATTTACCGGTACGTCCGAAACCGGTCGCAATCTCATCGCAAATCAGCAACAGATCATAAGAATTACACAACTCCCGTACCTGTCGGAGATAGTCGGCGGAATAAAACCACATACCGCCAGCCCCTTGTACTATCGGTTCCAGAATGACTGCAGCAATATCTGCATGATGTTTCTCGATGCAATCTTTCAGTTCCCGGATATCTTCCTCCCGACAAGGAGCACCGAAACGGCACTCCGGGCGGTTGACAAAATATTGTATCGGCAGACTGCCGTGAAAAATACCGTGCATACCGGTTACCGGATCGCATACAGACATGGCATTCCACGTATCTCCATGATACCCCTTGGTAATGGTCAGGAAATGCTTTTTCTCTTCCCTCCCGGCAGCATACCAATATTGCAACGCCATTTTCATGGCCACTTCCACAGCCACCGAACCGGAATCACAAAAGAAAATCTTATCGATGCCCTCCGGGGTCACCGAAAGTATTTTTTTAGCCAGTTCCACTGCCGGCCGATGGGTAAAACCGCCGAACATCACATGTGACATCTCTTTGAGCTGCTGTTCAACCGCTGCATTTAACACCGGGTGATTATAACCGTGCACCTCGCACCACCAGGAAGACATTCCGTCGATTAAACGACGCCCGTCTTCCAGTTCAATGTACACTCCCTCTGCTCTTTTCACCGGATATACCGGTAACGGATTGGTCGTAGAAGTATAGGGATGCCAGATATGTTCCCGGTCAAATCTTAATAATTCCTCTGTATTCATGATTTTTATGTTATATTTCAAAACCCAAAAGTTTCACTTTTTCCATATCTTCCTTGACCTTGGACCCCAAAGTCGTCAGTAAATCTCCTACAATGGCCGCATTAATGCCAGCCTGAATAGCCTCCGTTTCCAGATGAGCGATCAGACTTCTCCCTCCAGCAAAACGCAGATAGGCTTCCGGATGGATAAAACGGAACAGAGCGATCGTCGTCAGAATCTCCTCATCCCGCAAGGGAGGAGTTCCTTCCAACGGAGTTCCCGGAATCGGATTCAAGATATTGATGGGAATAGACTTGATTCCCAACTCCCTCAAGGTCAAAGCCAGATCGATCCGATCTTCCATATTCTCCCCCATGCCGATGATTCCTCCGGAACAGACCTCCATGCCGATCTCCTGAGCCACCCGAATGGTCGCAATCTTATCTTCCACCGAATGAGAGGAACAAAGAGTACCGAAATAACGGGCCGAAGATTCCAGATTACAATGATAGCGCGTTATACCAGCCGCTAATAATTTCTGTAATTGAGCTTTTTTTAACAACCCCATCGAAGCACACAGGTGTAAATTCGATTCCGCCTTTATCTTCTGAGCATAAGCGCACAAACGGTCGATGAGCCGATCGGGCAAAGCCCGTCCACTGGTCACAAAAGAAAACTTATCCACCCCATAATCCGCATTCGAACGTGCCAAATCGAGGCAAGTCTTTTCATCCACCAGTTCATATTCGTCAATATGAGTCTTGAACAAGATCGATTGCGCACACCATTTGCAATTCTCCGAACATCGCCCGGAACGGGCATTGACAATCGAACAGGTATCAAATCTACGTCCGACCTTTTTATCCCGAATTTCCCCGGCAGCCTTATATAAGGCCGGCTTATCCTCAACTACACTCAAACGGACAGCTTCATCTCGTGTAATCTGTCCACCAGCCAAAACTCTCTTTTTCAATTCTTCTACGATCATGGTCTTTTCTTCGACTAAAAAAGGGCATGTCTCTTATTTGGACACACCCTTTTATAAATTATATACACTAAACATCTCATTTTTTCCAGGGCATACCTCTCCCTGGCGGTAACACACCAGCAACATTTCCTGCCGCTGTCTCTCCATTCTTTTTGCCTGTGACTCTTTCCAAACAGCAGCACAATTGACAATCACCCCTTTCCGGGCTGACTTCAACAAAGCCAGCAAACAGATATGCAAAGCCAGAAAGGCAATTTGCACTTGCCTTCCCAAACCAGCAAATACGGCATATCCTTTCCCACTCCATTGAGAAAAGTACAGAATCTTTCTCGATAAATAGGCATTTGTTCTCATATCGGAGCGCAAGATAATCAAAATTCACGACACACCGACTATTTTACCGCGAATAATTGTAACTTCGCAGCGGAAAAAGAGAATTGATTACATATGAAAAAAGCCATTGTTTTATTATCCGGAGGTTTGGACTCTACAACAGCCCTTTATTTAGCCAAAAGTCAGGGATTCGACGAAATCTATGCCCTGACTTTCGAATATGGACAAAAACACGATAAAGAACTGAAAAGTGCCATGGCCGTAGCCCGTGCGGCCGGAGTAAAGGAACATAAGATCGTCAACCTGTTGCTGAACCAATGGAATGGATGTGCCCTCACTGATCCAGCCATAGAAATAGAAAACGGAAATATCGAACGTCAAGAGATTCCGGCAACCTACGTCCCTGCCCGTAACATGGTATTTCTTTCGGTAGCAGCCTCCTGGGCCGATGCACTGGATATCACCGATATTTTTATCGGAGTCAGCGAAGTAGATTATTCCGGATACGTCGACTGCCGGGAGAACTTCATAAAGGCCATGGAAAAAGCCGTCAACCTGGGAACCGTACTCGGAGCAGAAAAAAAACAGCACATCACGATCCATGCTCCCTTCATGCACATGACCAAAGCAGAAGAGGTTAAACTGGGCGTAAAGCTCGGTGTCGATTTTGGATTGACCTGGACCTGTTACCGGGGAGGCGAACGTCCTTGTGGAACTTGTGACAGTTGCCTCTTACGAGCCAAAGCATTCGCAGAAGCCAATGAAAAAGATCCTTTAGTATGCTGATCAGAAAACAATTCAAATTCGAGGGAGCACACATTGTCCGCAACTGTTCCTCCCAAAGATGCCGGGAAAATATCCATGGTCATTCTTATATTGTCGAAGTATTCATTTCTTCCGACACCCTGGACAAGGGATACATGGTCATGGATTTTTGCCGTCTGGACAAAGTCAAAGAATGGATCGAAAGTTTCGACCATTCTTACTCCCTGTGGCAGCAGGAAACACCCGATCTGAAGGACTTTATATACCGCTATAACCGAAGAGTAGCCGAAATTCCCATCTCTCCGTCTGCAGAAGGATATGCGCTGATGTTTGCCTATGTCATTGACAAAATCCTGCAACAAACAGACAGAGTCAACGGAGAAGGAAATATCCAGCTTTTTTCCGTACGGGTACACGAAACGGCCACCGGATATGCGGAAGCCTTTCGTGAAGATCTGAAATTGGTCAAGTTTCAAATGAAAGATATCCACTTTTCCGAAGGAATCACAGCTGACTGGAAATCTACGGATTGGTGGGAAAAACTATTAATGGAATAAGTTAAGTATGTTACTGGCAAAAGACGGCATCTTTCCCATAACCAAAGACAAAAACGGAAATCCTTTGCCCTTGCTTCCAGCCTCCGGCCTTCCTTTTGCCGGTACGATACAGGGAGAAGGAAAATTGTGTGGCATACCTTCCTTATTTGTCCGGGTAGCCGGATGTAATCTGCACTGCTGCTGGCAAAGCGTCGATGGAAAAACAGCTCCCTGTGATACCACTTATGCAGCTTATCAAATAGAGCAAACTCTATCGCTTCCGATAGAAGATATTTGTGCTATCCTGCTGCAAAACAGCGATACCATCCGACACATCGTTCTGACAGGAGGTGAACCTTTACTTCAAGCAAAAGAACTAACAACCTTGTGTCAGTTATTAAAAAAGAATCGTAACTTCCATTTCACTTTAGAAACGAACGCAACTTTATTCAACAGAGAATTGGCAGAATGTATCGATCTGTTCAGCTTATCTCCCAAACTGTCCAGCTCCCACACCACCTCCTTTCGTCCCTCTGTACCCCGGCTCAACCCGGTTTGCATCCAGTATTACATTCAATATGCCCGACAATGCCAAAAAGATTTTCAACTGAAATTTGTCTATGCCTGTGAAGAAGATATTACAGAAATCCGGGAACTGCTTTCTGGGCTGCAAGGCTGGCAAAATGAAGATATCCTGCTGATGCCTTTGGGCGGTACTCCGGAAATGATGCGAACCAATGCACAGAAAACATTGGAATATTGCCTTCGGAATGGTTGGCGCTATTGCGACAGACTACACATTTCCCTTTTCGGTGATCGGATCGGAGTTTGATTCTATTTCCAAAGTCCCAATACTGTCGGTGATTTATAACAGATTTTACCTTCATCCAGCAAGTTGCGTATCCGTTCGGTAACCTCTTTGCCCGACTCTTCAAATTCATGCAGCAGCTCCCGGATCTCAAAATCTTTTTTCTCCAGCAGAGTTAGAATTTTTTCCTCTATTTTCCGTCCATTTCCCCGATGCAGCTTTTTCTGTCCCAGACACAAATCACAGATTCCACATACCTCTTTTTCAGCCTGGCCGAAATAATCCATCAGATATAACTGCCGGCAGGCATATTCCGACTCGATATATCCGACCATACTTTCCACTTTATCGGCATAAGCTTTTTTTCGGTCTTCATAAGCCTCTTTACCGATGTGTAGATAAGAGGCCGGAACCCGAGGTTGATGGTAAACCACATAAGGACGATCATTCCCGGGAATATAACTGATAATCCTCCGGCGAGCCAACAACAGCAGACAATTGTACACTTCCTGCCGACTGCATCCTAACTTTTCCGCCAACCCCTCTTCATCGACATAAGCATATTGCACAAAAATACCGGGATAATTCCGCAGAATATATTCAATCAACCGTTCCTGTAAAACAGTCTCCATCGGGATTTTGTACAATTGATCCCGCATTACCAGAAAACTGATCTGCGAGCGGGCATGGACTTCTGTTGTACACTCCAGATAACCAGCAACTTGCAATACCTTTATCGCCGACAATACAGGCATT
The DNA here is from genome assembly GCA_944321165.1 of uncultured Odoribacter sp. Classification (GTDB taxonomy): domain Bacteria; phylum Bacteroidota; class Bacteroidia; order Bacteroidales; family Marinifilaceae; genus Odoribacter. The sequence goes on from CALUKE010000001.1 coordinate 175,019, forward strand.
AGTTCCAATTGATAAATCTTGACAAAATATTCCGGATCGAATTCAAAAGCCTTTCCGTTACCACTTCCTTCTTCTACCCCGAAGAAATCGCCTAACAGACGATAGATTTGCCGAATGTATTTTTTATCTGGAAATCCTTGTTCAATTCTTTTCTTTAAAGCTGTCAGCGAAGCCTCGTTGTATAGCAAAACAGCATATGCCTTCTGGCCATCCCGTCCAGCCCTTCCCGCTTCCTGGAAATAGGCTTCCGGACTGTCCGGTATGTCGAAATGTACCACCATCCGTACATCCGGCTTGTCGATTCCCATACCGAAAGCATTGGTAGCAACAATGACCGGTACCTCACCCCGTTTCCAAGCATTTTGTTTTTGTTCCCTCTGAAAAGAAGTCAAGCCGGCATGATAAAAATCTGCCGAAATACCTTTAGCCTGTAAAAAACGAGTCAATTCTTCTGCCGTCGCTCTTTTACGCACATATACAATAGCACTCTGCGGTACACTGGACAATATATGCAACAATTCCCCCAATTTATCGTTTGCCTTCCGCACCACATAAGAAATATTCTCCCGGCGGAAACTCTTCGAAAGAACATGAGGAACAGCAAATTTCAAATGTTGCTGAATGTCTGCCGCGACCCGAGGCGTAGCCGTTGCAGTCAAGGCCAAAACCGGAACCTTCGGAAAATGATCCCGAATCTCTGCAATCCGCAAATAGGAAGGACGAAAATCATATCCCCACTGCGAAATGCAATGGGCCTCATCGACCGCCAAAAGAGACAAGGACATCTGTTTCAAGTAACGACGAAAATATTCCGAAGCCAAACGTTCCGGAGAAACATATAAAAAACGTATTCTCCCGGCCATGGCCTTGTGAATGATCGATTCCGCCTGACGACTGTCCAAACCGGTATATATGGCGGCCGCATCTATGCCCCGTTTCTGCAATTCCTCCACCTGGTCCTTCATCAACGCAATCAAAGGGGTGATGACCAGACAAATTCCTTCCTTCAACAAAGCAGGCACTTGATATGTGATCGACTTGCCTCCCCCCGTCGGCATCAATGCCAACGTATCCCGTCCTTCCAATACGGAAAGAATGATATCCTCCTGCAAGCTACGAAATTCCTCGTATCCCCAATATTGTTTCAATATTTCCCGAATCCTGGTTTTCATCTCTTGACTTTGTGAACAAAGATAGTGAATATTGAAAATTATTTCGTACTTTCGTCCATCCAAAAGATAAAGTTGAAACATGAGATCGGCCGTATTTGTTATTCTGATTTTGATTCTTGCTGCCTGCAAACCGAAAAGAGAGCAGGAACCGCCGGTGGCACAAGTGTTCGAAAGTACCTTGTCACGCCACGAAATCATGGACTTTATCCCGAGCGGAACCTCCCGCGAAGACAGCCTGCTGATCGCCCAGAATTACATCCGAAATTGGATAACTCAAAAATTGCTGTTGCACAAAGCCATCGAAAACCTGTCCGATGAAGAAATGAACATTCAAAAACAAGTGGAAGACTACCGGACCTCCCTGTTGATCTACCGATACAAACAGAAACTGATCACCCAGCGTCTGCAGGACGAAATCAAAACGGAAGACATTGAAAATTATTATAACCAAAACGAAAAGAATTTTATTCTTCCAACCCCCATCGTTAAAGCCGTATTTTTTATCCTCCCGAAAAATGCCCCCAATCTGAAAGAAGTAAAAAAATGGTTCAAATCGGACAAAGCCAACGACCTGGATAACCTGGAAGACTATTGCCTGACCCATGCAAAAAAATACGATAAGTTTAAGAACAAATGGATAGAAGCCAAATATATTCTGAACCTGATTCCCGGAGATTTCGATACCCTGGAAAAAGAAATCCTGGAAAAGAAAAACATTGAAAAAGAAGATGATGAAAATTATTATTTTCTGAAAATCAAAGAAATGTGCCGAGAACAGACCTTGGCTCCCCTGGAATATGTAGAGGAAGAGATTATTCTCATACTAAAAAATAAAAAGAAACTGCAATTCGAAAATGAACTCGAAAAACAGATTACGGAAGAGGGATTCCGCAAAAAGTATGTAAAAATTTACTAAACTTGCAGCAGTCCTTCTCCATATGAAAGAAAAATAGTAGTTTAGAGGGCTCAAATTTTAATCGTGTAACAACAAACTAACACATATGAAAAAGTATTTATTATTACTTGTTCTATCTTTCACTTTCAGTTTTCTTTCTGCACAAAAAAATGTCGTAGACAAAATCGTAGCAATTGTCGGTGAAGAAATCATTTTACAATCAGACATTGAAAATGCCTATCTGCAACAGCAGGGACAGGGGCTGATTTCCTCTTCCTCCAACTACAAGGCAGAAATTCTGGAACAGCAACTGATGCAGAAACTATTGATGGCACAAGCCCAGATAGACAGTATCGTCGTTTCGGATGAAGAGGTTGAAAATGCCATCTCCAACCAGATCGACTTTTTCATCAGCAATATCGGTTCGCAAGAACGTCTGGAGAAATACTTCGGCAAATCCCTGCAGGAAATCAGAGACGATATGCGTACTCCCCTCCGGGAACAATTGATTACCCAGCAAATGCAACAAAAAATCGTTGAAAAAATCCGGATCACACCATCTGAAGTACGGAATTATTTTAAACGTATCCCCAAAGACAGCCTGCCGGACATGCCCGATCGTTATGTATTACAACAAATCGTTTTACGTCCGGATGTCAGCGAAGCGGAAAAAGAGAGAATTCGCGAACAATTACGGTCTTTCCGCGAACAGATCCTGTCCGGAGAAAAAACATTCAATACCCTGGCAGTTTTATATTCTGAAGACGGAACTGCTCCCCGGGGAGGAGAACTGGGATACAAGTCAAAAAAGGAATTAGACCCGGCTTTTGCTGAAGCAGCTTTCAGTCTGAAACCCGGAAGGATATCCAAGATCGTCGAGTCGGAATACGGATTTCACATCATCCAACTCATCGACCGCCAAGGTGAAAAAATCAATGTCCGCCACATCATTCTTCAACCCAAAGTTTCCGAAACAGAAAAACAGGAGGCATTAAATCGGCTGGATACCATTCGGCAATACATCACCGACGGAAAAATGACTTTCGAAGAAGCCGCCTATTATTTTTCCACAGACAAAAAAACCCGGAACAACGGAGGATTATTTGCAGATCCCGAGACTGCCGAGGCCAAAATTGCTCGCGCCGATATTCCGGGCGACATGGCACGGGAAGTCAATAAACTGAAAACCGGAGAAATCTCCCAACCCTTCATCAGCCATTCCAATGGGCAGGAAGAATATAAAATCGTCAAGGTAAAAGAGTTTTATCCCCGTCACAAAGCCAATCTGGATGAAGACTGGCAAAACTTCGAACTGATGCTGCAGCAGGAAAAACAAATGGAAAAACTAGAAAAGTGGATCAAGGAAAAACAGGCAGACACTTACATTCATATCGACGACAGTTATAAAGACAGCAAATTCCGTTATGACGGATGGATCAAATAAATAGCGGGAAAATGTATTTAAAGCGCCTGTTCCTTTTATATTTCATTGGCATCGGATTTTCAGCACTCTCACAACAAAAAGAGGTGATCGATATCATCCATGCAGATATATATGCGGTAAATACCAGAAGCAATATTGACAGTCTGCTCGGTAATGTCGAATTAAGGCATAAAAACATGCTCATGTACTGCGATCGGCTTTACAACCATCGCGACAGCAATTACGTGGAAGCTTTTGGCAATGTACACGTCATTCAAAACGATACCCTGCAAATGTGGGGAGATTTTATGGTTTACAACGGGAATACCGAACTGGCAAAAGTCAGACAGAACGTAATCATGAAAGATCCCAAAATTACCCTGACAACCAATTTTCTGGATTACGACGCAGCCAACCGAATCGGACATTATTTCAACCAGGGAACCATCAAAGACAGTGTCAACACTCTGATCAGTGATATCGGCTACTACTACCTGGCTGCCAATGAAATGTTCTTCAAAGACAGTGTCAAGGTATACACTCCCGATTATACCATGTATTCCGACACACTGAAATATCAAACGGAAAGCAAAATCATCACCATATTGGGACCCACCAATATTTATGGAGAGAACCGAACCCTTTATTCAGAAAACGGCTGGTACAATTCTTTAACTTCCCACGCTGAACTGTACAAGAACAACCGTCTAACCTACAATGAATACATCGGAAAGGCGGATACCTTGGTTGTCGACAGTATTTCCGGTACCGCCATCATGCACCAGAACATCCATCTTTACGATACGGTCAATAACGTCATCGTCGAAGGCAATTACGGAGAAGTGCTGAAAAACAACGATTATGCTTTCGTCACCAAGCGAGCCTTGCTGATTCTGGTCGGGCAGACAGATTCTCTCTTTGTACATGGAGATACCCTTTCCACCAGTAAGGATTCTTTGGGAAATAACATCATGAAAGCATATTACAATACCAGATTCTACAACCCGGAACTTCAGGGTTTGTGTGATTCCATGAGTTTTCCCGTCGTCGATTCAACGGTATACCTGTATGGGACCCCCATCGTATGGGCCAGCGGCAACCAATTGACAGGAACAACAATCGACATGCACATGAAAAACAACGAAGTGGATCTTTTTCATCTCAATGAAAAAGCCATGATCGTCAATCAGCTGGATAGCCTGAAATTCAACCAGATCAAAGGACGTAATATGACCGGTTACATCGATCAAAACGAGCTGCATCTGGTCTTGGTCGACGGTAATGGAGAATCGATCTACTATCCGGACGATCAAGGTGTCATTATCGGTCTGAATAAAACTGTCAGTTCCCAGATCAAAATCCATTTAAAAGAGAAAAAAGTTCACCGTATCCTGTTCATCAACAAACCCGAAGGAACTTTAAATCCGATCTTTTTAGTCAAACCGGAAGAACGCTTTTTAAAAGATTTTGAATGGCATATCGAAAAACAACCGAAACAAAAAGAAGACATTTTTAAAGATTCTCCGAATAAACAAACTCAAACGGCTGCCTCCGAGTGAGACAGCCGTTTGAGGCATATTCCTGGCCATTCATTCCAATTGTACAAGAAAAATATCCGAACTTTCCGTTTTTATTCCTCGAAATAAACCGAATAACGGTTCCAGAATTCATCATTTGCCTGAATATCTTCATAATAGATCCGTCCTTCAATCGGAGTCGGAGCATTCATTTCAACCCGCGTTGTGATATATTCCAATTCTCCCTGAACTTCTTTTCCTTCTTCCCGATAAGAATATTCCACCGTCACCCCGCTCAAGAAATATACAGATCTCACTTTTTTATAGGTTGTCGTAAGAGTCATTTTGACATCGCTTTTCGGTTTTTCATTGATTGCCACCAAATTGCGTCCTAAAATATTGAAGTTTCTGGAAGTGATATGGGTTACATTCTTCAGAACTGCCATATCTTTCCGATTGATGTAAATTTCTCCCTCATATGTTTGAACTGCCGGATCGCCAGTCGTCGATATGGAAGGCTGATTCGCCTGATAACTGATGACCTGCACAGAATCACCCTCATAAATCATTTTTGCCTTTCCTTTCAGTTTATAATCACGGGAATTCACAATATCCAGTACATTACGGGTATTCCGAACAATATCGGCAGTCAAAATATCATCAAAATTCATAAGTCCGTCCTTAACCGAAGTTGCTTCCCGATCCCGACGCACCTCGTTGAATCTGTAATTCAAATCCTTGAAAGCCGATGCCACATCATCCCGATGATACCCCTGCGCGTCATAGATTGTCACAGTAGCTTCCTTCATCCGTTGAAGAGTATCTTCCTGATGCCAATATTTGAAATAACCTTCATAATTATAAGGTTTATCTATATAATTTTTACTGATATTCGACACAACATTTTGCAACATTTTCTTATATACAAGCAACTGCCCGTATACATCCACCTCTCCGATCCCATAACTGACGGGTTGCAGGGAAATCTTCAGATTCGGTTTATCTTGCATTTCATATACTTTCATCTCTTTCGGTGCATAACCGACTGCCGAAAAACGAACCACATGCGTTGCATAACGGTCGGGAATTACCAATTCGAACTGTCCGTCCATATCCGAAGCCACTCCGGCAACTGTTCCCAGCAATCCTAAATTGACAAAAGCTACCGGTTCTCCGGTTTTTCCATCCAAAACGGTTCCCTTTAACACAATTTTTCCGTCCTCTTGTGCCCGTCCTACAGACAAAGCGCCCCATATCAATAACGTCATTAACAGTAATTTTCTACCCATAATCATCAGTACTTTTAGTAATTCAAGCTTTTTTACGTTACGTTTCTATTTTATTTTTATATATTTGCCCCAAAGTAAGCAATTATAATGCTTAAAACCAAAATGTGTCAATAAATAATTAGAATCACTCCATATGAGAAAAACTATTTTATACATCAGCGGATTTATTTTAATATCTTCTTTATCAGCATCTTGTGTTTCTAAGAAAAAATTTGAAGAATTAGCTCGGGCGAAAAGAGAAGTCGACAGGGATCTACTCGACCTGAAACGGGATAAAAAACAGCTGGAGGAACAATTACAGTCCACCAAAGATGAATTCAATACCATTCGTTATAAATTGACGGAAAACAACGCGGTAAAAGACAAAACCATCGACCAGTTGTATACCAAACTCCGTTCGTTGGAAAGTAAACAAGTTGAATTGAAATCGGAATTGAGTGATGTAGCAGACCAGATCAAAACTACCACCCAATCAAGCAATGAACAGATTGCCTCTTTGGAAAGCAGCCTGCAAAAAGTTTCAAATGAACGAGATCAGTTGCGCAAACAACTGAATGAAGTGCAAACCAACCTGGAATTCGAAAACCGGAAAATAAAGGCAGAATTGGCAACAGCCAATACCAAAATGCAAAGTCAGACCGGGGAAGTCGAAAAGCTTAAAGCCGAAAACGAAGAAATCAATAAAAAACTGAACTGGATCAGAAAAACCAAAGCAGATGCCGATGCAGAAATCAAAAAACTGACCAATCAGGTAAATTTACTGAAAAAAGAACTGAAACAATAACAGTTTCTGAAAATGATCTATATCTTATGGGGACTAACAGGGCTACTGATCATAGTTGCCCTGTTTACTTTTATCAATAGACGGAAACATCCGGAAGAACCGGATACAACAGTCGCACCTCCGGCCGATTGTTGCGGGGCGCATGCAGTTTGTGAAAAAGGACTGAAAAAAGCAAATCCCCGGATTGACTATTTCGAAGATGAAGAATTGGATGCTTACCGACAAATTCCGGCAGATGCCTATACCGATGCACAAATAGAGGAATTTCGGGATATTCTGTATACTCTCCGTCCCGAAGAAGTAGAAGAATGGTTGATCAGTTTAGAAAAAAGAGAAATCAACCTGCCCTTGATATTGCGTCAAGAAGCCATTGAACTGATCCCGTGAACAATGTCCAGTCTTCTATCTCTCTAACACACTTTCAGAATTTCCCGTCCCAAAGGACATTGCAGACATCGATGCCGTTCACAATATTCCCGAGTTAATTCTATGACAGCCTGAGTCTGAAGAGCTGAATCAAAAGTCAGATGGAGACTTTCCCATGCCCGAACGATGTAATTGTTTTCCGAAGGACACTCCTCCAGCCACCGCATAGCCTTTTCCACATATTTTTCCTCCCCTCTCACTTTGCCATACCAAAAAACAAACGGAATGACCGCATTGATAATGATCACTCTGCGTAACTGCCGCCCTAATTTTTTCGGTTGTTCAACAGCTTTCACCCCCAAACGGTAATGGTCTTTCCAATAGGAAGAAACTGAAACCTCCAACAGAGCCTCCAAATCCCTCAAAGCATCCACTTCCAAAATCCGGGAAAACAATGCTCTGTAATTTCGAATAAAGGAAGCCAACAAGGCCAGGCGTACGGTCGGAAAACTTCCCGGACGTATCCGCAAAAATTTCCATTGAGCCACATTCATCGAAGATAAATGATGCTTATTTTTAAAATAGTGAAATTCTTTTTTCAATTCCAAAACATACTCATCCTCAGAATCCTCCTCCAAAAAACCGGCACATCCCAATAGCAACGCTTCCAATATCTCCTGTCGATCCACGTAGCGAAGCAATACTCGATAAGGTACACAAAGAGACAACTGATAAAAAGATTCGGCATTGACATTGCCGGTCCAATACTTGCAAAGTTGCCGGTAAAAACATTCTTCCCAATCATTCTGTGTCTGTTCCAGCATCCAAGCAACATCCCGACACTTGCGCATCAGCCGCTCCACAGCCAACGCCGGCAGCAGCAAGAAAAAATAATCCCTGTCGATCCGGTCTATCCGCCTCCGGCACCCCGGTTTCATTTGTCCGGCCGAAATATAAAGATACTCCTCATACAAACGATCCACCTCTCCCAGTACTATGGTTTCAATCTCCCGCCCCAGCCGATTGCGAATCGGCATATCCGCATCCCGAACCACCGAAAGAATCACATTATCATAAGCAGCATCCTGCTGATGTCCGTGTCTGTACCAATCGCTGTTTCGCAAATGCACCTCTACATTCCCAGCCATCACAATTCCCTGACAGGCAATCCTCGCATTGAAAAAATCAGGTCCCGCATCCCGATTCAACTGTCCTACATTCAAGACCGTTATCCTTTGACCGGAAAGCGTGATAAATTCATTACTTTTAAACAATGAATTCGCCCATAAGTAATGTAAGAATTCCTCTTTCATACATCGGCGCTTTTGAATTATACAATAATACGTTAAAAAATTGTAAATTCCAAGTTTCTTCTCATTTCAAGACATGCTTTTCGTTACACCTTTCTCCTTTTCTTTTAATTTTTTCTACCTTTGCCAGAAGTCAGAATATAAAAATAAAAACGCAAACATATTACATCATGGAAGAAAACTCTCTTATGAAGACCAAGAAAGACAAAATGTTAATGATCATCATCGGTTGTCTCTCTGTCGTCCTGATCTTGTTATTTATCTTTTTCTTAGTAGAAAAGTCGGAAAACCGGAAACACATTGCTGCCATCCACGAGGAAAAACAAATGCTGGAACAGGAATTGACCGATTTGAGTCACAATTACGATGATCTGAAAACCAATAATGATACCCTGAACGAAAAATTACAACTGGAGCAGGAAAAAATTGCCACTTTGATGGAGCAGATGAAAAAATTTCGCGACAACTCCTATGCCGAAATCAACCGCTATAAAAAAGAAATCGGTACCCTGAAAAACGTTCTGAGAAGCTACGTCGTACAGATCGATTCCCTGAACCAGCTCAATCAAAAACTGGCCCAGGAAAATTCGGAAGTCCGGAAACAAATGAACTGGGTCAGAGAACGTAACCAAAAACTCGAAAACCAGCAAAAGGACATGAAAGAGGTCATCGCACGAGCCAGTGCCTTACGAACTGAAAATTTCACCGTCTACCCGGTCAACAAAAAAGACAAAGAAACCAATTGGAAAAAATGTTATAACCTGAAAGCGGAATTCGTCATTACCAAGAACGTCACTGCCAAACGCGGAGACCGGATCATTTACCTGCGTCTAAAACGTCCGGATGAAAAAGTCATCGCCTTCAGCGAAAAATCATTCTTCAAATACCAGAACGTATCGTTGACTTATTCGGCCAAACGAGAGATCAACTATGAAGGAGACCGCCTCGAAATGGCTATATACTGGCCGAATGACGGCAGTCTGATCAAAGGGAAGTATACCGCCGAACTATTCAGCGACAACGAATTGATCGGTACAACCGAATTCATTCTCAATTAACCCGCATGTGCCTATTCATACCTCATCACTATGACAGATATTGAAATCGCAAACAGCATTTCCCTGAAACCAATCACGGAAATTGCCCGAAAATTAGGAATCGATCCGGAAGTTATCGAACTGTATGGTAAATACAAAGCCAAGTTACCGCTGGAATTGATCCAGCCGGAAAAAATACAAGGCAAACACCTGATATTGGTATCAGCCATTTCTCCGACCCCTGCCGGAGAAGGAAAAACAACAATATCCATTGGTTTGTCGGAAGGCTTGAACCGAATCGGGAAAAAAACTACCGTGGTATTGCGCGAACCCTCCTTGGGGCCGGTATTCGGCATCAAAGGAGGAGCAACCGGAGGGGGATACTCTCAAGTATTGCCCATGGAAGATATCAACCTGCATTTCACCGGCGATTTCAATGCCATCGAAAAGGCACATAACCTATTGGCGGCATTGATTGACAATAACATTCAGAGCAAGACCTCTACCCTGGGACTCGACCCCCGTACCGTCACCTGGAAAAGGGTGATGGATATGAACGACCGTTCCCTGCGCCATATCATTGTCGGATTGGGAGGAACTTCTTCCGGAATTCCCCGGGAAACGGGCTTCGACATCACCGCAGCCTCCGAAATCATGGCCATTCTCTGTCTTTCTGAAAGCTTCCCGGACCTGAAAGAACGATTGGGGAGCATATTTATCGGATATACCTACGACAAACAGCCGGTCTACGCCAGGGATCTGAAAGCCCACGGGGCGATGGCGGCTTTGCTGAAAGACGCCATAAAACCGAACTTGGTACAAACCATCGAAGGTAATCCGGCTATTATTCACGGCGGTCCATTCGCCAATATTGCACAGGGGACAAATTCTATTCTGGCCACCAAAATGGGACTTTCCCTGTCTGATTTTGTTGTTACCGAAGCAGGGTTCGGGTTCGACCTGGGTGCAGAAAAATTCTTCGATATCAAATGCGTAAAAGCAGGCCTATCACCCAGCGCTGTCGTTCTGGTAGCAACCGTTCGGGCATTGAAATACCACGGAGGCATGAAAATTGAAGATCTGAAGGAAAAGAATACCACCGCGTTGCGAGCTGGCATCGGCAATTTGGAAAAACAGATCGAAAACATGAAGAAATTCCACATTTGCCCGATTGTCGCCTTAAATAAATTCATCACCGATACCGATGAAGAAATCCAGATCATTGCAGAAAAATGCAAGGAATTAGATGTCCCGATGGAAGTAGCCGAGGTATGGGAAAAAGGAGGTAAAGGAGCTGAAAGACTAGCAACACTGACCGCCAGAATCGCCGAACAGTGCACTTGTCAATGGCAACCCTTGTATGATTGGAATTGGAGCATTGAGAAAAAAATAGAAACAATCGCGAAGGAAATATACGGAGCTGCCGCTATTGATTACACCGCACAGGCCAAAAGCGACTTGAAAAAAATCAAAGCATTGGGACTGGAAAAACTGCCGGTATGTATTGCCAAAACCCAAAAATCATTGTCCGATAATCCCAAACTATTGGGACGCCCGAAAGATTTCGTCGTAACCGTCCGACAAATCGAAATAGCTGCAGGAGCCGGATTCGTAATTCCGATTACCGGAGAAATCATGCGTATGCCCGGACTCCCGGACAAGCCGGCTGCAGAAAATATAGACATAGACGAAAACGGCCATATCAGCGGACTATTTTAACTCGATCGTCCATCTATGCGGAACAGTCACTTTATATTTATAGCAGGCCTGATTTTTATTTTATTGACAGATACGATATTCTGGCTACAGATAAAACGTTATCTGAAAAAAAGACGGGCCTTGCTATTATTCGGATTACATACCCTCTTTTTTGTATCCGCTTTAGTGATTTTCCAACTCCACATTTCCCGCTTGACGGGTCCGGATGGTTATTTCTGGAGTGGGAAATTTATCGGATTGCTGTTCCTGTTCTATACACCGAAGCTCACCTACATTCTCTTCAACGGAATCGGTTTGCTCATTCGGAAATGTTGTCGACTGTTAGCCAAAATCATCCGTCAATTCGCATTGATACTGTCCGTTTTTTTATTCCTGGTATTGCTGTACAGCATTACCCTCGGACGTTACAACTACAAAGTAGAAAGTTTCCAGCTGTATTTGGAAAATCTGCCCCCAGCCTTCGACGGCTTTACAATTGTTCAGCTGTCCGACATTCATCTGGGCAGTTTTGGCGAAAGTTATCCCGGAATCCGGAAACTGATCGAAGAAGTCAAAAAATTACAACCCGACTTAATCGTATTTACCGGAGATATGATCAATAACTTTGCTTCAGAAATGGATCCCTGGATTCCGGCATTTCAACAATTACAAGCCCCATACGGGAAATTCGCCATTACCGGCAATCACGATTATGGACATTACACCCGCTGGCCTGACGAGACCTCCCGGGAACAAAACCTGAAACAGTATTTTCAGAACATGGAAACCATGGGCTTCCACCTGTTGAATAATACCCGCATTCCCCTCGTCCGAGAAAAAGATACGCTCTGGCTTGCCGGTGTTGAAAACTGGGGGAATCCGCCTTTCCCACAATATGGCAAACTTTCACAAGCGGTCGATTCTCTCCCCGACCAAGCTTGTACCGTACTTCTCTCCCACGATCCATCCCACTGGCGTGCAGAAGTATGGCAATATCCACAAATCGCCCTGACTCTCTCGGGACATACCCATGCCATGCAATTTGGCATAAAAATCGGAGACAAAGAATGGAGTCCTTCCAGCTATCTTTATCCGGAATACGATGGATTATACCAGCATCAAAAACAATACCTGCATGTCAACCGCGGACAAGGTTACATCGGTTATCCTGGACGAATCGGACTGCGCCCTGTCATAACAACCCTGATTCTCCACCCCTCCGGTAAATAACAACACTACAACCAAACCCTAGCTACTACTAACTATGAAAATAACTCAAAACATAAGTTTTTCCAAGCAACTGATAATTTACTTAATCCTTGTTTTATCTGTTGTATTTTTCTTAATCTCTTTATCCCTGGTTAATTCTCTGAAACAATTTATACACAACAATGCTTATAGCCAGGCAAAAGCCATTTCCAACAATGTATTGCTTGCCTTCACACGTGAAATAAATAAACTCGAAGGTATCCCGCAATATTTTACCAATATACAGGAAGATTTCACTCCGGAAGAAATCCCACATCTGCTTTCCAGAATTTTGAGAAATTATCCGGAATTGTGCGGAAGTTCCATTTTTTACTATGACAGCACCCATTATTGCGCCTATCGCAATCTGGACGGAGAAATTATTTTCACACCCCCTCTTATCTATGATCGTTATCCGGATCCGGCTCAAATCATAAAAGCCGATTCTCCAAGAGGATACTGGATTTATTCTGAAATAGAACAACGGAAAACCATTGCTTTGTGCTATTTTATTTACAACGATCAACTTCAAAGAAAAGGTATTCTAAAAGTAGATTTCCCTTTATCAAATCTGAACCGATTGATCAAAGGATATAAACTGTTTAAATCCGGAGTATTGTTTGTAACAGATGCGGAAGGTAATTTTCTGGCTAATCCCAACCCGCTTCATCTTACGGCCGATAACCTTTTCACTCAATTGACCGATTCAAAAACAGTCCCTCTTCGGAAAAGTTTTTCTCAAGGTGAAACCAACGCGACAACCGTTTCTTTGAACAATCAATTACACTACCTATATTACACCCCTTTTCTTCCGATGAACTGGCGCATTGGAATTGTTTGTCCACACAACGAAATATTCTATTCCTCCGGGAAACTATATTTCATGATATTTCTGTCAATGAGCGTAGGACTGATTTGTTTGTTCATTGGAGTCATAAACATCGTACGCCGTCTCTCTTCACCGCTGATCGAACTGGCCTATTCTACCCGTCGCATCGCAGAAGGTGAATTTGATATCCAGATACAAACGCCGAAATCCTGCAAGGAAATCCGGGATCTATACGACTCGTTTCATTATTTACAACAAAACCTGATCCATTACATTGAATACCTGAAAATGACAACGGCTGAAAAGGAACAGCTCAATTCTGAAATGCACCTGGCACAACGAATTCAGCAACGTTTCCTTCCCCATCCTATCCAGCTTCCCTCCCACATCGAACTGGCTTCAAAACTCCGACAATGCAAGGAAGTCGGCGGAGATTTTTACGAATATTTTTTACAAGATCAACGACTTTATTTCACCATCGGCGATGTTTCCGGGAAAGGTATACCAGCAGCCTTATACATGGCTTCGTTCAGCAAACTGTTCCGTTATATCGCCAGCAATCACACTTCTACCGCCCAGATTTGCACACTGATCAACAGACACATGTGCGATGACTCCAATGATGACAGCAACGATGACATGTATGTAACAATTTTCGTTGGTATCCTGGATATATATACCGGTATTATGACCTATACAAATGCAGGCCATCCATATCCACTCATTCTCCAAGGCAACGGTCATACCGACTTTCTAAATAAATATTCAGATATCCCGATCGGCATCATGAACGAACATGAATTCTCCGAACAGACCTATGTGTTTGCACCGCAAACCACCCTGTTGTTCTACACGGACGGTATTACAGACGCAGAAACTCCGGAAGGACAATTCTATGGACAGGGAAAAATGATCCGATGTCTGGAATCTTTATCCACACAAACTCCCTCCCTGCTCATTCAATATTTATTGGAAGATATCCAAAAACACCTTGGATCGGGGAACCCGTCGGACGACCAGACTTTACTGGCCATCCAATACAAAGTTCAATAAAAATCAGGGGCGATGAAAATCTTCCTGAATGGATTGCAGATAAGCCTTTAGCAAACGACGGTTATTGGCAATACTGTCTTCTCCAACAAAAGACTGACTTTGCAGATTGAAATAAGTCGTTCCCTCCTGGGTAACAACACCCGCTCCGTTTGCATAAGAATAAAAAGCAAAGGGCACCACCTGATCGGCTAACAGATTTCTGCTGTATTTATAGGCACTCGGATCCAACCCCAATTGAGCAAGGACCGTAGCGATCATATCGGTTTGGGAACCGATCGTCTCCACAATCGTATCCTGTACATTCAGGGCTCCCCCCGATAAAATCAGCGGGATGTGATATGCCGCCGGTGAAGAAGGATCGACATGCCGGACATGGCGTGTTCCATGATCCGCCATCAAAATAAAAAGTGTCTGATCCCAAATTCCCGATTCCTTGCATTTACGGATAAATTCTCCGAGACAGGCATCGCTGTAATGAATCGCATTCAAAAACTTATGCTCAATGTCATCTCCCGGAATCTGAACTTCTCCCGGTACCTCGAAAGGTTCATGGCTGCTCATATTAAAAGCCATATACATAAAAGGTTGCGGTGCCTTGGCTACATCCTCATACAAGCGCTCAAACATATATTGATCGTGTATACCCCACTTAAAACGGTTGGCAACAGCCTCTCCCGAAAAATCATCTTCAGTTACCATACTCTGAAAACTCATGGTTACCAAAGAACGGAAACATCCGAAATCAATATCTCCGGCATAGTAATAACGGGTCGTATAACCAATCTTTTCCAGATCCTTCGGAAAACGCGGACGCTCCATGATTTTATTGGGATATTTGATCATGGCCACTGCCGGATGAGAAGGAACGGCACTGATGGCAGCCACCATTCCGCGATCGGAGCGTGCACCGGTTGCATATATCTGAGAAAACAACACCCCTTCTTTTGCCAGTTGATTCAAATTCGGCGTCACTCCGGGTTCTCCACCCAAAACCTCTATGGCATTAGCCGTAAAACTCTCCAAAAGCAGGAATACAATATTCGGACGTTCAGTCTTCAACAAGCGGGGATATTCCGTTCCTGTATGCATCAGACTGTCAACGATCTGCGTCACTTCCGTTTCCGGCAGATAATTGTATTTTTCCTCCAAATTCTTTATATGCATCAACTCATAGACAAAGTTCCACACCGCATTCACAGCCGCCTGGTTGGCATACATATTATTGTTATGATAGAAAACGGCACTGCTATTCAAAGGTGCTAAGTTGATCCCACCCCTCACCGGCAAAAGCATAGCCCCTCCAATCAACAAAAACACCGGAATACAGGCAAAACAAATCCGGCGATAGTGCAATCCCCTAATGACAAAACGCCGAAAGACCCGGTATGAAAGGACAACCAAAATTCCCCACAGCAACAACAGTAACAGGTTCAGCCACAGCGGAGTGGAAGCCAAGGCTTCTTTTGGGGTTTTCAGATACATCAACGGAGTCGTATCCATATGAAATCCCCAGTTCTTGAACAATTCCAAATCAATCACCACCACTCCCCAGAAAAATATCAGCAATAGACAAGTCAATCCGGAAAACAGCGGACGAATCACCTCTTCCTTTACGATGGAGGAAAAAACCAGGATGACGGAAGACAACATCATGATATACCCTCCCAGCGACAGGTCCAAACGAATTCCTCCGGCTAAAATATGCCAAAAATCAACAGCCTCCAGTTGCACGGTATCCGACCACTGATATAACAGAAAAATCACCTTGGCCACAATCGCCAAAACAATCCAGAACAGATAATATCGCAATAAAAAAAACAGTCTTGCCTTCATACCCATATTTTCTTTATTTAAAAAGGAGCCCCCTGATCAAAACTTTCCCGCAAAGCATCGAACCCCTGATCCAAAAGAGGCATCGGCTCATCATTCATCTTGGAGTTGATCACCACTTCTCCGGTTGATACATTCGAAGCAAAAGGAGAAGTAGTATCCAGATCGCAGAACTGAGTCAGCTCTGCCCGGAAACGCAAATTCACCTCTCCAACAGCTCCACTACGGTGTTTGGCGATGATAATAGTCGCAATACCCAACAAAGAATTACCTTCATTATCAACCGTAATACCATATTTTTCCGGACGATGGATAAACATCACCATATCCGCATCCTGCTCGATAGAACCAGACTCCCGCAAATCCGACAACATCGGTTTTTTATCCGGACGAGATTCAACCCCCCGATTCAACTGAGACAAAGCCATCACCGGAATATTCAGTTCCTTGGCAATGATCTTCAATTGCCGGGAAATCATACTTACCTCCTGTTCCCGATTCCCTCGCAAATCCGTTCCGGCAGTCATCAACTGCAAATAGTCGATAATCAACACTTTGATCCCATATTTTTGCTTCAGACGACGACATTTGGCCCGCAATTCGAAAATAGACAGCGCCGGTGTATCATCCACCAATATGGGAGCCTCTACCAGGGCTTTGATCCGGCTGTGCAACTGTTTCCACTCTTCCTCGGTCAAACGTCCTGTTTTCAATTTTTCGGCACTTAATTCGGTTTCAGAAGCAATCAGACGGTTGACCAGTTGCACGGCTGACATTTCCAATGAAAAAATAGCAACCGGCTGATGGTATTTGACCGCAATATTCCGAGCCATCGAAAGCACAAAAGCCGTCTTTCCCATAGATGGACGGGCTGCAATGATCACCAGATCCGAAGGCTGCCAACCGGAAGTTACTGCATCCAGGGCATTGAATCCGGAAGGCATCCCGCTGATACCGTCCGGGTTGGTGGCAGCCGCCTGTATTCCCTTGATTGCCTCATCAATGATGGGTGCAATCTCCGCGGTATCTTTCCGGATATTTCCGTCGGCAATATCGAACACCGCTTTTTGCGCCTTATCCATCAGATCGGAAACATCCGTCGACTCATCGTAGGCCATTTCCTGCAATTCAGTACATACACTGATCAGTTTACGCTGTAGATATTTCTGAACAATGATCTTGGCGTGGAACTCGATATGAGCCGCCGAAGCAACCCGAGTCGTCAATTGTGAAAGATAGTAATACCCCCCGACCTGTTCCAATTCTCCGGTCTGCTTCAACGACTCGCTCACCGTCAACAAATCCACCGGATCATCATTCAAAAACAATTTCTGAATTGCCCGGAAAATCCGCTGATGAGCATCCTTATAAAAAGCATCCGGCTCCAACAAATCTCCGACAATCGAGAAAGCATCCCGTTCCAGCATCAAGGCCCCTAATACAGCCTCCTCCAGATCAACTGCCTGAGGGGGCATTTTACCATATTCTCCCTGCAAGTCCTTGATCGTTTTACTTGTAGTATATTCCGATTTTTTTGCCATATCGATATTCCTCGCCCTCCCTTTTGAATTAATGTATCACTTTTCTTTTTTTCAATTCCCAAAAACAACGGACCGTAGCCTCCACATCCGCCAATGCATTGTGTGCATTATCAAAACTGCAACCAAATAACAGTTGATGCAATTCTGCCAGACGAGGCGGTTTCAATCCCCTCTTCCCCGGCAGCCTACAATAATTCGTCGATAATTTCATCGTACAGTATTTCGGCTTCAAAAACAAGACGGTCATCATCCGCAAACGTTCGAATTCCGCCCCCACAATGCATTCATCAAAACTGATATTATGTCCAACCAAAGCTGTCGCCTCCTCTATTTTTTGCGCAAACAGTTCCATTTCTTCCCGTACAGGCACCCCCTCTTCCATGGCTATCTGATTGGTAATTCCATGCAAACGGGAAACTTCCGCAGGAATCGTAAATCCCTCCGGCCGGATGATGGCATTATGACTTTCCAGAATTTCTCCATCCTCCCCACAAGCAATCCAAGCCAATTGCACCAAACGCGGCCAATTTTCCACATCCGTGACAGGCGCATTCCAACGCTTCGGCAATCCGGTCGTTTCTGTATCAAAAAATAAATACATACTCCAATGTACTATTTCTTATCATCGTTTTCAAAACTCTTATTATACTGATGCATCGCCCTGTAACTCATTCCCATACTCGAAAATCCACCGTCATGATAAAGATTCTGCATGGTAATCTTCCGAGTCAGATCCGAAAACAGACAAATGCAATAATTGGCACACTCTTCAGCCGTTGCATTGCCCAGAGGAGACATCCGATCCGCAAAATCAACCAGCGAATCGAATCCTTTGATACCGCTTCCCGCCGTCGTCATGGTCGGCGACTGAGAAATCGTATTTACCCGAATCCTTTTTTCCCTTCCATATATATATCCGAAACTACGGGCAATAGACTCCAACATAGCCTTCGCATCTGCCATATCATTGTATTCATACATCGTACGCTGAGCCGCTACATAAGAAAGTGCTACGACAGAACCCCATTCATTCATGGCATCCAGTTTTTTCGCAGTTTGCAACACCTTGTGAAAAGAAATGGCTGAAATATCCAGTGTTTTCTGTAAAAAATCATAATCCAAATCGTCATAGGAACGCTTTTTTCTGACATTCAACGACATTGCGACAGAATGCAAAATAAAATCCACTTTTCCTCCAAAATGTTTCATTGACTCCTGAAACAACCGAACCAGATCCTCCACATTCGTCGCATCAGCCGGAATCAAAGGCACCTGATGTTTTTCCGCAAACTCCTGAATATCACCCATCCGTATCGATATGGGCGTATTTGTCAATACGATTTCCGCTCCTTCCTCTATACATTTTTCCGCCACTTGCCAAGCAATAGACATTTCATTCAAAGCACCAAAAATAATTCCCTTCTTTCCTTTCAATAAATTGTAAGCCATTTTTTCCTTTTTAATTAATACTATCGATTAAATTCCCCACCTCCATAATAGGTTCGGCACAGGGCTACAAAATTACAAAAATAAAAAATTCAACCTTCTGATTTAGCAGACAGCAAAATTTTAGCCGCTTCAAGAGCTGCCGGAGTCACTTCCTGTCCGCTGATCATACCGGCAATTTCCAATACTCTCTCTTCTGGAGACAGTTTCCGAACCCGGGAAATCGTCGTCTCTCCGCAATCTTCCTTATATACCTTAAAATGACAATTCCCCGCTGCAGCAATCTGCGGCAAATGAGAGATACTGATCACCTGCATCCGCCCGGCCATTTCCCGCATCATCAACGACATCCGATGGGCAACCTCTCCCGACAGGCCGGTATCGATCTCATCCAAAATAATCACCGGTAATTGTTTGGCTCCGGAAAGCACATACTTCAGGGCCAACATCACCCGGGAAATTTCTCCTCCCGAAGAAACCCGGGCAATCTCTCCCGGAAGCTGATTTTTATTGGCTGCAAACAAAAATTTCACCTCATCCCGTCCGGTTCGGGTAAAATCCTCCGTCGGAATAATCTCCACTTTGAATTCGGCATGTTTTATCCCCAAATCCATCAATAATTTTTTCATTTCCGTACACAACCGTCCTTCAGCAGCAACCCGAATCTCATGAATCTTGGTCGCAGTCCGCTCCATCCGCTCCTCCATCGTCCTCAACTGCTTCTCCACACGTACGATCTCTTCCGCCCCACCTTCCGCTTTCGCCAACTTCTGTCGGATCTCTTCCTGCAAAGCAAGCAATTCCTTCACCGAGTCCACTTTGTATTTGAACAACAAATCATAGATTACATTCAGACGTGCATGAATCGCCTCTATTCTCCCGGCATTATACTCTACGGATTCCGCCTTGCGTTCTGCCTCATCGGCCAAGTCGTTCAGTTCGATCATGACAGAATCCAGACGTTCCCGATACTCCTGAGCCTCTTTGAAAGCATTCTCGATAGAGGCGACCGACTGCCGACACCCTTTCAAGGCTGGAATAATGGCACTGTCCATATCTCTGAGACTCCACACCATTCCGTTCAAAACCGATTTTATATTCTCCGCATGAGTCAATAATGCCAGTTCTTCCTCCAATTCCTCTTGTTCTCCCTCCTTCAAAGCCGCACTTTCCAACTGACTGAACTGAAATTTCAGATAATCATTCTCTCTTTCTGCATCCGCAGCTTCTGCTTTCATCCGTTTCAATCGCAACTTCAACTGAGTGCGCTGCTGAAAATCGAGCTGATATTGTCCAACAGCCTCCCGATTACCGCAAAAAGCATCCAAAATCTCAATCTGATATTCCGGTTGCCCCAGCAACAATGACTGATGCTGCGAATGGATATCCACCATAAATCCGCCGAACTCCTTCAACAATTTTGTACTGACGGGCGTATCATTGATAAATCCCCGGGATTTTCCCTCCGCCGTCAATTCCCTCCGCACCACGACCGATTCGTCGTAATCCAGGTCGTTCTCTTCAAACCATCCCTTCAAATCATATCCCGCCACCCCATACTCTATCTCAATTACGCATTTCCGAGTCTTGTCCATAATCGCCGCCGAATCCGCCCGCTGCCCCAGCGTCAAACCGATCGCTCCGAGCAAAATCGACTTTCCAGCTCCGGTCTCTCCCGTAATTACAGAAAAACCTTTCTCCAAATCGATATCGGTATGCTCGATCAATGCATAATTGTCGATGCTGATATTTCTGATCATAAATGTTCCATATTATTACTGTCCTACCCTGAACAAACTCATTTTCCGCCTAATCCGCGGATTTTACTTCTTCAAGGATATCTCGACAAAGATAAAGTTTTCTCTCCACTCTGATAATTTTTCATTCTCCATTTTTCATTTTTCATTTTATTTCATACTTTTGCGCCGTCAAAATCGACCTAAATTTTATAGTTCTTCATAGAAATGACAAGCAGAAGATTGATCCGAATTAAAGTATTGCAACTGCTCTACGCTTACGGTAAAAAAGAAAATGCAACTCTCGCTGAAATTGAACGCGATCTGTTGAAAAGTATGTCCAAAAGTACCGATCTGTACTACGAGACGCTGTTACTCCTTACTGAAATTCGGCGGAAAGCTTTTCAAAAAATAGATACAGCCCGCAATCGTCGTTTCGCTTCTAATATTGATTTAAATCCCAACACCCGGTTTATTGAAAACCCGGTTTTCGATATCATCGAAAACAACAAGAAATTCCAATACTATATTAACAACAACCCGATCAGTTGGAGCGATAACCAGGAAACAGTTCTCTATTTCTATAACAAACTGATCGCAGACCCCCGGTATGAAAAATACATGCACCTGAAAAACATTTCGTTCGAACAACACAAACAGCTTGTTCTCGATTTGTTTGCAGACCTGATCATTCAGGATGAGATGTTCTATCAGACCATGGAAGAAAAAAGCATATTCTGGAACGATGATTTCGAATTGGTACTCAGCATCGTATACAAAACTTTGTGGCATCTCCAGGAAAAACTCACACCAGAAGACGAAATTCTCTATCCGATTTACAAAAAAGACGAAGATTTCGAATTCGCCAGAACCCTGATGCGAAAAGCTTTCTACGAGTACGATGCCAATATGAAACTCATCGACAAATTCACCTATAACTGGGAATTGGACCGTATCTCGGACATGGACAAACTCATCATGTCCTGCGCCATTTCCGAACTGAAAAATTTCCCTTCCATTCCCGTCAAAGTATCCCTGGATGAATACATCGAAATCTCCAAAACCTACAGTTCCCCCAAAAGCGGTGCGTTCATCAACGGTGTTCTGGACAAAGTAGTCGCCCTCCTGAAAGACACCAACGAAATCGTCAAGACAGGGCGGGGATTATTGGACGACTCGGAACAGAGTTAGAAATATCTCATTTAAAATAGAAACTTATATTCAAAGTTTTATCAAATAAGTTAAACCTTTTGCATTATAAAAAATGACGGGGGTGACTAAAAATTGCTTTTTAGTTGCCCTCATTTTTTATAACAATTACAATAAAGCGATAAAACCATAGGCAGTCTATATTCTTTCTGACAATTAATGATTTAAATCCAAATCTGTATAATTTTCATATATTTTTTTAGAATTGCCATGATCTGTATATTTTCGTTTTCGATTTTTTAAGGAGGGAACCACACACTAACACATAAATCATATGATGAGAAAAACCATTATTTTACTGAGTTGTGTATGTGCATTTCTTATGACACATGCCCAAAATGAGACTTCCTATCACCTCGATCCGACTCAAATTATCGGAGAAATCAGTCCGGAAATATACAGTCAATTTCTGGAACACATCTGCAATTCCATTCATGGAGGCTTGTGGGGAGACATCGTATTGAACGGCACGCTGGAAATGGCTGATGGCTATGGAGGCTGGCATACCCGGGGCAATTACCTGTTGCAAAAAAAGAAAGGCAATTTCGACCGCATCTCTTTCGGTTCAGAAGAATGGAAAAATTACGAAGTCGAGCTGGAAGCACGGAACATCACAGGAAATGAATGTATCGTCGTATCCGTCAGAAACAGCGGAAATCAATTCTACGACATCAATCTTTTCGGTTATGGACAGACCAGATATCTCCTGGAAAAAAACACCGGAGGCCGCTACAATGCGTTTCTGGTCGAAAAGGATGGAAAAGCCGATAAAAAACAATGGAATCGCATAAAAATAAGATGTGAAAACGAAAAAATCTCTGCCTGGCTGAACGGTCAACTCGTTTTCACTCATGCCGATACGGCAGCCCCCATTTTGAAAGGAAAAATCGGACTGAATACCTACGGCACTCAGTGCGAAGTCCGAAATATCCGAGTGAAAGATCTGAAAGGCAAGATCCTGTTCAAAGGAGTACCGACAGAAAAAGAGCTGTATACGGCAGTTCCTACCTATTGGCAACAAACGGGGGAAGCCATCGTCCGAGCCGACGATACCGATCCTTTCAACAGCGACTACTCTCAAATCATAAAGACCGACAATCAAAGCGGCGGCTTGATTCAAAAAGGAGTATACATTTCTTCTCAAGACCGTTACAAGGGATATTTCTATTACAAACCACTACAAGCGAATTCCCGACTAACTCTGAGCATACTTTCTCCGGAAGGGGAGACAATCGCCACCGTAACTCCCGAGATGTCGGTCAAAGGATGGCAGCGTTGCGATTTTGAATTCTCCTCCGACATAGAAACATCCGATGCCTCCCTTGTTTTTCAGGTTGCACCTTCAGGAGAGGTTGCCGTCGACCAACTGTCGATCATGCCACTGTCTGCCCTTCGAAACGGAGGTTTCAGAGCAGACATGCTGAAAGCCCTCATAGACATACATCCGGCAACCATCCGTTATCCGGGCGGATGCTATGCTTCTCAGTACAATTGGAAAGATGGTATCGGCCCCCATGAAAAACGGAGAATCCATCCATACGAAATATGGGAAGACAGAGATGTCAATCAATTCGGAACCGACGAATTTTTGACCCTGTGCGAAAAGACGGAAGCCGAACCGATCTTCGTTCTGAATATCAATAAAGGTATCGAAAATGCACTCGAATGGATCGAATACATCCAAACCCAAAGAGAAAAAGCACTCCGTTACATAGAGATCGATAACGAAACCTGGCACATGAGCCCAGAAGCGTATGCAGATTCGGTCATTGTATACTCGAAAGCCATCCGAGCCCTGTATCCACAGATCAAAATCATTGCTTGTGGTCCCTATGCCTACGACACCGGACTCGGCCAGGCGGATCACCTACACTGGACTCAACGACTACTTGACAAAGCCGCCACATACATCGATTTCATCAGTCCACATTACTACAACGGCTTGTTAAACGATCTCGACTATCAAACAGATCCCCGTCAGTACGAATCGTTTATCCGGGAAATGGGCCAACTTATTTCGAAATCGGCAAATCCCAATATAAAAATATATATGTCGGAATGGAATCCCATGACAACCGACTGGAGAACAGGACTGTATGCCGGATCAATATTAAATGCTTTCGAAAGACAGTCACACCTAGTAAAAATAAGCTGTCCAGCCCTGCTGTTCAGACGTACCTGGGCAAATATGTGGGATAATGCCCTGATCAACCACGACAACCATACTCTCTTTCTTGCCCCGAACTACCTGGTGATAAAACTGTGGAACGACCATTATGCCCCCTATCTTTTGGCCCTGGAGGGAGGCAATGAGGCCATCAATGCCGTTGCCACTCGCAGTAAAACCGGACGTCACCTCTATCTTAAACTCGTAAACACCTCCTCGGAAAATACGGAAATCAAACTGAACATCGCTTCTATCGTTACCGTCCAAAATGCTTCGTTTTCGGTAATCATTCCGGCAGAGGAACGAGACAGTAACACCATCGCGTCACCGGAAAAGATCGGTGTAGAAAAAGGAGAAATCACCTATTCCGGCAATGAAATACACACCCGTTTACCTGGATATGCCGTTGGAGTTATCCAAATAACCATCCAACCATAAAGGAATTTTTCCCAATAAAAGAAAGGGAGCCTTGCAGGGCTCCCTTTCCTGGTATTCAATATTTTTCTTTGTGAGAAACAGGTTGATAATCTTGAATATACCTCAAAGCCTCTTCCACCGTATTTACGACCTGATAAAGCTCATCATAGACAGCAGAAATGAAATGTTTCCCCTGCGCCTGTCGGATAAAGGCAAAAAAAGGATCATAATAACCGGCAATATTCAAAAATACAATGGGACGATTGTGTTGTCCCAACTGCTTCAGCGTAATGACTTCAGTAATTTCTTCCAAAGTTCCCCAACCTCCCGGTAAAGCGATAAAAGCCTCTGCCTCTTCTCGCAAAAGCTGCTTGCGTTCTTTCATATCAGCGGTTACCACCAAACGCTTCAACCCTTGGGCAGCCACCCCTCTCTGCACGATGCATTCCGGAATAATACCGGTCACCTCCCCGCCCCGACTCATCACTGTCTCTGCCAACTCCCGCATCAATCCCCGATCGGTTCCCCCATAAACCAAATGCCAGCCCTTTTCACCGATTCTCTCTCCCAAACGATGTGCCGCTTCAAAATAGACCGGAGCAATTGCATCGGAAGAAGCACAAAATACCGCAATTTTCATACGATTGTAAAACTTTAAGCATCGATCGTCGCATAAGTTGCGTTCTGTTCGATAAATTGCCGTCTTGGCGGTACATCATCTCCCATCAGCATGGAAAAAATCCGGTCCGCTTCTGCTGCATTCTCGATAGAAACCTGACGCAAAATCCGATTCTCCGGAGACATAGTCGTTTCCCACAACTGCTCCTTGCTCATCTCTCCCAAACCTTTGTAACGCTGGATGTGCAAACCGGCATCCCCCTTCCCGTTACTCATCTCATTCACCAGCTGTTCCAGTTCTTTATCAGTCCAACAGTAGCGCTGTTCTTTATTTCCTTTTTTCACTGAATACAAGGGTGGAGTCGCGATATACAAATAGCCGTTTTCGATCACCGGACGCATGAAACGGAAAAACAGCGTCATAATCAAGGTAGCGATATGAGCACCGTCGACATCGGCATCGGCCATGATGACAATCTTGTGGTAGCGCAACTTCTCCAGATTTACGGCTTTCGAATCTTCCTGCGTTCCAATCGTAATTCCCAAGGCCTGAAAGATCATCTTGATTTCTTCACTTTCAAATACCCGATGCATCATGGCTTTCTCCACGTTCAAAATCTTTCCGCGCAAAGGCAGAATCGCCTGAAAACGCCGGTCCCGTCCCTGTTTAGCCGTTCCACCCGCAGAGTCTCCCTCTACCAGAAAAATCTCACACTTTGCCGGATCGTTATCAGAACAGTCAGCCAGCTTACCAGGCAATCCGGATCCGCTCAATACCGTTTTACGCTGTACCAGCTCCCGGGCTTTCCGGGCAGCATGACGGGCCGTAGCAGCAAGGATCACTTTATCCACAATGGTTTTTGCCTCCTTGGGATGCTCCTCCAGATAATTCTCCAATGCCGTAGCAACCGCCTGTGCAACCGCTGTTCCAACCTCCGTATTCCCCAGCTTGGTCTTCGTCTGTCCTTCAAACTGCGGTTCGGCCACCTTTACAGAAATGACTGCCGTCAAACCTTCCCGAAAATCATCGCTGTTGATATCGAATTTCAATTTCGAAAGCATTCCGTATTTTTCGGCATACGACTTCAAAGTAGTCGTCAATCCACGCTTAAAGCCGGCCAAATGCGTACCGCCTTCGATGGTATTGATATTATTGACATATGAAAAGACATTCTCTGAAAAACCGGTATTGTAATGCAAGGCCACCTCTATAGGTATCCCGTTTTTCTCCACGACAATATCAATGGTATCCTCAATCAGTTTTTCCCGGGTATTGTCCAGATATTCGACAAATTCACTCAATCCCCGCTCCGAATAGTACACCTCATGTCTCGGTGCATTCGTCTCCGGATCCAATTCCCGCTTATCGGTCAACGACAGCCGAATGCCCCGGTTCAGGTAAGCCAGCTCTCTCAGACGGGCGGACAATATATCATACTTGTATTCCGTTACATAAAAAATCGTATCATCCGGCAAAAAGGTAATAGTCGTCCCTGTCCGGTCCGTCTCACCGACAATCTGCACGTCTCCGGCCGGAATACCTTTGTGATATTCCTGTCTCCAGATCTTCCCTTCCCGGCAAATCTCGGCAATCAAAGTCGTGGAAAGCGCATTGACACAAGAAACACCCACTCCATGCAATCCACCGGAAACTTTATAAGAATCCTTGTCGAACTTACCACCGGCATGCAATACCGTCATTACCACTTCCAAAGCCGATTTATTCTCTTTGGAATGTCGCGCCGTCGGTATTCCCCGCCCATTATCCTTGACAGAAATCGAATTATCTTCGTTGATGATTACTTGAATATGGTTACAATATCCAGCCAACGCTTCATCGATGGAATTATCCACAACCTCGTAAACTAAATGATGCAAACCCTTGACATTTACATCTCCAATATACATGGAGGGACGCATTCTCACAGCTTCCAGACCTTCCAGCACCTGAATACTATCGGCGGAATATTCTCTTTCGTTTTTCTCTATCTCTTCGCTCATATTTCTGTTTAATTGATTTTTTCACAAAACATGCAAATATAATCATTTTTCAGTATAATACCTCCGATTTATTCTATGAAAAACGTCTTTTAGCAGTACAAAACGCCTACTTTTTACACAAAAAAACCGGAGAATGTATCTCCGGTTTTTCATATAATAATAGCTTACTTCATCATAACAAACTGAACATACAAGTCACTCCTGCCATCACAATGGCCACCATACTCATCAGCTTGATCAGAATATTCAGACTCGGTCCGGAAGTATCTTTGAACGGATCACCAACCGTATCTCCGATAACCGTCGCCTTGTGACAATCCGAGCCTTTTCCTCCCAGGTGACCCTCCTCTACGTATTTCTTGGCATTATCCCAAGCACCGCCTGAATTCGCCATGAAAATAGCCAACACAAACCCGGCCCCCAATCCACCGGCCAAAAGTCCCAATACTCCAGCAACTCCAAAAATCAATCCAATTGCAATCGGAATAACAATCGCCAACAAAGATGGAAAAATCATTTCCCGCTGAGCTCCCCGAGTAGAAATCTCGACACAACGGGCATAATCGGGTTCAGCCTTACCTTCCATAATCCCTTTGATCTCCCGGAACTGCCGCCGAACTTCATTCACCATTTTCTGTGCAGCCCGTCCCACGGCATTCATCGTCAAACCGCAAAACAAAAAGGCCATCATCGAACCGATAAACACCCCGGCCAATACTTTCGGATTCATCAGATGTACGTCATAATGAACCATCATATCCTGCAAAGTGGCAGTAGCGGTCTCCACCATTTTTTCCCCCACATCAATCGTCGTTTCTCCCAAACGAATCAGACCGATCTTGATTTCTTCAATGTAAGAAGCCAACAACGCCAAACCCGTCAAGGCGGCGGACCCAATCGCAAATCCCTTGCCGGTAGCGGCCGTCGTATTGCCCAGTGCATCCAAGGCATCCGTCCGTTTGCGAACCTCTGCCCCCAATTCGCTCATCTCCGCATTTCCACCGGCATTATCCGCAATCGGCCCATAAGCATCCGTCGCCAAGGTAATTCCCAAAGTAGAAAGCATCCCCACCGCAGCAATTCCCACTCCGTACAATCCCATCGACATATCTGCCATATTAAATTCAGCAGCGAACAGATAGGCCAAAATAATCCCTACCACAATCGTAATGACCGGAATGGCCGTTGAAATCATCCCGGTTCCGATTCCCTTGATAATAACTGTTGCAGGACCGGTCTCCGCACTGCGGGCGATATCCTGAGTGGGTTTGTAAGCATGCGAAGTATAATGTTCTGTTGCCTTTCCGATAACTATTCCCGTCAATAAACCGACGACTACCGATCCGCAAATCCAATAACTCAATCCCAACAGATGGATGACTCCGAAACTGGCTACGACAATCAATATGGAACTGGTATTGATTCCCCGGTCCAAAGCCCTCAATAGCTGCAACTGAGAAGCCCCTTCCTTCGTCTTCACCAAGAATATCCCCAACAGCGAAAGAATCACTCCGAAAGCGGCAATCAACATCGGCGCCAAAATTGCATTAAACTGCAATTCAGGAACACTGACGAAAGCCGCAGCACCCAAAGCCGCCGTGGCCAATACGGAACCACAGTAAGATTCATACAAATCGGCACCCATACCCGCAACATCCCCCACATTGTCTCCTACATTATCCGCAATTGTAGCTGGATTTCGCGGATCATCCTCGGGAATACCGGCTTCTACTTTTCCTACCAGGTCAGCTCCGACATCGGCAGCCTTCGTAAAAATACCGCCTCCCACACGGGCAAACAACGCCTGCGTAGAAGCACCCATACCAAAAGTAAGCATGGTAGTCGTAATCATAACTGCCTTGTGAGTCGTACTGGCCTCTTCTACAAAATAATCCAATACCAGCCACCACAAAGAGATATCCAACAAAGCCAGACCAACAACCACCAAACCCATCACGGCACCGGAACGGAATGCCACTTTCAGCCCGTCGTTCATACTCCGACTGGCGGCATTGGCCGTACGGGCCGAAGCATAAGTAGCGGTCTTCATACCGATAAAACCGGCCAGTCCGGAAAAGAAACCACCGGTCAGGAAAGCAAACCATACCCATCCGTTCTGCAAACCGGGACCATAGGCCATCCAGGCAAAGAAAATGCACAAAAACAAAAATACAATTCCGACAATCTTGTATTGCTGTTTCAAATAGGCCATCGCTCCGCTTCGTACATGCGCCGCTATACGCTTCATGGTTTCATTACCTTCCGATTCTTTCATCATTCCTCTGAAAAAAATCCAGGCAAACACCAAAGCAATTACCGAACAAATCGGTACAAGCCAAAACAACTGATTCAACATAAGCAGTTCGCTCTAAGATAACCGAATCATTCTGCCGGAGTTCCGGTAGCCACACTCTTGCTTCGCTCGATTGACTGTAAAGCCAGATAATGATCTCCGAATTTTTCCAGATTGTCCAATTCTGTTTCAAACTGATCCTGATGAACTTCCTCTTCTGCCGTCAAAGTCTCAAACAATTTCTTGGAAACAGAATCCGCCTGCACAGCACATTCATTCGCCCAGGCATTGTATTCATCCACACTCTGCATCTCCATTTTCACCGCCTGCTCCAACATATCTTTCACCTTGGTCAATTTTTTCACTTCTCCAGCCACTTTCATGTCCACTTCCCCTTTCAAAAACAAAATACGCTCTGCCAACTGTTCAACATGCATCATCTCCTGAATGGCAATTCGTTTAAACAAATTGGAGACCAAATCAAATCCCATATCATCACACCGAAAATGAAAATACATATACTGGTGTACAGCCAATAATTCATCGTTAACTGCCTTATTCAGCAACTCGATACTTTTTTCTTTCTTGTTCATAGGAATCATATTTTTAGGTTAAAGCATTCACAAAATTAAAATATTCAACAAAACCTGCAAATTTTTTTCCAACAATTACCGACTCTCGACAGCACGATAGTCGAAAATGCCAGTCATTACGGCAACTGCCGATACAATATTTCGCCCGCTTGCTCAACCACCCACTTTCCATCCAATTGGCGCACCTGATAGCTATCTGCAACTTCCAGATTCCATGCAGTCTCTCCACTGGAAAGCGAAGCACGCTTCAGCAATGGATGCGTTTCATTTTCCGGCAGAAAGACTTCTACCTGCGCCGAATCGACAGCCCAAACGATATACGCAGCCATCGTACTGTTTTCATCTCCAACAGCACTCAGCTTCGTTCCCTCCTCAAAAAGACGGATACAATCCTGCCGTATTTCCGACCAGGTATATCCGGCGGCAGCGTTACATCCGTGTTCATCTTTCTGCACGCCAAGCTTACGAAGCGTATCGGCCGGGAAATAAACCATCAGATATTGCTGATCCGGACTCATCAATTTCAGTTCCTGTTCGCTAACCGAATAGGAAACAATAGTATTCAATGCTTTCAGGTAAGCATCTTCAAAATCCATATCCGGGCAAAACATCATCGTAGCCCCTCCGGTCTTAAAAGTCATTTTTCCACCTTCATCTGCCGTATAGGTTCCGAAAAAACGGTTACATCCAGCAGAACCGTATACCGCACTACTATCACTAAATGACAAGGTTGGCAATTCCCGGGGATTTTTTACTTCCTGACCATTTACACTCATCGATTTCAATTGCCATTCTTTAGACTTCAACAAAGTCAAGGAATTGTCCTTACTTTTACATCCGGCTGCAATTACCAGCAGCACCCATAACATCCATTTCATCGTTTTCATTGTTTTCATTGTTTTTATGTTATTTCCAAAACCATGCTCCGGTTTTATTATTCACTGATTTCTGCGAGCAAATCGTACTCATCGGCTCCTGTAATCCGGACCTGATAAAATTCGCCAATTTGCAGAATCCGGTTACCGTATACCAATACTTCCGGATCCACTTCCGGGGAATCGTGTTCTGTCCGACCGACATAATATCCCTCTTCCTCCCGATCAATCAATACCGTTACAAGCTGTCCGATTTGCGAACGGGCAACCTCCTCCGCAATGCTTGCCTGCAATTCCATGATCTTTTCCGCCCGTTCTTTTTTTACTTCTTCCGGAACATCATCCTGATAATGGCGGTCACACCAGGTGTCCTCTTCATGTGAATAAGGGAATACCCCCAAGCGCTCAAATCTCATTTCCTTTACAAACTCACAAAGCTCCTCAAAATCTTCTTCCGTCTCACCCGGATGTCCAGTCATCAAAGTCGTTCGGATAAATATTCCAGGAACCTCTTCCCGAATTTTACGGATTAAGTCGACCGTTTGTTGCTTGGTAATTCCTCTTCGCATCTGTTTCAACATGTGATCACTGCAATGTTGCAGAGCAATATCCAAATAATGACAAACATTCGGACGGTTGCGCATCACCGTCAATATCTCCATCGGGAAACCGGCAGGATAAGCATAATGCAACTTAATCCACCGCAATTCCTTTATGGATGCCATTCGGTCGATCAGTTCCGCCAATCGATTTCTCCCATACAGATCAATTCCATAATACGTCAGATCCTGAGCAACCACCAGTATCTCTTTTACCCCGTTTTTTACCAACGATTCACATTCCTCCAGAATCTCCTCCAACGTTCGGGATTTATGTTTGCCTGTCATAATCGGAATTGCACAATACGAACACGTACGGTTGCATCCTTCTGAAATTTTCAGATAAGCATAATGTGAAGGAGTGGTCAAAATACGCTGATTCCGTATCTTCTCATCGAAATGCTGCCCCATTTTCTCCAAAACTCCCGACCAATCGAATTTTCCGAAAAAACCATCGACCTCCGGAATCTCCGCTTCAAGTTCCTTTCCATAACGCTGTGACAAACAACCGATCACATACAATTGCTCTACTACACCCTCTTTCTTTTTCTCCACCTGTTCCAAAATGGTATTCACCGATTCCTCCTTCGCATCCCCGATAAACCCGCAGGTATTTACAATCACAATTTCAGCATCCGAATTTTCCACATCGGCTTCCGTAAGATAACCGGCCCGATCCAACTGTTTTAACAACATCTCCGTATCCACCAGATTCTTCGAACATCCTAAACTGATTATATTTACTTTTTTCATGCCTTTATTTACATTATTTCAAATTTCTCCATCACGAGACGACAAAGGTACGAAAAATATAAAGCCCGTCCTTCATCTTTTCTTCTTGGAATTTTCACTATTTTATTTTTTAAAATAATGAAAAAAGTTATAAATTTCTCACCTCTTGGAGTAACTTTCAGTGCTTTATAAGTAGAATCTGAGAATATCAGCAGACATGAAAGGAAAAGAATTGAATTTAAAACAGATAGATCTAAAACATGAACCAACGCTTCGGGAACTCTTCCGAAAATTCTTTCCCCGGGCCCAATCTTTTGCAACCCAACTTTTACGGGACAAAATGACAGCTGCAAACGTAGTCCAGGAAGCCTTTCTGTACATGTGGGAAAAAGCTTCCGTTTTTCCGGATGAACCCTCATTTAAAGCCTATCTGTATTATTGTGTCAAAAACCGAAGTCTCAATTATATTCGCGATCATCGAGTCGAACGTCACATGGAAGAATTGCAGGAAGCTTGGGCTGACGAAGATGCCGTAGACCGCCTGCTTATCAAACAGGAACTTAAGGCTCGGGTATTGGAAGAAATCAACCGACTACCGGATGTTCGGAAAGAAATTCTGCTATTACGCCTGGAAGGTAATTCCTATGATGATATCTCACGGGAATTGAATCTCAACATCAACACGTTAAAAACTTACAGAAAACAAGCCTACCGCGAACTGCGGGGACGCCTGGTCGATCTAGGAAAATACGTGCTGGGATTCGCAGGAATAATCATATGGTGTATTTAACAAGCAAAACATGGAACGAGAAAAAAAAGACATACAAATCAGCGATCTGATATATAAATACCTGACTGATTCTCTAAAAGGGAATGAGGCGGAAATATTGGAGGCATGGCAACAACAGCCTGAAAACCGGAAATTACTTCTGGAATTGAAAAACTCCGAACATTTATATCAAGGTCTATCAGAACTGCACTACACAGATACGGAACCGGTCTGGCAAATGCTTGAACAGCAAATACGTTTACGCCGCCGAATCCGTATGAGACGATGGTGGATCGGCATCGCCGCCGGACTGCTCCTCCTGCTGGGAGGAATCTGGTGGAGCCTTCAGCAGGCAGAAGAACAGCCCCTTCCATCGTTGGCACAACAAACTCTCCAACGAGAAGATGCCCCCATCACTCTACGGAAAGCAAATGGCGAAATACTTTATTTTGAAGACAGTGTACAAACACTTTTGTTACCTCAAGAAATCCGCCAGGAACAAAATGTGTCTACCTCTTCCTCTACTCCAACCATTGAACCACAATCGATTTACAATGAACTTGTTACATCATCCAGAAACACCATAGAAGTCTCCCTTTACGACGGAACGCGGGTATGGTTGAATGCCGGCAGTAAATTACGTTACCCCACCAGCTTCACTGCAGAAAAACGCCAGGTCAGCCTTGAAGGAGAAGGTTATTTCGAAGTCGTCCGGGATGAACGGCGCCCCTTTATCGTCAGCACGGCATCCGCCACGATCCGGGTTTTGGGTACCGGATTCAACGTTTCAGCACCAGACTCACTCAGCTGCACAACAACGTTGGTGGAAGGCAGAGTCCAGATCGAAGATGGACAAACCAACCGCATCCTTCTCTCTCCGGGCCAACAGGCAAGACTGCATACCGACGGGAACTGGGACGTACGCCAGGTGGACATTCGCTATTATACAGCCTGGAAAAACAATTTATTCGCTTTTGAAGATACCTCTTTACGTGAAATCTTAAATACCCTTTCCAGCTGGTATGGAGTTACTTTCCTTTTCCGACAGGCGGAACTGGCGGATCTCACCTATACCACCATGATCAAACGTTACGACAAGGTTCAACAGGTTCTCCATATTCTCGAAGAAGTCGGCGATTTCCGCTGTGAACGCATAGATGATACCCATTTCATGATCAAAAAGAAATAAAATTCCAAATTTAAACATCCAACATTACTTCCTCACTCGATTTATTGTCGTATCTTTGCGCAACAGCTAAAAAAAAATGAATACGGCACCACAATTGCAATGGCTTCCAACCTCTGTCAAAGAGGTAAAAGAACGCGGCTGGGATTACTTAGACGTCATCCTTTTTTCCGGTGATGCCTATGTTGATCACCCGTCGTTTGGAGGAGCCGTTGTGGGAAGGTTGTTGGAATCATTGGGATTGAGAGTCGCCATTGTCCCACAACCCAATTGGCAGGATGATTTAAGGGATTTTCGCAAACTGGGGATTCCCCGACTGTTTTTCGGCATTAGTGCCGGAAGTATGGATTCAATGGTCAACCATTATACAGCCGCCAAACGCCGACGTTCTGATGATGCCTATACCCCGGATGGACGGGCAGGAGCCCGCCCAGACATGCCAACCATCGTCTATACCCGTATTCTGAAAAAACTGTACCCCGATATTCCGGTCGTAATCGGAGGCATCGAAGCCTCTCTTCGCAGACTGAGTCATTACGATTACTGGAAGGATACCCTACAACCATCCATATTGAAAGATAGCGGTGCAGATCTGCTGATCTATGGCATGGGAGAAAAACCCTTGGCAGAGCTTTGCCGTCTTTTAAAACAAGGCATTCCTCTTCGTAACCTCACCAATATCCCTCAGACGGCTGTATTGAGAAACCGGCAGGAAACGGTAGCCACCCATAAAAAATGGAAAACCATTGTCCTGCATTCCCATGAATCCTGTCTGACCAACAAAAAAAATCATGCGGAAAACTTCAGACACATCGAAGAAGAATCCAACAGCATCGAGGCGGCCCGTTTGATCCAACCCATTGGACAGCAGCAGGTCATTGTCAATCCGCCCTACCCGCCGTTGACTACCCGGGAACTGGACGCTATCTATGCCTTGCCGTTCACTCGATTGCCGCATCCCCGATATAAGGGGAAGAACATACCGGCCTACAACATGATCCGCCACTCCGTCACCTTGCATCGGGGATGTTTCGGTGGATGTGCCTTTTGCACAATCTCTGCCCATCAAGGTAAATTCATCGTCTCCCGATCGCCGGAATCCATCCGGCAAGAACTGGAAAAAATCACCCAGATGCCGGATTTCAGAGGTACAGTCTCTGATTTAGGCGGTCCATCAGCCAACATGTACCACATGAAAGGCAAGGATATCACCCTTTGCCGCCTGTGCAAACGTGCCTCTTGTGCCTATCCGAATATCTGCAAAAACCTGGATACGGATCACAAGCCTCTGCTCCAGATATATGAAATGTCCCGGAATATTCCTGGTATCAAACACTGCTTCATCGGCTCCGGCATCCGTTATGACCTTTGTTTATATGACACCGGCAATTCAATTGTCAATCAACACAATAAACAATATTTAGAAACAGTTATCCGTTATCATGTATCCGGACGTTTTAAAGTGGCTCCCGAACATTGTTCCGAACAGGTTTTGCAGGTGATGAGAAAACCCACCTTCCGCCTATTCATACAACTCAAATCCATATTCGATGAAATAAACCGGAAATACCATCTGAACGAACAGATCATCCCTTATTTCATTTCCTCCCATCCAGGTTGTCGCCCCGAAGATATGGCAGAGTTGGCCGTCATTACCAAATCATTGGATTTTAAACTTGAACAGGTACAAGATTTTACTCCGACTCCCATGACTGTTGCGACTACCATATATTATTCTGGATACCATCCATATTCGCTTAAAAAAATAAATACAGTTAAGACAGAAAAAGAAAAAAAACAACAAAACATGTTTTTCTTCTGGTACAAAAAAGAGTTCCGGGAACAGATCGTTTCCGAACTTCGTAAAATCCACCGCTTGGATCTGCTTTCCAAACTGTATGGCAAAGAAAAATAGGAACAACATTTCAATTATTCAGCGCGATTCCTTAACTTTGTCAAAGGGTTCATTTATCCATATAAACCATATTCCAATGAAATATCAATTATTATTTATAGTTGTCGTTCTCCTGACGGCCTGTAACACAAAAGCAAAACAGGCCAACAAACGCGGCCTGGAATATATGAAACAAAACATGTACGAAGAAGCTATCGCAGAATTCAACCGGGCTTTAGAAATCAATCCAACCTGGTTTCCGGCTTATTATAACCGGGCAATTTCTTATGCCAATAGCCATCGGAATGAAGAAGCGCTAAGTGACTTCAATTATGTTATTGCTCATTATCAAACACATGCAGATGCATATTTCAACCGGGGAATTCTTCAGGAAAATTTAGGCAATTATGCCCAGGCCATTCAGGATTACACCGAAACCATCGCTTTACGACCGGATTTTATTCAGGCCTACCATTATCGCGGCATTGCCCGTTTTCGCATGAATGATCTGGACGGAGCCTTAAAAGACTATAACGAAGCCTTACGTCTCGGCAAAGATATCCATTTGGACATCCTACAAGCAAAAGAATATGGACTGAATTCCAGTGCTTTATATTTCAATCGAGGAGTCGTTTGGCAGAAAAAAGGAGAATACCAACAGGCAATCCAAGATTATACGGAAACCATCGAAATCGACCCTTCCACAGCCAGGGCTTATTACAACAGAGCCATCGCCAGAATGTCTATTTCCCAATCCGAAGAAGCTCGTAAAGATCTTGAAATTGCCTCACGTTTAGGATTCGAAGCAGCCAATAAAGCCATCCTTCACTACTTTAAGCCATGAGTTGCCTGTGTCTAATGAAATCAGACTCTTCACATCCTCGGAAGAAAAGAGGCCTGTATTGGCTACTAAGCTATGGCTTGATGTTTATATCCGTTTCCGTTCAGGGACAAGGCTATAAAATCAGGCTCCATATCCGGCAAATGGCCAACCAGCAAGTAATCCTGGCCAATTATTTCGATGGAAAGACATATGCCGTCGATACGGTAACCCTCGACCAGCAGGGCATCGGAGCTTTTCAGAAAGAAACCTCATTGTCCCAGGGAATATATGCACTCCTGTTTTCTCCCAGACACTATCTCGATATCTGGATTGGAGAAAATCCCTATTTTTCAATAACCGCCGATACCACGGACCTTATTCACACAAGCCGAATAAAAGGCTCCCCGGAAAATACCCGTTTTTTAAAATTTCAACAAAAACTGTTTTCCATCAACCAACAAAAACAACATATTTTTAACTTGTTAGAAAATAATATTGAAAACAAGCATAAGTATACCTCGCAACTAACAAAATTGGATCGTCGTATCCAAACAAATGCCTTGCATATCATCCATAAATACCCGGCATCGACTTTGGCAAATTTTATACGACTGACACTCCCTGTTTTCCTTACCTCTGAACAAAACGCCAAAGTCCATTATTGGGACTATACCGACTTCCAAGACAGTACCTTGATCCATACCCCGATTTTCAAGAATAAATTGGACGAGTTTTTCAACAGCCTTGTTCCCATGAATGCCGACAGTGTATATGCAGCATCAGTAAAACTGATTGAACAGGCAAGGGGATGCAAGCCCATGTTCCGTTATTTGGTCAATTACTGCTTCAACCATGTTATAACCCATCTATCGGTTGTCGATATGGATGCCGCCTTTGTCCGTTTGGCCCGGCGATATTACCTCTCCGGTCAAGCAGACTGGGTGGATCCCATTTTGCTGAAAGCCATTGAACACGAAGTCATCCTAAGCCAAAATAACCTGATCGGACAATTGGCCCAGGAATTAAAACTGCCAACCCTGGAAGGCAATTGGGTCAGTTTGTATGAAATCGATGCTCCTTTCACACTCCTATTGTTCTGGGAAGTTAATTGCAATTATTGCGAACAGGAAGTCCCGCTTGTCAAAACAAAACTACTGGACCAATTCAAAGAATACGGTCTCAAGGTATTTGCCGTATACACCCAAGACAATCCACAAGAATGGGAAAATTTCGTAATAGAACACGAGCTCTACGATTTTATCAATTGCTGGGATCCCGAAGATCAAAGTAATTTCAGGGTATATTATCATGTCAACTCCACCCCTATCATATACTTATTGGATCAGGATAAACGGATCATTGCCAAAAGATTGGAGCTCGAACAATTCGAAGAGATTCTCCGCCAGGCTTTCGAACAACCATAACCGCCCCTCTCGGATTTTCCCATCATCCATTTTAAAATTCCCCACTAGAATTCTTCCCCAGAGTAACCTCCCGCTTAATTTCAAAACCCATTTTCCGGATCAGTTTCAACGTAGTCACCGCCGTTCGCCGGTCATATTCCTTTTCCGATTCGCTCAATTTCTCATAAGGCACCAACCCCGGATGCGTACGTGCCTCCTCGCTTCGCTGCACACCATAAGTCCACCCCTCCGTCATCCTCGCTGCAGCCCATACCTCATGCACATTTTTAGCCATAACCTCCACCAACTGGTTCAATTCTTCCGGTAACTGTATCTCCTCCACCGGAACAGGAGACGGTTTATACATCATTTTCATCAGTGACAGATTTTTTTACCTACAATTCTTTGAAACAAGTGACACAGGCCGGTATCTCATCAATCTCATGGGTAACGTATATCAGCGACTTGTCTGCACTGGCACAAAAACGTTCGATCACCCGTTTTACCCAATTCTTTTTACCGGCATCCAAGCCATGCAAAGGCTCGTCCAGAATCAACAACTCTGGAGATTTCACAAAAGCCCTGGCCAACAAAACCAAACGTTGTTCCCCATAGGAAATCTTTAAAAAAGAACGAGCGGACAAAGCAGAAATTCGAAAAACGGCCATCCATTGCTCAGCCTGCATACGTTGTTCCTCGGTACATTTTTTCCACAATCCAATGGAATCGAAAAAACCGGATGCAACCACATCCCGGCAAGGAATATCCTGCAAATAACAGGTATGTACATCCGAAGATAAATAACCGATTCTTTTTTTGATATCCCAAATGCTCTCACCACTTCCCCTTCGCCTTCCGAACAAAGAGATACGATTGGCATACGCCTGGGGATTGTCTCCGCAAACCAAGCTCAACAAAGTAGACTTTCCACTGCCATTGGGTCCCAACAAAGCCCATTTTTCACCTCTTTTCACCTGCCAGTCCACATCCGCTAAAATAGAACGCCTACCCAAACGCACGCAAACCCGATTCATCTCTATGGTCTGTTCATAATCCACTTCCTCCGGAGTTTTACCAACTGGCAATGGCTCGTCTGGAAGTGACAATTCCGGGAACAGAGTATTTTGAAAAACGGCATCCGCCATAAATTCTTCTCGTCGTCGAACAGGCAAACAAGATTTTTCCCGAAGAGGAAATATGTAATCAATCCATACCGGAATCTCTCGAGGATCCGAAAATACAAGTACCACCTGTAAATTCTCCAAACGACTCATATCTTCCAACATCTCCAGCAAGCTCTTTCTGGATAAACGGTCCAACCCGATAAACGGATTATCCAGAATCAACAACTCCGGCTCACTCATCAAGGCCTTTGCGATCAAAAACTTTCGCCATTCCCCACTCGACAAAGCCACCACCCTCTTCCCCAAAATTCCCTCTATCCCCAAACGTCGCATCCAAGTATGCACTTTTTCTTCCGGGAATCCTTCTAAAAACGAGTCCACCCACGGAGATGTCTCTGCATCGGTCATATTCCACCGCTGTTGGTAATACATATTCCGACAATCCGCCAAAGAATAAATATCTCGAAAAGAAATCGCCTTTATTGCCTGCCAAAGGGGCAACTGTTTCTCCAAATGTATCTCAACATTCCCTTCTTTCAAGGCAATACGTCCTTGTAGCAAATCCATCAACAAAGTCTTACCCGCTCCATTCGGTCCAACTACTGCCCAATTTTCACCTTTTTTGATTTGCCAGTTCACAGGCTCAGTAAAACGGAACTCCGAAAAACGGGGAACAGCCCCTTGTATTTGAATCCGATACATTGTTTTCTTAAGTAAATTTCTACAAAAATAGAAATATTTTCCCATCCTATTCGAAAAATCCGTATATTTACAGCAGAGCATTCCGAAAATCAGCCATGAGCAAATATACGACCAATCAGGAAGAAAGTCAATGTCTGCCGAATCTGTTGGGGCTGACCCGTCCGGAAGAGATCGCAGAAGCAGAATTCGAAGGATTCCTGTCAGCAGAAATCGTGCTCACCGAAAGCTTGACTCCCACAACCCGCTTCAATGGAGAATATATCCGCAACATCC
This sequence comes from uncultured Odoribacter sp., assembly GCA_944321165.1. GTDB lineage: Bacteria > Bacteroidota > Bacteroidia > Bacteroidales > Marinifilaceae > Odoribacter. The sequence goes on from CALUKE010000001.1 coordinate 215,871, forward strand.
ACCGGCTGGCATTGAAAGAATTATATGCATTTGCAGGCAAATATCGAACCGTCAATATGTCAAAAGGAGGTTTTTTATTTCCTGCCGCCCTGTTCATTCCCCAAAGCATGCAAACTTTCGAAGATGAAATCTTAAATAAACTGCCCGACCATTATCCGGATAAAAAGGCACTCATCCAGGATATTGCGGTTGTTCACGGAGAATTACTTTTCATCCACCCGTTTCGGGAAGGAAACGGACGAACAGCCCGCATTCTGGCCAACCTGATGGCCCGCAAACAGGGATACGAAGGATTGAGATTCGATAAAATAAAATTTCGGGAATATGTCATCGCCGTCCAGCGGGTCAGCGAAAAAAACTATCTGCCCATGCAACGAATCATCGAAACTATTTTTTAAGTTTTTCGTTCACACGAGCATAAATCGCCTGAACCTTCGCTTCAGGAATAAAAATTCCCTCTATACGAAAAGAGGCAATCATGGAATTGAGGATAAATTTCCGTTCGGTCTGATGTACCGAGGTGGTAAGTACTGTATTTTTCAAATCCTTTTTCATGTTACAAATATACGAAAAATCTCGCTAAAAACCTCCAAAAAAGACATTTTTTTCAATTATTGCAAGATCGAAATTTCTCCCTCAATTCCGCAACAATACGTACATGCAACTCTTTCGAAAACGGAATTGTCCACACAAGATCATTCCTTTCACACACCACCGTCAGCAACTCCTCTGCCAACAGTTTCATACATTTAACTTGCCTTACCTCTTTCATTATATGCCCACACCAAAGATATATTGTGACCGATAGTCAACCTCACTATAATGGAGTCGGCAGTGTCCCAGGAATAAGAGGATAAACAAATCGGCCACATATCTCTACGTGACATACAGTTCATCTTTCTTATTCCGTTAAAGTTTTGCCGACTTCTTATAGAAAAAGATCAAACTTTACATCATGTTATTACAAAGTTAGATACAACTCTTTGTATCGTAGCAAAGATAATAACTATTTCAGATATAAAAGAAAAATAATAGGCAGATTTTCGCTATAAGACTGCGATCAACAAGTCGATATCCCTGGCTATCAGACCGAACTTGTCGGCAATCACCTGTTTTGTCAGAATACCGTTGTATAGATAAACTCCTTCCCGCAATCCGACGTTCATTCGGATGGCAGTCGTAAATCCTCCCTGCCGACCTACATCCTGCAATAAGGGCAAGAAAATGTTACTGTAAGCAATCGAAGCCGTCCTGGCAACCCGCGACAGTACATTGGGTACACAATAATGAATCACTCCTTCATAAGTATAAACGGGTTTTTCATGGGTAGTCGGTCCGGCCGTTTCGATACATCCGCCATGATCAATCGACATATCAACAATAACAGCTCCTTTTTTCATCATTTTCACCTGAGCCTCCGTCACAATACTATCGGGTGCATTGTCAAAACAACGCATCGCCCCGATCAATACGTCGGCAGAAAGCAAAGCCCGCTCCAAGACAGGTTGGTGAAATACAGAAGTATATACCCGCTGTCCCAAAACCTCATTCAGCCTCCGAAGCCGCTCCACAGAATGATCGAAAACCTTCACCGTCGCTCCCAGTCCCAAAGCAGTTCTGGCAGCATATTCCCCCAAAGTACCTGCACCCAAAATAACAATCTCTGTAGGTGTGATTCCACTGACCCCTCCTAAGATAATTCCTTTTCCCCCTCTGGAATTATTCAGATACTCACTGGCAATCATAATGGCTGAATTTCCGGCAATCTCACTCATAATCCGTACCACCGGATAATATCCCTCCGCATCTTTCAGTATATCAAAACCGACTGCCGTCACTTTTTTCTGCATCATTCCAGTAATCGCCTCCTTGCGCATATCGCAAAATTTCAAGGGAGAAAGAATCACCTGACGGTCATGCATATAAGTTGTATCACTGACTGAAACCGACGTGGCTTTCAAAACCACGTTGGCAGTATATACTTCTCCGATGGAATCAACGATCATGGCACCAGCTTCCGCATATTCGGCATCTCCATAATAAGCATGTTTCCCGGCTCCTCTCTGAAGCAACACCTCATGTCCCATGGATACCAGGATATGAACGGATTCCGGAGTCAAACAGATCCGATTTTCTCCCTTTTCCAATTCATTGGGAATCCCCAGCACCAGTTTCTTTTGCCGCTGATCCTGAAAAACCTCTTTTTCCTGATATAAAAACCATTGCTTATTAATCGTTCCCGACATTCTGCTCGTATTGTCCATGATCCATCCGCTTAAATTTCCACCTTTAATTCCCGGCTTCCATCCGGAAATTCTGAAAAATAACAATTGACCACCTCTTCCGGAAGCAACTCTTCAATTTTTTCCGGCCACTCGATAAAGCAACGGTTTCCGCTGAAGAAATATTCCTCATACCCGAAATCAAGCGCTTCTGAAATATGATTGACACGGTAAAAATCAAAATGATACAATACCTCCCCTTCTTCTGTCTGATACTCATTTACAATAGCGAAAGTGGGCGAACTGACATCATCCGTTACCCCCAAACAGGCAGCAACAGCCTTCACAAAAGTGGTTTTCCCGACACCCATGGGACCGTACAAAGCGAAAATAGTCTTATCGCCGACTGCTTCCAGGAACTGGGCAGCCACCTCATTTAAGTCATCAAGCTTATTGATTGTCCATTTCATCCGATTTCTATTTTGATGATCAAACAAAACGCTTATTGCCTGGTCACTCTTACTCTTTTAGCTGTTCCCTGATTTTCTTCAACGGCTTTTACTACTTCGTCAGCCAGATGCAGGAAAGCCGTACCAGTCAATGAATCTGTATCCAAAGCAACCGGTTTCCCGGCATCACCTCCGTCACAGATACTCTGTACCACCGGAATCTCTCCCAGCAAACGCAATCCTTTCTCTGTTGCCAGTTTTTTCGCCCCTTCCCGTCCGAATATATAATACTTATGATCCGGAAGCTCTGCCGGAGTGAACCAGGCCATGTTTTCCACCAATCCCAATACCGGAACCTGAATGCCCGGAGATTCAAACATATTGATTCCTTTGATGGCATCGGCTAAAGCTACTTGCTGCGGAGTACTTACCACAATCGCACCGGTCAAAGCTACTGTCTGAACCAACGTTAAATGAATATCGCTGGTTCCCGGCGGCAAATCGATCAACATATAATCCAACTCATCCCAAAATCCTTGTTCTACCATCTGTTTCAAGGCATTCGAAGCCATGGGACCCCGCCATACGGTAGCCGAAGCCGGATCGACAAAAAAACCGATCGACAAAAGCTTTACTCCATATTTCTCAACCGGCACAATAAAATCCTGTCCGTTTATCTGTTCCATATAAGGCTGTGCATCCTCACAACCGAACATCTTGGGAATGGATGGACCAAAAATATCGGCATCCACCAAACCTACCCGGTATCCTTCTGCCGCCAAAGCAACCGCCAGATTAGCAGCAACCGTAGATTTTCCGACACCACCCTTTCCGGATGAAATGGCAATGATATTCTTCACTTTCTCCAAAGAGAGGGGTCTCTCCAGATCTTGAACAAATACCGTTTCGATATCTACTTCCGAATATGCCGTATTTTCCTTCAATACTGCAATCGCTTTTTTCTTAACCGCTCCGACAAAAGGATCATTAGCCTTTTGAAATACCAGACGGAACAACACTTTATCGTCTTCGACCCGGATATTTTGAACCATATCCAGTTCCACAATATTTTTAGAAGTTCCAGGATAATTCACCTGCATCAGGATATCCCGAATCTCTTTCTGTTTTTCCTGCATCATAACATTGAATATTTTTATTCTCTTTTGCCTACGAAAATAATAAAAAAAATCGATCCGGCTAAACACGGGTATTATATTTCCGCAAGCGGATCCTCAAAGAAGCATAATCAGGACAGACCTGCCCTACCAATTTCCAAAATGCGGCGGAATGATTTTTTTCGACAGTGTGACACAATTCATGTAAAATCACATAATCAATCAGTTCATCCGGCAATTTCATCAATTTAATGTTCAAACTGATGTTATTTTCCGGAGAACAACTTCCCCAATTGGAAATATTATTGCGGAAAGTGAGCCGACCATAGTGAAAACCATATCGTCCGGCATAGTACTGCACCCGCTGAGGCAAAAGCTGCCGGCATTCCAAAGCATAAATTTCCAACAGAAACCGCTGTACGATTTTTTCTATCTTGCAAAAATCAACCCCACGGGGAATGGCAAGCGTAATAATTTCTCCCTCTATCCGATAAAAAGATTTTTCCGCTTCGGTTTCCACAATTTTCAACACATGTGTTTTGGTACGAATTTCAGCTCCGATCTTTAAGCCCACTCCGGTATCTCTTTCATATGCCTGCATATTCTTGCCATTCTGAAGAATCCAAGCACGGTTTGCCTCCAAAAAATCCTCCACCTGCCTGCGACTGACCCCAAAAGGAACACTCACCCAAACTCCCCGTCCGGGAGCCATCTTAATCCGTAAATATTTAATGTGCACTCCCCTCAGGACCCTTATTTCCCCTATTCCCGCCATTTTCAATACTTCCATACCAAGCTTCAATCGATACGAACCTATTCCCCGATAAAGAAAAAGAGTGCCCTGTCACTGAAGGTCACTCTTTCTTCTTATTATTAACTATATGTTCTATGCTTCTTTCTTTACCAGTTCACTTAATTGAGTAAAAGCACCGTCAACAGTTGCGATGAGGTCTTTCCCAATCGTTTTGTAATAAGCCTTCCGTTCAGCTTTTGCCACTTGTTTACCGGCGTTTACACGTTGTCTCAACACATTTCTGGCATCTATGATATTCTGAACGATTTCGCTGATCGCATCCTCCTTTTTACCCACAGCCAGACAATTCAAACTGTCGTCAATAACAGCAAACACCAAGCAATCAATGTCTTTCTTTAATCTTCTAATACTAGCCATAATTATCTAAAAATTTAAATTTTCCCAAAAGTAAGAAAAATACTACAGATTTCTACGCTTTTGCCGACTTTTTTCCAAGAGAAATCCGAAATTCCCCAAATTTCTTTTCACGCCATCCGGGCTTCCAACAGCAAATCTAATACGACCATGGCCGCCATCGCCTCAACCACCGGCACGGCCCGTGGAATAACACAAGGATCGTGACGCCCATGAGCTTCCAATTCGACCACTTCCCCGGCTCTATTCACCGTCTTCTGTCTTTTCATAATGGTCGCTACCGGTTTGAAAGCCACTCGGAAATAAATATCTTCTCCATTCGTAATCCCCCCCTGAACTCCTCCAGAATAATTAGTAGCAGTGTGTATTTCCCCTTTTCTTACGACAAAAGGATCGTTATGTTCACTACCTCGCATCGAGGCAGCAGCAAAACCGCTTCCATATTCAAACCCTTTAGCTGCATTGATACTCAGCATAGCATGAGCCAGACGGGCCTGAAAACGATCGAATACCGGTTCTCCCAATCCTACCGGAACACCTTCAATCAAACAGCTGACTATCCCTCCAATACTATCTCCTTCCTCCCGCATCTGCCGGATCAAAGCAATCATCTTTTCTGCAGTTTCCGGATCCGGACAACGCACCATATTCTCCTCCACCCGCTCCAGTTCCAACTCCGAATAAGGCCGCGTCAACACGACATTCCCTACCTGAGAAGCATAAGCCCGAATCCGGATTCCATATCCGGCCAATACCTGTTTGGCAACTGCTCCGGCAACCACCCGGGCAATGTGTTCCCGGGCCGACGAACGTCCACCTCCGCGATAATCCCGGATACCGTATTTTTTCTCCCAAGTATAGTCTGCATGGGAAGGACGATACAACTCTCTGAGATGGGTATAATCCTTGCTGTTCTGATTTTGATTCCTTACCAGAAAAGCGATCGGCATGCCCGTGGATTTTCCCTCGAATAAACCGGAAAGAATTTCTACTTCATCCATCTCCCGACGGGGTGTAGCGACTTCCGACTGTCCCGGTCGACGCCGGTTCAACTCTCGTTGAATGAAATCAACAGACAAGTCAACGCCCGCAGGGCATCCATCGATCACCCCACCGATCGCCTTGCCGTGCGACTCACCGAACGACATCAGACGAAACATTTTCCCAATTGAATTCCCGGGCATATTTCAGCAAACTGATCAATGACAACCACCACAACCGCAACTGCCCTCGTGAGAACCGCAGCCACCTTCCGAACCGCAACCACTGCAACCTCCGCATTTATGAGAATGCAAAGCTTCCAGTTCTTCATCTGTAGCATCCCGGACATCTAATACCTCTCCGCTGAAATACAGATCCTTCCCTGCCAAAGGATGATTAAAATCGACTCGTACTTCTTCAGCTCCAATCGAAAGAATCTTTCCCTGCAAACGTCTTCCAATACTGTCCATCATCGGCAACACATGGCCGACTACCATATCCGCGGCATCCACATCCTTGAATATCTCCTGCGGCAAATCAACGATCATATCTTCATTGACTGTCCCATAAGCGTTGGCTGCCGGAACCTTAAAATCAAACCGGTCACCTGTATTCTTATCCAACAAATTCATCTCGAAATATTCCAATGTCTGTCCCTGACCGCAAATGAAATTCAAAGGACGGTCACTACCAGCTGATTCCAGCAACTCACCCGCCGGTTCCGTCCTCAGTTCATAAGTAACGGATACCATCTTATTTTTTGTAATCATTCCTTATATTTTAAATTCGGCACAAAAGTACGACAAAATAATGGAAAACGAAGAAGCCGCATTTGAAAATTAACTTTTAAAAAAAAGATAAAATCCCTCCCCTATTTCCAAAAAAATGGTACTTTCGCACTAATTTACATTTTTTGAAGATGCGTCATTACGATTATATCATTGCAGGAAGCGGATTGGCCGGATTATATACGGCTTATCATGCGGCTGCCTATGGGAAAGTTGCCTTGTTGACAAAATCCGGAATTACTGAAAGCAACTCTTATTTCGCTCAAGGAGGAATCGCAGCAGTAACCGACGAAGACGATGCCCCGGCCTTTCATTTTGAAGACACCATCATTGCGGGCCGCGGCCTGTGCGATTATCCTTCTGTCGACATCCTGGTCAATGAAGGTCCTCAGCGAATACACGAACTGATAGAGGCTGGCATGCATTTCGACATGGAAGACGGAAGCCTGGCCCTGGGCCTGGAAGGCGGTCACCACCGAAAGCGCATTCTACATGCCGGAGGAGACGCAACAGGCCGCATGGTTACCAGTTTCATGATCAGCAAAGTCATCAATAATCCCCGGATAGACATATTCGAAAACCATTCGGTTATCGGCATACTACAGGAAAATCATCAGTGTTATGGGGTACGGGTATGGAACCTGGTCACAGAAAGCGAAGAGTTATTCCTGGCAAACAATACTTTTCTTACGTTGGGAGGTACGTCAGCCATCTATAAACGTACCACCAATCCGCATACTACCATCGGCGACGGACTCGCATTAGCTTATAATGCCGGATGCGAAATTGCCGATATGGAATTTATCCAATTTCACCCGTCCGCTTTATATACAGAATCAGAAGAAGCTTTTTTGATCAGTGAAGCGGTTCGCGGCGAAGGAGCCCACCTGATCAACCAGAACGGAGAACGATTCATGCCGGCCATTCACGAATTGGCCGAACTGGCCCCACGCGACATCGTCGCCCAATCCATTTACAGACAGATGCAAAAATACCACCAGAATTATGTCTGGCTCTCCTTAAAACATCTGGATCCGCAAATCGTCCGGCACCGATTTCCCAATATCTACGAGAAATGCCGGGAATTGGGCATAGACATGTGCGACAAAATACCGGTAGCCCCCGCAGCCCATTATATGGTAGGCGGTGTCCGGACCAACACTTATGGCCAAACAAACATCGAACGCCTGTACATTTGTGGAGAACTGGCCTCTTCCGGTATCATGGGAGCCAACCGATTAGCCTCCAATTCCCTGATCGAATGCCTGGTATTCGGAAAACGGGCCGTCGAAGCATCCAGGAAAAACCTGCAGTCGGTCTCTACCCAAGACTTCCAACCCCTCTATCATTCGAATCCGCATTTCGCTCTCCATTATACACAACTGAAAAAAGAAATTTCCCGGATCATGACTGAAGATGCCGGAATCATCCGAAACGAAGAGAAACTCCGGCAAGGATTGAACGAACTGGAAAAGGCCGAACAGAACATACCTCAGGAAGAAAACGAATATTATACCCTGCTATGCCACAATCTGATCACGGTAGCCAGGCTGATTATCCGTTCGGCCCTTTATCGTCAGGAAAGCCGAGGAGGACATTTCAGAGAGGATTATCCGGAGAGCGACGACACCTATTTATTCCACATCGTACAGCAAAAAGGTAAAAAACTGCGTACGATCCCTGTAAATACAAAAAAAACTGTAAACTGACATAACATGGCACAATACGACCAACTCATCGATCGTCTGATTGACCTCGCTATAGAGGAAGACATCGCTACCGGAGACGTAACCACCGACTCCATTATCCCGGCACACGCCCGGGCCGTAGCAGAAATGAAAATGAAAGCCGACGGCATTATCTCCGGACTTTCCGTAGCCCGGAAAGTATACGAGAAATTCGAATCGGATATTCTTTGGGATCCCAAAGTAAAAGACGGAGATCCCGTAAAGAAAGGAGACGTTATCCTGCGCATAGAGGCCAGCTACCGCTGTCTTCTGCTGGGAGAACGTCTTTCGCTGAATATCCTGCAACGCATGTCCGGCATTGCCACAGAAACGTCCAAATATGTCAAAGAACTGGCCGGCACACACACCCAGCTCTTAGATACTCGCAAAACGGCACCGGGACTCCGGGTCTTGGATAAAATGGCTGTGAAAGACGGTGGAGGAACCAACCACCGCATGGGATTATACGATATGGCCATGATCAAAGACAATCACATCAAAGTGGCCGGAGGAATCACCGCAGCAGTCAAGGCTGTCAGAACCCACATCCCTGCCGGAGTCAAAATTGAAGTGGAAACGACCAATCTGCAAGAAGTCCGGGAAGCTCTGGAAATGCAGGCCGACATCATCATGCTGGACAACATGAGCAACACAGAAATGGCCGAAGCCGTAAAACTCATCCAAGGAAAAGCCAAAACGGAAGCTTCCGGCAACATGAACATTCCACGCCTGAAAGAAGTGGCTGCCACCGGCGTAGACTATATCAGTGTCGGAGCATTGACCCATTCGGTTACCGCCTTGGACATCAGTATGAACATTCAAAAAAACGATTAACCTATGACTTCCATTCTCAGATTATTTATTGCCGGTATGTGCTTGTTCCTGTTTTGTCAATGCAGCATGAACAAGGACAGTTATCTCAAAGACTTCGAAACATTCATATCAAAAACAGAAAAGGACTACAGTGAAATGTCCGATCAGGACTGGGAAAAGACACTGGCTCAATTCAAAGATTACAGCGAAAAGTATTACGAACAGTTCAAAGAAGAATTGGATGTAAACGAAAAAATATCGATCAGCATGCTGAAATCCAAATTCTCATCTTGCGCCCTGAAAAGAGAAAGTAAAAAATTACAAGAACAATTGGAGATAAAATAGTTTTACCTTTTTTTGCTATCTTTGGAGCGGAAAATGAAAAAGTTATGACGAAAGCAGAGCTCATCGATAGAATTCAACAGCTGAAACGTGAAAAAAACGCTGTGATTCTGGCACATTATTATACGCGTCCGGAAGTGCAAGACATAGCCGATTATTTAGGCGATTCTTTAGGATTGTCCCAGGAAGCGGGGAAAACAGATGCACAAATCATCGTTTTTTGCGGAGTACACTTCATGGCAGAAACAGCGGCCATTATCTCTCCGGATAAAAAAGTCCTGATCCCCGTACAAGGAGCCGGTTGCTCCTTGGCCGAAAGTATCACAGGAGAAGCTCTACGAGCCTGGAAAAAAGATCATCCGGAAGGAGTGATCGTCAGTTATGTCAATACGACCGCAGAAGTAAAAGCCTGGACAGACATCTGCTGTACATCGGCCAATGCCCTGAAAGTCGTTAAAAGCATTCCCTCCGACCGGCAAATTTTATTCGTCCCGGATAAAAACCTGGGAGCCTGGATCAGAAAGGTTACCGGAAGGGAGATGGAACTGTGGGACGGCGACTGCTGTGTACACGAACGCATCACAAGTGACATGATCCTGGCCAAAAGTCAGGAATATCCCGGGGCAGACATACTGATCCATCCGGAATGCCACTGTTCCCAGGATGAAAAAATCCTGCAGTTGCCACAGGCCTATATGTATTCCACCGCAGGCATGATCAAACATGCCCTGCAATCTGCCAAAAAACAATTTATCATCGCAACGGAAATCGAAACGATACATAAACTGCAACAGGACAATCCGGAAAAAGAATTCATCCCCATCCACCCGAAAACGATTTGTGGGCAAATGAAAAAAGTAACCCTCGAATCAGTGTGGGAAGCATTGGAAAAAGAACAGCATGTCGTAGAAATCAGCGAAGAAATCCGACGCAGGGCCTGGATTCCTATCGAAAGAATGTTACAAATCAAATAAAACTATGAATATATCTTTAAATTGGCTCAAAGAATATTTGAAAATAGACCTCAATGTAGAAGAAGTCTGTAAAATATTGACCAGTATAGGACTTGAAGTCGGCGGTTACGAAAAATTTGAATCCATTCGAGGGGGGTTACGCGGATTAGTCATCGGAGAAGTCAAAACCTGCATCGATCATCCGGACTCCGATCACCTGCATATCACGACTGTCGATCTGGGAGACGGACATCTCACTCCCATCGTATGTGGTGCTCCCAATGTAGCGGCAGGACAAAAAGTAGTCGTCGCAACTGTCGGAACGGTTCTGTATGACGGAGACAAGGAATTTGTCATCAAAAAGTCCAAAATCCGGGGACAGGAATCCGAAGGAATGATTTGTGCCGAAGATGAAATCGGCATCGGCCACGACCATGCCGGCATCATCGTACTTCCGGCAGACACGCCAGTAGGCATGCCGGCAGCCGACTATTACCGGATTACGACCGATTATACAATTGAAATCGATATCACCCCCAACCGGGTAGATGGGGCTTCCCACCTCGGAGTTGCCCGGGATTTGGCCGCTTATCTGCAACAACAGGAAGAGATTCACTATACCCTTCCTTCCGTAGATCATTTTGCCGCCGACTGTCATACCGCGGATATTTCCATCGAAGTACAACGGCCGGAGGCTTGTCCACGTTACGCCGGAGTATGCATTGAAGGAGTAAAAGTTCAGGAATCGCCCGAATGGCTGCAAACACGCCTGAAAGCCATCGGTCTGCATCCGATCAACAATGTAGTGGATGTCACGAATTTCATTCTTTTTGAACTCGGACAGCCGCTGCACTCTTTCGACAAAGACAAAATCAAAGGAAACAAAGTCATTATTCGCAGTTTCCCGACAGGAACCAAATTCATCACCCTCGACGGCGTAGAACGCGAATTGAATGAGAACGACCTGATGGTCTGCAATACGGAGGAACCGATGTGTATCGCCGGCGTATTCGGCGGACTCGAAAGCGGAATTACAACCAATACCACCAACGTATTCCTCGAAAGTGCCTGTTTTGATCCGGTATTTGTCCGGAAAACAGCCCGCCGTCACGGCTTGAATACGGATGCCTCCTTCCGCTTCGAAAGAGGTACCGATCCCAATATCGTCATCTATGCCCTGAAAAGAGCCGCCCTTTTGATCAAGGAAATAGGTGGAGGAAAGATCACCTCCGATATCATCGATATCTACCCGCATCCGGTAGCCGACTTCGAAGTGGAAGTAAAATACGCCCATATCGACCGGTTAATCGGTAAGAGAATCGATCATAATCGTATCAAAAAAATTCTGCAGGCACTGGAAATCAAAATTGTAAAAGAAAACGATGAATCTCTTCTGCTGCATGTTCCTCCCTATCGGGTGGATGTTCGCCGTGAAGCAGATGTCATCGAGGACATTTTGCGCATCTACGGTTTCAACAACATCGAAGTACCGGCAAAAGTCAACTCCACTTTGAGTTACAGTGAAAAACCGGATGATTTCCGTTTGAAAAACGAAATATCGGATCTACTGGCTGCCAATGGTTTCCACGAAATCATGAACAACTCGCTGACCAAGGCCTCTTATTTTGAAAATCTGGAAACCTTCCATCCCGAAGAAACGGTTCTGTTGTTCAATCCGCTCAGCTCCGACCTGAACGCCATGCGTCAAACCCTGCTGTTCGGCGGTCTGGAGACCATTGCCTACAACATCAACCGAAAAAACGGGAACCTGCATCTCTTTGAGTTTGGGAAAGCCTATACCTTCCACCGGAAAGATGGCGAAAATCATCTGAAACAATACAAAGAAGAAGATAAACTTGCCCTCTTCATCACCGGCAACAAAACAATGGCGTCCTGGAACAGCCAGGAACAGAAATCCGACTTTTTCCATATCAAATGCTACGCAGAACTGATATTGACCCGACTGGGATTCAAAATTGAATCACTGACCTTGGATGAATGCACAGAAGACATTTATCGGGAAGGCATCACCTACTCTCAGAAAGGACAGCATATCGTAACCATCGGCATGTTGAGTCAAAAAGTCTTGAAAAGCAACGACATCGAACAAGAGGTATACTACGCCGAATTTTCCTGGGAAAATATGCTGAAAATGTTGAAGAACCATACGATCAGTTTCACTCCGCTGCCCAAATTCCCGGCAGTAAAACGGGATTTGGCCCTACTGCTCGATAAAAAAGTCAGCTTCAAGGAGGTTCGCGACATTGCTTTCCGCACGGAAAAGAATTTGTTGAAATCCGTATCCCTCTTCGATGTCTATGAAGGAGAGAAATTGGGGGCCGACAAAAAATCCTATGCCGTCAGCTTCACGCTGCAGGATGAAGAAAAAACCCTCACCGACAAGCAAATCGACAAGATCATGAACAAGCTGATGGGAACCTACAAACACCAGCTCGGTGCAGAGATCAGATGATCCCAATACTGTTTTGCAAATCCATCAAACAGCCTATATTTACCGGAAGAATCCAACTTCCGGTATTTTTTTTGCCAAAAAAGATTATTATTTTTGGAAAAACATGTTAATTAAATTTTCCGCTTATGAATAAACTATTTTTATGTCTTCTTTTTCTCCTTCCGGTTTTGCTTCCGGTATATGGACAAAGTTGGAAACCTCTGCAGCAAAGGGCTCAGCAACAGCAACGTCTGGCATCTGCCGGACAAGTGATTTTATTGGACAGTACCTCGGTATCCGTTACTCCAAACGGCTCGGGCACTTTCGTCATCCAAAAGGTTATCCTCATACAGAACCGTGCAGGAGCCCTGGCCAATCGGGTACTCAAATACGACTATGATCCGCTGACAGCCTTTGCCACTTTTCACAAAGTCAATATTCACCGGGCAAACGGAGAAATACGTTCGGTAGATGTCAGTAAAACACTGGACTATGCCGCTCCGGCCCGAATGATCTATTGGGGAGCCCGGCAAATCATGCTGGAGCTGGGGAAACTCGAAACCGGAGATGTCATTGAATATGAGATACACAAAAAGGGATTTACCTATGCCTTGTTGGCCGAAACTTCCGACGAAGAACGTTTCATTCCTCCCATGCGGGGACAATTTTACGACATCGTACCTTTCTGGTGTGACCAGCCAACCATGCGGAAAGTATACCAGGTATCCATTCCCCGGGAAAAAGATATGCAGTTTCAGTTCTATCAGGGAGAATGCACTTCATCCGTCCGCTTCGAAAACGACCGGAAAGTATACACCTTCGTCAAAACCGATCTGCAACCGATTCAAAAAGAGCCGAACATGGTCGATCTTTACGACGCCGCACCCAAATTAATGATGTCCACCACTCCGCAATGGAAAGACAAATCCCTTTGGTTTCATAAAACAAATGAAGATTACGGCAGTTTCAACCCTACCCCGGAAGCTCAGGAAAAAGTAAATGAACTGATTCGCGGCAAAAAAACGGAAATGGAAAAAATAGCTGTACTGACCCACTGGGTGGCCGATAATATCCGCTATGCCGGAATCACCATGGGAAAAGGAGAAGGCTTTACCTTGCACAACACCCAGATGAATTACACCGACCGCTGTGGCGTCTGCAAAGATATTGCAGGCACCCTGATTTCTTTTTTACGCATGGCAGGCTTCGAAGCTTACCCAGCCATGACCATGGCTGGAAGTCGGGTAGAAAGTATACCGGCAGACCATTTCAATCACTGTGTGGCTGTCGTAAAATTAAGCGATGGAACCTACATGCCGCTGGACCCGACGTGGGTGCCTTTCTGTCGGGAACTGTGGAGCAGTGCCGAACAACAGCAGAATTACCTGCCGGGTGTACCCGAAGGTTCCGATCTGTGCGTTACTCCATTGTCTGCACCGGAAAACCATTATTTCCGAATCAAAGCAACCCATAGATTGGATAAAAACGGAACCCTTACCGGAAAATTTACCCTGACCGCTGAAGGTCAATCCGACCTGAATATCCGCAAAATCTTCACAACCGGCTGGCAATCCGACTGGAAAAATAGCATGGAGAGTCAATTGCTGAATGTTTCTCCGAAAGCAAAGCTGTTGAAGGTCGACTGGGGCAAGAATCCGAAAGACTACCAGGCAGCCCCCATCCGGATTACTTTCTGGTACGAGATTCCCGACTATGCCATCTGTGGCAAGGATGCCATGCTGCTGATCCCCATGACCATGAATGGTCTCTACAATCAGGTTCGCAGTTACCTCCGCATCAATACAGACCTGCCAGAACGGCAATACGGCTTTAAAGACGGCTGTTCCAGACTGGTAGAGCTCGATGAAACCATCCAGTTACCCAAAGGCTATCGTCTGGCAGAATCCGTCGAAGATGTGCAAAAGAGTCCGGTGGCTGATTTTGAAGGTTCTATCCGCCAGGAAAAAGATAAAATTATTCTGCACCAAAAGCTGGCTCTCAAGAAAAGAGTATACGAGGCTTCGGAATGGCCGGATTTCCGGAAAGCTGTCAATGCCCATAAAAAATTTGGCAATTACCTGATTATTAACAAATAAATCTGAACAGACAAGATATGAGAACAAATTATATAAAATCGATTTTCTGCTGGCTGCTGATGCTGGCATCCGGTTGCCTGTATGCTGCTTCACCGGAAGCAGAATTCCGGAAATTGACAGAAACCTGGACCCTGCACGAGGATGGAAGTCAGGAATACCGCTATTCCAAAGAACTGACTCTTTTCACCCATACAGCCATGAACTCTACGTATGGAGAAACATTCATTATCTACAATCCCGATTTCCAGGAATTGAAAATACACAGTGCGTATGTCAAGCAAAAAAACGGCCAGATCATTCAGACTCCGGCGAATGCTTTTGTCGAGGTATTACCGGCAAATGCAGCAAACGCACCGGCCTACAACCGACTGAAAGAAATGGTAATCGTACATACGGGACTCGAACTGGGAGCCACCATCTACCTGGATTATTCCATTCTCTCCAAAGCGGGTTATTTACCGGAAATAGATGTCTGCAAAACAATCGAAGAAAGTTCTCCCATCCGGGAATATACCCTGAAATTCGAATTTCCGGCATCCAAAACTCCATATTACCAGCTTTTACAACTGAAGAATCAACCCCAAAAATCTGAACAGGCCGGCAGACAGGGCTGGACCTGGACTTTCCGCAACCTACCCGCATCCAGCCGGGAAAAAGAGGTCGATCTACAAAACGGAGATGTGGCGGCCCTTGTTTTCACCACTTATCCCTCCATGACAGCCGCATTGCAAACGCTGTACCGCCAGTTTGACACTGCCCCTTCCTCCCGAATAACAGCCTTGGCAGCCTCCCTGATTCAAAACTGTACTGATCAGGCTGAAAAGATCCGGGCAATACAGCAATATGTCCTAAGTGATCTGAGCTTCTGCCCGCTAAGTCTCTCCGAAACAGGCTTCCGTCTACGTCCCGCAACCGAAGTCCTGACAACGGCTTATGGAACAGCCGCAGAAAAAGTCAACCTGCTGACTGCACTATTAAAAGCAGCCGGTATTGAAGCAGTTCCGGCAGCCGCCCTAATACTACCGGAACAAGTAGAAAACGGCGGTCTGAATGCCATCCGTGACTTGGTGGTGCTGGCAGAGGCAGACAATCAGACCTATCGCCTCGGTGTTCAGAACCAGCAACCGGTAGCTTTGATGCAAACTCTGATGGCTCTCCCCGACGGTCAGAAAACTTTACCCGATTTATCCAAGGCCACGATCGATTACCAGGCATCGATCACAATCAGTCCGGATCTTAGCACAGACATGCAGGTAAAAGCCACTTTTGCCAAAAGGTTTCTCCCTTATACCTCCAACTTTGCAGCTGATTTCCTGCCCGGTATCAGTCAGGAAGAAATATCTTTCCAAACAGATGCGGTCTCTCTGGCAGGCAAAGGCAAAGGAGTTCTTCAAAACGAACAGCCTTACACCATTCTCCAGCTCCCCAATACGCCGAAAGGAATGGGAAACACCTACGCATATGACAATAGCCGACGGGAGAAAAATCTGAGTTTACCGACAACCGTCGAAGAAAACTATCGCTATGACATTCAATTACCGGAAAATCTGACACTCTGCAGCGTTGAAGGCGAAAAGAAAATAGAAAACGCAGCAGGCAGTTTGAAAATCACCATGACTGCCACGGGTTCGACCGTACACATTGAACGTTCCCTCCGGATCGATCAATGTCTGATTACACCGGAAATATATCCGGCATTCCGGCAATTGATGACGGAATGGGCAGACAGAAACGGCCAGCTGTTCCTTTTCAAACAACGGTAATGACATAATTCATAACTGAATTATTTCGGGAGACGGGAGTCTAAATCATCCTGTCTCCCGAAATTTTTTCAATCATTTCTTGCTACTATTTATTCTTTCTAAACCTATTTATATTCGGGTGAATTTCGCTATTTTTGACAAACCAAAACCCCGTCTTCAAATTTTCGTACAATTGATCATAAAATTTAGAATTCATGAATACACATCCTTCCTATCGTTTGGGATTAGTTCTTGGTGGCGGCGGTGCCCGCGGATTTGCCCACATCGGTGTATTACAGACCCTGTATGATGCCGGTATCCGGCCGGATATCATTTCCGGAACCAGTGCTGGAGCAATCATCGGCTCCATGATCGCCGCCGGTCATACCCCACAGGAATGCCTGGAATTTTTCCTGAAAAAGAACATATTGCATTTTGCCCGACCGACCATGTCGAAAAAAGGAATTATGACCTTAAACAACCTGGAAGAACGCCTGACCGACTTTTTAAAAGTAAGAACATTCGAAGAACTGAAGACCCCGCTGGTCATTACCGCCAGTGACATCAACAAAGGGATACCGGTACATTTCGAACAAGGGGAACTGATTCCCTGTATCATCGCCTCCTGCTCCATTCCGGTCGTTTTTACCCCCCGTGAAATCAAGCAAACCGAATATGTAGACGGTGGTGTCTTCATGAACCTGCCGGTCCGCCCCATTCGAAAACGATGTGAAAAAATCATTGCCGTAGAAATCAACTCCATCGATACTTCTGAAAAAATCACCAACATGATCGATATGGCCATTCGGTCTTTTCATCTGGGATTGGCACGCAACACCGACATCGACCGAAACATGTGCGATATTTTTATCGCCCCCCAGGACATGACCAAATACAACATTTTCAATCTGGATCACATCCAGGAAATCTACCAGGCCGGGTACGATACGGCCACCCGTATCCTCAAAAATTCCGTACTGCAGGTATCCAATCAGACTCCAGCCTGAGCAACCTTTTCATGCTCCTCTACGGGAGATTTCAAGGTCTTTAATCTGCGGTAAACATAGATAAAAGCAGGCACCAGAAACAGGTCTGCCGCAACCCAAGCCGTCGGATCACCGAAACAAACGGCCAGATAACCGAATGCCGGCACCGCATATATACTGACCAGTGTCCGCGCGATCATTTCAGAAACACCGGAAAGCATGGCCAAATTGGTATATCCGGCCCCTTGAATCGTATAACGCAAAATACACAACATCCCCAGACAGGGAAAGAAATAAGAAGAAATATGTAAAAACAACTCCGTATCCTGCAAAATTTCCGTTTCAGCAACATCTACAAACAGCAAAGCAAGGGTTTTGGCGCCAAACATCAAAATGATAAAGGTAATAAAAGCATAAACCAGCATCATCATTCCGCTGACTTTAATACCCTCCCAAATCCTTTTGGGTTTTCCGGCTCCGTAATTCTGACCGCAATAAGTCGCCATGGCAATCCCCAGACTTTCAAACGGACAGATAAAGAACATCTTGATACGCATGGCAGATGTGAAAGCAGCGACACAAGCCGTACCCAAAGCATTATTGGCACTTTGCAACATGATACTGCCGATTGCCGTAATGGAAAACTGCAAGCCCATCGGAACTCCAATACTCAGTAAAGTCTTGGCCAATCGAAATTGAAAATGCCGTTCTTTCGCCTCTCCTTTCAATATTTGAAAATGCCGGTACATATAGAGATAACACAGGAAAGCCGATACCCCCTGTGAAAAAACGGTAGCAATAGCCGCTCCCAAAACACCCCATTTCAATACCAAAATACAAAACAGGTCCAATACAATATTCAAAACGGTCGAAAACAATAAAAACCAAAAGGGAGTTTTGCTGTCACCCAAAGCCCGGATGATACTGGACAAAAGATTGTAAAGAAAAGTACAGGGAACTCCGATGAATGTAACCAATAAATAAGCATAGGCTCCGTCGAAAATATTCTCCGGTGTCTGCATGATTCTCAAAATATCAGCGCAATAAATACTGGTCAACAGAGCAATGGCCAGCGACATTCCCAATGAAAGACGCAGACTGACAGCCACATAACGTCGCATCATACTGTAATCCCGTGCCCCGAATTTTTGAGCAACCGGAATACCGAATCCACAACTGCAGCCATTGCAGAATCCCAGAATCAGAAATATCACAGAACTGCTGGCGCCGACAGCCGCCAATGCGTTTATACCCAAAAACTTGCCTACAATGGCAGCATCAACCAGCGAATAGGTTTGTTGCAGTAAATTACCCAAAAGCAAGGGCATTGTAAAATTGAAAATAAGTGGCAGCGCAGGCCCTGCTGTCATCTCTCTGGAATTCGCCATACCTTATTTCAAAAGCCAATTATTGTATTTTCTCACGAATCTTCTCTACAATTCGTCCATTTCCAGCCACAATCGAGATTCCGCGTCCTTCCCGGAAACGGCAGACGATCCCTCCGGCTTCCTGTACAATCAAAGCTCCGGCACACATATCCCAAGGCTGTAAAGCCAGCTCCCAATATCCATCCAGCCAACCGGCAGCCACCCCACACAAATCGTAAGCAGCCGACCCCATTCGCCGGACACCGCGAATAGAAGGCAATATAGCAGCCAGATTCGAAGCATTATTATCCGGATTTACATCTTTATCATATGGAAAACCGGTTGCCAGTACAGAATGAGCCAAATCCGTCTTTTCCGCTACTCGAATAGGGTCCCCGTTAAAGCAGGCCCCCTCCCCTTTCAAAGCTGTATACAATTCCTGCAGGTAAGGAGCATAGACCACACCCAACAAAGTTTCCTCCCGGTATTGCAGAGCAATGGAAACGGTAAATACCGGCAAACCCTGGCTATAGTTGTTCGTTCCATCCAAAGGATCGATAACCCAACGATATGCCGCCGTCCCGGCATGAGCGCCGCTTTCCTCTCCCAAAACAGCATGTCCGGGGAAATGGGTCTGGATCTTATCCAGTAAAAATGCTTCGCTCTCTTTATCCGCTCTGGTCACCACATCGTAGACATTCGATTTCGTCTGTATACCCAAATCTTTCCCCCGGAAATAAGAAAGCTGTATATCTCCTACCTCTTTCGCCCAACGAATCACAAGTTCCAATACCTGCTTCAAATCCATATCCATACTACTTAGATTTTGCCATTCAACATTCAAATTCTGCTCACAAAACAATCGGAACATCGGTCCACTGTCCTTTTTCCAATTGTCTGACAGAACAATATCCGGCCTTTAATAAGGCTTTTAAAGCCTCCGGACGACCGGCATTGATAAGATTCGGACGATGAGCATCCGAATTCACCAGCACAGGAATCTTCAATTCCCGAAGGTATGTAAAATGACGGACATCCGGGAAAAAACACCCTTTCGCCTCATAAGCCTTTGTATTGATTTCCACCATTATGTTTTTTTCCGCTATCAGCGAAAAATATTCCCGGAGCATCCGCACAAACCACTCCTGCTCATAAATAGAGGGATCACACATACTGGCATTATAGGAGATTTTATCTGCATGTCCGACAAAATCAAATCCCCCTTCTTCGACCATCTGCATGGCTGCCGTAAAATAGCATGTGACCATCTTTCGCAAGTTGCCCCTAAAATATTTCGCCAGTAAATCCCGGAAATTTTCCAAACCGGTATCCGTATCGATGATCTCTCCCCCTTCCGTATAGATCAGATGAACGGAACCGATCCGATAATCAAGGGGTAATTCCTGAAAATATGACATGGCCGGATTTTGTCTTTCATTCAGGTAATCAATCTCCAGGCCAGCATACAGTTCGATCTGTCCGGCGTATTTTTGTTTCAACCGTTCAATCTCCTGCAAATAATCCGCTACCTTTTCCGCTTTCAAGGTCCAACAGGTATCAAACGGCAGCGGAGCATGGGAAGAAATTCCATAAGCTGTAAAACCGGCTTCAACCGCCGATTTTACAAAATCTTCCATCGGAGCCTTCCCGTCACAGAAAGAACAATGGCTATGATAATTGGTCAAATTCATGCTTTCGAATCGATCACATCCGTTCTGGCATCTCTATTCCTAGCATACCCATGGCATTCTGAATCGCAATTCCGCACTCCTTCGCCAGCAACAGACGGAAATTCCTTACAGTCGTATTCTCCTCCTTCAAAATGGAGAAATCATGATAGAATTGATTGAATTCCTTGGCCAGATCGTAAGAATAGTTTGCCAACAAAGCCGGACTGTAAGTCGCACCCGCCTCCTTCACGACATCGGGTAATTTGGCCAATAACTTGATCAAATCCTGCTCCTTGTCGGAAATCGGAATATGTATGTCCGCTACCTGCGGTTCGGCGCCGATTTCTGCAGCTTTCCGCAATACGGACTGTATCCGGGCATAGGTATATTGTATAAACGGACCGGTATTTCCATTGAAATCTATCGACTCTTTCGGATTGAACATCATGGTCTTTTTGGGATCGACTTTCAAAATAAAGTACTTCAAAGCCCCCAAAGCAACCTTTCGATAAACGTCTTCGGCTTCCGCTTCGGAATATCCCTCCAATTTCCCCAATTCCTTCGACATTTCCCGAGCCGTATGAATCATTTCAGCCATCAGATCGTCCGCATCGACCACAGTTCCTTCCCGCGACTTCATTTTCCCTTCAGGCAATTCCACCATTCCATAAGACAAATGCCGAATTTTACGAGCCCATGGGAAACCCAGTTTTTCACAAATCAGGGAAAGGACCTGAAAATGGTAATTCTGCTCGTTTCCGACGACATAAATCATTTCGTCCATATCGAATTCATTGAAACGTTCATAAGCCGTTCCGATATCCTGTGTCATATAGACCGAGGTTCCATCGTCCCGCAACAACAGTTTATGATCCAGACCGTCTCCGGTCAGATCAGCCCACACACTACCGCTCTCTTTCCGATAGAGGACCCCATCGGCCAGGCCTTTCAACACAATGTCCCGGCCTTTTTTATAAGTTTGCGACTCAAAATAAACCTTATCAAATCCGACTCCCATCAAACGGTAGGTTTCATCAAAACCCTTCAATACCCAATCATTCATCGTACGCCACAACTGGACGGTTTCCTCATCACCGGCTTCCCATTTGCGCAGCATCTCCTGAGCTTCCAGCAAAATCGGCGCCTTCTTCTTCGCTTCCTCTTCCTCCAGTCCCTCATTTTCCATCAATTGTTTGACTTCTGCCTTATATTCTTTATCAAAACGAACATAATAATCTCCCACAAAATGATCGCCCTTCGTGCCGGTTGATTCAGGAGTAGCACCCTGTGCAAATTTTTTCCAGGCAATCATGCTTTTACAAATATGGATTCCCCGATCGTTCACCAAATTTACCATCCGGACCTCATGACCGTTGGCTTTTTGAATCTCCGATACCGACCACCCCAGCAAATTATTCCGAATATGTCCCAAATGCAACGGTTTGTTGGTATTCGGAGAAGAATATTCGATCATATAGGAATGTCCGCTCTTTTCCTGCACATATCCATATCTGGGGACTTGAGCAACTTCGTTTAACACTTCCAACCAATAAGCGGATGAAATTTCGATATTCAAGAAACCTTTAACAACATTATAATCTTTGATTTCCTCTATATGCTGTTTCAAATATTCTCCCAATTCCTTAGCAGTTTCTTCCGGAGACTTTTTTGAAAACCGAGTAAACGGAAATACAACCACCGTTAAATCTCCGGCAAACTCTTTTCGGGTTGCCTGCAATTGAACTTTATCCGCCTCCACATCCGTGCCATAACAATGTTTTACAGCTTCTATCACTTTGGAGGTCAACAAACTTTCTATGCTCATATCATTCTGACTATTAATTTTTCACCAAGGGCAAAAATACAATAAATTTGTGAAAGGTGTACGATTCTGGCCTACTTTGCTTTTCCATCCAAGTACATTTTCATAATTTTGTCTCGTTGCAAACATTTAATTTCATATATATCATGGAAAACAACTTATCCACCATGTCTTTAGACACCCTCATCTCCAAAGTGATTGATCTCAGCGTTTGGCTCGGAGCCAGACTATTAGTAGCTGCCATTGTTTTCATCATTGGGCGCTGGCTGATCAAAAAACTGAAGCATTGGGTCAATGCCTTAATGATCAAACGTGAAATCGAAGCTTCATTGGCAACTTTCATCAGAAGTCTGGTGAGTATTACCTTGAATTTCACTTTTGTCATTTTACTGATCAGTATTTTAGGCATCAATACCAGTTCATTCATTGCTCTCTTCGCCTCTGCCGGAGTTGCCATCGGTATGGCATTGAGCGGCACTCTGCAAAATTTTGCCGGAGGGGTCATGATTCTATTGTTCAAACCATTCAAAGTAGGCGACTATATAGAGGCACAAGGCCAGGCCGGTACCATCAAGGAAATTCAGATTTTCAACACCCTGATCACGACTCCGGATAATAAAATCATCATTATTCCTAACGGAGGATTGTCCACGGGTATTACCACGAACTATTCCAAAGAATCCAAACGAAGAGTCGACTGGGTGTTCGGCATTGCCTACGGAGACAGCTATGACAAAGCCAAAAGTGTTCTCAGCCGACTCTTGGACAGCGACTCCCGCATTCTGAAAGATCCCAATTATTTCATCGCCCTAAAAACACTTAATTCAAGTTCGGTAGACATCGTTGTGCGGGCCTGGACAAAAATGGAAGATTATTGGGATGTCTATTTTGACATGAACGAGAAAGTATACAAAACCTTTGCGGAAGAAAATCTCAGCATCCCATTTCCACAAATGGATGTACATCTTTACCGCGAATCCTGATCCGAACCAAACCTTATCGGCTTTTTTTCGTTGAAATAACTGTAAAATTTAAAATTTATAGTTATGGAAACGACAGAAACTTATTCTATCTCCCACCGTCACTGGTGGGTCATGCTGATCATCGGTATTCTCTCCATCCTTTGCGGGATATGGGTATTCAGAAATCCGGTGGAGTCTTATTTTGCCCTGGCCGTTTATTTCAGCATCATGTTCATTTTTTACGGAATCGGTGAAATCATCAACGCCTTTGCCAATCAACGCTACCGTAACTGGGGCTGGGGATTGGCAGTCGGTATTCTTGATCTGCTCGTCGGTTTCCTTTTGATAGGCAATTTAGCCTGGGCAGCCGATCTGCTTCCCTTTGTTGCCGGTTTTATGCTGATGTTCGTAGGCATCAGTTTCATCGGTCAATCGGGTCAAATGAAAAGTTTACATCTATCCCACTGGGGATGGGTATTAACCGGCGGTATTCTCACCCTGATCTTTGCCTTTCTGATTATATTCCATCCGCTCTTCGGCATTTTCAATCTCATTGTCTGGACCGGATTAGCTTTCATCTTTGGAGGGCTGTCGGCTGTCCTTTATGCCATCAGTTTAAAAAGGCCGGAATAAACTCTTTCCTGTAACAGTCTGAAACATCGGACTGTTACATTTTTATTCCAATCCATTGAACTTACAATAAATAATGAGTTAGAAACGAAATAAATGCACCGACAACGATCGATGCCAATAGCAAGGGGAATGCACAACGGGAACAACCTCTTCCACAAGCAATGACTAACGGCAAAGCCAATGCTGCCGATACAACCATGCCTTTCCACCACCACTGCGTCCAAGGCAAATGCATATGCATAATGACATAAGGCATCATTAAAAACAGGACAAAAGTCGCCAAAAGCGTATATTTATCCGCCTTTTTCTTTAAAAGAGGAATCATACCGATAAATGCCGATACCAAACCAATCAAAATAATTGTCAGATAAGTCCTCATCACTTTTCAAATTATCGTAAAATATTTCCCTGCCATACAAAACAATCCGGGAAATCGAGCTTTATTTCCCTTCCCTTTTCAAAAAGTCCATATAGAGCCGATCCACTTCCAGTCATACTGGCATATTCCGCTCCCTGCGCATACAATTGCTGTTTGATAGTTTCCAAAACCGGGTATTTTCGAAATATTCCCGCCTCGAAATCATTATACACCCGTGTTCTCCATTCTTTCACAGGCCATTGTCCAAGCTTTCGCAAATCAAAATCAGCCGGTTTTGGAGTAATACCTGCATAGGCCTCCGGTGTAGAGACTCCAAAGGCAGGTTTTACCAAAACAATCCGGTAATCTGTCAAAGAGAGTTCTATCTGTTCCATCAATTCGCCTTTTCCGGTTGCAAATACCGGACGATCTATCACAAAAAAGGCGCAGTCACTCCCCAAAGTTACAGCATATTCCAAAAGCTGCTGTTCGGAAAGATGCAATTCAAAAAACAGATTCAATGCTTTCAGCATAAAAGCGGCATCCGCCGATCCGCCACCCAATCCAGCCCCAAAAGGAATCATTTTATGCAAATGAATCCGGATCGCCGGCAGATCATACTCCATAGCCAACAAACGATAAGCCTTTACGACCAGATTGGTATCGGATGTTCCTCCGATTTCTATACCGGTATTTTCAAAACTGCAGCTTCCATTTTTCCCCTCTCCCCGAGTAAATTCCAAAATATCAGACAAATCCACCGGAAAAAAAACAGTCTCCAAATTGTGAAATCCATCACTTCGTTTCGCTGTCACAAAGAGACCGATATTTATTTTTGCATGCGGAAAAACCACCATAATTTAAACTTTACGATTCGACAAAGATATCTATTTTGCCATTTTTCCCCAAGCAGCTCCACAGATATTTCAATCTATGGCAAATTTCAAAACAAACGGTTCCTCCGGACATCCTTTCGGCAAGGAAACCATGACCTTATCTCCCTCTATCCGGTAAGTCACCCGCCGGCCGTCAGCCAGGAGAGTCATCTTTCCCTTCGGCAGATTGATATGCCATTCCAAGAGTTCCGGTAAATTTTCCCCTTCCGGTAAAACATAAATAGCATACAGCGTCTTTTCATCCTTCGCAGCTGTAAACCATATATTTCCCTCTTGATAATAAGGGGTAATGACCGTATTATAAATCGCTTCCCCATTCACACGCAACCAGTCTCCAACCCGTTTCAAACGCTCAACCACCGGCTGTTCGATCATTCCCTGAGGAGTCGGACCTATGCCCAAGAGCAAACATCCTCCTTTGGCAACGACCTCAGTCAACAGAGCAATCACTTTTCCGGCAGATTTATACGGAGCATTCGGTACCCAGCCCCAATCATTGCTCAAAGTGATACAACTTTCCCACGGAAAAGCAAGTTGTTTCTCCGGGATACCCTGCTCCGGCGTCTGGTAATTCTCATGCTTTCCCCGCATACTACGATCCACAACAATCAGACCGGGCTGCTCCCGACGAGCCATTTCAACAATTTTATCCATGTGGATATCCTGTTTGGCAGAACCGACCCATCCCCCATCAAGCCACAGAATATCGATATCTCCGTATCCCTGCATCAATTCTTCAATCTGATTGTAGGTAAACTGACAAAACTTTTCCCAGCGTTCCGGGTGTCGGGCAATCTTATAATTGACATTCCGGTCCGGAGTCGCATAATACGGCCACCAATAATAAGGGCTATGCCAATCGGGCTTAGAGAAATAAGCCCCAATCATGAAATTCTTCTTCCGAAAAGCCTCAAATACAAAACGGGCCACATCTTTCTTCGGATGTTCCTTAAAAGCCCCGTGAGCAATCGAAAAATCAGTTTCCCGAGTATCGTACATGCAAAATCCATCGTGATGTTTCGTGGTAAAAATCACATAACGCATACCAGCCTCATTCATCACCTCGGCCCATTGATCCGGATCAAAATCTACCGGATTGAAAACATCTTTCAATCCCCAATACCACTTTTTATATGCCTCGTAATTCCAGACCGTATCCCGCGGAATCCAATCCACATCCTCAGAACAAATGGACCATGACTCGACAATACCGGGAACAGAATACAATCCCCAATGAAACAATACTCCGAATTTCTGTTCATTCCAAAGGGCCAGTTTTTGCAAAACGAGTGAATCGGTCGGCCAGACATACCCATTTTCATCCGACTGTTTATGAACAAATCCCTGAAGCGGCACTTCCTGAGCTTGCCCGATACCGGAAAAAGTGAATAAAAACATTCCCACCAACCATGGCAAGACATTGGAGCATTGAATGCATTTCATAAATCTTCTTTTGATAGACTTACTCAATATCAAAGACACACAACCAGATACATGCCGGATTGATACTGGTCTGTTCCACCCGGTGCTTGCAGTTTTTGGGAATATACAAATAATCACCTGCCTTCAGAGTCACTTTGTGATCTTCAAATTCCAAAACAGCCTCACCTTGAACCAATAAAATAAATTCATCATTTTCCTGGTCATACCAAAATCCTTTGGGAGAACTATGTCCGGAAGAAACGATCCGGTCAATCCGACAATTCGGAGATTTAAAAAGCAAATCAAATTGTTCCTCTTCTCCAGCCTCTGCAATATGCTCAAAAATATTTTCAACTTTCATACAAGATCAATATAAAAATCAGGTTTTCAATTTCAAATTAATAGTTTTCAAGCTGTTTTTGTAACCAATTATAACAAAGCAAAGATAAAATTAGTTATCTTATTCGCCAACGTTTTCGATAAATTCTTTTTTAAAACAAATCCTAAATGCTCAAATTAAGCATTTACGCTTAATAAATTGTCCTCGAAAATCCTTTTCTTCGCAGCCAAATATTTAAACAAATGCATTATGAAAAAATGGTTCGAACAATTTAAAACAGAAGATTGGGTAGTTGTTGCGGTCAGCGTACTCTTACTGGCTACAGCCATCCTGATTCCCAACTATTTACCCCATATTCCCCAACATTTAATGAACGAAGAGTCATGGCTCAATGCCCTATTTCTATTGGTAATTGTGGGAATTACCCTATATATCGGCTGGTTCCTACTCGGGAGGTCGCGAAAAGGGTTAATTCCCTCCCTGATCACCGTTTTTGCCATTTCGCTACTGGCACAAATCACCGCAGCCATACCACAAGTCTCATACTATGGATTTGAGTCGGTATTTTTTTCCGTTATTTTCGGTCTGATCATCCGAAATGTCTTCCGGGTTCCCGATTGGATGAAACCAGCCATTCAAAGCGAATTCTTTATTAAAATCGGAGTTGTCTGTCTGGGTGCGACCATTCTTTTCAGTGACGTTATGAAATCCGGAGCAGTAGGTCTTGTACAAGCACTTCTGGTAGTAACCGTCGTCTGGTTTTTTGCCTACTTCATTGCCCGTCGTCTGAAAGTGGACCAGCGTTCGGCCATGATCCTGTCAAGCGGCGTATCTATCTGCGGAGTATCGGCCTGTATCACTGCAGCCCGTGTTGCAGGTGGAGACGATAAAAAACTGTCTTACATCGTTTCGTTGGTACTGATTATCGTCGTACCGATGATTTATCTGATGCCTTGGCTGGCTCATCTTATTCTGCCACGTATATTCGACGATCCACAAGTCATTCAGGAAGTAGCCGGCGCCTGGATAGGAGGAACCATCGACACGACCAGCGGCGTAGCAGCCTCCAGTGCCATTGTCAGTGAACTGGCCAACCAACAGGCGGTCATCATCAAAGGAGCACAAAACGTACTGATCGGTCTTGTAGCCTTCTTCATTGCTTTATACCTGTCAACGCGAGGAGAAAAAGGAAACAATTCCCCTTCCCTGAAAATTGTATGGGAAAAATTTCCCAAATTCATCATCGGTTTCGTACTGGCCTCTCTGGTATTCAGTCTTTACCAGGCCAATGATCTTTTTCTCACAAATGAAAAAGGGAAACTTGTAGAACCCGGTATCGCCAAAATGTTCAGTACGATCTTTTTCAGTCTGGCCTTTGTCTGTGTCGGTCTAGAAACCCGTATCAAAGAAATTATCTCCCGGGAAAATCGCCATCTCATGTGGGCATTTTTAACGGCTCAGATTTTCAATATTCTCATTACTTTTGCTATCGCCTGTCTGTTATTCGGAATAGTCAAACCTTACTGGTAAAAAATAGACCCAGGAATGCCGATCGAAAGGCTTCCTGGGTCTCATATTTCAACTGATTCATAAACCAGCTGCATTTTTAGTTTCATGAGGAAATCCGTTCATAAATTCCTCCATTCTCTATCATCTCTGTAAACACAGGATCCATCATCGGTAATCGGAATTCTTCCCCGTTCAGAAAAATCCGCTTGTCTTCATAATCAATCTCGATTAAGTCCCCCGAATGATATTTCTCTATCAGATCGGGAGCAACAATGATCCATAATCCATGATTTACGGCCATTCTGAAAAAACGGCGATCCGCTGATTTCAACAAAACGGCTTTGACTCCCGCCTCTCTCAATCCCACTACAGCATGCTGAATCAACTTACCACAACCGAAATTCTCCCCACCCAGAATAATATCGCCAGCTTTCACTGCCCCTGCAAAGGATGCATCCAGTCCTTCCAACAAATGTGTTCTCAACGCTTTTGAATTATTCAAGGCAATGTGATAAGTCCAGGATTCAGCAAACAGTTGTTCGCAAGTAATGCTATTCAAATCGGAATAATTCCATACCCCGGACTGACAGCGATGCTCAAATTCATTCACAGTGACACATACAGAAGGCATTTCCCAGTAAGGGTATTTTTCCCCATTCTGTTCCCCTTCCGATGTCAAAGCCCCAGTCAAGGCAGTCATAGCCACCGTTGCCGGAGATGCGACATATTTTTCCACCCCGATGGCTGACAGTCTTCGCATTGAATTACTGTTCACCGTCGTAATAAAACGCTTGGCATCCGCCATAATCATGTGACTGCTCCCCAAACAAGGGCCGCAACTGGAACCCAAAATCGACACTCCGGCCTTAACCAGCTGATCGATAATTCCTTCCTGGATCGCCTGCAAATAAATCTCCCGGGAAGCCGGTACTACAAACAACTGAAAGCCGGCAGCCAGTCGTTTTCCGTTCAGTATGCGGGCCACCACCCTTAAATCTTCCAATCGTCCGCTGGCACAAGCTCCGATCAAGCCCTGACGGAATTCCAAAGGACCCCATTCGCAAACAGCCTTTATCTCCTTGGTCTCTCCTACACTCATCACCAAAGGAGTCAACTGAGACAGATCGATTTCAAATTCTTTATAATATACCGCCTCACTGTCTGCCCATATCCCGGATACCGCATAATCTCCAAAATAATCGGCCAAACGGTCGTCCGGCGGAAAAACCGCACTTTTCAGTCCCATCTCGGCCGTTACATTGGCAATTGTCATCCGGTCAGCAATGGTGAGGGAATGAACTCCCTCACCATGAAATTCCAAGGATTTATAGGCGACATTTTCCTCTTTCAGCATCCCCATCAACCACAACGCCACATCTTTGGCATATACCCCTTGAGGCAAGTGATTTTTCAGCACAATTTTAATTGTCTCCGGTACCCGGAACCACATATAACCTTCTTTCCAAAGCAAGGCAGTTTCCGTTTTATTAATACCCACAGCCAGACAATTAAAAGCACCGGCCGTACAAGTGTGACTGTCATTTCCTGCAATCAACCATCCCGGTTTCAGCTGCTTTGCCAAAATCTCATGACAAATTCCCTTGTCGCAGTCATAAAAATGTTTTACCTGCTGCTCATCCATGAAACTATGAATCGAATTATAATCCCGGATCAATTCATCTGTTGTTCCGGTCATTTTACGATCCAGTACCACCAGGAGTCTCTCCGCATCCTGCAATACTTCTCCACCCATACGTTGAAAAATCTTGCGGATACGGGCAGAATTGTCATGACTCATCACAATATCCGGTCGACGCACAACAATACTTCCGGCAGGTGCATTCAATACTTTTTCGACAAAGGTTCTCATTGACATCTTTTGGGATATAAAAATCAATTAATCGATATCGAGTTCTACTTTATAAGTTTGATTGGGTTCAAAATCAGCATTATAAATCAAAAGAAAATTCTCATCTACAGCAACTTTCCAATCCTGGTCAGCAGCCAAACGGGGATTATTCAAGCGTTTCGGGAAAAAGTAACTGAACGGCAAATCCAAAACATGTTCTTGTTTAAATTGATTCCCTTTCATTCTTTCCAGACTGAAATTCTCCTTCGTTGTAATTGTCACGATACATTTCTTTCCCTCAACAGCCATATTCACCGTAAAATCATTTTCTTCGGGGATCTCCTGCAAGCGAACGTTCCATTTCGGATCTCCATAATAAGCCAATACATCCCGGTCATGAACAAATCCCACCTGATCATTGGTCGGTTTTACCCCCATCACTTCCTCCAACATTCGAGGAGCTTCAAAAAATTCTCGTTCTGAATAAGGATAGGCAAAAGTAACCAGCTGAGGATTCCATTCATTCAACTGATACATCATATCCTGCTGATTCAGATAAATAGCTTCTGCCAGCGAATAACGTCCAGGTGTTGTCAACCAGTATTTTAAACCGCCCCATCCATTCCGGCCATGCCAAGTCGTCACAACATATCCGATCATTGTCGCAGCGTTTCCACTATTCATCCACGCGATTGCCATACTTTCCTTGGTATTGTTCACGTTTCCGATCAGACAGTTTCCCACGGCAAAATATACTTTCCGTTTCCCGCTTTCTTTCAAATTCTGAGGATTGTTGTAGAAATCCATATACAACTGTCCATCTTTGGCCTTAATATTTCCCAGAGAAAAAGGCATTTCCAGGTTCCGTTCCGTAGCATGTGCTGCAGTAACCACCAAATCAGGATTATAATTTGCATATAAATCGTAAAATGTCTGCATTTCGTCCTGAGGATTTACTGTATTTATTACAATCGTATCCACTCCACCATCCTGTTTCCGT
Organism: uncultured Odoribacter sp.; assembly: GCA_944321165.1. Taxonomy (GTDB): domain Bacteria; phylum Bacteroidota; class Bacteroidia; order Bacteroidales; family Marinifilaceae; genus Odoribacter. The sequence goes on from CALUKE010000001.1 coordinate 247,533, forward strand.
CTCAACATCTTAACCGGCCCTTCCGGTAATTGATAGGTTACCACTGTATCCTGGGCTGATTTTTTCTCTCCCCACATTCCCTTGGTATGATCATCTACCCATCCATACCGATCAAACCATTTGGCAGAATGCAATTCCCAGATAGAAGCGACCGCATCTTTAATCACCAAAGGTTCTGTCGAATTATCTACCATTTTCATGGCTCCGGCAGCATCATATCCAGTAATAATTCCCCACAGGAAATCAGCATAAACATCCTCATCCACTTTCCGGCTCAATTGATGCATATTCATTATATAATCCCGTCCTATATTCTCCGGTTTTTCGACAATAGCCACGTAACGAGGATGCAATTGCTGCAATTGAGGCAGCAACTCTTCCGGTTTTTCCTGATAAGTCAACAAGGCTGCCTGATGCTTACTCTGCAAGGCCTCAGCAACTTTCATCCATTCTGCATCTTCTGCCACATCCTTACCGGCAATCACAACATACTCTTTTTCTTTCGGCGCACATTGCCACAACAACATCCCCAACATACAGCTGAGAACACATTTTCCAAATTTCATATTCATTCCTATTTTTCTATTAATAAAACTTAGTCACTACTTTTATAAATGATACATCCGATCCAATTGTTCTTTGATGTTTTCACTGGTAATATAATCGTCAAAATCCATTCGTTTATCAACAATTCCATTCGGAGTCAGTTCAATGACCCGATTGCACACCGTCTGAATAAACTCATGGTCGTGAGAATTCATCAGTACCACCCCCTTGTAGGAAACCAAGGTATTATTAAACGCCTGTATTGATTCCAAGTCCAGGTGATTGGCAGGAGAATCCAGTATCAATACATTGGCATTGTTCAACATCATTCGGGCAATCATACAACGCATTTTTTCCCCTCCCGACAACACTTTTACACTCTTATAAATATCTTCCCCTGAAAATAACATTTTTCCCAAAAAACCGCGCAAAAAAGTCTCACTGGTATCAACGGAATATTGTCCCAACCAGTCAATCAAACGCATGTCCGTATCAAAAAAGGCAGAATTGTCCAGAGGCAAATATGCCGTCGTAATAGTTACCCCCCACGAATAATCTCCGCTATCCGGCTTCTCATTACCGGTAATAATTTCCAACAAAGCCGTCATGGCTCGGGGATCTCGGGAAAGGAACACAATTTTATCATCTTTTTCCACAGAAAACTCAACATCCTTGAAAAGACAAGTGCCCTCCACACTCTTGCTCAAATTGCGAACTTCCAAAATTTTGTTTCCGACCTCCCGCTCGGGTGTAAAAATAATTCCAGGATACTTTCGGGTAGAAGGCATAATCTCTTCGATATTCAATTTTTCCAACATCTTCTTGCGGCTGGTAGTCTGTTTCGATTTGGCCACATTCGCACTGAAACGCTGAATAAACTCCTGCAATTCTTTCCGTTTTTCTTCGGCTTTTTTGTTCTTAGCCTGCTGTTGTCTCAGGGCCAGCTGACTAGATTCATACCAGAAACTATAATTCCCGGCAAACAAGGTGATTTTTCCATAATCGATATCTACGGAATGAGTACATACAGCATCCAAAAAATGGCGGTCGTGAGATACTACCAAAACCGTATTTTCATAATTGGCCAAATAATTTTCCAGCCACATAACAGTTTCCAAATCCAGATCATTGGTCGGTTCGTCCAACAGCAAATTATCCGGTTTCCCGAACAACGCCTGAGCAAGCAACACCCGTACTTTCTGTTTTCCACTGAGATCTTTCATCAGAGTATAGTGCAGACTTTCCGGAATACCCAATCCGCTCAACAAATTGGCAGCATCGCTTTCTGCATTCCACCCATCCATAGCGGCAAACTGTTCTTCCAATTCTGCAGCCCGAATGCCATCCTCATCGGAAAAGTCTTCCTTCATATAAATCGCATTCTTTTCCTGCATAACCTTCCACAACTTCATATGTCCTTGCAACACCGTATCCAATACAGAACATTCATCAAAAGCAAAGTGATCCTGTTTCAACACAGACAAACGTTCTCCCGGACCAAACATCACCATTCCCCGGGTTGGTTCAAGATCGCCACTCAAAATTCTCAAAAACGTCGATTTTCCCGCACCATTTGCCCCGATCACCCCATAACAATTCCCCGGCGTAAATTTTAAATTGACATCCTGAAACAAAGTTCTTTTACCAAACTGAATCTCTAAATCTGAAACTGTAATCATATTTATTTTTTATTATACATTTGCTCATAATACTTTTGGTAATCGCCGCTCGTTACATTGTCCAACCACTCCTGATGCTCCAAATACCACTTCACCGTTTTCTCAATTCCTTCCTCAAAGGACAAAGAAGGCTCCCATCCCAATTCCTGCTTCAGTTTATTTGAATCAATCGCATAACGCAAATCATGTCCCGCACGATCGGCTACAAAAGTAATCAAATGATCTGAAGATCCCTCAGGACGTCCCAACAAACGATCGGTTATCTTCACCAAAACTTTTATCAAATCGATATTCCTCCATTCATTAAATCCACCGATATTATACGTGTCCCCTATCTTCCCCCGGTGAAAAATCAAATCAATCGCCCGCACGTGATCTTCCACAAACAGCCAGTCCCGGACATTATCTCCTTTGCCGTAAACCGGTAAAGGTTTATTGTGACGGATATTATTGATAAACAGTGGTATCAATTTTTCTGGAAACTGATACGAACCATAATTATTGGAACAATTAGAAACTTTTATCGGCAAACCATAGGTATCGTGATAAGCCCGCACAAAATGATCCGAAGAAGCTTTAGAAGCAGAATACGGTGAATGGGGATCGTATTTGGTCGTTTCTGTGAAAAGTTCTTTGCCTGGTTTCAAGGCCCCATACACTTCATCCGTCGAAACATGATAGAACAATCTGTCTTCCCATTGTCCGTTCCAGGCCTGTTTTGCCGCCTGCAACAAAGACAAGGTTCCCATCACATTGGTCTGTGCAAAGGCAAAAGGATCTTGAATCGAGCGATCGACATGGCTTTCTGCAGCCAAATGAATAACCCCCTCTATCTTATATCGGTCGAAAATGGCCTGCATCAAAGAAAAATCACAAATATCTGCTTTTTCAAAAACGTAGTTCGACATTTTCTCAACATCTTTCAAATTTGCCAAATTACCGGCATAAGTCAACTTATCCACATTGACAATCCGATATGTCGGATATTTATTCACCATCAGCCGCACCAAATGCGAACCGATAAATCCCGCCCCGCCTGTAATCAAAATATTCTTCATAAATACAATATATTACTCTTTGTTTTCTTTCAAACATCTCGCCAAAGCCTCTTTCCAGTCCGGCACCGTTACGCCGAAGGTACGAATGATCTTGCTTTTGTCCAATACCGAATAAGCCGGACGATGCGCTTTCGTCGGATATTCAGCAGTCGTTACCGGACACACAGAACAAGTCAGTCCGCTTTGTCGAACAATTTCCTGAGCAAAATCGAACCAAGAACAAGCTCCGTCATCGCTGTAATGATAAATACCTTCGTATTCGACTCTCTCTTCATTAGCCATAATTCGAACTATCACTTCGGCTAAATCGGCGGCATAAGTAGGAGTTCCGATTTGGTCATTAACCACCCGAAGTTCCTGTTTTTCTGTTGCCAAACGCAAAATAGTCTTTACAAAATTATTCCCGAAAGAAGAATAAAGCCAGGAAGTCCGTATAATTATATATAAACATCCTGAATTCAGGATCGCCTCTTCTCCTGCCCATTTTGTCCGCCCGTATACATTTTGCGGAGCAGGCTTCATTTTTTCCGTATAAGGAATCGTTGCCGTCCCGTCGAAGACATAATCGGTCGAAACATGAATCAGCAAACAATCTTCTGCCAATGCCACCCGGGCCAAGTTTGCCACAGCTTCGGTATTTATACGGGCTGCTATTTCCTCTTCCTCTTCCGCCCGTTCGACTGCCGTATAAGCCGCACAATTAATAATCGTATCGATATCATGTGTCCGGACAAAATGTTCTACCGCCCGTTGATCCGTAATATCCAGATCGTCCACATCGGTGTAAAATACCTCATCCAAAAATGCAAAACCGATCTTTTGCAACTCCGATCCCAATTGACCCTGAGCTCCTGTCACTAATATATTTGCCATACTGATCTAATGTTACAAATCAAATGTTACTGCCTCCCGAAAGAACGGATGCCTTTGATCCTTTTCAGAAAGGATTCTTTTATTTACAGGCACTTTCCAATCTATTTCCAAATCCGGATCATCAAACCGAATTCCTCTTTCATATGCCGGTGCATAATAATTATCGCACTTATACTGAAAAATAGCCTGTTCACTCAACACGGCAAATCCATGGGCGAAACCTCTCGGGACAAAAAACTGTCTTTTATTTTCCCCGGACAACAGTACAGACACATGTTTTCCAAAGGTAGGTGACTTTTTCCGCAAGTCAACAGCGACATCCAGTACTTCTCCTGCAATAACACGCACCAATTTGGCCTGCGTATAGGGAGGCAACTGATAATGCAATCCCCTCACGACTCCGAAAAAAGATTTTGATTCGTTGTCCTGGACAAAAGTCGTCTTCATCACCTGCTCCTGAAATTCCCGTTGTGAGAAACTCTCAAAAAAATATCCTCGTTCATCTCCGAAAATTCGGGGCTCCAGAATTACCACATCTGCAATTTCCGTATCAATAATCACCATAATTCATTATTTCTTAGCCAATATATCAACGAAGCAGTTTTAACAGATATTGACCATATTGATTCTTTTTCATCGGTTCTGCCAATGCCCGCAGCTTTTCTTCGTTAATCCAACCGTTTCGATAGGCAATCTCTTCCGGACAGGCCACTTTCAATCCCTGTCGTTTCTCTATCACCTCGACAAAAGTAGAGGCTTCGGACAAAGAATCATGCGTTCCCGTATCCAGCCAAGCAAAACCCCGCCCCAATAACTGCACGTTCAACTCCCCGGTTTCCAAAAAACGCTGATTGACCGTTGTAATCTCCAATTCTCCCCGAGCAGAAGGTTGAATGTCTGAGGCAATCTCAACCACTCTGCTGGGATAAAAATACAAACCGACAACGGCATAATTAGACTTTGGCTGCAAAGGTTTCTCTTCAATACTCCACACTTTCCCATTTTCATCAAATTCAACAACACCGTAGCGTTCCGGATCATTCACATAATAACCGAAAACTGTGGCCTTTCTTTCCTCTTCAACACTTTTCACTGCTTTCCGCAACATTTGGGAAAAACTCTGTCCATAAAAAATATTATCCCCCAAAACCAAACAGACAGCCTCATTCCCGATAAACTCTTTTCCAATCAGAAAAGCCTGTGCCAAACCCTCCGGACGAGGTTGTTCGGCATAAGAAAACTTCAAACCAAAATCCCTTCCATCGCCCAACAAACGGCGAAAACCAGGTAAATCCTGTGGAGTAGAAATCACCAGAATATCCCGTATACCCGCTAACATCAATACTGACAAAGGATAATAAATCATCGGTTTGTCGTAAATAGGCAGTAATTGTTTTGAAACGCCCTTGGTTATAGGATATAAACGTGTTCCAGAACCACCAGCCAATATAATCCCTTTCATGGTTTTAAATTTTTTACAAATAAAACTAAAAAACCCGGAAATATCTCCGGGTCCATATGAAAATTTTTGTAAAATCACAACGGGTTATTCTTCGCCATTTTCCGTTTTGCCAAAAGATCGACGATATAAAACATGACAGCAAACAGAATCACAGCCCCACCCACCAATATCTCATTCCGCCAATTTCTGCCGACACAAGCCCACAGAATAAATAAAAGATTCAGACCCAAAATGGTAAAGGTCGCTTTTTTATGTACCCCATTATAGATCGTCAATAATTTATGATGCAAGTGCCGTTTATCCGGTGCAAAAGGAGACTTCCCCCTCATCCAACGGGAGGCGAACAGACGCAAAGTGTCAAGCACCGGAATTGCCAATACGCAAAACACAACTCCAATGGGAGATTTAACGGCACACATTCCCTGCAAATGAATATCATCCTCACAAAATTTAATGGCCATAACCCCCAACAAAAATCCTACCATCAAGGCTCCGGAATCTCCCATGAACATTTTGGTGCGTTTCCCGAATAGATTGACAAAGAAAAAAGGAATAATCGAAGCGGTTAAAATTCCACAAAGCAAAGCATATTCGATGTATCCGCAAAAATAAAACCACAACCCAAAAAAGAGACAGTCCATCCAGGCAATACCAGACGACAATCCGTCAATACCATCGATAAGATTTATGGCATTGATCAAACCGATCATACTAACAAAGGTCAACGGAATACCAAGCCAGGGCGAAATATTTTCCAAAGTAAGAAAACCATGCAGATTGGACAGATAAGTTCCACCTCCCACAAGCAAGACCAATACCCCCAACATTTCCCCTTTTACCTTTTTACGTGGAGAAATTCTCAAAAGGTCATCATAAATTCCTATCAAAAAAATCAAAATCGCACCCAACAATACATATTGAAATTCAACATGTGCCTCAAAACGGACAAACAAAAGAAAAGATGACAAAAAAGATAAAAATACAACAATACCTCCAATATTGGGAACACTACCGGTGTGAGAGGAACGCTTGTTCGGCTTGTCCACAAACTCCCTCAAAATAGCCATTTTAAATACAGGTCTTCGGATATTCCAGCCAATCAAGAGAGCCAAGGCCATCGACAAAACCAATCTTAAATCATCAGATAATAAACTTAGCATCTTTTTATAATATATAAATACCTTATCAACTTTTACAAAAGTATACACTCGATATAAAATAACCCATACCTACGATTTAAAAAAAAACTTAAATTTACGTAATTATAGAACAAATAAATAAAAAAGTTAAATAAATCGTCTCTCAGGAAATTTTTTTCATCCGAGTAATAGATAGCATACGTTTTTGTTTCTTAAAAGATACAATTTCTAATAATATCGGTTGTATTAAGACAATACCGCAACCAAAAAAGAAACCTAAAAATACAGAAGCCAAAATAATCAAAGCCCGTTGAGGTTGTGACGGAGAGGTCGGTTCTACAACCGGCTCGATTACAGTCAAGACCGGCATATCTTCCTTGACCTGAATACGAGCCTTTTCTCGCTGTTTAACCACATCCGCATAAAGATCAAAAAACAATTCGTAATCATTGGTCAATATCTTATCTTTAGCCTCAGCCTGAATTGAATTCTGCCCCTTCCATCTTTCCCGAAATTCAACCAGTGCCTGTTGTTTTTGTTCCAATTCTTTCTTTACCTCTACATATCTTTCTTCAATAAAATCCAAGGCTGCCTGAGCTCGGGTAATTTTCAGACGGGTAATATAACGCTGCAACATTTGTTGAGCCTGATCCGCCAACATCGCAGCCAAACGAGGATCGGGCATGTCAACAGCAATTTTCAAATTATTCTCCTTGCTGTTCACCGTAATTGATAGATTCTTTTTCAAATAATCCAGACATTCCTTTTCTTCCGGAGACAAACGTTCCACCGATGATGAAATATTTTCGGAACAAGTCTCCGGGAATACAGTTTTATTCAGCAGATACCGATAGAATGTTACGGTATCCCCCTTCTCACTCACATATAAAGGCGTATATATCAATTCCTTTTGAAAAGGAACACTAAAGAAAAGATCCGGATACATTGTTGGAGAAACGATTCGGGTATTTTTAACATCACCCAAAGGCGTACTTTGAAAAGCAGACATTCCCTCCACACTGATACGGGTTGTCTTATCTTCCAATTCCAAACCGAGCGTACACTCTGCCGTATATTTACGAGGTAAAACAAAAGCGATAACACTTCCTGTTATCAAAAAGCACAAAACCACACTGAATATCAGCCTTTTCCGCTGCCACAGCTTCGCCATGACCTCGATTAAATCGATTTCCTCATTTTCCATCGTTTTATTGTATACTTAGTTGTTCCATCCTCCAAGTTTTCCCGAATTGAAGGATGGAACAAAAATAATAAAATATTCGAAATATACTCGATGAAAAAAAGAAAAAGACTGCAACGGAATCATTTTTTCTCTTCCGGCAACCATTTTTCCAGACGTTTCCAACCGGAAACCTGTGCAATAAAAGGTAAAGTAAGCACCAATCCGACTCCTATACACCCTCCTAGAAAAGTAAAAGCGATACAAATCAAAGCTCTTTTAGGCTTCGATCTCTCTGCCGGAATTGTAACCGGTTCTACAACGGTAAAAACCGGAGTTGTTTCTTTTACCTGAATATAAGCCTGTTCCCGTTGTTTAGCCAACTCATTGTACACTCCGAACAAAAGGGTGTATTCATTGTTCAAACGAGTCTGTGCAGCTCGAGCGACACTTGTACTAGGATTCCGGTTGGCATCTTCAAATAAAGCCAATTCTTCCTGTTTGGCTTCGTACTGACGTTTGGCCTCTTCATAACGACTTTCCACAAAATCCAGGTTCGCTTTTACTTTTTCAATTTTAAAGTCTGTCACATAACGTTGCAGCATCATCTGTACCTGATAAGCCAGCTGAGCAGCAGCCAAAGGTTCTGGCATGTTGACCGAAATGGTCAAATATCCCTCTTTTTCATTCAGGTTCATATTGATTTTTGTACTCAATATCTTCATACAATCCGATTCCTCCTTCGACAAAGTCTGCAAAGTAGAAGTGAATTCAGAGGCATACTCCGGCTCCGGACTTTCTCCGCGAATAGCCTGCAATATCAAACCGGGCAACCCGATGGTATATTTCATGATCGTTCCCGACAAAGAAAATTTCTGATATTCTTCGTTCATATAATAATCGAACAAAGTCACCGGCTCATCGAAGTCATCAAATTGAATGGCCGTTTGCATCATCTCTTTTTGAAAAGGAACACTGGCCAATATTTTAGGATATATTTTAGGAGACAAAATATCCCCTTCTCCACTCATTCCCAAATTAATGCCTGCCATAGCCGCCAATCCGCCCAAATTACTGCCCCCCGTTTTGTCTCCGGTTTGTGGCACAATCGTACAACCAGCCGTATACTCTTTGGCACTGAGCAAAGCGACCAGAATTCCAATGCACATACATACAACCGTAACTTTCAGAATAAATTTACGTTTTTTCCAAAGTTTACGGATTACTTCCACCAGATCTATTTCATTTTCTAAACTCTGTTTTTCTAACTCATCCATAATTTCACCGATTGATTTGAATTTGAAAACGAATCAGCTCACTTCGTATTATTAATGATGGAAGTTATCAAAGCCGCCATAGAAGTCGTTGAAGTTGCCAAACTCATGATCTCCGCAAGTCCTGTCTTTCTACGCTGAGGTTTGACCGGCACAATGATCTCGCATCCAGGAGAAGCCTGAGCTTTGGCAAATATTCTGGATTTTTCAACTGTACCATTCATATAGACAATAAACACTTTCCGCTTTTTCGCATTGGAAGCAAAACCACCCGCCTGATCAATATAATATTTTAAACCGGCACCTTTTCGGTAAACCACGGTATTCGGATACATAACCCCTCCCGTTATTTTTACCGTTCCCGTATATTCCGGAACAATCAATTGATCGCCTTCACGCAAAACAATATCGTATTCCGAACCCGGATAAGCCAAGGCCTTGTCCAGTTCAATACCGACGTAATAGTGATTTCCTATATCCAAAGTATTCAAGGCAATAGAATCCTGATCTCCCTGTTGGGCTAACTTCAACACCGACTGAACCCGAGCCTGTTCCTCTGCATTCATTTTCCGGATCAAACGAGCACCGGAAACATAAGCTTCCGGCATTAATCCCCCGGCTTGTTTCACCAACTCAGAAAGTCGCTGTCCCTTTTGAGAAAGAACATAACTACCTCCGAAAAGAACTTCGCCGGATACAGAAACAGTCTGCTGATATTGATAGCCTGGAGAAGTCCGGACAAAAACTTCATCAAAAGGTTCCAAAACGAAATCGGTATTTCCATCAATCAACAATCCATCTTTTAAAGTAAAAGTATAATTCTCGGCCAATTTCGTTTCCGGTGTTGTTTTCTGAGGATTTTTCACCCGACGGGCGACATCAATTTTAGCGGTCGAAGCAGACTCTTTCAAACCTCCGGCCTGTATCACCAGATCTTCCAGGGTCATGTTATCCACATACTTGTACACACCAGGTTTACCCACTTCTCCATAAACCCCGATCGTATATTCTTCCCTTAGGTCAAAAATAGAAGGAATATACAATTCATCATTTTTATGCAAAGGGATATCTTCCACCAGCCCGTTCAAAATACCGGCAATATCCACTGCCACCACCTCTCGGGTCAAATCCGGTTTTTCCCGATACATCACAGCACGATTCACAAAAGCATCTTCCGTCAGTCCTTCGGCTTTGTTCAACAATTGTCCCACTGTAGAAACCTCCTCTCCCAAAGCATACAACCCCGGACGAAATACAGCTCCCCGGACTTCCACCTTATTTTCAAAACGTGACAACATGGCATCGACCGACACGGCATCACCATCCATCAACACGAAACTGGCATATTCCGGTTCATCCACATTAAACACCTGATACTCCCGTCCACTCTTCCGGATTACCCGGATCGACTCTTTGAAAGCATCTCCCGTAAACCCACCAGCATAATTCAATAATTCTGACAATGTCTCTGTTCCCTTCAATTCATAAATCATCGGCCGCTTCACATTCCCCGTCAACGTAACCATGTTTTCATAAGGAGAGACAATAATAACATCGCCGTCATTCAAACTGATATCCAAATCACTCTTTCCTTTCAGCAAATAATCATATATGTCTACATTGGCTATTTCCTTGCCATTGCGATTTACCCGCACATGACGCAATGAACCGATACTCCCGACTCCTCCGGCATTATACAGAGCATGAAAAAGGGTCGCCAGCGAAGGCAAGGTATAGGTTCCAGGTAAAGCAACTTCTCCCATGACGTTCACCCGTATGCTCCGAACTTTTCCCAAAGACAATTTCAAAAAAGTATTCGGTTGATCGCTATTCAAGGAAGCATATACATTCGCCAAGGCATTTTTAACCCGTATGTAGGCCTCCTCTATTTTCAACCCATTCAGATAAACAGGACCTATCTCATCGATGGTAATATTTCCATCCGGTGTAATCTCCTGTCGAATATTCCGGACCGTATTGCCCCAAATATCGATAATCACCTCATCGCCGGGTCCCAATACATAATTTTCCGGAGTAGGAATATTCAGATTGGGTTCAAAAGTCAAACGTCTGTTTCGAAAAATATCTCGACCAAACACAAGCCCCTCCGTTTTTACAGGCTGTTGTATTCCCTGCATACTTTCAGACACCCGGAATCCCATTGAATCCATGGTTTCAGATCCCAAAAGCTCTTCCCGCATACGATTTTGTCCCGCAAGCGTATTCGAAGTCCCGCTTACACCAGATTTTGCATATTCATTCTTAATACGCATCAACTGCTCCTGGGTAACTCCTCGTTGACTCAACATGATAACCATCTCTTGCTGACTCTTGCCTTCATCCCGTGCCTGTTTCAGTAGTGCGACCACCTGTTCGTCCGTCATTTGGGCAAACCCGATCATCATCCACTGCATCCAAAATACCAATAAAAATATTTTCTTCACGTTCATTTATTTTATATGAATATTTTTCTCACCCTCATTCCCAGCATCCTCGAGATATCAATAAACTTTCAACATGGTTACTTCTTTCGGAGTCAAAAAACGCCAAGTACCGCGCGGTAAATTCTTTTTCGTAATGCCGGCAAAATAAACCCGATCCAATTTTACGATCTGATAACCGAAATGTTCGAATATTCGCCGTACAATTCGATTCCGTCCGGAATGAATTTCTATGCCGACTTCTGTCCGGTCAGCAGAAGCATAACTGATATCATCTGCCTTAATAAAACCGTCTTCCAATTCTATACCCTGGACTATCGCTTCCAAATCTGCTTCCTCCAGAGGACGATCCAAAAACACATGATAAATCTTTTTATGATCATACTTAGGATGGGTCAACTTTTTCGCCAAATCACCATCATTCGTAAACAACAATACACCCGTCGTTTGACGATCGAGCCTTCCAACTGGATAAATCCGTTCTTTGCAGGCATTTTCAACCAATGACATCACAGTTTTCCGCTCCAATGGATCCTCTACCGTCGTCACGTAATCTTTCGGTTTGTTCAACACCAAGTATACTTTTTTCTCCGGGAAAATCTGAACATCATCCACCTCTACCTTGTCTTTCCGGCACACTTTCATACCGACTGTCTGAACCACCTTACCATTTACTTTGACTCTACCGGCCACAATCAGCTCATCCGCATCTCTCCGAGAACAGACTCCGCCCATCGAAATATACCGATTCAGACGCAATTCGGCATTTTCATCCTCATTTTTCAGTCGATGAGCCAGAATCTTTTTCTTGCTGTAATGTTTCCGTTGCAGCTCTTCTTTTTCCTGACTGGAAATATCTTTACGTACCCGGGAATAGGAACGTTTATAATCGGAGCGCCGGTTCTCCTCTTTTTCCACTCGTTCCGGACGATAACTCCTTGATCTTTTCATTCCCTCGGCATACTCCTCCCGTTTTATTTCCGTTTTACGTTCCGGACGATCAGCAGACTGCCGCCGTTCCGTATCCGGTGTATATTCTCTCCGACGAACGTTTTCGGACGAGCGTTCTCGGGCCGGATACCTGTTTCGACCCAGATTCCGTTCTCTCCGTTCTTCGCTATCCCGATCAACATACCGATTCCCACGTCTATCGGCAGACTTATTTTCATCAGACTGACGTTTTCTCTCCACTCCTCGTTTACCTTGACTTTCAAAACGTTCAGAACGAGAAAAACGCCGATCCTTGTTATAATCCCTTTCCATTCTAAATTGATTAAGTATTGATTCTATTCATTATTTACTACCGCTTACACAATCTACCCTACTTCGGTGCCGTCCTATACACAAACACTCCGACAATCGCAAACAAAATATTAGGCAACCACACTGCTAATAACGGATTCATATTCCCATTTGTTGCAAAAACTGTTGAAAATTGCATAAATAAAATATATGAGAAGCTGATCAACAAACCGATTCCAAGATGTAATCCCATACCACCCCGGATTTTACGGGAAGAAATAGCAACTCCGATAAAGGTCAATATAAAAGTTGAAAACGCATTGGCTATCATCTTATACTTTTCAATTTGAAATTCGATGACATTCGAACTACCCCGCATTTTCATCCGATCAATATAACGGTCCAGCTCGGGAAAAGTCAACTGTTCCTTGATTTTCTTTGGATTCTCCGAAAACTCAGAAGGCTGAAAAGCCATAACCGTATCCAATCTCGACCCGGTTGTATAAGTCTCCTTATCTCCGTCTATCTCTCGCAACTTCCAATTGTGAATCACCCATTTCTCATTTTCCTTATCCCAGGATATCCGGGAAGAAGTCAACTTGTTTACCAAAGTATCTCCTTTAAAATTTTCGATGGAAAAATCATACCCCACATTCGAAACGACAGAATAAGAAGACATATAAATATAGGTTCCCGGAGCAATTTGCCGGTGAATATTTTGTTCTTTATTGGCATATCTTTTCCCCATATATTGCTTTTCAAACTCGATTCGTTTTTCATTTGCATTCGGAATGATAAAAGAACCCAATAAAAACGACAGCAAAGCAATCACAGTAGCAGACATCAGATAAGGAACCAAAAAACGGTTAAAACTGATTCCCGTACTCAAAATAGCGATAATTTCACTGTCATAAGCCATTTTCGAGGTAAAAAAGATGACAGAAATAAAAGTAAACAATGCGGAAAATACATTGGCAAAATAAGGAATGAAATTCTTATAATAATCGAATATAATGGCTTTTACAGGAGCTTCATTTTCCAGAAACTTCTCCAGTTTTTCCGATAAGTCAAAAACCACTACAATACACAATATCAACACCAGGGAAAAAAAGAAAGTTCCCAAAAATTTACGGATAATATATAAATCAAGTCTTTTCATAATTGTCAAGCAAACGAATTAGTCCGTTACTTCCTCAGTAATATACATTTATAAACGCCGGCTGATCTTAGGAAGAAGTTGTGTTTTCCACGTCATAAAATCGCCTGCAACAATATGTTTTCGGGCTTCTCTCACCAACCACAAATAAAAAGCCAGATTATGAATCGAACATATCTGCAGCCCCAGTATTTCGTCCGATTTGATCAAATGTCGCAAATAAGCCTTTGAATAATCGGAATCGACATAACACAAGGCGGCAGGATCGATGGGAGAAAAATCCCGTTCCCACTTTTGATTCTTGATATTAATTGTTCCTTCTGTCGTAAAAATCATACCATTCCGTCCATTACGGGTAGGCATCACGCAATCGAACATATCCACTCCCCTTTGTATACCTTCCAGAATATTTTCAGGTGTTCCCACCCCCATCAGGTAACGGGGTTTATCTGCAGGTAAAATTCGATTGACCACTTCGATCATGGCATACATCTCTTCTGCCGGTTCACCGACAGCCAAACCGCCGATCGCATATCCGGCCCGGTTCAGCGCAACCGCATGCTCCGCCGCCTTTTCCCTCAAATCCCGATAAGTACATCCCTGCACAATCGGAAAAAGATTCTGCTCATATCCATATAACGGCTCTGTGGCATCAAAACGGGCGACACATCGTTCCAACCACCGCTGAGTCAGTTCCAATGACTGTTTCGCATATTTGTAATCACTCGTTCCCGGAGGACATTCATCGAATGCCATCACAATATCAGCGCCGATTTTCCGCTGGATATCCATTACATTTTCCGGTGTAAACAAATGCTTGGAACCATCGATATGCGAACGGAAAGTCACTCCTTCCTCCGTAATCTTCCGCCCGGTATCGGTCAGAGAAAATACCTGAAACCCTCCACTATCCGTCAAAATGGGACGATCCCAACCGTTCAGGCGGTGTAATCCGCCAGCAGCCTCTAACACCTCTGTCCCCGGACGCAAATAGAGATGATAGGTATTCCCCAAAATAATCTCAGCCCGGATATCTTCCCTCAACTCTCTCATATGCACAGCCTTTACCGATCCGACAGTTCCCACCGGCATAAAAATAGGAGTATGAATCTCTCCGTGTGCGGTTGTCAACACCCCACACCGTGCCTCACTGTCCTTATCTTTCGCTAAAAGTGTATATTGCATATAAGTCGAACTTTAGTCCGCAAAGGTAATAATTTCAGTTTAAAGGGAAAAAGTTCAGGATAAAAAGTATTCGAATCGATCGACATGAAATTGCAGCTCAGCATTCATGGGAAAAGTTTCAAACAGGATAATGCCGCAAACATTTGCAAAACAAAGATTTTTTTCAAACCTTTGGGACTGCAAAACTGAAAAAAACAAAAATCACAAAATAATATGAAAAATTTTTTTGGAATCCTTTTACTTGCATTTGTTTTTTGCGGTCACTTATCTGCACAAAAACAACTGAGCCTAAATGATTTTTTTGTCGATGGAACTTTTCGGACCAAGGGGGTTTACGGATTACGTTCCATGAATGACGGAGAACACTATACGGTATTGGAAAACAACGGTACCCGTATCGTCAAATACAGCTATAAAACCGGTCAGCCGGTCGCTACGCTGCTGGACATAAAAAATCTGGAAGATTCACCTTTACAATATATCAATGACTATGAATTTAATGCCAACGAAAGTCGTATTCTGATCTGCACAAATAAAAAACCCATCTATCGCCGTTCATTTACCGCCGATTACTATCTGTATGATTTTAAGAACAAAGAAATCAAGGCTCTCTCGGAAGGAGGCAGCCAACGTCTGGCCACCTTTTCGCCGACCGGTTTACAAGTGGCATTCGTCAGAGACAACAATCTCTTTTTGCACGATATTCGGTTCGGTTCTGAACGACAAATCACCTATGACGGAAAATACAATCACATCATCAACGGTGCACCGGACTGGGTATATGAAGAAGAATTCGAGTTCAACCGTGCATTCGAATGGGCTCCGGACGGTTCTGCCATCGCCTATATCAAATTTGACGAATCGGACGTGCGAGAATTCCAGATGAACATGTTCGAAGGACAAAGTCCAGTCCTAAAGCAAAATGAACTTTACCCCTCCAACTATGTTTATAAATATCCGAAAGCCGGAGAAAAAAACTCCAAAGTATCCGTATATGTCTATGATGTGGCAGACCGCACCACCATCCAAATGGAAACCGGCGAAGAAGAAGACATATATATTCCGAGAATACGCTGGACCCAGGATCCCAAGAAACTGGCCATTATTCGCCTGAACCGCCATCAAAACCGGATGGAAGTTCTGTTGGCCAACGCAAAAGTTGGTAGTATCACTCCCCTCTATCGGGAAGAAAACAAATATTATATAGACGAGAGCAATCTGGACAACCTGGTTTTCCTGGGAAACGGCACCCAATTCGTCATCACCAGTGAGAAAAGCGGCTACATGCATCTTTACCTCTACGATCTCAGTGGCCGGGAAAGACAGGCCATCACCAAAGGCAATTTCGATATCATCGATTTCTACGGTTACGATCCCGTTCGTAAACTCTTCTACTATTCCTCCTACGAAGAATCTCCTCTCGAAAAATATATATACAGCATCAATGAAAAAGGAGTAAAAAAGAAACTGACTCCGGTAAAAGGCTGGAATGAAGCCAGTTTCAGCAAAAACTTCAATTATTATATCAACGTTGTTTCCAACATCGATACTCCCCCTGTCACTACTTTGTATAATGCCAAAGGCAAACCGGTCAGAGTCTTGGAAGACAATCAGGCCGTAAAAGAAAAAGTAAAAGAATACCAGCTGGCAAAACCGGAATTCATTCAGATACCTGCTGCCGACGGAAAAACAATGCTCAATGCCTGGATTATGAAACCGGTTCAACTGGAAGCCGGGAAAAAATATCCTTTGCTGATCACTCAATACAGCGGTCCCAATTCTCAACAGGTAAAAAACAGTTGGAGTTTGAGTTGGCTGAATTATCTCGCACAGGAAGGTTATGTTGTTGCTTGTGTGGATCCTCGAGGCACAGCGGCCCGGGGCGAAGAATTCCGGAAATGTACATACATGCAACTGGGTAAACTGGAAAGCGATGATATCATTGCTGCCGCCAAATGGTTGGCCAATCAACCCGAAATAGACGCCCAAAATATCGGTATCTGGGGATGGAGTTACGGAGGTTTCATGTCTTCCCTCTGTCTGATGAAAGGAAACGATATCTTCACGACAGCCATTGCCGTGGCTCCAGTGACCCACTATAAATATTACGATTCTATCTATACCGAGCGTTATATGCGTACTCCGGAAGAGAATGAGCGCGGATACGAAGACAATGCCCCGCTAAACTGGGCTGACAAATTGAAAGGCAACCTACTGCTTTGTCATGGAACTGCCGACGACAATGTACACGTACAAAATACCTATGAACTGGCAGAACGATTGGTTCAGGCCAATAAACAATTCGACATGGCCATTTATACCAATCGCAACCACAGCATATATGGAGGAAATACCACCATGCAACTGTACACCCGTTTCGTAAACTATCTGAATGAACATTTAAAATAATAACCTAAATAAACCAAAATGAATTCTATCAAAGATTTACAACCCAGTGCCATTTGGCAAAATTTTTATAAGCTGACGCAAGTACCCCGTCCTTCCAACCACGAAGAAAAAGCCCGGGAATTTATGCTCCATTGGGCCCAGGAAAACCATATCGAGGTAAAAATAGACGAAGTAGGGAACATTATTATGAGTAAACCGGCCACTCCGGGCATGGAAAACCGGAAAGGTGTAATCCTGCAGGGCCATCTCGACATGGTGCCTCAAAAAAACGAAGACACCATCCATAATTTCGAACAGGATCCGATCCAGGCATACGTTGATGGCGAATGGGTACGGGCCAAGGGGACCACTTTAGGTGCCGACAATGGAATGGGAGTTGCAGCCGGCATGGCAATGCTTACCTCCACCGATATTCCGCACGGACCCCTGGAAGTATTGATCACAGCAACCGAAGAAACCGGTATGGACGGAGCCAACGGTCTGAAAGCCGGAGAACTGAAAGGAGAGATTTTATTGAATTTGGACTCTGAAACTGAAGGAGAACTCTATGTGGGCTGTGCAGGAGGTATTGATTCAACCATCGAATTCTCTTATCAGGAAGAAGCAGTACCTGCTCAAAGCAAAGCTTATCGTCTGGCTGTCAAAGGTCTGAAAGGAGGCCATTCCGGTATGGACATCAATTTAGGAAGAGGCAATTCCAATAAATTATTGTTCCGCTTTTTAAAGACTTATGCAGAAGCGCTGAACATCCGCATCAGCAATGTAACTGGAGGAACTTTGCGAAACGCTATTCCTCGCGAATCTTTTGCAACCATTGTACTTCCGGTTTCCAACGAAGCGAAGCTGCAGGAAGCCGTAAAAGAAGCAGAAGAAATCTACCAAGCAGAATTAAGCGCCAAAGAACCGACATTACAGGTATGTGCAGATGTTTGTGAACTGCCAGCCCATGTCATGGACGCTTGTACACAGGCCAGACTGATCAATTCCATATTGGCCTGTCCGAATGGAGCCATTCGGATGATCGACTCCATGCCCGATACGGTCGAAACTTCCAATAACCTGGCCATCGTAAAATCTGAAAACGGAAAGATTATTATCAATACCCTGTTGCGTTCCTCGGTAGAAACAGCCAAAGCCGCTTTGGCACAATCCATACAAGCGGTATTCGAACTGGCCAAAGCCGATCGAATCCAGTTCGACGGAGCCTATCCAGGCTGGAAACCCAATCCCGATTCAGCCATTCTGAAAGAAATGCAGGAAATCTATGAACAGCTCTATGGCAAAAAACCGGCAATCATGGCTGTACATGCCGGATTGGAATGTGGTATTCTGGGATCTAAATATCCCCACTGGGACATGATCTCTTTCGGTCCGACCATCTGTTCCCCCCACTCTCCGGACGAACGGGTCAACATCGCATCCGTTGAAAAATTCTGGGAATTCCTCAAGACAACCCTTAAAAACATTCCGAACAAATAAATCAGCAAGAGGCCACTCGATGGCCTCTTGCTCTATCCACCCTCCAGCTTTCCCAATTCCGTCATTTTAGAATTCTCTTAGAATCATTAGTATTTTAAAACATTATATTTCGAGAATTTCGTTAACTTTGTAAGCAAATTGCGACAATCAACCAAAATGCTTTTAAAAAAATTGACTTTACCGGAATTGCTGATAAACAGCTGTTCTCGATTTAAAAACAATTTATCACTGAACTTTGTTCAAGATGGTAAAAGAACTTATCAGGATTTCTACAACGAAGTGACTTCCATAGCCAATTTTCTGATTGCATCAGGGATACAAAAAGGCGATAAAATAGCGATTTTAAGTGCCAACATGCCCAATTGGGGCATCGTACAATTTGCCATCGCCCGAATCGGAGCCATTGCCGTACCGATCCTTCCAGGATTCAGCACAACCGAGATCCAAAATATCCTGGAACATTCCGAATCCCGAATCATTTTTGTATCCAAGTTACTTTACAAACTGATTGCCGATATAAATACCGATTTTCTGGAACAAAAAATTCTGATTGACACTTTCGCCCGCATACCCGCAGACTTTCCAGCAACAGAAATCGAGAATCTGAAGAACGACATATCCCTGAATGATTCGACGCCTTTACCTGCTATATCGGTAGAAGAAGAGGATACAGCCTCCATCATATATACCTCCGGGACCACAGGCTTTTCCAAAGGAGTCGAACTCACTCATCGCAACCTGGTATGGGATGCCCGGCAGTGTGCCACCATTCAACCCGTCGGTCCCCAAGACCGTTTTCTCAGTATCCTGCCTCTGGCACATACATATGAAAACACCTTGGGACTGCTGCTTCCACTCATGTTCGGAGCACAGATTTATTACTTGGACCGTGTACCAACCCCTAAATTATTGGTTCCAGCCATGCAAAAAATACGGCCGACCATCATGTTATCGGTTCCCCTGATCATCGAAAAAATATATAAAACACAGGTATTGCCGAAATTCACGTCTTCGGCACTCATGAAGGCCTTGTACCGTTTTGCTCCGACACGCCGACTGCTGAACCGCCTGGCTGGCAAAAAATTAATGAAAACCTTTGGAGGAGAAATTATCTTTTTCGGTATTGGAGGTTCCAAGATAGATCCGGTCGTAGAACAATTTCTCAAGGAAGCCAAGTTTCCTTATGCTATCGGATACGGTTTGACAGAAACAGCCCCCATGTCTGCCGGTTCCGCTCCGCACCAGACTTTTTTCCAAGGGGTTGGACCAGTAATGGCCGGAGTGGAAATCAAGATCGACCAACCGGACTCAACCGGACAGGGAGAAATCTGGATCAAAGGTCCCAACGTCATGAAAGGCTATTACAAAAAACCGGAACTGACTCGAGAAGTTTTTACAGAAGACGGTTGGTTTAAAACCGGCGATCTGGGCTCTTTCGATTCCCGGGGACGTCTTTCCATCCGCGGACGGATTAAAACCATGATCTTAGGGTCTTCCGGCGAAAATATCTATCCCGAAGAAATCGAATCCATCATCAATAATTTCCGTTTTGTCAATGAATCACTGGTCGTCGAATGTAAAGGGAAACTGGTGGCTATGGTACATTTCAACATGGAAGAACTGGAAAAACAGGTACAGAAACTAAAAAACCAGGCCGACAATTACAAGCATGCCATCAACGAACATCTGGAAGAATTAAAGCAGGAATTGTTCGAATATGTAAATTCAAGAGTAAATAATTTTTCCAAGCTCCAGCTGGTTCTGATACAACACGAACCTTTTGAAAAAACTCCGACCCATAAAATCAAACGCTTTCTCTATAACAACATCAACCTGAAATAACCTAATCCGAGTGATATCATGAATCTCTTATCTAAACTGACCTGCGGTCTTGGATTGCTGCTCATGCTGTCCTGTCAAAACCGGCATTTATTTTCCGATCCATCAGTATTGGCAACGATTACCCAAGATTTTGAAAATAAACGAAAGGCCCTGCCACACGGTCATCTGTTCGAGATTTTTTCAACTCCCTTGACCCAGGAAGAACGAGAAGCGCTGATGTTTCTATATGCCTATATGCCCATCGGCGACATCACCGATTATAGCGGTGATTATTATTTGGAAAATATCAGATATTCTCTGAAAGCCCGAAAAGAAATGCCCTGGGGAGAAAAAATTCCGGAAAGAGAATTCCGTCACTTTGTTTTACCGATACGGGTCAACAATGAAAACCTGGACGAATCGCGCATGGTCTTCTATGAAGAACTCAAAGAGCGGATAAAACACCTTTCCTTATACGATGCCATATTGGAGGTCAATCACTGGTGTCACGAAAAAGTCATTTATACGCCCACCGATTCTCGGACCAGTTCTCCCCTGGCTTCAGTAAAAACAGCCTATGGACGCTGCGGAGAGGAATCCACTTTTCTGGTGGCCGCTCTCCGAGCAGTCGGCATACCGGCCCGTCAGGTTTATACTCCCCGTTGGGCTCACACGGACGACAATCATGCCTGGGTGGAAGCCTGGGTGGACGGTCGATGGCATTTTCTGGGCGCCTGCGAACCGGAACCGGTATTGGATCTGGGTTGGTTCAATGCACCGGCCAGCCGAGGCATGTTGATGCACACCAAAGTATTCGGACGTTATGACGGACCGGAAGAAGTCATGAGTCAGACTTCCGGATACACCGAGATCAACGTTATAGAAAACTATGCACCGGCAGTCCGGGCAACGGTTACTGTTCTGACATCAGATTTGCAGACGGTTGAAAATGCCCGGGTAGATTTCAAAATTTACAATTACGCAGAGTTCTGTACCGTTGCGACCAAACAGACAGATTCAAACGGTCAGACCCGCCTTTCTGCCGGAAAGGGAGACATGCTAGTCTGGGCTACCGACGGCCATCAATTCGGCTACGGCAAATTGGCCTTCGCCCGGGATACAGCAATTTCCATCATTCTAGACCAAAAGGCCGGTAATTTTCAAACTCAATCCCTGGACATCGTTCCTCCAGTGGAAAATGCTACTCCGGTCAAGGTAAGTCCGGAACAACGGGCCGAAAATACCCGGCGTATGGCTCAGGAAGATTCAATCCGCCAGGCTTATACGTCAACCTTCCCGACATTGGAACAAACCCAGAGGATTGCCGCCGAACTGGAGCTACCCTCCCAACCGTTGAGCGATCTGCTCATCGCCAGTCGAGGCAATCATTCGGCCATTACCGATTTTCTCCGGAATACTCCCACCTCCCTACGGCCGCAAGCCATGGATTTACTGCAGGTCATCTCTGAAAAAGACTTACGGGATACTCCGGAAGCCGTTTTGAAAGATCATTTGCTACACACACTGATTTCCAAAAGTTCCCTATTTAATGAATATATACTGAATCCCCGGATCGACAATGAACTGCTGACAGCATACAAGGACTTTTTTCAAAAAAACATCGACCCGCAATTAATCCGACAAATACAAAAAGATCCTCATCTGTGGACACAATGGTGTCTGGAAAATATCACCATTCGGGAAGATCTGAATCCACAAGGCATCCCGATGATGCCCGAAGGGGTCTGGAAATCTCGCACAGCAGACCGGCATTCCCGGGATATTTTTTATGTTTCTGTTTTAAGAAGTCTGGGAATTGCTGCCCGCATAGATGCAGTTACCGGCAAAACCCAATATGCTCTGGAAAACGAAAAATGGCAGGATGTCAATTTCAACACGACAGCAACAGCCGGCGTCGTTCCGCAAGGAAAGCTGATCGCCCATTACCAACCGGTGCAAGCATTGTCCAATCCGTTATATTATTCACATTTTACCCTTTCAAAATACAAGGGAGGAGAATTCCAGCTGCTTACTTTTCCGGAAAATGAAAGCAGCAACTGGAAAAACCTACTACAACAGCCCATGCCTTTAGATACCGGCTATTATATGCTGGTTACAGGTACCCGTCTGGCCAGCGGAGGTGTATTGAGCAACCTCACTTTCTTCCAGATCGAGGCGAACAAAACAACCTCCATAGAATTGATCATGCGAGAAAATCCGGACGAAATTAAAGTCATCGGCAATCTGAATTCCGAGGCTCAGTTTCTTCCGGCAGGAGCAGAAAAAACACAAAGTATCCTGCAGACCACCGGTAGAGGATATTTTATCGTAGGAATTTTAGGAAATCGCCAGGAACCCACCAACCACGCCCTCCGGGATATTGCTGCATTCAAAGAAGAATTCGAGAAATGGGGACGTGGCATGGTATTGCTTTTCCCGGACGAACAGCAATTAAAAAGTTTTGATCCCCAAGAATTTCCCGAACTTCCGAATACGATCACCCTGGGTACGGATATCGACCACAGCATACAAAAAATGATACAGGAAAACATGCAACTGTCAAACGATCATCTGCCCATTTTCGTGATTGCCGATACATTCAACCGGATTGTTTTCATCTCCCAAGGGTATACCATCGGTTTAGGTGAACAACTAATAAAAACAATACACAAACTGTAGTGACAAATCTATGGGAATTTATTCATCTGACAGGCTAAAAGACTTGTTGGCAAACAATTCGGCCAATCCCGAAATCTGTTTTAACCGCAACAATTCATCTTTATCCATGCCGATATTTTTCTGTATCCACTGATCGGACATACCGGCCTTCGTCAATTCGGACACGATATGACTCATCAATTCCACACAATGAGTTCCTCTCGCCCGATTATGCCGAATAGTCGAAGCCATCCGGTTGGAAATATCTTTCTCAATGACAACAACCGGCAAAAGTCCCTTTTCCCGTTCAAAAATCCGTTGAGAACTTTTCAGGATCAAATAACGATGGTATCCATCCACCAGCTCATACTGATCCTTCTCCGGCAAATAATAACAAACACAAGGCATCGTATAACCATCCTCCCAAATGGACAGTTCGAGTAATTTCATCTCCGGAGGTGCCACCACATTGGGATTGTAATCATTGGCTACCACCTTTTCTACCGGAACTGCAATCACCTTATATACAGGACTATAATAATCACTCATATTGAATCAATTTATGATATTTTTCCATAATCCATAAACGCATTTCCCGATCCTTTTTAGAAGGGACAAATCCCATGTATTTACAAGAATGGTCATTTTTTAAAATACAGATACAGATTCGTTTATATGTTGGCAATTCCCGAAACTCCGGTATGTCAATATCATCCAAATACTCCATCCGTACCGGTCGCTTTGTGGTTTTATAGTTGCTTTTCGAACCGATTTGCATCTTTACTCCAGCAATACGTAATTTCTCAATAGTCGCTTCACTCAAACAACCGCCCCTTTCCCGCCAAAACTGAATGCTGACCATCAGTTTATTCATATAATTCCGCCGAATATCCGCGGGAAGGGTATCCAACAAAAAATACATATACTTCGCCCAGGTGTAGCCCTCGGGAAGAGTTACTTTCTGCCGATTTCCCACTGCTGCCGTATTTCCATAGAGAGCCATAAAGTTAACACCGTTCACTCGATTGATCATCCGCCCCCACATATCCGGATCCAGAGCCCGATACAATGCCAGACTGGAACGAGCTTCCGAAATAAAGGGACTGGCCACCCGCTGTTTTTCCAAAGGAACTCCCGCTCGATAGTATAGATCATACAAATGATTATAGGGCCAATGGAATTTTCCATTCGCCACCCAGACATCTGTCGTCAACCAATCATAAATCGGATAAGCATTATATATCCCCATATCGAGCCGTCTCACCCACTTCAATCCCTTGAAACGATGCAAACCGACATAATGCAATGTACGCCACCGATTCAAACTCTCCTGGGTCCGAATCCCCACCAGACAACAGGTTCGCTTGGCTTTCTTTCGAATATGCAACCATCGGGCAAAAGAACGTTGAAAATCATAATCCCACATCCGATTGCTGAAAGCCGGAAAGTCTGATTTTGTATAAACCCCTTCAGGCATCTTCCGTACCCAACAATCCTGTTTTTCTTCATCCCAGGGTCTCCAATACTTTTGAAACATCGAAGTACAAGTCGGAACCTTGAAAGGTACACAAACCCGGTATACCTCCAGTATATCTTTATTCGACGCCAATACTTCATCCACATAACGAATAGTTTCGCCATACTGTACTTCATAATCCATATGAAATACCCCCAACTTCCGCTTCGGACAATTTTTCCGGATATAGTCGATACACAAATGCAATAAAACACCACTATCCTTTCCTCCAGAAAAAGATACATAAACATTATCAAAATGCTTAAAGATCTTTTCAAGTCGCTCAAGTGCCAGTTCGTAAACATTCCGGAAAACCTTTACTTTTTTATCTGGTATTCCATTTTCATATACAACTTCCATGTTCGGATTACAAAAAAACCATTTTCCTGAAATACAGCCAAATGACGAGTATGCGCAACAGCCTGCAATTTATATTGATCGACAAAACACGGAATGAGCTGGTCCAACAAAAAAACCAATGTTTGCAAATCATCACCCTTTGCATAATAATTATTGATCACCGCAGTCTTATTTCTGACCTCTACGGGTATAAATCCGACCACCTGTTCATCTTCAAGAGCCACAAACCAAACATGATGTATAGAGGTCTTGAACGGATAGTTATTATTCAGACGTAACACTGCAGTACTCATGACCAAAGGGGCCACCAACTGATATAATCGCTGATCAGTACCATTCAATTTTTCCAATCTCATAAATATGCATCATTTAACAAGCACACTCGTCATTCTCGACTGCCGGCAATGAATTACATTCCCGATAATAAATTAAGCTTCCAGATTTTCTTCCAGAACCTGAATAACCTGCCGGATTTTTTCTTCACTGGAAACATCCTGGCCATATTCCGCGACATGAACCGTTCCTCCCATAGATACCCGGGAATTTCGATAGATCATGCCGCTCTCAATCGTTTTCCGGGCAGACAAATGAAATTCCCTGGCACCCGTCTGCTCCGCAATATTTTTAATATTCGATGCATTCACGCCACATCCCGGCATAATAATGACCTGCTGGGCTTCTGCTACCAATTGCCGGATCAGCGGAATTCCGGCCTCGGCTGAAGCTTCCTGTCCTGAAGTCAGTATGCGATGGCACCCCAACTCCTCAATTCTTCGGAGAGCTTCCAGGGGATGACGACACATATCGAAAGCTCGATGAAAAGTTACCGACATTCCCTCGGCCGCCCGCATCAATTCCTTCATGCTTGCAACATCCACCTCCCCATCCGGAGTAAGACATCCCAATACGACTCCATCGGCTCCCAATTTCTGGGCAGCTTCTATATCCCGCCAAATGACTTTTCTTTCTTCAGCGGAATATAAAAAATCCCCCCCTCTCGGTCGTATGATTACATGCAAACGAATCGGAGCCATCTCCCGTACACAGGCAATTTCGCCCCAGGAGGGAGTAGTTCCCCCCTCAGGCATTCCTGCACACAACTCAACCCGATCCGCTCCACTCTGAGCCGCAATCATCGCACTCAAGAGTG
Source organism: uncultured Odoribacter sp. (assembly GCA_944321165.1). Lineage (GTDB taxonomy): Bacteria > Bacteroidota > Bacteroidia > Bacteroidales > Marinifilaceae > Odoribacter. Next base: position 274,161 of record CALUKE010000001.1, read on the forward strand.
AATTGGCACAGATTTCAATTTTAAAATCCTGACGTTGCATAAACAGCTTTATTTCAAAGTCAGTTCCACAACATAATCCACCTCATCAGGAATTTGTCCCAATTCCAGGAGAATACCATCCTCCACCTTCTTAAACTTAACCGGTTTCTGATCTTTGAAAACAACCGCCTTTTTCACTTTAGCTGTTAAAGGCAAAAAGAGATTCTGATCAGCCAAATTCAAGATATGAACATACAATTTATTGTCTTTACGAGTAGTTACCCCCCAATCTTTCGGAGTAATATCTCCTCCCCGGGTTCCATAAATCGTCTCTCCATAAACCTTCATCCATTCTCCGATAGCTTTCAAGCGTTCTACGGCAGCTTCCGGTAATTCACCGTTAGGTTGCGGCCCTACATTCATCAAAAGATTGGCATTACGCCCAGCCGCTTTTACCAAATAATGTATCAACGTTTCAACAGATTTATAGTTTTGATCAACAATCTTATATCCCCACATTCCATTCATGGTTTCACAAGTCTCCAGCGGCAGCGGACTGATATCCTGACCGGACAGGCCAGCCTTGTTCTCACCAGGCAGATCCCGTTCGAAAATTTGAATATCTTCGCCAGCAAAAGGCACTTGATGATGATTGTTACCGATCAGACAAGAGGGCTTCAATTGATGGATCATCGCATATTGTTCCGGCAACTGCCAGTCGAAATCCGGATCCTGATCATGATCCCACCATCCGTCAAACCAAAGTGCTGCCGGATCATAATTCTTGATTAGCTCTGCAATCTGATTATTCATAAACTGATAATACGTTTTCCATTCTCCATGGGTCGTACGGCCGGTACCACGTCCTGTCCGTCCCAAAGGATAGTAATCTTCCCTGTCCCAATCCAGATGAGAATAATACAAATGCAGCTTGATTCCCTGCTTTTTACATTCATCTGCCAGCTCTCTCAAAACATCCCGTTGAAAAGGAGTAGCATCAACAATATTATAATCCGAATATTGAGTATCCCACATGGAGAAACCTTCGTGATGACGAGTGGTAAAACAAATGTATTTAGCGCCGGATGCTTTAATGGCAGCCACCCATTCAGCTGCATTGAATTTGGAAGGATAAAAACCAGAGGCCAATTTACGATATTCCAGATGATTCAAATTCTGATTGGTCATTACCCATTCTCCCTGCGCCAACATACTGTATAATCCCCAATGCAAGAAAATACCGAATTTATTATCCTGAAATTCCTTACGAGCTTCCAGATTTTCCGGTGCTGGAACATAACCTTCCTGTGCCATACCTCTCAATGAGAGTAAAAGCATTCCTAAAATAATAATCTTTTTTTTCATTCTACTTATTTGTTATTAAACATGTTTCAACTTATTCTAAAATCCAGCATTTTCACACCATTCAATGTCATCTGCAAACAATCACCCCGTCGCAAATTCCGGAAACGATGCCGATGTCCGCAAAATAGAAAATCACCTATTTTCAAGGTATGAAAATCCGAAGAAAATGCAATCAATTTTTCAATGCTGAAAGGTAAAGAATCTACCTCTCCGGCAGTAATACATTTTTCATTCACAAACATCTCATAAACAGCCCCTTTTTCTTTCTCCCATTTCACCATACTGCTAATAGCACAAGAACTATCGAATGACGCTGCCATCACCGTCGGTAATCCCTGTGCCGATAATTTCTCCTCCAAAGAATCTGCATAAAAACGGATTCCCACTCCGATCTCCTCAAAATAACGACTGGCAAAACGCTCGCCAACACTTTTTCCCAATTTGCTTATTCTGACAACCAACTGGGGAACACAGCTCACCTCTTGGGTAAAATCTGGAATATAAAAATCTCCGTTATTTCTCAACAGAACATCATCTCCCACCGACACGACAGCCACCTCCGCATTTTGATTGTATTCCGCACACAAAATCTTCATACTCAAGGCTTATAAATCAAACTGTCGACACTCCGTTTGGGAACATGATGAACTCCTTCCGCATCCCGCCAATACCGATAATCTTCCCCTTGCATCTCCTCTAACACCACTTTTTCCATCGGTTTTCCAAGAGCAATCACATACAGGATTTTCATTTCCTCCGGCAAATGAAAAAGAGTTCGTAATTCAGTATTGCGAAAAGCTTTTATAATACAGCCACCATACCCCTTCTCCACGGCTCCCAACAAAATAGTCTGAGCCTGCAAACCATCATCACATAAACAATTGTCTACAATTCGAGTATCCAACAATTGAATCAGATAAGCAGCAGGACGCTCTCCCTCTTCCGGTCCAGCCCAATCCTTCAAATAACCGGCCCATGCCAGATTCGGGAATACTGCCGCACACTCTTCTTCTTTCTGTACGATGATATATTTCAAGGCCTGTGCATTTCTCCCGGAAGCACAAAAACGTGTCAGCCCCACCCAGGCGGTCAATTCTTCTTCCGGAATCCGAAATGTCTGATCAAACCGACGATAACTGCGGTTTTTTAACAATAAATCTTTTAACATCTATTCCTTTTTTCTATTTCCATATCTATCCGACACAAAGGTTTTTACAACTTTTCATGTTTTGATCATTATAAATTGTAAATTTGCCTTGTATGATAAGCGATCTACAGAAAACAAAAATAGTAACAAAATACAACAAGCCCAAATAACCCTTTAATTTTTATCCATAACTTTCAACCTTGATGATATGAGCTCATTTCTGGAACTTCTGGCCAAAGATATAATCCAAAAATACAGTAACCACCTGGCGGATCTGACGATTCTTTTCCCCAATAAAAGAGCCGGTCTTTTCCTGGCGGAAGAACTCTCCCGACAGATAAAACAGCCCGTCTGGATGCCAGAAATCCTGACTCTGAGCGAATACATCGAGAAACATTCCGGTTTAAAAAAAGCAGATCCCCTTCCGTTGATTATCAAACTGTATAAATCCTATCGGACAGTATCCGGTTCTTCCGAAAAATTCGAAGACTTCTATTTTTGGGGAAATATGCTACTGGGAGATTTCGATGACGTTGATAAGTACCTGGTCGATGCCAAAGACCTGTTCTCCAATCTTATTGCCCTGAAAAAACTTGAATTGAACTTTTCCTATCTGACTGAAGAACAGATCTCCGCCATCCATTCTTTCTGGAACAGTTTCAACCCCGATAAATACAGCCAGGAACAAGAGCAATTTTTAAAGGTTTGGGACCAGTTGTATGCAACCTACACTCACTTTAAACAACACCTGTTCGAACATCATCTCTGCTATGAAGGGATGAATGAACGGTATTTTTGCGAACACCTCAATGATTACACACATTCCACTCACCTGCTGATTGCCGGTTTCAATGCCCTGAATCCCTGCGAAAAAAAAATATTTTCTTTTTGGCAGGAGGCCGGTATGGCTAATTTTTACTGGGATTACGACCTCTATTATACCATCAATGAACATCAGGAAGCCGGACATTATCTCCGGGAAAATTTAAAAATGTTTCCCAATGAATTAGGGGCGGAACATTTCAACAATTTCAGATACAACGGAAAACAAATCGAATACCTATCAGTACCGTCAACCGTCGGCCAAGCAAAATTACTGAGCAGATTGACCGAAGGCATCAAAGAGGAAGATCCCCGCCAGACAGCCATTGTCCTGTGTGAAGAACAAATGCTGATCCCGGTCATGCATTCCCTCCCGCCGCATTTTTCAAAAATCAACATTACAATGGGCTATCCGGCCCAAAATACTTCTGTCGCCGCACTGATCAGCTTGCTCTGCGACCTGAAAAACTATGCCAAACGGGAAGGAGAAACCACCTATTATTATTATAAACCGGTGATTGCCCTGCTCAACCACAAATTGATTCAGGAGTTGTGTCCGGAAGAAATATATCAGATAACCAATTATATTCATCAGAAAAACATCATTTATGTAACAGAAAAAAGTCTGCAATTCCATGCATTTACCCGGGCTATTTTCTCGAGTTCTCCGGAAAAGAAAATATCCGAATACTTACTCGATATATTGCATCTGCTCATTCATTCCGAACTCCGAGAAAAAACCGATCCCCTAGAAAAAGAGTTTGTATTCGCCATATATACACAAATTCAAACGATTCAGAATACCTTTCAAGAAGAAAATCTGGAACCGGACAGCAAACTGTATCTGCAAATCATCGAAAAAGTCATCGGACACATGACCATTCCTTTTTCCGGAGAACCGTTGGAAGGCCTGCAAGTGATGGGATTGATGGAGACCCGTATGCTCGATTTTCGCCATCTGATCATTCTATCGGCGAATGAGGGAACTCTCCCCAAAACCTCTCTTCCTTCTTCCTTCATCCCATACAACCTCCGATTCGGTTTCCGCATGCCGACCCCGGAACACCAAGATGCCGTATTTGCCTATTATTTCTACCGTCTACTGCAACGTGCCAAACACATACAAATTTTGTACACCTCCGGAGCAAAAGGCATGAAGGGAGGAGAAATGAGCCGTTTCCTCTACCAGATTAAATACGAATCGGGTCTCCCCATTCAAGAATGCCATTTTCAAAATCCGATTTCCACCCAGACTCCCCGGACAATCGAAATTTCCAAAAAGGAGGATGTTCTTCAGCAACTCCGTCAATATACCCTGTCCACAGAACAGGCCATCTCCCCCTCAGCCCTGAATACCTACATCGACTGCCCGTTAAAATTCTATTTCAAATACATCGTTCAAATCAAAGAAAAAGAAGAATTAACGGAAGAACTGGATCACCGTTTATTGGGAAATATCTTTCACGAATGTTCTGAATCTTTATATGCCACAGTTCGCGGAGGAAAAATTACCATCGATGCGATCGATGCCATTCTCGAAAATAAAAACATGATCGATGAACACATCCATCGTTCTTATCTCAAAATATATCATCCCCAAATCACCCGACTCATCGGTCACGGAAGCAACGAATTGATTTTGGAGATAATCCAAAAATATCTTCGAAAAATGTTCTCTTACGACAAGAACTTCTGTCCCTTTCAGATAATCGCCATGGAAAAACGTTTTTTTGTTCCACTTCAAGTCAACCTCCAATCCCAGATTACTCCAGTCTACATCGGCGGCTTTATCGACCGGATTGATCAAACCAGAGAAGGCATCCGCATCATCGATTATAAAACCGGAACAGATACGACTTCTTTTAAAGACATGGCATCTCTTTTTGATTCAACAAACCCGAATAGAAACAAAGCCGCGTTTCAGACCATGTTGTATTGCCTCATGTTCGGCCACACGCATCCTTCAGAATATCCCTTGATTCCAGGTATTTACAACACCAAACTGCTGTTCGGGAAAGCATATGACTTCCATTTACAATACGACAATACTCCCGTGCAAGACTTCCGACGCTATCAGGAAGAATTCTTAGCCCATCTCCATCAACTTCTGGCAGAACTGTTTTCGTCAGACACCTCCTTTCACCAAACCGAAAATACGAAGAAATGCATAAACTGCAGCTACAGCAAGATTTGCCGGAGATAAACAAAACTTCTAACAAAAGTATATATACTAAAAAACCTTCTCAACAGGTAAAAAGTAATTTCATATCTTACCAAACGGTTCAATTCCTAATTTATCAATCCACTTCCGGATGATTTCCTCGTTGGCCTGATTGAGCAGACATCCCTCTTTCCAATGCAGAGCCGGATAAGATGTCCTCAACGTCTCTGCGCTATTCGAAATGCTGCTACTGCCCGATGTTGCGAACGGAATTACCGTCTTTCCTTTCAGATCAAGGCTTTCAAGAAAGGTATTGATTACTCTCGGCGCAAGATTCCACCAAATGGGATAACCGATAAAAATAACATCGTAATCAGCGATATTCTCTTTTTGGCCTTTGATCGCCGGACGCGATTGAGGATCGTTCATCTCCACCGAACTGCGCGACCGCTTGTTGCGCCAATCAAGGTCTGCCTTTGTATAAGATTCGACAGGGGTAATGGCATAAAGTTCCCCACCTGTAACATTCGCCAATTTCTCTGCAATACGGGCCGTCGTACCAGTTGCTGAAAAATAGGCGACCAGGATTTTATGATTCGTTTGCATGCTATCCACATTTTGTTTTTGTTGTGCATAAGTCATAGCCGTCATACTGATGACAGACCACCATACCAATAAGAATTTATGCATAAGAAATCTGTTTTTATTTTTGAAGTCTGTTATACTCTTCGTCCGTCACAGGTTCAAGCCACTCGTTTGAAGTATTATCCCCGGCAATCTCGAAAGCCAAATGTGCGAACCAACTGTCTGCAGCGGCACCGTGCCAATGTTTTACACCTGCAGGAATATGAATGACCGTACCGGGCAAAATTTCTACTGCCGGTTTTCCCTCTTCCTGATACCATCCCCGTCCGGCTACGCCGACGAGCATTTGTCCTCCGCCCCGCGTTGCCTGGTGAATATGCCAATTATTACGGCAACCCGGCTCGAAAGTAACATTAGAAACGTTTACCTGCTCGCGTGAAATCGGTGCAAGATAGCTCTGTCCAATGAAATACTGCGCATATGCTGTATTCGGTTCACCGATAGGGAAAATCATCTCGCGTTGAAAAGCAGCTTTAGCATCTTCGCCGGCCGTATCTTCCGCCCATACTCCTTTGGCAAGATTGAAGGCAGCCCAAGCTTTCGGCCATCCGGCATAAAAACCGATGTGAGTAATAATCTCAGCAATTTCTGTTCGGGTAATGCCATTTTTCTTTGCCGACTGAAGATGAAATACAAGTGAACTGTCCGTAATTCCCTGACTGATAAGTGATGTAATCGTTACCAGACTGCGGTCGCGTAAACCGAGTTTATCAGTGCGGCTCCATACCTCACCGAACAACACATCATCGTTGAGTTCTGCAAATTTCGGGGCGAACGTTCCCAATTGGTCGCGTCCTGCCGTTTGTACAATCTTTTCCTGTGCCATAACATGAAATGTGAAAAAAGTAAATACTGAAATTAAAATGATTCTGTTCATAATTAAATGAAATGATTGATTCTATTTGACAAATAATCCCCTTTCAGATATTTTTGATAAATTTTGCCGGAACACCACCCACAATCGTATTCGCAGCTACCTCTTTCGTTACAACGGCACCTGCAGCCACCACGGCATTGTCGCCGATAGTAACACCTTGCAGAATAGTGGCATTCGAGCCCACCCAGACATTCCTGCCCAACACGATAGGTGCGGGATAAGTGTGACTACGCTCTTCAGGAGCAAGTCCGTGATTGAGTGTAGCGAATACTACATTATGTCCAATCTGACATCCATCCCCTATCGTTACTCCTCCATGGTCCTGAAAATGACAGCAAGCATTGACAAATACATGCTCACCCATCGTAATGTTCTTTCCAAAATCCGTATAAAACGGAGGAAAGACACGAAACGATTGCGGCACTTGATAGCCGAACAATTCAGAAAGCAAGTCCCGGATCTCATCGGGCGTGTGGTAAGCCGTATTCAGCCGAAACGTAACTCGACGAGCTTCATTGCTCATCTCATCCATGAAACGATGTATTTCCTCCGTATCAAGCGCTCTGCGCGTTTTTACATATTCTTTAAAATCTTTGATATTCATATTTTCAATTTTTACATTCAATATTATATAAACATTCTATTTCGCATCTGATAGTTGAAAGATACCCACCCCTGAATCGACATCTTTACAGCGTTATTTAGCATAACATGAGCCATTTGTTTCCTGTTATTTATCGATTTGACTTTCAGTGAACGGGTCCGCACGATGTCCCATCAGATCGATTTTCGCATATTCCCTGTCAAACTCCTCCATTTCATAAGGCGTAAGCCGCACGAAAGCGGCACCGAGGAAATCGTCGAGATGATCGGGATGAGTCGTGCCAGGTATCGGAGCAATCCACGCTTTGCGAGAAAGCATCCACACCAGGGCAAATTGAGCCGGTGTAACTCCCTTATATGCAGCCCATTTACGAACAAGCGCCACAAGCGGCATATTATGCTTCAAGGCTTCGGGGGTAAATTGTGGCAGATTCCACCTTCGGTCTTCTTGTTTGAATCGACTGTTTTCGTTGATAACACCCGTCAGAAAAGCGCGTCCCAACGGACAATAAGGCACAAATCCGATGCCCAGTTCTTCGAGAGTCGGGAATATCTTCGTTTCGGGTTCACGCCACCAGATGGCATACTCGCTCTGTACAGCCGAAAGGGGGCAAACAGTATGGGCCCGACGAATAGAACGAGCACTGGCTTCCGACAATCCCCAATACAACACCTTGCCTTCCTTCATCAGATCTTTTACCGTACCGGCTACCTCTTCCATCGGCACCTGCGGATCAACCCGATGCTGGTACAACAAATCAATGTGATCGGTACGTAGGCGTTTCAACGATCCCTCCACGGCCCGACGGATATGGTCGGGACGGCTGTTCAAAGCCGTAGGCTGCCCCTCTTCAACCCCGAATCCGAATTTAGTTCCGATCTTTACCTGATTCCGAAAAGGGGCAAGAGCCTCGCCGACCCACTCCTCACTGGTATACGGTCCATATACCTCGGCTGTATCGAAAAAAGTCACCCCTTTCTCATAAGCACGTCGGATCAAGGCTATCATCTCCCGTTTGTCATACCGGCCTCCGTAATAACCAACCATCGGCAAACAGCCCAATCCGATAGCCGATACATCCAATTGACCAAGTTTTCTGTATTCCATCCTATCCGACACATTTGAATATCCGTTTTTCAATTGAAACGGGACTTTCGCAAAGGCTTTCGATATCCCCGTCCATGTACCGACAGCCGAGACCGTAGCCAACGATGCTGTTTTCAAAAAATTTCTTCTATCCATCATCAAGCATTGTTACGAATGATCACAATCCATCATATCCCGCAGAATTGCCATCTCGTTCTCTTCCAACCGAAAGGTTCCGGTATCCATTTCAGAAGTGTTTTGTTCCAGGAATTGTCGCAAAACTTTTCGAGGAGTCGTATGGTAACGATCGGCCAGAAAGCATACAATTTCATCATCATAAATCTTTTCAGGGATATCTGTTCCTTGTTTCATCATTCTTGATTATTTTTCATGATGTAAAATTATAGGTTTCCCGGGAGGAAAATGTATCGATAAATGGGATGTTTGTATTCATTTTACTGATTTTCATACAGCATCCTTCATCGGTTTAAAGGGAAAAATGTATTTTTGTAATTGAGCACCAAATATTCCGGGATATATGAGCAAGATTCAGAAAGTAAAAAATGTAAGTGATTACAGCCGTTACGTAGGAGCTGCCGACGGTCATCCATGGGTCTGCGTCATTGATTTTGCAAAAGTATCACCTGTACGTCATTGCCTGAATAATTACAGTGTCTATGGTATTTTCTTTCATGATGAGGCCGATATAGATCTGGAATATGGTTGTGGAAAATACGACTATAAGAAAGGAACAGTTATCTGTGTCGCTCCCGGGCAGATAGGAGGCAAGGAAGACAACGGCGAGCGGGTAAATCTGACAGGATGGGCATTACTCTTTCATCCCGACCTATTGCATGGTACACCTTTGGAAAAGTCAATCAAAGAATATTCGTTCTTCGATTACAGGATCAACGAAGCATTACATATGACCGATGAAGAACACGACGTACTTGTTTCACTGATGCGGCAAATCCAAGACGAAATCGAGCGAAAACCGGATACAGTACAAAACGCGATTATCGTAAATTATATCGGGTTGGTACTGAATTTTTGCCAACGTTTCTATAATCGGCAGTTTCTTACCCGAAAATTGGAAAACACGGATACGCTAATGAAGTTTGACAGTCTGCTGCGGAACTATTTCGATGAAAACCGACAACTGTCATTCGGTCTACCCTCCGTCCAATATTGTGCGGATAAACTATACATGTCTGCCAATTATTTCGGTGACCTGATCAAAAAAATGACAGGCGATACAGCCGGCAGATATATTCGCCAATATATTATTCAACGGGCGAAAAACGAACTTACAACAGGTGCAAGCATCGCCCAGGTGGCCTACAAACTCGGCTTCGAGTATCCGCAACACCTCAGCAAAATGTTCAAGCAGCAAACGGGAATGACTCCTACCGCATATTGTAAAAGCCTTCGAAAACGATAAGATACCCAACGACACCTATATCCTTAACGGAAATACCAAGAAGCAACACCGCCAAATCGACAAGTTCTCAATTCTATTCTCCAAAAACGCTGAACCCACAGAATCAATCACAAACTTTAAAAAAAGCCATAAAACACCAGCGCGGCAAACAAATCCTCATTGTCTGCCGCACTGATATTTAGCTATTTAAACTCTTTTTGAGAACTTAATACTCGTCCTCGTTGAAGAAAAAGTCATCTTTGCTCGGATAATCGGGCCAAATATCTTCTATACTTTCAAAAATTTCCTCATCATCCTCTATATCCTGAAGATTTTCAATGACTTCCATGGGAGCTCCGGAACGGATCGCATAATCAATCAACTCATCTTTTGATGCGGGCCATGGTGCATCTTCCAGTTTTGAAGCAAGTTCCAATGTCCAATACATAATGATATCGTATTTTTAGCGTTTCTCTAAAATTTCCGCAAAAGTAAATCTTTTTTGCTAATATACAAGCATAAAAAGATAAATTAATAGATATTTTTATAATTACATGAAAATCAAATATTTTAACATATCAAACAAGAGTTTCCAAGGGCTCTACATGAATGGTTACAGACATATGCAATTCATTCTCTATTCTTTTTTCCACCAAAGTAGCCTTTCGATGTGCTTCTTCCACCGTTTCGCTGCCTGGAACCCGAATATGAAAGGTAAATTCAATGCAATATCCGTAATTGTGAATATGAAAATGATGCGGATAGGCCGAAGGTCCTATTTCTTCTTTTACAATATTTTCCACTTTCCGAATCACCTCTTCAGAGGGCTGTTCACCTAAAATTTTATTGGCAGCTTCCCGGATAATACCATAGGCCGCATAAAACAGCATAAAAGAGATCAACATACCCAAAGCCCCATCGATCCACCAGATATAAGGACTCAGGAACAAACCGCCCAAAACAACGACCGAAGACAGGGCATCGCTCCGATGATGCCATCCGTCGGCTTTGACGGCCGAATTACCAGTTCTACGGGCAATGGCAAAAGCATAACGCGCCAACAGTTCTTTCAGAACAATGGAAGCAATCGTTGCCGCATAGGCAAGCCAGCCGAAATTGGCCGCTTCATGTTTCTGCAGTTTACTGATAGCATCCTTGATAAATTCAAAACCGACCAATATCAACAGAATGGCAATAATAATTGCCGACACCTGCTCCCATCGCCCATGGCCGAAAGGATGTTCTTTGTCCGGTTTCTTGGAAGAAAGCTTGATTCCTCCTATTACCACCAAAGAGGTCAATGAATCCGATAGAGTATGCCACGCATCCGCTACCAAAGCCACCGACGCCGAAACAATACCGGCATAATACTTGAAAGCAAAAAGCAAGAGATTCAGAATCACCGAAACAATCCCCTCTCGATACCCTAATTTTGCATGCTCATCCATAATATAAATCATTCGTCGGAAAAATGCTGGAGCACCCTCCGATAGGTATTAAAAATCTTAGCCTTAGAAACAAAACCGATATATTTTCCATCTTCAATCACCGGAAGATTCCAGGCTCCCGTATCCTCAAATTTTTTCATAACCACATCCATCGGATCCGTTACATCCACAATCGTCGGCGGAGTGGTCATAAAATCACGGACAAAAGTCAGGTCGTATAAATCCTGATTGAACATGATCTTACGTATATCATCCAATAATACGATTCCCAACAGCGAATCGTTCTCATCAACGACCGGAAAAATGTTCCGGCTGGAACGGGAAACTTTTTTCACCAGATCTCCCAAGGTGGCATCGATGGAAACCGTCTGCAAATCAGTCTCGATTACTTTGTTCAATTTCATCAGGGTCAACACGGCCTTATCCTTGTTATGGGTGATCAGATCCCCTTTCATCGCCAACCGCCGGGCATAAATCGAATAGGGTTCCATTCCACGACCGGTCAAATGGGCCGTAACAGAAGTAATCATCAATGGCACCAACAAACTGTATCCACTGGTGATTTCCGCAATCAGAAACATGGCTGTCAGCGGAGAATTCATGACTCCCGACATCACCCCGGCCATTCCCGCCAATACGAAATAACTGACAGGCACATGAACGATTCCGGTCATATTGATCAAGGTTGCCACCAGAAATCCGGTTACACCTCCCGTAAACAAACTGGGCGCAAAAACACCACCAACCCCACCGCTACCATTGGTAAACGCCGTTGCCACAACCTTAATGAATATCAATCCCACCGCATACAAAACAATCACAAACGAATAATTCCGATAGTCAAAGAAATAGGTATTATTGAGCAAGGCATCGGCATTCCCTTTCAGCAAATCTTCCAAAGAGGTATAACCTTCTCCATAAAGCGGAGGAAAAATATAGATCAACAAACCCAACAAAGCCCCTCCCACCAAAATACGCTTGAACTGATTCGTTATACCGGTAATAAACTTTTCAATACGAATATTGGTTCGGATAAAATAGACAGAAACAAAACCGCAGAATATACCCAACAAAATATAATACGGAACATTCGCCAAGGCAAAATGTTCATACACGGCAAATTCCAGCACCACACCCTCTCCCATTAAAAAATAAACAATCACATAGGAAGAAATGGCAGAAATCATCAAGGGCACCAACGAGGCCATGGTCAAATCCAGCATCAAAACCTCGAGTGTAAAGACAATTCCGGCAATCGGAGCTTTAAAGATTCCCGCAATGGCTCCCGCCGCCCCACATCCGATCATCAGGGTCATGACCTTGTAGTTCATGTGGAAAAAACGAGCCAGATTCGAACCGATAGAAGCCCCCGTCAATACAATGGTCGCTTCCGTTCCCACAGAACCACCGAAACCGATGGTGATCGTACTGGCAATCATCGAAGAGTAATTGTTATGCGGTTTGATCATACTGTTCCGTCGCGAAATGGCATACAGCACTTTTGTCACCCCATGGCTGATATCCTCTCTTACAAAATAACGGACAAACAGAGAAGTCAGCCAGATTCCGATAAACGGAAGAATGAAAAACAGCAGACTTCCGCTGTCGATTTGCAGTCGTTCTGTCAAAAACTGGTGAGTGAAATGAACGGAATTTTTCAGGAATACACCGGCCAATCCGGTGATAATTCCCACCAGAAGACTCAGGACAATGATAAAATTCCTCTCTTTAATATGGCGTACCCGCCAACTTAAGAAACGTACGTACCAATTATTCCACCACGACATACACGCATGCTAACAAATCCATCGACAACCTCTCTATCGAGATTATTTTTTCCGAATACTCTTCAAAGCCCCATATTGAGGATAGAACTCAATCATCAATCCTTCGTTACTGATGATGTCCACCGGTAATCTCTTGATATTTCCCAATTGCGGAATAATGGTCGGACAACTCATCACTTCTTCTTTCCCTTTCAACAGTTTTAAAGTAGCGGTTGCCGGAACCCGATAATAAATGGCAGAACCGTCATTACCAGTGGCAATCGATTCTGAAGCCGGAACCGATACATCTTCCACTCTCAAACAATATACCTGGGAGGTCACATTCTTACTGTCGGTGGCTCCTGTCTGTTCGGAGAAACGGAAAGCCACGGTCAATTCGTCCGCTGCTTCCGGGACACAACGAAATACGCGCTTTACGATTCCTTTTTCTGTTTTCCCCAAAAACAGACTCAGATAATTTTTTTCCATCCGGTCGAATTCCCGCAAAATAATATCCAGCGATTTTCCATCCGGCACTCCATTGTCTGCACTCAACAACTTCACCCGTTCAGAACGGATCCGAAAAATCTCACTCACCGCTTCTTTCATATTATCCGCATCGGTCTTGACTGCATAATGTACAATCGGATCCCAGATTTTTTTCATTTCTCCATCAATCTCCTGATAAGTATAATTGGTATCCAAAACCTCTTTCAAGTGATTGTAGGTGTTCAATTTCATAATGTCAATTTCCTCTTCACTATCCAGCACATTGGCAACATATTCCATTTTGGAATCATCATTGAAAATACCACCGTTCCCGGCAGAAACACCCGCCAGAAAACCTTCCGCACTCAAACTCAAAGTAACCGGCCAGTAATCTCCGCTGGCAGCAACCGAATAAACGGCCTTTTCATCCGGAACATAACAGGGATGTATCCGGATCCGTTTGATGGTCCAGTTCTCTGTCGCCTGCTTCATCTCAGGCACAATGCCTAACTCCTTCTCTGCATAATTCTGATAAGGCCCCGGAATAAAACGTTCGCATTCCATTTCCACCTCGACATCATAGGCCACCTTCGGCAATGTATAGTTTATATTTACTGAAGTTGTCAGTTCTTTCTTCTTTTGCGCTGCGGCGACCAACCCCATGGCCAGCATCAACGATACAATCAATACTTTTTTCATATCTTTATTTTTACTGTTTTTCCAATTTTTTCCAGGCCTTTCCCATTTGCTCGGCAATCATACCGGCAGAACATCCCCGTTGCCCGTTTTCTTCAACAGCACAATCCCCCGCCAAACCATGAGCATATACTCCGATCCGAAGTACATCCAATGGCTCCAAGCCATTGGATGCCAATGCCAGCAATACACCTGTCAATACATCGCCCGATCCGCCTTTCGCCATTCCAGGATTCCCACTCATATTGAAAAAAAGCCGTCGATCCGGAGTAGCAACGACAGAATAGGCTCCTTTCAATACCAGATAAACTTGATATTGATTTGCAAAAATGCTTAATTTATTTAATCTCTCAAAATCATTTTCACTTTTTCCCGCTAATCTTTCAAATTCTTTCAGATGAGGAGTCAAAATAGTACCGGCAGGCAGCAGTTCCAACAACTCTCTGTGCTCGGCAAGCAGGTTCAACGCATCGGCATCCAGAATCAGACGCCCCTTCCAGCACCGCAGCAAACTTTCCAAAGCCCGCACGGTTTCCGACTCTTTTCCCAAAGCCGGTCCGACAGCAATGGCATCATAATCCTTCCACCTCTCTATTCCGGTAAAACATAGCTCCGACCGATCCAAATCTAAAATCGCTTCCGGTACCGTCATTTGCATAAGGTCACCGCCTCGCTTCGGCAGATGACAGTACAACAATCCGATTCCCGAACGAACGGCAGCCTTCGCCGCCAAGAGAGAAGCCCCCAACATACCGTAACTCCCGGCAATCAAAAGTCCCTTTCCGTTCAATCCTTTATGAGCAAACACCGGAGCGACAGGCAACAGTTCCCGAACCGTTTCCTGAGTCGTATAATACCAGGATGTCGGTTGCTGTCGGATCGCTTCCGGATGCAAACTGATGTCAAGTACCGACCACTTACCGACATAACGGGCATTTTCAGGCAAAAAGAAAGACAATTTCGGAAATTGAAAAGTAAAGGTATAATCTGCACAAACAATCGCCTCCGGATCATTCCAGGCATTGTCTTCCCCCGCCAATCCGGAAGGAATATCCACCGCTACCACCTTATTTTCAGCTGCATTAATCTTCCGAATCACTTCTGCCATCAATCCGGTGACCTTCCGATTCAACCCGGATCCCAGAATTGCATCGACCACAATGGCCCCCTGCGGCAAAACAAAATCATCGACACAACAAATCTCTTTCACCGAAGCCAAATGCCGATAACGCCGGTAATTCTCTTCACAATCGGTACTCCGGGAATTTCCGGCCACCTGCCAGACTTCCACCGGGATCTCCCGCAAAGTCAATAAACGGGCAATCACATAACCGTCCCCTCCGTTATTTCCCGCTCCTACGACCACCACCACACTTTTTATCTCTCCTTCCAAAACAGCCAAAAAATAATCGGTCCAGACGGTTGCCGCCCGCTCCATCAACTCCAAAGAGGTTATCGGTTCATGATCAACAGTATATCGATCTATCTTTGCAATTTGTGAGGTAAAAAAAATTTTATTTAACATTTCCATAACATCAACTCCTGTGATTTTAAAGCGAAAAATACAGAAAAATTCTTACATTTGCCGCCGTATGCAATTAATATTAACTAAAAATATCTAAACTCATGTTTCAAAATCAACCCAAAGGGCTGTATGCCCTAGCTCTTGCAAACACAGGAGAACGTTTCGGGTACTACACGATGCTGGCTATTTTTACCCTTTTCTTACAGGCGAAATTCGGCTTCAGCTCGGCAGCTACCTCTAATATTTTTGCCGGTTTTCTGGCTCTCGTATATTTCTTACCGATCTTAGGAGGTATACTGGCAGACAAATTCGGTTATGGAAAAATGGTTACTACCGGAATCGTTGTCATGTTCATCGGTTATACCTGTCTGGCCATTCCCACGAACGGAGACGGCCTTGGCATCGCAGCCATGTTTGGCGCACTTTTCCTGATCGCGTTAGGAACCGGATTATTCAAAGGAAATCTTCAGGTAATGGTTGGAAACCTTTACGATGATCCCAAATATTCAGACAAACGCGATACCGCCTTCAGTTTATTCTATATGGCAATCAATATCGGTGCCCTTTTTGCACCTACGGCAGCTTCCAAAATCACAGAACACTTCATGGGAAAAGCCGGATTAAAATATCAGGGAGACATCCCGGCATTGTGCCATGAATACTTAGAGAAAGGACAGCAAATGGCAGCAGAATCACTGAACAGCCTGACCCAGTTTGCACAGGCACAAGCTGCTAGTTTCAACGGTGATCTGAGTGCATTCGCACACAAATATATCGACGAATTGTCTCTTTCTTACCATTACGGTTTCGCAGTTGCCTGCTTCTCTCTGATTGTTTCCATGCTGATCTATCAGGTATTCAAGAAAACTTTCAAACATGCAGATGTCAATACCAAACAGGCTGCTGCCAGCGGACATCAGGAAAATATCGTAGAATTGACACCGGCACAGACCAAATCCCGGATCACCGCGCTGATTCTGGTTTTTGCAGTGGTTATTTTCTTCTGGATGGCCTTCCATCAGAATGGTCTTACCTTAACATTCTTCGCCCGCGACTATACTGCCAGAACAGCAGGAGGTGCACTGGGTATGAGTTTCAATGTATTCAACCTTGTATTTGTTATCACTTTGGTTTACAGTCTTTTCTCTCTATTCCAATCAAAAAAGGCAAAATCAAAACTCATTTCTGCCATAGTAGCTGTTCTTTCCATTGGTATCCTGCTTTACAAATACATGTCACTGGAACCGGGTTCTTCCATCGAAGTCCTTCCACAGATGTTCCAGCAGTTTAACCCGTTCTTCGTAGTTGCATTGACCCCAGTATCACTGGCAGTATTCGGTGCACTGGCCAAGAGAGGTAAAGAGCCCTCTGCACCCCGTAAAATCGGTATCGGTATGTTGATTGCAGCGGTCGGTTTTGCCGTAATGGCAGCTTGTTCAATGGGATTGCCGACACCGAATCCCAATGGAGCAACTTTAGTTGCCAACGACCTGCTCGTATCTCCGTCAGTTTTGATAAACACCTACTTAGTATTGACTTTTGCGGAATTATTCCTTTCTCCGATGGGTATCTCCTTCGTATCAAAAGTAGCTCCTCCTAAATACAAAGGTCTTATGATGGGCTTGTGGTTCGGAGCTACCGCTGTCGGTAACTACCTGGTATCCATTATCGGTATGCTGTGGGGACACATGGAATTGTGGGCATTGTGGTCTATCCTGATTGTACTCTGTCTGATCTCAGCCCTGTTCATCTTCACTATGATGAAACGTCTGGAAAACGCAACCAAATAAAAGCGTAAAATAATTTGCTTACAAAAGAGCGTAACGATTTGTTGATTTATTCGTTACGCTCTTTTTTATAATTTATTTCGATATCTCTCGAGACAGCCCTCATCCATGCAAACAAACCTTATGCTTTAGCGGAACCATCCATAAAAGCCTCAAAACGCCTGGCAATATCCAGCAAATCCGGAGGCAATAAACTTTCACACTGTTGCCAGATTTTCTCTGCAAAATCCATATTGGATATCTTTCCCGCCAGGGCGATGGCAGCAGTCATACAGGCAATCGTATCGGAATCACCACCCATCGATATGGCAAGCCGCAAAGCCGCTTCCTCTCCGTTGCGTTGCAAAAAAGCCATAATAGCGACAGGAACACTTCCCTGACAAGTTTCATCGAACATGTAACTGTCCCGCAACTTTTCCAAAGAAAAATTCAGGTCATATCCAAAATGATTTTCTACATATTGCCTGATTCCCATTCTGGACTTTCCTATTTTATTCAAATAAATACAAGCGGCAACAGCCTGGGCTCCTTTGATTCCCTCCGGATGATTGTGCGTAACCGCTGCAGAAATTTGAGCCAAATCCAAAGCTTCTTCCAAAGAACGGGCATACAGTCCCACAGGACTTACACGCATGGCCGAACCATTTCCAAAACTGCCGTAAGGCTGCGGATGATCGCTCAGCAACCAACAACGAAACATTCTCCCATAACCGGCATCGAAATAACGTCTTCCCAAGTCCTGCATGCTGTCAATCAAGCGCTGTTCAGTGTGTTTTTCCTCGGCCATCAACCATTCCGCCACAGCCAAAGTCATTACAGTATCATCTGTAAAATGACTACCCGGCGGAAGCAATTCAAATTCCTCCGTTTTCACATTGTGCCACTCTCTTGTCGAACCGACCATGTCCCCGATAATTGCCCCTAACATACAAATCAAATTTTCAAACCGTTCATTCAGTTACCAAGCTACACTCCCCAAACTTCTCGCCACCGATCTCTTCATAAAGGTATTGCAACTCTTTCAGGGTAAAATTCTCCGACAATGGTTCCCAACCTACAAATTCAAAATAAAGCTGACGCCGTAATGCCTTTAATGCCATATCAAGCATCAGATCATGATCGAAAGCCAAAACTGGCACTTCATGGAGTGTAAACCATTTTGCCTCTGCAGCATCATCGGCACCTTTTACCTCCTGCCATTTCACCAAAGCATAATAGGCGATGGTAATGATCCGTTCGCGAGGATCACGGTTCAGTGCTGAAAAAGTGTGGAACTGTCTGACACAAGCAGTCTGCAAACCGGTTTCCTCCCGCAATTCCCGCAAAGCCCCCTCCTCGGCACTTTCATCTATGTTCAGAAAACCGCCAGGAAATGCCCATCGACCTTTGTATGGTTCCCGGCCCCGCTGCACAAGCAATATCTTCAATTGTTTCCCATCAAATCCAAAGATCACGCAATCGGTAGTAACACTGGGATGCGGATATTTATAATGATATTTAAATTCTTCCCCGGAACTCATTTTTTCACCCATAACCATTTGTTTTAACATCATACTCAAAGTCAACAAACAAATATATTAAAAACAGTCCAGTTTTACAATATTTCGAAAAATTGAAAATCAATGAATTAGCTGAAGATACCTGAAATAAAAAAGCCTGATCAAAAATCAGGCTTGAGGAGTTGTCCAACCAAGACTCGAACTTGGACAAACAGGACCAGAATCTGTTGTGCTGCCATTACACCATTGGACAATGGTCGTTTTTTATGACAGCACAAAAGTAATACTTTATTTATATATTCCCAAAAAAAATCATTATTATTTCAATAATTTTTTTTGTTCATTTTTCTCATTTATTTTCTTTCAAAGTAAATCGGCTCTGTTCTCAATATTTAAATAAAAAAACAGTTATTTTCTTTTGAAATACGAGTATTAAAACATATATTTGCACCGCCAATGAAAAATACTGGTTCAGTAGCTCAGCTGGATAGAGCAACGGCCTTCTAAGCCGTAGGTCGTGGGTTCGAATCCCGCCTGAATCACAAAGCTAAAAAGGCATCCAAAATGTAGATGTTCAGACAATTACATGAATATCTACATTTTCTTTTCAAGACATGTTGATTAAAAAAAGTAAGCGCAGCTACCAAAGTAATCACGCTGAAAATGGATCGATATACACACAAACCGTCTTTACTGGCACTGACCCCATTATTTGTTTTTTTGGGAATATACCTGATTATCTCTATCATTGTCAATGACTTCTACAAGGTGCCCATTACGGTTGCATTTCTCATCTCAGCCGTAACAGCCGTAGCAATGACCCGAGGCATGAGTCTAAGTGCGAGAATAACCCGCTTTTCCATGGGAGCCTCAGATAAAAACATTTTGCTGATGATCTGGATTTTCATGTTGGCAGGGGCATTCGCCCAGTCGGCAAAAACCATGGGAGCCATCGATGCGACGGTGAATCTCACCTTACACATACTTCCCGAAAATCTGCTGTTTGCCGGTATTTTCATCGCAGCATGCTTCATTTCCCTGTCTGTGGGAACTTCTGTCGGGACCATCGTCGCGCTCACGCCGGTAGCTGTCGGCATCGCCGAACAGACCGGGATCGAAACGGCCTATCTGGTAGCCATCGTCGTCGGAGGCTCTTTTTTCGGCGATAATCTTTCTTTCATCTCCGATACCACCATTGCAGCCACCCAAACCCAGGAGTGCCAAATGAAAGACAAATTTAAAGTCAACAGTCTGATTGTCTTGCCGGCAGCCGTACTACTTTTTGTTTACTACATCTTTGCCGGTATGCACACGCATGTACCGACCCCTGAAAACAGCATAGAGTGGATCAAAGTTCTCCCTTATCTGCTGGTATTGATTGCAGCATTGGCCGGAATAAACGTCATACTGGTATTGCTACTCGGTATTATCTCCACCGGCATTATCGGTGTACTCACCGCCGGTTTTGATTTTTTCGGTTGGTTGGGAGCCATGGGGGAAGGCATTACCGGAATGGGAGAATTAATCATCATTACCCTCCTGGCAGGAGGAATGCTTGAAATGATCCGCTACAACGGAGGCATCGACTACATCATCAACAAACTGACCCACCGCATTCACTCCAAACGAAGCGGAGAATTGAGCATTGCCGCTCTGGTGAGTCTGGCCAACCTCTGTACAGCCAACAATACCATCGCCATCATCACCATCGGCCCCATCGCCAAAAAAATGGCAGACAAACTGGGAATCGACTATCGGAAATCAGCCAGCCTATTGGATATCTTTTCCTGTTTTATTCAAGGTCTCCTCCCCTACGGCGCCCAAATGCTCATTGCCGCAGGCCTGGCTTCCCTCTCTCCGATTTCCATCATCCAATATCTGTATTATCCCATGCTCATCGGTATATCCGCCCTATTGGCCATTCTGTTGCGCTATCCGCGACGCTATTCCTGAACCTATTTTATCTTTGTAAACTTAACTGCATCTGCAAACTCTTCTTTTTTCTAAA
This sequence comes from uncultured Odoribacter sp., assembly GCA_944321165.1. Classification (GTDB taxonomy): domain Bacteria; phylum Bacteroidota; class Bacteroidia; order Bacteroidales; family Marinifilaceae; genus Odoribacter. The sequence continues at coordinate 295,485 of CALUKE010000001.1, forward strand.
TATCAAAGAAGAAGTCCGATCTGAATATACACATCAGCACTTATCAAGCTATTCACCCTTCAGTAAACCCGTACTTCTCAATTTTATTTTGGTCAGTACTTTTTTGGTATAAAGCGGGAAATCGCTCTTCTGCATCCAATCATAATATCCCTGCTGTTCTTTAAGCACCTTTTCAACGGATATCCCTTTGTTTTTGCCGAAATTGAATACCTCTACCCCTTTATCGTCATAAATGATAAAACCGGCAAAGTCCACATTTTTATTTTGGGTAGAGAATTTACTCAAGAAATCGATATTGTTCTCCAGTTTGTCCTGATAACGATCCAACTGGGCCATCAACACTTCATAAGTCGCCATGGTATCGGCAGCAGCCGTATGGGCATCCTCCAAAGATTTGTGGCAATAAAAACTGTAAGCAGCCGACAAAGTCCGTTGCTCCATTTTGTGGAAAATAGTCTGCACATCGACGAATTTCCGCTTACTCATGTCAAAATCCACGTCAGCCCGCAAAAATTCTTCAGCCAACAGAGGAATATCAAAACGATTGGAATTGAAACCGCCCAAATCGCATCCCTCTATATAACGGGCCAACTCTTTTGCAATGTTTTTAAAAACCGGACAATCCTTGACATCTTCATCATAAATCCCGTGAATGGCCGAAGCTTCCTCCGGAATATGCATCTCCGGATTCACCCGGATCGTCTTTTGCTCTTCCTTCCCGTTCGGATACACTTTCAATACAGAAATTTCTACGATCCGATCTTTGACAATATTGACTCCGGTAGTTTCAAGATCAAAAAAAACAATGGGATTTGCTAAATTCAATTTCATGGCAGACTTTTAAAAGATTTAAACATGGAAAAGTCGAAAAGAACGCATAACGTCCCTTTCGACTCATATCTTTTCTTTCGGTTAAACCATCATCGGCATCAACAACATGACCAGATCTTCGTCCTGATCTTCATTTTCGAAAGGCAGGAATAAACCGGGCCGTGTCGGATCGGAAAGTTCCAATATCACATTTTCCGACTCAATATTGGAAAGAATTTCCAGCACAAAAGGAGACTTGAAGCCAATGGCAATACTCTCCCCCTCATACTGACAATTCAAAGTTTCGTGTCCGGACATGGAATAATCCATATCCTGTGCCGAAATAACGAGTTGATTCTCGGAAAGCTCAAATTTCACCAGATTACTAGCCTGATTGGCCATCACAGAAACCCGTCGCAAAGAGTTGTACAACTCTTTCTTTTCGATCAGCATTTTCTTGGGATTGTTTTGCGGAATCACAGAATTGTAATTCGGGAAACGCCCTTCCACCAAAGTAGAAGTCATTTTATAATTTCCAAATACAAAACAAACCATTTTCTCATTAAAAGAGAATCTCAATTCTGAATCATCCTTCGGAAGAATATTTTTCAGCATCAAAGCCGGTTTCTTCGGCAAAATCAAGGCATATTGTCCATTTTCACTCTTGGCGTCAAAACGTTTGTAACGCACTAATTTATGGGCATCCGAAGCGACAAAGGTAAAATGATCCTCGTTCATTTCGATCAGAATGCAATTCATAACCGGACGCAAGTCATCATTTGCCGTCGCAAAAACCGTCTTTACAATTCCGTCCAACAGTAAACCGCATTTAGAAATCATATCCACACAACTGTCATTCATGGCTGTCTGCATCGGGTAATCCTCCGCACTCTCTCCAGGAACGGAAAATTCACCTCTCTCCGAAATGATTTTCACCTCATTCGTATCCGTATTGATATCGAATGTCAAGGGTTGTTCGGGAAATTCTTTCAGAATATCCAACAATATCTTTGCAGGGATGGTGATTCGTCCTTCTTCTTCGAGACTCTCCAATTCTATCCGGGCTTCCATTGTTGTCTCTTTATCAGAGGCAGTTGCATACAAAACCCCATCTTTAGCCACTAACAAGATATTATCCAGAATCGGTTGAACGGGTTTTCCTCCGATCACCTTACTCACCGCCTGCAAACGGGTCAGCAATGTATTGCTCGATACGATAAACTTCATAAATTCAATATTTTATAATTTACTTTATTTCTTGGAAACGGGTCTCTAAATTAATGTTTTTTCCTGGCTTAGAAAAAAATTTCCGGGAAAAGTTATCCCGGAAATCGGTTATGCCCCCATAAAGGTTTCAATCTCCTCGACAGTAACCGGCGTACGTTTGTCTCCCAAGAAACGCGATCCGCCCGGAATAATCAAAATATCGTCCTCGATACGGATACCGCCGAAATCTTTGAATGTCTCAATTTTGTCATAATTCAGGAATTCTTTGTGCATTCCCTGCTCCCGCCATTGATCAATCAATGCCGGAATAAAATAACAGCCCGGTTCATCCGTAATCACAAATCCCTCCTGCAAACGGCGTCCCATCCGCAAAGAAGAGGTTCCAAACTGATTGATGGGTCGAGTTTCATCGTCATAACCGACATAGATCTGACCCAGATCTTCCATATCATGTACATCCAATCCCATCATATGCCCCAATCCATGAGGCATGAACAAAGCATGTGCACCGGCCGCAACAGCCTCTTCTACATTTCCTTTCATCAGTTCCAAATCTTTCAGACCCTGAGCCAATACTTTGCATATTTCCAGATGTACATACTGATAGGTTACCCCCGGCTTGGCAATCTCAATCGCCTTATTATTACAAGCCAGCACAACATTATACACCTCTTTCTGACGGGAAGTGAATTTTCCACCGACAGGAATCGTACGTGTAAAATCGGAACAATAATTCGATTCGGCTTCAGCTCCGGCATCCGTCAACATCAGACGTCCCTCCTGCAACAACTGACTGTGATCATGATTATGAAGCGTCTCCCCATGCTGAGACAAAATAACCGGGAAAGAAACCATACTGCCATAAGATGCGGCAATTCCTTCGATCAAACCGGCAATATACTGTTCCTTTACTCCCGGCTTGCAATTCCGCATGGCAGCTGTATGCATTTCGTAACCGATATTGCAAGCCTTGGTGATCTCTTCGATTTCACAGGCTTCCTTGACAGAACGCAAAGCCACCACCGCTTGGATCAATTCCAAAGATGCATATTCCTTGACAAAAGCGGAATGAATTCCCAATAGATCCTCCAACAACAAAACGTTCCGATAACGGTAAGGAGGCAAATAATGAATCCGACGTCCCTGGGCTATCGCGGTTTTCAAACATACCGCCAACTGAGCAAAAGGAGCCGAATGAACAACACCCACCCGAGCTGCCAGTTCTTTCACCAAGGGTTGCGGTCCCATCCAGATAATATCGTCCATATCCACATCATTTCCAAAAAGATACTCCTCTCCGGAATCGATATCGATCACTCCGGCAAAACCGGGCATGTTCAAACCGAAAAAATATAAAAACGAACTATCCTGACGGAATTTATAGGTATTATCCGTATAATTGGCCGGAGCTTCTCCATTTCCCAAAATCAGAACCAAACCGTTCTGCATCTTTTCTTTCAGACGAAGACGTCTGTTTTTGTAAATACTTGCATCAAACATATTATATCATTTTAATGAATCTTTTGAAAGGTGTCACAAAATAAAGAAAAAGACTCACAGTAAAAAACAAAAAGGCAAAAGTTTTTTTCAAATTCATCCAAGCGTCTTTTTTCGCAGCAAATATTCAATGACTGGGATCGAGATTCCCGTACCAAAAGCAATCCAGGCTCCATAGGCTATCCGCACCTGAGATCCCATCATTCCAGTCATTTCCCCTCCCAGCACAAACCACCCTTCTTGAACAAACCAAACATCAGTCATTCGCCACATAACAATCAGAGAGGCAAATACACTGCACACATTAATACAACAACACTCTCCTCTTGACAAGGCTTTAAATGCATTTTTTCGAAAAACAAAAAAAACGACAGCCAGAAACAAAATAAAAGTAAAACATCCAGCCAGATTCATACCGGAAAGCAATCCCAAAGAAAGCGACCGGTACCAGGGCAAGCAACTGGCTACCAAACCAATCGAAGCAAGTGAAAGAACCGCCAATTTCTGTTTATTCATAGACACTTGGGTTGAATTGAACAATTTTGAACGAAAATTTCAATTTCATACGAACGATTTAACAAAAAGTTTTCTCAAATCTTTTAAATTCCTCTTTTTTTCAAATATCGAAACTTCAATCTTATTTAAAACAATTCTAAACTCAAAAAAGTAAAAATAATCTTCCGATTTTGTTTGATAATCGTAAGAACAATACGTAATTTTGGAACGATTTTTGAATATAACGTTTTCGAAACAAGGGTTATTGCGTATTAAAAAATATGTTATACAACACAAAACCATGAATTTCAAATATTTTAAAAATATAATTTATTAACAAATCAATTTAATGATCATGAAACCGACTCATATTGAACACATCGGTATTGCCGTAAAAAGTTTAGAGGAAGCTATTCCATTTTATGAAAATGTACTGGGACTGAAATGTTACGCTGTAGAAGAAGTTAAAGATCAAAAAGTAAAAACAGCCTTTTTCCAAATCGGTCAAACAAAAATAGAATTGTTGGAATCAACCGATCCGGAAGGTCCCATTGGAAAATTCGTAGAAAAAAATGGCGGAGGCATGCATCACATGGCTTTTGCAGTAGAAGACGTGGCACAGGCACTCAAAGACGCTGAAGAAGCCGGATGTCAGCTGATTGACAAAGCTCCGCGTGGTGGAGCCGAAGGTTTGCAGATCGGATTCCTTCACCCGAAATCTACCAACCGGGTATTGACAGAACTTTGCGGAAAAAAATAATCAGGTAAAAAGCATTTAAAAATCGAAAGCGTCAAAAGAGCTATTTACGATAAGTCCTTTTTGACGTTTTCCATTTTTCAAAGCTTAGAGATTTTCAGACATTTAAATGTAAAATAAATATTTATGGCCACTAATCAAGATAAAGTCAAAGAACTGATTGACTTAAGAGTTCAAGCGAAATTAGGCGGAGGAGAAAAACGTATCGACTCTCAGCACAAAAAAGGGAAATATACGGCCCGGGAAAGAATTGCCATGTTGCTGGATGAAGACAGTTTCGAAGAATTTGATATGTTCATCACTCACCGTTGCAACAATTTCGGAATGGAAAAAACGAAATTCTTAGGCGACGGAGTCGTTACCGGACAGGGAACCATTAATGGACGTATCGTATTTGTATTCGCACAGGACTTCACCGTATTCGGAGGAGCACTCTCTGAAATGCTGGCGCAGAAAATCTGTAAGGTGATGGACAAGGCAATGACTGTCGGTGCCCCGATCATCGGCTTAAACGACTCGGGAGGTGCCCGTATTCAGGAAGGAGTAAACTCTTTGGCCGGATATGCAGAAATTTTTGAACGCAACATTCTGGCATCCGGAGTGATTCCTCAGATATCAGCCATTTTCGGCCCTTGTGCCGGTGGTGCTGTATACTCTCCCGCCCTGACCGACTTTATTCTGATGACCGATCAGACATCCTACATGTTTGTCACCGGACCGAAAGTAGTAAAGACCGTTACCGGCGAGGATATCACGACAGAAGACCTGGGAGGTGCAGAAGTTCATTCCACCAAATCAGGGGTTTCTCATTTCATGGTTGACAATGAAGAAGAAGGTATCTCCCTGATCCGGGATCTGCTTTCCTATTTACCGTCCAACAACCTGGAAGAGGCTCCGATGATGGTATGCAATGACCCGATCGACCGTCTGGAAGACAAACTGAACAGCTTGATTCCGGATAATCCGAATTTGCCTTATAACATGCTGGAAGTTATCGAAGCCATCGTCGACAACGGCAAATTCCTGGAAGTACACAAACGTTATGCCCGTAATATCATTGTCGGCTTCTGCCGGATGGGCGGCCGTTCTGTCGGAGTTATTGCCAACCAGCCCAGTTTCTATGCCGGTGTACTCGATATCGAAGCATCCCGTAAGGCAGCCCGTTTCGTGCGTTTCTGCGACTGCTTCAATATTCCAATCTTAACATTGGTCGATGTGCCGGGATTCTTGCCGGGACGTGTACAGGAATATGGCGGTATCATCACCCACGGAGCCAAACTGATGTTCGCATACGGAGAAGCTACCGTACCCAAAGTAACGGTAACCCTACGTAAATCTTACGGAGGAGCCCACGATGTAATGTCCTGTAAACAATTACGCGGAGACTTCAACTATGCTTGGCCGACAGCTCAGATTGCCGTGATGGGAGCCAAAGGAGCCATCGAAGTATTATACGGAAAAGAAATGTCAGCCATTACCGATCCGGAAGAAAAAGCAAAATTCGTTGCGGAGAAGGAAGAAGAATACAACAATACATTCGCCAATCCCTACAAAGCAGCTTCTTACGGTTATATCGACGATGTCATCGAACCGCGTAATACCCGTTTCCGCGTCATCCGCGCGTTCCAGTCTTTACAGACCAAACGTATTACCAATCCGATGAAAAAACATTCTAACATACCTTTATAATTCGATCATATGACAATGTTAGCTATCGACTGGGGCTTTGCGCTACTGGTCACAGGAATGGGAATGGGTGTCGTTTTTTTACTGCTGATTGTTTTGATTTGGATCATCGGTCTGCAAACCAAAATCATCAACGGTCTGACCGGAAGTGTAAAAAGTGCCTCTGAATCGCATACAGTGGCGACCACAGAAACACATCCGACACCGCATGAACAGGCAGCTATTGCCATGGCAATGCATCTGTATTACAACGCCCATGATGAAGAACCCCACGTAATTACCATTCAGGAAGTTGAAAAACGCTATTCTCCGTGGAGTTCCAAAATTTACAGCATGAGAAATACTTTTATCAAGTAAATAATAGACAATTATGAATAAATTTAAAATCACGATCGACGGAAATAGTTATGAAGTCACTGTGAATGTTACGGATCATAATAAAGCGAACGTAGAAGTAAACGGGATATCATATGATGTGAATTATGAGAGCAAAAATGTGGTGACAACCACTCCGGTAACCCGTAAATCAACCACTCCGGGTGCAGCTCCACAGGTACATGTGACTCCCCCAGCAGCAGCCTCCAACACCACTTGTGTAAAAGCTCCGCTTCCGGGAACAATCATGACGATCAATGTGAAAGTCGGCGATCAGGTAAAACGAGGAGATACTTTAATTGTCATGGAAGCCATGAAAATGGAAAACAGCATCATGGCTAGCAAAGACGGACAGGTGAAAGCCATTCATGTGACAACGGGACAAACCGTTGCTCAGGATGATAAGCTGATCGATCTGCAATAATTCACAGTAAAATCGTTAGCAATGAAACAAATAAAGAAATCTCTTTTTCGACTGACCGCCTTTCTGGGACTTCTCATTACTCCCTTTATCGCAAAGGCCCAGGAAGAAAATCTGGGAGAAAGCCTCAGTAAATTTATGAACGACACGGGGTTTGCCCGTCTCGTAGATGGCAACTGGTGGTGTCTGGTCATGATCGCCATCGCTTGTTTTCTGATGTACCTGGCCATTGTAAAAAAATTCGAGCCTCTGTTGTTACTGCCGATCGCATTCGGTATGTTGTTGACCAACCTGCCCGGCGCCGGACTTTACCATCCGGAACTGTTTGAAGGCGGCCACATCCATTGGCCTGATTTTGTAGACGCCAACAACGTTGGATTGTTAGACTACATATACCTGGGTGTCAAACTCGGTATTTACCCCTGCGTCATTTTCATCGGTGTAGGTGCCATGACCGATTTCGGTCCGCTGTTGGCAAATCCCAAAAGTTTCCTGTTGGGTGCCGCTGCCCAGATCGGTATCTTTGCCACTTTCCTGGGTGCTTTAGTACTGGGATTCAACTATGCAGAAGCAGGTTCTATCGGTATCATCGGCGGTGCTGACGGACCGACAGCCATTTATCTGACTTCTAAATTGGCTCCGAACCTGTTGGGACCGATTGCCGTCGCTGCCTATTCATATATGGCACTGGTACCGGTTATCCAGCCACCTATCATGAGAATGCTGACAACACAAAAGGAACGTGAAATTGTGATGAAACAATTGCGTAAAGTATCCAAAACGGAAAAGATCATTTTCCCGATTGTCGTAACAGTATTTGTATCCTTGTTGTTACCTTCTGCCGCTCCGCTAATCGGCTGTTTGATGTTAGGAAACCTCATGCGTGAAAGTGGTGTCGTGGAACGTCTGAGCAAAACCGTTCAAAACGAACTGATGAACATCACAACTATTTTCTTGGGAATCTCCGTAGGAGCTACCACAACAGCCAGCGCTTTCTTGAATTACCAGACACTGGCGATCCTGGTGATCGGTATCATAGCATTCTCCTTGGGTAGTGCAGGAGGAGTATTATTGGCAAAATTCATGAATTTGTTCCTGAAGAACAAGATCAATCCGCTGATCGGTTCAGCCGGTGTTTCTGCTGTGCCTATGGCTGCCCGTGTTTCACAGACTGTAGGTCAGGAAGCCAACCCGGGTAACTTCCTGTTGATGCATGCAATGGGACCCAATGTAGCCGGAGTGATCGGTTCTGCAGTAGCAGCCGGTATTCTGCTTTCCTTCTTAGGATAAAAACAGGTTTTACCTGATATAAATAGCCCCCCAAAGTCTGTAAAACTTTTGGGGGGCTTTATCATGGAGTTTCTCTATCTTATTTTGCCCAAAGCTCGATTAAGTTTAAAATCGTCTGCATCGCCTTCTGCATGGTATTCAACGAACAATATTCATACTTCCCGTGAAAATTCATGCCTCCGGTAAAGAGATTCGGACAAGGCAATCCCATATATGACAGACGGGCGCCATCGGTTCCACCCCGAATCGGTCGCACAATCGGCGTTACACCGGCCTTCTCCATTGCCCGAAAAGCTTTGTCAATCAATTCCGGATAAGGCTCGACCATTTCACGCATATTGTAATACTGGTCCCGAAGCGTCAATTTGATCACGCCATCCCCGTATTTCTCGGTCAGCAAAGCAACGGCCGCCTGTAAAAAGCGTTTTTTCTCTTCAAATTTCACACGGGAATGATCCCGGATAATGTATTCGCTGGAAGCATTCTCAACCTCTCCCTTCAAACTGATCAGATGATAAAAACCTTCATATCCTTCCGTATGCTCCGGACGTTGGCAAACCGGCAGTAAACTGTTCAATTCACACACCAGCTGCAAAGCATTGATCATTTTATCCTTCGCATATCCCGGATGAATATTTCTCCCCTGAACCTCAATTTTTGCACTGGCTGCATTGAAATTCTCGTATTCCAACTCTCCTTCGAATCCTCCGTCAACCGTATAGGCAAAACGGGCCCCAAAATGTTTTACATCAAAGAAATCAACTCCCCGCCCGATCTCTTCATCCGGCGTGAATCCAATCCGTATTCTTCCGTGTTTCAATTCCGGATGCTGAATCAGATATTCGGCAGCAGTCATAATCTCAGCAACCCCGGCCTTATCATCCGCACCCAACAAAGTCGTTCCATCAGTAGTAATCAACGTATGACCTTTAAAGAAAGGCAGTTCCGGAAAATCAGCCACGGACATCACCAAATGTTCATTCAAACGAATATCCCCCCCTTCGTAATTCTCAATGATCTGAGGGTGAATATTCGCCCCACTCATATCCGGACTGGTATCCACATGAGCGATAAAACCGATCACCGGCCGATCTTCGTAGCCCGGTGTAGCCGGGATAGTTCCCATTACATACCCATTGGCATCCATATCGACCTCTTCAAGCCCGAGGTCTTTCATTTCCTCTGCCAGATAATTCAACAATATCAACTGTTTCGCGGTGGAAGGAAAAGTCTCGCTCTCCGGATCGCTTTGCGTATCAAATCCGACATATTTCAAAAAACGTTCTTTCAGTTCCATAAATTCAATTTATCTAATTAATAATAACATCATTCACTTTCTTTGGCCCGTAAAGAATCCCAAATAAAATATCCGATGATCAGAACATACATCACTACAGCCAACCATTCGGCTCCGCTCCAGGAAGAATACCAGTCTGCACCGGCATATTTCAAAACGGCACTGATTACTCCCATCAAAGCACCTCCCGCAATAAATCCGGAAGCGATGAGGGTTCCTCTTTCACGACGCATCTTGTTCACCTTTTCATCCTTGCTCCGTGTCGATACATACCAACTGATCAATCCACCGATCAACAGCGGAGTATTCAGATCCAGCGGAATAAACATACCCAGCGCAAAAGCCAAAGCAGGTACACCGATCATCGTCAGGATCAAAGCCAAAGCCGCACCGGCAAAATACAACATCCAGGGAGTAGCCCCACCTTCCATCAAGGGTTTGATGACAGCCGCCATCGCATTGGCCTGAGGTGCCACCAGGGCATTTTCTCCGACAAAACCGTATGTCTGATTCAGAATCATCATCACTCCGGCAACAGTTGCAGCAGAAACCACTGTTCCCAAAAATTTCCAGCGTTCCTGTTTAACAGGCGTCGTACCGATCCAGTAACCGATTTTCAAGTCTGTAATAAAACCGCCAGCCATTGACAAAGCCGTACAGACAACCCCACCGATCACCATGGCAGCCATCATTCCGTTTGTTCCGCTCAATCCGGCACTGACCAACACCAACGAAGCCAGAATCAAAGTCATCAACGTCATGCCGGAAACAGGGTTGGTACCTACAATGGCAATCGCATTGGCTGCCACTGTCGTGAAAAGGAAAGAAATGATGAATACAATCAAAATAGCGACAATCGTCTGGAAAAGATTATTCAAAACTCCGAACTGGAAGAAAATAAAAGTCGTAATCAAAGTAGCCAGCAAACCGATCAGAATAAACTTCATGGAAAGATCACGCTGAGTACGCTCGGTAGCAACCTCACCGCTTTTCTTTCCACCCAATTCTTTGACAGCCAATCCCAAGGCTTGTTTAATAATACCGGAAGAACGGATAATACCGATAATCCCGGCCATGGCAATACCTCCAATACCGATATGACGAGCATAATTGGTAAAAATCTGTTCGGGCGACATATCACGAATCAATACCGAAACACCCTCCCCGACAGCGACAGTCTGTCCATCGGCAAAATAACTCAGGAAAGGAATCAGCACAAACCATACGGCAAACGAACCGGCACAAATAATCGCCGCATATTTCAAACCGACGATATACCCCAATCCCAGTACAGCAGCCCCCGTATTCACTTTAAATACCAATTTGGTTTTTTCTGCCAACACCTCTCCCCAACCCATTATCCGGGTAGAGATCGTCTCTGTCCACCAACCGAAAGTACTGATAAAGAAATCATATAAGCCCCCCACCAGACCGCTGACTGCCAGCAATTTCGCCTGATTACCCTTTTTCTCTCCGGAAACCAGTACTTCAGTCGTAGCGGTTGCTTCCGGGAAAGGGTATTTACCATGCATATCTTTTACAAAATATTTCCGGAAAGGAATCAGCATCAAGATACCCAGTAATCCTCCCAGTAAGGAAGACAAAAATATCTGATAGAACTTGGCATCCAACCCAAGAATATATAAGGCCGGAAGAGTAAAAATAGCCCCTGCGACAATCACGCCGGAACTGGCACCGATGGACTGAATGATCACATTTTGTCCCAGCATATTGTTTTTCTTCATCAGATTACCGCATCCCACCGCAATAATCGCTATCGGAATAGCAGCCTCGAAAACCTGTCCGACCTTCAATCCCAAATATGCCGCAGCAGCAGAAAAGATAATCGCCATCACGATACCGAATATTACCGAATAAGTCGTCACCTCTTTGGGATGCGAATTTGCCGGCATAATCGGCTTGTATTCCTCTCCAGGCTTCAATTCCCGATATGCATTGTCGGGCAACGAATTTAGCTTTTGTTCTTCTTGTTCCATAAGTTTTATATTATTAAGAGTTCATTCACATACAAGGAATCTCCTTTTCTCAAACGATTTCAAAAATAGTGATTATATACAAAAAGTAAAAATAAAATAATCCTTATTCAATAAACTTAAAACTGTTTAATCAAGCTTTGTTGTTTTGTTTTGAACCAAATCCATGCAGATATGACTATAAACAAAACAAGGTATATTTTCTTATTTCGCACCCGACAATACGATTATAAACTTAAAAATAAATAGATATGTGGTTCAAAAGCAATCGTTACTGGGTCGCAATCGGATTGCTGTTCTTTATTTCCTGCAAACAGGAAACTCTTCAGAACAGCGGAAAAGAATATCCGATATTTTCTGTACAAAATGGTGAAAAAACAGTATGGACATCTTATTCTGCCACTATTCGCGGACGTCAGGACATCAATATTTATGCAGAAGTATCCGGAAAAATCACCGATGTCAGAGTAACAGAAGGTGAAATTGTCCAAAAAGGTCAAATACTGTTTGTCATCGACCAAGTGCCCTATCAGGCAGCCTTGCGTGTCGCTAACGCCAATTACGAAGCTGCTAAGGTAGGAGTTGCTTCTGCCCGATTGGATTATGATAATACTCAAGAGTTGTATAATCATCAGGTTGTTTCAAAATATGAACTGGAAACTGCCCACAATGCTTTACGTACAGCAGAAACAACCCTGGCCCAAATGGAAGCACAAAAAATCGATGCGGAAAACAATCTTTCCTATACGGAGGTCAAAAGCCCCGCAGATGGAGTCATCGGCAGCTTACCCTATCGCGAAGGGACACTGGTCAACTCCTCCATGAGTGACCCCCTAACCGTAGTATCCGATAACTCGGAAATGTATGTCTATTTCTCCATCAATGAAAATCAATTGTTGGAAATGGCCGAACAGTACGGAACACTGGAAAAAGCCCTGGAAGAAATGCCGGATATACAACTGAAATTGAACAATGGAAAACTATACGAACACAAGGGCCGGATCGTCAGTATCAGCGGGGTGATCAATGAAAATACAGGAACCGCCTCCTTGCGGGCTGTTTTTCCCAACCCAGAACGTTTACTCCATAGTGGCGCGAATGGGAACATTGTCATACCGACAACTTACCGTCCGATCATACTGATACCCCAGGAAGCTACATTTGAATTACAAGACAAAATATTCGTCTATCGGGTCATAGACGGCATCACTCAAACGACCCAGATAACAGTATCCCCCCTCAATGACGGGAAAGAATATATTGTAACCGACGGACTACAGGTTGGAGATGAAATCATCGCTTCTGGAGCCGGGCTATTAAAAAACGGTATGCCTGTGAAAAAAACAGGAGAAACAGACACGATAAAATAAAGCAATCATGAAAGGAAATAAATTTATACAACGTCCCGTACTGGCCATCTGTATCTCTATTGGCATTGTATTTTTAGGACTATTGGCACTACAGTCCTTATCCATTGAGAAGTTTCCGGACATCGCCCCTCCAACGGTTCATGTTTCCGCCTCCTACACCGGCGCCAGCGCCGAAACTGTCCAAAAAGCGGTGATCGTTCCCTTGGAAGAAGCCATCAATGGCGTAGAAAACATGACCTATATGGAATCCACAGCGACCTCAGGGTCTGCCAGCATCAACATTTACTTTAAACAAGGCACAGACCCTGACCAGGCAGCCGTCAACGTACAAAATAAAACCTCGGAAGCCCAGGGACAACTTCCAAGCGAAGTAACCAAAATCGGCATTACCGTAGAAAAACGCCAAATCAGTACTTTGGCCATCCTGGGTATATACAGTCCGGACGATTCATTCGACGAAACGTTTATCACCAATTACATCAACATCAATCTCGTTCCTCAAATTCAACGCATCGAAGGTGTCGGCGAAGTCCGCTGCATGGGAGCCACATACAGTATGCGCATCTGGCTCCATCCGGAAAGCATGGCCCATTATCATTTGATTCCTTCTGACATCACGGCCATATTGGACGAACAAAACATCGAAGCTTCCATGGGATCTTTCGGAGAAAACTCAGACAATGTATTTACTTATACCATTAAATACAGAGGACGCTATCAGACACCGGAAGAATTCGGCGAATTAGTTGTTCGTTCAACTGCGGACGGAGAAGTACTCCGTTTAAAGGACATCGCGACCATCGAACTGGGGAACCAGGATTACAGTTACATCGGAGGCATCAACGGCCATCCGGGCGTAACCATGATGATCAATCAGACCGCCGGCTCCAATGCAACCCAAATAAATACCCAGATCGAAAAATTATTGGAAGAAGTATCCACTTCTTTTCCTCCAGGAATCGATTATCTTTATCTTCAAAACACCAACGATTTCCTGTTTGCTTCCATCCACGAAGTTATCAAAACCCTGTTGGAAGCCATCGTACTGGTCGTATTGGTCGTATTTTTCTTCCTGCACGATTATAAACTGACACTCATTCCGACTCTTTCCCTGTTGATTTCCCTGATTGGAACGTTTGCAGCCATCTATCTGTTGGGATTCAGTCTGAATCTTCTCACACTGTTCGCTTTGATCTTGGTCATCGGGACAGTTGTCGACGATGCCATTGTCGTGGTGGAAGCCGTACAGACTAAAATGGAAGAAGGAGAAAGCAATGCCGCAGAAGCGACCCGGACAGCCATGCACGATATCACTGCAGCCATTCTGACCTCTACCATCGTATTTATGGCGGTATTTATTCCTGTTTCCTTCATGAGCGGTACAAGTGGAACCTTCTATAAACAATTCGGTCTGACCATGGCCGTAGCTGTCGGTATCTCAGCCATCAATGCTTTGACCCTAAGCCCCGCATTAAGCGCTCTGTTACTACAGAAAAAATCCAGAGACCGTCGCCTTACCACCTTGGTAAAAAAAGCCTACAACATTTCCTATCTGGCCTTGCATAACAAATACAAATCAGGCTTACAGTTTATGTTTAAACACAAACGTTTGGTCGTTCTGTCGTTATTCTGTATTATCTTGTTGACCGGACTTCTGATGAAACATACCAAAAGCGGACTGATTCCCGATGAAGATACCGGCACACTATTTGTATCTGTAAATACAGCTCCAGGCAGCAATACCCAGTTTACAGGCAAAATTATGGATCAGGTAGAAAAAATCGTCCAATCATATCCGGAAATCAAGGCCTATTCCAGAGTAGTCGGACACAGTATGACCGGAGGATCCGGATCATCCAGCGGTATGCTGATCATCCAATTGAAGGATTGGAAAGAACGGAAAGGCAAAGAACACTCGTCTACCGCTATCATGAATCGGATGAATCAGGATGCACAAAAGATTACTGACGCGGAAATATTCATCATGGCGCCCAGTATGATCGACGGATATGGAACAGGAAATGCCGTAGAACTCTACCTGCAAGATAAAAAAGGCGGGGAAATCCGGGATTTCTATAACATCTCCCAGGATTTCTTCTCTGCTTTGAATCAACGTCCCGAAGTCATGGCTGCCTTCAGCTCCTTCAAAGTCGACTACGTACAATACGTGGTGGATGTCGATGCAGCGAAATGCAAACGGGCCGGCGTTTCTGCCACCGATATACTGGATGTCATTTCCGGATACTACGGAGGAATCTATGCTTCCAACATCATCCGTTTTTCCAAAGTATACCGGGTAATGATCCAGGCCGCTCCCGAACACCGCTTAGATCAGAGTTCCCTCGATAATATTTACTTCCGAAACGGAGATGATATGGCACCGGTCAGTCAATTCGTAACGCTCACTAAAACTTATGGTCCGGAAAGCTTGAGCCGTTTCAACCTGTTCAACAGTATTTCCGCCAATGTCACCATGGCCGAAGGATACAGTACCGGAGATGTGATCCAGGCCATCCGTGAAGTTGCCGAAACGACCTTACCCGAAGGATACGGTTACGAATTCGGTAGTTCTTCCCGCGAAGAAAGCCAGTCCAACAATACAGTCTTTATTTTGATTGTCTGCGTTGTATTTATATACCTGTTGCTTTGCTCATTGTACGAAAGTTTCTTTGTACCCTTCGCTGTCATCCTTTCTGTTCCATTCGGTATTTTCGGATGTTTTGCCGCTGCCTGGATTTTCAATGTAGAAAACAACATCTATCTCCAAACCGGTATGATCATGATTATCGGCCTGCTGGCAAAAACCGCTATTCTGATCACCGAATATGCTTCCCAGCGCCGGGCGGCAGGCATGAGTATTCAGGAAGCAGCCTTCGATGCGGCCCTGGTCCGCCTGCGTCCGATCCTGATGACAGTGCTCACCATGATCTTCGGAATGTTACCGCTACTCTACGCCAGCGGTGCCAGCGCCAACGGAAACCGAACCTTGGGAGCCGGAGTGGTCGGTGGAATGCTCCTCGGAACTATCGCTTTGCTATTTATCGTCCCTCCTCTTTTCATCGTTTTGCAAAAAATGCAGGAGAAATACGGATTTATCATTCACAGAAAACAAACAGAAAGCCATGAATAAACACATTTTCTATCGCATCCACCGTTTTATTTTCACTGCTATATTGGCGATCAGCATGTCCGGATGCGGCATATACAATACCTTCCAAACACCACCATACGAAGAGTTAACCGAAGGAGCCTACGGAACAAAAACAAGCTCAGATACGATCTCACTCGGAGAATTGCATTGGCAGGATTTCTTTCAGGATAGCTATTTGCAATCTTTCATTGAAAAAGCATTGCAAAACAACACCGATTTGCAATGCGCCCTTTTGAAGATCGAGGAGGCTCAGGCATCGCTCAAAGCCGCCCGACTGGCTTTTCTGCCCTCTTTCGATGCTTCACCCGCCAGCAGTTACAACGATGGGTGGGATGTCCAACTGCCAGTCAATGCCAGTTGGGAAATAGATTTATTTGGAAGTCTACGCAATGCCAAAAAGAAAAAACAGGCAGCTTTGCTCCAGAGCGAAGCCTACCGGCAAGCTGTCCGTTCACAACTGATAGCAACCGTAGCAACCACTTATTACACACTTTTATCCTTAGATGCCCAATATAACACATACGAAGAGACTGAAGAAACCTGGAAACAGAATGTCATTGTCACACAGCGATTGATGGAAGCCGGCAAATACAATGCAGCCGCTCTTTCACAGACTAAAGCCAATTACTATAATGTCTGCAATCAACTGATCGATATCCGTCAGGAAATTCAAAAAACAGAGAACGAACTCTGCAGTCTTCTGGGGGAAAAACCTCATGCGATTGAACGGGGGAAACTGCAGGAATGGCAAAGTCCCGAAATAATCCGTATCGGTATCCCCGTGAAAGTCTTATCCAAGCGTCCGGATGTAAAACAAGCCGAATATACTTTGGCTCAGGCTTTCTATTCAACCCAGGAAGCACGGGCAGCCTTTTACCCTGCACTGACCATTACGGGAAGCTATGATTTTCACCACAGTTTATACGAAGCTCTCGGTTCCCTGTTTCAACCCATTTTTCAACGAGGCACTTTAAAGGCCAATCTGAAAATCTCCAAAGCGGCACAACAGGAAGCCGAACTAACCTTCCGACAAACCATCATCGACGCCGGCATAGAGGTAAACAACGCTTTAAGTGCAGTAAAAAACACTCAAGCCAAAACCTTGAATTATACCAAACAGGTAAAACATCTGGAAGATGCCGTTAACAGTACCCAATTACTCATGAAACACAGTTCTACCACTTACCTGGAAGTACTTACGGCACAACAGACACTGCTGGAAGCTCAGATTAACAAAATCACGAATCATCTCTCGGAGATATCGAACGTTATCACTCTCTATCAAGCCTTAGGCGGAGGATGCAACTAACAATAAATCTTTGAAGATATGAACAATTTCGAAACTTTTTCATCCCTTTTCTTAGAAAAATATCAGGAACAGGGAGTTATGCTGACAGAATTGAAACAAAACAATTATTCCCTGAAATCCTTTCAGAGCTTTCCTCCCATATCTGCTTTAGTCTTGCATATCATGGTATTAAAAGGATCCATGCAAATCACCATCGACAATGTCCAACATCACTGTACAAAAGAGAAAAATAATCTGATCACCATCAAACCGATCAACCGGATTTCCGATATTCAGATAACATCGGATTTTTTAGGTCATGTCATTGCATTATCCAAACATTTCATGGATAATGCAACCCCCAAAGTCAAACCGATCGCCTTCAGCGATGTCATACTGACTCGTCTATACCATACTTTTACTTTAAGCAAAGCCAATATCGAAATACTTTCCAACCATTTCCATCTCCTGTTGAAAAACTGTGGAGGCGGAAACTCCACTTTGGACAAATACATATTCCAATGTGTCGCCCTATTATACCATTTAAAAATTCTAAAAGTATCTTTTACAGAAATACAAAACAAACAGACTCAACGGGATATATCCAGAGCAGCGATGCTTTGCAATCAATTCTTTGAACTTTTGGCACAGCATGTCGAACAAGAGCACGAAGTTGCTTTCTATGCCAACCAACTGAATATCACCTCTCACTATTTGAGCAAAATCACTTATCAATACATCGGCTCTTCTGCCAATAAAATTATTGCCAACGAATTGATAACCATAGCCTCCATACTACTTCGGAATCCTCAATATACCTTGCAACAAATTGCCGACCGCCTGCATTTCTGCGATCAGTCCTCATTCGGCAAATTTTTCAAAAAGCATACAGGAAAAACCCCGATCACTTACCGGAGAGAATCCTGTTTGCCTTTGGAATAGGGTTACCACTTGTTGTAATGGACCTTAGCCGGATTCCACTTATCTTTAGGACTGTGCGGCATAGCAGGATATCCGACAGGTATGACACACAAAGACTGGATTTCTTCTGGAATTTCCGTATATCTCTTGACAACCTCCATCCGGTCCGGATAAGGATAAGTGGCCGTCCAGACAGCACCCAGTTCCAAGGCTTCTGCTGCCAACAATATATTTTGAGCGACGGCCGAACAATCAACATACCAGTAAGCCGATTTTGTCGTATCGCCGCAAACGACAATGGCCATTGGAGCTTCTTTCAACATCTTGGCATACGGCAAGGCTGCCGCCATCGAATCGAGTACTTCTCGCTGGTCGATAACGATCAACTCCCACGGACGTACATCTTTCCCGCTTGGTGCCGCCATTCCGGCTTTCAGCAAAGTTTCCACCTTCTCCTTTTCTATCGGTTTCGGCAAATATTTCCGAACACTTTTCCGTCCCAGGATATTCTCAATGGCATCCCGAGTAAGAGTTTTCTCCTCTTTTTTTTCTGAATCACAAGCAACCATAACCAAAAAAATAATCGCTAAAAAATAAAACAATTTTGTATTCATCTCTTTTATATTTAGATCCTTCGGAGTTTTACCACTTCTCCCAACGCCGGAATTTTTACCCGAACATTCCGTTTACGGGCCTCTTCAGCAAAAACCGTCGGAGGATCGCTCAACGGTTCATCCGAGAGATCAAAAGTACCATAGTGCATCGGTATGGTCACCCCGGCCTTCATCTGAGATGAGGCGGTTAAAGTATCATAGGGAGAAATATGATTCGGCTGCATAAACCAACGGGGTTTATAAGCACCGATTCCCAACAACGCATAATCGGGAGCACCGAACAATTCCTCAATTTCCTTAAAATGAGTCGAATAGCCAGTATCTCCGCCATAATAAACCGAAAGCTCATCCGTCTGCAACATAAAAGCTCCCCACAACCGCTGTCCTCCATCATTCAAAGAACGCTTGCTCCAATGCTGCGCCGGCAAAAAAGTAATCTTCAAGCGTTCCTCCACCATCTGCTGATACCAACCGGCTTCAATCACCTGAATATCGGGAAACCAGCCTCGCATCAATTCCCGCATGCCCAAACCGCAAAATACTTTCATCTGCGGATTATTCTCATACAAACGGGTAATGCTGGGTTTGTCCATGTGATCGAAATGATCATGACTGATCAACAAATAATCAATGTCCTTAAAAATATCGGGATCGGCAGGACATTTACTTTTCCGACGTACAAAAGGAATATGTCCGAAAACCGGATCAAACATCAATCGAGCCCCCGCCAGCTGCATAAAAAAAGAGTTATGTCCCAACCACACCAGGGCATCTCCGACAATTCCCTGAATACTGTGCAAAGGGAATAACTGCGGTTCCCACTGTTCCGTTTTCTTTTCTTTCCGCTGTGGATTCGGAGAAAAACGCCACTTCAACACATTTCCGAACCCATGCTTCGAACGATGCTGACGGTTTACAAAACGCCCCTTCACCACAGGATTTCCTCTCCAATAAGGTTTTACTGTGATCAGTCCTTCATTTCTACGAAATGTAATCCGTTCCCCCATACACGATCATTTATATCAATTGCTTCAAAATTTCCAAATCATTCCGTCCCTTAACGAATCTCTTCTTTCGCCTGTCGGTAAAACGGCAAACGCTCTGCCAAATGTCGGGAAACATATTCTCGAATTTCCCCGTCATTGAGTTTACTGACCAGCGGACGTCTGTGTTTGCCCCGAATCAAGCGTTCTACAATCGTATCGATATCGGTATTGAGAAATAAGGTCAATCCCTGGGCATTCATATACTCCATGTTCTGATTGAAACAAGGAGTGCCACCCCCCGTTGAAAGCACAAAACTCTCATACAATTCGCACACCTCTTTCAGATAAGCGGTTTCCAGGCAACGGAAACCGACTTCTCCCACCTGTGCAAAAATCTCCGGAATACTCCGATGTTCCCGATCAACGATATAAGCATCCAGATCGATAAACCGGATTCCCAGTTCTTCCGCCATGACTCTTCCCCGACGGGTCTTCCCACTAGCCATATATCCGACCAAGAAATATTTCATATATTTTTATTCAAAGTCCAATGTCATCTGTTCCTCTCCAGCCATCTTCTCCGGATTCGTTACTTCAAGCTCTACCTCCGGATAGTCTTCCGAAGCCTCCTCTTCTCTCTCCAAAGGCTCGATTTCACGAATTTCTTTCACCTCAAAAGTAGTGATCCGTTTTCCACGGGCCTTATAGGATTTCTCTCCAATAAACTCATCGGCTACAATCACCTCTGCCGGTCGAGCCTCATACTTGCCGCCAAATACCACTTCGAAACGAGGATGCTTCTCATCACTCAGACATACCAAACGCGATCCCTCCGTCTCTCCGATGATCGAATTCAGTTTTCCGGAATCCTCGAAACGAAAGCGTTTCAGGTAATAATATTGCTGCTCCGCATCAAAAAAGACTGCCGACCAGACTTTATCCGCTTCAAATCTTTCGAACACCCGATATCCCTCCTCATAATGATTGTTCAAATCAAAGTCTGTCGTATGAAAAACACCATTCTGGCTTACCACCAAAATACGATCATCTCCCTGAAATTCACCCAAATATTTCCCCCGATTATCTGTATTCAGACGCAACACATCCTCATCCAGCCAAATCTTACAGCCGCCCAGAGTCGATACTCCTTTTTGTACAACACTGATTTTATGTATATCGTTTTTCGACAAGGTATTTCCCTGAGAATCGCGTCCCTTGATCGCCAGATCGGCAAAATCATATTCAAAAACCAGTTTTTTCAAATTCGGTTTCGGTTTCAGACATACCTTGATCACTTCTGCCTCCCCATTCGGATTCGCAGAAAAATACAAAATCCGGGAACCGGCAGCCCCTTTGGTCAAATTATAAACCTTGTCACGGGTAACCCCCATGACATTGAAACGTTTCACATAAGCAGCCCCGTATTTCCCATCCCGATAAACCACATTGTAAATCGTTCGCTTATCGTTTTTCTTGAAGACATTCACAAATTGAATATCCTTTCCCACAAAAATCTTATCGGCAACTTTCGTTACGTAATATGAACCGTCTTTCTTAAAGACAATGACGTCGTCCATGTCCGAACATTCACAGATGAATTCATCTTTTTTCAAGGCAGTCCCGATAAAGCCTTCTTCCCGGTTGATATACAATTTTTCATTGGCAATCACCACCTTGGCGGCTTCGATATTTTCAAAATTACGGATTTCCGTTTTCCGCTCCCGTCCTTTGCCATATTTGGCCTTTATCCGCTCGTAATAGGCAATGGAATAAGGAATGATATGTTCTATGTTATTTCTGACTTCCGCGATCTCTTCGTTCAAACTTTGAATGTAGCGATCCGCCTCTTCCGAATTGAACTTCAAGATACGCTTCATCTTGATTTCCAAAAGCTTCTTCACATCCTCATCCGTCACCTCCCGATAGAGTGCCGGCAGGAAAGGTTGTAAACGCCGATGAACATGTGCAATCACTACCTCCAGAGTTTCCCCCTCCTCAAACTGTTTATCTTTGTAAATACGCTCTTCAATAAAGATCCGCTCCAAAGAAACATAATGCAACTCTTCCAGCAACTCATTCAAACGAATTTCCAGCTCTTGCTTCAACAAAGCAACCGTATCATCGGCAGACTTCCGAAGAATATCGGAAATCGGCATGAATCGCGGCTTCTCATCTTCAATCACACAGGAATTGGGAGAAATCGACAACTCGCAATCCGTAAACGCATACAGGGCATCGATGGTCTTATCCGAAGAAACGCCGGGAGCCAGCTGTATCAATATTTCCACCTCCCGGGCTGTATTGTCATCGATCTTCTTGATCTTGATCTTTCCTTTCTCATTGGCTTTGAGAATACTGTCTATCAAAGTCGAAGTCGTACGGCCATACGGTATTTCCGTTATCTTCAAGGCTTTATTATTGCCATCCTTTTCAATTCTGGCCCGGATCTTGACATTTCCGCCCCGCATACCGTCGCAATATTTGGATACATCGATCATCCCCCCGGTCGGAAAATCCGGATAAAGTACAAAATCCTCCTGTTTCAGATGAGCGATACAAGCATCGATCAATTCGTTAAAGTTATGAGGCAGGATCTTGGAAGCCAACCCCACAGCAATTCCTTCCACTCCCTGCGCCAAAAGCAACGGAAACTTGATAGGCAAGGTAATCGGTTCCCGGTTACGGCCGTCATACGACGGTTTCCAATGGGTCGTTTTGGGATTAAAGACAACCTCCAGGGCAAATTTGGACAAACGGGCCTCAATATACCGGGGAGCCGCCGCCCCGTCTCCGGTAAGAATGTTTCCCCAATTCCCCTGACAATCGATCAATAAATCCTTTTGTCCCAACTGTACCAGGGCATCCCCGATAGAAGCATCTCCGTGAGGATGGTATTTCATGGTGTTCCCGATGATATTGGCCACTTTATTATAACGGCCGTCATCCAGTTCCCGCATGGAATGCAAAATACGGCGCTGAACCGGCTTCAACCCGTCATTCACATAAGGCACCGCCCGTTCGAGAATCACATAGGACGCATAATCCAGGAACCACTTCTGATACATCCCGTCCAAATGCTGAATGGAACGAATCCGACCGTTTTCCTCTCCGGCATCCCCCATGACCAGCTGCGGTACCTCGTCTTCCTCCAGCGAAGAGACCATTTCATCCACACTCTCAGCAGATAGTGTCTCCCGTTTGTCAGCCGATTCCTGTTCATTTTCTTCTTCCCGACGTCCGCCTTCCATATTCAAATCCATGTCGATTATATCCTCACCCATAAAAACTTTTGATTAAATCCTTATCTTAATTCATCCTTCTCGATATACAGATTGTCGATGATAAAATCCTGCCGTTCCGGTGTATTTTTCCCCATATAATAGCTCAACACCCCTTCTATCGAATCTCCTTTGGACAGACGCACCGGTTCCAGCCGGATATCCTTCCCGATAAAATGCACAAACTCATTCGGGGAAATCTCACCCAATCCCTTGAAACGGGTAATCTCGGGCTTCGGTCCCAATTTCTGAATGGCATTCTCCCGTTCGGCATCGCTATAACAATAGCGGGTTTCCTTTTTATTTCTCACCCGGAACAGCGGAGTCTGCAGAATATACACATGTCCGGAACGGATCAGATCCGGGAAAAATTGCAGAAAAAACGTCAGCAGCAACAGACGGATATGCATGCCGTCCACATCGGCATCAGTCGCGATAATGACATTGTTATACCGCAATTCCTCCAGTCCGTCTTCAATATTCAGGGCCGCCTGCAACAGATTGAACTCCTCATTTTCATACACCACTTTTTTCGTCAAACCATAGGAATTCAGAGGCTTTCCCCGTAAACTGAACACAGCCTGTGTATTCACATCCCGGGATTTGGTAATCGAACCGCTGGCCGAATCCCCCTCCGTAATAAAAATGGAAGATTCATTCTTCCGTTCATGATTGGTATTGAAATGCACCCGGCAATCCCGTAATTTACGATTATGCAGACTGACCTGTTTCGCCCTTTCCCGAGCGATTTTCTGTACCCCGGACATGGCTTTCCGCTCCTTTTCCGTCTCCACGATTTTCCGCAAAAGCAATTCTGCCGTATCCGGATTCCGATGCAAATAATTGTCCAACTCTTTGGTGACGAAATCCATGATAAAATTCCGCACTGACGGACCTTCAGGTCCCACATCTTTGGATCCCAGCTTGGTCTTGGTCTGCGACTCGAACACCGGTTCCTGCACCTTGATACTGATCGCCCCGATAATGGAAGTCCGTATATCCGATATTTCAAAATCTTTCTTGTAAAAATCCCGGATCGTTTTTGCCACCGCTTCCCGGAATGCATTCAGATGCGTTCCCCCCTGTGTCGTATGCTGTCCGTTTACAAACGAATAATACTCTTCGCCATATTGACGTCCATGGGTCATGGCCATCTCGATATCCTCTCCCTTGAGATGAATGATGGGATAGAGTCCCTCCCCGCTCATATTCTCTGTCAGGAGATCGTACAATCCTCTTTTGGAATAATATTTATGATCGTTGAACCAGATCGTCAAACCCGTATTCAAAAACACATAATTCTTCACCATGGCTTCCAAATACTCGACAATATAATGATAATTACCGAAAATATCCTTGTCGGCCAGGAAAGTCACCAATGTTCCATTTGGCTGGTCTGTCGGCTCGATCTCCCGTTCTTCCACCATTTTTGCCCGACAATAACGGACATATTTGGTTTCTCCATCCCGGAAAGACTGGATTTCAAAACTTTCCGACAAAGCATTCACCGCCTTGATACCCACTCCATTCAATCCTACCGCCTTTTTGAAAGCCTTCGAATCATATTTCGCCCCGGTATTCATTTTCGAAGAAGCATCCACCAGTTTACCCAAAGGTATCCCCCGGCCATAATCCCGGACGGAAACCTTGCGATCCTCCACCCGTATGATAATTTCCGAACCGCTCCCCATGGCAAACTCATCGATGGAATTATCCACTACCTCCTTGACCAGAATGTAAATGCCATCATCAGGCGCAGAACCGTCTCCCAACTTACCAATATACATGCCCGGACGCAAACGGATGTGCTCCTGCCAATCCAGCGTCCTGATCGAATCTTCCGAATAATTTTCTACCATCAACAACTAATCTATAAAATTTACGACAATCCCCCTGACCTTTGTCTACCCTCCTCCTCATTTTCCATTTTCTCCGCAACTCCATCTGAAAACAAACGACATCCGCTGCTAAAATATTTTATACACGAAACTTTTGGACTGTCATGCAAAAATAATCAAATTTTATAGATTTTCCTATCCGGATTTCCTGTTTTTACAAGGATTTCCTGTCTTCGTTTAACAATATTTCACCTCTTTGAAAGCATAAATTCTTTCCTTGCCGTCCTCATCTATCAATATCAGCTGGCCATATTCATCGATGCCCGCAATCGACGCCCGAAAAGCCCCCTGCTCGTCTTCCCAGTCATACACCCCGGAAGAACGGTAGAGATTCGCCAGAAAATCATGTTCCAAATCCTCATAGCGATCAAGTTGCTCATACCGTTTTCCGATACACTCCAACAACTCCTCCAATACCTGTTTCAAAGGCAGTTCCCGACCGGTCAATTGAAACAGCGACACCGGATTCGGGGCATCCGACAAAAACTCAGGCTGATTGATATTCACTCCGATACCGCAGAAGGAGGTCTGTACGTACATACTCCCAATCCGGTGCTCAATCAAGGTCCCCGAAATTTTCCGATCGCCCACATAAATATCATTCGGCCATTTCACTGTCACCCCATCCACATAACGCCGGAGAAAATCCAAACACCCCAAGGCTCCTACCATCAAAATGGCAAACTGTCTTCCCGCCTCCAAGCGTTCCGGACGAAAAATCACCGTCATGGCAATGTTCTTTCCGGGAGCACTCTCCCAACGATTGGTCGCCTGTCCCCGTCCTTGCGTCTGTTTCCAGGTCAGCACCACCTGTTTATCCTTCAGTTCACCGGCCGGCAGCTGTTCCGCCACCGTATTCGTAGAACCGGCCTCCTCATATTCCCATACCTCGAAACCGCTCACTTCATATCTTTTCATCATCCTTGATTCATCCATGTGTTTAAAATTTTCACAAAGATACCGGAATTCTCTGACAATGGGTAATTAAATTTCATACAACAGTCACATAAAAAGAAAACAGAGCATAACGAATGCTTTTTCTGCCTATTCGCTACGCCCTGCCTTCATCAGTCTCTCTGCTCAAGCTTATTTTATAATCTGCATATAAACCGGATCGCCCTTATAGGGATAAAAAGAGATATCCGTCGCCGCCCATTTCTTCAGATCAGGCTGCATCTGCACTGCTTTCTGCAAGGCAGTCGCCATTTCTTTCGGATCTTTCATCCTGGCGGCAGCCACCGCCATCAGATAATAATCCAGGGCATTCCGCATTTTAATCTTATGGAAGGTATCCAGGGCGGCTCGATTGTCATTATTCATCAGCTGAGAGAAAGCCAGATTGATATCCGGCTGATCCTTCAGATAAGGAATGGCCTTGGCATATTCTCCGTTTTGCATCAGAATCAACCCCATGTTATAGCGGGCTTCTTTCCGGATTTTCGCCTTATCGAAATAGGAAGCGGCCTCTTTTTTATGTCCTTGAAGAGCATGTACCACGCCCAGGTTATTATTTACCGTCGCATCCTGTTTCAAGGCAATGGCCGCTTCCAGCAATTTCTTTGCTTTAGCGTACTCTTTCTGATCGATCGCCATGACAGCCAGATCATTCAGCAACTGCCAATGGGTCTGAGCCGTCACTGCCGGCGTTCTCTCCATCAGCTGAGGCACATAATAAGTCAGTTGTACTTCTTCTGCTACAGCAGTCGGAACAGTATAGAAAACATAAAAATCAGCCCGACGCAAAACCGGCAGAATCACATCTCTCAATTCCGGTACTTTGGCAATATAGGAATCGATCACCTTATTCCGCACGGTCGCATTGGATGCATTCTTCAATTCTTTGACAATTTGATCTTTGTTTGATATGTTGGAATTTTCCAGCAGCATATACAATCCATTCCAATTCTCCGATACGGTCTGCTGTACCACAAACTTCGGGTTACGGGCCATCGGCGTATCAGCCAGTTTCAAGTCTTTTTCAAAAAAGCTCTTGGCAGCAGCCAAACGACTATTTACCAGATTATTATTCAAACGTTCGGCTCCTTCCGGCGAATTGGATACATAAATGAACATATTGGTGATTTTTGCATTCTTATCGGCCAACACTTTTTCCATCGCCTTTACGGCCTGTGCCATCACCGCGGAATTTTGCTGAGCTTGCGAAATCGTAGCCTCCCCCAAGGGGAACAGTACATAACCGCTCACCAGCCCGACCGCCGTAGCCGGTACATCCTCCACAAAGGTCTCCGTCATGGCCGGTACAAAATTCACTCCATTCAGCGTAAAGGCCGGCTGCTTCCAAACCTTGATGCCGTTTTTATTCAAGACCACCGGACTCAATGTAAATGATTTATCGGCATGCACCGCCTCTATGTCCGCCCATAAAACAGCCTTTTCCATCCCCGGCTTAAACTGAAAAGACATTTTCCGAGTAAAACTGGTTCCCTGTTTATAACTTACCACCGGATAACTGTTCCCCTTCACTTTCTCTCCCTGTAAAAATATGGGTTGTAAATTCATCATCTGATTACCGTACTGAACCTTCGGAGTAATTTTCAGAATCATTTTCTTTTCAAACTGTTTGGGGGCAAAACGAACGGTATAACTAAAATGAACCGTTCCGTTCACGGATTCCAGTTGTTCCGGACTGACATAACCGGTCACAGCTGTTTCTATCACGTCCTTTTGCAATTGCTTCATCGAATTACATCCGGTCATGAAAAATGCCAAAACCAGCCAGGCAAATCCCATCATTAAAAATGTACGTTTCATACTTCTCGTTTTTAGTTCAACTTATTGTTTTTATTCAACTGCTTCTCTTACATACTTCTTTTAACGGATAGTCCCCCTGAAAGTTTCACCCCACCGGGAGATTTACCCACCTCGGCAAAGCATGATTTTTTCCTGAATCTTTTGTACCTTTACACCGAAAAAACGGAGTTTATGGCAGCAAACAACGAATTAAAGCCGATATTCATCGAACAGGTATTCAAAAGCAAAAATCCCCGCGTGGCAAAAATGATCCCGGGCTTTGTCTACTCTTATCTGAAAAAGATTATCCACCAGGATCAGATCAATGATTTCATTTCCCGCTACGGCGACCGCAAAGGATTGGCCTTTTCGGATGCCATTTTGGAATATCTGAATGTTTCTTACCAGGTAATCGGTGCCGAAAATCTTCCGACACCCGACGGACGGTATATTTTTGTTTCCAATCATCCCCTGGGAGGACCGGACGGTATCATTCTGATCTCCTTTCTGGGCACACGTTATCCGCAACTGAAATTCCCGGTAAACGACCTGCTGCTGAATCTAAAAAACCTGAACGACATTTTTCTTCCAGTCAACAAACACGGGGCACAGTCCAAGGACGCCGTTGCAGCCATCGAAAAAGCATACGCCTCGAATTGTCAGATCATCATGTTCCCGGCAGGACTGGTCAGCCGCAAACAGAAAGGTGTCATCCAGGATCTGGAATGGCAAAAAAGTTTTATCACCAAAGCCATCCAACACCAGCGGGACATCGTCCCTATTTTTATCGACGGAGAGAATTCTCATTTTTTCTATAACCTGGCCAATTTCCGCAAAAAAATCGGTTTAAAAGCCAACATTGAAATGCTCTATCTACCTGATGAGACTTTCAAACAACGCAACCGGAATTTTAATCTTTACATCGGCCGACCGATTTCCTGGGAGACACTGGACAAAAACAAAAAACCCCTGGAATGGGCCCAGGAGATCAAAAAAACAGTGTACGGATTGAAAACTACCTAAACCACAAATGCCGGAAAGCAGCCAACGGATGATACCACAACATCCGCGGACCGGAAAAACGCATGACCCGACGAATCCGTTCCCGCATTTCCGGTCGATAACAATGAACCCGACAGTGTTGGCAGGAAGTTTTTTCCTCTCCGAAAGGACAATGATCCAAACGGGCGTGCGCATATTCCAACAGCTGCCGACACTCCCCGCACAACGAGCGATTCCGCTCTTTTTTCCGACAATACAGACGAATCATGATCTCCACAATCTCTTTTTCCCGCTCTATCCGAACCTTTTTCATAAGCAATTTCTATTCCTTTTTCCGTATCTGTTCCAACAAGACAGGTATCTCGTCGTAATCACGAAACCAAATGATGCGTATCCCCAGACTTTCCATCATCATTTCCTGAATCGTATGATGTATTTCCCATATTTTATCAACAGAATCGCCATCAAAATCCTGTAACGGTTTGCCTTCTGTCAGTTTGCGACCGTCCAAACGTTTCATAAAAACATAATGACGCTTTTCGTGGGAATATTTCCGGGCAGCTATTTCCAATAACCTGCGTAAATTGGGATCGTTCATCGACAAGCCGATCATCAGACAGTGATTTTCCCGGAATGTTGCAAGTTGTACCAAATTCGACCAATGATAGGGTTCAGCATACACCTGATGATAAGTCTCCTCTGAAAATACCAACGAATGTCCGCTTTCCAACCCACCATTTCTGGAGATATAGCCATGCACATGATAGATCGGCAATTCATCCGCATCATGAAGCTCGTTTTCATCGTATACGGTCCGATACGCAACCGCCGCATTTTGAAGCTGTGTTTCAATCAAATCATCAAAATTATAGGTAATGATCGATTTCACCTTGGCGCCGTTTCTTTCCGATTGACACAATCTTACAATTTCGTCGAGCAATTTCGATTCTTTATAGACCGTATGATCATACAAGGCCTCTTTTACGGCCTGAATAAATTCAGTATCTTGTCCGTCATCATGAGAGAGTCCTGCCTTTAAATAGCGGGCCGCAGCCAAAGCCGAATAACTGTTCATACCGATCAACAGATCCGTGACAGCATCTCGGGCACAATCGGGGAAATGCCTGTCTTTAAATATTCTGGCAACAAAATTAGCATACAATGAGTTCAATAGTGTCTGCCAGTCGGGGAATCCGGCACTACACGAAACACCCGCTCCCAGTATCAAAGCAATGTTCCCGCGGAAATAGGCATCCCGTACCTGCCCTAAAATCTCTTTTCGCGATTCTTCCCAATGATCGTTCCGATTCTTGAGTTCATTTTCAAGATCCAGTTTAAACAAATTCCGAACAATAAATGCCGCATTTTCTTCGTCCTCTTGAATAAACTCGTCCAAGCGATCCTTTTCCCAAACCACCATTTGAGGTCCTCCTTTTTGAGCGATCTGCCTCTTTGCAAAATCAGACAGAAACGGAATGATTATAATCAAATGCCGGAGTTTATACTCTTTCATCAACTGATCCAGGTAATACAACAAATTTTGTACGACAGACGTATTCGGTTGTCGTACATACCTGATCTCAAAACCGACAGGTCCCTCCATCCCGTCAAATCCCTCAGCCATATAACCGTCCAAAGAAGATTCGCCCATTTCGTTGGATGAAACATATTTTTTACCGAAGCGGTTGAAATGCTGTACAAGCAAATTTTGAACAAATATCTCAAAATGGGCTCCCGCACGCGAAGGCCCAGCGGCATTTATCCGTTCCAGAACATGATCTATATTCATAATTTCATCCCCATATTTTCTTTCGGTTTGAAAAAGAGAACAAAAATAGGAAAAGATCTTATAACGGCAAACAACAGGATCGCAGGTATATCCGCCCATACGGTTGGAATATACCTGCTTTCAAAAACAACTCAACTTATGTATTTATTTTTTCCTTTTAACGGTATACAGTACTTTACCGTCCTTATCGAGCATATAAAAGCGCAATTCATCGGCCGAAGCGGAGCAGACAGAAAATCCAGTCTCGCCGCTGCAGAACCGAGTGCCCTGAATCGGTTTCACTTTGCGGCTTAAAGCACCGGCCGTATTGACAATATAATCTACTGGAGAGCCCTTCTGCTGAATATATTGATAATTATGAATATGTCCACAGATATAGAAATCCACCCCATGTTTCCTCAGAATCGGATCGAGACGTTCCTGCAGATCCAAGCGTTCTTCATCCGACTTGCTGGTTTCGGCATAAATCGGATGATGCCCCATGACCACGGTCCAGGTGGCCTTGTTTACGGTCAGCACAGAATCAATCCAGTTCAGTTGGCGTTGCATATCCTGTTTGCCCGCATCGGGATAGGCGTCGGATTCTTCCCGATATTTATCAATCAAAGGAGCCGTATCGATAAACACCAGACGGATGGTATGTCCCTTTTCATCGATCTCATACTCTTTGGTATAATAACGGGCAGGCATACACCAGCGCCGGCTCACTCGGGCATAATCCAAGACAGCCTGTGTATTTCCACGGTATTCATGGTTTCCAAGAACGGGAAACCACTCGATCATCAGTTCGGGATGGGAATAGATCAGCTCATAATTGGTCATCCACAACGGATCGTTTACACTGGCCACCCCTTCAAAATGATGAACATCCCCCAAGGCTGCAACAAATTCCGGTCCGAACACCTCCTCCATCTCTCCCATCCGTTCCGCAATCGGCTTCTGATCGTAATAACCGTTGCGTCCCATATCATTCACCACATAAAAGTTAAACCGTCCGTCCAACTCCTCCTTTGAAACCTCAACCTGGCAGATTCCTCCATACGGGAAACACAACCAACAACAAATCGCAATGAATATATTTCTCATAATCAATCTATTTTATCTCAAATTAAAAATTAATCTTAAAACCGACATTCAATTTCGGACCGTAATACTCTGCCTGCATGGTCAAATCTTTCGATCCCTGATAATAACGTAAAGGCTGATTCAAAAGATTATTGGCTTCGGCATAAAAAGTGTAATGTTTTGCAAAAGTATAACTGGCATTCAGATCCAGGTAGTTGACCCGATCATAATAACGATCCTCGGAAGGAGTATCCCCAAACTCATCGATAAAATCGCCGGCAAAATTGTAGGATAACCGAAGATTCAAGCCTTTTCTTTCAAAATACAGGGACACATTCGCAATGTGTTCCGGAGATCCGGGCATCGGCAATTTCTCTTCTTCCAGTTTATTTCCTTCATTGTCCTCACGCTCCAATTCAAAATCCGTAATCCGGGAATGAGTATAGGTATAATTGGCATACAATCCGAAATAACGAAGAGCCGGAGAAATAAACCCGAAATCCCGCTGCCAAGCCAGCTCAACGCCCAATAAATCGGCCTTTCCCCCATTCACCGGCTGGGTAATCTTATCATAGGTGCTTCCCTGATAAGGGGTATCGGTCCAACGTTGATTGACAATAAAATCATTGACCCGCTTGTAATAAACTCCACCGGAAACCATCCCGAAAGTCGGGAAGAAATACTCTGCACTGAAATCGATATTATGCGACAATGTAGCCTTCAATTCAGGATTACCCAAAGAAACCTCCCCTTTTTCACGTTCAATCTCAACATGAGGCACCAGATCGTAATATTTAGGCCGGGCAATGGTGTTGGTATAAGACAGACGCAGAATCGTGGCCTGATTGACATCGTATTTGAACAAAACAGAAGGCAATACATTCAAATAGTGATCGGTAATTTCCGGTGTATCCGTCAAAGTGGGATCACCCTCCTCCGGAATATCCAGCTGTTTTCCCTGGTATTTCAAATGCGTATTTTCCAGGCGAACCCCTACCATCAAATTCAATTTCCGGGTAATATTCTGATCATAACGCACATACCCGGCCGAAACCGTTTCGTTCGCATTAAAAATAGCTGCCAATTCTTCCAGATTTTCCTCCTTCTCGAACAGACTGTTGTTATTCAGATCCAATCCGCCCAGATATTCTTTCGTCACAAAACTACCCACCCGATAATCTCCCGCATAAAAATCAGAGCGCGTCTGGTCTTTCAATGCAGCAAAACTGGCGGCATCAAACTCATCACTCAAGGGTTCATAATCATAGAATTCCAGATCCCGTTTTTTTTCTTTGGCTATCACCTTTGCCCCGAACTTCAAGTTGGCCGTCGACATGCCAAGCCGTAGAGGCACTTGCCAGTTAATACTCCCCTTAAAATCGGATTCTTTGATATCTTCCTGCTGTTCGGTCAGTTCATCCAGTTCATATCCGGGTCCCAACACCAAATCTGAGGGATTTTTGGCATACATGTACGGTTTACGAAGATCCGACAAATCCGGTGTAAATTCAATCGGAATCACGACATCTTCCCCGTCGATTTCCTCTTCACGGGCCAACTTATAAGCGATATAGCGCTCATTCGGACGTTCCTCACTCGCCCGGGCATACGACAGATTCCAATTGAACAAAGTCGTCCGGAACAAATGTTCCCCACTCAAAGCAAAATCCATGGTCTGCTGCAATTCCAGGCGGGCATTCTTATTGTCCGGCGTACCACCTTTGGTCTGGTAAACCACTTCTTCTGCTCCGCCATTCTCATCCAGATCCTTCAGACTCAGACGATAACGATTTTCCCAGTCTTTCCGGCGATTGAAGATCCCTTTGAAATCAATCCGGTGATTTTGACTGAATTTATAACCCAAAGAAGCGGAATAGCTCTGTCGTTCACGCTGTACAAAATACTGGCGAATCTCATAGTTTGTAACGTAAGGTTTCCCTGCATCGTCCCATTTCCACTCAAACTCGGTATTGTCGGAACCGATCGGATTGTTCTGGTAAGAAGCAGATAAAATCAGTCCCAGGCGATCATTGAAATAATTATCTCCGAAAGTCAGCGCCGCATTTGCCTGCATCCGATCGGAGATAAAATTCCAACCGGTTCCGACGGTAGCATTCAACATCCGTTTCACAGGTGCACTCTTTGTCACCAGATTGACAGAACCACCAATAGCATCGGCATCCATATCCGAAGTGATCACCTTATTCACCACAATCGTCTGAATCATATCAGCCGGAATCAGGTCGAGCTGAACATTCCGGATATCTCCTTCTGCCGACGGCAACCGGTTGCCGTTGATTGTCACCGAACTGAAATCAGGAGAAGTACCCCGAATCTGTCCGAAACGCGCTTCCCCCTGGTCATACTGCACATTGATCCCGGAAATTCGTTTCAAGGCATCTCCGATATTCGCATCGGGAAAACGTCCCACCTGATCGGCTGAAACCACATTCCGCAAGTTCAGACTGTTCTTCTGATAATTCATGGCCCGCTGATATCCCTGGAAAGTACCACCGACCTCCACCTCGCTCAACTGTTTCGTATCGGCCTTTAAAACAATGTTCTTTTCCGTGGTCTTTCCGGCCAGAACCGTTACCTCGAATGTTTCGGTTTTATATCCTACATAGCTGACCACCACATGATAAGTCCCTGCCGGGATTTTGGGTAAAAGATAAAAACCGTTCACATCGCTCACCACGCCATTCTTCGTTTCTTCCAGATATACCGTCGCACCCGGTAAGGTTTGCTGGGAAGCATCGCTGATTCTCCCTCTTAACACACCATTTCCTTCTTGCCCGATTCCTTGAAAAGAAATCAGATTTAAAATTCCTGTCAAAGCAAAAAGTAATAATAATTTCATGCAATTCATTCGTACAAAAATTAAAGTTGATTATTTTCGGATGCAAAAAAATAGAAAGAATGTTACAAAAATATTTAACACATGTGACGATTTCGTGAATGCAAGTTCAACCGATTAAAAACAAATGATCATGGCACCCCAAATCTCTGCACAAGAAAAAGAAAATCGGGCCTCCATCCGGAAAACAATCAAAAATATAAAGCAAAACATCACGGTCTGCAAACGCCTGATTCCCCAACGTCCCAACACCTACATCGCCAAAATAGCCGGACTTTTGTACGATTTGGGCTATCTCTATTGGATGCACCTGGACGATATGGCATCTGCTGAAAAAATGTTTCTCCAGGCCCTGGAATATTTTGAAAAATACCGGGGCCAAAAGAAAGAAATGGTTTCCCTCAAAATAAAAACCATGGAATATTTAGTCCGCATATACAACCGGACCGACCGTCTGGAATTGTCCGAACAAATGTTGTTGCGGATACTGGAACAACAACGGCAACTGGCTCAAAAATGCTGGTGGATTTATCTGGAAAATGTGGCCATCACCCAGTGGCAGCTGGGCAATTTGTACGTCGACATGGAACGCTTTCAGGAAGCAGAACAGATGTATCTGACAGCACTGGAAACAAGAACCGAGTTCGAAGACGAAGATCCCGACCGGTATCGGCCGGCAACCGCACAATGCCAAAGAAGCCTGGGCAGGCTCTACGAATTTTATCTGCATGATCCCGTCCGGGCAGCAACTTACTACCGGTTGGCAGAGCAATAAAGCAATGGGAAAGCCAAGCGTCTTAACTGATCGATTTCTGGTCGGTATTGGGTTGCTCTTTTTTCTCTATGATTAACCGTGGAGAACATTCATACAATTATAGAAATTATATTTCTCTATAAATACACTTCGCGCAACCGCTCTTGCCAAACGGATAGGTATAACTCCAAAGGCCAAAAAACGAATTGATTTTTCTGGAAGAAGCTTTCCTGCCAACAGATTCAGCCACGTTTAGAACCTTCCTGTAAATCTCTCGCCGTCATACATTGAAAACAAAACCCGGCCTCTATCAAACGAGCAGGTTTTACCCATTGTCCCTGTGTCAACAAAACAGCCCTTTCACCCAAAAACAGATGCCAGATCCAGGAGGGAACTTTTATTTTCCACACATACGGCATATGCTCTGTCATGGCTGTCAAAAAACCGACTAAAGAAATCTGTCCGGGTACAACACAATTGAAAATTCCAGTCCATTCCGGACGTTCAATCATAAAAATCATCACGTTCATTAAATCTTGCAGTCCGATCCAAGCCAACCCCTGATTACCGGAAGAGGGTAAAACCATCAAATGCCTTTTCAGCAAACGATTCCACAAAGCCAATACTCCTCCATCCGGCGACATCACCAATCCAAAGCGCAATATCACCCGCCGAACCGTCGGCCGCAACTTCCAGACTTCAGACTCCCAAGCTTCACATAAATCGGGCAAAAATCCCTCGCCTTTTACACCGTTCCATTCATCCTGACAACCGACAGAAGAGTAATAGCCTACTGCGGAAGCCGAAATAAACAGCTTTGCCCGGGAACTCCGATTGACAGCTTCCACCAGTTTTCGGGTAGGAATCAAACGGCTTTCATATAAAACCCGACGATATCGCCGTGTCCAACGACGGTTAACAGATGCCCCAGCCAAATTAATAACCACCTCTGCCTCTTCTACCAGATCATTCAAATGCTCTTCTGCTCCTGCCCGGAAATACTCTCGTCCGACAGCAGCTACCTCATATCCACAAGCCGTCAGGAAAGTCCGTAAATGCGAACCGATAAACCCAGTCGCGCCACTCATTATTATCTTCATCCGCTCAATTAGTCAAATTTCCATATTTACGTATCCTGCCCAAAATATGTTTAACATTCATGTGTCATCACAGTATTTAACTTCATTTTATTGGAATTCACAAACAGAGCATATAATTTTGCAGCATTGAATGACCCTCGTACAGCCGTTCAAAAGAAATCAATACTTATATTGCGGCTTTCAAATGAATACACCTATTGATCAAATAAAGAGAGAGAATCGAAGAGATTCAATTATTTCAATTTGTGTTTTTTTATCCGGATTTTCCTGTTTTGCACAGTTGTATTATTTTCAACCGTTATTACCCGATCTGGCCCGGGAATTCTCTCTCTCAGCCAGTCAGAGCAGTTTTGCCGTCTCTTTCTCAACCCTGGGAATGGTATTCGGACTTTTTACGACCATGTTCATTGCCGATCAAATCTCTCGCAAAAAGCTGATCAGCATCGGTTTATTGAGTTCTTCCATCTTTTCTGTAGCAGCTTCTTTTTCTCCGACGTTCATTCCTTTAATCTTATTAAGTGCAGCTAAAGGATTTTTATTGTCAGGAGCGACTTCAGTATCCATGGCTTATATTTCAGAGGAAGTATCTTCCCACAATAAGGGAAAAATCATCGGACTGTATATTGCCGGCAATGCGTTGGGTGGAATGGCAGGGCGAGTTCTCTCTTCCTGGATCGGAGCTCTCTATACCTGGCGGATCGCATCAGTCAGCATCGGCATGATCTGCGCGTTGTTTGCATTGCTATTTTTGATCTTCAGTCCACGATCCACCCATTTCACGCCCCGGAAAGAGAGTTTTCACACACTCATCATCAGCAATCTGCAACTCATCACCTCCCGCACTCTGCTTCCTTTTTACCTGACAGGAGGATTGATCTTAGGTGTTTTTGTCAGTCTCTACAATTACCTGGGTTTCTTTTTGACAGAACCTCCGTTCAATTTTCCGGAACATTACATCCACTACATTTACCTGATGTATGTATTCGGAATATTCGGTTCCATTGCTACGGCCTGGCTTACCCGCATCTTCGACCATTTCAAGATTCTGATGAGTATGTTCCTGGTTTCTGTTGTCGCCATACTGCTATTGTATATTTCCAATTTCTGGATTGTCACGTTGGGACTGGCAGTCTTTACCTTTAACTTTTTTGTCGTCCATGTATTGTGCAACCGCATCGTCAGTGAATACAATCTGGCCAAACGCTCGGTGACCATTTCCATTTACCTTTTAACCTACTATCTGGGATCCAGTCTATTGGGATGGGGAACCGGAGTTATTCTCGATCTCTGGGGATGGCCCTGTTTTTTGGGAAGCCTGATCCTGATCCTACTGCTCAACTATGTCATTGTCATCGGAGGAGTCCGGCGAATGAAGACAGAACGTGCCTAATTGCAGGAAGCCGACACTTTTTCCAGATATGCCGACGTAAAAATCCGGCGTCCCCAAAGCGTTTGCATGCCCCCCCGGAGAGCCAGGTAAACCAGAAAAGCCAACCACAAAATATGATTGTCGGTAGCTCCGGAAAAGAGATAGTATATTAAGAAAAAGGCTCCGGAAGCCACCGCCATGGCCCAAAGCATCTCCCGGGTAGCCGTTGCCCCAATCAAAATGCCATCCCACAGAAAGGCCCCGAACCCGACCAGAGGAACTGCCAAAACCCAATAGAAATAGTCTCCGGCCACCTGAATCACCTGAGGTTCATTGGTCAACAATCCCAGGAAATTCTGTCCACCGATGCCGTACAACAATGTAAACAGCAAAGCCATACCGATCCCCCAGCCGAACAGATTGCGCACAGCCCATCGTAACTGCCGAAGATGACAGGCACCGATATAACGACCGGTCAATGCTTCCGCCGCATAGGCAAACCCATCCATGATATAGGAGAAAAGCGTGAAAAGCTGCATCAACAAGGTATTTACGGCCAATATCGTATCCCCCTGCCGGGCTCCCGTCGAAGTAAAAAAGGTAGTCACGGCTATGAGACAAAGCGTCCGCAGAAAAATGTCCCGATTGACGGCAAAAAAGCGACGCATGGCACTCCATTGCAAACTGTTTCTCCAGACAATCCGGGTACGCAGATGCCCATAACGCCGCCACCACAAAAGCACGGCCATCGTCAGGCCCGACCATTCCGCCACGACCGTCCCCAAGGCGACCCCCTCGACCTTCATCCCCAACACAAACACGAAACAAAGACTGCACAGTATGTTGATCACATTGACCGCAATGGCAATATACATCGGATAGCGGGAATTCTGCATACCGATAAACCACCCCTTAAAGCCATACATGATCAAAACGGCTGGAGCTCCCCACACGCATACCCGAAAATAAGTCACGGCATACTGTTCCACCTCCGGACTGGTATCCAGCAGATAAAAAGCCAAACGTTCCACCGGATACTGACAAATCAAAATCAGGGACGCAAATACCAGACCGACCATCGTGGCCTGCACCAATACCTTCACTTCAGCACTGGCATCTTTCCGACCGTAAGCCTGAGATGTCAGACCGCTGGTCCCCATCCGCAGAAAACCGAAATTCCAATACAGGATATTGAACAGCAAACCTCCGACCGCAATTGCTCCGATATAGGCAGCCGCACCGAGGTGTCCAACGATGGTCACATCCACCAACCCCAACAAGGGAACGGTAATATTGGAAACGATGGAAGGAACAGCCAATCGTAAAATCCGTCGGTTCATCCCATCATTGATTCTCATATATGGCCTTACTCCAATCTAAAGTTGAATAATAAGCATTCATCACACTCCATTGAGGAAATGGAATATAGGAACTGAGTCCGCTGAATTTGTCGGCAGGAACGTCTTCTCCGAACAGCTGTTCGGTAGCAGCCTTATAAATTACCGTTTTATCCAATTGCTGCTTAAAAGAAGCATACTCACTTTCCGTCACCATATTTCGGATATAATCACCGAAATCAAAAAATACCTTCGGTAATCCCCCCTGACTCAGAGGATAACGCCACGCCTGTACATAGTCGGTCTTTCCGGACAACAAGGTACGCACCTGTTTCGCCAACGGTTCCAGTTCACTGGTATTCACCAAACTGACAGTCGCAGAACGCCAGGTACCTCCATTGGCATGCTCGTTATAATAATTGTAAAAACAACGACAAATCTGCTTCAAATCCTCCTCTTCCCCCCATAACAAAGGAAGGATCTCCTCATAAGGGAACCCATCAGAAATCACTTCTGCCGGAGAAGCGATCATATAGTCGGTCTTGTTCCGAAATTCATAAGCCACCTCGATCGCTCCCATAAAACAGACATCCCAAAGAATGTAACTGAAATGCCCGGGCAATAATTCCGCCATTTCCTGAATATCCATATAAGTCGACGTCCCGCCCGTACCGGGATGATTGTCGATGGCAAAATATTTCGTACGGGGCATCTCAAGCGAAGGTACTCGCATGGAATAAGCCCCCGGGAAAGTATATTCGGAAGGAATCCAGCTCAGTCCATGCGACCACAACAACAAACCGTAAGAAGAGGCCGGATATTTCTGCTGAACGGTTCTCACCACCCGGGCCAGTACCTCCGGCGAAGCCGAATCCTCTTCGCCATAGGTTTCCAGGGTATCGATACGTCCTCCTTTCTGAATCGTCAATAGCCGAGGCACATCGTACCTTGGATCAATATAGACCACCAGACGTCCGGATATCTGACTCATCCCTCTTTGAATCGCCCGGATATTACTTTTAGCATCCCCATCCAGATCGTTATCAGCAGCCATATATATCAACACCGTACGTCCATCATATTCAGAATCGACATGTTCAGAATGGCAGGCAGAAAAGAGCAGAACACAAACCACACACACCGCATAAAAGATTTTACAACATCCCATATATATCATTTTTATGTCAAAAGCAATTTCATTATTTTGGGGGTGAAGATACAAAAAAATAGGATAAAGCATTATATTTGCCGATTAGAATCTATCGAAGCCAGGTGACAAAACATACCTGATATCGATATTGTATTATATTTTCAAATCGTAAAAAAATGCAACCAGTCATTTACCCTGTTGAAAAAAAGAAACTCCTGGCCGAACTGACCGAAGAACATTTCATGCGGAAGACCAATAAAGCCGGGAATGAAATATATACTTTCGATGCTTTTTCTGCCCCGAATCTAATGCAGGAAGTCGGCCGAATCCGAGAACTGACTTTCCGCAGCGCCGGAGGAGGCACCGGAAAAGAAATCGATATCGATGAATTCGATATCGATCGTCAAAC
The DNA here is from genome assembly GCA_944321165.1 of uncultured Odoribacter sp. GTDB lineage: Bacteria > Bacteroidota > Bacteroidia > Bacteroidales > Marinifilaceae > Odoribacter. The sequence continues at coordinate 336,423 of CALUKE010000001.1, forward strand.
CCCTTATCAGCAATTGATTGTTTGGGATCCCAAAGAACAGGAAATCATCGGAGGTTACCGTTATATTCTCTGCGATCATCTGGCTTTAAATGCCGCCGGCGAACCCAACCTGGCCACGACGGAACTTTTCCGTTTTTCAGAGCGTTTCAAAAACGATTACCTACCTAAAATGATCGAATTAGGCCGCTCATTCGTCCATCCAATGTACCAGTCCACCCGCATGGGACGAAAATCCGTTTTTGCCTTGGACAATCTCTGGGACGGACTGGGAGCATTAACCGTCGATCATCCCGAAATAGAATACTTTTTCGGGAAAGTAACCATGTATACCAGTTTCAATATCCAGGCCCGAAATATGCTTCTTTATTTTATCAACAAATATTTCAAGGACCGGGAAAAACTGGTAGAACCGATTCATCCCCTGGACATTCAGATCGATGAAGCTCAGATGCGACGGATATTCACCGGTAACAGTTACGAAGAAGATTATAAAATCCTGTCGCATTATGTCCGGGAATTGGGAGAAAATATTCCCCCGCTTGTCAATGCCTACATGAGTCTGTCACCTTCGATGAAAATGTTCGGGACTGCTATCAATCCGGGTTTCGGAGGAGTCGAGGAATCCGCCATTCTGATCAAGATTGCAGATGTCTACGAAGCCAAAAAGAAACGGCATATTGCCACTTACATTCCCCGTATTCTCGGCAGACTGACTGGAAAGAAATAAAAATGAATTCATCAAAAGAGATAAACGATCAATCGTTTATCTCTTCTTCTACTCCGGCAATTTGTTCTACATTCAAATCGCTTTCATTGCTGTTCGAAGCAATATCGTAATGTTTCAGCGGATTCTGGGTCAATTCTCGATTCAGTTGCCGGTTGTGATACACATCAATAGCCAGATACAAGGCATTCCGCAAAGCAGATTCATCCGCCACTCCCTGTCCGGTAATATCATATGCCACTCCATGGACCGTTGAGGTATAAACGATCGGCAAACCGGCCATCAATACAGCTCCCTCATTGCCTTCAATCGCCTTGAACGGAATCATTCCCTGGTCATGATACAAAGCCAGAATTACATCAAACTTCTCGTATTCAAGACCGCTGAACAGCGCATCCGGCGCATAAGGTCCCAGTGCCATGATTCCATTATCACGGGCTTTCTCCATAGCCGGAACAATGATGTTCTTCTCCTCTTCTCCATACATACCGTGTTCTCCTGCATGAGGATTCAGACCCAAAACGGCAATTCGGGGTTGCCGGATGACAAAATCTTTCTTCAGACAAGCATCCAGCAGCTTCAACTTGTAAAATATATTATTGACGGTCATGTTGGGCACAATCTCCCGAAAAGGCAAATGATTGGTTACAAATCCCATTTTCATTTTCCCGCCCACCAACAAAGGCATTACATTACGCACCTGATAACGCTCACTGAAAAAGGCAGGACAACTGACTGCCGGCTGAAAGGAATTACATCCCTGCGGAGCCCCGACCAACACATCGATCTCATTCCGGTCCAAGGCATCCAAAGCGACCTTCAACGCATGCATAGCCGCCTGATCAGACTCTTTGGTTTCCTGCCCGAAATCCACCTTGATCGCATCATCTACACAATTAATGATATTGCAGCGCTTCGGATTGGCATCCTGCGCCCGCTGAATACTATTCAAACTAAAATTTTCTATATTTAAACTCTTCCGATGATAAGCAGCTACCTTGGAAGAACCGAACAATACCGGCGTACATACTTCGCAGATTTTATTCTCTGCCATCATTTTAATCAACAACTCGTAACTGATGCCATTGACATCACCCTGAGTTAATCCTACAATCAGTCTATTATCCATAAAATACCATATTTGTACGGAAACAAAGATAGGGATAAAAGCCGAAATTGAGAAATTTGGATCCCTCCAATTATTATGAAATCAGTGAAGAATTGACTGTTTTACGATACTCCAGGGGAGATACGCCTGCCTGCTTTTTAAAAAATTTGCAGAAAGAAGACTGATCGGCAAAATTCAGCTCGGCAGCAATCTGTTGAATCGAAAGTCCCGATATCGCCAGCAGATTGCGCGATTCACTGTACAACATTTCACCAATAAAATCATTGACTGTTTTTCCGGTCTGCTTTTTGACGATCAAAGTGAGATATTGCGGAGTCATATGCAACGCGTCAGCATAAAACGGCACCAAATGTTCGGTCTTGAAATACATCATCAACAAGGAAATAAACTTTCGTAAAATTTCATTGTAACGACTGTTTCCACCCTTCATTTCAGGAAAATCCGAAACTTTTCTGTCCCATATATGGTCCGTCTCAAGATAAAAACGGGAAAGCGCATTTTGTATCATCTCCAGGTAATAGAGATGTTCCCGACGCAACAGCTGATTCCGGATATCGAATATACCGGTCTCCAGCAATTGCCGTTCCTCTTCGGAAACAACAATCAACGGACAACGGTATCGGGTCATTCCCCGTGCAATGTGATGCTGAATATCAGGTGAAGCCATTCTATCCACAAATCTCTTGTTTACACATAAAAACAGGCACTGATAATCCTCACTCACCTGACTGAAACAGGTCTGATGCAAAGGCGACATCATGCACAAAACATTGCGAAACACATCGTATTCCTCTGCATCGATCCACAACCGGGCCTTCCCCGACAAGACGAGCATATATGAAAACGCATTGACACGCACCGGTTTCCCGTCATATATCACAAAATCCCGGCCTTTTTCGGAAAGGAATACAGCCAGTTCTCCCTGATAAGACCACCCGATCTTATTGGAAAGCATCTCCTGTATATTCAGAATATTATATCGCACAACCGAGACAAATTAAACTTCTCCAAGCGAACTTACAGAAAATTATGCAAAAAGTGCTCTCTTTCCTGTAAGAATTTATCCGGTCAACGATTCACAACACTCTTCCAAAGCATCGGCAATTCCCGTTTCATGATTTGTTTCAGGTGGCGCATGCCAGGCAATCGACTGATATTTCTGACAGTAATAAACCGATAGGCCAATATTACCAGTAAAACGACCACTCCACCCCAACAGGTCCACCCATAAATTTCTTTTAAAGAAACCAACAAGGACTGTTGCATCAGTTCCCCATAGATTCCTGAAAACGGTATCTCCGAAAAAGCTCTATTTACCGGATCAAGCGTTATCGAAAGCAATTGCGTATTTTTAGTCAAAGAATACTGTAGCATCCGCTCCATAATCGCACCACCCATCACCGATCCGAAACCGGTACGCACAAACCCCATAATGGACAATACATGAAAAAAATGCTGAAACGGTACAATACTTGACACATAAACAGTCAGTGATATATACAAAATAATATATCCCGCCCCCCGCAACATGGCTGGCAAATAAAGCCATTCGATATTCATGCGGGGATCAATGACAAAATACATGAAAAACTGATAGGCGACAATCAAGGCAAAGCCCACAAAAATCGGAGTTCTGAATCCCCCGTGCCAATGAACATGCCAAGCATAAGTCAATACACAACCGAGAACAGTTCCTCCCAAATTCCACCAGTTCAAGGATATGTTGTTCAGAACATCGTACTTTAATATACTCCCGGTATATATATTCTGCAATACGGTGGGGGTTGACAAAAATATGCACAACAACAGGAATAACAATAGCAGAGATCCCAGATTCCGATACAGAAACGCCTCTTTCGGAAGATACGGATGACGCCAAGTAAACATACGATACAAACTCAAAAGCAAAGAAATCACGAGAAAGAAGACTCCGGTCCAGATGTAAGAAGAATCAAACCAATCATAAAACTTTCCATATTCAAGAACAAATATAACCGACAACAAAAATATCGCCCACAAGATACCGCCGATCCAGTCTATACCAAAAAGCGGCAAAGGCCGCATAAAACGGAAATCACGCAAAATCAGGACAGCACACAACCACACCACAAGCAACAGGGCAACAATAAACAGATGCATATAATGCCAATTCATCCAATACCCCAAATATACGGTCACCAGTCCGGAAAGCTGAATACTTCCCAATACAATCAGATATACTACCGGGAAAAACACTCCAAAATTCCGGGTCGGCGTAATACTGAGTTGGACATTGGAAAGACATTCAAAGGTACCCCACATACGCAAAGCTCCTGCAACAAAACAAGTGATCACCAAAAGCGGTAGAGAAGCCGTATGTATGGTTATGAGGTTACACAAAATCAGCAACGGACAAATGCATATCAGAATCGAGCGGGTCGTAAAACGGAATTTCAAACGAAACAATATGGGAAATATCAATGTCATCCCCACAAAAGAGGCGTATCCTGCCATCATAATATCCTCCTGTTTCAAAGCAAGTGAACCTACCATCTGAGAAACAGAAGAGAGATAAATTCCCCCACTGAACTGAAATATCAGTGCAAACAGCAGACAAAGGCCAACACGGATTGTATCGGGAACAAAATCCCTGAACATCATGATACGTTTTGGAATATTGGGTCCAGACATACCAGCAAATCATTAATAATTAACCCTACATTCCACATTCATTCCGGCACGGAGACGCTCCATCTGTTCCGGTTCATTACGAGCAGAGAACGCTATCTTTACCGGAATCCTCTGTTCCACCTTCACAAAGTTACCGGCTGAATTGTCTTGCGGAATAAGGGAATAAGAAGCTCCTGTCGCTGTGGAAATCGCTTGAACATATCCTTCGAAAGTTACCCCCGGAATGGCATCGACACTTATTCTAACCACCTGTCCTTCATTTATATGTGCAATTTGTCTCTCCTTATAATTGGCCACGACCCATTTCTCGGCAGCATCAACCAATGTCACCAAAGTTTGTCCCGGTTGCACCAACTCTCCTTCGTGAATATTCTTGCGTCCGGTAACACCGTCCACTGCAGCCACAATCACGGTGTACGAAAGATTCAGTCGTGCCAGATCGAGAGCCGCTTCAGCTAATCTGATATTGGCCTCGTTCTGTTCCAAGCGTTGTGTCTGTTCCTGCTTAACAAGAGTCGCCGATTTTTTCTGACGAGAAATTTGCTCAAACTTGGCCCGAGCCGCTTCGTATTCAGTTTTCACTCGGTCAAATTGCTGAAGTGTCACCGCCGCATTTTCCAATAATTTCTGATAACGGAGATACTCCTTTTCTGCATTCTGCAAACGTACCTGTGCCTCTTCAATTCCAGCATCCGCCACGGAGATATTACTTTGAGTCGTATGGATCGTCGTATACATCACATCTTTTCCGGCAAGGGCATTCTGATAGTTGGCTTCAGCCTGTGCCACTTGCAACCGATATTCGGCATCTTCAATCACCAATAAGGTATCACCTTTGTGTACCCACTGATATTCATCAAAATAGATTTTTTTGATAAATCCCAGAACCCGCGTATTTACCGGTACAAGATGCTGTTTCACCTGTGCGTTATCGGTATATTCGACAGTTCCTCCATGAATAAAGTGACTGCCCACCCAGATCAGACCACTCAAAATAATTATGACCAGAACTACATTCTGAATCATTCTTCTTTTCATTACGTTCATTATTTTATTCTTTATTTGATATTTCCTGTTTGTTTACAAATCACCGGCAGTTTTCCGAAGCAGATAATACTGATAAACGATATCCATACGGGCATTAAGCAATTCCAATTCACTACTGAGCAAAATATTGCTCGCATCAAGCATATCCGTCACCAGCGACAATCCGTTCAGATAACGTTGATGCACCACCTCATAATTTTCATGTGCCAACTGAACACTTTTTTTCTTCGTATCCAATCGGGTAAAAGCCTCACGCCAGGAGATGAAAGCGGCATGAACCGCATTCGACAAGTTTTCTTCTGTCAATTTCAGCTCCGACTGATTGCGCTGTGTTGCCAATCTCGCCTGTTTCAGTTTCTTATTGGTTTTAAACAAAGCGTCCAAACGATAAGAAAACCCCATACCCACATACCAATAACTGAAATTATTATTGATCGGTGGCACCTCTATCAAAATCGGTCCATCCAGATTATATGACAAAGTAAGTCCTATTTTCGGACGACGCTCTGTCTGCAGTAATTCCTCCTGTTTACGTTTCATCTTTATTCCCAATCCAGCCAATTGCAGCAAAGGGGCTTCGTTTTTCTTTTCCTGCCAAAACAACTCCGAATAATCCGGATTCATTGGAATGGTCAAGATAGCCGTATCAGGTACAATGCTCACCGATTCGTCCAAACCAATTGTTGTAACAAGCTGTCTATTGAGCACACTGATACGATTTTTCGTACTGGTCAATCCCAGTTCGAGATCTTGCAAGCGAAACTCATAGCGTGTAATATCGCTTTTCAAGGCTGTTCCCTGATCATAAGCAGCATTCATCTCCTGAAGCAACATTTGGGTCTGCTTGATGTTTTTCTCATAAATTTGGACCTGATTTCTAAGTTGAAAAAGATCCAGATAATATCCGAGCAGCAAAAAGCGTATATCCTGACGATTATGGAGTGCTTCGAGCTCAGATACTTGTTGTTGCAATTCACTCATTTCCACCTCTCTCTGCACCGCACCACCGGCATACACCACCTGAGAAGCTTTAAAAGCAAAATTATTACCGAAATGCGGCATCGGTGCCCGCTGCCAATCTGTAAAATCCCGGTCGGACATATGTCCGTCTCCGATATAGCTGAAAGCAATACTGGCTTCCAATACAGGAAAGCGATCATTTTTAGCAACCTTCACCCCTTGCTCGGCTTCTTTCATGCCTATGGCATAAGCATGTATGCTTTTGCTGTTTTTTTCCGCCAGCCGAAACATTTCATCTATGGAAAGCATCCGCTCCTGTGCAAATCCGGGAAAAAATCCGATAATCCCCAAAAACAGAAATAATACAATTCGTTTAATACTCATTTTTGCTGTCTATTGTTTAACGGTGCAAAATTCCTGAAAAAATGGTAAACAAAGAATGAACGAAAACATATAGAATTTGTCTTTTTTGAAACTAATCTCTTTACCGTTTCTCATCGGATAAATTATAAAAAAGAAAATATTCAATCATAAATAAATGTTGAATAAACTGTCACACCTCTAATAAATCCTTTTACCAAGTGAAATAGAATAGAAATCATTTCATTTCCTAGAAAAAGTTTCTATATTTGCTTGTAGTTAAATATAATTTTACACGATATTGTATTTTTCTATTCTTTCCAAACAGACAATTACACTAAAACGAAATAAATTATATTCACGATGAAACAATACATGCTAGCACTCGACCAAGGAACAAGTAGTTCTCGCGCAATTGTTTTCGACGAAAAGGGTAAAACATGTGCCGTCGCTCAAAAAGAATTCCGACAAATCTTTCCACAATCCGGTTGGGTAGAACATGATCCGCATGAAATCTGGTCCTCTCAGGCTTCTGTCATTGCCGAAGCCATAACCACCATGGATATCAATGGATTAAACATTGCCGGAATAGGTATAACAAACCAGCGAGAAACAACCATTGTTTGGGACACTGAAACAGAAGAACCTGTATACAATGCGATAGTATGGCAAGATCGCCGTACATCGAACTACTGCGACGAACTAAAAAAGCAGGGACTTACAGACATGATCCGTCAAAAAACAGGACTGATCATCGATGCCTATTTCAGTGCAACAAAGATAAAATGGATCCTCGACAACGTTCCGGACGCCCGCAAACGGGCAGAGAAAGGGAAACTCATGTTTGGAACGGTAGATACCTGGCTTATATGGCGCCTAACTCGCGGAGAAGTCCATGTAACCGATGTAAGTAACGCCTCTCGGACAATGCTCTTCAACATCAATACCCTGGAATGGGACCAGGAACTCCTCGATCTATTCAACATCCCACGTTCCATGATGCCCGAAGTCAAATCATCGAGTGAGGTCTATGGACATACGAAAACGACTATATTCGCCCATAAAGTTCCCATCTCCGGAATTGCAGGCGACCAACAGGCAGCCCTCTTCGGACAAATGTGTACGGAACCTGGCATGGTTAAAAACACGTATGGCACAGGATGTTTCCTACTCATGAACAGTGGAGAAAAACCCATATTGTCAAAAAATAATCTTATCACCACCATTGCCTGGAAAATTGGTGAAAAAATAAATTATGCCCTGGAAGGAAGCATCTTTGTCGGCGGTTCCGTCGTACAGTGGCTGCGCGACGGACTCGGTGTGATCAATTCCTCATCGGAAATAGAAGAACTTGCCTCTCGTGTCCCCGATACCAACGGTGTGTACTTTGTTCCGGCTCTCACCGGCCTCGGAGCCCCCTGGTGGGATCAGTATGCGCGCGGCACCATTACCGGTATCAGCCGTGGAACGACTACCGCACACATTGCCCGGGCAGCCTTGGAAGGTATTGCATTCCAAACGATGGATATTACAGCAGCCATGTCTCGTGATGCCGGTATACCCCTCAAAGAACTGAAAGTCGACGGAGGAGCCTCACGCAACAACCTGTTGATGCAATTTCAGGCCGACATCCTCGAAACGAAAGTCATCCGCCCCAAAATTGTGGAAACAACCGCCATGGGGGCTGCCTACCTCGCCGGTCTTGCCGTAGGCTATTGGTCAAATATCGAAGAAATCCGCAGACAATGGCAAATCGATCAAATCTTTGAGCCCTCTTGGAAAGAAGAAAAAGTCCAGGCTGCCAGAGAAGGATGGCAAGACGCCGTCAAACGCACATTGCACGACTATACTCAGAAATGATAAAACCACCCAAAACTATCGAGACATGGATGAGACTATTTTTACCAAAAGCTTGTTTGAATTCATCGGAACGGCTATACTGGTATTGTTCGGCGATGGAGTTGTCGCATCGAATGTACTAAAAAAATCGAAGGGTGAAAACGGAGGATGGGTAGTCATCACAATTGCCTGGGGACTAGCAGTCATGTTGGGAGTGTTTATCTCGGGTCCCTACTCCGGTGCCCATCTCAATCCGGCCGTCACACTAGGTCTTGCAACAGCAGGTACTTTCAGCTGGAACCTGGTCGTTCCTTACATCATAGCACAGATGCTGGGAGGTTTCACCGGAGCGATTCTGGTATATTTATACTACAAAGATCACTATGATGCCACCGACGACCCAGCCGCAAAACTGGCCACTTTTTGTACAGCCCCGGCGATCCGCAATTATGGACGGAATCTATTTAGTGAAACTGTCGGTACATTCGTACTGGTATTTGTCATTCTAGCCCTTTCCATCGACGGCAATACCTCTGAAGTCGGAATGGGGGCATTGGGGGCATTCCCGGTTGCCATGCTAATCATTGCTTTGGGCATGTCGCTGGGAGGTACGACGGGATATGCTATCAATCCGGCCCGCGACCTGGCTCCGAGAATCGCTCATGCCATCCTCCCAATTAAAGGGAAAGGCAGCAACGATTGGAAATATGCCTGGATACCGGTGGTCGGTCCTATTCTCGGAGGTTTTATTGCAGCAGCCTTCTATTGCATCATTTACTGCTAATCTATCATAAAAGTATGAAAATAGAATTATCCATCGTATTATGCTTGATGGGAGTCCAGTTTTTTTCACAAGACATCATTATCAAAAAAAATGGAGAGGAGATACAAGCCAAAGTATCAACCGTTTCTGATGCTAAAATTGAATACAAAAAATGGTCTAATCAGGAAGGGCCTACTTATTCCATAAACAAACACGAAGTATTCATGATCAAATACATTAATGGCAACAAAGATGTATTCAATAATGATCCACAAACGATCTCTCCCTCCTCCTCATCCACTCCAGAGGAGAATTCTCTTCCCAATCAATATATACTCAGAGCACCAGCCTCCAACAATACAACTCTCATCCAAAAATACAGTCCAGAAATACACATAACGACGAAACCTTCTAAAAAAGATTCGAAATGGTTTTTTCCAGTCATGGCAGTGGGAGATTCATCGCTTCTTTCCACTGAAGACCTTGAAGTATCCATCCTTCCCATCGTGGTATGCAATCAGGATCAAACCGCAACATACCTACTACGTTATTATCTGGCCATCAAAAATAAAACCGATCAGACTATATATATAGACAAGGCCCATACTTTCAGAATATACACAGATGGTTCTTACAAGACCTATTACGATGTGAACCCAAAAACCATCATCCAAGGGGGGAATACTGGAATAGGAATCAATTTAGGAGGCATTGCCAATGTACTGAATATCGGAGGAATAATGAATACTTTAGCGAATTCTACTACCGTCGAACAATCCGGCCAAAATTCTGTGGCAGAGTCCTATTCACAACAGCGTATTCTGGCCATACCACCACATGCGACAGCCCATCTTTCTGAATACAAACAGGCTCATGTAAAAGGCAAGCATTATGAAAATATATCGGATGCTGAATTTTGGGGATTCTGTTTCCATAATCAAAGAGGAGCCCTCAAAAAAGGAGAATACATTCAGTATACGGAAGAAACATCACCTTATGCAAACAAATATTACATTACTTATTCTCGGAATGAAAACTTCTCCTCCTATTCGACTTTAAACTTTAAAATTTATACCCGATACATCATCGGAGAATTCTGGTCTTCTTTGTTGAATTATAAAAAAGATGATCTCATCAAAGAAATCCAGCAATACATTCCTGATTTTTGGAAAAATCCGAATATTATCATTGGGGAGTGCCACTATATCAGCAAACCGTAAAAAAATCCGGAATCAAATGTGATTCCGGATTTTTATTGTATTTGCTTATTCTTCACTATTGTTATGATTGCCTTCCGGTTTTTCACGCGGCTCGCGACGTTCCGGACGTTCACGCCGTTCTCCCCGGTCGTGCCGTTCCCCCCGTTCCCGTCTTTCTCCCCGAGGACGTTCCGATCTTTCCGGAGTTCCTTCAGGTTTCGGCAACAAAGCCTTGTGAGACAAACGCAGTTTACCGGTTTTCGGATCGATCTCCAGCAATTTTACCTGAATACGGTCTCCTTCCTTCAAAACATCTTCCACTTTTTCAATCCGTTTGTAATCGATCTCGGAAACATGCAACAATCCGTCCTTACCCGGCAAAATTTCAACAAAAGCACCGAAAGGCATGATTGACTTCACGACGCCATCATATACCTCACCCACTTCCGGTTTGGCCACAATCGCACGGATACGGGCCATCGCCTTATCAATCGATTCTTTATTGGTAGCGGCAACATCCACAATTCCCTTGTTATCCACCTCTTCGATATTGATGGTAGCACCCGATTTTTCCTGAATATCCTGAATGATCTTACCACCAGGACCGATCAACGCACCGATCTGGTCTTTGTCGATGGTAATCGTTACGATACGCGGAGCATGAGGTTTGAGATCCGCACGCGGTGCCGGCATCGTTTCTGTAATAATATCCATAATATGCATACGTCCCCGTCTTGCCTGCTCCAGTGCCTGTTCCATGATTTCGTAAGACAAACCGTCCACCTTGATATCCATCTGTGTTGCCGTGATACCGTCCCGGGTACCGGTTACCTTGAAATCCATATCTCCCAGGTGGTCTTCATCGCCCAGAATATCCGACAAAATAGCATATTTTTCACAGCCTTTATCGGTGATCAGCCCCATAGCGATACCGGTCACCGGTTTCTTCATCGGTACACCGGCATCCATCAATGCCAACGTTCCGGCACATACCGTTGCCATGGAAGAAGATCCGTTCGATTCGAGGATATCCGATACCACTCGTACCGTATAAGGGAATTCTTCCGGAATCATCCGTTTGAGAGCACGTAATGCCAAATTACCGTGACCGATTTCCCGACGTCCTACTCCTCGAGAAGCCTTTGCCTCACCGGTAGAGAAAGGCGGGAAATTGTAATGCAACAAAAAACGTTCTTTCCCCTGAATAGTTGCCTCGTCAACAATTTTCTCATCCAGTTTGGTTCCCAGTGTAACGGTAGACAACGACTGAGTTTCACCACGCGTAAAGATTGAAGAGCCGTGAGGTCCGGGCAGGTACCCTACTTCACACCAGATCGGACGAATCTGCTCCGTGGTACGGCCGTCCAGACGTACTCCCTCGTCCAGGATCATCCGACGCATGGCCTCTTTTTCAACATCATGATAATACCGGCTCACCAACATGGCCTTTTCTACCTGTTGATCCTCCGGAAGCGTTGCCAGGTATTCAGCCCGCACATTATCCAACAGTTCGCCCCGCAGGTGTTTGTCTGCATTGCACTGACGAGCAACATCGTAAGCTTTCTGATAACATTTGTCCCAGATATCCTTCCGCAATTCCTCATCGTTGACCTCGTGACAATAAGTCCGTTTCGGTTTACCGACAGCTTCTGCCAGTTCTTTCTGAGCAATACACTGTTCTTTGATGGCAGCATGGGCAAATTTAATGGCATCCAGCATTTCTTTTTCAGAGACTTCATTCATCTCTCCTTCTACCATCATGATATTTTCATAAGTAGCTCCCACCATGATATCCAAATCAGCTTCCTTAAGTGCGGAAGCGGTCGGATTAATGACAAATTCCCCCCGGATACGGGCCACTCTTACTTCGGAAATCGGTCCATGAAAAGGAATATCGCTGACCGCCAATGCAGCCGAAGCAGCCAATCCGGCCAAAGCATCCGGCATGGATTCTTCGTCTGCCGAATACAGGGTTACCTGTACAAAGGTCTCTGCATGATAATCATCCGGAAACAAAGGCCGCAAAGCACGATCGACCAGACGAGACACCAAGATTTCATAATCCGAAGACTTTCCTTCCCTCCGGGTAAACCCACCGGGGAAACGTCCCACTGAGGCAAATTTTTCCTTATAATCTACAGACAAAGGCATAAAATCCACATCCGGTCCTGCTTCCTGAGCAGAAACCACAGTCGCAAGCAACATCGTATTGCCCATCTTCAGCATCACAGCACCATCTGCCTGCTTTGCCAGTTTGCCGGTTTCCAGCGTAATTACTCTTCCGTCAGCCAGAGTAATGTTCTTTTCAATAACGTTCATAACAAATTAACGGTTAAAATAAAATTTTAACGGAATTCTTTTTTCGGAGGGAGGAGGGAGGATAGAAACAAGCCCGGCTATCACCGGGCTTGGGAAAACGTATTTTATTTACGTATGTTCAAAGCTTTGATAATAGCACGATATCTTTCAATGTCGCGGTCTTTCAAATAGTCAAGCAATGCCCGGCGTTTTCCAACTAATTTGATCAATGCTTTCTGAGTACCGAAATCTTTGTGATTGGCCTTCAGATGTTCTGTCAAATGATTGATACGGTAGGAAAATAAAGCTATCTGAGATTCCGCAGAACCAGTATCTTTATTAGACTTCCCGTACTGAGAAAAAAGTTCTTCTTTTTTTTCTGCTGTTAAATACATGGTTTTTAATTCTTTAAATGATTAATATCGTTAAAACGCCGCAAAGATAGAGTTTATTCTTGAAATTACAAAAAAATGACAAAGCAATTCCTGTAAAAAATACACCTTTTTTTCTTCCTTCAAATGAATAACAAAAGAAAGGAGAAGCCTTCCAAGCATTCTACTGAAAATATTCTTACATTTGTGGGTTTTTAAGACACAACAGAATCACAACGAATGAAAAGATTTATTGTTTTATGGGTATTTTTTATTCCCAGTCTGCTATTTGCCCAAAAGGCCAGAATCGAATTTTTTACGACATCCCACAATTTCGGAACTATTTCTGAAAAAGGAGGGAATGTCACCGTGGATTTCAATTTCAAAAACACGGGAAAAGTCCCGTTGATTCTGAGAAATGTACGTTCGGGCTGTGGATGTACAATTCTGGAATGGGACAAGCGACCGGTAGCCCCAGGCGACACCAGCAGTATCAAAGTTGCTTTCGATCCTTTAGACCGCCCCGGAACCTTTGTAAAAAGCATTGCTGTCAATTCGAATGCCTCCAATTCTGTTGTTACCCTGACCATTCGGGGGAATGTCTCCCGTGAGCCGGCCGGACCTTACGATGCCTACAAATACGACATCGATGGAATCAAATTGACCGGCAAGACGATCCAGCTGGGAACAATCACCCGGACACAAGTGGTCGAACGCCAAATCGAAATGATCAATAGCAATCAGCAGCCGGCCACCATTCAGGCAAGTTCAGCATCCCCTCACCTGAAAGTCCAGGCAGAGCCAACCACTTTAGCTAAAAATCAAAAAGGTACGATCACTCTCCAATACGATGCCTCCCAAAAAGACGACTGGGGGTTTGTCACCGACAAAATTCAGGTAAAGGTAAATGACCACACAGAAGGGAATATTATTGTTGCGGCCACCCTCAGTGAAGATTTTTCCCAATACAAGGGAGATTTTTCAACGGCACCGATTTTCTCCTTGTCGGAAAATGAATATGTCATGAACAACCTGGAAACGAATCACACTTATCATCACGAATTTTACATTCAAAATACCGGACAATCGGAATTAATCATTCGTAAAATAAATACCTCCGATGAGAATATTTCGGTAAACACATCGAAAAAAATCATCAAACCGGGGAAAAAGGTCAAAGTTCACGTCAGCCTGACCACCGGCAAGGCTGAAAAAATGATTAAAATCATTCAGTTCATCACTAACGACCCGCAAAACTCCAGTGTCACCTATCAAATCACCGGTCACTTGAAATAAACATTCAAACATATGAAACACTATATTTCACTCATCTGCTGTCTATTTTTTGCAAACGCCCTGTTTTCACAAGGAGTTATTAAAGTAGAACAACCCAATCTGACATTCAAAAATCTACAGGCCGATGATCAGCCCATGACGGTAAGTTATACTATACAGAATACCGGCAACCAACCGGTTCTAATCCACCGAATCACTCCCATGACCAGTCTCTTGACTGCCGACTGGCCCCACGATCCATTGCTCCCCGGTAAGAGTTGCGAACTCAAAATCACTTTTACCCCCATGCAGCTACAGGAAAAATTCAATATGCGTATTCTGGTTTACAGCAATACCAAAGTCAATCGGACAGAACTGACCCTCTCCGGAAATCTGGTAGACAATCCGACAAAGCCCTATTTACTGTATAAATACAATATGAACGGTTTAAGATTCAAAAATAACAGTATCAATTTTGGGAAAGTCTATACCTGGCAAACCGTATCCGATACGATTGAATATTACAACACATTGAAAAAAACCGTTAAACTGGGAGCCTTATACGATCTCCCTTATTTTCAGACGGTCTTCATACCGGAAGAAGTAGCTCCTGGAAAAAAAGGCAAAATAATCTTAACCTTAGATGCAACCAAGAAAAACGACTACGGATATTTTTACGAACCGTTACTTCTTTCTGTAAACGGAGAAAAAGTATACAACAACCGACTCTCTGTCATGGCCGAACTCCGGGAAGACTTCAGTCAATTGAGCGAACAGGAACTGGCTAATGCCCCGGTCGCCACCTTCGACAAAAAAGAATGTAATTTCGGAGAGATAAAACCCAACAGTAAAACTCATTGCGACTTTCTGCTGACTAATACCGGAAAAAGGCCGTTGTTCATCCGAAAGACAAAAACCACTTGTGGCTGTACAGCAGTTACCTTGGGAAAACAGGAAGTGCCGGCCGGACAATCGACCACTCTCCGAATCACATTCGACTCAGAGGGGAAATTCGGACGTCAGCACAAAACCATCACCGTCATCACCAATGATCCTAAAAATCCGGAGACGACACTGACCATCAACGGAAGCATCAAAAAATAAAAATAGAAACACATGGTTTATCCGGAAAATTTCGAAACAAAAATCAAATTTGATAAAATCAGACAATACCTCCAGAAAAATTGTCTAAGCGACATGGGCAGATCATTGGTAGATGCCATGCAATTTTCTGCCGATCCCGATGAAATCCGGACCAAACTTGAAGAAACCCGGGAATTCATGTCTATTCTGAAAGAAGAGGAGCCATTTCCTGGAGATCATTTTAATGATGCCCGCCCGTTTCTAAACAAGATACGGATAGAAGGACTATTTCTGGAAATTGCCGAAATGGTCGCTCTCAAACATTCGCTGGAATCTCTGACAGCCATCGTCCGTTTCTTTCATGGGAAAAACGAACACTACCCCCATCTGACAGCCCTCGCCGGAGAGATACAACTGTTTCCATACGTTTTGCAGCGTCTGGACTCCATCGTTTCAAGACACGGAACCATCAAAGATACAGCCTCCCCGGAACTCAACGATATCCGCCATCGTCTTCAACGCAAACAGGCCGGCATATCCCGACGGATGCAGGCTCTTCTACAACAGGCGCAAAGCGAGGGATGGGCAGAAAAAGACACAGCAATCGCTATCCGAGACGGACGGATGGTTATTCCGGTACCTTCCGCCTATAAAAGAAAAATCAACGGGATTGTACATGATGAATCAGCCACTGGCAAAACCTCCTATATCGAACCCGTCGAAATTGTTGAAACCAACAATGAAATCCGGGAACTGGAACTCGAGGAAAAACGGGAAATCACACGTATTCTACGACGTTTTGCAGAAGAATTACGTCCTTACGTCGATGATCTTATTCCAGCCTATGATTTTCTGGCTTACATCGACTTCGTACGTGCCAAGGCCTCCTTTTCCCTGTACATAGAAGCAAGCGTCCCTGTTTTCAGCGAACGCCCGGAAATGTTCTGGTACGAAGCCCGCCATCCCTTGTTATGGCTCAGTTTGAAAAACAGCGACAAAAAAATTGTTCCCTTAAAAATCGAAATCGATGAAATTCAACGCATCATTCTGATTTCCGGACCGAATGCCGGAGGAAAATCCGTCTGCCTGCAAACCACCGGTCTGCTGCAATACATGTTTCAATGCGGTTTGCCGGTTCCTGTCAGCGAAGCCAGCCGTTTCGGTATTTTCCAGAAAATACTCATTGACATGGGGGATGAACAATCCATAGAAAACGACCTGAGTACTTACAGTTCGCACCTAATCAATATGAAAAACTTTCTCCGTTACGGAGATCCCAATACTCTCATATTAATCGACGAATTCGGAAGCGGTACGGAACCCATGCTGGGTGGAGCCATTGCAGAAGCCATTCTGAAAGGACTCAATCAAAAACAGGTCAAAGGAGTTATCACAACCCATTATACGAACTTAAAACACCTGGCAGCAGAAACTCCCGGCATCGAAAACGGAGCCATGCTTTACGACAGCCACCGAATGCTGCCTCTATTCGAACTCAGCATCGGCAAACCCGGCTCCTCTTTTGCTTTCGAAATTGCCAAAAAAATTGGACTCCCCCAAGAAATTCTCGAAGATGCAGCCTCCAAAATCGGCGAAGAACATATCAATTACGACAAACACCTGAAAGACATCGCCCGAGACAAACGTTATTGGGAAGAGAAGCGAAGAAAGATTCACGAAAATGAAAAACGCCTCGATGAAGTAGTAACTAAATACGACCAGGAACTGAAAGAAGTCTCCCGCATGCGCAAGGAAATCATCCAGGAAGCCCAACAAAAAGCCCAGGAGATCATCCATGCTGCAAACAAAACCATCGAACAGACCATCCGGGAAATTCGTGAAAACCAAGCCGAGAAAACAAAAACACGAGAAATACGGCAAAAAATGGAAGCCGAAAAGAACCGTTTACTTTCCGAAGAAGAAAGCGCCGAAGAAGAAAGAATTCGTAAAAAAATGGAAAAACTGCAAAACCGGGAAAGGAATAAACGCAACAAAACCAAGTCCATCAGTCCATCCATTGCCACAGAAACAAAACCGGTCGCCACTCTGTTCCAGAAAGGAGAATTTGTCCAACTTCCCAATAATGCTGTCGGTGAAATACTGGAAATCAACGACAAAAATGCCATCATTGCCCTTGGCAATCTGAGAAGTAGCGTCAAATTATCTCTCTTAAAGAAGGCCTCCGCCAGTCAAGCAAAAAAAATGGTCCGAACCCAGGTTCAACCTTCCTACGCCAATATCCGGGAAAACATCAGCCAAAAACGTTTCGATTTCAAACCGGATATCGACCTGAGAGGAATGCGAGGAGAAGAAGCCCTGCAAAAAGTGATCACCTTTCTCGACGATGCCGTCATGCTCAACTACAAAGAGGTACGTATCCTACACGGTACAGGAACAGGCGCCTTGCGCCAGCTCATCCGTCAATACCTCAGCACCAATCCCCTGGTTGCCTCCTACGGAGACGAACAGGTTCAGCTGGGTGGTGCCGGCATCACCGTCGTCAAGCTGGACATATAATAGCTGGAAGATCTTACAACGCTTTCCGGATACGAACCAATTTTTCCAATAGCCCCTCCAACAAATCCAAACGTAACATATTGGCTCCGTCTGATTTTGCATGTTGAGGTTCCGGGTGGGTTTCGATAAACAGTCCGTCAGCCCCCACGGCAATCGCTGCCTTGGCAATCGTTTCAATCAATTCCGGACGTCCTCCGGTCACTCCACAGCTCTGGTTCGGCTGTTGCAGAGAATGGGTGGCGTCGACAACGACCGGACAGCGACATCCTTCCTGCATGATCTTTACTCCCCGGTAATCGACCACCAGGTCCTGATATCCGAAAGTTGTCCCCCGCTCAGTGACCATCACATTTTCATTGCCAGAATCCCGCACCTTATCAACCGCATAATGCATGGCCTCGGGTGACAGGAACTGTCCTTTCTTGATATTCACCACCCGGCCGGTCTGAGCAGCAGCCACCAAAAGATCTGTCTGTCGGCACAAGAAAGCCGGAATCTGCAGGATATCCACATATTCGGCCGCCATCACCGCATCTTCCGGACTATGAATATCCGTCACAACCGGGATCTGAAAATCTTTTCGAATCTTGGCCAGAATCTTCAAAGCCTTTTCATCCCCTATTCCCGTAAAGGAATCCAAGCGGGAACGATTGGCTTTTTTAAACGAACCTTTGAATACATAAGGAATTCCCCATTTATCCGTCAGTTCAGAAATATATTCCGCAATTTCCAATGCCATTTTCTCACCTTCAATTACACAAGGTCCGGCCAACAGAAAAAACATCTCTTTTCCCGTTATTTCATTCCATATCTTCATAAATTCTACGCTTTGATTTTACTTATATTTTTTCTTCCACCAGGCTTTCAACCGCTCCAAAATTTTTGCCTCAGCAGCATTGGCCTGAGGATAATAGAACACTTTCTGTTTCAATTCTTCCGGCATAAATTCCATTTCCACGAAATTCCCCGGATAATCATGAGCATACTTATAATCTTTACCGTAATTCAATTCTTTCATCAATTTTGTCGGCGCATTGCGTAAATATAAGGGCACCTGTACGTTACCGGTCTGCCGCACAGTCCCCAAGGCCGCATCAATAGCCAGATAAGCCGAATTACTTTTGGGCGAGGTTGCCAAATAGATCACACATTCCGACAAAGGGATTCGAGCTTCAGGCATACCGATCTTATGAATGATATCAAAACAGGCATTTGCCAGCAACATCGCATTCGGATTCGCCAAACCGATATCCTCGGATGCAGAGATCAACAAACGACGGGCAATAAATTTAGGATCTTCCCCTCCTTCCAGCATGCGGGCCATGTAATACAAAGCAGCATTCGGATCACTCCCTCGGATCGATTTGATCATCGCAGAAATGATATCATAATGTTGCTCCCCATCCTTATCATACATCAAAGGATTTTCCTGCAACTCTTTCCGAACGGTATCGTTATCGATAACTATCTCCGGACCGATTTGAGCATTTACCACCAGCTCCAAAATATTCAAGAGTTTCCGGGCATCTCCACCACTGTAAGAAATCAATGCTTCTTTTTCACGAACAATAATATTCTTTTCTTTCAGATAAAAATCCTGGGTAATGGCCCGTTCAAGCAAATGCTCCAGATCCGCCTTTTCCTGAGCCTTCAGCACATAGACCTGACAACGGGACAACAAAGGTGAAATCACCTCAAAGGAAGGATTTTCCGTTGTCGCACCGATCAAAGTCACCGTTCCCTTTTCAACTGCCGCCAACAATGAATCTTGTTGGGATTTGGAAAAGCGATGAATTTCATCGATAAAAAGAATCGGAGGAGGAGTATTGAAAAAATGCTGATTTTCAGCTTTCTGAATCACCTCTCGAACATCTTTGACTCCCGAGTTTACTGCACTCAACACATAAAACGGACGTTTCAATTGCTCTGCAATGATCATGGCCAGCGTCGTCTTGCCAACCCCCGGAGGCCCCCACAGAATAAAAGAAGACAGCACTCCCGATTCTATCATTTTGCGCAACACCTTTCCCGGCCCCACCAAATGCTGCTGGCCGACATAATCCTCCAATGTCCGCGGTCTCAATCGTTCTGCTAAAGGTTTGTTTTCCATAAAAAAAATCCGTATCTCTCTGCAAAGATAGGGAGAACTCATGAATTTTAAACACGATTGCCTGAAATCTTCCAGCGATAACGATCCACCAACTCCAACAATTGCCCTCCATACAGCTCAATCACCTTCTTACCGATCCCCGGAAGCGCCAACAATTCCTTATGAGAAGTCGGCAACGTATTGGCCACAGCCAATAAAGCTTTCTGTTTTAAAACCACGTAAACAGGAAGTTTTAAACGCATCGCCACCTCTTTTCTCCAACTACGCAACGCCTGATACAATTCCGGATGAAGGATATCTTCGCCTACGACCAGTTTTTCCGGAATTTTTTTGGAGGATCTCTTTGAACGATCCAGAATCGCCCGGGTTTTTGCCGACAAATAGGTATGAATACAAAAACCGTCTTTGACTGTTTCCAGTACAGCCAATTTCAGTTTCACCTCACGATTCAGTTTTTCCAAGGCCTCCTCAACCGTTTTACGCACCTCCTTATTATCGACTTCAGGTCGGGCTTTCTCCAAAAAGTCAACCACCTTCTGTTCCGTTCGACTTTGAAAATAAATTCCTCCTTTGATGATCCGTTCTTGCAATTGCACATCATTTTCATAGTCATACCTCTCACCCATCATACGCTCCAACTGTCTCTGGAAACGCTCTCCGACTTCCAATAGTTCCGTTCGGCAAAATTCCCGGACTTCCCGACATTGCCGTGTCAGCTCCGGATAAAAGCGCCACAAATGCTCACCAAACACCCAGGCGACATACTGCAGACGTCTGAAAATCGATCCATAATCAAACAATTCTTTTAATAGCTGCCCATAATAAAGCCGACGGGCTTCCATCAGCTGTTCCTTTCCCGGTTGGTGACGGGCCACCTCTTCTATATATTGCCTCACCCAGGGATCACAAATCAACACTCCCGAACGCAAAGGTGTTCCCAATACAAGTCCTTCCAAACTTTTACAACGACTCAAAGCCACATACACCTGCCCATGAGTAAAAGCAGCTCCGACATTGACGATGGCTTTTTCAAAAGTCAACCCCTGACTTTTATGAACGGTAATGGCCCAGGCAGTTTTTAACGGATACTGTTTAAAACTGCCGACCACCGTCTCTTTTATCTCTTGCGTTTCCGGATCCAGCTTATACTGTATATTTGTCCATTCCTCCTGAGAAACAGAAATCGCCTCACTTTCACTCCCACATCTCACCATAATATTTTCGGCACTGATCGCTGTTATGTGACCAATTTTACCATTATAATAGCGTTTTTCAGACGAAGAATCATTCTTTACAAACATGACCTGTGCCCCTTTTTTCAACACCAGTTGTGCTTCTGTCGGATAAGCATAATCCGGGAAATCATCTTTTATCTCAGCCGCATAGACATAAGTTCTTCCGTCCAAAGCGGCCAGCTTTTGACGATTGATCCGTTGCGCCTGATAATTGTGAGTAGTCAAGGTAATATATCCCTCTGAATCGTCCGGATCAAACCCGGGAATATAACGACTGTTCAAGGCTTTCAGGGTCACCGGATCAGCACGATTCTCCCGGATCCGATTCAATAAACCGACGAATACCGCATCTTTCTGTCGATATACTTGCTGCAGCTCAATACACTGATAAGGCATACGCTGTAACGCTTTACTCGAAAAAAAGAAAGGTGATTCATAGGTCTGCTTCAAAATTTCCCATTCCTCTTCCTTGACAACCGGAGCCAACTGCTGCAAGTCTCCAATCATCAACAACTGTACACCACCGAAAGGTTTCGCCTGACCCCGATAACGGGCAAGCATATCGCTCACCGCATCCAACAAATCAGCCCGTACCATGCTGACCTCATCTATCACCAACAGATCCAAGGTCCGGATCAAATCGATTTTCTCTCGACCGAAACGGTGTTTATAACGTTTTTCTTCCACAGACGACAGCGGATCGACAGGCAGATAAGGACCAAAAGGCAACTGAAAAAATGAATGGATCGTCACTCCACCGGCATGAATGGCAGCCACACCGGTCGGTGCAACAACAATCATCCGTTTGGGCGAACGGCGTTTCAATTCCTGCAAAAAAGTGGTTTTCCCGGTCCCGGCCTTTCCTGTCAAAAAAATACTCACAGCAGTATCCGCCAAAAAACGAAAAGCAAGTTCCAGTTGAGGATTCGTCTCCATAACAACACGACATCAGATTTTGACAAATATATAAAATCTACGAACTTTTTGAAAGTCTTTACTGCCAATTTTACCATTCCATGACACAACTGACACCTGCATTCACCATTGGACAAAATGACAGTCTTTCAATGCAATCGATCGCTCCGCAACGAAAACGTTCGCTGAAAACGTTCGCTTTGAAAAATCACAAAAAACTCCCGAAAATCAATACAAACAGCATCTTGTTTGCTAATTTTGTCACGAATTAAATAACACAAAACAATGAAAAAATCAATCAAGAAATTTCTCAAAGAGTTTCTGAAAGAGCTCGGACGGAATGAAATGTTTGAATGGGGTTACACAATAAAAAAATAACCCCATTTTTTATGCCCCGTTACAAGAGAATATAAAAAAAACCGGAAAGTATCCGGTTTAAGAAGAGCGAAAAACGGGACTCGAACCCGCGACCCCGACCTTGGCAAGGTCGTGCTCTACCAACTGAGCTATTTTCGCATTCAGACATTTTCTGTCTTTGACGGTGCAAAGATAAGCGGATTTTATCCATTCTTCCAAATATTTTCGAAAAAAAATATCACAAATATTTCAATTCACTGATTTTCAAAAGAAATCGGCCAGACCTTTTGGGACCGGCCGACCACTAAAATCAAACTACCTACTTCACCTCAATTTTTCTACTCACCTTGTCTTTCTGCTCCTTTTTTCGGCAAAATCATTCCCAGCATACTAACGTGGGAAGCAACCGGGACTTTTGCCACATCATACCTCTCTTCCGGTAGTTCGAAATTTCTTTCTGTTATAGATTATCACGAAATACACCTTTTGTACGCCCAAGCGATTTCTTCTGTTTCGCCCGAGACATTAAATAATCGAAAATTAAAATTGGAAAATTGAAATTTAGCATATTTTATTGCCGTTTATCGCATATTTCGTAACTTCGAAGCCTGTAAAAAAAACTTCTATATGGCTATTATAAAAAAATTAAACGGACACACCCCCAAATTCGGGAAAAACTGTTTTTTAGCCGATAATGCAGCCATTATCGGTGATGTAGAAATGGGCGACGATTGCAGTATCTGGTTTGGAGCCGTTTTGCGCGGCGATGTACATTCCATCCGCATCGGCAACAAAGTCAATATTCAAGACAATGCGACGATTCATGCTACCTATCAAAAATCGCCGACCCACATCGGGAACCATGTTTCCATTGCCCACAATGCGGTTATTCACGGTTGCACCATCCAAGACAATGTATTGATCGGCATGGGAGCCATCGTTCTGGACGATGCCGTTGTCGAAAGCAATACGATCGTGGCAGCCGGAAGCGTCGTTACCAAAGGTACGGTAGTTGAATCCGGTTGGGTATACGCCGGTACACCTGCCAAAAAGATGAAACAATTAGGCGAAGAGCTGCTCAAAGGAGAAGTGGAACGGATTGTCAATTCATACTCCATGTATGCCAGCTGGTATCAAGACGAAAATAAAGAAGTATAATCAAAAACAAACGATATGAGTATAATCGTTTCCCCCTCCCTCTTGGCCGCCGATTTTATGAACCTGGGAAAAGAGGTTGAAATGGTCAATCGAAGTGAGGCTGACTGGATACATCTGGATATCATGGATGGAGTATTCGTACCGAACATCTCTTACGGTCTACCGGTAGTTTCCCAAATTAAAAAAATAGCCCGAAAACCGCTGGACGTACATTTAATGATCGTACAGCCGGAAAGATATGTGGAAGAATTTCACAAAGCCGGAGCCGACATATTGACTGTACATCTCGAAGCATCCACCCATCTGCACCGCACGGTCCAACAAATCAAAAAACTGGGTATGCAGGCAGGAATCGCTTTGAATCCCCATACCCCCGTCAGCCAGTTGGAAGATATCATCCAAGACACGGACGTCGTATTAATCATGAGTGTCAACCCCGGCTTTGGTGGTCAGTCGTTCATCCCTCATGCTCTCGAGAAAGTAAAAAAACTCCGGACACTGATTCAATGCAGTCAAAGCAATGCCCGGATTGAAATCGACGGAGGAGTCAATTTCGAAACCGGCCGACAACTGATTGAAGCCGGAGCCGACGCCTTGGTAGCCGGTAGTTTTGTCTTCAAATCCGAATATCCGGAAGAGACCATTCGGGAACTCAAGAAATTATAAATCAGTCACCAAAAACATTCATCTAATCTATAAAAAAATGGCAGAAAGCATCATCAAAATGGAAGGAGGCGTCATCCGCCAACAAAAAAACACCATACTAAAAAATGTCAACCTAAACATTCAAAGCGGTGAATTTGTCTATCTGATCGGAAAAGTAGGCAGCGGAAAAAGCTCTTTCCTAAAAACCTTATATGCTGAACTGCCATTGGAATATGGGAATGCGGAAGTTGCCGGTTTTCAGTTGAAAAGGATCAAAAAATCACAAATTCCTTTATTGCGCCGGAGATGCGGCATCGTATTCCAGGATTTCAAACTGCTGATTGATCGCAATGTGTATGAAAATCTGGCATTTGTACTGAAAGCCACCGGCTGGAAAAACAAGAAAGCCATTCAGGAACGCATCGAAACCGTACTGACCCAAGTCGGCATGAGCGACAAACAGACTAAAATGCCTCATCAACTGTCCGGAGGAGAGCAACAACGCATTGTACTGGCCCGGGCATTACTGAATGCTCCTCCCCTGATTCTGGCAGACGAACCGACCGGTAATATCGATCCGGAAACCTCTTATCAGTTAATCGAGCTTTTAAAAGGAATTTGCGAAACAGGTAAAACCATCCTCATCGCCACCCACCAATACGATCTGATCGAGAAATTTCCCGGACGGGTTTTCTGTTGCGAGAATGGCAGTCTTTATGAAAAAACTGCCGCCAATACCTGCGAATGTAAAGAAGAAACTCTTCCACTTCCCGCCGCGGAAGAGATCATTTCCGAAGATTCCTCCTCTGCAACAGTCGCTGCAGAAAAAATCGTAACTTCGGAAACACTTCAGGAAACAACCACCCAGCCAAAAGTTGCCATACAAGAAGCAGAAGACACTACTTCTCTACTCGGAAAAATCGACTGTCCAGAAATCACCGCTTTCGATTATGAGCTGTCCTCCCCTCCAACGCTTTCCGTTAAAGATGAAGAAAACGGAGAAAATGCAGAGAAAAAACAAACGACTGAAAACCAAGAAGAAATAGAGCAAAAAGAAATAAAAAAAATGCCTCCGGCACTGGACTTGGAACTAATCGATTAAACAGTTCCAGTTTAAAATCAGGAGATGCATGACATCTCCAGGTTTGCAGAGGCTAGTCTATTACATGTTTTCCCGTTTCATAATTAGAAAATCGATATGAGTAGGAGGAAAATCACATCGTTTTTCCAATTTTCATACAGAATAATACGGGGTTATTGTTTTGACTCAGGTTTTCTTTTAACAGCCCTTTCAATTTTTCATTTGAATCCAAAATGCTCAATGATTCCATAGGAATCATTCCGTAAATACTGTCTTCTGAATCCGCATACAATGGCATCCTTCCTCCCATCCGCATGGCGATAAAATCTCCAATCGTTCCCTCCTGTGAATCAAAAACAGGAATCCCATTAAAGACCATTTTGTCTGCAATCATATCATAAACCAACAAATGTCCCCCTCGCCCTTCCGAAACATAACTGGCGAACAGATGACGTTTGGTATAGCAACATATATCGTAAATATACGAATGGCTATTCCGATATTTCTTCATAAAATTTACAGCATCTTCATCACAAAGTCTGACAAAATCATCCGGAATTCCCTTTTCAGAAAATTGGAATTTATATTTTCTCCTGGTCCGCAAACTATCCAAAGCAATAATATCATTGGCATAAGGAGCATGATACCAATATTCTCTTTCCTGAAGCCGCAAATTATTATGTTCATTTACATTGATGGGATAGTCCATTTTTCGGTGTCATTGTCTGTCTTTTCTATTGAGTTCAAAGAAAACTGTATATAATTGACAGATTCAAATTTTGAGTCACCTCTTTTTCTATATCGCCATATTTATAATTGTATTTCTTATTATTACTATTCACACAAGATGTACAAAATGCCCCAAAAACAACACAGCACCATCTGCCATACAAATGCTTTTCATCCTTCGGCACTACAATATTTCAGATATATTTATCAATATGCAGCACCCCAACAAAATGAACGCCCATAAAATTTACATTATTCATTTCTCTACTTTCAAGCGGACTTCTGTATCGCTAATCACAACAAGTCCCTGTTTCAGCAAAGTACCCAAAGCTTTTTTATAATTCTTTTTGCTGCAGCCGAACACTTTATAAATCGCTTCCGGATCGCTCTTGTCCGAGAGATCCAGAATACCTCCGTAATCTTCCAATTTATCAAGCACCACTTTTGCCAACCCCTCAATCTTGCCGTAACCGGTCGGTTGCAGGGCCACATCGATTTTTTCATCCTCTCGCACCTCCTTGATATACCCTTTCATTCTTTGCCCGATCTTCAACGGTTGGAAGATTTCATTCTGATAAACCAACCCCCAATGAAGATTATTCACAATGACATTATATCCCAAATCCGATCGGCGGGCAATCAACAGATCCACCTCCTGATTCGGTTGATAATCGGGAAATACCTGATCCAGGTATTTCTCGATTTTCGTCGTCGCCACAATCCGGTCGGAAGAACGATCGAAATAGGCATATACCAAATAAGACTTCCCTTCCACCAAAGGTTCCCGCTGTTCCCGAAACGGCACCAATAAATCTTTGCGTAATCCCCAGTCCAAAAAGGCTCCGACTGAGGTGACAGCCACTACCTTCAAACAGGCAAATTCTCCTACCTGAACATACGGCTGCTCCGTCGTCGCCACAATCCGGTCCTCCGAATCGAAATAAACAAAAGCTTTCACCTCATCATCCGGACAACAATTTTCCGGAACATACTCTTTCGGCATCAATATCTCTCCCCGCTCGCCTCCATCCAGATACACACCGAAATCCACCACCTTTACAACTGTCAACGTATTGAATTTTCCTATTTCCACCATAAGCTTTTATTTTTTCTTCAAAATTACACAAGATTTCTTAATCAGGCGTAATTTTAAAACATTTCTTCTAACAGCATTCCTAGAGAATTATTAACATAAAATTATAACAACTCTACTTAAAGGCCTTTTCCGACAAACCGGGTCCCGTCAATTTCAATTTCTCAAAATAATCCGGTACGGGACGTCCCAACAGTTTATCCACATACATGCGTGCAATGTACTGGGAAAGCATGAAGCCATGGCCGCGCATCCCCACAAACACCCCCAACTCCGGATCGACGATGTAACGGGGTTCGGTATAATATCCGGCCCAGACCGCCTGAATGCCGACTCCCGCCAGATCGGGGATCCACTCGGTAAACATCTCGCTGACTATTTCCAGAAAGGCTTTGGTATTCACTTTCAGGTTTTTGTCGATACGCATTGCGTCCAGTTTCGGAGAAGCACAGCCGATGATCTGGCCTGTATAAGCAATCTGTTGCCCATACACGGCAGAAAACCCCTTGTAATCCTGGCGATCGATCAGCATATCCAGATTTGCTCCGTTTTTCCCCAACATCGGCAAACGCCGGGTAATGAAAGCCTGATGCCGAACCGGATACAAACCGGCATCGATACCCATGCTGTCACACAATTTTCCAGCTCCGCTTCCGAGAGCGTTGACAAAGTGTTCGGTCCGATATTCCACGTATTTCTTGTCATGGGTCTGCACCAATACACTGGTATATTTGCCCTCCCGACAAGCTTCGAGCACCCGACAGTCTTCCATCACGGTACCACCGGCTGCGACACCCAACTGACGAACCAAATCCACCACTTTCCCCGGAGTAGCCTGCCAACAGTCGTCCGTCGCCAAAGCGGCAATATACTTCCGCGGATTGGCATTGAAATAGGGAGAAATTTCCTCCCGGAACTGTTTGGGAGCAATCATTTCCGCCTTCGACCAGGCTTTGCTGGCCTCCAAGGCTTTGTAAGTCTCTTCGTCATGAGCAAAATTGATGTAACGGATCGGTTTATAATCGATATTGGACATCAACTGCAGTTCTTTGAATATCTGATGATTTTGTTCTGCTATCTCTGCCAGTTCCGGCAAAGAGAAAGCCGTCCGCCCGCCTCCGATATTCCGCCAGGAAGACCCACGATCGGCATTGACCAATATCGGATTCAGTCCGGCTTCGGCCATATAGCGGAACAAGGCACTTCCGGCCATTCCTCCTCCAGCGATGAGAACCCCAACCTCGATTTTTTGGAAAGTATCCCGATTGGCCACCAAATAAACATCCCCCTTCTTCGCCGGAGCAATCTCGCCCAAAGTCAACTGATTCGATAACGGAGCCCGGGGAGTTGCTTCTCCGACCAGTTCAATACCCCGACTTCGCAAAGCCGCCCGCAAACGGGGGATGCAACGCTTGCCTCGACAAGGCCCCATTCCCAAATGAGTGGTATGCTTGATTTCATCGATGGAAATAAAAGAACGGTCACCGATCACCTGCAATACTTCTTCCAATTTGACATCATCACAATGACAAATGTAGGTAGGCCCTTCTATCTCTTCAACCAACGGCCGCAAAGCCAAAGGCTCCGGATAATTTTCCTTTACCACAAATCCCCTGACCCGTGTCAAGGAATCTCCCTGAATTGTCAAAGCCTTTACCCGTGCGACATGCGTCTTGTTGGGTTTGTGCAATATCTTCTCAATTTTTCCCTCTCCCAGAATCTCACCATTATTATTCACCAGATATACTTCAGCCCCCTCCTGTGCTTCATATTCAATCGGCAGGAAAAGATTGTCCTTGCGCAGATCATATCCGAAAATCGCCAGGCCGGGACATTGATAAACGCATTCCATACAACCGATGCAACGGTCATAATCAATCATCGGAACCGTAGAAGTCGACGATTTGGTAATGGCACCATGAGGACAGGCAAAAGAGCACGGATTACAAGCAAATCCATACAAACAATCGGCTTGTACAAACCCCCGAGCCAACCGTCTCTTTTCATCCGGCAGACGGGGTTCGTCCAACACTCTTACCGGATGCTGCTGGGAATCGATATATTCTTTCGACAGAAGCAGGTAATCATCGTAATTCAAGCGGACACCCAATTCCATCATGATCTGCATGGCCGTATGTCTTCCTTTCAAAACCGCACTGGTACCTTCTCCGATCCGAATGGCATCCCCCGCCGCGAAGCAACGTCCGCCAAATACCTCTTTTCCCTTTGTCAGCAATTGATTGTCTGGAATCAGTCCCGTACAGATATTGATCACATCGATTCCTTCTATCACTTTCTCTGTCCCCGGTAGCGGACGGAAATTCTCGCACTGGGCAATCACCGCCCCGACAATACCGTCATGCGTTTCATTCGGAATGGCCTTCAACAGCATGTGAGAAGTCAGAATCGGTATGGCCAGCCGTCTCACCCGATTGGCCTGAACCGGAAAACCGCCCTCTTTCGGCATGGCCTCCACGATCGCCTTGACATGAGCACCGGCCTGCATCAACTGATAAGAAGTGAGGTAACCTATATTTCCAGCACCGATCGTCAATACATTCTTACCCAGCAAAGTCAATTCGTTGTTCATCATCTTTTGTACGACCGCCGCCGTATATACACCCGGCAGATCATCGTTTTCAAAAGCCGGCATAAAAGGTACAGCCCCCGTGGCCACCACCAGATAATCCGCATCTACAAAGAAAATCTCTTCTGTCTGTATATTCTTGACAGCCACTCGCTTGCCTTCGAGCAGATCCCATACCGTCGAATTCAGATAAATGCCATCCATACTGTCCCCCGCCAGACTCTTCGCAATATCGAATCCCCGCATGCCACCAAATCGCCGCTCTTTCTCGAAAAAGAAAAACTGATGAGTCTGCATGGTAAACTGTCCCCCCGTCTTATCGTTATTATCAATCACTATATTATCCACCCCGTATTTATTGAACTCCTCCCGAACCGCCAATCCGGCCGGTCCCGCACCGATAATCACCACCGTCGTGCGTAATACCCTTTTTTTGTCAACCGGTGAAGTTTTCCCTTTTTTGGCCATGAAATCTTCAGGAATCTCGCAAACCTCTTTCACTCCATCCACTTTAGTAATACAGATGCGCCGGATTTTCCCGTCGACCAACATCTCACAGGCACCGCATTTTCCAATACCACATTCCAAAGAACGCTTCCGTCCATCCAAACTGTGACTGTGTACCGGGAAACCGGCCTGATGCAAGGCAGCAGCAATGGTATACCCTTTCTCTCCTACAATCTCCTGTCCGTTGTATTTAAAAATGACTTTATCTCTCACCGGTACGTCCAATACCGGATGCTTTTTGATCTTTGACATAACCGTTCGTTTTTAGATTAATAGTAGGAGCAATTTAAAAGAAAAGAACAAAAAAAAAGCTGACTTTCGTCAACTTTCTAAAATTTTGTCTTTCAATGACAAATCGGTTCATTAGATATCTTTGGGCAAACAGCTGTCTACTTTCTCAAACTCAAAATACCCCTCCACTCCCTGTCGATCCTTACTGACACCTTTGATGGTCTGGGCATCCAGCAACAGACCAAACCAATGATCCAATTCGTAAGTAATCGCCACCTCCGAATGGATAATATCAAATTCTACGGCATCCAACCGGACCTTCCGTCCATCCACCTCTCCTTCCAAAAATTCCTGAATCATATAAGAAGTCTCTCCTTCCACCTTATCTGAAAAAACAATCCGTCCCGACAAATGTTGTCCGTTTTGCCGCAAATAGAGTTCTCCCTCCGCCACCCCGTATCCATAATTTTCAATATACTTCCACTTCCCTGTCAAATTCATCTTTGTTCTGTTAAAATCCCACTCTAATACCTGCTCACTATTTTTCCACCTTGCATTTCTTCGCTTCCTGCCAATACTCTTCCATCTCTTCCAGCGTCATATCAGAAAACTGACGTCCGGACTGTTTTACCCTGTCTTCTATGTATTCAAAGCGGGCGATAAATTTTCGGTTGGTTTTTTCCAGGGCATTTTCCGGATTAATGCCATACAGACGGGCTGCATTGATGACTGAAAACAAAAAATCACCGAATTCCTCTTCCATTTTTTGAGTATCAGCCTGTACCATTTCCTGTTCAAACTCCCCCAATTCCTCCCGGACTTTCTCCCACACTTCTTCTTTATGTTTCCAATCGAAACCGGCCCCCCGGGCTTTATCTTGTATCCGGTAAGCTTTTACCAAAGCCGGTAATGAAACCGGAACACCTTCCAATACCCGATGTTTCCGACCTTTTTCCTTCAATTTCAACTGTTCCCAATTGTGCAACACCTCTTCCGGTGTATCCGCCTTCACTTCTCCATATATATGAGGATGACGGAATTTCAGTTTTTCACAGATACTCGTCAGCACATCCGTGATATCAAATGCCTCCTTCTCACTCCCAATCTGAGCATAGAACAGAATATGCATCAGCAAATCACCCAGTTCCTTTTTCACCTCTGCCATGTCATTGGCCAGGATGGCATCCCCCAGTTCATACACTTCTTCAATCGACAATGCCCTCAAAGATTCCATCGTCTGTTTCCGATCCCAGGGACATTCCTTCCGCAGAGTCGCAATGATTTCCAACAACTCGGCGAAAGCCTCCTTCTTTCTTTCAATATCTTCCATATACCAGCAACTAATTAGCAATGATATGATTCACCGGCGCAAAAATAAAGTTTTTTTGCGGAAAAAACATGGTGCTTCCCCCTCTTAATAATAAAAAAGGTAGTACCTTTGTTTCACATGAACAAAACAATAAAAACAAAGTATTCATTTACATTTCATGATTGAGAAAAGAATCAGCATAGGAAATATAGATCCCATTGATTTTTATGGAATTAACAATTCAAAATTCAACTTATTAAAAGAATATTTTCCCAAATTGAAAATCACAGCCAGAGGGGATGAAATCATCATACAGGGCGAAGTCAATGACATTGAAATTTTAAATGCTAAAATTATGGCTTTGCTGGAGCATTACCATCGCTACAACATGCTCACCGTAGCCAATCTGAAACGGATTATTCTGGAAGACCATCTCATCGAAGATCCGGAAAATGCAGAATCCATTATCCTGTTCGGTAATGCCGGGAAAGCCATTCGGGCCCGTACTGCCAACCAACGGCGACTGGTCGAATTGGCCAAAACCAACGATCTCCTGTTTGCCACCGGTCCGGCCGGTTCCGGAAAGACCTATACGGCCATTGCCCTTGCCGTAAAAGCCTTGCGCAATCGGGAAATCAAAAGGATCGTCCTGAGCCGGCCGGCAGTCGAAGCCGGCGAAAGCCTCGGTTTCTTACCCGGCGATATGAAAGAGAAAGTCGATCCATACCTGCAACCGCTTTACGATGCCCTGTCAGATATGATTCCTCCCAAAAAACTGGAAGAATATTTGGAAACAGAGGTCATTCAGATTGCCCCCTTGGCCTACATGCGGGGACGAACCCTCAACGATTCCTTTGTGATTCTGGACGAAGCCCAGAACACCACCCGCAACCAACTGAAAATGTTCCTGACGCGCATGGGAATCAGCGCCAAATTTGTCATTACCGGCGACATGAGCCAGATAGACCTGCCCAAACGCAGTGATTCCGGTCTCATACATGCCTTTAAAATTTTAAAGGATATTCGGGGAATTGCTTTCGTCGAATTCAATTCGGAAGACATCGTCCGGCATCGGCTCGTCAAGGAGATTGTCAAAGCTTATCAGGATGAGAAAACAGAATAGTGAACTTTTAATATAATTTCTATGGATGCTATTGTAAAAACAGATTTCCGTTTCCCGGGACAAAAAAGTGTCTACAAAGGGAAAGTTCGTGACGTTTATGACATCAATGACGAATACCTGGTTATGGTCGTTTCAGACCGTATCTCCGCTTTCGATGTCGTATTACCCAAAGGAATTCCCTACAAGGGACAGGTATTAAATCAAATTGCTGCCAAATTTCTGGATGCGACCGCCGATATTGTACCCAACTGGAAAATTGCGACACCCGATCCCATGGTCACCATCGGTCACAAATGCGAACCGTTCAAAGTGGAAATGGTCATTCGGGGATATTTGACCGGAAGTTCCTGGCGGGCCTACAAAGCCGGAGAACGTACGCTCTGCGGTCTGCCATTGCCGGAAGGTATGAAAGAAAATCAGAAATTTGCCTCTCCGATCATCACTCCGACCACCAAAGCCGATGAAGGACACGATGAAAACATTTCCAAAGAAGAAATCATTGCACAAGGTCTTGTCAGCCGTGAAGATTACGAATTGCTGGAAAAATACACCTATGCACTTTTCCAAAGAGGTACCGAAATAGCTGCAGAGAAAGGACTGATCCTCGTAGATACCAAATATGAATTCGGCAAGAAAAACGGACAGATCTATCTGATAGACGAAATCCATACACCCGACTCTTCACGCTATTTCTATGCCGACGGCTATGAGGAAAGATTCGCCAAAGGAGAAAAACAAAAACAGTTATCCAAAGAATTCGTTCGGGAATGGTTGATGGAAAATGGATTCCAGGGACAGGCAGGACAACAGGTACCGGAAATGACACCGGAAGTAATCGCAGGCATTACAGACCGTTACATCGAGCTGTACGAACACATTACAGGTCAAAAATTCGTGAAAGCAGACAATTCTAATGTGCTAAAACGAATTGAAGAGAATGTAAACAATTGTCTGAAGAACCTGTAGAAACAATCAAACGGATAAAACAACTGAAAATTCTTTCGACGGTTTTATCCGTTTGTTTATTTTACCACAAAGCCTGAAAAATCATTACTCAGAAATCTTTTCAGCTCATCCGGACTGACACGGACTTTAAAACTGCCATCCTTGAAAAAAGTAATATTTCCCGTTTCCTCGCTCACCACCACTACATAAGCATCGCTTACTCCACTCAACCCCAACGCCGCCCGATGACGCAATCCCATACTGCCGGGAATATCCTGCCGGTCAGAAACCGGAAGAATACAGCGGGCCGCCAGAATCTTATTCTGATTGATAATAACGGCACCATCGTGCAAAGGGGTATTTTTAAAAAATATATTTTCGATCAGTTCATCTGTCACCTTTGCTTTCAGTATCACTCCCGTCTGAGCATAATTATACAACTCGGTATTTTGTTGAAATACGATCAAGGCACCTGTCTTGGTCGCCGAAAAATTCACACAGGCCTCGACAATCGCATCGGAAACGTCATTTTCAATCCCCGGTTTCGCAAAAAGTTTTTCCAGATTAAAAATATTCTGTAAATTGTATTTACTCCCGACCAATAACAAAAATCGTCTCACCTCCTGTTGAAAAACAATCAGTAGAGCAATCATCCCCATACCGAAAAACTGCCCGACAATGGAAGCGATCAGTTCCATGTTCAGTGCCCGTACCAACAACCAGGCAACATAAAAAGTAAATATACCGGCAAAAATATTGATGGCAACCGTACCTTTCACCAAACGATAAACCTGGTAAAAAATAAACGCAACAATCAGAATATCCAATATATCGAAAAAGCCGAGCTTGATAAATAACAGCATAGATCCTTAAACTTATTTTGCACCACAAATCTAAATAAAATTTCAGAATATACGGTACATTCTATATCTTTGCAGCCGTAGAATCGATAAAATAATGACAGAACACTTTAAATCATCAACTATGCGATATTTTATTACTTTCTTATGGATGTTATGGACCGTTTCTGCTTTTGCACAGAACGACCCGCAAGCGAAAGAAATCCTGGACAAAGCAGCCGCAAAATTCAAGGCTTATCCGGCTGCCGAGATTGAATTCACACTGACCATGGAAAATCCCGACGAAGATATCAGCGAAACACACGAAGGCAAAGCGTGGATGAAAGGCAATCTATATAAACTCAACCTCATGGATGTAGAAAACTTCTACGATGGCAAAAATATCTATACCTACATGCCCGAAGTACAAGAAGTAAACATTAAAAATCCCAACGAAGAGGAAGAAGAAATGCTGAATCCAACCACCCTTTTCGATATTCACAACCAGGGATTTAATCAAAAATTAATCAGCCAAACCGATGGCATTGCCTACATCGAACTTTTTCCGACGGATCCTAACCGGAATTTTACAAAGATTGGCATTTGGGTAAATTCGGCCACCGCCTCTATCCAGAAAGTCACTTCTTTCGGAAAAGACGGCGACCAAGTCAGCATCACCATCAAGAACATCAAGCAAAGCTCTCCTGTTCCAGATGATGCTTTTTTCAAATTCGATACGGCCAAACATCCGGAAGTGGAAGTTATCGACCTGAGGTAATTATTCCCTCATCGGAGGGAAAGCAGATATCCGCAAACGGGCCGCTCCCATTGGAATTAAAGTAATGGTTTCCACCACCGAAGAGCGTGGGGTATCTTCTGTCGGTAAAACGGCACACAAACCGTAACGATCAATTTTCCAGGAAGGTACCAGACATCCGCGTGCCTTCACTTCCAAAGGTACATTTTCAGAAGTAAATGGAAAATTATCAGCCGGCCATGCTTTCTTCACCACTTCAAATCCTGTCAACGGATCTTTGTTCCCCAATACCAGCGCATAATTCCAGGGAGTTGTCGGATGGATTTCATAAGATGGCCAGTTCCCCGCATCAGCTCCCTGTTGCCATTTTGAATCCCAGATTGCTGTTTCCCGACTGTCTTTCCGGATGTACTCTTCTCCAATTTTTAAAGACAAAGTCAAAGGCCCATAATTTACACTGACACTGTTTTGATTTACCTGCCATGTACGCATCGTCAGACGCATGGGTAACAACAATTCCACCCGATCTCCGGTTTTCCAGGTTCTTTCAATCCGATAATAACTTCCGGCTTCCGGCTTCACTTTCATCCGTTTTCCATTTACTTTTACCTGAGCCTGTTCTGTCCAACCCGGAATACGAAGGTAAAACGGGAAATTCTCCGGTTGATCGATCTCTACCGTAAATACCACCGTTTCTTCAAAAGGATAGCGAGTTTCTTCCTTTAAAATCATCTCTGTTCCTTTTCCAACTTTGACACAGGTTCGACAAGCCCCGTAAAGAGCAGCCACGACCCCATTGTCCGGAGTTGCCATCACCATATGTTCCGTATAATAAGGCCATCCCTGTGCATGGTTGTGCTGACAACAACGACTACTAAAAGGGTTCATTGCCAGAAAAGGACCGCCATTATCAATACCCGGTTGGTGGTTCTGTGCATCACTCAAAACCTGATTCGGAGACGTAATATACCGCAGAGCCTTGAAATCAGGCATCACCGCAGCCGGATAAGAATTGAAAGCGACATCCTCACATTGATCGGCCCATTTCGGATCACCGGTAATACGCATCATCAATTCATCAGAAGCCATTTCTTCCACAAATCCACAGGTTTCCGTTCCCTGTCGAGGATCGATACAGCCCATCCGGGCATTTTCATCTGCACCGAACATTCCCCCCGGCACTTGTCCAAAACAACGACGGACCAAATCGTGCACATTATAACTGGCAGCCAAATGTGCAGAATCACCCGACAACAGATAATAAGTTGCCGGTTCTCTGAAACACTGTGCAATATTTACATTGTGCCAATTCGGTAAACGACTGTCCATCGTCCAATCAGCGGTACAGCGATGAATTTTTTCTGCCAAATCCAGCAAAAAAGAGTCTCCCGTGATATTATACAACCAATAAACACTCCAAAGGTTATCACCGCCCCGACTATTTTCCCAATAATCTTTCAAAAATTGACTATCATCGACTGTCAATTGCCATTTAAAATAGTTTGTCATCAAATCGATTACCCGCTGATCACCGGAATATTCGTAATAAGACTGCATACACCACAACATAATCATATTGGCCCACAATTCTCGCCGACCATCCTTCTCATTCACCGGTCCAAAATAACCATCCGGTTGTACGCTTTTAAAAACCCCCTCCAACCACACCTTAGTTTCGGCGATCATTTTCTCATCCCTCAAAATATAGGCCAGATTACCATATCCTTTCAGCCAGTAAGGAACTTCCTCCCAACCGTGTTGGCCACCGGAAGTCAACCAAGCATTATCTTTTTTTTCCAACCAAGCGCTGATTTCCCCCAAATGTCCGGTTAAACCGTCCCGCTGTAATTCCAGGTATTTCCTCAACCATCCTTCTGGTTGAACGCTGCCGACAGGCAATTTAATAAATTGCAAAGGCTTCAGAGGAGCCCGATTCGATGTGTAATTCACATTGCTTTCCTCGGTAAAGGGACGTTCCGTAACAGACACCCTTTCTTCTTCCGTTCCCTGAAAAGCAGAAAACAGCATTCCGGATGCCAACAGTAACCCCATACACATAAACCGTGATTTCGAAAATAAAGTCATCATTTCCCAATTTTATTAAAAATTTCTACAGGATAAAATTACACGGAAACGACATTAAAAAAAAATAGAATCTAACCATTAAATATTAATATTTGGTCTGAAAATACCATTTTATGAGATAATTCTAACCTTATCCTATTCGGATTCTTTTTTACTTTGTCAGAAGAAAAATCACATTACCATTAAATATCGAATATATGAAAAAGAAATTATTCATCGTTTGTTGTACCTTGTGTACTTTATGGGCCTGTCATCAGACAACTGATACCGGTAGCACTCTGTCAGGATTGAAAAAGGCAGATTTCGATACCACAGTATCCGGTCAGAAAATTGCATTATATCAGTTGAAAAATAAAAATGGTGTAGAAATTGCCATCACCAACTATGGTGGCCGTATTGTTTCCATATGGGTTCCCGATCGAAACGGTAATTTCGGAGACATCATGTTGGCTCATGAATCCATTGCCGACTACATAGCCGACAAAGGAGGTAATTTTGGTGCTTTAATCGGACGTTATGGCAACCGGATCAATCAGGGACGTTTCAGCCTGGATGGTCAGGAATACCAACTGCCTCAAAATAATTATGGACACTGTCTGCATGGTGGAGATACCGGTTTCCATCATCGGATCTGGGAAGCCAATCAAACTGATAGCCAAACTCTGATTCTCAACTGCGTTTCCCCAGATGGGGAAGCCGGATTTCCCGGAACCTTAAAGACCACTGTTACCTATCGGTTGTCTGACGATAACGCTCTGCAAATTGACTACGAAGCAGAAACCGATAAACCCACGATCATCAATCTGACCAATCATGCCTATTTCAACCTGACCGGTAACGGCAATCATACCATATTGGATCACCAATTGACCTTGAATGCCGATTATTATACGCCGATCGACAGCACTTTCATGACCACAGGAGAAATAGCACCGGTAGAAAATACCCCGATGGATTTTCGCTCCGCGACAGCCATCGGATCCCGCATTGATCAATATGATTTTGAACAATTGAAAAACGGACACGGCTACGATCACAATTATGTACTGAATACGAAAGGCGATCTGGCTCAAATGGCAGCCAAAGTATATGAACCCCAAAGCGGACGGACTTTAGAGGTATATACCAATGAACCGGGTATACAGTTTTATGCCGGCAATTTCCTCGATGGCAGCGTAAAAGGGAAACACGGCATTTACTATCCGTTACGTTCTGCTCTTTGTCTGGAAACCCAACATTATCCGGATTCTCCCAACAAAGCCGAATGGCCTTCCGTAGTCCTACGTCCAGAAGAAAAATACCACAGTACCTGTATTTATAAATTCGGAATCGAATAAATCCATTTCCAATTCCACCACCATGTCTGATAAGCCCTACTTTCCACTTATCAGACATCTTTTAACCATCCTGCTATGAAAATACATTTTTTGATCCTCCTTTCCCTGATCAGTATCTTTCCCGGACACGGAAAAGATCGCAAAACCAAGGTATATACAAATCCGGTAATCCAACAATCAACTCCGGATCCGACTGTTCTTCAAACACCCGGCGGTATTTTTTACCTGTATGCCACAGAAAATATCCGGAATACACCGATCTATAAATCGATCGATTTAGTCCATTGGACTTTTGTTGGTACAGCCTTTACCGATCAGACCCGGCCCACTTTTGAGCCAGAAGGCAGTATTTGGGCTCCAGACATCAATTACATCAATGGAAAATATGTACTATATTACGCCATGTCCCGATGGGGAGGAGAACAGACTTGCGGAATCGGATGTGCCACAGCCAATTCTCCGGAAGGTCCTTTTACAGATCACGGTCCACTGTTCCGGAGCAATGAAATAGGTGTTCAGAACTCCATCGATCCGTTTTATATTGAGGAAAATGATGAAAAATATTTATTTTGGGGCAGCTTCCGTGGACTATATTACATTGAGTTAAGTCCAGACGGACTCAGTATTCGTCCAGGATCTCAGCCGACCCGCATTGCCGGTACAGCCTACGAAGCCATATACATCCACCACAGAGGAAACTACTATTACTTGTTTGCCTCTACCGGTTCCTGTTGTGAAGGAGATAAAAGTACCTACACCACAGTCGTTGGCCGCTCCAAAAGTCTGTTCGGTCCCTATACCGATAAAAATGGGAATCTCATGCTCGACAATCATCATGAAATCGTAGTCCACTCCAGCGAACGCTTTGCCGGAACAGGTCACAATGCAGAAATCATCACTGACCGCAAAGGCAACGACTGGCTTTTATACCACGCTTACCTTCGAGGAAAATCCGACCGAGGACGCGTTTTACTGCTCGACAGGTTGCAATGGAAAGACGGCTGGCCTTTCATTGAAAATCGAATTCCCTCAAACGAAGCCAAAGCTCCTGTTTTTTAACAACTCGACTAAACATTAAAACGGAAATTCATCATATCTCCATCCTGTACCACATAATCCTTTCCTTCCACTGACATCTTGCCTGCTTCTTTACATTTCGCTTCCGAACCGTATGCAATAAAATCCTCGTATTTAATCACCTCAGCCCGAATAAAGCCTTTTTCAAAATCGGAATGGATGATACCGGCGGTCTGCGGAGCTTTCATTCCCTTGCGGAACGTCCAGGCTCGAACTTCTTTCGGACCAGCCGTAAAATAAGTCTGTAAATTCAACAAATGATAGGCCGTACGTATCAATTTGTTGACCCCTGCTTCTTTCAATCCCAAATCTTCCAAAAAAAGCTGTTTTTCTTCGTATGTCTCCAATTCAGCGATATCCGCTTCAATGGCCGCGCCAATAACCAACACTTCGGCATGCTCATTCTTCACAGCTTCCCGCACGGCTTCAACATATTTATTTCCATTCACAACAGAAGCTTCATCAACATTACAAACATAAAGCACAGGTTTATTGGTCAGCAATTGCAAGTCTCCGGATGCTTCCTGTTGTAATTCGTCCAGTACAACCGTACGGGCAGACAATCCTTTTTCCAAAGCACTCTTATATAAATGCAATACCTCTACCAATCTTTTCGTTATTGGATCCCCTCCGGTAATTGCCCTTTTTTCTTCTTTCTGCAAACGATTCTCAACCGTCTCCAAATCCTTCAACTGCAACTCCGTATCGATAATTTCCTTATCTCTTACCGGATCGACACTGCCATCCACATGCACAATATTATCATCATCGAAACAACGCAATACATGGATAATCGCATCCGTTTCACGAATATTGGAAAGAAATTTATTACCCAATCCTTCTCCTTTGCTGGCACCCTTTACCAAACCGGCAATATCAACAATCTCCACTACCGCCGGAACCACATTCTGAGGTTTCACCAACTCAACCAACTTATTCAAGCGTTCATCTGGAACAGTGATCACCCCGACATTCGGCTCTATTGTACAAAAGGGGAAATTGGCGGATTGCGCCTTCGCATTACTTAAACAATTAAACAACGTAGACTTTCCAACATTCGGCAGTCCGACAATACCACATTGTAAACCCATAGTATGAATCTATTATTACATTATTATCTGTCTTACCCGACACATTCGGGTGTGCAAAGATACACATTTTTAAGAAACAATTCCTTATCTCACCGTAATGTGAAAACATCCTTGTTTCAATTCATAAAGCACATAACATTTCTTTTGTTTACGCAAATCCTGCAATACCTCGGCCAAAACAGACTTCAGTTTATCTCTTTCCTCCTTTTCCGCACCATCATAACGGGCATAAGCGATATCAAAAGTCGTTCCATAAACATGTGCAGAGTTTGCACTGGCATTTATATTCTTTTTACGCAGTTTTTTTACATTTCCAACAGTCCGCAGCACACTGGTCACAATAATCTTCCGATCCGGCAGTCCCTTACTCGAAAGCGAATCCCTAAAATTACGGCCAATCATTGTCAACAATTTTTCAGCCTGAGGGACCAGATAAGGAATCGAGTGTGTCAGTTCATCCACCACATAATGACGGCAAGACTCAATTTCTTCCAGCCGCCCCAACTGAGAATCCAACTCATCGTCAGAAGTTATCGGCCGAATACCCCATTGACGAGCCGCTTCCAAATGTTTACTGTTCAAATCATTGAAAGTACGCTGATAATTCCGAAAATAATGAAATTCCCCCTGTTTTTTCTTTCCTCCACAACCACTCAATAAAACAACCAAGATAGCTGTAACAATATAACTCAATACTCGCATATACTCTTCCGCTTTTCAAGCCGCAAAGATAAATAATTCCGAGTTTTTCACCAATTTTTACTTTGAGAAGTATTATGGGGATGAAACAAAATATATATTCATCCCCAATATATTCATATTCACTGTTTTTACTAAATATCCTCCAACTTTTTCAAGAATTGAAAAGTCATCGGATCTGAAGGACGTGACATTTCTGAATTTATGATAATAAATTATTCACGCAACAAGTTGGCCACTTGTTCTTCCAATTCCTCTCCTCGTAAATCCGTAGCAACAATTTTCCCCTCTTTGTCTAACAAAAACATGGCAGGTACTCCGCTAATATGATATAATTCCACAACCGGACATTTCCATCCTTTCAAAGAAGAGACATGTCCCCAATTCAATTGATTTTTTTCAATGGCCGAGGTCCAATTTTCTTTCTTTTCATCGAGCGAAACACTGAGAATTTCAAATCCCTGATTATGAAAACGTTCATAAACCCGCTTCACATTCGGTATTTCGCGCAAGCAAGGCCCGCACCAGGAAGCCCAAAAATCCAACAATAGGTATTTTCCTCTGTAATCCGACAAAGAGACCTCTTCTCCGGTCGGCGTCGGTAAAGTAAAATCAGGAGCAATACTACCGACAAATGTCCGTTTCATTTCATCGATCGTATTCTTCAATCTCTGTCCCAGATAGGCACTCTTTATTCGAGGAGTCAAGCTTTCGTACATTCTCTCAACCGTCACGACATCCTGCTGCTTTGCAACGATATTATTAATGATCAATGCCACGGCATAACTGTCCGGATAATTCGTCACCAGACTGTCGATGGTCCTGGCAGTCTGTTCTTTCACTGTCGTATACATATGAATCAGGGTGTCCTGCATACCGGCACTTTGATTTTCACCTCTGCTCATGAGAGAAAAACCAAGCATCACCAGCATTTCATTCCGCTGGGCTTCCAGCATCGTTTTAAAAATATCCTGTTCGATACTACCCGTAATCTCAGTCTGAACCGTTTCCAACTCTTTCCCTCGCACCGTCGTCTGTCGGACTGTTTCACAATTTACCTGAATCGGAACAGAATC
The DNA here is from genome assembly GCA_944321165.1 of uncultured Odoribacter sp. Classification (GTDB taxonomy): domain Bacteria; phylum Bacteroidota; class Bacteroidia; order Bacteroidales; family Marinifilaceae; genus Odoribacter. Next base: position 379,644 of record CALUKE010000001.1, read on the forward strand.
CAAAATAATCATATGGGAAACACCTTTTATCTGCAATATCCGTTCATCTACCGCCGGCAGTTCTTTCTGCATCTTAAACACTCCGTTCTCCACGACAGCAGAATCCAATATTTCGTATTCCTTATTGCCCAAATCTTTCTTTAAATAAATGACTTCTCCATCTCCTCCTTCCCAAACACCGTTAATAGTATAAGTGGTAGGCCTCTCTTTTGCACAAGCAAACAGCACGCAAGCCGAAACTAAACTATAAATTGCTTTTTTCATACTTTATCTTTCAAATTTTAAATTCATCTCAATACCCATTATTTAATGAGCTCCTCCCATCTTTTCGCATTTTCTTTCCTGATTTTTTCATCCATTTCCCGGTACTCCTTGGCTTTTCGACTATTTCCCAACCGCTCATTCAATATCGCCAAGGTACTGTAATATGAACTTTTCAAACGATCTTCCCGCTGATTTTCCTGAGCCTGCACCTCTTCCATCAATCGCAATCCCCATTCCAACCATTTCCGATCGTTGCAATTTTCCGCCAGGTACTGAACGACCTCATCCAGATAACGCTCGGAATACCCCAACGCCCCTATCGTCCGACACACATCCAAATAATTGCATACCTGACTCCATTGAGCGGCCAGCATCAGTTCATGGATTTTTATCTTGGCCCGATACTCTTCCGCCCGTTTCAGATTGGCCCGATTAATCAAGCGCAATAGAGTATCCAGTTTCCCCGATTCATTCTGAAAAGGCAATATCTTGCCATTTTTATCCTTTTTCAACTCAATCACCTGCTTCAATGCCTTTTCCATCGCCCAGTTCAATTGCCATTCCAATTTGTAACGATCTACTTTCAACTTTGTCGGGAAATAATCCAGATTAAAAATGACGAACTCAAATGCCTGCGAATAAGGATCTTTGATATATCCTCCCACTAAATCCCACACCTCCTTGTCTTTCAAGCGTTCCAAAGGCAGCTGGTTCACATATTCCGTCATAACTTTCTCAACTTCATCCCGCAAAAAAGCAGCTTCCAAAGCCGATACATATTCTTTCATAAAATCCAATTCACGTTCCCCGGCTGCATATCGATCCCGATAAACAAACAGACTCTTCCCTTCCATACCGGCTTTTACGCCGGCAATCAATGCATCCGCTTCCTGGAAACCGGCCATCTGATGGACTACCTTCCCTTCCGAATCGAGTAGCAACAAAGTCGGATAACCAATGATATTTTCCTGATAACGCTTTTTCAAATCTTTACCTTCCCCTTTCTCCATATCATATTTCACATTGATAAAATTGGCATTGAAAAAATCGCCGACCTTTTTCTGGGAAAAAATATCTTTTGCCAAAGCCTTGCAAGGTCCACACCAGGAAGTATAACAATCCATAAAAATATATTTATGCTGTTCCAGTGCCATCTGCAACACCTTCTCCCATTTTTCTCCTTCCAAAAAACGAATTCCCTCGCTTTGGGAATAAGCACCGATTCCCCACCAACAAAGCAAACAGATCAATATACTCTTTTTCATAATATTCAGAATAGCCGTTTATTTCTGTAAATTTTCAAAAAAATCCGCCCCAACAGCATCTTCCGGACAATTGGCCTGCTGCATTGCCACCAGATCCAGTCCCAATATGTTTTTCAGATAAGGCAACAACACGACGGTTCTTTCCAATATTTTAGGGAAACGTTCAAATACATGTTCAATCTCCGTTTTGGCCGTTGTCGTCAGGAAGGTGATGTAATCGAACACATCCTGCTGTTTATCCGGCACAAAAATAGTTTCCGGGCCCGTAAAATTGGCCTGACTCTTTATATATCCGTTGGTGCGGAAAGTGTAAACATTCGGAGAATATTCCGACTCCGGATCCTCTACCCAGGAAGTACCCAGAATAAAAGACAATTCCTTGCCGGTTCTGGGATCTTTTGCCCGCAAACCAAAGAAATCAGTCGGTTCTTCTGTTGCCCCCAAATACAAACGGGATATCAGCAAAGTAGAAAACTGATCTATCCACTGGGTCCATTCTTCCTCCGTATAATTCTTCATCTTTTCACCGACATTGGGAATAATCAACATATCCTTATTCTCCAAATAAGTTTCAATCAATTTATCGGCATTGAACGTACTTCCGTCACACAAGGAATCACACAGGAAAACCCGAACAAACCAGTTCCTACGAATAAAATCAGCGTCCATACCGGCAAATACCCCTTCTTGTATCTGCTGAATGACAGTCCGAACCAGCTCTTTATGTTCTTCTTTCACCGGTGTATACCATTTATTAAAGAAACCGCTCCAATTCGACACCTGAAAGGCAGTTTCACTATAATCATACAGATAATAAACGCCACAATATTCCCAGGTATTATATATCAACTCCTCCAGCGAACCGGGGGCTCCTTTTTCCAAGCCGTACAAAGGTCCTGCCAATTCCGGGCTCGGATTCAAATCCTCAGAACAGGCCGCCCACAAAAACAGGAACGGTAATAAGACTATTTTGGTTATATTTTTCATATTCATCACAATTTATTGGTAAAATTTCTTACTGATTGGCAACGATATTTTCTCTTACATTATCAAAACAGGCCTCATTGTAATTAACTTCGGCATCCGGAATTCCCAGTACATAATTCGGACTTCCCTGTCGTAACACATAAGTTTCATAGATATTCCAGGAACTGTACCATTTGTGTACAATTTGCGGCATGCCCTGACGTCTCAAATCCCAGAAACGCATGGCTTCTTCAAAGCACAACTCCCGACGGCGTTCCGCCCAGATAAACTTCAACAAATCATCGCTTCCCTGAAAGTCAGACGCCTGCTTGTCAACATACAGATTCTGATCGAAACGTTTTCTCCGTAAGTTATTCAACAATTCCAGAGCCTCCGGATGAACAGTATTGGTTTTGCGAACATACGCCTCCGCTAAATTCAACATAACCTCTACACTTCGCCAGTTTTCACGATACAGCTTGTCGTTTGGTTTTTCGGCACTGCTTCCGCTCACTCTCCGGTATTTCACCGGATAATAGTAATGATACTGATGAGGCTTATCTTCTTCCCAGAAGGACTCCGCTTTTTTGGCTGGAATATCCTTTTTGAAATAAGCAATTTTTCGTAAATCCCCTTCTTCATAGGATCCGATCAAAGAACCCTCTTCTTTACAGGACGTCCGGAATCCCAAGCCATAAAACGAGCCCGAAGTATTCATCGAGAGGTAATCATAAGTCGTACTGGAGTTACCAAATGTAAATACAATCTCCTCATTGGCTTTACCGTCCATTATGCTGAATCCGTCCACATTGGAATCCGCCCCCAGTAAAGTGGTATCAACGGTTGTCAAATCGAAGATCGCAGAATTCTGCTCCAGAAATAATTTACCGGTCCGGATCACTTCATCCCAATCTTCCTGAAAGAGAGCTATACGGGAAGCCAGCAAGAGGATCGCCGGTTTTGTAAGCAAATGTTTATTGCCCGATATGTAACTGATCTCAATAAATTGTTCGGCCTTCTGAATATCTTCATTAATCAACCGATACACCTCTCCTATCGAAGCACGCTCTTTCGGTGCAACATCTATTTGCGGGGCTGTGCGAAGTACCACACCCGGCTTACTTAAATTTTCCGCAGAATACGGTAAGGCATAAGTATTCACCAGACACCAATAATGATACGCTCTCAGTGCATAGGCCTGAGCCGCCAGATAATGATATTTCCCGGTATCCTGTTCAACATATTCCATCGTCGGCAAAGCATCAATAACGACATTACAAGCCAAAATATTTTCATATCGTTTTTGCCAAAACCCATCAATCAGTTTGACTTCGATATCTTCTCGCCAGGTATAAGCCTGCTGTCCATTACCGCCATGCAACAAATCAAAAGCATCCTCCACCCGATCCTTAATGTTGGGCGAATTCGGATCGATTTCAAGCTGTCCCATTTCTACGTCATCGGTCATCAGGCAGAACCAGGAAACATCCGAATTAAAACTGGAAGGATAACCTTCGGCATACAACATGGGAGAATATTCCTCCACTTTTTTCGGAATTAACAAATCTCCGGAATCCTCTTTCAAATAATCGTTACAACTCCCCATCAACAAGGCAGCCGAAAGAAGCATTCCGTTTATATATAAATATTTATTTTTCATACCACAGCTTTAATTAAAATGAAACATTGATACCCAAACTATAGGAAGGCAGGATCGGTATATTTGCTTCCGGCGTTTCCGGATCCAGCCCTTTCCATTTCTTATCGGCCCATACATGTAGATTGCTTGCCTGGAAACGGATGGCCATCGAAGAAATACCGACATTCTTCAATATTTTCTCCGGTACGATATAGCTCAAACCGATCAATCTCAAACGCAAATAATCCGCTTTCGCAACACGAGCCGTCGAACGGTCATAGAAATAGGAACACATCTCCCTGCTTCCCGGATCTTCACTGGAACAATTAGATAAGCCATCATAGAAAAAATCTTCCGCAATATTAGAATTATACAGTACCGGTATATCGGTATAAGCCTCATCCCCCGGTTTTCTCCAGCGGTCTTTCAAATTGGTCGATACATTGGCAACCGGATCAAAAGCCCGTTCTTTATCGTCATATACAGCCGGCAAACGTTTAACACCACCGATGCTGTAAGTAAAACCCAAGGTCAATGACAATCTTCTCATAAAAGTCAACTGGGTATCAAACCCGCCGGATAAATCAGGATAAATGGATCCGCTCTTTACCAGTCGCATGCGTGTAGGATCTCCGTCATGATACAATTTTCCATCTTTGCCATAAAACAAAGGATAACCGTTTTCATGCGACAAATGGGCATAATCGAAGGAATACATCATTCCCAATTTTTCTCCTTCGACAGCCAAATTTCCATTCAACATCAAATTAACTTCCTCCAGATTATTGTAAAAATCCTCATTTGCCAAAGTAACCTTATTCAGATTCCGTCCGAAATTCACATTGAAATCCCAATCAAATTTCTTACTCTTCAACAGTTTCAGACTTAAATTTCCTTCAAATCCGGAATTATCCATCTGACCGGCATTGATATATAAACGCTGCCGACCCGTAGACAAAGCTACCGTTTTGTTCATAATCAAATCCTCGGTATGTTTTTTATATACATCCACACTTCCGGACAGGCGACCATTCAAAAGTACAAAATCGAGGGCTACATTCCAGGAAGAAGTCTTTTCCCAACGCAAATCCGGATTGGGCAAACGATATATCGTTGATTTGTCCAGATTGCTCACCGTATTGCGGTCACTGATTTGCAAAATGAGATTCGGCGTTGCATCATCGTGAATATTTCCCTGTACACCATAACTACCCCGAATGGATAAATAATTCCCCTTATCCGCAAAACCGGCCATGAAATTCTCATTGGACAAATGCCATTTTCCAGCAACAGACCAGGTCGGCAACCAGCGGTATTTGGGATTACTACCGAATTTATTGGCACCATCGGAACGAATATTGAAATTCGCAACATAACGGTTGTCATAGGTATAACTGGCCGTACCGAAAAACGAAGCCACCCGGGAAATCGAATTGGTATTGGTCGGAAGCAGTCTGCCGCTCAAAGCATACATATTATTGAACGAATCCGTGAAAACCGGCATAAACCGCTCTCCGAAATTCGGAGTCCATCCATAACCGGTAATCGATTCTCCCTTGTATTGAGTTCCCCGGATCTCTGATCCCAAATAAACATTTACATCATGCAGGTCATTAAATATACGGACATAATTCAAGGCATTCCGAATCGTATAACCACTTTTGGCCGTATTTGTCACAGAGAGAATACCTCCGTACGGTAAAGTGGATTTCCAATATTCATCATCGTTTTCATCATACTGTTTGTACTCATATCCCCGAATCGCAGTGATACTGTTTGACTCTTCCGTTCTCCAGTCCCGTAATTTGGTTGTCGAATTGTGAAAAGAGAAAGTTCCCTGATAAGACAGTCCACTGAGCAAATTGACATTCAAATTCAACAATGCATTGAAATCGTTCGATTTCACATCTTTACCCGTATTTTCCAACTCCTTCAAAGCATTGAAATAATATTGACTGCTTTGTTTATACATGTGGTAAGATCCGTCCTCTTCATATGGTTTTATTGTACGGGAAGTCTTATAAGCATACAAAAATGGATTTACCACCGTATACCCTTCGTTTTTCGTCGTACTGTAATCAATTTTCGCCATAAAATTGATATAATCGTTCAATTTTACATCTACCTTAGCCAAAGAGGTAAAACGTTCAGAAAGTGATCCCTTAGCCCCCCCCTGATTGTTATTATAACCGGCAGAGAAATAATATTTCATCTGTTCGCTTCCTCCCTGTACACTTAAAGCATGATTGTGTGTCACGGCATTTCGGAACAGAATATCAAACCAATCGGTATTCCGATTCGCCATTTTCATGGCCAAATCAGCAAATTCCTGACGGGTAATTCTTCGATTGATCAACTCATTCAGCAAGCCTTCATAAGAATCGTCCGGATTCAAGGTTATATTTGAATTATATCGCAATCCATCTTCAAAAATATCTTTGGATAATTCCATACGCTCTGCAGAATTCATTCGATCGAAATTCCAATAAGAAGGACGTTGATTTACCAACACTTCGCCATGATATGAAACAGAAGGCTTTCCAGTCTTTCCTTTTTTGGTGGTCAAAACAATCACACCATTGGCAGCTTTCACACCATAAATAGCAGTAGCCGAAGCATCTTTCAAAACAGTGATGGTTTCAATGTCCTGCGGACTAATCCCCGCAATAGCATTCCCCACCAGATATTCCGCATCCTCACTGTTCAAATCGGAAGCCGTCACCGGCACATCCTGTTCAAGAATCACTCCATCGACAACCCATACAGGAGCCTTATTGCCATTGATCGTCGAGGTCCCCCGAATACGGATTTTAGGAGTGGCACTGGGTTCTCCAGAAGTATTCATCACCATCATCCCGGGAATTTGTCCCTGTAACATCTGATCAATAGAGGTTGCCCCCGCCATATAAATATCCTCTGTTTTTACAACCGATACGGCACTGGCCGACTCCCGCCGATTCAAAGTCTGATAACCGGTCACCACCACTTCTTCCATACTCAGATTCGTTTCATGCAACTTCACATTGATCTGTTCCTGTCCTTCCCACTCGCGGATTTCCGTTCCCATACCGACAAAAGAATAAACGATTTTTATACCCAATTTATTCTCAATCACCAAACTATACTCTCCATCTGCATTCGTGGCACAACCACGCGTAGCTCCTTCCACAATAACCGACACCCCGGGCAATGGCTCTCCATATACATCAGTAACCCGTCCCTTCAACACCTTTACTTTTTCTTCCTGTTGCGGAATATTCGCCACCGGTTTAATCACCACCATGTCATCCAGACACTCGAAAGCATATGGCAGGCCTGTCAAAATCTGCTTCATCGCATTTTCCACAGAGACCTCTTTCAATTCCATGTTCAAGCGAACGTCACGGGCAAGCTCTTCCTCATTATAAACAAAATAAACACCTGTTTTCTGCTTTAATATCTTAAAGGCTTCCCGCAAAGTAACATTTTCCAGTTTAAGAGAAATCGTTTGCGCACCTGCATTCGCTAAAACTTGAACCGAAAATAAAATAGTCAGAACAACCGTTAGTTTCATCGTCAGTAAAATTCTTCGCCCAACACTTAAGCGTTGGAGAAATTCAGAAATACGTTTTTTTTTCATAAATTTGTTTGTTTTAATTATACAATTCCGGTTTGCACACACAGTCCGGAAATTTCATGTAACGGGAAATGTTGGCGCATTTCCCGTTATCACATCATTCAGCGCACAGCAGCTTGAACTGCAATATTTTTTCCATCAATCGCAAAACTGACATTGGTCGTTTTCTCGATGACTCTCAATACATCATTCAATACATCGTATTTTTTAACGACTCCCGTAAAACGTCTCTCTTTAAATTCGGACGCAGAAAAAATAAAATTTACATCATACCAACGGGACAATTGCCGGGTAATTTCAGATAAAGGCATATTCTCATACTCAAAGATTCCTTCTATCCAAGCAACAAACATCGTCGCGTCCACCTGCCGGCAGGCGATGGTCTGTCCCTGAATATCTGCAATGGCCTGATAACCGGGACGTAAAGATTCATTCTGTCCGGCAAACTCAACCTTGACAGCCCCCTGGGTCAGGGTCGTGACCACTTGTTGTTCCTCTTCATAGGCTGAAACATTGAATTTTGTTCCCAGTACTTGAACTTCCACTCCTTTGGCATGCACAACAAAAGGATGCGCCTGATCTGGTTCTACTTCAAAATAGGCTTCTCCACTTACAAATACCTCCCGTTTATCTCCGACAAAAGCCACAGGAAAAGTCAATTCAGAATCCGAATTGATCCACACTTTCGTTCCATCTGACAAAGTGAAATGATACTCTCCGGCCACCGGAACCTGAACAGTATGAAAAACCGGTTCTTCTATTTTCATTTCTACCTGCTCATACTGTAATCCGACAAGGCTGTCATTCTTTATCCAGGTACCCTGTTCAAATACTTCTTTCAAATCATTCCGACTCAAATCGACCTGAGACCCATTGGCCAACACCAAAGTCGCTTTCGTCGTTCCCGGCAAAATCTGTGTAATCACAGGAGATGTTCCCGTTTCCGACTGTTTCAGCCACCACTGCACTCCGATCCCGACTATCAATAAAACAGCCGCAGCCGTACTGACAGCATAGTTCATCCAACGTCTCTTTCTTGTCCGTCTCAATTTTCCATACAGCTTATTCCAAGCGGCCCGATCATCCAGTTGCTGGCCACCAGCAACCATACGATGCATCTTGACCAGACGAACATATTTTTCAAACAATTCACGGTTTTCCGGAGCCTTATCCACCCAGCGACGCAACTTGCCCGCCGTTTCCGCATCCAGCCGTCCGGCACAATAATCAGCGATCCATTGAAATATCATCTCCTCCATATTGTCTTGATCTTTTTTATATATTCCGGATAAAGACAAAATGGGTGAATCCCGATCAAAAAAAAATCAATATCAAAAGAAAAAAATAAGAAGATCGCCTAAACTGTCTCTCAGTTTTTTCAAGGCATTGGAATAATGAGTCTTTACCGTATTCAATGAAATCCCATATCGCTCCGCAACTTGCTTATAAGAAAGGTTCTCGAGTACAATGGCATTGAACACCTCCCGCGATTTTTCCGGCAATTTGGCTACCTCCCGTGTCAATTTGACTTTCAAGCGACTTAATTCCTCTTCATCGTAAGAGGTCATATCCTCCAGCAACTGATTGACATGTGCCTCAATATCATCAAAAAGAATACGTCCTCGCCGCTCCTGAAATTTTATCGAGGCTTTCGCAACTGCCCCGAACAAATAGGCTCGCAGAGAGCCGCAAAATTTTTGTCCTTTTTTGTTCTCCCAAAAAGAAACAAACACATTCTGAACAACATCTTCGGCGTCCTGCAAAGAAGGAAGGTATTTTAAAGCATACACACACAGCGCCCGATAATAATTATCAAACATCATTCGGACACACCGTTCATCATTTGCCTGTAAATTTACAATAATATCTTCCTCACCAAATAGCATGAATGTATACTTAATCAGAAACAGCCCACCTTAACAAACGGCAAAGATACAGAAACAACCTCAGAAACTCAAAAAAAAGAAGCTGCTTAAAGCAGCTTCTTCAAATATGCAACATTGAGATTTATTTATTTCCTCTCTTTTTATACTCTTCCAGACCCTGTTTCAGGAACTCAACAAAAGCATCCTTGTCCAGGTTGTGTCCTCTGGCCGGAGCCAAAATATGCGGTCTCAAATCATCATCGTTCCCGCCTCGGCTGTCCAAAAGGATGTAATTAGGCTGAGCATTGGAGTCGAATTTCTTGATTTGGAAATCAGCATTCTTTTTACCCAGCGTTTTCTTTTTCTTACCGTCATACTCAGAAACATACCATTCCTCTTCCGGCAAAGTCGTCTTGTCATCGACATAGAGAGCTACCACCACATAATCATTCTTCAACATCTCCAATACCCGCGGATCTGCCCATACCGTCTGTTCCATTTCCCGGCAATTCACACAACCGTGTCCCGTGAAGTCGATAAACAGCGGTTTGTTCTGAGCCTGAGCACATTTCAAGGCCTGTTCATAATCGAAATATCCGTCCAAACCGTGTGCCAGATGCAGGAAGTCCGCATATTTGGGTGCTTCACAAGCCTCGGAACGCTGAGCAGTCTGCCCGGTTGTAGCCACTCCGCTTACTGAAATCTGTTTTACATTCTCACGAACAATCCGGTTGATATCGAAATCGATCGTTTCCTGCGGAGGCAAATATCCGGCCAAGGCCTTCAACGGCGCACCAAACATACCCGGAATCAGGTATACCACAAAAGTGAAAGTCGCAATAATAAACATCAAACGGGTCACACCGATATATTTCAGCTCGCTGTCGTGTGCGAATTTGATTTTTCCCATCAGATACAGCCCCTGCAGAGTAAAGATAGCAATCCAAATCGCAATATATACTTCCCGGTCCAGCAAGCCCCAATGATAAGTCTGATCGGCAACCATCAAGAACTTGAATCCAAGAGCCACCTCTATGAATCCCAAAACGACTTTTACGGAATTCAACCAACCACCGGATTTGGGAAGACTGCTCAACTTGGAAGGGAAGAAGGCGAAGAAACCGAAAGGTAATGCCACTGCAATAGAGAATCCCAGCATACCGATAATCGGCCGCAATACGGAACCACGGGCAGCCTCTACCAATACCGTTCCTACAATCGGAGCCGTACAGGAGAAAGATACCAATACCAGCGTAAAGGCCATAAAGAAGGCTCCGATATATCCCCCCTTGTCAGCCTGGGCATCCGACTTGTTGACAATCCAGGACGGCAATACAATTTCAAATGCCCCAAAGAAAGAAGCGGCAAAAATCATAAAGATAATGAAGAAGAACAGGTTCGGAATCCAGTTCGTACTCAACCAGTTGATAAAATCAGGACCCAACAGCATAGAAATAATCAATCCCAATGCCGTATAAATTGCAATGATGGAGAAAGAGAAAAACAAGGCCTTGGCTTTGGCTTTGGCTTTATTTGTATCTCCGTGCATAAAGAAAGAAACGGTCATCGGAATCATCGGGAATACGCAAGGCATCACCACAGCAGCCAAACCGGCTACAAATGCTCCCCAGAAAAACAACCACAAAGAATCATCTTTTGTCGCATTATCCTCCGCTGGAGCAGCAGCTTCCACTGTTGCCGACTGAGATTTCTGCTGATCAGCGATCTGAATACTGAAAGTCTGATCAAACTGTACACACTGCCCCTCCTGGCAAGTCTGATATGCCAATTCTCCGGTAACAGCAGCCACCGAGGGATCCAGCACTTTTATTTTTTGAGTGATTACATACTCTCTTTCAAAAGACCATACATCCACTTTGAATATCTCGTCGAACTCTTTTTTCGGTTCATTCTCGGTGGCATTCTCCAACAACTCGATTCCTTTGCCAACCTGATCGAAAGAAAGGGTCGTAGCCATCGGACCACCTTCGGGAGTATACATGGAATAAATATGCCACCCGGGCTGTATAGAGGCTTTTAAAACAAGCTCATACACATTATCTCCCAGACTCTTCTGAGAAAAAGACCATTGTGTAGGATCTTCCACTTGTGCTGAAACAGAAAAGATGCCCAATACAAAGGTCAACAAAAAAGCAAGTAATCCTTTTTTCATAAATAGTAATGTATTGTTATTAATTGATTTTAATTTACTCGTTATTCGCTGCAAAACTCCATACAAAAATATTATTAATTTTTTTTCACACTCACCGGAAAAACAAGTTTAACATATAATTAATGGGTACGCAAACGTTTTTCAAGTTTCTTTAAGAAGCCTCTTAGAGGCTACGAGAGAAAGAATATCCGAAACCGGTCAGTTTTCCAACTCCCGGTTATAACGATTGTAAAAATGATATTCGTAAATGTAATAAGAAGGGACCGCAATGATTCTTAAAGAAATATGATACCGGAAAGCCCATTTGAGACGGAGGGAAAGAAATCCCTTCTTCAGATAGGCCGCCACAAAAGGATGCACTTTCAGGACAATGTGCTTATTTTTCTTCTCACAGACAAAATACTCCAACTCATCTTCGATCTTGTCGATGACCAAAATTGCAGCCTCCGCTTTTCCCGTACCATGACACACAGGACACAATTCAGTAGTATCTACGGTCATAGCAGGCCGTACCCGTTGACGAGTGATCTGCATCAATCCAAACTTACTCAATGGAAGAATAGTATGTTTCGCCCGATCGATTTCCATACATTCTTTCATTTTATCGAACAGTTTCTGCCGATTCTCCGCCTTCTGCATATCGATAAAATCGATGACAATGATTCCGCCCATATCCCGCAACTGCAACTGACGAGCAACCTCTTCGGCTGCCGCAAGATTCACTTCAAGCGCATTTGTCTCCTGATCATCCCCCAATTTGGTTCGATTTCCACTATTCACGTCAATCACATGAAAAGCTTCGGTATGCTCGATAATTAAGTAAGCCCCATTTTTAAAAGATACAGTCTTTCCCAAAGAAGATTTAATCTGCTTATCGACACCGAAATGATCCAGAATCGGAATCTCCGGAGATACATATTTAACGATATCCTGCTTTTCGGGAGCAATCGTACTCAAAAAATGCCGAATCTCCTTGCTCAGGGTTATATCGTTTACATACACATTTTCAAAGGAAGGATTCAAAATATCCCGCAAAATGGCACTGGTCCGATCAATCTCCCCCAAAATCAATTTGGGCGGTTCCATTTCCCGAATATGCTTGAAAGCCGTCTCAAACCGTTCCACCAATTCTTTCAGTTCGCTGTCGAAAACATTGACCTTCTTACCCTCGGCCACCGTTCTGACAATCACCCCGTAATTTTTGGGTTTGATGCTTTCAATCAAACGTTTCAAGCGTTTTCGCTCCTCCGGCGACTTGATCTTCTGGGAAACAGAAACCTTATCTGCAAAAGGCATCAATACCAAATTTCTACCGGCAATACTCAATTCAGAAGTCAAACGAGGCCCCTTGGTTGAAATCGGTTCCTTAGCCACCTGCACGGCAACCCACTGTCCCACGGTCAGTATATCGGCAATTTTTCCATTTTTACTGATTTCCGGCTCCAATTTCAATTTAGAAACAGCCATACCCTTTTTTGCAATACATTGTTTGATATAGCTATCCAAAGAATGAAACTGCGGACTCAAATCCAGATAATGCAAAAAAGCATCCTTCTCATACCCTACGTTTACAAAAGCAGCATTCAATCCGGGCATGATTTTTTTCACCTTGCCCAGATAAATATCCCCAACAGCGAATTGCATACTGGTTTTTTCCTTAGTCAACTCCACCAGTTTCTTTTCTCGCAATAACGCAATTACAATCTCATCCGCTTTTACATCAATGACTAACTCACTACTCACAGCTACTTCTTACTTTGTGTCAACTTTTTTACATCCTCTTTTTATTTAATCAAATAAACCTAAAGACGTACGCCTTTAGGTTTATATCTTTACTCACAAACGCCAAGATTTATTTCTTCTTGTGACGATTCTTTCTCAGTCTTTTTTTCCGTTTGTGGGTAGCCATCTTATGTCTTTTTCTTTTCTTTCCGCTTGGCATAAAATCCTCCTTTCTTATTTTTTAACATTACCCTTAACCTCGTTAACAAAACTCTTGGAAGGTTTGAATGAAGGAATAAAATGTTCCGGAATTTTGATAGTTACGTTCTTAGAAATATTCCGAGCAGTCTTCTCGGCTCTTTTTTTCACAACGAAACTACCGAAACCTCTTAAATACACGTTTTTACCCCCAACAACGGAATTTTTAATTGACTCCATAAAAGCCTCCACAGTTGCCTGAACAGCTACCTTTTCAATCCCAGTCGTTCTCGAAATTTCGTTAACAATATCCGCTTTTGTCATTTTCTTTAAATATTTAATATTCAATAATTTATTTCTTTATGCTCGATTTTCAGACCACAAATATAAGGCTTTTCTGTTAAGAATAAAAAAATCAGGATGATTTTTGTCATTTTTTTCTGATTCTGATTTTTTTCCGTAATTTCGCTTGCATAAAAAATCGGCCATAAATACCTTAATTATCCGATTTTTTTCGTAACTTGTGTCAGAATGGGGTTGATCATTCGATTGGTGATTCTCACACAATTTACATTATTAATTAAAATTATGACATCACTATGGTAAACAAGGTAATCTTAATCGGAAACGTCGGTGCCGATCCGGAAGTCCGTTATTTGGACGGAGGAGTTGCCGTTGCCAACCTCCGTCTGGCAACAACGGAAAGATATAAAAACAAAAACGGCGAAAACATCGACCAAACCGAATGGCACAACGTCGTATTATGGAGAGGACTGGCAGAAATTGTAGAAAAATACGTTAAAAAAGGCATGCGTCTATATATCGAAGGCCGACTCCGTACCCGTTCTTGGGACGATCAGAATGGCATAAAAAGGTATACAACGGAAATTTATGCCGATAACATGCAAATGCTTTCTTCCAGACAGGACAGCGATCCAACCGGAGGTAATTCCCGTTCCTATTCGACAACTGGCTCCGACAATATGTCCACACCGTCGGCAGGACCGATTAGCACACCGGATGACAGCGACGACCTGCCATTCTAACACAAAAAGCAAAAGGCTATAAACGAAAGTGTTTAAGATACAAATTTTCTATTATCTTTGCATTTAGTTTATAGCCTGTAGCTGGCTGATTGTTTAACTAATTCTTTTTATTTTGGAAACAGACGCATATGACGCGGCACAAGGAATATTCCGCGGAACTTTTGACTTCACAGATATTATCTTTCTCATTATTTTATTATTCCTTTTACTTTGCTCTGCTTTAGCTTCCGCTTCTGAAGTCGCTTATTTTTCATTATCTCCCGGAGACCTGGAAAAATTAAAGGAAAAAGGATATCAAAAAGTAGCGAATTTACATCAAAAGCCCAATTTGCTGTTATCGACCATTCTGATTACCAACAATTTTGTCAATGTCGGAATCGTCATTATTTCCAGTTATCTGGTAAATTCCCTATTCGACTTTTCGAGCAGTCCGGTACTGGGCTTTATCATCCAAGTGATCCTGGTAACCTTTTTCATTCTTTTATTCGGAGAAATCATCCCCAAATTATATGCCAATCGGGCACAGGTAAGAATGGCCATCCTCATGGCCGGTCCTCTGACTTTTCTCAGTTATCTGTTCCGCCCTCTTTCTACGCTGTTGATAAAATCAACTTCCCTCATCAGTAAACGCATGGCCAAAAAAGACGGTCTGTCGATGGACCAATTATCGAAAGCCTTAGAATTGACGGAAGATGCTGAAATCAATGAAGAAAAAGACATTCTGGAAGGGATTGTACGTTTCAGCAATATCGACGCGATCGATATCATCTGTCCACGCATCAACGTCATTGCCTTGGATATTGAAGACAATTTTGAAACTGTCAAAAATATCGTCATTGAACACGGCTATTCCCGTCTGCCGGTATTTCGGGAAAATCTGGATACCATCGAAGGGATACTGTATGTCAAGGATTTATTGGCTCATTTAAAAGAACCGACCCACTTTCAATGGCAAAGCCTGATCCGACCGGCTTATTTTGTTCCGGAGACCAAAAAGATCAATGATCTGCTGGAAGAATTCCAGACCAAAAAAGTACACATGGCGATTGTGGTCGACGAATATGGCGGAACTTCCGGTATTGTCACCATGGAAGATATCCTGGAAGAAATCGTAGGAGAAATCAATGATGAATACGACGAGAAAGAAGATACATATACCCAATTATCCAACAACGTCTATATATTTGAGGCATGTACATTATTGAACGACTTCATTAAAATTGTCGATGCTGATCCGGACAGTTTCAAATCCATCGAAGGGGAGGCAGATACGCTGGCAGGCCTGATTCTGGAAATCAAAGGCGAATTGCCCAAAAAGAATGATGTCATCACCTACCTCAACCATACGTTCACCATCCTGGAAGTAGACAACCGACGAATAAAAAAAATCAAGTACGAGAAACACTGATTACCGGTACCTTTTACGGTTCTGCCGTATAAGGTACTGGTATATCCAATATATCGCACAACATCGGCAAGAGTTCTGTCATCGCACACGCCTCTGGCAATTCCCGCGGAACACCGGCTCCATAGAGAAACAAAGGAATCCGGTTTCGTTTGCTATAGCGGGCATAATTGTCTTCCCGTTCCTTCAGAATAGGCACCCAGGTCGGTACCAAAGAATACAAAATGTCCCCACTCCGTTTTTGAGAAAAGGCATTTTGAAACAGAACTTCTTTCCCGGAAGAAGAAGCATTGTGCATCAGTGAATAAGCAGTCAAAACATATCCAACCCCCTCAAAATCAATGATAAAATCAGCAATCTTATCCTGCATTTCTTTCAAAGAAATCTTCTTTTGTTCAATCAATTGCCGGTTCAGATAAATTTGTTCGGAATCATAATCCAATATCCACTCTCCTTCTCCATACAGCAAATTCAAAAACGACTTCAACAAAGCAACTGCCTTGAAAATACTGAAATATCCCGATGATAATCTCATTTTCGTCAGTTCCTCCGGCAACAATTCACGAGCTTCCGAAAAAGTCAGGAATACCGTATAATTGTCTTTTCCTACCCGTACATCCAACAGATTCAGCAAACGTTCGATGTCCTGATCCAATCGCATGACCACGTCCTGAAATTCCCGGGAATATACGGTATAGTCCCGGTTCATATAATCCAGACAAGAATAATTCAAAGCCAGCAAATCAGCATCGTTATCAGTCCCCAACTGTTCTCTCTTCACCAATTCCATCGCCAGATCCGTTACCAGGGTATTCGCATAAGGTGTCGCCTTTAAAATTCGATAGGTATCGAACTTTCGTTTTGCCTGAGCCAGATCGTAATAAAAATTAGTGACCAAACCAACTTTGCTCTTCAAACGCAAAGATGTCACATTCTTTTCTTCATCGGCCAAAGACATCCATCCCCGCTGAATAAAAGCATCACTCTCCATCTCTGCATTCAAAGCCTGCAACCAGCCTGGCAAAGAATCCGCATAATAACTGGAAGATATCCACTTGCCGGTTTGTTCGCTCAGCCAGAAAACCATGTTGGCACAACTTCCGCCACTCAACACAGCCTCTTCACCATTGACAGCAACACTGTATACTTTGGAAAAAACATTGTTCATCTTCATGGCACACCCCAAAGTCAACGCCTCCAATTTTTCCGGACTCAATCCCCTTACTCCGTCTTCCCCCAATGTCAAACAATTGTCCGAAAGCACGTTGTTCTGTCGCCGTCCCCTCAGACGATCATACCAGTCGTGTGCAATCACTCCGTGATTGGAAGGAAGCATTCCCGTATAAATAGTTGCCTGATCTACTCCCGATTGAGAATACAAATAACGGTAATCTGCCGTTATCCGGCGATCGCAAATCCGTCTCAACCCACCTTCACTCAGATTGCCTTTATAAATCTTTAACCATTCCGGATAAAAATTGTTGACTACGATTCCGACGACCAGCCGCGTTTTACTCTCAACGGCCATAACACTTGTCAGCTGTAATAAAAACAGCAATCCCAATACCCCTTTTTTCATCTGTTCTCAGTTTTCTTCTTACGCCTGCAAAGGTATAAAAACAACCTTAAAATAAGGAAGATTAAAATTAATTAACGTCAAAATATAACTGAAAGAATTTTATAAAATTCAACGTTATTTTTAAAGAAAAACGAACCAATAAATAATAATTTATTATATTTACCCCATCAAACCGAATTTAATATAAGATGACAGAGCAGAGATACCAACTGGCGGAGAAGTTACGTACTTACATTTCGAAATACGGTATTAATGACTTCAACAGTGATCACCTGAAGAAAGTGGGATTGACGTTGGAAGAATTGAAAGAAAATTTCACAGATCGCCGAGACATCGTCACCGCGATCTTGGAACATGAACGAAAATGTTTCGAAGACATTTTCAATGAATACAATTTCGAAGGATGGAATGCGATCGATATCATGCTGATTGTCAGCAATGAAATCAACAATCGCTTTTTCAATGTATCTCCATCTTTCACCATTACATTGGCCAAAGCATTTCCGGACATCTACGAAACTCACCTGCAAATGCGCTCCGATTTTATCTTCGAAAAGATCAAAATCAATATTGAAAAAGGCATGCAGCAAGGCATGTATAAAAACGACATTTCCAGTGAAATGATTGCCCGGATGTATATCGCCAAACTAAACGATATTCACAATCCAGAAATTTATCCACCGGAAGGTTTTACCTTTGCCACAATTTTCAATAATCTGATCGACGGTGTCATTAAAAACATCACCAACGAAGATGGAAAGAAATATTACAAACAGCGAAAACAGCTATACAGTATTTTAAACTTTAGATAACTCACTAACAATTAATCACAAACGATAAAAACAAATACTATGAAATATCAGATTGATGATATTGATCGGAAAATCCTGTCATACCTTGTCAAAAATGCCAGGGTTCCTTTTCTGGAAATTGCCCGGGAATGCGGAATATCAGGAGCAGCGATTCACCAGAGAGTCAAAAAAATGGAAGATACCGGCATCATCGAAGGTTCCCGTTTCATTGTAAAACCTCGTGCCTTGGGATTCAAGATATGCGCATTCATCGGAGTTATCCTGGATAACGCGCATCAATACAAAACAGTTGTCAAAGAAATTGAAAAAATACCAGAAGTAATTGAATGTCATTTCATTACAGGCCACTATTCCTTTTTCTTAAAAATCCGGTGCAATAGTCACCAACATCTGATGGACATTTTGATCAATACCCTGCAAAATATTCCGGGCATTGCCAAAACCGAATCGTTTATCTCCTTGGACCAGCTCATTGAAAAACAGGTAGACATCTGCCCGGAAGAACAATAAAAAAAGAAAGGTTAACGGAAGAATGATTCCCTTAACCTTTTTCTTTTTAATGACGGGTTTCTACTACCAGTTTGTCGTTTTGTGAATCATAATCAACAAACAACATTCCTCCCTCAGGCATATCTCCCCGGATAATGACTTCTGCCAGTTCATCTTCCAGGTATTTCTGAATGGCTCTTTTCAAGGGCCGAGCACCATATTGCGGATCATACCCCTTTTCTGTTACAAACTCTTTCGCCGCATCAGAAACTTGAATATGGAATCCCAGTTCCCTCACCCGTTTAAACAGGCCTTTCAATTCAATATCAATGATCTTATGAATATCTTCTTTACTCAAAGGATTGAAAATAATGACATCATCGATACGGTTCAGAAATTCCGGAGAAAAAGCACTCTTCAATGCCTTCTGCACCACACTCTTGGCATAATCGCTGTCCTGTGTTCTGTCGTTTGCCATAAATCCAATACCCCGGCCGAAATCTTTCAATTGCCGACTACCGATATTCGAGGTCATAATAACGATCGTATTTTTAAAATCCACCCGTCTCCCCAGACTATCCGTCAACTGACCGTCATCCAGAAGTTGCAGCAAAATATTGAATACATCCGGATGGGCTTTTTCAATCTCATCCAGCAACACCACCGAATACGGTTTCCGCCGAACCTTTTCCGTCAACTGTCCTCCTTCTTCATAACCGACATATCCCGGAGGTGCGCCGACCAAACGGGAAACGGCAAATTTCTCCATGTATTCGCTCATATCAATCCGAATCAAGGAATCGGAAGTATCGAAAAGATATTGAGCCAACACCTTGGCCAGCTGGGTCTTTCCGACTCCCGTCGGTCCCAGGAAGATAAAAGAACCGATCGGACGGTTAGGATCTTTCAGTCCAGCCCGATTCCGGTGAATTGCTTTCACGATTTTCTCTATCGCTTCCTGCTGTCCAACAACACTATCAGCCAATTCCTCGCGCATCTGCAAAAGCTTCATACCTTCAGTCCGGGCAATCCGTTTCACCGGTACCCCCGTCATCATAGCCACTACCTCTGCCACCCCTTCTTCGTCAACCACCACCCGGTTCTCCTGTAACTCCTTTTGCCAATTCTCCTTTTCCTGTTCCAACTGAGACAACAGCTGTCGTTCCTTATCCCGAAAAGCAGCCGCAACCTCAAAATTCTGCTGTTTTACAGCCTCCTTTTTCTTACCTTTGATCTCCTCTACCGATTTTTCAAGTTCTTCAATCACAGGAGGAACATGGATATTGGCAATATGTACCCGGGAACCGGCTTCATCCAAAGCATCGATGGCCTTGTCCGGCAACGCCCGGTCGGAAATATAACGCATCGTCAATTTTACGCAGGCTTTAATGGCTTCGTCCGTATAACGGACATTGTGATGATCTTCATAACGGGATTTGATATTATTCAAAATCTCCACCGTTTCATCAAAGGTCGTCGGTTCTACCAGTACTTTCTGAAAACGTCTTTCCAAAGCGCCGTCTTTTTCGATATTCTGCCGATACTCATCAAGGGTAGTGGCTCCGATACACTGAATTTCTCCTCTCGACAAAGCCGGTTTCAGCATATTGGCCGCATCCAGACTTCCGCCTGAACCACCAGCACCGACAATGGTATGTATCTCATCAATAAACAGAATCACATTTTTATTTTTCGCCAGCTCATTCAGAATGGCCTTCATCCGTTCCTCAAACTGCCCCCGGTATTTGGTACCTGCCACGATAGAAGCAATATCCAAAGCCACCACCCGTTTGTCAAACAATACCCGGGAAACTTTTTTCTGTACAATCCGAATCGCCAACCCTTCCGCAATCGCCGATTTTCCCACGCCCGGTTCTCCTATCAATACAGGATTGTTTTTTTTCCGACGACTTAAGATCTGGGCCAAACGTTCGATTTCCCGATCCCGTCCGACAATCGGATCCAAAGTTCCCTCTTCTGCCGCTTTCGTAATATCAATTCCAAAATTATCCAGAACCGGAGTATCCGATTTTCCTGGATTGTTCTGCCGATAAGGATTATACATCGATTCCTCTTCTCCACCTTCTTCCTCCTCATCCGATTCTTCACCATAATCCGACTGCATCCGGGTCTTTTCTTTCAGCAGCTGCTCTTTAAATTTATCATAATCCACTCCCATGGCTTGAAATAACTTCGTAACAAAACCGGCCTGATTTCTCAACATGGCAAGCATCAGATGTTCAGATCCCACTTCCTCATCCCCCAACTTCCAGGCCTCTTCCACCACCCGTTTGAGAATACTGTTCGCAGCCAAAGTCAAATCCAGTTCCGCCTGCGAATCCTCATTCCGATCCCGCTGTTTATTCAATTTCTGTTCAATCTTTGCCTTGATTTCATAATAATCCACCCCCAAAGCAATCAGCATGTCAATGACCCGGGACGATTCCATCCGCAACATTCCCAGAAATAAATGCTCCGGAGACACTTTCGTATTCCCCAAACGCTTAGCCTCCTCGTAAGCCAGATCTATGATTTCTCTCAATTTTTCACTGTTCGCCATAACATCGTTTTATTACACTGTTGTTATTGTCTGTTCTTCCGGTCATTTTATTTCAACAATTCGTAAAATTCCTCTTCAGAAATAATCCGAATCCCTAATTTCTCAGCCTTTTTCCATTTGCTGCCGGCATTTTCTCCGGCAAGCAAATAGGTCGTTTTCGTAGAAACGGCATCGCTTACCTTTCCTCCTGCATTCAATATCAACTCCTTGAAATACTCACGAGGCCGAGTCAGGGTCCCGGTAATGACAAAAATCAGCCCTGTCAGATTGTCGCTACCGGAAGCACATTCCTTCATTTCAGCTTCTACGCCATATGCCATCAGACGTTTCACCAATTGCCGGTTTTCTTCTTTTTCAAAATACCGCAAAATACTGTTCGCCATTTGTTCCCCAATATCTTCCACCTCTGTCAATTGCTCAAAATCGGCCGCCATCAGATGTTCCATATTTCGAAAATTCTTGGCCAGATGGCGAGAAGCAGTTTCTCCAATATAACGGATGCCCAAAGCATTCAGCAAAGCCGGAAAGCCTGCCTGTTTCGATTTTTCGATACCCTGCAGCAAATTATCCACCGACTTTTCCTGCATCCGATAAACATTCAATGTATTCAATTTCCGTACCAACTTTTCATTCGAACGGAAAAAACGGACAATCCGCTCAGCCTCTCCTGCATCGATTCCCTCCACTGCCGTCATTTCCTCCGCAGAAGCTACGGATAATTCATATATATAATCAAAACGAGCTGCCAATAAGTCAGCCTTATGTTTATCTATACCCGGAATATTCAAAGCATATATCACCTGATTTAAAGGTATGTTCTCCACCTCTCCGGCCTCTTTCAATCGCTCCAGGCTCAGATTAAAAGGAGTTCGGAAATAATCCAAAATCCGATTTACAGCCATCTCATCCGGCAACAAGGCCAAAAGTTCTTCTTTCGGGGCCGCTGCATATGCTGCCAGACTACCGAAATGGAATGCAAAGGTCTCTGCCATCCGGGAAGAAATCTGTTTCATCCCGATTTCAAAAGCATAGATCACTCTCGCCAGAGGGATACTGGTCATTTCAAAACTCTCCGGATAAACAATCTTTTCCAAACCGATCAGTTCCTCCCTCCGTTCCGGCAATGCATAAATATCCGCCACATCCCGGATCATTTTTTTACTCAGCAGCAACTCAATGGTCTCTTCTCCCATTCCTTCTATATTCATGGCCTTGCGACTGACAAAATGAGCAATTTTTCCGGCAATCTGCGGAGGGCAATGATCCTCGTTCGGACAATAGTGATTAGCCTCACCTTCCGCCCGCACCAAGGGAGTTCCGCATTCCGGACAGACTGTGATAAATTCCACCTTCCGGGCTCCTTCCCGACGCGACTCTTTATCTACACCCACGATTTTCGGAATAATCTCCCCTCCCTTTTCCACATATACCCTATCATGTTCATGCAAATCCAAGGCGGCAATAATATCTGCATTGTGCAAAGAAGCCCTTTTCACCGTCGTACCGGCTACATGCACCGGTTCGAGATTAGCCACCGGGGTCACGGTTCCCGTACGCCCAACCTGATAAACAACATCAATCAGAGGAGTTTTTACCTGTTCGGCCTTAAACTTATAGGCAATTGCCCAACGCGGGGATTTTGCCGTATATCCCAGTGTATGCTGCATGGCAATGTCATTGACTTTTATTACAATTCCATCAATCGGAACCGGCAAATTCGTCCGCTCCTGATCCCAATAAGTAATAAACGACCATACTTCTTCAAAGGAAGAGGCCAGGCGTATATAAGGCGGCATGTGAAATCCCCATTCCTTGGCCTTCATCAAGTTTCCGTAATGAGTAGATGCCGGTGTGTTTTCACCCGGTATATAATACAAATAACAGTCCAAATGGCGTTTTGCCACCAGAGACGAATTCTGCAATTTCAGGGTGCCAGCCGCCGCATTTCGCGGATTGGCAAAAAGAGGCTCTCCCGCTTCTGCCTTCTCCTGATTCAAATGATTAAAAACAGAAAACGGCATCAATATTTCCCCCCGAATCTCAAATTCCGAAGGATAATCCCCCCTCAGCTTCAAAGGAACCGTCCGAATGGTCCTTACATTGGCCGTTACATCGTCACCCCGAACCCCATCTCCCCGAGTAACTGCCTGAACAAGCTCTCCGTTGACATAGGTCAGACTAATCGAAGTCCCATCGTATTTCAATTCACACACATACTGTACACCATCACCGACGACTTTCCGTACCCGCTGATCGAAATCCCTCAATTCTTCCTCACTGTAAGTATTCCCCAAAGAAAGCATCGGATACTTGTGTAACACTTGAACAAACTCCCGGTTGATATCCTGTCCTACCCGTTGAGTCGGGGAGTTGGGATCATACAACTCCGGATTTCTCTCCTCCAGTTCTTCCAGTTCACGCATCAGCTGATCAAATGCCTGATCCGAAATCTCGGGAGCATTTTCAACATAATACTTATGATTATGGTACTCAAGTATTTTTCTCAATTCAATGATCCGCTCTTTCTCCATTTGCATATTTTCTGTTTTATCCGGACAAAGGTAAGGAAAATTTTCGGCGCCGAAGAGAGCAAGCGTGTGTTTTTGACAAACAAACCGCAATTGCAAAAAAAACGTAAATAACTGCCAAATGAAGTAAATTCTAAAATTTATCTTCTAAATTAGAAGCCACAAAACTAAAATCCCATGAAGAAAAGCCTATTTTTTCTCCTGCTGTTCAATACGCTCTGTTATATGGCATCAGCTCAATTCGTCAATTTCGGACAAGATCGATCTTCTCTCCGTTGGAAACAAATCCGGACAGAGGATTTTCAAATCATATATCCTGATTTTTTCGAAGAGAACGCCCAAAAAGCGGCCAACATCTTTTATCTCCTTTACCGACATGCCAATACCCTGCAGATGCATCCGAAAAAGATTTCCATTATACTGCATGCCGACGGCGGAATCTCTAACGGAAATGTCGCCCTGGCTCCCCGCAAAAACGAACTTTACACCATGCCCCCTCAGGACCCTACGGACAGCTGGTTGGAACATCTGTGTATCCACGAATTCCGACACATCGTACAATTCGACAAAGTCAATCAGGGACTGACCAAAGATTTATATTACCTTTTCGGTGAAATTTTTCCCATCGCCGTCGTCGGTCTGTATGTCCCGATGTGGTTCATGGAAGGAGATGCCGTCAGTTTCGAAACTGCTGTGGGAAAACTGGGTCGAGGTCGTTCTCCGGAGTTTTTGAACGAAATGAAAGCCCAGATCCTCGAAAAGGGAATTTACAATTACTCCAAGGCAGTCTTAGGTTCCTGTAAAGATTTTGTTCCCGACCGATACTCTTTGGGATATTTCATGACAGCCAATGCCCGTCTCCACTACGGTTCTGACATCTGGGCACAGGCTCTAGAACGGACCGGCAGACGTCCTTTCGGCATCACGCCCTTCACCACCAGTCTAAAACACACCATGCAGGAAAAACGCGACAGTCTCTGGCAAGACAGCACTTTCCACTCTCTGTTCATCGATCCGGCAGCCATTCAAAAAGCCAATGCCTACGGCAACGCCAGACGAACCCTGTACCGGGATAATTTTACAGAATTAGGCCAACGGTGGAAAAAAGAGCTTTCCGTTCCCCACCTCTCTTTCGACAGCATCAAGACCAGCAATCAGTATTACACCCACTATTACAGTCCCAGACCAACTGCTTCCGGCAAAGTCATCGCCTATAAAAAAGGACTGCAAGAGACCGGGTCATTTGTTCTACTGAACGGAAATGAAGAAAAACGAATTACCCGTACCGGCAGTCTGGACGATTATCATTTTGCCCTGCAAACCGATCGACTGGTCTGGAGCGAATACGCCGCCCATCCCCGTTGGGATCTGGGTGGACGCATGCAGCTGAGCAGTTACGATCTGCGAACCCGGAAATACAAACGGATCCGCAGCCGGAACAATCGTTTTTCACCTTTCCCGGTCGACCGCCAATGGGGATGTGTAGAGGTCGCTCCGAACAATCAGGCCTACATTGTACTTTTAGATTCCACCTTACAAACAGAAACCGACCGGATTCCGGCCGGCAAGGATGAACTTTTCATTCACCCCTCCTATCGGAATGGCCGAATCTACACGGTCGTACAATCACCTGAAGGCCTACGCTTAGAATCGATTGACCCGATCACTCACAACCGTCATTCTTTAAGCGAGAATATCTACTACGAACTGGATCATCCCGTTGCCGGCGACAGCCTGCTGATATACCGGGCCTCTTACAATGGCAACAATGCCTTTTACCGTCTGACTTCCCAAGGCCCTGTCAACATACTCGACAGCCGATACGGCCTCCGCTTTCCCGTTCTCAGCGATGATCAACAGAGACTTTATTTTTCCTATTATACGGCAAACGGTTATAAACCGGGATCCATTGCAATTTCCGACTTACAGGATCAACCGGTGGTCTATGCCCAATACCGCTTGGCCGACAGTCTGAAAGAACAAGAAAACTGGTCGAGTTCCTTTTCTCAAACCGACTCGGTATTTGCCACCCGTTCCTACCGCAAATTCTCCCACCTGGTCAATATTCACAGTTGGGGCCCCATACAAGTCGACCTGAATGACCGGGCAATAGATTTCGGAGCAGTCATCTATTCCCAAAACAAACTGAGTACCCTTTCATTTACGGCCGGCTATGTCCGGAAATCCGGTTTCGAACACGGAGCGTGGATGTTCAATGCCAGCTACAAAGGCTGGTGGCCCGTCATCGATCTGGATTTATACAGCGGCCGATATGACTATCAGGCTCTCGAAGAAGGCCATTTTATTCCGAATCGGCAGGAAGGTACTTTTTATGCCCGATACAAAGCCCGGCAATCTGCCGCAGAAGTCACCCTACGACTGCCATTAACCTTGTCTGCCCGACAGTACAGCCGGCTCCTGCAACCGTATGTCCGTTACCGCTTCGTCGGCCTGCATCACGAAAAAATGACCCAGCTCTATTCCTGTCAAACTGACCAATACGGCAATCTTTGGCTTTGGGAAGAAGATCCCCGTTTCTTCCAAATACAAACCCCTTCCCGCTTCTATCAGTTATTAGAATACGGACTATATTTTTCCAACCAGACCCGCATGACAACCCAGGAAATCAATCCCCGCTGGGGACAGACTTTTTCCGTCGGATACACACACTCTCCGCTGAAACACATGCAATTAGGAAATCAATGGTGGGGAGATGCCCAGTTGTATATCCCAGGCTTTGCCATCAACCACTCCTTATCCCTGTACGGAGGCTACCAACACATGTCCGACAAAAACAGAAATTATGGTAACAAAATTCTCTATCCCAGAGGCATTACACTCGACGGATACGAAATAGCCTCTCTACGAACCAGCTATCATCTGCCATTGGCTTTTCCCGACCTGCCACTGGGCTCATTGCTCTATTTCAAAAGACTCAATGCGGCTCTGTTCTACGATTTAGGCAGTAACCGCAACCGATTCCAAAAATCGGTATACTCCTCCTGCGGCGTAGAACTGACTACCGACACCCACCTATTCCGGCTCACCTATCCGATCCAGTTCGGTATCCGTACCGGTTATGAAACCCAACACAAAAAAATATTCACCGATTTGCTCTTTTCAATCGGACTGAGTATATAACTATTTATACCAATTTTAAATAATTCTCCATTTTAGCAGATTATATTGTTTTTGAAAATGGTTTTATTAACTTAGGTGCAAATAAATATACGAAGTATGACACCGGAAGACATTATCAAATTACTCGATGCCACCTGTATCTGCGGGGCTCAGAAACTTCACAACCCCATCAAGCATGCTTTCGCGGCGGATTTGATGAGCGATGTACTGCGTCTCAATACCGAAGACATGCTATTAATCACAGGAATGGCCAATTCACAAGTAATCCGAACGGCGGAAATGGCAGATATTCCATACATACTCTTTGTCAGAGACAAACAGATCACCCCGGAAATGTTACAACTGGCGGAAGAAAACGACATATTACTGTTACGTTGCCGGCAAAGCATGTTCCGGGTATGCGGCATATTGTATCAGGCCGGATTGCTCCCGGTGTATTAAGTGTTTAGTCCATGGAGTTCAATTTCAACATAGAAGGAGGAAATTTCTCGCGGGCCGGAATGGCCTCCAGCGAAGTAAAAAAGCTATTAAAACAGCTGAATGTAGATGCCATGTTGATCAAGCGCATTGTCGTCGCACTATACGAGGCCGAGGTCAATGTCGTAGCTCATGCTTATGAAGGAGTCATGAATGTTGTCCTGGATGGAAAATCCATCGTTGTCACCATCACAGACAAAGGTCCCGGTATTCCGGATATCGACCAGGCCATGCAGGAAGGTTATTCCACCGCTTCCCCGGAAGTACGGGAAATGGGGTTCGGTGCCGGTATGGGATTGCCCAACATGAAAAAGAATTGCGATCAATTAACCATAGAATCCACCGTCAATGTGGGTACCAAAGTAACCATGCTCACTTATTTGAAATAAGTCTTAAAGATTGTAGATATGGGGAATGAGACATTTTATCATGCATTGAAAATCAACACGGAAGTGTGTACAGGCTGTACTCATTGTATGAACGTATGTCCTACCGCCGCCATCCGCATCAAATACGGGAAAGCAACCATCAACGAAGCAGCCTGTACCGATTGCGGAATGTGTCTGAAGACCTGTCCCCGCCATGCGATTTATGTCGAACAAGACGATTTCAATCAGATATTCAAATTTTCCTATCGGATAATCTTATTACCATCTGTATTCATCGGTCAGTTTCCAAATGACATCACCGAAGAGCAGATCTTTTCAGAACTCCATAACCTGGGTTTCCATTATGTCATGGAGGTAGACAAGGCAACCGCACTGTTGATGGACGAGACCAAAAACTACATCCAGCAGCATTCCTGCCAGCGCCCGTTTATCTCCAGTTTCTGTCCGGCGGTAGTCCGTCTGATCCAGGTACGTTTTCCCTCCCTGATCGGACACATCATCCGTCTAAAGCAGGCCATGGACATCGCAGCCATTTATGTCCGGCAAAAAAATATCGACAAAGGCATTCCAGCCGAAGAAATCGGAGTCTTCTACGTCACACAATGTGCTGCCAAAATCGCAGCCATTAAATGTCCGGTCGGAGAAGACAGCTCTCCGGTTGACGGAGTCATCAATATGGATTTTATCTACAACAAAATCCTGCTTTCCATCAATCAACACAAATCCCAGCCTCTGCCGCGGGTACCGGAGCAGTATCATCTCACTCCGCAATCGATCCAGTGGACGCTGTCTGGCGGAGAAGCCTCCAATTATCCGGGCCGTTGTCTGGCTATCGACGAAATACACAATGTCATCGACATCCTCGAAAAACTGGAAAACGATGAATTAATGGACATCGATTTTCTGGAATTACGGGCCTGTGACCATTCGTGTGCCGGCGGTGCCCTGGCAATCAACAACCGCTTCCTGACCATCGAAAGATTGCAGGAACGGATGGAAAGTTACATCAAAAACAATTATACCTCCATCAATAAAATGCCACAGTACAAGGATTTTCTGGTCCGCCAGATGCAACTGAGCGGTGATATTCCCCCCCGTTCGATCGAAAAATTGGACGAAGACCTATCGATCGCATTTCAAAAAATGGAAAAAATCACCAAAATCATGAAAGTCCTCCCGCAGGTGGACTGCGGCGCGTGCGGGGCTCCGACTTGTCAGGCACTGGCACAGGATGTGGTACAAGGAAAAGCAAAATTAAACCAATGCATATTCATGCAAAAGATTCTTACCCGAGACGGACTACTCACCCCGGCAGAATCGATGGAACTGTCTGCCAAAACCTGGGGAATGGAAAAATTCGGACAAAATGAAAAATCTTAAAATATTCCACTTATGACAGTACGAGAATTAGCTGAAAAATTAAATCTGGATATATGCTGTGGCAAAGCCGGTTTAGACAGGGAAATACAAGGAGGATACACTTCCGATCTACTGAGTGATGTGATGGGCAATGCCGGAGAAGGCAACATCTGGGTCACCCTGCAAACCCACAAGAACATCATGGCCATCGCCTCCCTCAAAGAGCTTTCTGCCATCGTGTTAGTCAAAAACTACAAACCGGAAGAAGAAACCATAACAGAAAGCGAATCCGAAGGCATTCCAATATTATCAACTTCCTGTCAGACTTTTGAAATTACAGGAAAAATATACGAACTACTCAAAGAGAAAACAAACGGTCAATAATGGAGATTCGGGCAGATTTACATATTCATACCGTTTTATCCCCCTGCGGAGATCTGGAAATGAGTCCGGAAAACATTTTGCATTTCGCCCGCCAAAAAGGGCTGAAACTGATCGGAATCACCGACCACAATTCTACCCGTCAGGCATCCATCATCCGGGAATACGGAAAAGAAAAAGGTATATATGTCCTTACCGGAACAGAAATCAACAGCAAAGAAGAAATCCATGCGTTAGCCTTCTTTGAGACAGACGAACAACTGCAAACATTTCAACAATATCTGGATGTCCATCTTCCAAACATCCCCAATAACCCGGAGAAATTCGGCTATCAGGTCGTCACCGACCGGGAAGAAAATATCATTTATGAAGAACCCCGACTTTTGATTTCTGCTCTGAATCAATCCATCGAAGCCATCGAAAAAGAAGTCCACCGGTTAAAAGGTATTTTCATTCCGGCACACATCGACAAACCCTGCTACAGCCTTCTTTCCCAACTGGGATTCATTCCGCCGGATCTGCATTTCGAAGCATTGGAGCTCAGTGCCCATACCACTATTTCCCGCTTTCTCTCCGAACATCCGGAACTGAAATCGGCTCCTTTCATTCAATCCTCCGATGCCCACTATCCGGAAGATATCGGAAAGATACATACCCAATTGCAAGTGGAAGATTTATCTTTCGAAAGTATCCGACAAGCCATTCAAAACCTAAGTTCATAATTTCGCCCCTGCAATCGTTGTAGTTTTATGAATTTAAATTAATTTTGAAACCGAAAAACAAAAATTTAAAGTTTATCACTCAAAAAACTTAAAAAATATCATCGACACATGAAAGATCTGTCTTCCCATATCATGGATATCGTCCAGAATTCGATTCGAGCAGAAGCCACCTGGATTATCATCCGGTTATGTGAAGAACCGGCTACAGACCTTTTCAGCATTGAAATACAGGACAATGGTTGCGGCATGGACGAAGTCACACTGGCCAAAGTGAGAAACCCTTTTTTCACCAGCCGGACAGTTCGCAAGGTAGGATTGGGTATCCCATTACTCCAGCAAAACGCAGAACGGACAGGCGGTCAGTTAACCATTACCTCACAACCCGGAGTCGGCACAACAGTTAAAGCGACATTCAGCCATTCCCACTTAGACCGTCCGCCATTGGGCGATCTGGCAGAGACACTCACTTTGTTGATTGTCGCAAATCCCAATATTCGTTTTAGTTATGAACATACAACCGCCATCGGACAATATCGATTCGATACAGAGGAAATCAACGCGGTATTGGAAGGAGTTCCCATCAGCCATCCGGACATACTCCCGGCTTTACAAAACATGATCCGGGAAAATCTCAAGGACATACAAGCCGATCAGCCTCAACAATCAAACAGTCATCAATCATCTAATATCAAATAGCTATATGGAAAAAATAAAATCACTCGCCGACCTGAAAAAAATCAGGGATAACGTACAGACGAAAATTGATCTGCGCGAAAAAAGTGAGCATCCGGAAAGCCTCATTCAAATCAGGGTAGCCATGGCTACCTGCGGTATCGCAGCCGGAAGTAAGGAAACAATGAATTACTTTCTGAACCATCTGGAAGAAAACGGTATCGAGGCAGTTGTCACACAAACCGGCTGCATGGGATACTGTTTCGCAGAACCGACAGTTGAAATCACAAAACCGGGAAAAGAACCGATCGTATTCGGCCATGTCAACTGTGAAAAAGCGGAGGAAATCATACAAAAATACCTGAAACACGACGAATTAGTAGAAGGTATTATTCCGGTAAACTATCAAAGTATCTGATACAACGTGCTTAAATATTTAACTATTAATCGATAAACACCCCATTTATGAGTTACAAAATGCATATTCTCGTCTGCGGAGGTACCGGTTGTCGTGCGTCAGCCAGTAAAAGTATCATCTGCCGACTGGAAGAGTGTCTGAAAGACCGTGCCCTGGAAGACGAAGTACAAGTCATTGCCACCGGATGTTTCGGATTCTGTGAAAAAGGTCCCATCGTAAAAATCATGCCAGACAATACCTTTTACGTACAGGTAAAACCGGAAGATGCCGATGAAATCATCGATGAACACATTATCAAAGGTCGTAAAGTAGAACGATTACTATACAAGGATCCCGAGAAAAAAGCTACGGTAACCGATTCCAAACACATGGAATTCTATAAAAAACAGTTGCGTATCGCTTTGCGTAACTGTGGTTTCATCGATCCTGAAAATATCGAAGAATGTATCGGTCGGGACGGCTATACGGCTTTAGCCAAGTGTCTGACCGAAATGACCCCCGAAGAGGTCATCGACGAGATCAAACGTTCCGGTCTGCGCGGACGTGGCGGCGGTGGTTTCCCGACCGGTTTGAAATGGGAATTTGCCCGTAAATATCAATCCGACCAGAAATACGTCGTATGTAATGCTGATGAAGGCGACCCGGGGGCTTTCATGGACCGTTCGATCATGGAAGGGGATCCTCACTCCGTCATTGAAGCCATGGCCATCTGCGGCTACAGTATCGGTGCCAGCAAGGGTCTGGTATACATTCGAGCCGAATATCCATTAGCTATCGAACGGCTTCGCATCGCCATTGAACAGGCTGAGCAATACGGATTACTGGGAGATCACATTCTGGGATCGGATTTCAATTTCCATATAGAGATACGTTATGGAGCAGGTGCTTTTGTCTGCGGCGAGGAGACAGCCCTGATCCATTCCATGGAAGGACATCGGGGCGAA
Source organism: uncultured Odoribacter sp. (assembly GCA_944321165.1). GTDB lineage: Bacteria > Bacteroidota > Bacteroidia > Bacteroidales > Marinifilaceae > Odoribacter. Next base: position 412,274 of record CALUKE010000001.1, read on the forward strand.
CCGACCACCAAACCGCCTTTCCCGGCAGAATCCGGCTATCTGCAAAAACCGACCAACGTAAACAATGTCGAGACCTTGGCCAACGTTCCGGTCATTCTCAACAAAGGAGCCGAATGGTTTGCCTCCATCGGGACCGAACGTTCCAAAGGAACCAAAGTATTTGCCCTGGCCGGTAAAATCAATAACGTCGGTCTGATCGAAGTACCGATGGGAACGACCCTTCGGGAAGTAATCTACGAAATCGGTGGCGGCATCAAAAACGGCAAGAAATTCAAAGCAGTACAGACCGGAGGACCGTCAGGAGGATGTCTTACGGAAAAACACCTGGATACCCCTATCGATTTCGACAACTTGTTAGCAGCAGGTTCCATGATGGGTTCCGGCGGTATGATCGTCATGGATGAAGACGACTGTATGGTCGCTGTCGCCAAATTCTATCTGGAATTTATCGTAGAAGAATCCTGCGGGAAATGCTCCCCCTGCCGCATCGGCAACAAACGTCTGCTGGAAATCCTGACCCGTATCACAGAAGGCAAAGGGACCATGGAGGATCTCGAACATCTCCGCAATCTGAGCCATGTCATCAAGGATACCGCTCTCTGCGGGCTGGGACAGACTTCACCGAACCCGGTACTCTCCACTTTAGAGAATTTCTACGATGAATACGTCGCCCATATCCGCGATCACAAATGTCCGGCAGGCAAATGTAAAGCGCTCTTGTCATACCGGATCGACCCGCAACTGTGTGTCGGATGTACACTGTGTGCCCGCAACTGTCCGGTAGATGCGATCATCGGAGAACGTAAAGAAGCCCATTTCATCGATACGACCAAATGTATCAAATGCGGCACCTGCAAGGATAAATGTAAATTCAATGCCATCAGTGCCGGATAATCTAAGTAAAACAGCCCAGAAGTAAAAAACATGGAACAAAATATAACTCTGCAAATAGATAATCATACAGTAGAGGTCGCCAAAGGAACCACCATTCTCGAAGCAGCCCGAGGAATCGGTATCCAGATACCCTCCTTATGCTATATGAATCTGAAAGATATGTGTATCACCAACCTTCCCGCCTCCTGCCGCATTTGTGTCGTAGAGGTGGAAGGAAGACGCAACCTGGCACCGGCCTGTGCCACCCGTTGTGAAAACGGGATGAAAGTAAAAACCAGCAGCCTGCGGGTACTCAATGCCCGCAAAACGGTATTGGAACTCATTTTGTCAGACCATCCGAACGATTGTCTGATCTGTCCGAAGTCCGGAAACTGTGAATTGCAAAATTTAGCGGTCAAATTAAAAATCAGAGAAATTCCTTTCGCCGGAGAACGCAACCAGTTGCCTATCGAAACTTCTCCCTCCATCGTCCGCGATATGAGCAAGTGTATCTATTGTCGCCGTTGCGAAATGATGTGTAACGAAGTTCAAACGGTCGGAGCATTGGGCGCTGTCAACCGTGGTTTTATCTCCACCATCGCACCGGCATTCAACGAGCCGCTGGCTGCCTCAGAATGTACTTTCTGCGGACAGTGCGTCGCCGTATGCCCCGTAGGTGCCTTGACAGAGGTAGATCATACCAACCGACTGATCGCCGACCTGAACAATCCGAAAAAGACCGTGATCGTACAGACGGCACCGGCAGTGAGAGCAGCCTTGGGTGAGGAGTTCGGTCTGGCTCCGGGAACCTCCGTAACGGGGAAAATGGTCTCAGCCCTGAGACAGCTGGGATTCGACAAAGTATTCGACACCGATTTTGCGGCTGACCTGACCATTATGGAGGAAGGGACCGAACTGTTGGAGCGGCTGACCCGCTATCTGAACGGTGACAAAGATGTATGTCTCCCGATTCTTACCTCCTGTTGTCCGGCTTGGGTCAACTTCTTCGAACACCAGTTCCCCGATATGCTGGATATTCCTTCCACAGCCCGTTCACCCCAACAAATGTTCGGTTCTATTGCCAAAAACTATTGGGCAGAAAAGATGAACATTCCGAGGGAAAATCTGGTAGTCGTTTCCATCATGCCTTGTTTGGCAAAGAAATATGAATGTGCCCGTGAAGAATTCAGTACTCAGGGAGATCCCGATGTCAACTATTCACTTTCTACCCGGGAACTGGCCAGCCTGATCAAACGGGCCAACATCGATTTCAACAGTCTGGAAGAAGAAGATTTCGACCGTCCATTGGGTGAATCCACAGGGGCTGGAGTAATATTCGGTGCTTCCGGTGGTGTTATGGAAGCAGCCCTGCGTACTGCCTATGAACTCTATACCGGTAAAACGCTGGAAAAAGTCGATTTCAAAGAAGTTCGCGGTCTGGAAAACATCAAAAAGGCCACCATCGACCTGAACGGCGTTCAACTCCATGTCGGCATTGCCCATGGATTGGGAAATGCTCGAAAACTGCTGAACGAAATCCGGGAAGGTAAATCCGAATTCCATGCCATTGAAATCATGGCTTGCCCCGGAGGATGTATCGGTGGCGGTGGACAACCCCTGCATCATGGAAACTCAGCTTTATTAAAAGCCCGCAGCCGGGCCCTTTACGAAGAGGATGCCAACAAACCATTGCGGAAATCGCACGAAAACCCGGATATCATCAAACTATACGAAGAATTTCTGGGTAAGCCTATGAGCGAAAAAGCTCATCATTTGTTACATACTCACTATTTTAATAAAGCCATTAACTAATCAGCATATGAGCGAAATAAAATTACCCCAGCATAAAATCGATCAGTTGCTCGAAATCTGCGATGCACACGGCAATAAACCCGGAGAACTGATCAATATTCTGCACAAAGCCCAACACCTTTTCGGTTACTTACCGGCAGAAGTGCAGCGCATTGTCGCCCAAAGACTGCAAATTCCAGTATCCAAGGTATACGGAGTCGTAACCTTCTATTCATTTTTCAGTATGACCCCTCAGGGAGAACATCCGATTTCCGTATGCATGGGAACAGCCTGTTATGTCAGAGGAGCAGAAAAAGTACTGGATGAATTCAAACGAGTGCTGAATATCAATGTAGGTGAAACTACTCCCGACGGGAAATATTCCCTGTCTAGCCTGCGTTGTGTCGGTGCCTGCGGTTTGGCTCCCGTCGTCCTGATCGGTGAAAAAGTTTTCGGACGCGTAGTTCCAGGAGATGTCGAAAAGATACTGAAAGAATTCGAATAAATCTCCGTCATCCAAACAAGCGAGGACGACTCGTCGGAGTCGTCCTCGCTTTGTGCATACACCGGAAGGAGTATTTTCCTTCGTATCAGCCGCCTTTTTATCAGGCACATTTCTTTCTCCCGTCACCCCTTGGCTATTTCGTTTTATTGCCGTAATTTTATAGAGTGTAATCTCCCGACATTCTTTTCCCCGAATGTACCCTGTTTTCAGTATTTCATTAAAAATTTTTGCCATGAAACACCTGATTCCCACTTTTATGCTACTCATGGTCATCGGTTGTCACCGAACCTTGGCACCATGGCCCAGCGAGGGAGACAAACAGGATGTCACCATGTATGTAAGGGCCCGTAGTCTCTCCGGTATCTCTGCCACCCCCTCCGTATTTCAATTTTTCATTCATGACCCCAGCCGCTCCGTTACAACTTGTTACAACCTCTCTGTCACAGAAAGCGCAGACGAACAACTCCATTTAAAACTGTTCCCCGGTACTTATACGGGTTATTGTATAACTCAGGCGGAGGATATGGAACATTGGGAATATACAGAAAACTACTCTCCCGAAAAAATATTTTTGAAAGCCAATAAAGCAGCCAACCGGGATCATCTGCTCGGAGAAAGTCATTTTACGATCCAACAGACAGAGCCAAACGATGTCATTTTCGATCTGAACCGAAAAGTCGGTATGTTACGGATCATCATTGAAAATATTCCCGAATGGTTGACCGATCTGCAAATCAATTTAAGCAATATTCCCCAAAAGATGAGTCTCACCGGTCAATACAGCGGCAACGGAACAATCACCAAAGCCATCGGAATCCCGGACGAAAACGGGACTTCCGTTACTTCTTTGCTGGTCTTTCCTCCCCACGAAAAAGCCATTCTGACTCTCTCCTCCCAGTCGATGGTATTCGTCACCCCGGAACATTCCATAGAAATTAAGGCAAACCGACAAACCGAAATCAAAGTCATCTTCAAAGACCCGACAGAAATGAGCCAGGTGAACATCCTCACAGAAATCATCGACTGGAATGATACGATTCTGCAGGAAGAAGATTGGGAAATCGATCGACCAGCAGGTCCTTGTCAAGGAAGCGGGAATGGTATGAATCTGGTAGCCAACGGCAGTTTCGAAGAAGATTTCACCGATCTGCCCGACGCTTGGAAAGCAACCTCCAATTCGGAAAATCCGCCACAAGTCGTATCCGTAAATTCACCGGTACAGGAAGGTAACAAAGCTGTCCGGGTAGAAGGAAAGACCTACCTCTATCAAGATGTCCCCGTAGTCGGAGGAACCTGCTATCAACTGAAACTATATGTTAATGCTCCCAATCACCATGTCAAATGGCGCAGTTGGTGCACTTGGATGCAAGGCAGTAAAACCCTTCCATCGGACGCCCTCCACTCCTCCAGCTATCAATATGAGACAGACGGGTATATAGATGTATATCAGGGAAAGATATTTAGAGCCCCAGTCGGAGCCACCAAACTTCGGGTAGAGGTTCGGAATTACATGGATCCCATCCAAGGAGAAGGCTTATACGTAGATGCAGTCAGTGTGGAAGCCGTAGAATAATAACAATCGCGAAGTTCTCTGTTGAGAACTTCGCGATGTAATTATAAATGGTAAATAACCGTTTTACTTACCATATTCCATGGCAGCCAGACGCTTATAACCGTTCAGCTTCCATTTCGCATCATTTTCCGTTTCCTGGAACAGACGTTCAGCCTCTTCCGGAATAGCTTTCATCAAAGAGTTGAAACGAACCTCTCCCATCAGGAAATCACGGAATTTGGAATAATCCGGTTCCTTGGAATCCAACTGGAACGGATTCTTTCCTTCTGCTTCAAGCTGCGGATTGTAACGATACAACTGCCAGTATCCGCACTCTACCGCTTTCTTCTCTTCCTGTTGTGATTTACCCATGCTGGCCTTCAAACCGTGATTGATACAAGGAGCATAGGCAATGATCAAAGAAGGTCCGGGATAAGCTTCTGCTTCTTTCAAAGCCTTCATATATTGAGCCTGATTGGCACCCATAGCGACCTGAGCTACGTATACATATCCATAAGACATGGCCATCATTCCCAGATCTTTTTTACGGATACGCTTACCGCTGGCGGCAAATTTTGCCACGGCACCGGCAGGGGTTGATTTGGAGGATTGTCCACCCGTATTGGAATATACCTCGGTATCCACTACCAGGATATTTACATCCTGACCGGAAGCAATGACATGGTCCAAACCGCCGTAACCGATATCATAAGCCCAACCGTCTCCTCCGAAAATCCACTGGGATTTTTTCGTGAAATAGTTCTTCAATTTCAGAAGTTCCTGAGCAGCCGGAGTATTTTCTTTGACCAGGGCTGCGGCCATCGCGTCACTGACAGCCAAGGTCTTGTCGCCGTCTGCATAAGCCTCAATCCATGCCTGTACAGCCTCCTGAGTTGATGCAGAGAAACTGCTCAGATTTTCTTCTGCCAGACGTTTTACCCGTTCACGCAAACGGTTGGCTCCTTCTGCCATACCGAATCCATATTCAGCGTTATCTTCAAACAGAGAGTTTGCCCAAGCCGGTCCACGTCCGCTTTCATAATTCTTACAATACGGTGTAGAAGGAGCAGAACCTCCGTAAATGGATGAACATCCGGTTGCATTGGCTACCATCATTCTCTCTCCGAACAACTGGGAAATCAGTTTGATATAGGGAGTCTCACCACAACCGGCACAAGCTCCGGAGAACTCGAACAACGGCTGTGTAAACTGTGAATTCTTCACATTATTCGGCTCGACAACCTTCTTATATCCTACCTTTTTATCCATATATTCCCAGCGGATTTCCTCTTCCATCTGAGATTCCAGCGGTTTCATCACCAAAGCTTTGTTCTTTGCCGGACAGATATCGGCACAGTTTCCACAACCGGTACAATCAAGCGGAGACACCTGCATCCGGAATTTATATCCGGCCAATTCCTTACCGATTGTCGGCTTCACCTGTGTACCGGCCGGTGCTGCAGCCACTTCCTCATCGCTTAACAGGAAAGGACGAATAGCAGCATGAGGACATACATAGGCACACTGATTACACTGGATACAGTTTTCTACCTGCCATTCCGGTACATTAACGGCAATTCCCCGTTTTTCAAATTTAGCAGTTCCTGCCGGGAAGGTACCATCTTCATAGCCATTGAAAGCACTCACAGGCAGCTCATCCCCTTTCTGTGCATTCATGACATCCACTACCTTACGGATAAATTCAGGACGATTTTCATCGTGTTTGATTTCCTCATCCGGCAGATTCTTCCATTCAGCCGGAACAGTTACCTTGATCAGGTTACCTTCCTTGCCTCCGGCATCTACGGCTGCATAGTTCATGTTCACCACAGCCTCTCCCTTCTTGCCGTAAGATTTTTCGATGGCATGTTTCATCTCGCTAACTGCCAGTTCATACGGAATAACATTGGTGATCTTGAAAAACGCACTCTGCATGATGGTATTTGTACGATTTCCCAATCCCAGTTCCTGTCCGATTTTCGTTCCGTTGATAATATAGAAATTGATTTCGTTTTCAGCCAGATAACGTTTCATGTGATTCGGCAGATGCTTTTTGGTTTCCTCTTCATCCCAGATGGAATTCAACAGGAAAGAACCACCTTTCTGCAAACCTTTCAGCACATCGTACATGTGAATGTAAGCCGGTACATGACAAGCCACGAAATCAGGGGTTGTAATCAAATAAGTCGAACGGATCGGAGCATCCCCGAAACGAAGGTGAGAAGCGGTGAAACCGCCTGACTTTTTGGAGTCATAGGCAAAGTAAGCCTGGCAATATTTATCGGTAGCCCCACCGATGATCTTGATTGAGTTTTTATTGGCACCCACCGTACCGTCAGATCCCAATCCATAGAATTTTGCCTCATAAGTTCCGGCCGGAGTCATCTTGACATCTTCTTCTGCCGGCAGAGAACGGAAAGTAACATCATCAACGATACCGATTGTAAACTGATTTTTCGGTTCGTTCCGTTCCATATTCTTATAAACGGCAATGATCTGGGCCGGAGTTACATCCTTGGATCCCATACCATAACGTCCCCCGACAATAATCGGAGCATTTGCTTTGCCGTAGAAAAGATCCCTTACATCCAGATACAACGGATCTCCGTTTGCACCCGGTTCCTTGGTCCGATCCAACACGGTAATACGTTTTACAGAGGCCGGCATGGCTTCCATAAAATATTTGGCCGAGAAGGGACGATACAGATGCACAGCGATCATACCCACTTTCTTGCCATTGGCATTTTCATAGTCGATCACCTCACGGATGGTCTCCGTTACAGAACCCATGGCAATAATGATATTCTCCGCATCTGCAGCGCCATAATAATCGAACGGACGGTATTTCCGACCCGTAATAGCACTGATCTGATCCATATAATCAGCCACGATATCCGGAACAGCATCGTAATACTTATTGGAAGCTTCTCTTCCCTGGAAATAAATATCCGGATTCTGGGCAGTACCCCGAGTTACCGGATTTTCAGAATTCAGGGCACGATCGCGGAAAGCCTGCAATGCATCCATATCCACCAGTCCCTTGATATCTTCCATCTGCAATTCTTCGATCTTCTGAATTTCATGGGATGTACGGAAACCATCAAAGAAATTCACAAAGGGAACCCGTGATTTTATGGCCGTCAGATGAGAAACTGCCGAAAGATCCATTACTTCCTGAACAGAACCAGAAGCCAACATGGCGAAACCGGTTTGACGTGCAGCATATACATCGGCATGATCACCGAAGATATTCAAGGCATGAGCTGCCAAAGCACGGGCGCTGACATGAAATACACAAGGCAATAATTCTCCGGCAATCTTATACATATTCGGAATCATCAGCAACAATCCCTGTGATGCCGTGTAAGTCGTGGTCAATGCCCCAGCCTGCAACGATCCGTGTACAGCCCCGGCAGCCCCGGCTTCCGACTGCATTTCAATGACACGAACTGTTTCGCCGAACATATTTTTTCTGCCTTTCGCAGCCCACTCATCCACATTCTCTGCCATCGGAGAAGAGGGAGTAATCGGATAAATACACGAAACTTCACTGAACATATAAGCAATATGTGCAGCAGCCGCGTTACCATCACAAGTGATAAATTTTTTCTCTTTTGCCATCGTTATAAAATTAAATTTATTTACTTTTTAATTGAATCCCAGTTTTCGGTTTTCAATTGATCAGTTGATTGTTATGCTCTCTTTAATAAGTAAATCCGGCCAACCAAAGCGGAATGATATTTCCTTTTCCCCGTTCGATCATGTCTTCCATGACAATCAGCGAAGTATCGAATTTCCGTCCTTCCCCTTCCCCACAAACCACAATCGGAAATTTTTCATCGACCCAAAAATCTGCTTTCTCCAGATAGGCAATCCGACTCATCGGACATAGCTGACTCAGGAAAAACGATTTTCTTTGTACGGACATATCTACATCTTCCAGGCAGACCGCATTTAATAAATTCGGATTATGAATATATAGTTTCTTCGGTTTCTTTCCACAATCGTCATCATCACCGGCTTCATACAACAAAGTCAACAAACGGGCATTCTTCATATAATTCAGATAATTGAGCACCGTTGCACGGGAAACCCCGATCATTCCACTCAATTTACTGACATTCACATTGCAGGTCGAATCCTTTGCTGCGATATACAACAGTTGCTTCAATTTAACCAAATATTTCAAATCGATCTGACTCGCATAAGGGATATCAAACTCCAAAGTCAGATTGATATTCTTCAATAAATAATCGATATGAGACTTCTCTTCCAAATAAATCGGATAATAACCGTATTCCAGGTAATTGTTGAAATAAGCCAGCGGACGAACCCTTCCCAATATCTTCTCCACAATCTCTTCATGATGCGCCACAATCTCTTCGAAAGAATATACGGGAAACTCCTGATGAGTCTCCAACTCCAGAAATTCCCGAAAAGAAAGACCGCTCAAATTATACATATCCACAATACCTTTCAAATACGGATTGGATTTGATCCGCACAATCGAAGAGGCCGTAAAAATAATCTGCAGATCAGAAAAAGCATCGTAACAGGCTTTCAACTCCTTATCCCAATCAGGATATTTATGCGCCTGATCAAGCAACAGCACTTTTCCACCCAATTTGTAAAAATGTTCGACAAAATGAAACAATCCATCTGTCACAATAAATAAATTATTGACATTTACATACAAACATGAATTATCCTGAGGATGGTATTCCCGACTGTAATCCAACAAAAAATTCGTTTTCCCCACACCCCGACTTCCTTTCACAGCAATCAAACGACTGTTCCGGTTTATCCGGTCCATCAACCCCCGACGGATCATGGAGGTCCTATCTTGCAATAAAGCAATATGTGTTGAAACCAAACTATTCATAATACGATTTTGCCATACAAAGATAGAACTAAAAGACATAAATTGCAATCTGTGGATTGCAATTTTATTTGTAAAGTGTAATTTAGACTTATTACAAATACACAAAATAGCAGAAAAACCAAAGAAAAACTACCTATTTAAAACAAGTAAATTGATTTCTCTTACAATTTGAAACCCAAGAAAAGTTTTTTCAAAAGAAATAAAAGCAAGACTATACATTAAAATTCCGTCCGCGCTTATTGACTCGACAGACAATGAAACGCGGACGGGAAACAGACATCAGAATGGGTATCGGCTATTTATCATTCATTGAGATCAAAAATTCTTCATTCGACTTTGTCTTTTCAAGTCGATCTTTTACGAACTGCATTGCCTCAACAGAATTCATATCTGTCAAATAATTACGCAAGATCCAGATTCGATTGAGGGTATATTCTTCCAACAGCAAATCTTCCCGACGGGTACTGGAAGCAGTGATATCCACCGCCGGATAAATCCGTTTATTCGACAGTTTGCGATCCAATTGCAATTCCATGTTACCGGTTCCTTTAAACTCTTCGAAGATCACATCATCCATTTTAGAACCGGTTTCAGTCAAGGCTGTAGCCAAAATCGTCAGAGAACCGCCTCCTTCAATATTCCGGGCAGCTCCGAAGAAACGTTTGGGTTTGTGTAAGGCGTTGGCATCAACACCTCCCGACAACACTTTGCCGGATGCCGGCGATACAGTATTGTATGCCCGAGCCAAACGGGTAATGGAATCCAACAAGATCACCACGTCATGACCGCATTCCACCATTCTCTTTGCTTTTTCCAATACAATATTAGCCACCTTTACGTGTCTTTCGGCCGGTTCGTCAAAAGTAGAAGATATCACTTCCGCCTTTACACTCCGTGCCATATCGGTCACCTCTTCCGGACGTTCGTCAATCAGCAGAATAATCAAGTACACCTCAGGATGATTAGCCGCAATGGCATTGGCTATTTCCTTCAGCAGCACAGTCTTACCTGTTTTTGGCTGAGCAACGATCAGCCCCCGTTGTCCTTTGCCGATCGGTGCAAACATATCGACAACACGTGTAGAAATCGTCGCCTTTCCATTTCCGGTAATATTGAATTTTTCATTTGGAAACAAAGGTGTCAGGTGATCGAAAGGTATCCGGTCCCGAACGGCATCCGGAGATTTTCCGTTAATTTTTTCCACCTTGATCAAAGGAAAATATTTTTCACCTTCTTTGGGTGGCCGCACCGTACCTTCTACCGTATCACCCGTCTGCAGACCAAACAACTTGATCTGGCTTTGGGATACATAAATATCATCCGGAGAATTCAGATAATTATAATCGGCTGAACGCAAAAATCCATAACCGTCCGGCATGATTTCCAACACACCGGAATTCAAAATAATTCCCTCGAATTCATAATATTTATCACGTTTGTCAAAACGCATCCGGTTGGGATTCGCATTGCCATTCGCTGCATTATTCTCAGCATGATTATCTTCATAACGATTGGCTTCGTAACGGTTTTCTTCCAAACGATTTTCCACCGCCTCCGGCATACCTTGCAACTGGGTCTCCGGCAAAGTATCCTGTCGTTCATCATAACTTTCCTTCTCAAATTCATCCTCCATTGCGATGCCAAAATCCAAGTCTTTTTCAATCACATCTTCATGGACAAAACGATTCGGACGTTCTTTGGAAAAGGTATTTGGTTGCTTCTTCACAAATTCCTTCCGACCATTATTCCAACGGTCCTCCCGATTATTTTTATTGGAACGGAAATCTTCCCGTTTACGCTCTTCTTTCCGGTTCTCTTCATCCTTCCGGATTTCTTCCTCCGTTGGATTTTCTCTCTTGATTTCCTCCCGTACAAGTTCATCTTTCTTGATCTCTTCCTTCTTTATCTCCTTTTCCTTCTTACCATCATCCCGACGGGCAAACTTTTGTATGCCACCCTTGGAATCTCCCACTTTTTCTACACCAGAACGCATCACCCGGATTCTCGGCTTCTTTTCTTTTTTCTCAACAGGAGTCGCCACCTCTTGCACGACAGGCTCTACTGTCTCTGCCTGAGCAGCCAACACAGCCTGTTGATCCAATATTTTATAGATCAATTCTTGTTTTTTATAAGATTCTACACGCTTTATATTCAACGTTTTAGCAATTTGCCGCAAATCAGCCAGCAATTTGTCATTTAATTCCAGAATGTCATACATAAAAATTATGCTATGGATTTTTGATTTGTAAGAAATAATCATCCGAACGAAGCCGAATGGAATTGAATTATGCCACAAAAGTAAGAAAAAAAGTTCATCTCCCAAATAGATTTGATTATTTAAAATCAATCGAATTTATTTCAGTTCCCGGCAGAATTTCTTAGAGAATTAAAGAGAAATCATTATTTTTGTACGATAAAAGATGAAAACATGGAAAGATTACTGATTTTCGGAGGATTTGGTGGACAAGAGATTTTTTTTATCGCATTAATTGTACTTTTACTTTTCGGAGGCCGAAAAATTCCGGAATTAATGAAAGGTTTGGGAAAAGGCATTAGAAGCTTCAAAGACGGTATGAACGGAGTGGAAAATGATCTGAACCCGGACAACAACGATAAAAAGTCACATTGAAAACATGCAAGAAGTGAACGAAAAAGAAATGACTTTCTGGGATCACCTGGATGAGCTCAGGAAAGTCATTTTTCGTATTGCCATAGTTGTCGTCGCATTCGCTTGTCTCGCATTCCTGAACAAGGAACTTTTATTCGACTTCATACTGGCACCTCAACGTTCGGATTTTATCCTATATCGTCTTTTCAACCGAATGGCGGAGAGTCTTTCCATGCCCTCCCTGCACATCGATGATTTTCACGTCGAACTGATCAATACACAACTGACTTCCCAGTTCATGATCCACATGAGTATGTCATTCTACACCGGCCTGCTGCTGGCATCTCCCTACATCATATACATGCTGTTCGGTTTTATCAGCCCAGCCCTTCACACCTCCGAGCGCAAGGTATGCCTAAAAATCATGATACCGGCATTTCTGCTTTTCATCACCGGTATTCTGTTGAATTATTATGTCATTTTCCCGCTCTCTTTCCGTTTTCTGGCCACTTATCAAGTCAGCGAAATCGTCGCCAATAAAATCAACATATCCTCCTACATCAGCAGTTTTACCATGTTGTCACTACTGTTGGGGGCTGCATTCGAAATACCGATCGTCGCTTACCTTTTATCTAAATTGGGACTGATTTCCCCTCAAATGTTAAAAAAATACCGAAAACATGCCCTGGTTGCCATTCTGGTCGTTGCAGCCGTCATCACCCCAACATCCGATATATTTACTCTCCTACTCGTTTCCATTCCACTCTATCTGCTTTACGAATTAAGCATTGGGGTCACCCGTAAAAGCCAAAGAAAAACAGCATAAAAAAAGAGTGCCTGAGTTGTTCAGGCACTCGGTTCTCTGCTGAAAATAGATTTATTTTTTCGCTACTTTTATACCATAGGAACAAAATAACAGATAAAGAGTACAAACAGCAATTACAATCACGGAACCGCTTTGACTTCCGACGATATCCGCACAGATTCCCATCAAGGGAGGAGCAATGGCACCGCCAGCTACTCCAGTAATCATCAGTCCGGAAATCTCATTGGCTTTTTCCGGACGCGCCTGAATAGCCATGGAATAAATCACGGCAAAAATACTGGAAGCAGTAAAGGCAATGATACAAACCAAAGTCAAAATACTTGCCTGACTGTTTGCAAACCACAATCCACAAACGGCAATCATGGCAATGATCATATTGATCCGGAAATATCCCTTTTCAGACAGTTTAGCCAGCAAAAAGGCGCCACACAAAGTTCCCAACGTACGGGCAGCAAAATACCAACTGGTACCATATCCCGCACTTTCGGTAGAAATCCCGGGTACCCGTTCCAGTAACAACTTCGGAGTGACAGTATTCATCCCCACATCCAAACCTACTACACACAAAATACCGAAAAACAACAGCAAAATCTTATTGTCACCCAACAATTTTAAGGTCGCCGGAAAAGATGATGTCGTACTTTCCGCTTTTTCCCGCTGAATTGGAGTCAGACACAGCCATGCCGACGAAATCAAGGTGATCACAGCATAAATTGGAAACATCAAAGTCCAGTCCCCCAAAGTAGCAGAACAATATCCAGCCAACAACGGACCGACAAAAGAGGAAATCGCTTTCACGAACTGACCGGCTGTCAAACTGCTGGTCAAGCCTTTGCCCTGTACGACATTAGCCAACAAAGGATTCAAAGACACCTGCAAAATGGTATTCCCGATTCCCAGCAATGCAAAGGCAACATAACAGGAAACCTCACTGAAATTGATAAAAGGCAATACCATGCCCGCAAAAGTGAAAAACATGCTCAGCAATACCGTATTTTTTCGTCCCATACGGTTCATCAGCATGGCTGTCGGCACGGATAAAATAAAAAACCAAAGAAATACCATGGAGGGTAAAAATCCAGCCTGAGTCTCGGTCCATTGGAATTGTTCTTTGGCATAGGTAACGGAAATACCCACCAAATCACAAAACCCCATGATGAAAAAACCGAACATGACAGGCAAAATGTAGATAAATTTGTTCTTTTGTTCCATTTTTCAATCAATTACAAATTATTTAATAAAGATATCTTTTTTTCTTCCACCAAATGTACGATCAACTCTCCGAACAGGGTATTTGCCCACGCAAACCAGCTACGGGTAAATTTCACCGGATTGTCTTTATGGAAAGACTCATGCATCTTGCCCGTACCTCCGTCGGTATCCCGCAACATCCGGAGACATTGCCTGATCTCACCGTCATTCGTCGATGTAAAGGCTCGCATAATGATACTCATCGGCCAGATCATGTCATAACCGATATGCGGTCCGCCAATTCCTTCTCCCGCCTTTCCCTTGAAAAAATAAGGATTGTCCTGACTCCAAATCATACGACGGGTATTCTGATACACCGGATCATTCACCGAAACAGTCTTTAGATAGGGCATGGCCAACAAACTGGGAACATTGGCATCATCCATGAAATAGTTATTTCCAAAACCGTCGACCTCAAAAGGATATACCTTTCCATATTTCGGATGATTCACAATGGCATAACGGTTGATCGCAGCTTGTACCTCATCGGCCAAAGCCATACACTGTGAAGCAAAATCACTGTCACCATGCACCTTGTCGGAAATCTCCGCTACCTGTTTCAAAGAAGCGACAGCAAAAAAATTGGAGGGAATCAAAAATCCGAAGGTCGTCGCGTCATCCGAAGGCCGGAAAGAAGAAACAATCAATCCCACCGGATTCACTGGATTTCCCCAACCATCATTGTTCAGCGTATCCAGTTGACGCTCGGTCTTGCGTTGGAAACGATACGGCCCGGTCCCTTCTTTCCGCTGCTGCTCCTTAAAAGTCTGCAGCACCAAACGCATTGACTTTCTCCACTCTTCATCAAACACACTGCTGTCTCCCGTAGTCTTCCAATAATGATGAGCCAAACGAATCGGATAACACAAAGAATCGATTTCCCATTTACGCTCATGTACATATGGCTTCATTTCCGTCAAATCGGTTGCCCATTCGCTCGATTCGGCCCCATGAGTGAAAGCGTTTGCATAACGGTCGATCTGAATCAATTTGGTTTGCCGGTTTATTACTCCGGCAATCAACAAACGCAGAGGTTCATCTTTTTTGCACAAAGCTACATATGGCCAAACCTGAGCCCCCGAATCCCTCAGCCACATGGCATCAATATCACCGGTAATGACAAAAGTATCGGGTTTACCGTTGATCATTTGGAAACTGACTGTAGTATCCAATGTATTCGGGAAACAGTTTTCAAACATCCAGGCTAATTTCGGATCTTTCAGTTTTTTCTTCGTGGCGGCAATCACCTCTTCCACAGCCTTGGAGGTAAAGTGACGTTCCTCCAGTTTCGGCCGTTGGGAAACATATCCCTCGACATCAGCCAGGATTCCGCCACGAGGTTCTTTATTTCCCATCATTGCTTTCAGGGGGGAGGTTCCCATCGCCGCAGCAGCGATAGCCAAACCGCTTTTCTTAATAAAATCTCTCCTTGTTACCATATGTATGTATTAATAATGAATATCGATTTCTTTACCATTTTACAAACCCGAAGGTTTTCTCAAACGAACCGAAAGCGGCAACGGAACCCCCAGATAAGGTATTCCATCCTCTTTCCACTCTATTTTCTGCAGACGAACCGAACGCGAATCCTTGGCCCCCGCCGGATCGTTCTCAACACTCCGTGCATCATATAATATATAATCTTCTTTCCCATCCGGAGATGGAATAAAACTCACATGTCCTGGTCCATACACCTTATTTTCAGGCGATTGCTTAAAAACGGGCCGAGTAGATTTTGTCCACGAATTCGGATCCAACAAATCACTGTCAGCATCTGCCATCAACATGCCAAGGGCATAAAAACAGGTCCACGTACCACTCGCCGAATAGAAAATAAAAATCTTATCACCTTTCCGATTCTTATAAAATTGCGGAGATTCATTCACGTATATCGTATAAGCCGTCTTGCTTCCATCCGGATTGATCCATTGCCGTTCCCATTCAAATTCCGGTCGGGAGAGCAGCACCCGTTCGGAAGCCAAGGTCCAGGGATTCTCCATTTTGGCAATATAAATACACTGATGTTCCGTGGATACCCGACGGGATTGCCAACCGGACCAGGTCATATACAGTTCCCCCTTGTGTTCGATCACATTCGGATGAATCGCCCAATTATTATTTTTATCAGTACTGATCCGTCCCTTCATCTTGAATTCACCTTCGAAAGGATCCGTTGATTCGTTCTCCAATACATACAATTGATGATTGTCCATATTGTCATCCGCGGCAGCATAATAGACATACCACTTCCCGTCAAGCCGATGAAGTTCCGGACCCCACAAATGGTGTGCATTCGACGGATCTTTCGGTATCCAGATAATCTTATGCTCGGCATGTTCCAGATCCGTAATATCCCGGGTTCGCCACAGGTCCAGTCGATCAACAACTTCCTGCATATAATAATACCAGCCATTGTAAAAAGTCGCCCAACATTGGGGGCCCAACTGCTTGACCGGATTAACGAAAGTATCTTCTTTCCGTATATTTTCGTTTTCCTGTTTTTTTTCTTCCGATTTCCTGTCCCGACAAGCTCCCAGCACTGCCAATATCAAAAACAACATCCACACTTTTTTCATTTTATCAAAATTTTATAGCTGCTAATGGATAATACAAAGTAATCATTTTTTTTTAAAGAAAAATAGCAATCTCTATTCATTTTTTCATAAAATCTGATCACACGCCTCTTCATAGAAATTACCAACCAATTGAATATCAAAATAATATTTTAGAATCAATCACATTTTAACCCTCAAAACAGAGCAAACGAAAAAACAGGCCACTTGCAGAATACAAAATCAATTGTTTTCTTTGTAAGAACAGTTTCAACTCTCTGATGTGGCCATGATAAAGATCATACTTTGTTTGTTGCTTGTGCTTTTATCTTTCATACCGGGTTATGCTTACAATCAGCTCTCTTTTGTCAAGTACCAGGTAGAAAACGGTTTGTCACATAATACGGTTTGGGAAGTCATACAGGACCATCAAGGTTTCATGTGGTTCGGGACTAGCGATGGATTAAACCGTTTTGACGGCAAAGATTTCAAAATTTTCCGTCATATACCCCAAGACTCCACCTCCCTGGGAAATAACAATGTACGAACCGTATTCGAAGACAAAGAACAGAACTTATGGATCGGGACCAACCGGGGGGTTTACATTTTCAATCCCCAAAAAGAAATATTCAAATTTTTCGACTATAAAACGGAAGACGGTGTATTAATCAGCAGTAATGTTTACGACATCCAACAAAGCATCAACGGGTCTATCTGGATCGCCACATTCGGACAGGGATTATTCATATATAATCCCGTCGTAAAAACCTTGGTCCAGAATACCCAATACTCCTCTTTCATCAAATCCATCGCCACTTCCGAAACCGGAAATATGTACATCAGTACCCGCCAGGAAGGTATTTTCTGCCTGGACAGTACCGGAATCCTCAAGTATTCTTTTCTGACAGACCCGCATTCGGCAGACCAAAACAATGAAATCAATGCCTTGTATTACCATCGTGACACCCTGTGGTTCAGTCTCGGCACCAACAATCTGAAAATGTTGGATCTGAAAACTCATAAAATCCGGACCTATTCTTCACAGATGGATAAAACCAACGTGACCAACATCCGGAGTATCCTTGTTTTCTCTGCTACAGAACTGCTGTTGGGAGCAGACAACGGCTTATATCTTTTCAACAGGCCGAACGGAAAATTCTCCCGACTGGATGATCCCTCCAATCCCAAAAGCTTGAGTGACCAGTCTATTCTCAACATTTTTAAAGACCGGGAAGAAGGAATCTGGATCTCAACCAACCTGGGAGGAGTGAACTATCTTCCACCCAACCTAAAGCCTTTTCAATCGTATTTTCCCCGTTTTCAATCAGGTTCTATTTCAGGAAAGGCCATCAGTGAATTCTGTGAAGATCCGCAGGGAAACATCTGGATTGCGACGGAAGACGGCGGACTGAATTACCTGAATACACAAACCGGAAAAATCAAAACCTATCAGCCGGGAAAATCCGGTATCAGTTACCATAACATACGGGCATTGCTGCTTGACGGACAACAATTGTGGATCGGCACTTTTTCCCGTGGACTCGACATATTGGATTTGAAAACCGGACAGGTAAAAAATTTTCGACACACCCGACACGACATCCGGACAATCAGCGACAACAGTATTTTTTCCATATATAAAACCCGGGATGGAACCATTCTGATCGGAACAGCATGGGGACTTAACCGCTATCATCCTGAAACCCAAGACTTTTCACTGATCGATGATGTCGGAACCTATTCCCACATTTACGACATACAAGAAGACAGCAGGGATAATCTTTGGATTGCGACATACAATACTGGACTGTTCCGATTCCATTATCCCACCCAGAGTTGGACCCATTATAATTACACACCAGAACAGACCGGCTCGGTAACCAGTAACAGCATCATTACAATATTTGAGGACAGTCGGAAAAACATCTGGTTCGGAACAGAAGGATCCG
The DNA here is from genome assembly GCA_944321165.1 of uncultured Odoribacter sp. Lineage (GTDB taxonomy): Bacteria > Bacteroidota > Bacteroidia > Bacteroidales > Marinifilaceae > Odoribacter. Next base: position 431,063 of record CALUKE010000001.1, read on the forward strand.
GATTGTGTACCTTCGACTATGAAACAGAAACCTTTTCATCTTTCGATCTAGACAACCAGCTCTTGCTCAACCCCGTCATCTATGCCATCGAAGAAGACAGATCCGGAAATTTATGGATAGCCGGCAATGCCGGTTTGCTGTGCATCAATCCCCAAAACCGAAAAGGGAAATTATATACCCAAGCTGACGGTCTGCAAAGCAACCAGTTCAATTTCCATTCTTCCCTCCATGCCCATGATGATAAACTGTATTTCGGAGGCATCAACGGATTCAACAGTTTTTATCCGGAAGAATTCCGGGAAAACACCTATATACCAAAGATTGTCATCACCCGTTTCTCACTTTTCAACCAGGAGATCAATCCGAATACCCCCCATACCCCCTTGCAGCAATCGATCATACAAACAAATGAGATTTCACTGCCTTATGACCAGAATACCTTCAGTTTCACCTTTGCAGCCCTGAGCTATCAAGCACCGGCCAAAAACCAATATGCCTACATGCTGGAAGGAGCCGACAAAGAATGGATTTACACAGACAGCAAAAACGAAGCCTCGTACACCGATCTGCAACCAGGTTCTTACGTTTTCCATGTCAAAGGCTCGAACAACGACGGACACTGGAATGACCAAGGCGTTTCCATACAGATAACCATCCATCCACCTTTCTGGAAAAGCAACTGGGCTTATGCATCCTATTTGCTGTTGTTTTTATTCTTTGCCGGAATAAGTCTAAGACATTGGTCCAAACGAGTACAAAAACGCCACGAAGCCCTGTTAAAACAATATCGGCAACAACAGGAAAAGGAAACCTACCAAAGTAAAATCAACTTTTTCACACAGGTAGCCCATGAAATTCGTACCCCCTTGAGTCTGATCAAAATGCCATTGGAAAGCATCCTCCAATCCGGAGATGGCAACGAAGCGACCCGGAAATATCTGAAGACCATGGATAAAAATACGGAACGTCTGCTGGACCTGGTGAATCAGTTGTTGGATTTCAGAAAAGCTGAAACCAATGAATTCAAATTGAAACTGAAAAAACAGAATCTGAACGAACTGATACAAAATATTGTCAACCGATTCATCCCAGCCACCCAACTGAAAAATATCACCTTGGAAACCCAAATGCCGGAAATACCCTATTTCGGATGCGCAGATGAAGAAGCACTGACAAAAATCATCAGCAATTTACTGAGCAATGCGTTGAAATATACCCAAGACCACATCCAAATCACCCTGCAGGGCGAAAAAGAATACTTTGAAATCCGGGTTTCCGACAACGGACCAGGCATCCCCCGCAGCGAGCGGAAACGGATCTTCGAAATCTTTTACCAGACAGAAAACAGTCGCAGCGGTACCGGTATCGGATTGTCTTTAGCCAAATTATTGGTAGAAAAACACCACGGGAAATTGTACATCGATGAACAGACCTCCCGGACGACCTTTGTAATACACATTCCGACTTTGGAGGAAAATACTCAGGAAGAAAATACTCCTGCCCTCAACCTGCAAAAAACGATTTCTCCCGAGGAACAAGAACTCTTTCAACCTATCGACAAAGAGGCCCGGTATACCATATTGTTGACTGAAGATAACACGGAATTACTGAATATGACCGCAGAACAACTGAACCGATACTATCATATTTCAATGGCCCAAAACGGGAAAGAAGCATTGGAAATACTCAAAGAAAAAAACATCGATTTAGTTGTCAGTGATATCATGATGCCGGAAATGGACGGTTATTCCCTTTGCGAATATATCAAGACCAGTCCCCAATACTGTCACATCCCGGTGATTTTACTAACCGCCAAAACGACGACCGACGACAAGATCAAGGGACTGGAATACGGTTCGGATGCTTATATCGAAAAACCATTTTCTATCCAGCATCTGAAAACACAGATTGACAATCTGTTGCAAAATCGTCAAAAACTTCGGAAACTTTTTGCCTCTTCGCCTTTGGTCGCCGCCGAAACCATGGCGATTTCCCCCAAAGACAAAGAATTCATCGAACGTCTGGACAGCGAAATACAAAAGAACATCCAGGAACCGACCTTTTCCATCGACACGCTGGCTGAAATCATGTGCATGAGCCGTTCCAACTTTTATCGGAAAATCAAAGGCATTTCAGGCATGTCTCCCAACGATTACCTGAAAACCATCCGTCTCAAAATGGCAGCAGAATTACTATTGCAACAAGCATACAGAATTAATGAAATTTATGAATTGGTCGGATTCAGTTCCTCTTCCTATTTCACAAAATGTTTCAAGGAACAGTTCGGAGTTCCTCCCAAAGAATTTCTGAACAATGCCAAAAACAGCGCCGGAAACAAACCGGCTGAGACATAATACGGAGAAACAGCCCGTTCTCCACCCCAAATAGTCGAAAAGAGAGAATTGGTTTTTAAATTTTAAGATTATATTTGCAGGATTAATAAATAAAACAACATGAAAAAAGACGTTTCTTTAGGGATTGACATCGGTGGTACCAACACCGCATTCGGCTTTATCGACAGAGAAGGCAACTACCTCGCAGAAGGCAACATTCCAACAGCAAAACACGAAGACATCAATGACTATTTAAAAGAATTGCACCTGGAAATAGAAAAAGTGTTAGATCAGATTCGCAACGAAGTGACACTGGTCGGCATCGGTATCGGAGCACCGAACGGCAACTATTTCAAAGGAGCCATCGAATTTGCGCCCAATCTTCCCTGGCATGAATTCATTCCTCTGCGGGACCTGATGAAAGAATATTATCCCAATCTTCCGGTCTATCTGAATAATGACGCAAACATAGCCGCCATCGGAGAGATGATCTACGGAGGAGCCCGCGGTATGAAAGATTTCATTATGGTAACTCTGGGAACCGGTCTGGGTAGCGGTATTGTTGTCAACGGCCAATTGGTTTACGGACATGACGGTTTTGCCGGCGAACTGGGTCATATCATCGTTTCTCCCAATGGACGCCAATGCGGCTGTGGACGTAACGGCTGTCTGGAAACCTACGTATCAGCAACCGGAGTAAAAAGAACCGCTTACAAAATGATGGCCAAATACAACTATCCGAGTGAACTGAGATCCATTCCATTTAATGAAATGAATGCAAAAATCGTATGCGAAGCAGCTCTGAAAGGAGATATGATTGCCATCAATACTTTCAAGTATACCGGGAAAATGCTGGGCGAAGCTTTGGCAAACGCCGTTGCCATCACCAGTCCCGAAGCAATTTTCCTGATGGGTGGATTGGCTCAGGCCGGCGATCTGCTTTTCGAACCGGTAAAAGACCACATGGAAATGAATCTGTTGAAAATATACAGCAACAAGGTCAAAATTTTACCGTCCCAACTGACGAAAAACGTAGCCATTTACGGTGCAGCAGCATTAGTATGGAACGAGCTGGAGAACAAACAGTAATATTATCACAAAAAAACGGGAAGCCATAATAATCAACTTCCCGTTTTTTTCTTTTCCCTCCAAGATCATATCATTCAATTCATTGCGGGATGAAACATTATTTGTATTTTCGCTATCGTAATTTGAGGATGTTTTATCAATGATGTATGAATGGTGATAAAAGCGCAGATAAATGCCACCCGTATATAACAAATACTTTTTGTTCAAACGGTGCTTTGCCTTGTCTGGCGGAGGCTTTTTCCGTGCCGCCCCTGTTTCGTAAAGTCGGTTTCTAATCGAACAATAACATCCTATTCTTTTCCCCTAAAAAGATTTCAATGTTTATCTGAAAAAACAAATCTCAACTCTCCAGTATTTTTATTTACAGGAATCATAAAACGATATTTTCCGCCATCGAGCTTTTGAATTCGCTGCTGTTTTCCATCTACAAATAAACGAGGTTGCCATTCTCCCCGCACCTCAACCGTCACCGCAGTACGATGAGGCCGATCCGTTGCACTGGTCCATGGCAATGTCATCTCCTGCAAATTACGCTTTACCACAATCGGTTTTGCGGCAGTCCAGTTATCCCGTTCCAGCTCGATCCCAATCCGAATCGAATCGCCAACAACCCAGAAACGTTGTCTCACCCCATCATCAGGAATTACCTGAAACACGTCTTCTGTTTCTTCCAGTCGACCGCCATACACAACCCAGTCAAAACAAGGATCACAAGCCAATATGGTGGCAGCCACCCGGGTCACGGCACACATACCCAAATCCCCTTCTCCACAATAACGCCAAGGCCCACGGGCCTCTTGTGTACCGATCCAGGGATATCCAAACTTCAATGGATTAAAGGCCTGTCCCATTGCCCCGTCTTTTTCTTTTCCAGGATACCAGTAACCATAATCAGACTCCGGAGTACCAGTATTCATCAAACCATAAGGACCTAAATAACTGGCATATCCTACCTGTAAACAGTTAAAAGGTTCTTCTGCATAGCGCAAGCCATAATCCAGAACACTTCCGCCCCCCATCCGGGCCATATAACTGTGCAAACTGCCTTCTGAACTGTAAAAGAAATCACTGCCCAGCATATACCATTGATTCTCCAGCACGCCTCGACAAGCCAGATTGGCCCGATGTTGCCGATCCATAAACTTCCGAGCCGCCTCCCGTGACACGTCGGGATGAGAATACCAACGTTCAGCATTCCGGTCATACCACAAATGATCATCCGGTTTCATCTCCCGTTCTGTCGCATAAACAGCCAAAGCATAAGTCGATTCAAACGCTGTACGGTCGACAGCATATTCAGAACGATACGGATAAGGATCGTCGTAAATGAAATACTTTGCCTTCTTTTCCCATTCCTCCCGTAATCGGGATGCCTCTCGCCGTCGGCCTGCATCTTCCAAGGTTTCTATCAATTCCGGTATAACCCGCTCATTGTAACATCCCCATTTGAAAGTCTCGTAATATTCTCCCAACAGTTCCATGGGATATGAAAAATACGCCAGAGCCGTTCGATAGGCTCTCTCCAGATATCCGTCTGCATCCAGATAATGACATTTTTCCGGATAAAAGGCTGCCAAACGATACATTTCATAATATAGAAAAATCATATGTGCATAATCGTAAGTTCTCCAAACTCGCAGGCGGTCCAGTTTATATTCTGTCTGCGTACGTCGCAGATCCGGATGCCGGTTTATATACCAGTTCGGTGTTCCATAGACACCATACGGATAAGGTTCCTCCTGATCGGTCCGTTGCAGACCGCCCCACACGAAATGCTGCAAATAATATTCCAGGGCTTCGATTTCCCGATCATTCGGGAAAACAACATTCTTTGAAGCCAGGAAAGGTGCCTTCCCCAATACAGGATCATCACTGGCCAAAAAATAAGTCAATATCTCATCGTAAATATCCGGATTATCAGGACCTCTCAATTCTCCATTTTTCATATCATAAACCCCGAACAACCCATCGTACCACTTCGTTGTATCTCGGAACTGCTGATGATCGACCAAAAAAGCACTCCGCTTTCGAACCAAGGTTTCCGGAGATTCACAGGAAAAAAATTCCAAATAGGTTTTTCGGTTTCCATCAAAAAAAACAGTCAGTTTGTTTTCTCCCAAACGGGAAAATGCAACTTCATAAATAAAGGTATCTTCCCTCTTTTCTCCCAAAGAGGTCAAAACAGTCGCATCCGGATATTCTGCCACAATCGAATCGATTGTACACAAAGTATGCAAAGCAAAACGAGCCTTCTGACCTTGCGGCAAAGTCATACCCGGTACCACACGGGTATCAATGGATCGACTTTCATACAACTGTCGACGCATCTCACCATAAGAATCGGCCAGATGAAAAGTAAATCCAAAAGTCTGCCGATCTCCGGCATGCCCGGCTGGAGCCAAATATCCCCGCGTGTGTTCCTGCCGCCAAGTACCTCTTTGTTCCCGCGTCCCGGTTTTATGAGAATAAATATAAGCCCTGTATTTTCGATCTTTACGATCCACGTCATAATATTCCAGTGATGTACCAGGGTCTGCCGTCATCAAAAAATAAGGAGCCATTCCTCCATAACGAGCGAAATAGATAAAAGAGGCATCCCCGGAAATAAAAGCATGCTTTGTAAACGCCCGTTCAAAAATAGCCTCGGGGGTATCGCCGCCACCACACCAAGGGAAACTGAATGCCAGATCACCGATTTCAATCGAACGGTCGCAGGTATTCTGCAAAACCAACTGCCAATGCAAGTGATCGTCCTTCAACGTAAATGTCTGTGTCAATATCAAAGCATTCCCGATAGCCGTATCCCGATAGCAGACCCAATGCCGACCATCTGTTTCCATACTTCTTTTTCTCCCATCCAGACGTTGCCACATTCCATCCTTCACCTGATATGCCAACAGAATTTCTCCCAATTCACCACTCAACAAATTTGCCTGCAAAGTATCATGCACACTCTCTATTCCTCGAATACCGGTCGAAGTGGCAGTCACTTTCCAAGTTGCATTTTCTATCTGTTGTGCCATTCCTCCGATGCAAGGAAAAAGCAAACAGAACAATCCTCCGAAGCTATAAATCAATTGCCTCATAACTTTGATTTTATTTTCGAATAAAAGTAAGATCAAAAAAGACAAAAAAATACAACATATGTACATTTTTATAAAACATATTGACAATCGATCCCATACTTTTTCCCCCAAAAAAGAAAATCCCCGGAAACAACCTTTGTGCTTCCAGGGATTTCTTTCTAATCAAGATAATAGTGAAAATTCTTTATTTTACAAATTCACTCTTCAACAACGGCATAAAATAACCTCCGACCACAGAACGGGCCTGAAATCCGACCATTTTACCATCTGTTGTTTCATGCCAGTCACTGATAGGAACCCGACTTGTGGTTTCATCTGCATATTTATAAACTGGAGCGATCAACTGCTGCATGGTCTCTACATCCGGACACATGGTAGCAGTCCACAGAATCCAATCGGACTTGGTATATGTACGCCGAGAATCCAGCGGCAAACCGTAAGGATTTTGTTTCGTCAGATAATAGGCTATTTCCTGTTGCATCACCTCTTTCGGGAAAAGATGGAAGCCCAGCAATTCATCCCAGACTAAATTGTATTTTTGGCTCCAGGTACCGGATTTGTCAAAAGTCAACTTATAATGATCTCCATCGGCAGCCATCTCGACCCATTTCTCAGCCATTTCTTTGGCTGCCTGGGTATATTTTTCAGCAACCTCTTTTTTCCCCAAACGATCTGCCAGTCTTCCGTATCCGGCAATCCCCATAATCGCCTTAATCGAAAGATTGGCATTGTGAGCAAAATGTCCGGCAAAATCATCCGTACAAAGCTGATTGGCCGGATCGAGTCCATGTTCCAGCAGATAATCGGCCCAGGTAGTCAACACCTCCCAATGTTTAGCGGCATAATCGGCATTTCCCTCTTTCTGGGCGATGGCTGCCGTCAGTATCAGCATATTTCCGGATTCTTCTACCGGCATATCCCCGCCATAGGTCTGTCCGTTGGCCTGCGGATAAGTACCGACATCATGAGCAGCAAAAGGTTTAGTCCATTTTCCGCTTTCACTGTATTCAAAAATAAAATTCATCAGGGCTTTTACCAATTCAACATTGTATTTCAGGAAAAAAGGAGCAGACGGATAGGTAATGTCCACCGTACCGATGGATCCATTGCTGAAATTCTCTTTGGAGAAAAACAAAAGTTCACCCTCTTTCGTGGCAACCAGCTTATGAGCGGCAATAATCTGACGATAGACCAAAGCACAAAGTTCCGCATATTCTTTTCCGGCACAAGCAGTCGCCTCCGCCATCAATTCCCGGTCGAGACGGTCGCAACGATTCAAAACGTCCCGATACTCCCGTTCGGCAGCTGCAAATGCCTGCTCAATGCTTACCTGTCCATTTTTCTTCCAATAAGGTAATAGATTTTCTCCAAAATATTGAATCGAATACAAGTCATCATACCCGATCATTATATGTCCACCCACCTTCTCTGCAGCCACATGTCCCAGATTTTCGCTATAAGCCATAGCGATCATTTCCCGGTCCATATGACCGTCCAATTTCTGATTGGCCTGATTTTCCACTTGTCCATTCGTTACAAAAGCTTTTTTCGGTGTATAATAATCTGCAATTGTCATGGACGAACGGTCGGACGTATTGCCCACTAAATAAAAATATCCCCAATCGATCCGCAAATCATCCCCCTTCTTAGCCAATATCGGCTGCTCCAGAGTGCCTGCTTTCAGAAAAGTCAAGCCTTCTTTTTCAAAACATTCACATACGACAGGCTGATTGATTTCATTGACAGCCCATTGAGGAGTTGCTTCGAGATAAATCTGCACCTCATGCATCTGCCCATCCAAAGAAACAGCCTCATAGGAAAGATAGTTCACCGGACGACTCATCAAATACAGGTCGTCACACAAAAGCGGACTGGTAAAAGTCACCTCCAACTGAACCGGACCGGCTTCAAAAGTATAAAAGGTCTGGGTCGGCAAGACCATGGCCGCAGTTTGTTTTGCTTCCTGTTCAAAGAAAGTCTTATCGGCCTCTTTTATATACAGACCAAAATCGACATATCCCCCTCCCGTTTTATTCTTACAATAAGCAGCTATCACATTTTTTCCCGGCTTCAATGTTTTTTTCACCTCATCCGTCAAGGCGACCGTTACATTATTATGCCATTCATAACCGGTTTTTACCACCTGTATACCATTGATATACAATTCAAAAGTGTCATCATGGGAATATCTTAGAAAAACATCGGACGAGGACAGATCCTGATCCAACTGTATTTCCCGACGTACCCAGATATCTCCCGTTTCCCATTTGGTTCCCAAATGGGGCATGTCTGGCGTTCCGAAAGCCGCCTTTCCCCGTTTCCATCCTTGAGGCTTGTAATCGATTTGCTCCCAACCCTTGCGAGGTTCTTCCAAGGTATAATCGCCTTCCCACGTTTCTAAGGCAGCCATTTCAACAACAGGTAACAAAGGCAAGTCCTCCTGTCCCATAAAACGGTACGACTGACCATCCACCCGAAGCACACCGATCAGCGGATGTGTCCTACCGGTCCAATGTTTCACCGGTTCATCATACAAATGATCGGTCGTCGACCAGGCGGAGGTATAAGGATCAATCGTTACCAACGGATAGGCCGGAGCCCGTAAATCACTCTTCGGTCGCTCGGGTCCGGAGCAAGCTGTCAACAGCAAACCGACTCCCCAGACAAAAGAAAATAGTTTTTTCATACTTCAATAAGTTAATCATTCATATTATACATTTATTTCCATATCGACTTCAAGGAATAAACTTCCAGATGCTTCACTTCGATCCGGTTACCCCAGAAACGGAAACCCTCACGATTGTTTGCCTGAGGCCGACGTTCCATGGAATAAGAATAAATGCCGTCATCGATAAATACTTCGACGGAAGTTTTATCCAGGATTATATCAGCTGAAATTTCCAGGCTTGTCGGATCTTCCGGCGAATAAAACACATCATTCACACGATTGGCATTCAGGTCATAATGCAAGAGAGACTGGCCAAACAAATTCAGACCGGCGTCCGTTGCATGAGAAAGCCTCAGTGTAACCTTCAAACGCAAAGTAGCAGCATTCTGAAAAGGCTGCAACAGCCGGTCCGCAGCTTCAGCAGTCAGACATTCCTCCTGCAGCTCCAGGGTCTGCAACTGTTCAAGCTCCCTCACCGGCACACTGAACAGGCGAACACCGTCTTTGGTCGTCCGCAAAGACAATTCAGTCGGCAGCAACATCATACCATTGAAAGGCATCCCGGGATGAGTCACCCGTCCCCATCCCATCTGAATGCGCCGACCATCTTCTGCAGGCAGGTTAGAAAAAGTCTGTGCCGCATAAATAGTGCCAGTCGTATAATAATATTTTCCAGCCCGAGGGATAAAACGCTTTCCATCAAAATCTCCAAGCATATAGGTGCCCGAGGCCCCATACATTACCCACAGTGTCTGCTCCGGATTACCGTCTACCGGCAATTCAAACAATTCAGGACATTCCCAGAAACCGGACACATGACTCTGATAAGTCCAGGCTTTCAAATCCCCGGAAGTATAAATCGAATGTCCATCACGTTCATTCAACACCAACACCCAATGTTTTCCAGGTGCATACCAGAAAACCTTCGGATCACGGGTATCAATACTGTTCCAGCGGGCTTTGGAATCAATTACCGGATTCCCGGCATATTTTGTCCACGAACGCCCTCGATCCAGACTATAAGCCAAAGCCTGAACCTGTTTCTCCGGACTGGCAGCCGTATAGAGGGCAATCATAGCCGGTGTTTTCCCCCGATTGAAACCCGCCGTATTATCATAATCCATCACCGTCGAACCGGAATAAACCATTCCGAGATGATCCGGATACAAAGCTTCCGGCAATTCTTTCCAATGGATCAGATCCCGACTGACAGCATGTCCCCAGTGCATATTTTCCCACTCCCGCTCATACGGATTATGCTGATAAAACAGATGATACTCCCCTTCATAATATATCAAACCATTGGGATCGTTATTCCATCCCCGGCGAGGCGTAAAGTGAAGCTGTGGACGGTTGTACTCCCTGTACAGACTATCCTGACCGGCGATTTCATCCGATTGATAAATCTGCCGCAGTCCTGCTGTATCTCCCGACCAGCTGATCCGAAGCACTTTTCCCCGAAAAGCGGAGACATCTGTAAACACCCAGTAATCGGGTGTATCTTGAGCCAGACGTACAACAAATTCCCGCACAATCTTTCCATCCAGAGAAAAACTCATCTTTCCCCGATCCACTCGGTGGGAAACCGGAATATTCAGATATTTTCCCGTAATTCTCAAAGGCAATTCTTCGCCTTTTATTTCCCAGGACACACAACATCCCAGCACACAGAACAAAACCACGTTAATTCGTTCCCGAATAAAATTCAATACCATAATTTTTCCCATTCAGAAATCCGCACAAACGTAGCCAATAAAAAACGACACCATCGTCAAAAAATGATCAAATAATGATATTTTCAAACCAAAAGAGGTCATCTTCCGATGACCTCTCATACAACGCCCTCCCCAGTAATTACCATTCAATCGCTTGATCTTCATCCGGTATCTGCGTATTGATATCACGACCTAAGGTCATAGAACCATTTACGTGATAACGGATTTTTGAACCTTCTATAGGAATATAATTGAAATAATAATTAATATTGTTAATGATCACATAACGATGTTCCAAATAAGGACGAGTTTCATCCATCGAAGACAAGATTCGGTATGAAGGAGTCACTCCTTCTGCCATTTCAAACTCGATCTCATCGGCATTTTCACACGACAAAGTAACAGTACCATTATTATCCCCGCTGAATGTCGCCATGATCTTATATTTCTTCCGGTCTGTATAATCCTCATCCACAATTCCGGCATAAAAGAAAACGGTATGTTCATCAACGACATAAGCCCGAATAGTTGATTTTGTAATCGATTCTGCTGTCTCTGAACCATCATTCATCACCACCTTATTGGTCAACAGCGTACCGGAGTAATCACCGGAATAATCGTTGAACGGGAAAATTCGTAACAGGGCTTTTGCATAGTTTTTACGTGGATGAGACTGATAATCATAAGAGTCATCATCCATGATCTGCAAGGGCAACACCCATTTATCCGACATATCGATATTCCTGAAATCGAAAGAAAGTTCCAGCAGACCGACATCCTCCCCGGCTTTTATCTGCATGGTTTCAGGGAAAGAAACATACGACAATCCGTCTGCTCCCATATCCTGATAATACAAATCCGTCCGGGTTGCATAGCGAGCCTCATTCATAATATCCAGCGTATCAGGATCATGTGCCACGTGCACAGTGATGTTCTGCTGATTGGTCAGCGATCCGCTGACAATCAGAGGCAGATCATAATTCGAGCGCCCCTCTCCTCCGGCCGTATAATTATCATTTCCATCCGTACGGCTGTAAGGAACATAGACATTCATCACTCCCTTTTCATCCAAAGGAGCACTGAATGAAATATAATGCTCATACTGTTCACCTTCCCATTCCTTATTGCACGAGGTAGCCATCAGGACCACCGCTGCCAAGGTTGCTAAAGTATATATTCTTTTCATATCACGTTCTTTAGAAATTAATCATACATTGTCCATCCCGGATTCTGAGTCAGACGTGTATTACGTTTCAATTCACTGTGTTTGATCGGCCACAGCCACAGTTTTTCAGAGAAAGTAGCCGGCAGATTATAAATAGGAATCGGCGTATGATAATCCTCCTTGTTCGCCTCACCCACGAAGACATTGCATCCGTAAATCTGAAGAGCTTCCTCTACCGGAGCATCTTTCCAGCGACGAAGATCGAAATAGCGTTTGCCTTCACCCATCAGCTCGATCATACGTTCCCGCTTCAGCGCATTGCGCATTTCTGTCGCATTGGCATATACATCGTCTGAGTAATCAGGCAATCCGGCACGGATGCGCACGGGATGAATTCCCTTTTCCATTTCCGATTTGTTCCGGCTGATGGAATAAGTAGTCTTTCCATCCCAGGACGGAATATTATAATTTCCAGTCAATTCATTCAAGGCCTCTGCATAGAGCAACAGGATATCGGCATATCGAATGGCCGTTTCCGCTTTGGCCACATAATTACCCGGATAATCATTCGGATGAACAAATTTCTTGATACCGATGCCAGTTCGCAGATAAAATCCATCATTCCGGTAACCATCGGGACTTCCGAAATAATACCACACCTGCTGATTCTGTTTGCCGTCAAAGGATTCTGTACTCAGATAATACCAAGTACTGCCGTTATAAGCGACAGAAGCATAAAAACGCGGTTCACGTCCCACATACTGCAAAGAGACATTCATACCGACAGAAGCCTGCTGGTCATCGGGTTTGCCAGCATCGTATTTCCAGCCCAATTCAGGATATTTTCCATCCTTTAAATCCTGTAAAGTGGTGAAGCCGGTTTCACGCGGACGGGAATCCACCCGGCCAGCATAAGCCGATACCCCGGCAAACATATCGTTCATTCCCTTACAGTTGGTTCCGTCTGCCATATAATAGGCATCACACATTTTCTGCGTCATACCGTGGCAGTTCCACCCACCGTCGTCTTTCGGCATCTGGTGCAACACCATCATGTTGATACTGGTTTCTCCCCGCGTAAAAATCAATTCGGAATTATTGGCAGGCAACAGAGTCCCGTCAAAAAGAGTCCGGTATGATTTGAGCGGATCGATATTAGCCCATCCGTTCGGCCAGTTTTGACTGGAAAATTCGCCGTCATCGGGAGGAGTCACCGTCGGACGATTGGAAGGACCGTTGTCCGAAGTAGAACGGTTCACAATATTCAAACTGTATGCCCCCAATTCCATCACATCCTTACAGGCGGCAGCAGCCCTCGCCCATTTTTCTTCCTCATAATCAGGAGAGAGTAAGGGACGCCCCTCATCGTCAACCAAAGCCTGTGCATAGCTGTCATTGTTTCCGTTGGCAAAAGGACTGGCCGCAAAAATCAAGGCATAAGCCCGAGTAGCCAAAGCCGCCCCCCGAGTCGGACGAGCAATGTTGTAATTGTCATTACGCTTGTCATACTGCAGTTCTTTAGCCGCCTGCACCATTTCGTTGCTGATGTATTCTGCTACCTCTTCATAGGAACTGCGAGGTGTTGCAATTTCTTCATAACTTTGGGTATAATCCACCCCTTCTTCCGGCATAATAGGTACCGGACCATAACGACGCAGCAACAACCAGTAAAAATAAGCACGTACAAAACGAGCCTGTCCCTTGTAATCCAATATTTCCCAATCAGCCATTTCTTTACACTGATCGATGTTGTGGATAAACACGGAGGCCTGATAGATACCTTTGTAACATTGTCCCCAAGCTCCTGTGTTGTAAGTATTCTCGTCATACTCGCCCAACTTGAACATATTGTACGAAAGTTCATTCTTGGTAGCATCGATCGACTTATCGCGGTCACCATAATACATATCATCTGCAAAGCAGAAGGGATTGTAAAATGTCTCCTTTGTCGTCACTTCACAGTTTTCATTGTTCAGAAAAGTATAAGCATAAGCCAACCATTCCTGTGCGTGAGTCTTACTTTGAAAAACCGATTCCAGTGTCAAACGGTCTTTAAAGTATTTTTCCGAATCCAGATAGTCGGAACAGGCAGAAAAAAATCCTCCTCCCAGTACAACTATCAACAATATATAGTACTTCTTTATCATAACCTCTGATGTAATTTTATAAGTTAACAGTTAAACCCACCGTAAAAGATCTGGTCAGCGGATAAACTTCTCCTCGCGGATCCGCCGTTTCCGGATCCCATATTTTGAATTTAGACCAAGTGATCAGGTTCGAACCGCTGACATATACCCGTATATTATTGAAACGCATCTTGTTAACCATGGTCTTTGGCAAAGTATAACCGATATCCAGATTTTTCAAACGGATATAACGTCCATCACGCATCCAGAAAGTAGAGGTTCGCTGGTTATTGTTATTAAGACCGTAACTCAAACGGGGATAAGAAGCATTCGGATCTTCATTGGCCTGAATACCCAACTTCGCAGCGGTCTCAGAATCCACCCAACGGTCTTCAATCATTCCTTTGAAAATATTTCCCCAGTCGCTTTCACTGAACGCATACACACATTTTCCATAAATCGGAAAAGTACAATACCCTACTCCCTGGAAATGAACATTGAAATCAAATCCTTTCCAGGCAAAAGAAGCTCCAAGGCCGTAACTCAGGTTCGGAGTCGTCGTAGAACCGATCGCCACCTGATCTTGGTCATTGACAATACCGTCACCGTTGATATCCTTATACTTGATATCTCCCGGCTGTACAGTTCCAAAATCTTGTTTCGGACTATTGCGGATATCATCGTAATCCTTGAACAACCCCAGGGCTACCAATCCCTTCAATTGATTGACACGATATCCTTTTTGATATTCATAAGGATATACATAAGCCAATTCATCCTTTTCCAGGATCTCATTCTTGCTGAAAGTCATATTCCCGCGGATCGTCATGTCCACCTCACCGATTTTCTGCTTAAAGGCAAAATTTCCATCAAAACCCTGAGAGACAACTTTTCCCACATTGGCTTTCGGTGTACTTTCCAATCCTGTAATTTCAGGTAAAAAATCACGATTCATATAAATACCCGTACGTTTTTCATGGAAATAGTCTGCCGTGATGGTAAATTTACTTTCAAACAAAGACAAATCTATACCCAAATCGTTTTTGGTAGCCACCTCCCAGGTTACTCCCGTAGATGCCATCTGTGTATAATGCGTTCCGGCAATGGAATTGCCATAATTTCCGAATCCCCAGTTAAAACTGGCAGCACCGGTTCCGATCGTATACAAATACGGGAAGCGGTCATCGCCCAAATTGTCGTTACCGATCTTTCCATGAGAATAACGGACTTTAAACATATCCATCCAAGGCAGACGGTCTTTGATAAATTTTTCTTCTGCCACATTCCATGCCAAAGAGAAAGCCGGGAAGAAACCGAACTGATTGCCCGGAGCAAAATTCTCCGATCCGGTATAACCGAAATTGAAATCAAAGAAATAACGGTATTTCCAGTTATAGGTGAAACGTCCTGCCAAACCTTGATTACGTCTTGCCACACCGTTTTTGATATCTGTACCGATATCCACAGTCTCTTTCTTCGAATCCTGAGTATAACGCAAAGTCACTCCCGTATGATGATCTGCAAATGCCCGGTCCCAGCTCAACAACAGGTCCAAAAATTCCCGCCGGCTACCCGAACTACCACTTTTCTGGTACATATCCTGCGCACTGTACATTTTGTCAAAGATAATTTCACCGGTTGCCTGGTTACGTCCGTTTGCCTTGTACATATCCGGACGACGACGACGACTTATCCAGTTGTTATTGTCCGTATCATATCCGAAACGCCCAACAAAACGCAAGCCTTTGGTTACAAAATCCAGGTTTTGTTCCAGGGAAACATTCGTCTGAATGCTGTTGGTCCAGTCCTCATTGTATCCGGTTTGCGTAGCAGATACCCACGGATTCATCTTGATGGTATCCCGATGTGAAATGGGTGTATAACCATTGGAGTAATATATCGGCGAACTGATGGCATTATATCCGAACAACTCTCCCCACAAATCATTATCTCCCAAGCCCGGACTGTTGCGTTTTCCCAGCGAACCGCCAATACCCAATTTCAACAGAGTGGTTTTCGTAATATCGATATCAACATTCATCCGATAATTCCAACGCTTATAATTTGCATTCGTATCATAATCTTTCTTCAGGGTCGCATCTGTCTTGTACATACCCTGATCCTCCGTATAACTCATGGAAACATAATAACGGGAAGTACTACCACCACCGCTCAGATTCAAATTGGCCCGATAACTCCAGGCACCGTCTTTCAACACCAGATCCATCCAGTCAACATTCGGATAAAAATCAGGATCCATCTGTGTACGGATCAGTTCGATCTCTTCCGGCTGATACACAATTCCCAAATTACGGGTCACCTGTGCTTCATTCACCAGATTGGCATATGTTATGCCATCCACGAATTCCGGAGTGATCGTACGGGTATTGAAGGATGTCTCCACCTTTGCATCGATTTGAATTTTTCCGGCAGACCCCCGCTTGGTTGTAATCAATACCACCCCATTGGCACCCTTCGAACCGTATATAGCAGTCGTAGAAGCATCTTTCAATACAGTGAAAGATTCTATGTCTTCGATGTTGATATCATCCAGATTTTCACGTTCAAATCCATCCACCAAAATATATGCGCCGGCATTCGCTCCGAAAGTAGAAATTCCCCGGATCCAGAACTCAGAAGTACTTTTCCCCGGTTGTCCGGAGGTCTGTTGGGTGATAATACCCGGCACATTACCGGCCAAAGCATTAGAAAGATTTGAAGTAGAATAATGTTTGAGATCCGATACATTTACATTCGTTACGGCTCCCGTTACCGTCAGTTTCTTCTGAGTCCCCATACCGGTAACAACCACCTCATCCAAAATACTGTCTTCTGACTCTTTCATACGGATATCAATGACAGATTGGTCTTCCTTCACAAGAACCTCCATACTTTCGTAGCCGACATAGGAAAATATCAATTTCTGATAAGGTTCCACCTTGATTGTATATTTACCGTCAACATCCGTAACGGTACCCATGCCAGGCATATCTTTTATAATAATATTGACACCTATCAAGGGTATCCCTTGTGAATCAGTAACCGAACCGCTCACCGTAATGGTCTGTTGTGCCCACAACGACAGCGGAAAGAGAAACAGTATCCAAAAGATAGCTAAATATTTTTTCATATGTTGTGTGTTTATTCGTTAACGTCTTCTGCTGATTCGTCTGTCTCATCTCCGTCAATACTCTTCTCTTCTTCTTCCAACGAAATGGTACGAATGGTATGACCTACAAAATCATGCACATAAAAAATGTTGCTTTCATCATCATAAGCAAGTCCCGTAACATCGCGGAAACGAGCCACCTCACGCAGGTCTCCGTCATCGGTTCCCCACTGATTGTTATCCGCAATGGCAGAGGAGGTGCCTCGTCCGGCATAAGTGGAAACAATGGCATCCGGAGTCATTTTACGAACACAGAAATTCAACTTATCTACAAAATAAAAATCGTATTCATCTTCATTACCGGCATATTCCTTATTATATACAAATACTCCCTGACACGGCTCATGCATACGTGCTTCCGTACCGACATCATCTTTATAACCACTCACCTTATATCCACCGGCTACCGTATAAGGCGTTACAAATTCTTTCTTGCTCTCATCGTAATCGGAACGCATGAAATAATGGTTATTGATCACTCCGAAATAGGCATATTTTCCGGTCGGATGGATAAAAATCTGAAACTCCCATTGGGGGTCGGCAATTGTAAACAACTGTTTGAAAGCAGAATTCTGCATGACATTTGCATTCCAGTTCTCTCCTCTTTGCAAAGTAGCAAAATAATCATCCAGATTCAGGCGGAATACTTGTCCATATTCATAACTGTTAAAATAAAGTTCGCCATTGATCGGATGAACAGTGGCTCCGTTACACTGTTTATAAGCCGCCAACAACTGAATATCGGAATTGTCATCGAAAGTTCCGTCTGCATTCCGTTTAACAAGATAAACACTGGGACTTTCAGTTCCTTGACCATCAAAATCAATAGCCACAATCATATATTCGGCCTCTGCCGCATAATCGCTGGCTTTATTGAAATCAATACTACGGATACGACTGCTGGGCACTCCGTTCAGGCTCAACGGAGAGGTCAACTCCCGTTTTTCCAAATCGATCAGCTGTATCGCCTGATGACCGTCATAACAAATATAGAGATGCTTTTTATTCAATGGATCAAATGCCAAACGACCAGCAGTGCTGAAACCACAACACCGAACATTGTCCGGTCCTTCAAAAGGACCGTCTCTCCAACCCTGATCATCCGCATTGTTCCGATAACCACAAAGAGTTCCCACCACCATCTTTTTTTCATAAGCAAAAGCGGTGGCAGCAGTAGCAGTAACCTTGTTTTCCCCTTTCCCAATCGTCACTTCTATTTCTCCGCTGAAAGCTCCAGAAGGAACAAAGCAATAAATGTAATTATTTTTCACATTGATCACGACAGCGTTCTTACCGCCAATCGTCACTTGTACCAGAGATGTGTCTACCCCAAAATTTTCTCCATAAATCAATAATTTTTGGTAGGCGCCTCCTTCTTTCGGCGTAAAATCCGAAATAACCACAGGCTGCGAAGGATCAAAAGCTTCTGTACCCGTTACTTCATCATCCTTGCAGGCAGAAATGCAAACCGAGAATAATGCCAGTAGAATCCACTGCCATTCCAACACTTTTTTCATTTTACATCTCATATTTTTCATTTTAATTAATAATAAATGCTATCGAAAACATCACTCAGGCATCTGAAAACGTTTGATAACAAAAACACCCTTCAATTGTATTTTTTTTAACAGAGCAAAATTAGAATATCAGAAAAACTTTTACAGATAATATATGGTCAAAAATCTGTAAAATCGTATCAAAAGCAACTTACATTTTATTGCAATCAGCTGATATTCAATACAGATTTTAAACCACCTTTATTCTATATTCTCTAAAATTCTACAACAGGTGCTAATTTCAAAGAAAAAATATGCACAAAAGGAATTTACAAAATTCAATATTTTTGCATTTTATTTTTCAACATCGGCATATAATAACCACCCACAACCGAACGGGCCTGAAATCCACGCTGATGTCCGCTGGAAGTCATATGCCAATCGCTGAGCGGTACCCGCGAAGGAGTTTCATTGGCATAGAGCCAGATCGGATCTACGAAACGACTGAATACGGCCGGATCATCGGTTAAAGCTGCCGTCCAAAAAACCCAATCGGATTTCGTATAATCTGCCCGATTATCCAAAGGAACACCGTATTTATTCAGTTTCGTCAAATAAAAAGCCAGTTCTTTGCTGTAAATATCGTCTTCAAACAGATGAGTTTCAAACAATTGATCCCAAATCATATTGTACTTCAAACTCCAGGTTCCAGCCTGATCAAAAGTCAATCTATAATGATCTCCGTCATCTGCCATCTGTCCCCATTGCCGAGCCATTTTTTGAGCCTCTGCCAAATATTTTTCCGCCAGCTCTTCTTTTCCCAACATACCGGCCATTTTGCCGTAAGCAGCAATACCCATAATAGCCTTCACAGATAAATTCGTATTGTGGGCAAAGTGTCCGGCAAAATCATCCGTACAGAGCTGAGAATCCGGATCAAGTCCATGTTCCAGCAGATAATCGGCCCAGGTAGTCAACACTTTCCAATGTTTGGCCGCATAATCGGCATTTCCGTCCACCAGACATACCGCTGCCGTCATTATCAGCATATTTCCGCTTTCTTCAACAGGCATATCCCCGCCATAGGTCTGACCGTTGGCCAACGGATAAGTACCGACATCATGAGCGGCAAAAGGCTTGGTCCATTTTCCACTTTCGCTGTAATAAAAAATATGATTCATCAACCCCTTCGCCAGATCGGTATTGTAAAGCAAAAACAATGGCACCGAAGGATAGGAGATGTCTACCGTTCCGATAGATCCGTTACTGAAATTCTCTTTGGAGAAGAAAAGCAGATTTCCCTCCCGGTCTTCGATCAATTTATGTGCGGCAATGGCCTGTCGATATACCAACGCACAAAGCTCGGCATATTTCTTGCCCCCAACAGCCATAGTCTCTCGCATCAACTGCTGATCAAAAGCGGCACACCGTTGCATAACCGTCTCATAGTCTGCAGCCGCTGCCGCCAATTCTCCTGCAATGGTTTTATCTCCTTTCCGATTCCAGTAAGGACGCATATTCTCTCCAAAATACTGGATGGAATAAAGATCATCATATCCCAGTAATACATATCCGGAAACGCTTGTTTCTCCCACTTTTCCCAAATTCTGTGCGACTGCCAACACTTCCAGAGTCTCGGTTAAATCGCCCGACAAGTTCGGATCACAACTGTTTTCCAAAACAGATGCTTGTCGGAAGGATTCTTTTACCGCCTCCGACTTTCCGATCTGTACCGTCTTTCCCTTGTCACAGGCCATATAAAAATACCCCCAATCAATCAATACATCATCACCGCTCCTCCCCAAAATTTTCTGTTCCCGGGTACCGGTCTTCAGCAAATATTGATCAGCAGTCTCTTGTAATTCACATTGAACCGGCTGAAAAATCCGATGTTGCGCCCACTGGGGGGTCATTTCAAAATATATCTCAACTTCATGTGGTTGCCCATCGTCAGAAACCACCTGATAGGTCATATAATTCACCGGACGAGACAATAACTCCAGATCGTCCATCAATAAAGGAGCCGTAAAAATCAAGTCCAATTTTACCCCTCCACATGCAAACGTATAATAGGTCTGCGTTGGCAATACATTGACAGACAATTGTGTGGCCGTCTTTGGAAATATGGACTTGTCAATCTGTTTCTGCCACAAACAAAAATCCAGATAGCCGGCAGCTACACGATTGCGACAATGTACAGCTATGACATTTTTACCCGGTTTCAGTGCCTTCAACACTGTTTCTGAAAATTGCAGACTGCGATTATTGGCTGTGGTATTCCCGCTATTCAATATTTCCACACCATTGACATACATTTCACAGTCATCATCGTGTGAATATTCCATCCAAATGGGCTTATCCAATTCCTCTTCCGACAAATCCAATATCCGACGCACCCATATATGCTCGGAATCCCAAACGGTCCGGGTAGCCTGTTCCCCTTTTGTACCAAAGGCTCCGACCCCTTGCTGCCAATCTGTATCATCATAATCAAGAGCAGTCCAATCACCTTTCGGCTGCTCACATGTATAAACCGCCTTCCAAGCTTCCCGTTCCGAAGGTTTCAACAATTGCTTCATCGGAATCCGTTCCTCTCCCATAAAACGAAAACATTCCCCGTCCACTTTGATTACTCCCAACATAGACATTTCCCGGCCGGTCCAGTGTTTTACAGGTCCGCCATACAACTCATCATTCATCGACCAAGCCGAAGTATAGGGATCAATTGTTACCAAAGGATAAGCCGGTGCCCGCAAATCATTTTTGACTGCTGCCCTGTATTCTGTCGTTTTACATCCACCCAGACACAGCATGGCACCTACCATTAACAAACTGACTTTTTTCATAAATATTGAGTTTTATTCTATTTCTGAGACAAATAAACAACTTTTTTAACTCTCAGAACGATAATAAATGACCAATAAATGGTAATTCTGATTCAAGGCTTTCCCAAATATACAGCTGTTCTCTGCCATTTTGCAAAAAAGTCCCAACCTCATAGAAAAGGCTCATTGCCCCGAATAGCTCCCTCCCAATAAAAAAGAGAGATATCCATATTTCGATACCTCTCTTCTTCTATGATCTTTACTCGGAATCATTCACTCATCGAATAGGGAAAAGCGGAAGGTTGTGTTCCTCTTGTCCGGTTCGGCTGATTGCTCATCTCGAATTGTAAACGGGCACCTTTCATCAGCTCCTCATAGGTAAAATAATTCTTATCATACGTTTTTCTATTCATCTTCAAGTCTTTGATATAACAATTCTCCGAACAGTTGTTGGAAGCGGAAATTTCAATCTTCTTTCCGTTTTCAAGATGAACGGTCGCTTTTTTCACCAAGGGAGAACCGATCACATACTGATCACTTCCCGGACATACGGGATAAAAACCAAGACTGGAATATACATACCAAGCCGAAGTCTGCCCGTTATCCTCATCGCCGCAATATCCGTCCGGAGTAGGACGATACATTCTTTCCATGGTCTGACGAACCCAATACTGGGCCTTCCAAGGCTCTCCAGCATAATTGTACAAATAAATCATATGCTGGGCCGGTTGATTTCCATGAGCATAATTGCCCATATTCATAATCTGCATTTCCCGAATCTCATGAATCACTCCACCGTAATAACTGTCATCGAAAATCGGGGGCACCGCAAAAACAGAATCCAACATCTGTACAAAAGTTTCCCGTCCTCCCATCAGATTCTGCAATCCTTTTATATCATGAAAAACCGACCAAGTATAATGCCAACTATTGCCCTCGGTAAAGGCATCTCCCCATTTCAAAGGATTAAAGGGTGACTGGAACTGTCCATCTTTATTTTTACCCCGCATCAAATTATGGGATGGATCAAACAAATTTTTGTAATTATGGGCCCGCCGGGTATAAAGTTCCACTTCATCCGCCGGCCGGCCGAGTTTTTGGGCCACTTGAGCGATGCACCAGTCGTCGTAAGCATATTCGAGGGTACGGGCAGCACTCTCATTAATACCAACATTGTAAGGAACATACCCCAACTCATTATAATATTCATAACCATACCGACCGGTAGATTTCACCTGCGGATGACAATCGTTCGCCGTTTTCAGCATCGCCTCATAAAGTGCTTCCTGAATCTCTTTCGGCGTAATATCTTTCAGAATGGCATCCGACACGACTGAAGCGGAATTATTGCCCACCATACAACCGCGATGTCCCGGAGAAGCCCATTCCGGCAGAAAACCACTCTCTTTATAAGTATTCAGCAACCCCTCCTGCATCTTGGCATTCATGGAAGGATAAGCCATGTTCAACAAAGGAAACAGACAGCGGAAAGTATCCCAGAAACCGGTGTCGGTAAACATGTATCCCGGCAATACCTGACCGTTGTATGGACTGTAATGTACAGGCTTTCCATCAGCCCCGAATTCATAAAAACTGCGAGGGAAAAGCACAGAACGATACAAGCAGGAATAGAAGGTTCGCATTTGATCGAGCTCCATTTCCACGTCAAAGACCCCCAAGGTCTTATTCCAGATCTCTCTTCCTTCTGCCTTCACCTGATCAAAAGTTTTTCCATCCAATTCTTTCAAATTGCGTTCTGCCTGTTCGAAACTGATAAAAGAAGAAGCCACACGAGCCTGAATCTTATCGCCCCGCCGGGTCTTATAACCGATCAGGGCTCCGACATGCTGATCCTGTAACTCCCGACCGTCGCAAACTTTTCCATCTTTCCAAACCGCCCAGGAAACAGGTGTCTGTTCCAGTACAATCACAAAATAATTTTTAAAATTATCGGGTACCCCCCCATTGTTACGGGTCGTATAACCGATGATTTTATTTTCTTCCGGAATCAGCTTGATATACGATCCCTTGTCATAAGAATCGATCACAATATACCCATCTTCGGTCTCCGGAAAAGTAAAACGGAAATAGGCAGCCCGCTCTGTCGGGGTAATCTCGGTCACAATATCATGTTCCGCCAGATAGACACTGTAATAATAAGGCTTCGCCATCTCCGCCTTGTGCGAGAACCAGCTGGCTCGTTCTTCTTCGTTGATTTTCATCCCTTTTACAGGCATAATGGCAAACATCCCGTAATCATTGATCCAGGGGCTGGGCTGATGTGTCTGTTTGAATCCGCGCAAACGGTAGTGATCGTACACATAAGCCCAACCATCTCCCATTTTGCCGGTTTGAGGCATCCAGAAATTCATTCCCCAAGGACGAGCTATCGCCGGATAAGTATTACCCGTCGACAAAGCATGTTCGGACAGCGTACCCATCAACGGATTGACATATTCCGAATAATCCCTTTCCTGTGCTTTGGCAGACAGACAGACAAAAATCGCCAAAACCGACATCAGAAACGATGCAAAAAATGTTTTTCTCATAAACGAAACTATTAAATATTACCTATTTTTATTTCCATTCCACAATCACACCCTGCGGATCGTTTTCAAAACGGAACAGACAGGTGTGCGACTGTTCATCCCACTCATACGAAGCCGGCCATTCTCTCCCACCATCCAAGGTCACCTTCACCTCCTGCGGTTTTCGTGGCAGATACACCCTCGATACATGGGTGGTATTTTCAGGTCCCTTGACAGAAAAAGCAGCGTACTCTGGTTTATAAACCTCACCTTGTATCCGGGAGGCGCCACACAAAAGAACCGGCCAAGAAGGATCTGCAATTTTAGATACATCATACAAAAAAGCCTGTTCACCCGGTCGGATAATCTTTTCTGTGACAACCGGCAATTCCGGATCGAATAAATCGATATAACATCCTTTGATTTTCAAAGGTTCCATACTGACACTTTCATCCATCACTGCAGCCATCACATAAGGACCACGCTCCAGATAAAAACTGTTTTTTTCCTCCAATCGACCACCGGTCCCTTCGTAAGCAGTCTTCACCACCTCCCAATAGCGACGATCCCCCTCTGGCTTCATCACAAAATCTTTCGGTTCTTCCCGAAGTACATATACCCGCCCTTTGCCGCAACGATAAGTTCCTTCCTCCAGATTCGGATCCAGGCCCAAAAGCGAGAACAAATGCTGAGAAGGTGCTTTGTAACGGTATTTCCCGCTATTCCACCATTCCGACACCGATTGATAAGGATCGATATCCTTGCCGCAATACACCAATACCCCCCCTTTGCGTACCCATTGTGCGATAAAACGATGATAAGCCGCTTCCTGAGGTTTCTGATTTGCATATGAAAGGACCAGTACCTTTAGATTTTCCCAGGTTGCCGGATAAGCTGCATTTTCAATATGTACGATCTCTACCGGGATTCCTCTCTTCACCAAAGGAAGGGTCTGTCCATAAAAATTGGAAAAACGGGGATCGTCATACCCCTCATGATTTGGGAAACGTTGAAACATCAAGGAATTAGACATCAATACGCCGATTCCATGCGAACCGTCCACCCGATTGGCAGAAAGCGGCATATCATTCAAGGCATTGATCATCACCTGCATCTGGGTCGAATAATGCCTCGGTATTCTTTCTTTCCGATCTGTTCCGGCCAACCGATAAAGCCCTTCATAAATCCGGTCGGGCCATGGCATTACCTCATAATCGGCCACCTGCGGATAGAGCAGCTGTGCAATAAAAGTAGCCTGATAATTCTGTTTATAATCAGCCCAATCCTTCTGCCGATCTTCAAGCGGATCTGTCAGAAAAAACATCTTCCGTCCGGTGGGAGCTGTCATCGAATACATGGAGCCATACTCCAGGAAAGCATTTTCAAATACCCGCTCACGCACTTCTCCACGATAAAACGTAGCCTCTCGAGAAGTTCCGGTCCACACCTGAGCGATATAGCCGTCCACACAGGACAAAGAAGCCAGACTTGCCTCCGGACTGACAATCTGCCAGGAAGCATAATTCACCAGTGAATGAGTCGGCACATAACAGCGCACCTCCATTCCTTTGCTCTTTCCGTATGTCTTGGCATAAGTAAACACCTCTTCCAGCGCTCTATAATACAAATGATATTTCAATTTATTCGAAAGATAGGTATTTTCCGGCGATTCGTGCTGAGGTCTCCAGGAAAATCCATAATATGCCTGCCACTCATCCTTAAAAGCATCGCTATATCCGGCCCGGGCCCAGAATTCAGGTTCCTCCAGATAAATGGCATCGATACCGGCATCTATCACCCGTTTGACATGTTTCTCCTTCAGGTATTCGACAAACTCCCGCGTAGGAACCACATACGGCACCATATGCCCATGCCAGATCGTATCGCCCGACTGAGCAACTTGTCCTTCCAGAAGATGATTCTTTTTTCCATCCCACATTCCCTGAAAATAATCCTGATATTCCCCCCAGGCAATACCGGTCATAAAATGAGTGCGGTATCCTCGGTTTCTCCAACTGTTCACCCGTTGTTCGAAAGTCATCCCCGGACGATCATTCATCCCATACACAATGGCGACATCGGAACGGATGTCCGTTACTTTTTTCCAGGGCCCAGAAGTTTGAAACGTTGTCTTCTCCGATTTCAAAGAATTTTGTCCCGACACCGAAAAAGGCCGGTCTTCCGCTTTCACACCCCATTGAACATTGGGTTGTTTTCCCATTTCAAAACGCAATACCCCACCCCCGATCAATTCATCATAAGTCAGCCAGGTTCTGGTAAACGCTTTTCCATTCAATTGAGCCGACTGGATGTAAGGACAGTCCGGCGCATTATTCCGGGCATCGATCACCAATTTTTTCCCATTTTCAAAATGAATCGTCATCTTCGGAAAAAGCGGACAGCCAATCACATACTGATCGGTTCCGGGACACACGGCATACAGACCCATGGCGCTAATCACATACCAAGCAGACATCTGTCCCTGATCTTCGTCTCCGCAATAACCGTCGGGACCGGCATTATACAGTTTTTGCATCACCGTACGCGCCCACTGCTGGGTCTTCCACGGTTCTCCGGCATAATCATACAGATATACCATGTGATGAATCGGCTGATTACCATGAGCATACTGTCCCATGTCAATCATGACCATTTCCGTCATTTCATGGATCATGCGTCCGTAAGTGCCTGTTTTTATCGTATTCGGAACTGCAAAAACTGAATCCAGTTTCGCCGTAAAATTTTTATCTCCCCCCATCAAATGAATCAACCCCTGTATATCATGCATCACCGACCAATGATAATGCCAGGCATTCCCTTCTATAAAAGGTCCCCCCCAAGTAACGGGATCAAAATCGGGCTGTGCCCACTCGCCGTTCGGCAAGCGTCCCCGCATGAAACGGGATACGGGATCGTATACATTCCGGTAATTGAAAATGGTTTTACTGAAAAAACGTTCAAGCTGCTGATTACCGACCTCTTGAGCCAAACGCATTGCACAAAAATCATTATACGCATACTCCAGCGTCTTGGCAGTCGGCTCACTGGTTGTACCGTAAGGCACATACCCCTTGAGATAATAATCTTTCCATCCCGAACGTCCGATCGACTGACCGAAAGGCGCCTTGTTGGTTGCATCATGATACATGGACTCCAAAGCCCGTTGCGGATCGAAAGTACGAACTCCTTTCACCCAAGCATCTGCCAACAAAGAGAATGCATGATTACCGATCATACCCCCACTGTGTCCAGGACACGACCAGGAAGGCAGCCATCCGCTCTGTTCATAGGCATCCAGCAAGGATTTCAGATAACGTCCGTGCATCTCCGGATGCAGCAACAGATTCAATGGGAATTGAGCCCGGAAAGTATCCCAGAAACCATTATCGGTAAACATATATCCTTCGTGTATTTTCCCGTCATAAGGGCTGTAATAAATCGGTTCGCCAGTTTGACTGTATTCGTAAAACTGCCGAGGGAACAACATAGCACGAAACAAACAGGAATAAAAAGTTGCCCTTTCCTCTTCCGACCCTCCTTCTACTTCCACTTTGCCCAGTTGTCTATTCCAGGCATCTGCCGCCCTTTCTTTGACCTCCTCAAGATTTTTTACTCCCGCCAGCTCCCGGCGAAAATTCTCCTCCGCCTGTTCCTCACTGATAAACGAAGAAACAATCCGCACATTGACCTGTCCTCCCGGAGCAAACTTCAGATAACCGCTGACAAAAAATCCTTCCTCTTCAGCTACCCCTGGACGAATCTTTCCTTCATCCGTTGTCCAGGTACCATATCCTTCAATCGGCCGATCGAAAACCATCACGAAATAATTGGCAAATCCCTCGGGTACGGCCTGACTGGCATGAGTCGTATACCCCACCACCTTGCGTTCTTCCGGAATGATTTTAATCTTATTGTGACTTTTATTCAGATCAATCACAACATAGGAATCCTGTTTTTCAGGATAAGTGAAACGCATAAATACCCCTCGTTCGGTCGGAGACATCTCGGCCGTAATCCGATTATCCAGAGTTACTTTATAATAGTGCGGCTGTGCTATTTCATCTTCATGCCGGAAATGACGAAAACGATTATGCTGGGTAACCTTCAATTCCCCCGATACCGGCATTAAAGAAAAAGCCGCATAATCATTCGCCCAAGGGCTGCACTGATGGGTTTGCCGGAATCCTCGAATAATATCCTCGGCATAGCGATAAATAAAACCATTTCTATTTTCACCTGTTTGCGGAGTCCAGAAATTCATTCCCCAAGGCATAGCCACAGCCGGATAAGTATTGCCCCGACTCAATTCAAAAGAAGAGTTAGTCCCTTGCAAAGTATTCACATAACGCACCCAATTCTTTTCCGCTGCCGTTATCGTTCCCCAAGCACACAACAGACACCCCCATACGATCCATTTCAATTTGCTCATAAGTGTAATTATTGCTAACGTTTGTATTCTCCCTTGCAAAATAATTTATTTTTTCAAAAAAAGAATGAAAACTATCAACCAAGTAATGGTAAATCCTGACCAAAATAAGGTCACAAACCAAAAAGAGGGTTGCGAAAAATGATTTCCAACCCTCTTTTACACTAAAAAACAACTATGAGAAAACCTATTTATTTATTTTTTGTTCAAGTAATTTCATAAAATACCCACCGACCACAGACCGAGCCTTAAAATTCATCATGTGCCCTTCATGGGTATCGTGCCAGTCACTCAAAGGCACCCGAGAAGGAGTTTCCTGAGCGTATTTATGGACAGGCATTACCAGAGCTTGAAAATCCTCCAATCGATCGGCCAAACAGGCACTCCACAAAATCCAGTCGGTTTTGGTATACTCTTTCCTACAGTCCAGAGGCAAACCGTACTTATTCTGTTTTGTCAGATAAAAGGCGACTTCTCTTTGCCTCACCTCTTCCGGAAAAATCCCCATGGAAAATACTTTATCCCAAACCAGGTTATATTTTTGACTCCAGGTACCCGGACGATCAAAAGTCAAACGGTAATGATCCCCGTCATCGGCCATTTTCATCCATTCCCGAGCCATATCCCGGGCCGCATCTACATACCGATCCGCGATTGTCTGTTTTCCCAGCATCGCTGCCATTTGACCAAAACCGGCCACTGCCAAGATCGCTTTTAGGGATAGATTGGCATTATGAGCCAGATGACCGGCAAAATCATCGGTACACAACTGATTTTCAGGATCCAATCCTGCCTGCAACAGATAATCGGCCCATGTCGTCAAAGTTTCCCAATGACTAGCCGCATAAGATGCATTCTTCTCCACCAATGAAATGGCCGTTGCCAGCAATAACATGTTTCCAGCCTCTTCTACCGGCATATCCCCTCCATATAACTGACCGTTTGCCACCGGATAAGTGCCCAAATCATGAGCCGGAAAAGGTTTGGTCCAACGTCCACTTTCACTGTAATAAAAAATAGACGTCATCATACCTTTCAGCAGATCAGTATTATAGATCAAAAATAAAGGTGAAGAAGGATAAGTAATATCCACCGTATTGATACAACCATTGCTGTGATTTTCTTTCGACAGGAACAGCAGATTTCCTTGTTTATCCTCTACCAATTTATGGGCCGCAATCGCCTGTCGGTAAGCCAATGCGCATAATTCCGCATATTCCCGTCCTCCGGCTTGTTCAGCCTCTTCCATCAGTTGCACATCAAAAGCCCCACAACGATCCATGATCATGGCATAATCGCGTACCGCCCGTTCGAAAGCTTGATAAATATCGACCCGTCCCTGATGTTTCCAATATGCCAGCAAAGGTTCATAGAAATATTCAATGGCATAACGATCGTCATATCCCAACATCAAATAAGCACTTTGTCCCTCCGGATCCACTTTTCCCAAACGATGACAATATGCCAGCACATTCATTTCCACCAGCATATTCCGCTCCAGCGTATCTGGCCGAGCACTCTCCGGCAAACATCCCTTTTGGATAAAGGAACGTTTTACGGAAAAATATTCACCCAACCCCAACGCAGCACCATTCCCTTCCGGAGCTGCCAAATAGGCATATCCCCAATCGATGCGTACCCCATCACCTTTACGTTCCAGCATCGGCTGATTAACGGTTCCCGTCTTCAGGTAAGCAATACCATGCTGCAAGCCCCGATCGTACACCACGGGCTGGTTATCTTCATGTACGGCCAACTGCGGTGAAGCTTCAAAATATATTTCCACCTCATGCGACTTCCCGTCTCGCGAACGAACCTGATAGGTCACATAGGAAATCGGTGTCGATACCAGATCCAAATCGTCCAGTAACAATGGAGAAGTAAAAATCACATCCAATACTACCGGTCCGCAATGGAAGGTATAAAAAGTCTGAGTCGGCAATACGTCAACCGAGACTTGTTCCGCATCGGCCGCAAAATGATTGTCGGCAGCCTGTTTTTTAAACAATCCGAAATCGACGTATCCGCCATTTTCCCGGTTGTGACAATGAGCAGCGATGACATTCTTTCCCGGCTTCAAGGCCTTTTTCACCGCATCACTTAGTTCCAATAAAACATCGTTTTTCCAGGTATATCCGGTTTTGACAACCTGTATTCCATTGATATACAATTCAAAGATATCATCGTGCGAATACTTCAGATAGATGGGTTCTTTACTTAAATTTTCCGTCAGTTCAAAAGTACGCCGGACCCATATATCTTTTGACTCCCAGACAGTACCCAAATGAGACATTTCCCGAGTTCCAAAAGCTCCCTCTCCCTGTTTCCATTCCTGTACATAATTCAAAGCGGTCCAATCGCCTTCCGGTTCTGTCTCAGTGTAAGCCGCCTCCCATTTTCTCAAATCAGCCATGGGCAAAATCGTTTCGAAAGCCTGTTTCTCACGCCCCATAAAACGATAACTTTTTCCATCCACCCGTATGGCTCCGATCAACGCCTGTTCTTTGCCGGTCCAATGCTCCGTATTCCCTTCATACAATTTATCATAAGGCGACCATATACAGAAATAGGGATCGGAAGTTACCAAAGGCACTGCCGGTGCTCTCAAACGGTTTTTCTTACCCGGAGCATAATAATTTTCTCCCCAGGCTGCAGACAATACACATAAACCGACCAATAAAGTCGTCACTTTTTTTATCATATTCTATCGATTTGAGTTGATTCCAATGACAAACATAAAACTTCCCATCTATTCTCTTCGATAAAATATGATCAAGAATTGTCAAATTCTATTCATTTTCCCGTTAGGCATGATAAAAAATACCCGCCTCCTCATTCAACGGAAGCAGGTACATATCGAAAACAAAGCTATTCGGCAACATCTTGCACAGGCCGGACGTAGCCTTTTTCATTCCTATTGTTTTGAAGAAAGAATACTCCACTGGATGAATCCCACAAGAAACCTTCACGAAGATCTGTATAAGGATTACTTCCATTTAAAGAGAAAGCTGTCTGGCAAATATAATTAGGCTTTCCAGAAGTATTCGAAATAGTATAGGTTGGCCAATATTCCGATTTCATTCTCGTCGCCATAATCAGCAATTCCCTGTGATTGGGAATACGATAACCACTCGGATATCCCATATATGTCTGGAAATATTGCCAGTTCTGAGCATTGTTGAATGAAATATAATAATAT
The DNA here is from genome assembly GCA_944321165.1 of uncultured Odoribacter sp. GTDB lineage: Bacteria > Bacteroidota > Bacteroidia > Bacteroidales > Marinifilaceae > Odoribacter. The sequence continues at coordinate 462,888 of CALUKE010000001.1, forward strand.
AAGTCCCTCCAATTCCAATTTCTACTGTATTCTGGATTCGGAAATACCTCTTTGTGCACCCTGAACTTTGCATACGGCCTGTTATCCACATCACATTCATCGTGTGCCGGCAATGGATTGACCTCGTAATTGGTGCGACGCGCCTTTACACTCATGTTGGTCACATCAATCAGATAATTACCATCGGCCTCTTGTGTTACAGAAACCAAGTCGGCAGGCAGTTCTTCCGGTTGATCGAGTGGCAATCCCAAATTGCGGGCACAGCGATAAGAGAAAAGTGTATTTGTGTTTCCTGCATCATTGATAGAACTACCAGAACCACCTCGTGAAGCCCCTTCCTCGGCCCAGAGAATCCATGAGTTATTGCCATAAGCCGACGAACTGGTATAATGCCAACGTACCTTACCTTCTCTGTCCGCCGCATTGCTGGGATATAGACGCGATTGCTCGTCCAACGCGTATTCACCCAAATAGATATCGGTCAGCTGATCAATGCTGGCCAGATACCAACGAACTTCATTAGCATCAATAATGTCATCACCATTCAAGTCACGGTTTCGCAACATACAGGCATATGCAGCGTTGTCATAACCGGAGTTCAGTGCATAATGGTCGGAAGTGCTGAGTACCTCTGTCCATTTCTTCCCTACCAGCCACTTCAAACAGTTGGCACGTCCGTTGCGGGTATCTGTACCTTGTGACACATTGCCGGTCGCCAAGCGTCCCGTTTCCATGGTCGACTCCAGGCCCCAGGCAGTGGTCAGGTCTTCCTTGTCTACATTGAATATGGTACGGATGGTGCGTTGTTTGAATGAAAATTTGGAGTGGACAATGCTCGAATTACCGTCATCGCTATATTGCGAACCGCCTGCTATGATGTGCATCTGCCGGTCTTCCTTATCGGCTGTCAGCTTCCACAACGAGCGGTTATTTTCACCCGATTCATTCGTGATCGGATGGTTGAAATAAAGGTTCTCGTCCACAAAGACAGTGATAGCCACATTGCCCTGAGAATCGAAGATAGAAGAGGTAGTTTTGTCAGCTTCTTCTTGCAAGTATTTTATCAGTTGGTCAATGTCGCGCAAGCGGGCATCAGGATAATTTCTGCCACCTGTTGTATAATAAGGGGATGGTTGGTTATTGGCTGCTCCAGGCATTGGATACGGATCGTTATAGTTCTGGTCGCCCGGATACTTCACATACTTGTCCGCATCCACTCCGTAATCCGCATTCACGGCAAACTTAATCCAACGATAATCGCGCATTTCCTGGGGAATTGGAGTTCCCATCTCGTGTATGCCACGACTGAAGGGAGTGTTGACACTCCACTTCATGTCGTCTTGAATATCCGATTTGTTCAGCGTAATAAGGCGGCGGTCATAGTGCGAGTCAAACTCAAAAATCTGGTCGCTGCTGTATACCACGTCTCCCTCATAGCCGGGGCGGCGGTCGTTGTGGTAAGTCACTTCAAAAATAATATCTTCTATTCCTCTTACCGTTACCGTATACGTATAGTATCCGTTGCGCTCGGTATCATAGTCATTGACACTGCCCGAAGCATAACCGAGGTGCACCGTAAAGCGAACGTCGGCACTTACCTGTTGCCCGTCGTTGTCTCTGTATGAAAGCGTCCCGGTCATTTCCACATAGGTGGAGTTGGCATTGGCATTCGTAAACTGCTTATCGCCTTTATCGTCTTCGCCACTCCAGGCTTCACGTCCGGCATAATCGGTACTTGGGTCACTGGTAGAAACTATTTCTTTTAAGGGCGACTTTTTATTCTCGGGCATGTAGAACACAAAGCTACCGCCGTCGTACAGGTTAGCATCGGTTGCGTTGCGGGTAATTATCTCAAACGGGGTAGCTGGAGTGCTGAAATAGGTGCTACCCGTTGCATCGTCATAGTCGCCGGTCTCTGCCTTCAATACGTATGACTGCATGGGCACCCGCTTCACCGTCCATGTCTTGGGCAAGAAAGAGAATTCCGTCCACTGTTTGCCCACAGGAGGATTAGGAGATGTTTTTATCTCAAACTTCACTTTGGCATCGGTACGTTCCAGTTTGAGAGTGGCATTCAGAGTTTGTGTGCTACCTTCTCCGCCAGGAATGGTCACCACGTCACTGTCGGGGTTGTCCTTGTCCTTGGCATAGCCGGTCATCATGAACAGGGCACCGCGATAGACAGACTCACTCTTCATCTTCATGACAAGCGCCCTCAGGTCGTTCAAGGTCTTAATTTTTTCTTCACTCAAGTCATCGGGAGTAATTTGATAGGCTGTCGAAGTCGTTGCAGTTGTCAGATTGGCAATGCCAACGATGCGGGCATCGTTCAGCGAGGTTGTCTCGAAAAAGACGGTTCCCGAACTGTGTTCATTAGTTCCATAACTCAGTCCGTCGCCATCGGTACAGAACTTTCCAAAATTCCGGTTACCAGAACCGTCAAATACCAATACATATATATTGTCTACCCTATTTTCATACTTGGCATCCTGCTCGGCACGGGTGATGACCGAACTTTTCTCTGCCCGGAAGCCGAGCTGTACGCAGGCCGGAAGCCCTTCTTCCACATATTTAGAATCGTCTATAAAAGTATCTTCGATACAAGATACCGCCATCAGCGCCAGCATCAGACTTATATATTGTAGAAACTTGCTTGCTTTCATATCTGTATATTAATCACTGTACATATATCAATTGAACGGTGGAACCACCACGCTTTTCTCTGTCCAAGGCACTACCTCGAAATTTATCTCCACATTGGCCGGCGTGCTGAGCGTGGCATGGATATTGACCTGCGTGTTACGCGCAATAGAGTTGAGGGCGCCGTAGTCGTTCACAAAAGATTGGGGCAAATACTCCTCTTCCTCCGTATGGAAGCTAATGGTATAGGGTGAAGTTGCCTGAGGATCCGTCCATGCAAACGACGGAAAGATATAGAGTACCAGCTGCTCGGTCTTGCCGCCCGCAATCTCAATGTGCAGGTCCGTATACTCTTTTGCTGCATATTCCGTATCATCGGGCACATCAAGGTCTTGTTCGGCAAAGAGGTAAAGACAGTTGCCGAAGAATTCACCAAATGACATCTGGTTGATGGTGATTGGTGTGGTCAAGGCATTGTTCATCAATATATTCAGTTTGGCCACTACGCGCACCAAGTCCACTGTAACTGTCTGCGGTGAATCTGTAGGCGGATTGATGGTCAAGTTCTTGTCCATCCAGGTCATGGGCAAGCCACCCGCAGGAAATTCCGAGCCGCGCTTGGGAAAATACATACGGTTGACATCCTCTATATGTACTTTCTGGGTTGACTGATCGACATCAGCCTGCAATGCTTTCAAATCACTATAGTCCTTTCCCAAGCTGCTTTCATTGGCAATGACATACATTTGCACAGGCCCCACCGGCACATTGTCTATCGTAATACTGCCATTCGTGAGATCAGATGCTCCAAATGTCTGATTGATACTTGTTGCCCCCTGCGAAAGAATAATGACCCTCAAATGATTGATGGCATTCTCATCCCCATTCACTGGCACTCGGGTAGAAACAGTCTGAAGCATCGGAATTTGCAAAGTAATAGAAGCTGTACGTCCGTCGGACGGATATCCATCCGGTTCTTTCGAACAAGCTATCCCCAAGAACGATATCAGACAAATTGTCCACCACCTTAAAATGCAATGATCAGAAAAATATTTCATATTGTTTTTTGTTTTTCTTTAATTTCCCCACGACACAGACGTATTTTCCTCCGTCCAATCATTCACACTTACGTTAACAATCAAGTCGGCAGACTTCAGTGTCAAAGTATAACTGTAACTCTTTCCGGCAATCCACTCCGGTGTCTGAGCGGTCTTCAAATCAATGGTAATAGTCCTGTTGTTGGTTTCACCCGGATAACGATAGGTTACATACAATTTCGCATCCGCCAACTGCTCAGCATCATGCGGTATCAACAAAACATCTCCCCAAACATCCCGACTGAAACCATTCTCTGTATTCAAGGTAAAGGCAGCTGATTTGAAATACTCATCCGTTTGTTCACAAACCTCTACATTACGCCACTCTGTACCCATCGAATTTTTAAAAAGATCACCTTTAAAACGGATTCCCTCCAACTTCAAACTACTTATTTCAACCACTGAACTTTCCAAAACCACCGTAAACTTAAGTCGTGCCAATTCGTGTTTAAACGGTAAAACGACTGTCTGCGGAGCATCACCACTCAGATCAAGCCTGGAAGCCGTCATCAGGTCCACAGCATCTACCCCCGTTAGCGAACAATTGAAACCGGTAAGCGTCAATTCTCCCTCCGCATCATACTGTCCCCAACCGACAGGATATACCGCATAAAAATCATAAACGCCACCCGACATCCAATAACGGATTCCCTCATATCCCCAATCCGTACCGGACCTGCTGACAGTCGTCGCATCAAATACATCGTAAATGGTGCTATTTTTGACATACCATCCCCATACGCTAAAAGCGTCCATACGGTCAGCAGTAGTAATGGCAGCACGCGTCATCTGCGGCGAACGGAAAGCGATCGGAGGCTGGGAGCCGGCAGATGGGTCGACCTCCCCGGAAGAACAAGCTTCCCCCATCAGGCTACCGAACAAAAGATATAAAAAAGGTTTCCATTTCATCGTTCTTCACATTTTTATAAATTTCTGGTGACCGGGAAGGGAGATCCAACCCTGCCCGGCCTATATTTTCAACCGTAATGTCCCTGCAACATCCGGTCATAGCAGTCCTTATTGAATAGTCACAGGAGTATCATTATAATCCCCCCACTCTTCAACCGTCGGATCAGCAAAGGTAATTGTCTGCAAGCCTAACAACTCACCATCGATCGTTGCAGAATAGCTGTAGCGATTTTGCATATTCCACTCGCCTGCAGGAATTTTAATGGTAAACGCCTTCACATTGCCAGCCCCAGTACCTCCAGGAACCAACACCGGATTATTTTTGGCATCGGTCAATATGACAGAGAAAGAAACTGTAACGGCATCTGCTGCCACTGTCTGGGGAATCACAATAAATTCAGGTTCATAAACATCACCATTTGCATCTAAAGTCGCACCACCATCGGTAAAATCGGCCGGAATTCCCACCTCACTCCAGGTACCTGCAGCTCCTGTTGTCGTAACAAAATTCCCCTGAGTATTGATCCCACTAAGCTTAAAATCATTGACGATCTGTACTTGTACTCCATCCCGAAAACCGTTTATCAATTTGATTTTAATCATCGACAACGCATGACGGAAAGTAAAGGCAACCGGAGCATTATTGCTCGCCTGAGCCACAATGGGATTGATCAATTGAGCCGCAATAAAATCTTTCTGATTATTCATATCAGACTTCACTCCGGTAAATGTCAAGGTATTGGTGGCATAATCGTATTCAGGAGTCACATTCAACGCCGGTGCATAAGCGGCAAATTTATACGTTTCTCCTTCCTTCCAATAACTCAATGGAGTATACACCCAGGAGGATTCTTTCCAGTATACCCTTGTGTTATTGAAAACATCGTCAACTGTGGCATACCCGCCATATACGTAAAATCCGCCATTTTCAGCCTTCAAGGCTGCCAAATCAATCGGACTCACAGCCTTGGTAGTATTACCAACGAAAGCATCGAAACCGATAGTCCGATATTCAGCCACCTCCGTCACTTCTGTGTTTGTACAACTTGTTATGACTGCTACAGCCACCCCAAGTATCCATAGACTTTTTTTCATCATTACATACAAAATTGAATATTAAACATAAAATTAATTCAGATTATCGGCAAAGGGATATCGATATAGTCACCCCAGCCTTCCACTGTGGGATCAAAAGCACCAGAACCTTCCTGTCCCTCTTCATCGGAGATCTCAACATCATTTACAATCAGCACCCCTCCTCTGGGCTGTGAAGCTACCTGATCCGTCACATCGAATTCAAAATTCTTAATTTTTCCATTGGACAAACGAACTTCCAAATTCAAGGTATAACGGTTTTCTCCATCCACCCGGGTATAGTGATCGCCCGGATAATTCGGAACCCCAAAGGTCTTGACCAAAGCCTCTACTCCAAAATCTTCCAGGGTACAGTCGAACATCACCGTCGCAGTCTTCGCTCCCGTATGTCCATCCTGCAAATAGACCGACTCCGCCATACCAGCCAAAGCTCCCCGGGCCAAAGCGACATATTTAAGCCCGGCAGAAAATTCAAAACGAATCATGTAAGTATAGGTCAGGGGACGCAAGGTAACCGGCAAAGAAACCGATTCCAAAGTCCGTTGAGCCTCATATTCTTCTATATAACTGCCATACAGCTGATCCGGCTGATTCACCGTACGCTCATTGGCATGCAAGGATTGAAAATTTCCTCTCGTCAAAGTCCGGGTCGTCACCGAAGCACTCACCGATGAAGACAAATCTCCGAAAACGATGTATTCCGTATCATTATTATAAAAAAGCAATGCCTGTATACCTTCTTCCATCGGCAGACGCCCCCCGTCCGCATTCAGATTATTCTCCACATAGCGTCCGTCGGTCTGATACACCAACGCCCGAATCCCCGTAGCCTTTGAAGGTCTTAACTCATCATACTCCCGACTCCATTCCTCCTTCCAATTATTTTTCCAATCCACACGATAAGTACGTTCCCATTCCTGTTCCCAATCTGCCGCCACATCGGTCTTCACGCTGAGAGCGTGTTTTTCATGATCATAACACAAATCTTTCCGGCAAGCAGCCAACAAAAGCACTGCCATCCCCATGAATGTACAATACCTTCCGTATATGGATAACATTTTCATCGTTTACCTCCTTTCTTAGCACCAATATTCCAAACCCACGCAAATTTCAATCGCAAAGGACCGAAATAATTGGTATGACAGGTCTGCTGATACACATAACATCCGTCTATCGGCAGATATTCCTTATACCTGGTATGTAAAAAACCGATCCCTAAACCTGTTTCAAATGAAAAATATTTCCCGACCGGAAAAGTATAGGCATAACTTAAACCGGTCATCCACAACTCTCCTTTATAACCATCCGATCCATTTTCCAGATCATACCACCCCGTCCCGGCAAATAAACCAAAAATATGTCCACAATTTTCTTTCTTTTCCCGCAAACGATAGCGTGCTTCCGGAAAAATTGTCGCCAACTGGTAATATTTGTGCTTACGATCCCGATGCCACCAAGCCATATTCCCCTCTATAGCTGCCGACCAATGCTCATTGAAACGATATTCCACTTCCAACGAAGGCATCAATAAAACATCATATACCAGATTTGTCTTTAACAACACCCGCTGCCGATTATCACTAGACTCACTACCAACATCTTGCTGAGCAAAAACCTTCGATTGTAAAGAAAAAGCACTAATCAATACACAATAGAAGATGCGAGTTTTCAAGCACTTCATATCAACATCATTCAATTAACTAACATTATTATCGAACTATAACAAATATTTACTAAGTAATATTTCCACAAATATATATTAATAATAAATAAAAAAACATTTCCATTATCAAATGCATTAATAATATTAAATTTTAATTAAAATCCAAATTATCAAGAATTTCTTCCATATACCTAAAAACCAAATGTAAATGACTTTGTTTGTAGATACTACGATATCCTTAAATAACAAAGTCAAAAATTATACTAATTGACTACATACTTATATTACAAAGTATTTGTTTCATTTTTCTGAAGAAATCATACAAAATATTTGATATTGCCTCGTAAAGCGATCTTTACAAGGCAACATAAAAAAGAATATCAAATGATTTACTCTGCAGCAAAGCTATCAGCAACAGACAAGCAATTTAAGCTTTCAAATAAATGATTTTCTTGGTCTCAAAAAACTCTTCAGAAAAGAAAGTGGGGATCGTCCAAATTTTCACCCGATCCCGAAAAGGTCGAATTTCCTCCTCGAATTCTCCGCCCTTCAGATATAACAGACCATTTTCCAGGCTATTTTCCGAACCTTTACGAATTTTACCCCGGATCAATTTCACAAAAGCCGGAAAGGCTGTGACTGCCCGACTGACAATAAAATCCTGAGGTTCCTTCACATTCTCCACCCGAATCTGTTCTGCCTTTACATTCTCCAGCCCCAAAGCATCCCGAACCCCTTCCACTACCTTCATTTTTTTTCCGATGGAATCGATCAGATAAAACTTTGCCTCCGGAAACAAAATCGCCAGAGGAATCCCCGGAAATCCACCTCCGGTACCGACATCCATGATTTTCGTACCGGCTGCAAAACGAATGACTTTCGCAATAGCCAAGGAATGCAATACATGATGAACCCAAAAAGCATCCATATCCTTCCGGGATATCACGTTGATCCGTTCATTCCATTCCCGATACAATACCTCCAAACGGGCAAAACGCTCTTTCTGAACCCCGGTCAAGTCCGGGAAATAGGTATATATCAAATCAACAGTATCCATCAGTCCCATTCGTAATCGTTTTTTATTTTTTTCTACCGGAATTGTACAACGGCAAACAGATGACACAGATCACTCCGACGACAATATACAGCAGAGTCATCGCACCATGGGTCAACAAAGCGAAAACTTTTGCCATGCTTTCGATATTGGGCGTGTGAGGCAAATAAATCATCAGAGAGGCGATGACCATAAAATGCCAGGCACCGATCCCACCCTGAACCGGAGCAACCATCCCATAACTCGACAAAACGAAAATCGTCAAACCGACCAATGCATCCAAATGAGAAGTAAACTGAAAACAGAAAAAACAGACATAAAACATCAGGAAATACATCAACCAGATAAACAGGGAGTGGAATACAAACAGTCCCGTGTGTTTTACATCCTTGACGGCCAACAACCCTTCCTTCAAACCCTTTAAAAAGGAATGCAGGCGTTCATGAAAACGGGTTTTGCGCAGCAACCTAAAAATACCCCAGATCATAACCAAGACAACAATCAATACCAGCAACATCCACCACGAATGAAACAGATGCACTAATTTTTCCTTGATCTCCTGATTATTGTCCAAAAAGATACCCACTTGCTTGAACTGCGTAACAACGACCACCAACGTCAGAAACAACAAAATAAACATATCGATGACCCGTTCGGTGACTACCGTTCCCAACAATTTGGAAAACGGAACCGACTCGTATTTGCTCACCACTCCACAACGGGTGAATTCTCCCATCCGAGGAATTGCCAGGTTGGCAAAATATCCGATCATCACCCCCATAAAACTGTTCCAAAAAGAGATTTTGTATCCCATCGAACAGGTCAGCAACTGCCAGCGCAAAGCCCGGCTGACATGACTGGCAATCCCCATCACACAAGCCACCCCGATCCAGAAATAATTGACATCTTCTTTCAATACGGTCAACAACTCATCCCAGTTCTGATCACGGTATACCAACCAAAACAGCAAGGCCGACACAGCCAAGAAAACAAAAAATTTAATCGTATTTTTTACAAGAGGATGCATACGAAAATCAGTTTATAAAATTGTCTGCAAATGTACAAAATTATGCCCATGCCCAAACGATTTTCCGCCGAAATTGTATACTTTTGTCACATGAGTATTGTGAAAGCTAAAAAAAGTCTGGGGCAACATTTTCTGCGGGATCAGAATATTGCACGTAAAATTACGGACAGTTTGCTTCCTCTCACACGAGAGGTACTGGAAATCGGTCCGGGAATGGGTGTTTTAACGCGACACCTGTTTGCCAATCCGGCATTTTCCGTCAGGGCCATCGATATCGACCGGGAATCGATCGAATATCTCCACCAGGAGCTGCCGGAATTCCGGGATCGTATTCTTTACGGCGATTTTTTGAAAACAGATATCGAAGCCTTCTATCAGGAACCTTTTTCTGTCATCGGAAATCTTCCCTACAACATTTCTTCTCAGATTTTTTTTCGAATCATCGAAAAACGTCACCTGGTCAGTCAGGTGGTCTGCATGATTCAGAAAGAAGTGGCCGAACGAATCGCGGCCCCTTCAGGAAGTAAAACCTATGGAATCTTAAGCGTCTTATTACAGACTTTTTACCACATCGAATACCTGTTCACAGTCGGAGAGAAGGTATTCGACCCCCCTCCCAAAGTAAAATCAGCGGTCATTCGTCTGACCCGCAACGAACGACAGGAGCTGGGATGCAATGAAAAACTGTTTTTTCTGGTTGTAAAAACGGGGTTCAACCAACGCCGAAAAACCCTGAGAAATTCCATTCGCGGCCTGCTCCCACCCGGATTCGATTCCAACTACCTGAACCAACGTCCGGAACAACTGAGTATCCCTGATTTTCTGCAACTCTGTGCAGAAATAGAGAATTCAGCGGCTAAAATCAATGTAGTAACTCAGTAAAATGCCACTCATGCAACAATTTGAACTAACTCACGAATTTTTAAGTCAACTGGAAGAGTTGATCGATGCCGGCAATAAAGCAGAAGTATGTAACCTCATATCCAACCTTCACCCGGCAGATATCGCAGAAATTCTGGAAGAACTGAATAATGAACGGGCACAATTCGTGTTTTTGTTGTTGGATAACGAAAAAGCCAGTGACGTATTGGCTGAAATCGACGAAGAAGAAAGAGTCCACTTCATCGAATCTTTCCCGGCCGAAACCATTGCACGCCGCTTCATCGACCATATGGATTCCGATGACGCCGCCGATCTGGTCGGCAGCATGCCCAACGAACAGCAACACGAAGTACTGTCACACATGGAAGACCTCGAGCAGGCCGGCGACATCGTCGATCTGCTGCATTACGACGAAGATACCGCCGGAGGATTGATGGCCAAGGAACTGGTCATGGTCAATGAAAACTGGACCGTACTGACCTGCCTGCGGGAAGTCAGCAGACAAGCCGAAAATCTGGATGAAATCTACAATATATATGTTGTCGACGACGATGATAAATTAAAAGGTAGACTGTCACTGAAAAAGATCATTACAGCACCGACTTCGGCAAAAATCAGCAACATGTATTATCCTGACATCATTTCCGTTAAAACCGATGAACCGGCCGAATCCGTGGCATTGATCATGCAGAAATACGACCTGGTAGCCGTACCGGTGGTGGATCAGGTAGGACGACTGGTTGGCCGGATCACCATCGACGATGTGGTAGACCTCATCCGTGAAGAAGCCGACAAAGACTATCAAATGATGTCCGGTATCACTCAAGATGTGGAGTCGTCCGATAGTATCTGGGCCCAGACCAAAGCCCGCTTGCCCTGGCTGATCATCGCCCTGTTCGGAGGAATGGTCTCTGCATGGATGATTTCCCGCTATGAAAGCGAAATTGCCCTGTTCCCGGTCACTGCCATGTTTATTCCTGTAATCACTGCCATGGGAGGAAATGTCGGTATCCAATCGTCTGCAATCGTCGTAAAAGGACTGGCCTCCAACTCTCTAAGCCTGAAAAACGGATTCAAAAACATATTAAAAGAAATGGGAGGAGCTTTGATTAACGCCCTGATCTGCTCTTCCATCATTTTCCTGTTGACCCTTTCATTCGGCATGTCGACCCTCGCAATGCCGATCACAGTGACTTTATCCCTTTTCGTGGTTATTTTATTCGCATCCATTTTCGGAACAGCCTTCCCGCTGTTGCTAAACCGAATAAAAATTGACCCGGCCTTAGCCACCGGTCCATTCATTACCCTGACCAACGACATCATCGGATTGAATATCTATTTGATTACCGGACGATTAATTTTAACGGAACTGGGCTAAACGGAGACACTGCATAATTATTTTTGACTTTTGCATAATTATAAGCTGTAAATAGAAGGTTACTAACCATTTATGTGTTATTTTTGTCATCATGCAAGAAGTCAAATAAAACAATAACCATATGAATCCAATTGTAGAAGTAAACGTTCAATCAGAAATCGGAAAACTAAACGGAGTTATCATCCACACTCCCGGTGAGGAAGTAGAAAACATGACTCCCGAAAATGCGGAAAGAGCTCTATACAGCGACATCATCAACCTTTCGATTGCACGCGAAGAATACAAACAGATATCCGGCGTTCTCTCGAAACTGACAAAGACTTACGAAGTGAAGGACCTGCTTTGTAATATCCTGCAGGATGAAAAAATCAAAGAGGAGGTGCTCAACCGCATCGAACGCATCGAACCGTTCATCGGAGAGGCTTCTCCCCGCGGCAGTCTGAAAGAACAACTGATGGAGGAAAATGCCGAGAACCTGTCCCGCCTGCTCATCGAAGGGGTGGAAATGGTGAAAGACAATTTGACCAAATTCTTGAGCAAAGACTGGTATGCCTTGCGTCCGATGCACAATTTCTTTTTTACCCGCGACGCATCCATGAGTATGTACAACGAAGTATTGATCGGCCGAATGGCCAATTCAATCCGCGACCGGGAGTCGGTGATCATGCAATCCATATTCGATTTCACGCCCGAATTCAAGACCCAAACCCTGACCATCCCGCCCATTCCGGGAAGTACTCAGCGGATACGCACCATTGAAGGAGGCGATGTCCTGATCGCCCGGGATGACATTCTGATCATCGGCAACGGAGCCCGTACCAGTACCCAGGCCATCGACATGCTGATGTATGAATTTATCCGGAGAAAAAGCGAAAAGGTACAACACATCATCGTTCAGCAATTGCCGCATACTCCGGAATCGTTCATTCACCTGGACATGGTGTTTACCCTGCTGGACCGGGACAAATGCATGGTCTTCGAACCGTTGATCCTGAATCCGGGCAGTTACCAGACCGTACACATCAAATTGCAACATGGAAAACTGCAAAGCATCCGCAGCGAAAAGAACCTGCTGACAGCCTTGAAAAAATTAGGCATGGAGCTCGAACCGGTGCTCTGCGGAGGCAGCGACGACTGGAATCAGGAACGCGAACAGTGGCATAGCGGCGCCAATTTCTTTGCCATCGGCCCGGGCCAGGTATTGGGATATGCCCGCAACAATTATACGATGGAAGCCATGAATCAGGCCGGCTTTGAAATCATCAAGGCCAACGATGTACTGGCAGACAAAATCGACCTGAAAAATTACGAGAAGTATGTCATCACGATCGACGGCTCCGAACTTCCGCGGGGAGGCGGCGGTGCCCGTTGCATGACCATGCCGATCAATCGAACCAATCTTTGATATGAACAAAGCGGACGACTCACAACCGGGTCGTCCCTTTCATATATCCGGAGGAATAAACATGCATAAAATCAAATATTACATCGCCAGTTTCCGCCTGCGAACACTTCCCTTATCGCTATCCGGCATTCTATTGGGCGGTTTATTGGCCAAAGCAAACGGCTCTTTCGCCCTCCTTCCTTTCGTACTCGCCATTACAACCACCCTCTGCCTGCAGATTCTATCCAACCTGGCCAATGAGTTGGGCGACCTGCAGAAAGGCACGGACAATTCAGATCGTCTGGGCCCTATCCGCAGCATTCAGTCGGGCGCCTTATCCCTCCATGAATTCAAACGAACCATTGCTCTTTTTATCATCCTTTCCGCCATTTCGGGTATCGCCTTGATATATACAGCCTTTGACCATCTTTGGGAGCGGGATGGCATAATCATGCTGTTATTGGGGGCGGCAGCCATCGTAGCCGCCATCAAATACACCGTCGGGAAAGGAGCTTACGGCTATCACGGTCTGGGCGACCTGTTTGTCTTTCTATTTTTCGGTCTGCTCAGCGTATGCGGATCTTATTTTGTCATTGCCCACCAACTTCGCTGGGAACTCTTCCTTCCGGCAGCAAGCATCGGCCTGCTATCCACCGGCGTACTCAACCTGAACAACATGCGGGACATCGAAAACGACCGACATTCCGGAAAAAGGACCATTCCCGTAAAAATCGGCCTTCAAAAGGCAAAATACTATCAAGTAGGATTAATTACAGGCGCAGTGATCTGTATGTGCCTTTATACCCTGACACAGTTTCACACCCTGAAACACTTTCTCTTCCTGCTGGTCCTGCCCCTGTTTGTTCTTCATCTGAAAAAAGTGGCAAAAGACCAGGGCCGCGAACTCGATTCCCAATTAAAGGTATTATCGCTTAGCACCCTGCTGTTCGCCCTTTTGTCCGGTCTCGCACAAGTCCTGTTTACTGCTCCCCTTTGATTCCCACATAAAGACTGGTGATACCGCAACTCAGTCTCTTTTGAATCGGAGCAACAAAACCGCATTCTTTCAGGATATTCAGAAAAGCTTCCCCCTGGGGAAATTTCATCACCGATTCCGGCAAATAAGTATATGCCTGCTTATTACCGGACACCCAGCCGCCGATTGTGGGTAAAATGTGCCGAAAATACAGACGGTACAACTGCTTCATCGGGAAACGCTCCGGCATGGAAAACTCCAGAATAATCACCTTCCCGCCCGGTCGCAAAACACGCCACATTTCTTGTAAACCGATTTTCAGATGTTCGAAATTACGCACTCCGAAAGCGACCGTGACAACATCAAAAGACTGATCGGCAAATTCCATTTGTTCGGTATCCCCCACCTGCAAATCGATATATGGCTCCAACCCCAACTCCCGAATCTTCCGACGCCCCACCTCTACCATATTGGCAGAGATATCGATTCCCGTAATCTGCCGCACACCGGCCCGATAGGCTGCGATGGAAAAATCGCCGGTACCGCAGGCCACATCCAACAAATGCCCATGTCCCCCCTTATCGATGTATTTCATGGCTTTACGTCGCCATCCCTTATCGATATTCAAGGATAACAGGTGATTCAACAAATCGTATTTCGGAGCAATATCGTTGAAAATATCCTTTACCTGTTCTTTCCGAGCCATAAAAATCAATCGTTTCCTGGCAATCTTCCTTCCAAAGCAGCTTTTACAACAGCTACCGCCTCTTCCAGTCCAGCGGCAAATTTATCGAAATCTTCCTTGTACAAGAAAATCTTGTGTTTTTCAAAACTTGAATTGCCGTCCTGATCGAATTTTTTCTTGCTCTCGGTAATTGTCAGATAATAATCGTTGTTACGAGTGGCCTTCACATCGAAAAAATAAGTTCTCTTACCTGCTTTCACTACTTTTGAATAAACTTCCTCCCGGTCTTCATTCATATCGAATCCCTCGTTTTTTCCGTATTCTTCCATCTGCAAAAAAATTAAATTTTCAAAAGAATCATGCATCAACGCATTTCACGTGTCAAATGTAGAAAAATCCTAAGAAACAAAACCATTTTTTAAGTTTTTTTTCGGACATTTCCGTATATTCTTTTCCTATTTATAGTGTAATTTTGTCCAACAAATAAATTACGTTATGCTATTTACCATTTTCATCATCACCGCCATCCTGTTGGGCATCGCTTTGGTAGGCCTGGGTATCAACCTGCTGCTTCGAAAAAACGGCAGATTTCCGGAAATCCACATCGGTAAAAACAAAGCCATGAAAGAGCGCGGCATTTATTGTGCAAACACCACTGATCATCTGGAACGGCAAAACTATAAACCGATCGACATTTCACAACCCTGAACAGCCCCACCATCAATGACCGGACGCCATCAATTCGGATAGACCATATTTTTCTCCTCGATCACCTCCAGCACTTCCCGCAAATATTTATCAGCCTCATATTTGGCCATCGGCAAGTTATGCAATAAATAGTTGCCGCAATCCCGCGGTTCCGCTCCCGGTACCTTCCCTTCAAAATCCCGGATAAAACGGAAAGTCTCCTGCATCAATGCCACAATATCCCGAGCCTCCAGATCCCCCTTCACCAAAAAATAATTACCGGTACAACACCCCATCGGTCCCCAAAACACGATCCGATCGCCCCAAACCGGATGATTTCTCAAGAAAGTCGCAGCCAGATGTTCGATCGTATGCAATTCTCCATATCCCAATGCAGGTTCTCGATTGGGCTCCTTCATGCGAATATCAAAAGTCGTCACTACCTGATCTCCTAAATAATCCTTCCGGGAAACATAGATTCCCCGCAACAAATGAATGTGATCGATCGAAAAACTCGGAATCTTTTTCATCTTCAAACGTTATTTTAAACAAGTGTACAATGAGTCAAAATTTGTTTCAATACTTCGAAAGACTTTTCCGGAGCCTTCGTCCAGAAATCTTCATACTGGGCCGCATGATCGGCCGTTTCGCCCGGAGTATCGCTGATGATGCGACAACTCAGGAAAGGCATTTTATACAGATAGCAGACCTGGGCGATCGCCCCGCTCTCCATATCGACGGCCAGTCCTTCCGGAAAATCTCTCTTGATTTGCAATAAGGTCTCCCGATCGGAAATAAACTGATCGCCACTACAGATCAGCCCCGGAAGTGTCCGAACATCCCCACAAGCAGATAAGGCGATCTTCACCAACGCCCGATTTCCTTCATAACGGGCCGGCATACCCTGCACCTGTCCCTTGGCATTTCCGGTACCGCACCAGACATCGTGATAAACGACCTCCTGCCCCACCACCATATCCATCACCTTCAAGGCCGGATCGATGCCACCGGCGACACCGGTATTCAAAATGCAATCAGGGGAAAAATTCCGGATCATCTCGACGGTTCCGACGGCCGCACAAACTTTGCCGATTCCACAGGTCGACAATACAATTTCTTTCTCACCCATTCGTCCGGAAACAAAACGATACCCCTGCATCTCACACTCGGTTTTATCTTCCAGCAAGGCTTCTACCAGACGCCCTTCCTTGCCCATGGCAACCAATACGCCAATCTTCATAGTCTTTTCAATGCAAAAACGGATTATATCTTTTTTCCTCACCGATCGTCGTTGAAGGCCCATGTCCGGCAATCACCCTCACCTCTTCCGGCAAGGTCAGCAGTTTTTCCCGAATTCCACTTATCAGCAGAGCGGCATTTCCTCCCGGCAAATCGGCACGTCCCACACTTCCGGCAAACAGCACATCCCCCGCTATCAACAACCGGTCTTCCCGGCTATAATAACAGAGTCCCCCCGGCGAATGTCCAGGCACGGCAATCACCTCCAGCTCCGAATTCCCGAAACGGATCACCTCCCCTTCTTTCAAGAACTTACCCACTGCAGGAGGCGGAGTAATTCCCCGCAACCCCAACATCGCCGCATATTCCACCGCATGATCGATCAAAAACTGATCGTCCCGAGAAGCCTGCGCCTCCAAACCATACGCAGATTTCATAAAATGATTTCCCAGAATATGATCGATATGCAAATGAGTATCCAGCAAGGCCACCGGAGTCAACTGTTCCCGTTCCAAAAATTCCCGCACCTGCCTCTCTTCCGCTTCACTGAAACAGCCGCAATCGATCACTACGGCTTCCCGCGAAGCATCATACAAAACAATCGTATTCTCCTGCCACGGATTATTTACAAAAATTTTTATGTACATAGCCTTCTTATAACTGTTTCAACGCTTGTTTTATCAATTCCTCTACACTCTTCACATTTCCGCCGGCGACAATTTTGTCCAACACCTTGGCAGCCTGTGCTTTCACAAATCCCAACATGACCAAAGCCGCCAACGCCTCCTCCTTCATGGTCAGCGAAGCGCCGAAATTGGCAGCTTCCGTCGAACCGGCAGTCGCGATCTTGTCTTTCAATTCGATAATCACCCGTTGGGCCGTTTTCAGTCCAATTCCTTTCACACTTTTGATGGCATTGACATTCTCGGTCATTATCGCTCCCGTAATTTCCGAAACGGACATCGAACTCAACATAACGGTAGCGGTATTGGCACCGATGCCCGATACAGAAATCAGCTGCCGGAACACGGTCCGTTCCTCCTTCGTGTAAAAACCATACAACAACAGCGCATCTTCCCGGACCACCTGATAAATATACAAGGTCACCTGCTGCAAGGCAGCAATCTGCGAATAGGTATTTACTGAAATATTGACATAATATCCCACTCCGGCACATTCAACCACGGCATAGGTCGGAGCAGCCTCTACCAATACGCCTTTTATATATTCATACATCCCGCTTCACTTTTAATGAAAACCGATGATTTTCCGGACTTCCCGGATGGTCTTGTCCGCACTGGCGCGAGCCTGTTCGGCCCCCTGTCGGGCAACCCTATCCATATATTCCGTATTGGCAGAAAAATCCAGAATCCGTTCCCGGATCGGGGTCGTAAAATTCACAATATCCTCTGCCAGCTGTTTCTTCAAATCGCCATAACGGATCTCGCAGGAATTGTATTTCTCATTGAAATAGTCATAGGTATCCGGAGAAGACACAATCTTCAACATCTTAAACAGGTTTTCAATGGGCTCCGGTTTCTCGGCATTGGGCTCCGTCGGACCGCTGTCGGTCACCGCCTTCATCACCTTTTTGCGGATAGTCGCAGCATCGTCTATCAAATAAATGGCATTCCCCTCGGATTTCCCCATTTTCCCGGAACCATCCAATCCCGGCACCTTGACGGCATCCCCTCCGAAAGAATAAGACTGAGGTTCCGGGAAAAAGTCCACTCCATACATCATATTGAAACGCCGGGCAAATTTGCGCGCCATTTCCATGTTTTGTTCCTGATCCTTGCCGACCGGCACCTTATCCGCCTTATGAATGATGATATCCGCAGCCATCAGAGTCGGATATGTCAACAAGCCGGCATTGACATTCTCCGGCTGTTTCCGGGCCTTTTCCTTGAACGATGTCACCCGTTGCAATTCTCCCAAGTAAGCATTCATATTCAGATAAAGGTAAAGCTCCAGCGTTTCCTTTACGTCGCTCTGTACATAAATCGCCGCTTTTTCCGGGTCAATTCCACAGGCCAGGTATTCAGCCAGTATTTTGCGTACATTAGCAGTTACATCGCCCGGATGAGGATGAGTCGTCAAAGAATGCCAATCCGCAATGAAAAAAAAGCATTTATACTCCTCCTGCAAACGCAGAAAATTCTTTACTGCACCAAAATAATTTCCCAGATGCAAATTTCCGGTGGGCCTGATACCGCTAACAACAATCTCCATGTCAATCATTTATTAAAAAAAACATCACATCGGATTCTCTCGGAATCCATAAATCTCCCATAATCAGGAGATTTTATTTTTTATGCTGCAAAGATAAACTTTTATTCACAACCCGAAAAACGCTTTTCGGGAAATTTAATCCCCCCTCTTTCCCAAGGTGAGCAGGAAACAGACACTGATTTAAAAAAAATTAAAAAAAGTTACGTTTGTTGCCTTTTTTTACTACATTTGGCACGCAAAATTGCATGTTGATTTATTAAACTAATTTTCTACAAACAATGGAAGGATACGAAAGAAAAGAAGGATTGGACAATGACCGTGAAGAGATTTATTCCAAGGCAGTGAGAGCAGGGAAAAGAACCTATTTTTTCGACGTGAAAGCCACTCGTAACAACGATTATTACCTGACAATCACAGAAAGCAAGAAGAGATTCGACAATGAAGGGAATCAGAATTTCGAGAAACACAAAATTTTCCTTTACAAAGAAGATTTCGAGAAATTTTCAGAAGGTTTGGACGAAGTGGTTGCTTACATCCAGTCAGCTATGCAGGAAGGTGCTTCAATACACGAATCTCAGGAAGGCAAGAAAGAAGAGTTCGATGTTGATTTCGATCAGATTTGAGTATTCAGATAACTCTAAGAAACGTCTGGGGAACCAGACGTTTTTTTTATTCCTTACACTGGGCGATCAAGTCCCGGATCACTACCGAAGCCATAAAACAACCAAATATTGGCGGCATATAGGAAATCGTACCTACATTCGATTTTTTATTCTGACTCTCAGCAAGCACAATTGCCTCCGGATCCGTAAATTCAGAGGAAAATACGACCTTGACTCCCCGGTATATTCCCAATTTATGTAAGCGTTTCCGCAGCATACGGGCCAAATTGCAATTATAACTTTTTGAAATGTCCGCAATTTCAATTTTCGAAGGGTCCAGTTTTCCGCCCGATCCCATGGAACTGACTACCGGAAGCCCCATCTGCAAACTGTGATATATCAAAAATATCTTAGGAGCCAAAGTATCAATGGCATCCAGCACATAATCATACGGAGCCATCTTCAACACCTCCACCATACGGTCGTCCCGGATAAAATCAGAGATCACATGCAGACGAATTTCGGGATTGATATTCCGGAACCGTTCGGCCATAATCTCTGTTTTCGCTTTTCCCAGGTTACAATCCAAAGCAGGCAGTTGCCTGTTTTTATTGGTCAGCTCCACGACATCCCCATCAATAATCGTCATTTCGCCGATCCCGGCCCGGCACAACTGCTCGGCAGCATAGGCGCCGACACCTCCCAGCCCCGCCACCAACACATGCGCCTGCTGCAATTTCTCCAGTCTCTCGTGTCCCAGCAGCAATTCCGTACGACTCAACCATTCAGGCATAATATAAAATTTCAAAGTAAAACATCACCATTTAAACAATCGATCGAAATTCATCCGTACAATATGCTGCAATTCTTCCACAGCAATCCCCCTTCGCCGGGCGACTTGCCCATAGATTTCCCCAATCGTAAAATCCGAATTATCCGTTTCGATCAGCAAGCGGTCCGCCGGAATCTCCGGCAATAATCGATACACCTGCGACTCCTCGTTCATGACATGCCTTCCGGCGGAAATATAAAATCCATGCCGCAACAAGTCCTCCAAGATCTCCCGCCGGTTATTAAATCCGTGCATAATCCATTTCTCATGTGATCGGCATTTCTTACAGGCAGTGATCAACTCCGGGATCGCCCTCACCCCATGAATAATCAGCGGTAATTCATATCGCCCTGCCATTTCCGCCTGCCGTTCGAACAGCTCCAGCTGCACTTCCATCGGAGCTGCAACATTCCGGTCCAATCCCGCTTCCCCTACAGCCACAATCCGCCCCTCTGCCGCCGCTCTTTCAATCTCCGACAATTTTTCCTCCGCAGCCTCATCGATATGCATGGGATGAATCCCCAAAGAAAAGTATACAGACCCCTCTCCGGGCATAATCACATTTCCCAGACAAGGATCGACAACATTCACTCCCTTTCCCGGCCGATGTGTATGTATGTTAATCCAATCTTGTGGCATAAGTATTCTTTTACAGCCACAAATATACACCATTCCTTCGGATAATCAATCCCCATTTTCAGTCAAGACACACCGCTCCCGCCCCCGAAGGGGCATATACCAACTCTCCCGGGATATAACCCGTTCCATCATCCCCCTCTCCATTCCACCGATTCTAAAACCGGAGCCCTAAGTCAATTCTTCCAAAATTGTCGCCGCGTCCGCCAATTCTTCTTCCCCCCTTCCCAGTCTTCTCAATTCCTCCAGCATCCTTCCGGCCCTTTCCGCACATTCTTTTTCCTCTACATAATAATAACAGTAGGCCAACAACTTCACACTCTCCGTCGAAACCGGCAACCGATCCAAATTTCCACCTACCACATCCAGCACCTCCTGCAACATCCCCTCATCCCGCGTCACCTCATAAGCCTCCAGCAGAGCTACCAGCAAGGCAGGATCCGAAATATCCAGTCTCGACCTCGCTTCCGAGCACACGCTCTCCAAGGTATTTTTCACCTTCCGGGCTTCCATCCGGCATTCCACCTCCATCCGGCATTCCGCATACTCCCGGCAAAGCCGCAAAATTTCTTGTACCAACTGTTGCATCATTTATATTTTATCTATCTTCAACCATTCCCACTTCCTCCCCACATACAACTATTTTTACTTCATCATAAATCGCAAATCCCTTTATTCACTTTTAAATGTCACCTCATCCGTCCGCGGATGTATAAACTCAAACTCCAACGTACGCGCCAAACCTTCTCCCAAAGTAAAAGGGGCTTTAAATCCCGTTGCCAAAACCTTCGATGCATCAAACTGCGTCGTAGCGCAAAACTTCTTTACCCGCACCGAACTGACCATCAATTTCTTCCGAGTTACCCAAGCCAGCAAATCAAAAGCATATCCTCCCAGCATCCCTAACCAATACGGAAAATGCGTCATCGGTATATGCTTATCCAACACCGTACTCACATGCCCGACTAGTTCATTCATCGAAAAATCGGGTTTATCGATATAATTATAAGCATCGTAACCCGTTATTTTATGCTCGATCAAAAACCGGATAAATGCCACGATATTTCCCACGTATGCCATCGACTTTTTATTATCTCCTTTCCCCACCATCAAAAATTTTCCCCCAGAAATCTGACATAATAGGTTATACACATTTCCCCGGTTTCGCTCTCCAAAAATCACCGTCGGCCGCAAAATATTAATATTCCAGTCCAAATGCGTCCGATACCATTTCTCCAATTCCATCTCTGCCAGCCATTTACTTTTCCCGTAATGATTAAACGGATCCTTCGGATGTTCTTCATTCGGATTCTTTTTATTCAGCCCATACACCGCTACCGACGAAGTAAACACAATCCGTTTCACTCCATTCGCCTCCATTGCAGCCAGTGTATTCTGCATTCCTCCGACATTCACATCATAATAAAGCGAAAACGGCGAAACATCATCCCGATGCTCCGCCGCCAGCAATACCACTACGTCCGTACCTTTCAGCAACTCTGTCAGCTTCCCCTTATCTCTCACATCCCCGATCACAGTTATATCCGGAAAAAAATGACTGGGCCGTTTATCGATATTCAACAACTCATAATTACCTTGGCGTAACAGATCTATCAAGCGAGTTCCGACAAAGCCAGAACCACCAATCAATGTAATTTTCATATATAATGCCCTTAAATTAAAAAAACTGCATCAGAACGACACAGCTAACCACTTCTATAAATCTTGCCCTCCATATGGAGTAACACATATATTTATACTTGACCTTTTAAGACAAGTAAATCTTTCAGCAAAAGAATATATATGCATCCTTCATTCAAAGCGTAAAATATTTTACTTCTTTTATTAATTATGGTATAACGAATTTCCATCCGGTCTGATGAAAATTCTTCATCAGAAGAAAACAGCAACTCTTTCATTTACTGCTTCCATAATAACCGGTTTTTATAAGACAAATATATTTTTATCAGAAAGTATACCTGCTGTTTTCTCTATTTTATTATTTTAAACAATAAAATCTATCCTCGGATAATATCCCGGTAAATACTATCATACCCTTCCACCATCCGTTCCACCGTAAACTTTTCCAGGTAAGTCTGCCGCGCAGCCTGCGACATCCCGGCATACCGCTCCCGATCTTCCAGCACATAACGAATTTTATCCGCCATCACCCTCGCATCGTTTTCGACAGCAAACCCATTCCTTCCATCCAGCAATTCCGTTATTCCTCCAACATTTGAAGCGACCACCGGTTTCCCGAAAGCTAACGCCTCAATAATACTCATCGGTAATCCCTCGTAATTCGAAGGCAACACAAACATATCCGTATACTCCAACAATTGCCACGCCAACGGAATCTGGCCCAACAAAAACACATTTTCTCCCTTCTCATACTTCCTATTATTTCCAATCCAAACAAAACCATATTCTGGCAAAAGACGAGCCGTTTCAATAAATAAATCTATCTTTTTCGGCTTATCATCCCGTGCTATACTTACAATCACTTTGTCATACTGTTGCCTAATTTCTTCCATGGTGTGCCGGACGGTAGAGTCAAGCTTAGCAATATCCATAACTGATTTATCGTCTATCCCATTGTACACATAGGTTACTTTTTCCTTTATTCCCTCTGCAATCAAATTTCGCTCATCGTACCGACTAACACCAACCACTTTGGCACACCATCTCCTTAAAAACCGTTCTACCGGTAAAAAAGAACGATTCGCAACACGAATCGAATCAAAACCATGTACCGTATAAACCGTTCTCCGAGGCGAAAAAGCAATCCGCCCTAAAGCGCCAATTTTCGAAGAATGTAAATGTACCACATCCGGACGATATTTCCATCGGTAATAAAACAGCTTCAACAAGACAATCCCATCCCGCCATCCTATCGAACGCCTCAATTGACGGATTCCGATAGTCTTCACCTCCGGTCTCAAAGCCTTCCAAGCTTCCCCACTTACTGACGAAACCACCCACACTTCATTTCCCTCTATCACCTGAGCGTTAGCCAGATTCACTACAACCGACTGCGCTCCACCCACTGACGACAAGGTAATTACATGAAATATACGCATAATTGATCAAAAATTTCAACAATTCCGTTTGTTGTAGAATTCTTATAATCTGGCATCCACACGGTTCTTTTCCCAAAAACCTTTGACATCAAAAATCACATGCTTTTCATTTGTCAGCCGGTCGATCTTCAAGCCGGCAAACTCCTGATGAGCAACGGCCAACACAATGGCATCATAACGATTCTCCGGCAATACATTTGTTATCTGAAGTCCATATTCTTTACGGGTAATCTCCGGATCAGCCCAAGGATCGTAAATCGTCACACACACATTATATCCCTCTAAAGCCCTGACTATATCCACTACTTTGGTATTCCGCACATCCGGACAATTTTCCTTAAAGGTAAATCCTAAAATCAGTACCTTGGCCTCCAAAACCTGTATTGCCTTTTTCAACATCAGTTTCACCACCTGACTCGCTACATATTCCCCCATCCCGTCGTTCATCCGGCGTCCGGCCAGAATAATCTCCGGATTATACCCGTAACTCTGCGCGCACTGTGCCAAATAATAAGGATCCACACCGATGCAATGTCCTCCCACCAAGCCCGGTTTGAAAGGCAAAAAATTCCATTTTGTCGAAGCAGCCTCCAATACATCCTGCGTATCGATGCCCATTCGCGTAAATATTTTTGACAACTCGTTTACAAAAGCTATATTGATATCCCGTTGCGAATTTTCAATCACTTTGGCAGCCTCCGCCACTTTGATCGTCGGAGCCAAATGAGTGCCCGCAGTAATCACCGAAGCATACACCTCATTGATTTTCCTGCCTATTTCCGGAGTCGAGCCGGAAGTCACCTTTTTGATTTTCTCTACGGTATGCTGTTTGTCCCCCGGATTGATCCGCTCCGGTGAATAACCGGCAAAGAAATCTACATTGAACTTCAATCCTGATGTCCTTTCCACTACCGGAATACATTCATCCTCCGTTACACCGGGATATACCGTCGATTCATACACCACGACATCCCCTTTCCCCAATACCTTACCCACCGTTTCACTCGCTTTATACAACGGCGTCAAATCCGGATTGTTATGCTTATCTACAGGAGTAGGTACAGCAACCACATAAAAATTACAATCCCGAATATCTTCAATATTAGCCGTACACTTAAAACCATTCTTCAAAGCATTTTGCAGCAAATCATCCGCAACTTCCAGTGTCGCATCATGCCCCGCCATCAATGCTTCCACCCGCGAACGGTTCATATCGAAACCCACCGTCTCATATTTTGTTGAAAACAAACGGGCCAAAGGAAGCCCTACGTAACCGAGACCGATTACGGCAATCTTTATATTTTCCATAAATAATAAACGATTTAAGAAATAGAAATCAAATGTTTTCCCAATACCATTTCACAGCTTCCCGCAAGCCATCCCGCATACAATAATGCGGTTCATATCCGAGCAATCTCTTCGCCTTGTCAATGCAAGCCAGCGAGTGGGGAATGTCACCCACCCGATTCGGACCGTGCAATATCTCCACTTCGGCGATTTCAGCATCATACTCACTCAAAAACTCTTTCAGATATCCGACCAACTCATTCAATGTCGTACGTTCCCCGAAAGCCGTATTATACACCTGATTCACCGCATCCGGATTCTGCGTCGTCAACGCCAGCATATTCATCTGCACCACATTGTCGATATAAGTAAAATCCCGGCTATATTCCCCGTCTCCGTTAATCACCGGACTTTCATGATTCATCAACTGCTTTACGAACAGCGGAATTACTGCGGCATACGCTCCGAATGGATCCTGACGACGCCCGAAAACATTGAAATAGCGCAATCCGATAGTCTCCATCCCGTACGTACGGGCAAACACATCCGCATACAACTCATTCACATACTTCGTCACAGCATAAGGCGAAAGCGGACGGCCAATGATTTCCTCTACCTTTGGCAGCGATTGGCTGTCCCCATACGTGGAAGAACTGGCAGCATACACAAATCTTTTTACCCCCGTATCCCTTGCCGCAATCAACATATTCAAAAAACCGCTGATATTCACCTCATTCGTCGTTGCCGGGTCATTTACACTCCGGGGCACTGATCCCAGCGCCGCTTCGTGTAATACATACTCCATCCCCTCGACAGCTTTCCGGCAATCCTCCGGCTTCCGGATATCTCCCACAACCAACTTGAACCGTTCCGGATAACGCTGCAACAACGGCAACAGATTCTCAATCTTTCCTGTGGCAAAATTATCCAGACAACGTACCTCATGTTCCTCTTTCAACAAGGCCTCACACAAATTGGAGCCGATAAATCCGGCTCCTCCTGTCACTAAAATTTTTTGCATAGTCTAAATCATCTTTATTAAATGCTTTTTCTGTACCAAATCTTCATCTGTCTAAATAGTCCTACCGGAACGAAAGAAAGCCATCGCTTTATCCAGAATCTCAGACGATGGCTATATGGTAACATTTTCCGGTACTTCCGAAGCGTCTGCTTTAACGAAATTCCATTTTTCAAACAATCAAAAGCATACTCCCTAACAGACCAATGACTATAATCCAAATGGCTTTGAGATGCCATACATTCTTCTATCGACTCTTTGGCTATAGACTTTATATATCCCTCATTCATCAATCGATGAAACAAGTGTTCTCCTTTATCGGACAAAATAAGACAAGCGGACACACCATCCTCACGTTTCTGGTATCTTTTACCCCAAAAATCCCCCAGACGAATATCTGCCGAAACATACCGACTTCTTAACTTGCAGTCAAAACAAGGTTTGTTCAATAAGATATTGTCAAAAAAAGCCTGATAGAACAAATCACGTTCCGCCACCTGATAATATTTCCCAAAATCGGTTTCCAGCGCTAATGTAAAGTTATGCCATCCCCTTATTTTACTTCGGAAAACAACAGAACGGAGAGCGGGAAAAGATTTTCGATATTCATCCCAAACTTTATAGGAAGGAACTCCGTGACAAAACAAATCAACAGTCAGTACCTCATTCTTGATTCTTCTAATTGAAAGTAACCGTTTCAAACCGTTAATTTGGCAAGGAGTCCCAAAACACACATACTTTTGCTTAGGATGCAATACACAATCTTCCACCAATTCCTGAAGAGCTCCCTGCATATCAGCCTGGAGATATTTGGAACCTTTCATCTGCTCCAACCCATCCATACTGTCAGTCAATACGGTTTTGGCACGATGTGTTTCATAATCATAAACAACTCCAATCACTTTATAGCCCTTCGCCAGACAATACCGAGCCATTTCAAAAGCAACGCCCCCAGAAGTACACGATTGCTTCACTTCCTCCCGTACACTTTGAGTCGCCCATAGCATCCCCTCCTCCAACTTTACGGAGTGCTCTTTATCCTCTGAAAACTTATAACACACTCTACGACAAAGCCCGCAATGAACACATTTGCCTTCCGACACAAATGCTTCATAAAACCCTTCGTCATTCAAACGGTAACACAAGGCATTCTGTGGACAAACGGCCAAACAAACTCCGCACCCGACACAAAAACGGGAAGATGAATCCGAAATATTATTTAATTTCGTTGACATAGACTAAGAGCATTTTTCAAATAGGCTTCCCCAATTTCCCGAAGTTGCAGAATACGGGCTTGTATTTTTCCATTATCTTGTTCACAGGAAAAAACAGACTCCAAAGCAGAAAAAGAAATATCCACAATCCGCCTATCTGATAGCCCCAAGCGTTCTATTAAATCAGTCAATTTGTTCGTATTGATAGACTGCCGAACATACACCGCCATCGACCTTCCTGTTATCGCGGCGACTATCGTCCCATGAAAAGTGTCCGTTACTACACATTCAGCATGCCGAAACAACTCCATCCACTGTAAAGCATTACAAGGAATGTTCCGGTCACACCAGGCATGATAACATCCGGGAGACACAAGAAGCAATCCACGCTTTTTCGCAAAACTTTTCAAGGCTTCGATTTCACTCCTCTCCACAAAATGACGGTCATACCCATACACAACCATATACTTACGCGAAGGTTTCTCACAGGTAGTTTTCAATTTGGAAAAATCATATAATAACACAGGGTCACATACAATAACCGGAGAATTGCCTGTCAGCTCTTTGACCAATTGGGCCGTAGCAGCGTCCCTTACTGAAAGAAATTGAAAACTCTTTAAACCGGAAGCCATCAAATGCTCACAATGAAACATCTTCACCCGACCTATATCAGTTTGTCCAGCTGAAGGGGCATAGGCAACCAAATGTGATGTATGTACCCCATGCCCGAACATCATGATATTGACCCCGTTCTCCAAACTGAACACCTCATCGGCTCCGATAATGGCAACATCCATATCTGCCAGACAATAACTGGCAAACTCAAACACATCTTTCCTGAATTTTTTATGAATCAGATATTTCCTGACATTATGCCAAGTCAATCCAACTCCTTTTTCATACAAAAAGTGCTTTAAAATATAAGGAACAGACTTGATAGAAATCTGATTACGAAGTTCCTGTTCCGGCTCAAAATCAAAATTCTTACGATAAGTCAAAACCACCGGCAAGTGTCCCATCTCCTTCAATTTCATCCAAAGCGCATATAATTGCAACTGAGCACCCTGATTATTTACGTCATAATGGGTAAGAATGCCTATCCTCATCATTCAATTGTTTATTGTACGTATTTTTTCTATATAAAAATGCTGAAGCCGTTTTACAGCCGTTTCAACGTCATAGCCGGCAGCCCTGATTTCGGCGTAAGTATCTTTTCGACGATAACCGTCGACATACGCCAACACCCTATCCGCCCAAGTATCCACAGGAGCAGACAACGGAATATATTCCACCAAACCGGTCAGATTCACCTCTTCCGTCACTGCACCAGCAGACGAAAAACATTTCAATCCATTAGATTGCGCTTCAATCAACACCAAAGGCAACCCTTCATAATTTGACGGAAACAAGAAAACATCCATGGCCTGCATGTAATTGTATACATCTGGAACATTACCAGCCAAAATAACCGCCTCCGTCAAACCCAACAAAGCTATCTTCTCCTCTATTTCACCCCTCAATGATCCGTCCCCAATCAACAGCAATTTAGCTAAAGAATTCTTCTGATAAATCGCTGAAAACACATCAATGATGAAAGTATGATTCTTTTGAGGCGAAAAACGGCCAACATGACCAATAACAAAATTTTCCTTCAACTGCAATTTTTCTCGCATTTCTTTTCTTGTTGTCTGATTCTCTCGATACAAAGCGGCCTGAATAGCATTATTCAAAATAATAACCTCATGGCTATTGCAAAATTTTCGTCCGTACAACCAAACCCCAGCATCCTTTCCACAAGCAAAAAAGTCTGTAGTCACCAACTTTAAAAACGGTTTCAAAAAATCACGGATATATCCATTCAGTCCGCATTCTGTCTTGGCTATATGGCAATGGGCTATCCTCACCGGAATATGATTTCGCTTGGCTATCCATAGTGGAAAAACACTCTTGGAAGAAGTATGTGAATGTACAATACAATATTCCTTGTGCTGCTTGAAAAAAGAATCAATGGCACACAAATACTTCCAAGGAGTAAATTTCGTCAGTAAGGGCAAACGGTAAATTCGCCCCCCCAACTGCAATATTTCTTTTTCGTATGCCCCCTCCCGGTCCGAAGTCAATAAAAAATCAAACTGAACAACATTGCGATCTATATGACGATAGTAATTCATAAGCATCGTCTCCGCTCCACCTTGTGACATACTGTGCAAAATATGTAAGACTCTTATAGGACTTGAATTCATATCATGATAATTTCTAATGAAACAATTCTAAATACTGTGCTACAAATTTCTCTTTC
Source organism: uncultured Odoribacter sp. (assembly GCA_944321165.1). GTDB lineage: Bacteria > Bacteroidota > Bacteroidia > Bacteroidales > Marinifilaceae > Odoribacter. The sequence continues at coordinate 492,804 of CALUKE010000001.1, forward strand.
GTAAAGTGCTGTTCGGCAAAGTCGCGGCTACAAGCCCCCATCTTCATTCGTTCTTCCGGAGGAAGCGAATAAAAACGAACAAAACAGTCTGCTATCTCTTCTGGCCGGTCGGGTGAAAACAAATAACCGTTTTTCCCTTCACTTACCAATACAGGATTATCACCAACACGGCTACAAATGACAGGCAATCCACATGACATCGCTTCGCAAATCACATTGGAAAACCCCTCATACAAAGAAGGTAGGCAAAAAACATCTGCCAAGCGGTACTCATCTCGTATCTCATTGGAAGCCGGTACAAATGTGAAAATTCTGTCGATACCCAAACTTTTGCATTCAGACAGACAGGAATCATAATATTCAGGAGTCTTCTGCGAAGGATCTCCGAACCATTTAACCTCAACGGGAATTCCAAGCTCAGTAATATGTTTAACAGCCCGGATAAAGAGCAGAATATTCTTCTCTACGCTAATCCGTCCTACACACAACACCTTCATTTTCTGTATATCTATGCGATGATCTGCACCCGGTGAAAAATAATCTGTATCTACAAAATTCGTAATCGTATGAATTTTGCTTTTCAAACTGGGAAAATACCGAGCGATGGATTCGCTTTCTGCAAAACTATTGGGAACGATGAAATCACACCAACGATATAAAAAGAACTTAATGCGCCGTTTCCAATTCAGGAATTCCGTAAGACTTCGTTCAGACACAATTAAACGGAACTTCAATCCAGCCAAACGCAACAAACATCCGAGCATCGTTGCCCCATCCAAATAAGCAACAACTACATCTGGCCGAAATTTTTTCACCGTTTGGTAAACTTTATGGAACTTTATGAATTTACGGTCGGCAGTCAAATATTCATAATCAACGCCATGCGCTAACAAAAAAGTACGGAAAAAATGGACATCGTGGTAATACACGACTTTCACTTCATACCCCTTTTCTTTCAATAAAGCAGCCAACCCGACCAACTGACGCTGGGCTCCTCCCGAACCCAAACCATCAATAATACATACAATACGCATACTAACAACTATTCCCACATGAAACGATAAGGAAGAATTCCACAACTGTCACCTCCCAAAATAAAAATGACAAAATATGAAAACGCCAAAATGAAAACGCTTGAAACAGCTAAAAACTTTAAATCTTTCATACCCATATAAGATATGGCATTGGGAAGAAAAACCAGCTGGCTTGCACTAAAATATAAAACAATCCGTGCCATCAGTCCGAAATACAAAGCCATGCATTGAAAGCAACAGGCCAATATCATCATATGAGTAAGAACATTCCTGAATCTGTCATACTCCTGTCTACCCCCTGCAAACAAGCCAAAAGCAGTAACCGCAATCAACAGCAACAACATATTATACCCTGTTCCTCCTGTTATTGCATCTTCATAGAGACTGTGATATCTTTCAATTAAGTTAATAAGCAACGTCTTACCCAAAAACAAAGAGAAAAGGAATCCACCACCCAACATAAAAAAGAAATATCTCCATGTTGGTTTGAATTTGGCCAATGGATACAATATAAAAAAAGTAATTGCCGTATAATGGAACAGCATGGCAATACTAACTAGTATTGAAAATTTCCAGAAACTTCGCCGTTCAACATAGCGGATACTCATCAGCGTAAAAACAATAGCGACAGATTGCCTCAACATTGAAAGCGAGGTCGTATAAAGCCCTAAAGCGACAAACAAAAACAAACTCAACCAAGGAATCCGTGAATTTTTATAAATAAAGGTACAAAATCCGACAACGACAATTCCACCAATCACCACAAGCAACAAGCGTTCATCCGTTGAAAAAAGAGTCAGTATTTTATTAAGGAATAAATATCCCGGCTCAATTCTTCCGACAAAAATCTCCCCCCAATCCTCCTTCCCCAATCGGGAATAAAGCGGTATATAATTCTCCAAATCCCCTCCTACCGTTGTTGCCCGCAAAGCCGCTGTCAGAAACAATTGCAGCCCGACCAAACTACACAAAATCTTTCCCTTCTTTCTATTGTCAATACCAACAAAATAAAGAAGCAATGCATATATGGGAATGGATAACAAATTAAAAAAATATACCGTCATCTTAATAACTTTACCAAATCTTCAATCTGCCATTCCTGAGGGTCGAAGAAACCATCATGCCATTCCAAATTCTCATCCCAGAAACCGGGACATTTATCCTTATATCCGGCCAAAGCATACCCATAGCTCAACTCAACCACCAAAGGATGATTGCCGGCATCAAATACAAAATCCAAAGCTAAACTTTGCGCCCTGACTTTCCGGTTCACATCAAAAGCAATGCGTACACAACGTTCATCGATTTCTTCCCGCGCATACAAAATATGCCCGCTTCCAGATGCCCGGAAATCATTCTCCCGAACCAAACGTTTGATACCGAAAGCCCGTTTCCCACACACTATAATCCGAATATCAAAAGCATTATCGGGTATAAATTCCTGAAAATAAACATACCCCTTTTCTCTGCCATGCATCCGGGCATACTCGGTAGGGACCAGCAAGTGCCCACAACTCTTCAACAAATGAAATAAATCGATTTTCCCGTCTTTCCATTTCAGATAGCGGTCTTTCAAATATCCCCATCTATCGAACTGCGAAAAACCTCGACAGAAAGCAACCCGCGCCAATCGTCGAGCCTCCGAACGACTCTTCACCAAACGAACATTAGCAGCCCCAGCACCTCCCCGCAACTTAAATACCTTTGGGAAAGTACTCTTATCTATCCATTCCAATGCCTCCCGAAGTGTATAAAACACATATCCGGGAACCACAGGAGCACCGATGGCCTCCAATAAATACTGTTCGCCAATCTTATCATCAAAATGCCAATTCGTTTCATAATCTGGAAAAACCCGTATTCCCATCTTTTCCACAGCATTCAAAAGAGGGCGTGCCATTAACATATCCCTATAATCGTACTGGGCAAAATGCCACATAAATACATCACAATCCTTTAACTGGTCAATAATATCATAACGATAGACATCCACAAGTTGATACGGAATCGCATGCTCCTGACAATATTTTATCCAGGTATCGCTAAATGATCCCGGCCGATGATGTATCCCTATTCTCATTTTTCAAATAAATTTTTTAAACTTGTTATCAACAAATCTCTATGCGCTTCACAACGAACCATATTCAATCTGATCAACAACTTCCTCCGATTGAAAAAGGAAGGCAGCAAATGTCTGATAAACAATCCAATCAAATATTTATTTGAATACGGTTCGAAATAAGAATACAAACTACGCTCCCTTGACAAACAGAAACGGTGGAATTCATCTGCCAAAAGCCGGGAATCAGCTATTATTCGATTCAATTGACAGATACTTTCATCAAAAACCTGTTTTTCCCGAGCAGACATTATACGAACACCGGCTTGTTCATCTCCCTGTACATAAGGAATAATCTCAAATTCAAACTTATCTTCATCGATCTTCAACAAAACAGCATAACCTTCATTCCACTCTTTGTCAATCTTGTTATGGTCAAAAGAAAAATTACCCAAACTATAAAAAATGGGAGCCCCATGATAAATTTCATATCCGCTATAACAATGGGTATGATGTCCTATTACGACATGAGCTCCTGCATCTACAAAGAAACGATAAGTCCGTTTCATACGAGGACTCGGTAATCGATACCCCTCATGTCCGCCATGTACCACAACGATAATATAATCAGCATTCTGACCGGCGTCCTGAATCTGGTAATAATTATCCATCGGATCCAATGGATTAGAACCTCCATGCGATTCAGATGCAATGGAAAATTCATGTTCACAAACATTGATAAATGCAAATGTTTTACCTTGAATTTTTCTATAAAAAATTCGGGAAGCTTCCTGCAAGCTCAAACCTCCGCCAACGGTATCCATTCCCAATGAACGACACGTCTCAAGTGTGTCTTCCACTCCCTTATCGCCATAATCGTAAAAATGATTATTGGCCAATGTGACCAATTGGAAACCGCTTTTTTTCAATATTTCCACTGCTTCGCACCCCGTCTTCAAATGAGGTCCACTCTTTTCAATCCCTCCAATTTTGTCTTCCAAGACAACGGGACATTCCAGATTGACGATATTATAATCCGTCTGCCTGAATACAGATATAAATTCCCCGAAAAGCGACTTTTCATCTCCATTGCGAATCAATCCGACAGTCCGCGCCGAAGGGACAAAATCACCAGCTACCAATAAGCGAATCATTCCTTTTCTTTTAATACTTCTTTAAACAAACACTCCCACCTGTCCATGATCTTCTGCTCCGTAAAACGTTCTGCTTCCTTTACTCCATTGGAAGACAACTTTTCACGCAATACTTCGTCTGTCATTACTTTCAACAGCGCGTTTTTCAACTGATCCAGATTCTGATTTTCAACTAAAATCCCACTCACATCGGGAGTAATCATTTCATTCGGTCCGGAAATACAATTGAAACTGATACAAGCACATCCCTGTGACAGGGCTTCAAGCAATCCCATCGGAAAACCTTCATTTCGTGAAGAAAGAACAAATACGGCATGTTCCCGCATTAATCGATCGACATCAGCCCTGTATCCTAAAAAACGAACGGTCTGTTCTGTCTGATACAGCCGAACCAACGATTGCAGATAAGCATAACTGTCTTCACTCCCCCCTCCCACAATATCCAAATTCCAACCTAAATTCAATTTCGAGATTTCCGCCCAGACTTTAATCAAATTATCAAAACCTTTGACTTTCCAACCATCTAAACGACCTACAGCCAACACACTTTTACATCTTGGATTTTTCTCTGCATATATTGGAAATGAAAGCGGATTCGGCATCACCACTTTTCGAGGCAATCGCCGTCCCAGATAATCATAGTCATGTTGGGTTAACACCGTTACCCGCGTAGCCAACCGATCCATATAATTCATTCTGAACCAATCCCCTTTAGGCAAAATCCGGTCATAAGTCGTATGTTCCGAAGCGATAACCGGAATAGACAGCCCTCGGGTAGCCCAATATGCCTTGGTAGACATCCCCATAAAAGCAATAATGACATCCGGTTTTACCATCCGGGCAATTTTACGGACAGAACGGTACAAAGACACAAAACGAACATAACGGTTCATGTTTTTATATCCATGTGGATATAGATCAAGAAGATGCACCTTTTTATCTAACCGGTAAGAAATCGGAACTTCCGTATTGGTAGCCAGATACACGTCATTTCCTCGTTCAGCAAACCCGTTGCAGAGCACGGACATAACACGTTCCGCACCTCCAGCCCTCATACTCGAAATATAAAACAGCAATCTCATTATTTTAAAAGTCTCATTATTTCACGAAGTCGCTCTAAAATATAACCGACAATAGGCTTCCGAAAACCTAAACCGTCAACCACTACCACATGCTCCTCCACATTAAGGGTATGCAATCCTAATGGATATCTCCAAGAAGCAGGATAAAAACGCTTCAACTCCTGAAAAATGAGCTTTCCATTATCAAACCCCACTTTTTGCAACACAATTCCTCTTCCATAAGAACGGTTACAATCCTGAGCCGGCCGAATAAAATAGTCATCGGCTTTAAATATTTTTCCAGCGCTTCGAGCCGTATTGTCAGGAAACTCTACTTTATATTTCAATTCATAAACCCCATTCCATTTTTCTGCGCCATATACTCCTAATACACTTCCGTTTGGTTCCGGCAAACTAGTCGCCAACAGACAAGGGCTTCCCAAACAGGTACTGATCACTGCATCCGTCAATGGCTCATGACTTAATAGGCATTCCGGAGTGACGGTATCCGTATCTTCATGATACCTGTATACTTTCAAGTGCGATGCCTCTGAATTTTCCGGATAAACGTAAATGGATTTCCCTTCCCGGAATATTGCAGGAAACGAAAGGTGAGTATCCAACTCCAGAACCGGAACACACTCTTTCAAACACATGGTTTCCCGGTCAACAATCAATTTGGAAATTCGTCCTCTGTTTATCGGATGATATTTTTCTTCTACCAACAATACAACCTCACTTTCTGTCACAGATAAAATAAAAGGATCCGCAAACCAACGGTCCTTATATTTGTGTTTCACCCAATGTACATCGAGTTTATCTGATTGCAAAATCTCTTCCGGAGACTTCAGTATAAAGCCGATATTCCATTCCTTCTCAGTCAAATGATGGAATAACTCTTTTATTATTTTCACAACCGACATATTTTTATCACCAACGTTCTTTTACAATATAAGCCAATAAATATTCAACCCACCTCTTTCTTGCATAAATCCATTCTCCATTATACTGCACAAAATCTCCTCCGGAATACTTTTTAAACTCATACACACTGTTTGAATTTTTCCTTCCCGGACCAATCCTACCCATATCATAAAAACGAACACCATTGCTTTTCATCCATTCAAATACATTTTCCATCAATAAATGAGTAGTACCTTTCAATTCACGGGCTAAGTTAGAATTGGCAGACATAATATGATAGCCCCATTGTCCGTAAACGTGATCAATATGAGCAGCTAAAGGTTTCCCATCTGGAGTATATATAACAAATAAACGATAATGAGGATCCTGCAACAGAACTTGCAACCCCACTTCCCGACAACGCTGGCTTAAACCTTTCGTTACAGCCATTTCGGCATACATATCCACAAACATCTTTATCTCCTCTTTATTAGGCTTATCTATACTTTTAAATTGCAAATTCAGACGTTTGGCCTGCGACAACTGATATTTCCAACTCTTTTTCCGAGGATTCTCATTCAAAAAATCCAACACAATGGACAGCGGACATAAAGCAGTATTTCTAGGACGTAAAAAACCTGCCAAACGTATACCTATTTCATAATTCACATCATACACACATTCACTGGATATAAAAATAAATGCATACTTATCACCCAATTCATCAACAAGACTTCCATAAAAAGTACTGACCCTGTCACGATCTAATTTTCCTTTTACAGCCTCTCCATAAATTCTCAACATTTTACCGATAAACGGTTTGTTCGAAATTTTTCCCCAACAACATATATGAGGATCTTCAATACTATCAACCCAATAAATAATTGGTTTATTTTCCTCAAATAACGACTTTTCCAAATTTCCCAACCCTTGCCAATGGGAAACATAATCCATCTGCTGCTGGATTTTCAAGAAAACCTCTTTATCAATTTCCATAAAATTAAAGTCCATTTTATAACAAACACCTATTGCATTATTTGCAACAAGCGTTCACACTGTATATTAAGAATAAAAAAGACAACAAATTTTTATTTCCCTCTGTTTTTGATTAATGAACAAACTTTTTCAAAGCGGTATTGACATACAAGACAAGCACTTTCCGTTCCACAGATCGCATACCGACAAACCATACCGCAACAAAAGTACTTCCCAATGCAACTACAACTCTACTGAAAAAACGTATATACTTAACAAAATCCTGCGACAGGTAAATATAACAGATATTCAAAGCGAACAAACAAATACTGACATACACTACAATCTGTAACACTTCTTTTACATATCTTCCGACCGGGAAACCTATCGTCTTTTTCAAAAGATATAACAACGCAAACAAAGCAACAATCGTCACTACAATAGATACAGCAAATACGGCTGGAGCGTCGGCACCATGACGTAACAAGACATAAGATATCGGAACGTTCAGCAACAGCAAACTCCCGTTTACCAGTTGATATTTTCGCATTTTTCCGGTAGCATGTAATGCCGAATGAAAAGGATTTTGCAAAATTCTGATTAATGTCTGAATCAATATCAACCGCACAAATATAACCGAATACCCAGGAACCTGTCCCAACCAAATTTTTAAAATACTTTCCGTTTCAACCAATACAGGACAACAAAGCAACAATAGCAAAAAGAAAGAAAATTTTGAAGAAAGAAAAACAAGTCGGAACATTTCCTCTCTCCTTCCCTGCGCATAATCCTGTGTGATACGAGGCTCCACAGCCATCATAAAATTTGTGGCAAACCCTTGTATTGCCGACTGAACTTGTACGGCAATCGCCCGCGAAGCATTTACCGCAGGCCCGAAAAACATATTCAACAACATATTCACCCCTTGGGTGATCATCACAAAAGCAAAATTTCCGTACATGTCCCACCCCGCAAACGTCCCCATCTCATAAAACAATGTCCGGTCCCAATAAAATTTATAACGACACTCCTCAAAATTTCTTCTGCAATACAAAGAATAAATCGCCCTCACAATAAAAGCCACCACCAACAACAACGCACCATATATAATCAGTTTGTCTCCACTGCAAAATGCAATGACAACAGCCACACCCAATTTCAATAAACACTCTGCTACTGAAATATATGCAAACGCGCTCATCCGCTCATTTGCTATAATTACAGCATTGTAAGGAGTACTTATGATTGTCACAGCCATGGTCAGCAAAGAAAACTGAAACACCCAATGGGCTGCCGTCAAGCGATCTTCAGGAATAACCAATTTATGATTGATGAACCATAATCCGACAATTTCCGAAACCAATACAATCAAAAATGCAATCATTGCATTCAATGTAATACTCATACTGAAAATCTCATTCAAACGCTTTCGATTGCCTAACCCCATTTCATAATTCAGGAAACGTTGGGTTGCATTGGTAAACATCCCCGTCAAAAACGAAAACATCGCCACCACTCCTCCCACCACATTATAAATCCCGTAATCCTCCACCCCTAAGGCATTCAATACAACTCGTGAAGTATAAAACGCCACTCCCATCGTCAGCAGCATCCGGACATATAAAAATCCTGTATTTTTAGCTATACGGCGGGTATTGTCTGAAGACATAAATTAAAATTTAAAGTACACAAATAAAATTTTGGCATAAACGGCAATGACTTCGAGTTTCAGATCCTGAATCAAATTTTTGATGACCCCGGTTTACTGGCGGTAAGGCATCGCCGCATAGTCGCTACCGGGAGAATCGAACTCCCGCTCCCGAACCATCGTAGCGGCGTTGCCTTCGGGGGTTTCCCCACCATCCCAATCACTTGTAGACCGGATGATTCACGCTCGGTCTGTTACCCTATGCGTGTAGCAACCCACGGCGACGCCACCGGGAGACTCTTTTACGTCCAAAAACGGGAAGGAGCTCAGGCAGCCGGACGAAGAAATAAAACTGAAAAGATAACTATCGTTTGGAATAACAAATAAGGTTATAAAACACTGCACATATCGAAAATTTGAATTGAGCATCCAAATTCATTGACAACATGTTTACAAAAAAAACGAACGATTAAATTTGTAATGAAAAAATAGCCGAGATGTTAATAAATGAATTTTGAAAAGACTGATTAGATGAGGATTATAAAATAGCCAGAAAAAGAAAAGAGATTTAAAACACAGCTGTTTTAATCGTTCGTTTTTAACATTCAAACTACTTGATTATCTCTTTGCAAGAACAGAAAACAAAGATAGATATTAAATTTTTTGTAGACAATAGAGTTTGGAATTAATCCGGAAAAAGCAGATAAAAAATCCCGGAATCGTGGTCTGTAAAGCACCAAAATTCCGGGAAAATCATATGAGGAAAAAAATTATTGTTTCCGACACATAATATTCAGAATCGTCCTGTCGGTCTGTTCCATGCCGGTAGTACCGATGATACCGACGTTGCGGATCGTCTTCTCGATATCCTCTTCAATAATACCGTCGTTGTGGGTTTTGATTCCTTTCATGGATAACAGAGCAGCCTGTACGGCAGCAGAAACACCGGAATATACTTTCAGGGCACAACCTTGTTTTGCTCCGTCACACATCATTCCGGTCAGGTTGGAACACATGGTTTTAATGGTATTGACCATCTGTTCGTAGGTTCCCCCCATCAGATAAGTAATGGCAGAAGCAGATCCTGTACCGGCAATCAGAATACCGCACAAAGCAGAGAGGTGTCCCATATAATAATGGATATGGGCTGCCACCAGATTACTCAATGCCAAAGCACGTATCAGTTGTTCGCGGGAGCAATTAAACTGTTCAGCAGCCACCACTACCGGCAAATAAACCGTAATTCCCTGATTTCCACTACCGGAATTGGTCATTACCGGTTTTTCACAACCATCCATACGGGCATCCGAAGCGGCAGTTGCCCGAATCAGGGCATTATTCAGAAAGTCATTCTCCAACAATCCCTTGTCGATATTTTCCTTCAAGGTTTTGCCTATTTGCAAGCCGTACTCACTTTTCAGCCCTTCGTCGGAAATCGCCTTGTTCATCTCGGCCCCCTCCAACACAAATTCGATATCGGCAACATCGATCGTATGGATAAATTCCCAAATCCGGGCAATACTCAATTCGGCACGCTCATTCTTTTCAGCCGCAACCGGCGTAAAATCTTTCCGATAAACAGCTTTCCCATTTTTTTCCACCAAGGTAATATTGGTATGTCCATGAACGATGATGGTCCTCACGGTGTCATTTCCTTTTCTGCAAATGGCTTCCGCATACAATTTATCGGGAGCATCTTCCTTCAAATGGATGGCTACCGCCTGTTTTTCCAGCAAAGACTTGGCGACAGCCAAATGGTCGCCTACAGACACCTCTTTCAATACTTCCAGACCATAGGCCGTTTTTCCACACACAGCCCCCAAAGCAGCCGCAATAGGCAAACCGGTCATACCGGTTCCCGGAATTCCAACCCCCATTCCATTCTTGTAAATATTTCCACTGACATATACATCAATGTGTTCCGGCACTCCTCCCAACTCTTCCTGACATCGAGCACATGCTAAAGCACAAGCAACCGGTTCCGTACATCCCAAGGCCGGAATCGTTTCCATCTTCAATATTTCTATGATCTGTTTATCTGTAGCTTGACACATAATACTGTATTTTTTAATTGATGAAGCAAATTTAGGCCTTTTTATCGTATTCAATCCTTCCTTATTCTCTATTAACGCTTTTTTAACTCGTTTTTGCCGGAAAACAGTTTCTGCAACAAATAATTGTCCACAGGTAACCCTGAAAATATTTTTTCATTTACCCTAAATTCTTTATCTTCGCCTCAAATTTAATGCAATGAATAAATATTTTTTCTTGATCCTGTTGTTTCTACCGTTTCAACTTTTTGCACAGGAAACTGACACACTGACCATAGAGGAAGAACCTCATCATGATATCATCCAGGAGCTTCAAACAGATTCGCTCCATAGCGGCCAGGTACGGATTTCAAGCGACCGGCACATCAACGACCTGCTGCAATGGCAGGTGCATCTGAATGAAAAGAAGAAAACATTCAGCGGCTATCGCATTCAGATTTATTCCGTCAACTCTCTCGGATGCAACATCGAACAATTGAAAAAAATGCGGGACGAATTTGAGCAGACCTTTCAAGACATTCCGGCCTATCTGAAATATTTCGATCCGGATTTTAAAATCCGGGTAGGCAATTATCGCAACCGACTCGAATGTATCCCGGACCTTCACCGGATTCGCAAGATCTATCCGGCCAGCTATGCCGTAAAAACCGAAATCACGCTGGACGATTTGAAACGTGTTCCCATGCAGGACATTCTCGAGGAAGAAAAAACAGAAACCCTCATCAACTGAAAGAAATCCGCAACTCCCGTTCAATCAGCTCCTGTTCCCGAGAAGTTCTCTGCATCAGTTCCCGATAAGCCGGAGCCTCCGGATCTGCAGGCCGGTGAGCAAGATTTTTATTTACCTGCTCGATCCGCTTCATCCAGGACAACGTATCTGCGGTCATATAAAGCGTGCGGAACTTATCCCAGATATATTCAATACCCTGGGATGAAATATGCAACATATCGTCCGCATAAAACCGATAGTCCCGAAGTTCATCCATCACGATTTCATAGGAAGGAAAATAAAACACCTGCTCCAGACATTCGGTCAGTCGCTCGATTGCCAGCAACAACACCGCTTTGCTCAACTGATTGCCATGGGCCCCATCCTTCCAGTGCCGAATGGGACTGACGGTAAACAGGACTTTCAACTCCGGCCGCCATTTTCTCAGCCGATTGAGCAAATCGACATACACCCGGACAATTTCTTCCACCTGCAAACGGAAACGTTCAAAATCAGCGGCAGGAAACTTATGACAGTTCGCCACCACACGACCGGTAGCCAGATGACGATATACCCAGGCCGTTCCCCAGGTCAGAATCAGCACATCCGCCTCCCGCAGATGTCGCCGCGCCTCTTCCAAACGGGTGTTGATCTGATGGAGACATTGCTCTTGATCCGGAGACGAAAAACGTCCGTGATGACTCAGACTCACCCATTTATGATCATTGTACAACAAATCCTCCGGCGTAAAATATCTGCCACTCAACAGCCATTCCAGCGTATCAGCCACCGACATCGGATTGTAAACAATACCGCAGGGATTAAGATCGACCTTAAATTTATAATAGGCCAATTTTGCCCCGATATTCTCCACGAAACAAGACCCCAGCAGCAAAAGACGGGTGGAATAATCCAGCTGAAATGCCGGTCTGTCCATTTTCACGATTGTCTGCAATTCCATAGCCAAGCAGATTGTTATTCCTTACAAAAATAAAGCAAACAATTCGATTTTACAAAAGGAATCTTCCGCATCCTTGTCAGTAAAAACAATGCTCCCTTCCTCTATTTCCCCCATCAACCGGAAATTTACTTCTCAAGCCCCCCCGACTTATCTTCGAAAATGCTATCTTTGCTTCCTCAAAACAGACATCATGAGTTTCATCACCATCCTATTAATCGCCATCGGTCTTTCCATGGACAGTCTTGCCGTCAGTATCAGCGGCGGTATTTGCATGAAACCGTTCTGCCTCAGGAAATCTCTGAAAATGGCCCTGATCATGGGGGGATTCCAAGGAGGCATGACTTGGCTGGGATGGGCCATGGGAATTCATTTCAGCAATTACATCACCAACTTCGATCACTGGATCGCCTTTGTATTGTTGAGTTATCTGGGTGGAAAAATGATCTACGAATCTTTTAAAGAAAACGAAAGCAGTCTGATCACCTTTTCCAACAAAATGCTGTTTACCCTGGGTGTCGCCACCAGCATCGATGCCCTGGCTGTCGGCGTCAGCATGGCCTTTCTGAAAACCGCCATCTGGTATCCCGCCCTCATCATCGCCTTTACTACCTTCTTCCTCTCTTTCACGGGTGTCCTCTGCGGTTTTCGATTCGGCAAAATGAAAGGCCTCAAAGTAGAACTACTCGGAGGCCTTATTTTAATTGCCATCGGCATCAAAATCCTGATAGAACACACACTGCTGGCCGACTAATTCTTTATTTGGCTTTCCAATAAAGGTTCTATCTTTTCTTTTTCCGAAGGACGGGGAGAAAACGCATTAATTATCTTAAAATCCTCATCAATCAATAAAAAACGAGGGATAGAAGAAAGATCCCAGGCTTCTCCCACTACATACGGATCTGCTAAAAACTCTTTGACATGTTCCGGAATGCCATTCTTTTCCAATTTCTTCTTCCACCATTCCTCTTTCTGATCAATAGAAATACCTATGAATTGAATTTCCGGATATTTTTCACTCAAAGCCTCGAATGCCGGCATCTGAAACAAACAGGGCAAACACCAGGTAGCCCAGAAATCAACATATAACACTTTCCCTTTAAAATCGCTTAAATGCCATTCTTTTCCATCAATATCCTTAAACGGGATATCCACGGCTGTACACCCTTCCATCAAACGCTCCCGCTCTTGCAATTTCGCTTTAAAAGAACTGCTCAAATCTTTGTTCCGAATCTGACGGGAAAACTCTGCAAACATTTGATAATCTTTCTGCATTAAACCTAAATCCAATTGTGCTGCCTTTGCCAGGACACGCTTCAATTCTTCAAAAGCGATAGACTTTTGGAAATGAAAAACCTGAGATTCATCACACTCCAACAAAACAGTTCGAACTTCCGGCAATTCCAAATAACGATCAGAAACAGAAATCTCTTGCAACAAAGGATCGACAATCTCCATTATCGTCCGATAAAAAGCCTGTTTCTTTTCCAGCTTTATCTCAGGCGTATCATCATAATTGCTCAATTGTCCAGCGGAAAAATAATCTAAATAAGCACACAATTGAGAAGCTTTCTGACGCACTTTTTCCAATTTTCGAAATTCAGGAGAAACCCCTTCCAAACACTCCAATTCTTTCAAGCAAATTCCGACAATACTATCTACCTTACTTTGATAAACATCAAAAGGCATTATCTTTTCCGGAAGTCCAAACGGATTTAACTTTTGTCCGATCTTCACAACATCCCAGGCATTCACTTTCGCGTTGTTTTTCAAATAATTATTGGCAACCATTCCGCGTCCTTCAAAAGTCGTCAATGCAACCGTCCGATTAAAAACAATTTCCAATTCATCCCCCGGAGACAAATATAAAACATTCTGTCCTACTCTATAATAAGCGGGATGTTTCAATTTCAGCTTCAAATCAAACCGTCCATTGGTATCCAAAACGATTTCTATGGATTTGTCATTATAAACTTCTGCAGCAATTCCATCACAATTCATGGTCACACGATCCAGACCGAACTGTTTCAATGAACCGGATAATTTCACAACTCCAGCATCCACATTTGCCACAATCATCAAAAACAAACACAATAATATTAATCCATTTTTCATGTTTTTCCTTTTAATCGTTTCATTCAATTACTGTATAGCTCTCCAGCTCATTCGCTTTATTTTAGTCAATCCGGTCCAACAAGAAGCTTCGTCCGGCATCAAACCGACATAATCCGGATGGACATCCTGGATATATTTTTGCAGTTTTCCACCATTCATTGTATTGTAAGTGGCAACATATAAAGGATTTTCACTCGGTTCGATGGTCGTATCAAAAGATAACATGGTAATTGGATCTCCCATATCAAAAGTATACAGTTTTTCATTGCCTCGATTATAATCATAAGCATACAATACAGAACCGACAGAATAATAAACCACCGTTCGCCGGGAAGAAAAAGCATAATGTTCTGCCTGTTCAAAATTAGCAGCAACCGGTGTAATCGTATAACAACTCTCTTTTGTCGGGTTACTCGTTGCCAAAAACTTATATATATAGTATGATCCGGCAGGATCCTTCATGATGGCAAATGAAACTCCGGAAGAATTTCCCCCATTCAATCCATTTTCCCCATAAACCAACATCCGCTCCGTCGATCCCTGATTCCACGGGAAAGGATCATCTGCAGAATCTTCCATCAAAGAAGAATTCGAAGCAAATGAACCCACTTTCAAAAATCGTTTATTCTGAACATCAAACCAAACAAATCCGCCATAACTATTCAACGTGTAAAACAAATATGGGAAAGCTTCATAGTAGGTATTGACATCTGTACTCAAACAATTTACAGGATCGTTGTAGTAATCTCCCCCCATCAAGCCCAAATAACTGCTGAATATATATCCATTACTACAAACAACCGCTCTATAATAGCCTCCAAAACCGCCAGTATTGCCCGATTTGTCTTTAGTCCTGGGAATAATATCGACAGGAACAAATTTCGTTTCATAATCTCGTGACAAAAACAACAAATCACTAAAAACATCGCTTTCCGAACCTGTAAAAGTTTGACGATCAAGAGAATATCCCTGATCCTCAGTCAATACCCACAATTTAATATATTTACTGTCATTGGCAGCACCCGTATGAATGATATCCACCGGATTTTTCAACGGCGGTAAACCATTATCTTTTAACAAATCCTTATACAATATTGTATCGTTCAACATGGACAACATCTGCACATCAACATACCCTTGAGAATCTTCCCCCAATAACAAGATTCCTTTTGAATAAGCCACCCCCACCTTTAAAGTCGAAGTCATGACAGTAACTACATCCGTTTGAAGGTCAGTCACCCGAAAATACAGTATATAATCTCTTGGAGCCAAGTCTACACGATAACGTAAAACCCGATCCGTACCGAGCAATTCTGTAGAATTATAAGCCACATTTGCCCTCCATTCATAAGCAAAACGGGTTGTATCATTAATATCACCTTCTGTAACAGTTACTTGTGGATCTATTTCCAGAATACTTTCTCGATAAACGACTTCATACACCGATTCTATTCCTTCAATGGTTACCTCACAAATATCATGATAATCATAAGAGCCCTTATCATCGTAACAAGCCGTCAGTAAAAAAACTGACAATATATATATTAACTTTTTCATCGCATTTTTCATTTAATCATAATAATCTTCATCAGGTACCCAGGGAACGCCTATTTTTGAACTCCAGGGACAACCTTCAAACCACATCAAGCGTCCGTCATCTTCCAGGATCGGATCCTTGGCATTGTAATGTTCAATCAATACCTGCGACATTTTTTTATAAATCAACATCTGCAAAGCCATCGGCATCGTCTCATTACTCATAAAATCATTGTAAGTCAAGTCAAAATACTCGCAAATCAATTCTAATTTTTTCCGGCTAAAAGCCCCCCACGAACCGGACTCGTTACCATCGTAATAGGGAGAACTGTCCGTACCGACCCAGATTGCAGGACGTACCATAAAATCGCTGATATGTAAAGTATGTAAAGAAGCGTCAAAATGATCGTGTATCGGACCACTCTGATAAGAGCCGGCAATGGCATCCCACTCGGGAAACGAAAGTGAAAAATATTCATTGGCAACCAAACGTAATCCCAATCGTTTTTCTTCTTGTTGTAAAATTTCCGTGCGAATCAAACACACAGGCACATCTGCCGCATATTCCCCCGCAGGTATGATGACTTCATTTACTAAAGGCAAATAATCAACACCTTCCGTTAAATCGGTACTATCCGGGTTCACTTCTACCCGAAAGGGACGGTCATAATCCTTCACCGGACCGGTCGTCATTACCCGTACCAATACCGTTGCGGTATCCCCCGACAAATTAATAAAATGTACATCCGTATATGGCTGATATGGCCAGGTTTTCTCACTTCCCCAGGAATCTCCCCATTGCACAGCAAAATATACGCCTTCCAATCCTTCATAATCCATCAGATCTTTTTCGCAACCCAATAAGATCAAAGGCAAAACCCATATATAAAAAATTCTTTTCATAGTCACTTATTTTGAAATATCCATACTGTTGATCCGTTGATCTGTCTCACTTTCCGGCAATGGGATGACATATTTGCTAAGTTCCACGTTTTTTGTCCCACTTGCCAGATTTCCATCTGGAATATTTATCATTTCCTGACGTTTATAAAAAAAGAACAACTGGCCTTCGCCCAACATCTCTTTTTTATACTCATCCGCCAACGTACTTATCATATTTTCCCGGGTCGGATAAATACTGAAACAATTACGGGCATTTCGATAAATATTCAAATAAGAAGTCGCCTCATCCAAATTCTCTGAACATTCTGCCACAATCAAATACATTTCACTCATTCGAATCAGCGCAATCATATATTGTCGACTATCCGTCACGTTATCCTGTTTTTCATATTTCCGTTGATAGAGCACGGAGGTACCATTATTGTTATAAGTCGACCAAACTTGATATCGATAATCATTTTCATCATACAATTCATCCCGGCGGGCTGTACTGGCCAAAGTCAGAATACTTGTAGACTCCAGCGTGGGAGCAAACAACTCTTCATGCAATTTTTCCCGAGTAGAGTTATATATTCCGAACAATACTTCTGTAAAAAATATTCGGTCCGGATTCGAAGATGTAGCAGCCTCATTCGTCACAAACGGGAATAATTCCGCACCTTCCTGTTGTCCCTCTGCAATAACTTCTTTTGCTGTCATACAAGCATTATTCTTATCTCCGGCCCAAAGATAAACTCGTGCCATCAATGCTTTTGTCGCAAAATAATTCATTCTGAACTGTCTATAATTTATATCTGTATCAGAAAACTCTTCACTCACAAAATAAGGATCGGATTCCTTCAACAAATTCAAAGCCGCTTTCAAATCATCCAATATCAATTCTATGACTTTTTTTCCAGACAATATAGGGGTTACCTCCTGTATAGAACTGGTCTGATAAGGAATACTTTCCTTTTCCAATTCTGATGTCAAGGGACCGAACAAACGCAACATATCAAAATGAAGCATCGCTCTTAAAGCCAAAGCCTCTCCTTTAATCGTCCCCAACCATACCGGAGACAAATTGGCCGTATTTTCATCGCATTTTTCAATGATCGTATTGCAACAGGCAATGACCAGATAACATTTTTGCCACATATTGTCAAACAATGTTTTCTCATTGTTCTCCGTATATATCAATTTTCCATATTGTCCGAACACATGAGAAGATGCGGACACATTATAATACTGTCCCATAACATCCAAAGCTCCAGCAGTCATATCTTTCCCATAAAGTTGAGTCGCGTTCAGTTCTATGTATACACCATTCAATGCTTTTATAAATCCTTCTCTATCTTCAAAAAGCATATCTTCAGACAAACGATCCGAAGGCGTTACATTAAGCCAAGACTCACATGCAGAGCACGCTAACAGCAAAAAAGCCGTCAAATATCTTATGATCAGTTTCATTCTTTCCATCGTTAAACATTTTAATTTAAAATCTCAACCCCAAAGACATGGATACAGAACGGGCAAAGGGATAATCTATACCTCTTTCATTCGTTACGGAAGAAATCCGAAAGATATCATTCATATAAGCCCTGACCGTCATTGAAGAAGCGCCAATAGATCGCAACCATTTTCCTTGTGTTTCATATCCGATAGAGATCGATTCTCCAGAAAATACATTGTTGTCCGCAACAAAACGGGAAGACATCGGTGTATCTGCTGTCGTAGAGATCGCTCTAAACTTTGCCTTATCACCCGGATTTTTCCAACGATCATACAAAGCCCGCTTGTCTTGGTTGTAATGCACATCGGTAAATGAAATATTCTCGACTTTATCATATAAAGTTTCCATAAAGATCTGCCCTCCCAAACGGTAGCGGAAATTGGCAGAAACAGAAAAACCCTTATAATAAAATGAGGTTCCAATAACCCCCTCTAGTTTTGGATCACTATTCCCCACAACGACTTCATCATCTGAATTATAAGTAAACGTTTGGGAACCGTCTTTGTGTAAAAAGATTTCACGCCCAGTAATCGGATCTATACCGGCAGAACGTACAGCCCACAAATCTGAAGGACTTCCACCGTCATAATACCTCAACATGTTCTTGGTCTTATTTTCCTCATTAAATTTTGACAGGTACTCGCTTACATTCCGATATTCAGAAGTTAAATGCCGCAAAGTAGCATTCACTTGCCAAAGTAAATTCTCTTTTTTTACGAAAGCATAATTCAAAACCAAAGTAAATCCCTTAGTCAACTGCCCGCCGACATTGGTCGGAATCTGAGTCGACCCCGTTGAAGAAGGAACCCCCGTATATACTAACAAAGGATCGGTCTTTTTGGAAAAATAATCGAAATTCATCCGCAAACGATTATTGAACAAAACGAGATCAAATCCTATATTACGATCTAAAGTTTTCTGCCATTCCAAATCTTTATTTCCAAAATTATTAATCAAAGCACTTACACCCCATGGATTCGTATGATGATTGTTGTAAGAATAAATCTTCATGGCAATATAGGCGTCAAAATTTTGATTACCAGGATTTCCGATGGAAGCTCTCAACTTGAGTAAATTCAACCAACCGACTTCCTGCAGAAAAGATTCATTATGAAGATTCCAACCCACTCCCACAGACCAGGTATTCGTAAAAAGTTTATTTACCCCAAAAACAGAAGCGCCGTCAGCTCGCCAGCTAGCATCCAATAAATACCGATTATCATATGAATAACCAATGTTTACATAATAACTTGCCGTTCTTTTCTTCGTCTGCTGATACACCTTTTGATCAATGTTATATTCCTGAGCGAAAGTAGGATTGGAAAATTCATCGTCGATAAAACCTCGCATCGTATAACCATTCAAATCCGAAGAAGACTGAGTAAAACGCATTCCAGCGACAGCATTGACCATATGGCGTTCAGCCAGTAATTTTCCATAAGTAATGCTTAAATCCCCGTCATAACCAAAAGCATGTTTTTCAGACTCTGTATAAGCCCCCTTTTCATTATCATCTTTATCCACATACTCGGAATTAAAAGGTGATGAAAATTTTTCTGCTTGTTCATTCGATTTATTGACTCCAATTTTGGCCCGAATCCTCAATTCATCGACAGCTCTCCAGTCAACTTCAAAATTATTGGTGATTCCAAAAGTTTTTGTATGATCAAAATTATTATTACACAGATCATAAAACGGTCCATACACATTCTCATATTTAATAGAGAAAGTATTGATATCCAGATAGGAATATGATTCCAAAATTTTCACGGGCTCACCATTTTCATCCGTTTTACGATAATACGGATTGGTACGGGCAAACTCTTTAAAAGCAACACTTTCCCGTTCTGCCATTGTATAATCGACATTCAAAGAATTCGTAAAAGCAATGCGCCCCTTCCGATAAATCAATCGAATGTTACCATTCAATACATCTCTCCCAGACCCTTTCATCACACCTTGGGTTTTCCCATAACTCATACCAACTCCATAACGCATAGAACCATCACCGCCTTCTAAAAACAAATTGTGTTTATGAGTTGTCGCAAATCGCAAAGGTTCATTCATCCAGTAAGTATCCACACCTCGTCTCACTTCTTTCAAACGCATGTTATACTTTCTCTCTTCATCAACACTACCGATATATCCATCAGGTCCCCAAGTACCGTATAATCCTGAAAGCGCTTCAAATTGCAACTTTTCATAAGAATTCATCAAATTGTAATCGGATAAATCAGCGAAAGTAAAATTCAAGTTTCCAGTATAATTCAATCTTAACTGTCCAGCTTCTGGTGCCTTCGTTTCAACTACAATCACACCATTTGCAGCTTTCGAACCATAAATAGCGGTTGCCGAAGCATCTTTCAATACAGTAATGCTTTGTACCCGATCCATGCTCAAATCACTGATCGTAGCCAATGTTGACTCAAAGCCATCCAATATAAAAAGTGGCTGGTTCGGATCCGTATTATATTCTTCCGTCAAACCGATCACACTGGTTTTTCCCCGTATTTCAATATCCGGTAAATGATTCGGATCGGAACCGAATTCATTGTTTTCAATAATGGCAAAAGAAGGATCCAACGTTTTCAAACTCTCCAAAACATTTGAATTTCCAACCATTTTCAATTCTTTATTGCTAAATGTAGCCGATGATCCTGTAAAACTCTCTTTTTTACGTGTAAAAATTCCGGTCACAACCACCTCTTCCATTTCTGCTACCTCCTCTTCCAATCTTACTTCCAGCAACTCCTCTCCCGCATATTTGATTTCCCGAGTTTTCATTCCTACAAAAGAAAATACCAATACCACCTCCTTGTCTTCCGGAACAGCCAATAAAAACCGGCCTTCTGCATCTGTCACTGTACCAAAAGTCGTTCCTTTGATTTGTACCGTAACGCCCGGCAAAGGCTGTTTCTGATGGTCTGTCACTTTTCCGGCAACTTTTTGTTCTTTAGCAAATTGTTGCTGCATTTTTCGGATGGTAATCACATGATCTATCATTTTATAACTAAACCCATGTTTAGTTAATACCTCATCCAAAATCTGCTGCAAAGAGGCATCTTCAAAATCTACATTTACCCGTTCATTGCCCTGAAAAATTCCCTTTTCATAAAAAAAACGGTAATCCGATTGACGCTGAAGCTCCTGAAATAATTCCTCCATCAAAATACCCTCTTTTTTTACATGGAAACGATTCTCCTGCGAATAAAGGGATGCCTGGGAAATACCGATGCCTAAAAAAAGAAAAAAGATTTTCAAACTCATAATCAAGAAAATTTTCCGCCACTTTCCTCGATGGGAAAGTCTACCAATCTTGTTTTTTTTCATAATTTTGTATAGCTATTAGTTAAACAATGCATCTGCTGCCAACAGATGTTTTATACAGGGGAAAAAGCTACCAACTTTTTCCTCTTTTATTTCACTATTCTACAATAAGCACATTTTCCTGTAAAGAAAAATGAACATCACAACTGCTTTCCAACACATTCAACAACTCTGACAATTCTCCATAACGAGGAAGATTCCCTTTAAAAATAATCGATTTAACCGCCGAATTCCGATAAAAAACTGCCACATCATACCAACGAGCCACTTTCCGGAGAATTACCTCCAGGTTTTGATTATCAAAAACAAAAACGCCATTTTTCCAATCAATGATTTGCTGGATATCCACCTCTTCCACTTCAAGCGTCCCGTCAGCTCCCAGGACAGAAACCTGCTGACCGGGAAGAAGCACCACCTGTTGGCCTGACAAAGAAGCGGTTACAGCCACCTTCCCTTCAATTAAAGTCGTATATTCCTGTTCTTCTTTGCCATAAGCATATACATTAAACTGCGTACCCAATACTTCCACCACCTGAGTAGCCGATTCAACCCGAAAAGGATGCAGAGAATCTTTTGCCACCTCAAAATAAGCCTCTCCTTCCAGATATACCCGCCGTTCTTTCTCTCCAAAAGAAACCGGATAGCGTAAACGTGTCTCTGCATTTAGCCAGATATGCGTACCGTCCGCCAAAGTCAGTTCATATTCGGCACCTCGAGGAACCTCTAAAATATTATATGAAAGGCTCTTCTTAGTCGTATCATTCCCGGAAGAGGATGGCACATACACAATATTTTTGGCTTTGCGGTCAATCACAAAATTCTCTTCTGTGATTTTCTCTTGCTCCCCATCCTGATGACCCAAGGAAATCTGTTCCCCATTTTCCAATATCAACCGAGGTTGTTTCGAGTCTACCGCTATCAAAATCTCCGCTTCATCCGGCATTGATTGTAACCAGAAAATTCCCCCAAACCCTATCAGTAAAACAACCAGAGCTGCAATCCAGCGAATTCTTCTCCAACGCAAAGAAAATTTCTGTCTGGAACGTTTCCGTCCCAACTCAGCTTCCAGCCGCTTCCAACCTTTTGCCTGATCTACCTGCTTCATCTCCATCCACAACTTCAACGCCTCCTCTAAAGCAGCCTCTTTCCGATCGTTCTCCGGTTGTCCTATATTTGTTTCCATCCTATAAAATTTAAATTTCTAAAAACTTCCTACATCATTAAAACAGTTCAAAAACAAAATATACGTAAGTTAAAAATGTATTTTTTTTGGTGGTCCCCAATTTTATCTTTTACTTTGTGCAAATAGAAAGACACAATCCATGCTCACAGTACAATCTGATGAATATCAAAGATTTGAAATACTATTTAAACGTTTTTACAACGGTTTGGTAGTCTATGCCAGACATTTCACAGGCGTACCGGAAATTGCAGAAGATTTGGTACATGACTTATTCATACATATTTGGGAAGACAATCGTATCTTAAAAACAGAAAATATAAAATCTTATTTGTTTACATCTATCCGACACCGGTGCTTAAACTACTTGTCTCATTTAAAAATCCGAAATGAATATCAGGAAAAAATCATGCAAAAAGGAGATGTGATCGGCATGTTAACCTGGGAATACTACATAGAAGAAGAACTGCGGCAGCACATAGTAACTGCCATCGACCATCTTCCACCGCAAGCCCGTAAAATATTCATCATGAATCGCTTCGACCACAAAACGGCAACCGAAATCGCAAAAGAACTTGGTCTGTCATCCCGTACCGTAGAGAAACACTTGGAATTAGCGATCAAAAGCCTGAAAAAAGAATTGGCAGAATATCTGCCAACAATCATTCTTTTTCATTTTCTTTGTCCCTAACCCAATGATTGACAATCTTTACGGACATCCATATGTCTGCAGTCTCCATGAACAAATTCAAAATAAAATTTTAAACTTATTTAATCTTATTTTAATGACAATATCGGCAACTGCATCGTAAATTTACAGATATAAATAAAGTTGCAAAATATTATTATGGCTTATATTGACTATTATGGCATTCTGGGAGTCAGCAAGACTGCTACCCAGGATGAAATCAAAAAGGCTTTCAAGAAATTGGCTCGAAAATATCATCCGGATTTAAACCCCAATGATCCGACAGCCAAACAAAAATTTCAGGAGATCAACGAAGCCAACGAGGTTTTAAGCGATCCTGAAAAACGTAAGAAATACGATGCTTACGGTGAAAATTGGAAACACGCTGACGAATTTGAAGCGCAGAAACAACGTTATCAACAGCAAGGACAAGCCGGTGGCTTCGGCGGTATGGGCGGCAGTTACTGGTCGTCTGCAGACGGAAGCAGTTTTAGCGGCAGTTTCAACGGCGAGGAAGGAGAATTTTCCGACTTCTTTGAATCTCTGTTCGGTTCCCGGCGGGGAAGCCATCGCAGAACCTCTTCCGCATTCAAGGGCCAGGACTATAATGCCGAATTACATCTATCCCTACGTGATGCAGCCGAAACCCACAAACAAATTCTGGAAGTCAACGGCAAAAAGATACGAATCACCGTACCGGCAGGTATAGCAGACGGACAAACCATCAAACTGAATGGCCAGGGAGGAAGCGGCATGAACGGTGGACCGGCAGGAGATCTGTACATCACTTTCGTGATTGGAGACGATCCGGTATACAAACGCGAAGGAGACGATCTGTACATGACCGTTCCGATTGACCTGTACACCGCAGTATTGGGTGGAGAACAGATTATCGACACACTGAGTGGAAAGGTAAAAATGAAAATCAAACCGGAAACCCAGAATGGCACCAAGGTTCGATTGAAAGGAAAAGGTTTTCCTGTTTACAAACAAGACGGACAGTTCGGAGATCTCTTTGTTACCTATGAGGTAAAACTTCCAACTCATTTAAGCGAAAAACAAAAAGAATTATTCCGGGAACTCCAAAAATCCTAACTTAAAGATCTTTCAACCATGGATACTGAATTAATTATTTTCAATGAATATTGCCAAAAAAGTCATACGGACCCGACTTTTATCATTTCGCTCGAAGAAGGAGGACTGATCGAAATCCGTACCATTGACGGCGAACAATATCTTTTGGCCTCACAATTGCGCGAACTGGAACGTTACAGTCACCTGTATTACGATCTATCTATCAACATCGAAGGCATTGACGCCATCCACCACATGCTGGAACGCATCGAAAAACTCCAGCAGGAAGTTTGCCATCTCCGTCGAAAACTCCGTCGTTATCAACGAGAAAACGATCTCTATATAGAAGAGTAAAAAACTAAATTCAATTGTGCTCCTTCCCGGACGGAACAAGAAGTAGAATTTGTTCCGTCCGGGAAGGATATTTTTTGCAGTTTTCTTTCTTTAAGTATTGCATGATTTCTTAAAAATTATATTTTTGTATCGAATTTTATGATGTAAAAAATACACTTACAAACTTATAAACTGACGATTTATGAAAAAACACTCGATTCCATTCGGTTTGATTTTCGTAATCGGACTTTCAGCCCAATCGATTTCAGCCCAAAATACAGCTGATTATCAAGGTCAATCCTCTTTGCTTCCTGCCGGAAAAGCAATTTACCAGCCTAAAGAATTCGCAGGCCAGGACTGGTATTCGGACACCTGCCGCTATTCCTATCATCGCATGGCCTATACAGACAATCTGGTTATCTTTTGGGAAAAAGGATTCGGTGAAGATCTGGCGACACCCCCGGATCTGGAAGGACATCAAATGTCTGTAAATTTGGAAAATCTCAAACAACAACTGGAAAGATTTTATGTATTTTACCGAGATTCTTTAAAATTCGTTTTACCGGGCTCCCAAAGCGAAAAATACCGGATGATGGCCATGATTCAATATTCTCTGGAAGGGACGGCTTATGGCGGGGACTATGATCAGGTAATCGGTGCATTCTGGGCCAGTCCGAGCCGTCTTCAGGGAGAACGGCTGAATGCCGTAGCACACGAACTGGGACACAGTTTTCAACTTCAACTGATCGCCGACGGAGACGGAGAAGCCTGGGGAGGAAACGGTATTTTCGAAATGGGTGCGCAATGGATGCTCTGGCATGTCAATCCCCATTGGATAGACGATGAGACCTACCATTGGGAAGCATTCAAAAAGAATACCCACAAAGCCTTTCTGCATGTCGAGAATATTTACCGTTCCCCCTATGTACTCGAATACTGGAGTGAAAGAGAAGGATTGCCGTTCATTGCGGAATTATTCCGCCAAGGGAAAAAGGGTGAAGACCCGGTAATGACCTATCAGCGCATTAAAAACCTGTCCCAGGAAGCGTTCAACGACGAAATGTTCGATGCCTACCAACATTTGATCAACTTCGATTACAAACGAGTATACAACCTTACTCGTTCTTGGGCCAATTCCTTCCCAGATTTCAAAAATTGTTTGGAAGACAAAGGCAAAGGTTGGTGGCAGGTAAAGAAAGCCTGGTGTCCGGAAAATTACGGCTTCAACGCCATTCATCTGAAAATACCGGCAGCCGGGAAAACGGTTACCGTCGAATTTAAAGGTATCACCTCCGACAAAGAAAATTTCAACATCCAATCGGAGGACAAAGCCGGTTGGCGATACGGATTTGTCGGCATCACAGCCGATGGGCAATCCATTCGAGGAGAAATACATCGGGACGCCAAAGGTAAAGTCCGCTTTAAAACCCCGACCGACCGTCCGTTGAAACATCTTTGGCTGGTTATCATGGGGGCTCCGACCGAACACTGGATGAATCCCAACGACAAAACCCCGGATGCCCAATGGCCCTATCAAATCAAAGTCAACGGGTCTGAAATTCTTTAACACACACTACCAATTTCTCTATAGCATGTCTAACAAGTCTCAAATATTCAAAGTTTCTGAGTATTTTACTTGTTAGACATCACATTCAATCTCCGACACGATCAAAACGATAAGAAAAAGAAAGCATATAATAATCCTGGGTCGTCGTCGAACAATTCATCTCTGTATACAGATCAGTAACAGCATAATGCACCTGATTGCGTTCCCGAAAAACATCATTGATTCGAAAAGTCAGTTCCGCCCTTTTTTTCTTTCCAAATTTCTTGCCGAATTCCAGATCCAAACGATTATTCGCCTGCTCTGTCACCGTTACGGTCTTGTTCCAGTAATAACTGAAAAAATAATTACCGCCGACTAAAAAATCTTTCCAAAAAATCCATCGGAAATTAGCCAGGATCGATTCATTCAAATTTCGGGCCTTACCCGTAGAAGAATTCCGGGAATACGAATAAGAGATGGTCTGATGCAGAAAACAATCTAAATTCTCAGAAAAATCCGTATTTATTCCAAAATCAATCCCACCCTGATGCATTTGAGTCACCTGTTCCCGATCATCATAAACAGAAGGCTGATGAGAATAACGGTAATTTCCTCCCAATTCGAGTCGGATTTTTTTGATGGGGAATGCATAATTGGCATGAAAATTCATACTCCACATGCCGTTCAAATTCACTGGAGTCGTCAAAGATCCTCCTTTAGACACCAGATAACCGTCGATCAAGGTATCCTTATTGATAAATTTTACATGAGAAGATATCTGATTGATGGTTTGTTGTATATCAAAATCCATCCAGAAAAACCGGGAAGTCATCGGTTCTGAAGAAGTATACCTCACTGATAAATTGTGTGAATAAGATTTCTTTAAACCTGGATTTCCCTTTGAAACCTGCAAGGGATTCGTTACATCCAATACATCCTGCAACTGCACCGCAGAAGGGGAAGAAGTATTGCCACTGTATGCAACATTCACATTTCTCTTTTCATTGATTTGCCACATCAAATCAGCTCGGGGAGAAAGATCCAGATAGTTCGCCTGAACCAAAGAATCGGGTTTACCGATAAACTGATTCCTGTTCTCCATCTCTACCCACCGAAAGATACCTCCCCCACTGAATGTTATTTTTTCTTTATGATAATTGTAATTAATTCCCACATTCTGACTGATTTGCTGGTTGATTGATTTATTGGTCAAAGCCGTATCGATCCCGATCAGCTCTTTATATTCCGAATCCCGATAAGTCAGGCCGTTTCGGTCCGACTGATCCCTGTCTGTCATAAAATGATAATTAAAACTGAGTCGGGCAAATTCCGTCAAAGGCTCGGAATAAGAAATTCCTCCGCTCAAACTGTAATTCATCTGTTCATTATCATTTTTCTGAAAACGCGCACTATCTCCCCGTTCCGCAATTCCCTCGTATATATTCCGATATTCCCCGGAATTCGATTCGTCATAATTTCCGTTGAATTGCAAGGTCAAAGTACGTCCGACCTTTTTAAAAGCATACATCCAGGAAAAATCTCCGCCAAAATTTTTACTTTCAGAAGTACTGACCTGCTGGGTTTCCGTACAGTTCAAGGTATCTCCATTCTCTACGCTGCTATTCCAGGACAGAATTTTCTGACTTCCTTTCGTTATATTCATATTGGGCGTAAAACGGATACGATTCTTTTCCGTTATCTGATAATCGATACTCACATTGACCCCATTCCCTTTTTGCTCGGACTTCGAATGAGTCTCATTGTCATATATCCGGCTGTCGTAATCTTCTGTCGGCAAATATTCCTGACGAGACAGAGAAGCCGCATTATTCATCATCTTATTCCAGCTATAATTGCCGCTCAGCTCTGTCTGCTCATTCAATTTTGAAGAATAGTTCGCGAAAAATGTTTCAGTTCTATTCTTATTTCCTTCTCCCTGATAACGGGCATCCGGCAAATGATTCAATGCCATTTGTACAGCCCCGCCACTGAGCGTAATCTGCTGCTTTTGATCAAACAGATTCAAAGAAACAGAAGCCTGATATGCATGATCTTTTATTTGTTTCAATCCATATCCAGCATCTCCATATCCAAACAATTTCATCTGATTTGGATTTTTAGTTTCAATATTCAACGTTCGGGATTTACTACCATCATCATAACCGGAAAATTTCGCTTCTTCACTTTTATCATCATACATTTTAATGCGGGCGATCAGCTTGGCCGGCAAATTTTTCAAGGCAGCAGCTGGTTCGTTGATCGCATATTCAATGCCATCTATATAAATCTTCTTCACCTCCTGTCCCTGAGCCATAATCTTCCCGTCGACAATCTGAAAACCAGGCAGTTTTTTCAAAAGATTCTCCAGATCCGCATCCTCCGCGAGCCGAAGTGCACTGGCATTGAACTGTAGGGTATCCCCCCGCTGTACTGTCAGAGGAGGACGGGCGGATACAACGACCTCTTCCAAGATCAGGTTTTTCAAAACAAGCACCCCCAGATCGACATGCCCTTTCAAAACCACTTTCTGATCCAAAGGCCGAAATCCGATAAACGACACCCGCATGCTTTGTTCCCCTGCCGGAAGCTTTGAAACCTCGAAATATCCCAACGAATCCGTCACCGCGACCAGCGTTCGCCGAGTACCCAGAAATACATGAGCCCCCGGCAACGGCTTTCTATCTTCTTCACTGATGACCCGTCCCGAAAGACGACAGACCAATGAATCCAAAGGTAACTGAGCCTCCAAACGTCCACCTAGACACAATAATCCCCAAAACAGCACCCATTTCAATACATTACCATCCCTCAACATCTCTTGCTTATAACGAATAAATACGATCTTATAATTTCATATAAATCGAATAATTCAGCAAAAACCGCACCATTATATCCGTTATAAACTACTTTTTTCTGAAAGAGAAGGAGGAATCGCATCTGCCGTCACCCCTCTCTTGTAATTGGGCCGTTTTCCCATGACAAAATGAAGTTCCGCGCCATCTTTTATATCTTCATAAGTAATATAAGATTTTTCATATTTCTTTCCATTCAAATACACTTCCTGAACATACACATTTTTATCCGACCAATTCTTGGTTGTCATCCGAAGATGCTTGCCATTCGTCATTTTCATATCAACACTGGGTAAACCCGGAGATCCCAAATTATAAATATTACTGGAAGGAGCTGTCGGATAAAATCCCATTGCATTAAAGATATACCAGGCTGACATCTGGCCGCAATCATCGTTTCCACTCAAAGCGTCCGGAGTATTTCCATAAAATGTATCCATAATATAACGTACTTTTTCCTGACACTTCCACGGTTGTTTCAGATAATTGTAAATATAGAGGATCTGATGACAGGGTTCATTGCCATGCCAATAGGCTCCGATACGTCCCTGAATATCATGCGCCCCAGGGATATCATCAGCCATCTTCGTAACAAACATTGAATCCAAGCGTTCTCTCAACAGATCTTCGCCGGCCTCATTGATATATCCCTGCACATCGTGAGGGACATACCAGGTATACTGCAAAGTAAAACCTTCCGTGATATCCCCCCAACCATTTACAGAACCCGGTCCCTGATAAGCGATCGGCGAAAAAGGTTCCCGCCAGTTTCCATCGCTGTCCCGTCCCCGCATATACTTTGTTTCCGGATCGATTAAATTTTTATACGAGAATGCCCGCTTGATGAAGAATTCATAATCGGCCGTCTTACCCAATTTCTTCGCCACCCGGGCAATGCAGTAATCATCATAGGCATATTCCAAAGTCTTGGAAACAGATTCCTTTTCCTTGTCAAAGGGGACCCATCCCAATTCGGTATATTCAGGAAGACAGTCATAGTGAGGATTAGTCGCCGTTCTCTTCATTGCCTCATAAGCACGTTCATAATCGAATCCCTTTATATCCTTCATAATCGCATCCGCAATTACTGATACCGCATGATAGCCAATCATACACCAGGTTTCGTTCCCATAAAAGGACCAAATCGGCAACATATGTTCCACACTTTTATCATAATGAGCAAGCATGGAATTGATTAAATCCGCGTTAAGTCTTTTCTGTACCAAATTGAACAAGGGATGTAAAGCCCGATAGGTATCCCACAAAGAAAACACGGTATAGTTGGTAAATCCTCGAACCGTACCAATGTTCTTATCCAACTCCCGAAATTTTCCATCGGCATCCTGGAATATGAACGGATGCAAGAAAGCATGGTATACTGAAGTATAAAAAGTTTCCAGTTGTTCAGAGGTCCCCTGCACTTGAAACATTGACAGCTGTTCTTCCCATAATCTTTCTCCGTGGGCTCTCAGAGAATCAAAACCTTTACCGCGAAGTTCCTCCATATTCCGTTTAGCGCCTTCCGTACTAACTGCAGAAATCGCGGTTTTCACAGTAACGACCTCTCCTGCTCGGGTCGGGAAACGCATCCAAAACCGCAAATCCGGTCCCCAAGCTTCCAGACTGCTTCGAAAACGCTTGGTATTATATACCACCGGTATGGTATCCTGCATAATACCAAAATCCTGAAAAGGCTTTGAAAAAACAGCCGTAAAATAAATATGCCGCTCCGGTCCCCAACCCTTTACCAATTTATAGCCGACCAAGGTCGAATCGTTTTCAATCCGAATATTGCTCCAGGGACAACTTTGCCACAAAGTATGATTCAGATCCAACAAAATGAAAGAACTGTCCGATGCCGGATAAGTAAAACGCAACATACCACTCCGAACACCGGAAGTCATTTCTGCCTTTGTTCCATAATCCAACAGATCCACTCCATAATAATTAGGGCTGGCCCACTCCCGATCATGGCTATAACGCGAACGATAACCGCTATCCGGATTTTCATGCGTACCGGGAGTAAAATGAATTTCCCCCGTTCCAGGCATAAACAAAAAATCCCCCAGATCCGGTATTCCGGTTCCGCTCAGATGCGTCAAACTGAACCCCAGCAAAGTAGGATGATCATATTTATATCCCGCTGCCACATCATAATCATCCGCATCCGTATCCGGACTAATTTGAATACCCCCAAAAGGAATCTGTGAACCAGGATAAGTATTTCCAAAACCGGAAGTTCCGACCAGCGGTCGTACATAAGAAATCAGGGATTGCTGCTGTGCCTGTAACAGGAATGTATGCAACAGACAAACAGCGCTGATCAATAATGGTCTTACTATATTCATATTTTCCTGCAATTTCAATTCATTGAATAAGGTTTCTGTTCTTCCATAAATATCCGCTTTTTATTCGGAGTACTGCTCATTTCAAAATATAGTTCACCCCCCTGACAAATATCTTCGTGAGTCAGATAAGCTTTATCATATATCTTTCCATTCAATTTCACCGATTTCACATAACGATTCCGGGCACTCACTTTCGGAGCACGAATCACCAGGTCCTTACCATTCTCAAGATGTATCACCATTTTTCTAAAATAAGGAGCCCCCAAAACATACTGATCACTTCCGGGACATACAGGATAAAAGCCCATAGCTGAAAAAATATACCAGGCAGACATCTGTCCGCAATCATCATTGCCACAAAGTCCATCCATATCGTTGCGATACATGCGATCCATGATCTCCCGTAAACGATATTGCGTCTTCCAAGGTTGGGAAGTCCACATATACAAATACGGAATATGTTGACTGGGTTCATTGCCATGAACATAATTTCCCATCAACCCTTCTTTGGTAATGTCCTCTGTATTGGCATAATATTGAGCCGGTAAATCCATCGTGAACAATGAATCCAAACGTTCTATAAAACGTCTCTCTCCTCCCATAAAAGCCATCAATCCATTTACATCTTGTGGAACATAAAACGAATAATTCCAAGCGTTTCCTTCTATAAAACCCTGACCATGCGTATCCAGAACATCGAAATCCTCTTTCATTTCGCCTGCCGCATTCTTAGGACGAATAAAGCCCAATTCTGGATCCATCAAATGTTTATAAGCCGTAGCTCTTTTTAAATAGGTATCAGCCACATGATGTTCCCCCATTTTTAAAGCCATATTATAAATGGTCCAATCATCATAACCGTATTCCAAAGTAACAGAGGCAGAACTGCCACTCTTTTCCATCGGAACATATCCAAGCGTCATATATTCCTGCAAACCTTCCAAATAGGGGACCGTAGAAGTATGGAGCACAGCTTCCAATGCTAACTTTTCATCCATTGGAATTCCTTTCACATAAGCATCGGCAATAACCGAGACCCCATGATAACCGATCATACACCAATTCTCATTGGCCATATGAGACCAGATCGGAAGCAAACCATGTACACTCTGTTTGTAATGAGCTAAAAAAGAAGCTATTATATCTTTACTACGTGAAGGATAAAACAAATTGAACAACGGATGTAATGCCCGATAAGTATCCCAGACAGAGAATATTGTATAATTTGTGAAACCGTCTGCCTGATGGATCTCTTGATCTAATCCCCGGTACGAACCGTCATGATCCATATAAACCGACGGATTGATCAAGGTATGATACATCGAAGAATAAATATTACAAGTTTGATCATAATCACCTTCTACATCGATCACACTCAAGGCCTTCTCCCATTTCTGTTCAGCTAGGGCACAAAGTTGCTCAAAGTTTTTTCCCGCCGTCTCCACCTCTAAATTATTCAGTGCACCACAAGCACTGACCGGAGATAGAGCGACTTTTACCTCCAAAGGAGCTCCATCTGAAAAATCAAAATCAAAATAAGCAACCACATTTCTTCCTCCGATTTCTGGAAAATTCCGATAGATATCAAATTTACGCCACATTCCGTTATAAAGCATCGGCTTCATTTCTTTATATCCGTAATTCTGAATCGGTTTTGAGAAGGTTATGGCAAAATAAGTATAATTGACCCGGGCCCATCCATTGGTGATCCGATATCCGGTTAATAAAGTATCATTCTCAACCCGCAAATTAGCCCACAAAACTTTCCCGTCATAATTATAAATTCCATGCCTCAGATCCAACAAGATATGCCCTTTTCCCTGAGGAAAAGTATACTTATGAACCCCGACTCTCTCCGTGGCTGTCAATTCGGTCTTCACACCATAATCCTCCAAAAACACAGAATAATACCCGGGATGAGCCTTTTCCGTGTCATGAGAGAAACGAGAACGGTAACCACTATCCGGATGTTCCGCCGTACCCGGATTAAATTTAACAGGTCCTGTTGCTGGCATAATCAAAATATCCCCCAAATCCGAATGTCCGGTCCCATTAAAGTGCGTATGACTGAATCCGACGATCGAACTATCCCGATGCTGATAACCAGCACAATATTCATACACCTTTGGCTGATATACACCATTGATATTATGAGGGATTGTATCTGTATCCGGACTGAGCTGCACCAATCCATGTGGCACACAAGCCCCCGGAAAAGTATGTCCCATACCATTCGTACCAATCAAGGGATCTACATAATCAATCTTCCGTTGAGCAGTTACTGATAATCCAAGTATCAACAACACTCCCACAAGCAAATTCTTATTCATTTACCGTCATTGTTTATATTTATTTCTGATACTGTTTCAAATAGTCCAAAACAAATTTAAACGCATTTTTTGCTTTTTCATCTGTCACCTGTGCATACATTTTCTCTCCCAAAGCAATGTAACGCTCTCTTTCCTCTGCAGATGCGTCTGTCAAAACCCAATCACAAAACTGAATATACGGAATTTCTTTCGTTTTCAATTTCGGAAATTCTTCCTCACAAACAGAGACCAACTGTCCGACATCTCCTTTTAATAGCACTTTTACAAGTCTCACATAAACTTGCAATTCTTCATCTGTACTCAATTTGACCGCTGCGATCTCTCGCCCCAAAGCCGAAATCTGTTTGTCATCCATGCGTCTATCCTTATCGGACAGGATCTTCAACAATTTTTCAGTATATCGTCTGTCCAATTCCTCTTTCACTTTTTCTTTTCCAATCGTTTTATAAAAACGATTATAGTTTTTTAACAGCCACGCTTCGTTCTCCGACCCATCCGGAGTCAGTTTCGAATCACTAAAAATAAACCAATATGAGTCGTTTACCTTTTCCTTGTCACTCAAAGTATTCAGAAGTTCAGCCGCCACCCTCTCCGCATCCGGATCATAATAACGGATCAACAATTTCAAATACCTTTGCAAAAAATTAGTTTCCCGATCTCCGGCATCATATCGTTTTTTTATACTACCATAGGCTTTCTCCGGATCAAAACTTTCCTCCACGCGCTCGACGATCTCCTCCGCTCCATATGCACCCACTATTTTATGAAGCAACTCACCAGTCGCATCCAATACCAGAAAAGTCGGATAGGCCTTTACTTTAAATCGTTCCGCCAGTTCGGGTCCTTCTCCCTTTTCCATATCATATTTCACACAGACAAACTTTACTTTAAAATAATCTCCGACTTTTTTTTGAGGGAATACATCTTGAGTCATACGTTTACAAGGACCGCACCATGCAGTATAACAATCGACAAACAAATATTTTTTCTCGGCCTTCGCCTTTGCCAGTGCTTCACCGAAATTCAATGATTCAAAGTTTACTCCCTCTTGTGCGATCCCCTTCCAGGCGATCCCCAGCAACACCATAAAAAAGAATATCTTCTTCATATTGCCCGATCATTTATAAAATCAAATATTGGATCATCCACCGCCAACTCAGTCCATGATCCAATATTTGAACAATATTTACAAAACAGCTCTCCAACTCATATTTTTCACCTTGGTCAATCCACTCCAGACGGCAGTCGGATCAGCACTCAACTCCACCTTATCCGGATTGTTGCCCACGTAATACTTCCGCAAAGTTCCCCCATCCATTGCATTATAAGTCGCAATAAACAAAGCATCCTTCATCGGTTCCATGGTCAGGTCGAATTTCAACATGGTTATTTCATCTGTCGTTTCCAATGGAATGGTTTCCAAACGTTCATTCCCCATATCATACGTATAAGCATACAAGGTATTATTCTTCACATAAAACAAAACCGAACGGGTGGACGAGAATGCATAAAAATCAGCATCTAACAATTCAGCGGACACTGCTGAAGAAATCTCATAAACATTCCTGGCCTCCATTTTATTCACATTGAATTTATAGATATAGGCCTGTGAACCATCTGACATCAGAGCAAACGAATTGCCATCAGAAACCCAGACTTGTGCTTCATTCCAGGTATTTTCTCCATAAATCAACCGGCGTCCTGTGCCATTTTGATCCCAGGGAAAAGCATCTGTACTTTTTTGTTCAAGGGTATCGGAATAATAATTCAAGAGATTATCCACTTTATAAAAACGATTGGTTTCTTCTGAATACCAGATAAATTTCTGAAATGATTGAATTCCATAAAAGATATATTTACTGGCAGGAATAAAAGTATCCAGATCATCCCGCAAACAATTCAATGAATAAGAAAACATCCCCGAAGAAAGCAACAAATAAGTATAAAACAGCCTTCCATCTTTACAAACCACCACCCGTTGTCCTTCCACCTTTCCATTAATATCACAAGGTTCCGGAGCGATGACAATTGGAATCAACGGATCCTCATAAGTTTCTGTACAACAATTATTAAACACATTGGAGACAGAGCCCTGCAAGGTTTCCCGATCCAAATAATAAGAGCCCGATTCTGAAAGTATCCACACCTGTTTATAATCTTCGCTCTGATTGCCCGTATGCAAAAAGGAAACAGGTCCTTGCAAGACAGGCAGTCCGGAATTTTTCAGGATATCTTTTACAATTAGCGTATCGATTCCGGCCATGGAAAGCATCTCCGCCTCCACAGAACCGTTTTCATCTTCACCGATAATCATGATTCCTCGAGAATAAGGAGTTCCGACAGTCACCGAAAATTGTTTTTTCCACTGGACATTCGTTTCTCTGTCCCGGATTTTCAAATACAACTCATAATCACCGGGTGCCAAAATGACTGGATAATTCAGCATCCTCTCCATAGAAATCGTATCTTTAGCCCGATTGTCTGAAGAAGGAAAAATTACCCACAGATATTCAAAACGCTCCATGTTCGTCAAATCAGCATCACTCATTTCCACAAAATCATCCGCATTAATTTTTAACGTATCGATATTCAACAGAACATTACGATTGGTCTCCACCTCTCCAAATATCACTTCATTGATATCGTGATAATCATAATTACCTTTATCGTCATAACAGGAGATCGCACTGACAGCAATGATCCCCAAACACATATATAATATCCGTTTCATGATTCTCATTTTACGATCAAATTACTACTCATTTTCATCAGGATAGGCACCATTGGCATATACACACCCATTCACCCACATCAATCGGCCATCATCTTCCAAAATAGGTTCTCCATTATTGTAAGCCTCATTCAATATGGCTGAAAATTTTCTGGAAATAACAGTTTGTTCCAAATAATTCACTTTCTTGCTATTTTCAAAATCAGCATAAGTATATCCCAATTCCTGACACATCAAATTCAATTTTTTCTGAGTAAATGTACCAAACTCAAAATCAGACCATTGGGAAGGCTCCGGCATCACATCGATGATCAAAACACTGTGCATAGTCGCATCAAACTTATCAAAAACGACATCTCCATTGGTATAAGCATCCATTTTTTCAAACTCCTTAAAAGTCAATGAAAAATAATCATTGGCAAGCAGTTTTAATCCCAAAGTTACCGTATCATCCTTCATTTCCGGCTGACGATAAAGCAGAATCGGTATATAGGCAGAAGAACTGTTCGCCTCGATTACATATTCGTCAGCCAATGCTTCATAGTCAATTCCCTCTCTGGCATTGGTACTATCCGGATTAACCACTACCTTAAAAGGACGCGGATAATCTTTTTCGGGTCCGGTAATCATGACTTTCACCAGAAATGTCATGGTATCCTCCTGTATTTTTCCAAATTCGGCAATGGAATAAGGCATATATGGCCAATCATTTTCCGATCCCCAGGAATTACCACTTTGCACGGCAAAATATACAGCCTCTGTTCCTTCGTATGACATTAAATCCCGTTCACAAGCCCCACACAGAAGCATTGAAATACAGATATATAACAATTTTTTCATATCTTCATCATTTTAGTTTATTCTCATATCAGTTTCACTGTCAGGCAAGGGTATTACATAATTACTCATGCTCATATTTATCGTCGGACTGTCACTGTCTTTTTCAAAACGTCCATTGGGAATCTGTTGGCGTGCATTGCGTTTATAAAAGAAAAACATTTGACCTTCTCCCAGGAATTCCCGCCGACATTCTTTTTCGATTTCATCCTTCAAAGTTGCTTCTGTCGCCGTTGAACTGGGACAATTTCGACTGTTCCGCACTTTATCCAGGTACATCTTGGCTGTCGTAAAATCATCCGAATATTCAGCTGCCAACAAATAAATTTCACTCAACCGGATCAAAGGAACCATTTTGTTAAATTTCTCAGTTCCACTCCCAGTCACATCCTCAAATTTCCGATGATACTTGACTAATTTACCGGCATTGCTGTAATCCGCCCAAATATCATAACGATAATCATCGCCAGAAGCATAAAAAGAATAATCCCGTCCAAATTCCAAACGTTTTGAAGTAAACGTGTATACTTGATCCAACGTCGGAAGGAATAATTTTTCCTGAATTTCTGTTTCCCGATAAGAATCATAAAGAGAAAATATCACTTCTGTTGAAAATACCCGATCCGGAGCAGAAATATCAATTGCAGCAGCATGGGTTACAAAAGGAAAAATCTCAGCACCTTCTACCTGCACTTCTGCAATAATCTCTTCAGCCACTTTCAGAGTATTTATCTGATCATGTTCCCAAGCATAAGCTCGAGCCAACAAAGCCTTTACAGCATAATAATTCAAACGATATTGACGATAATTCAATGAATTGTCACCAGAACTATTAGCTTCATTCCGAACACCTTCAGTTATAATCGGATCGGCATCCTTCAATAACTCTGCTGCAATATTCAAGTCCTCGATCACCAGCTTCAAAACACTCTCTGCAGAAAGCAAAGGTGAAATCTGTGCATCTGTATTGGTTACATACGGAATACATTCTGTCGTTTTAGATGTTTCATTGTAAACAGGACCGAACAAACGCAACAGATCAAAATGCAACATGGCTCTCAAAGCCAAAGCTTCCCCCTTATACAGATTATAATACACTCCCGGCAACACTTCAGGATACTCATCACACTTTTCAAGAATAATATTACAATTCAGTATCAGAGCATAAGCCTTCTCCCAAACTGCTTGAAAAGCATCCTTAATGGTCTGTTCCTCATATTTATAAGCACCCAATAAAGAATTAAGATCCGAACCAATGCCATAATTATAATATTGTGCCATCAAATCAATTATTCCAGCACTTAAGTTCCGTCCGTACAGTGAACGATCCACCAAGCCAACGTATACCCCATTAATCGCTTTTTCAAATCCCTGTCTGTCTTTAAAAAGCATATCTTCATTCAAACGATCGGCAGGAGTGATGTCTATCCACGAATTACAAGCGCTGAAGATTAACAAACAGACAAGCCAACTATATCTCATTTTCGTTTTCATATCTCAATTTATTAAGGTTATATCTTAAAACGTCATTCCCAAAGAAAATGACACCGAACGAGCAAACGGATAACTCAATCCTCGCTCATTCTTTACCGTAGAAATTCTAAAGATATCATTCATATAGGCTCGTATCGACAAAGAAGATGCCCCTACCCGCTTTAACCAAGAAGCTGTTGTTTCATAGCCTACAGAAATAGATTCTCCGGACAAAACGTTGTTATCTTCAACAAAGCGGGAAGAAATCGGTGTGATCTCACTATCAGCGATTGCTTTAAATTTCGCCTCATCTCCCGGTTGTTTCCAACGATCATATAAAGCCCGTTTATCCAGATTCTCCCATTTTTTATCAGAAGAAAGATTCTCCACCTTATCATACAGCGTTTGCATGAAAATCTGTCCGCCTAAACGATAACGCAAATTGACGGAAGCAGAAAAACCTTTATAATAAAAAGAAGTTCCGATAACACCCTCCACTTTGGGATCGCTATTTCCAACAACCACTTCATCGTCGTAATCATGTACAAAAGTCTGTTCCCCATTCTTGTCCAAAAAGATTTCCCGACCAGTTGCCGGATCTATGCCACAAGACCGGACTGCCCAGAGATCGGAAGGACTTCCTCCATCATAATAACGAGTCAGATTTCGATTCCGATTGTCGAGATTATATTTTTCTAAAGCTTCGCTTACATCCTGATATTCTGAAGTCTGATGACGTAAATTCATATTTACAGACCAGAACATATCTTCCCGGCGTATAATAGAATAGTTCATCGTTAAAGTGATCCCCTGAGTGATTTGTTTCCCGACATTACGTGGAAGAGTGGTTACACCGGTAGAAGACGCTGTTCCGATGTGCACCAGCAAAGGATCAGTCTTTTTATTAAAATAATCAAAATTTATTCTCAGACGATTGTCCAGAAAGATAATATCAAAACCGATATTTCGATCCATGGTCTTCTGCCATTTCAAACCACGATTCCCCAGGTTGGAAATTATTGCACTGGAACCGAAAACATTCATATTATCCGTATTATAACTATAAATACGTGTAGAAATATAATCATCAAAATTTTGATTTCCAGGATTACCGATTGAAGCCCGCAATTTCAACAGACTGATTCCTGGCTTATCTTTCAGAAAAGCCTCTTTATGAATATTCCAGCCCAATCCGACAGACCAAGTATTAGTAAATTGCTTATCAGCGCCAAAAACAGAAGATCCATCCGACCGATAATTGACATCCAATAGATAACGATCGTCATAGGCATATCCAAAGTTCAAATAATAACTGACAGCCCTCTTTTTGGAATCCTGATAACTGGCATTTCCATCCTGCTGATATCCCAAGGCAAATGCAGGATTCGAAAATTCATCATCTATAAACCCCTGTACCTTGTATCCACTGCTAATGGCACCATTCTGACTCAGACGCATACCACCAACCGCATTAACCATGTGCTTTTCTTGAAACAATTTACCATAAGTCAGACTCAATTCACCATCATAATCCAGATTCTGAACATTGCTTTCCTCATAACTTCCCTTATTGGCAACATCCGACTGAGCATCAAACTCTGAATTAAACGGGGAACGGAATTTTTTCATCTGTTCATTGGATTTGGTCAAACCAAAACGGCCCCGTACCCTTAATTCATCAATGGCTCGCCAATCTACTTCAAAATTATTTGTAAAACCGGTCGTTTCCGTTATATCAAAATTATTCTGATTCATATCATACAACGGACTGTAATAGGTCTTTGCATAATTATTAAACAACACCTTTTTCAAATCTCCATATTCATCCTCTTTACGAAAATACGGGTTCGCTTGAGCAAATTCAGAAAAAGCAACCGGTTCCCGCTCCGCTTTCGAATAATTGATATTTAAATTATTCGTAAAAGCCAATCTTTCCTTTCTGTAAATCAAACGAATATTCCCATTCATCACGTCACGATCGGATCCCTTCATCACGCCTTCCGTCTTTCCATAACTGACTCCAGCCCCATAACGGAAATTGGCATCTCCCCCTTCTATTGAAAGTGTATGCCGATGGCTCACAGCGAAACGCAAAGGTTCATTCATCCAATAAGTATCTACCCCTCTAGCAACCTCTTTCATCAATTCATTATAAATAGCATCCTGCTCTTCATCCAGAATATTACCGTCATCATCGATCAAACGATAACACCCGGCCAAACGTTCAAAAGTCAATTTCTCAAAAGAATTCATCAAATTATAATCAGAAAGATCAGCAAAAGTCAACTGCAAATTACCATTGTAATTTACCCGAAGAGACCCCATCATCGGTAATTTTGTTTCTACAACAACTACTCCATTAGCTGCCTTGGATCCATAAATTGCTGTAGCAGCCGCATCCTTCAACAAAGTGATACTCTGTACCCGATCCATACTCAAATCACTGATTGTCTGCAAATCTGATTCAAAACCATCCAAAATAAACAAAGGCTGATTCGGATCAGTATCGTACTCTTCCGTCAAACCGACAATACTACTCTTCCCTCGGATCTCAATATCCGGTAAATGGTTCGGGTCGGAACCGAATTCATTGTTTTCAATAATGGCAAAAGAGGGATCCAACGTTTTCAAACTTTGCAAAACTCCCTGATTCCCAACAGACTTAAGTTCTTTAGAAGAAAATGTAGTCGTCGAGCCTGTAAAACTTTCCTTCTTACGAGTATAAATTCCGGTCACCACCACTTCATCTATTTCAGCAATCTCTTCTTCCATGACAACATGCAACTCTTCCTGACCCGAAAATTTCACTTCTAATTTTTTCATTCCTACAAATGAAAATACAAATACCATATTCTCTTGCTCTGGCACTTCAAATTTAAAACGGCCTTCAGAGTCCGAAACACCACCCACTGTCGTTCCTTTCAAAACAACAGTCACACCAGGCAATCCATTGCCTTTCGGATCAACCACAACACCTTGAATAAGTTTCACTTTCTGAGGAATAGCTTCTGCCTGAGAGACATTCTTGATTAAAATCACATCATCATTCAAACGCCAAGTTAAACGAGTTCCTTTTAACAACTGGTTCATTACCTCTTCAAGCCCAGCATTTTCCACTTGCAAATCCCGTTTCCCATACTTTTTTAACTCATCAACGCGGTATAAGAACTGATAATCCGAAACTTTTCTCAATTCCTTAATAATCTCTAACATAGAACATTGCTTCAGATTCAATGTTACAGTAGCCCTTTGAGAAAATCCTTTTGCACTGACCGTAAATGTTGTCAATAACATCAAATAAATTCCCAATCTCATGATTTTTAGAATTTTTAACATATACTCTTTGACTCTAAGAGTATACCTCCAATTTTTTTTCATAAGTTTACATTATTAATTAATAAAATGAACGAAAGTTCACAAAGGCAGAAGACATCCTA
Organism: uncultured Odoribacter sp.; assembly: GCA_944321165.1. Classification (GTDB taxonomy): domain Bacteria; phylum Bacteroidota; class Bacteroidia; order Bacteroidales; family Marinifilaceae; genus Odoribacter. The sequence goes on from CALUKE010000001.1 coordinate 535,558, forward strand.
CCTCCTTCTGCCTTTTTCATTTCGTTCCAATTACAACACAATCACCTTTAATACTGATTTCGATTCCAGCCACTTCCTCTATCATCTGCACAATTTCATCAAAATCATCATATTTTTTTAGATCACCACTAAATAAATAATGTTTTACCTCTTCGTTTGCATAAAACACATCCATCTTATACCAACGTTGCAAACGTTTCATAATCTGTTCCAACGACTGCTCTTCAAAAATAAATTTTCCATCTTTCCAAGCTAAAACCGCACTGGCATCCACCTTTTGAACCTGAAAAGTAGAATCTTTTTTCTGGAAAGAAGCCTGTTCATCCGGCGACAGTTTTACTGTACCATTCCTGTTTCCGACTTCGACAGAACCTTCTGCCAATGTTGTCGTAATCTGTTCCTCATCCTCATAAGCTGTAATATTAAATTTAGTCCCTAATACTCTCACTTCTATTCCTCCGACAGAAACAATAAACGGTTTTTCAGCATTCTTGGCAACTTCAAAATAAGCCTCCCCTTTCAAAAACACCCGTCTTTCAGTACCAGCAAAGTGTAACGGATAATGCAATTCCGTTTCTGAATTCAACCAAACCAAAGTCCCGTCGGCTAATTGAATCTGAAATCCTCCTCCTTGAGGAATAATTAAAGTATTATATTCATCTTCAACAATCTCACTTTGTGTACGACACTCCACACTATCTAAAGCCTGCTTCAAAGTTGTCGCACATGCAAAAAAAACAGTATCATTTAATGTAAAAGTTTCCCCATTGGACAATATCAATAAAGGAGAACCGGTTGCCATAGAAATTGTTTTATCTGTAGTCACCATTAAACAATTCTCCTTCTCCAACTTCCAATGCCACATCCATCCTCCACCAATTCCCAATAACAACAATATACAAGCAGCATATCGATACCATAAATTCAAACGTCTGGAAAGAAAACGTTTGTTTTTTCTGAATTTTGACCATTGCCGAGCAATCTCTTTTTCCGAATAACAATCCCACGCTTTCTGTGAATATTCTTTTCTTAAATCTTGATATTCCAACTCATTCGATTCTTTCTCTTTTCTCCAAGCTTCCAGCAGACAACGATCTTCCTCTCCGATAATACCGGCCAACTCCTCCGCAATCCAGCGGGCCACTAAAAAACGGTACTTCAACTGATCCATAAAACAATTTTTATATAAAAGACGACATCGGCTTCTAAGTGGGTGAATGCAACATCATTTTTTTAATTTCCACCACCAATAATTAACTTTTGTTAATTTTATTGCGATTCATCTTCAAATCATTCCCTTATTCTTTTTAAAATCCTCATTTTTGTAAAACAAATAATAAACGCATGGTAGCACCATTTGATTTAACACACTTATAATATTTATTATGAAACTACCCATTTTTATTTTATTAGCAGCGCTATTGTATGGCAGCAACAACGGTTTTGCCCAAGAATCGAAACCGGGAAAAGAAATCAAAGCCTACATGGTAGCAGACGCCCATTTGGATACCCAATGGAACTGGGATATCCAAACAACCATCAATGAATATGTATGGAACACCCTCTCACAAAATCTGTTTTTGCTGAAACATTACCCTCATTATGTTTTCAATTTCGAAGGGGCAGTCAAATATTCCTGGATGAAAGAATACTATCCGATACAGTATGAAGAAATGAAAAAATACATTCGGGAAGGACGCTGGCATCTCTCCGGCAGCAGCTGGGATGCTACCGATGCCCTGGTTCCTTCTACCGAATCGGCTATCCGGAATATTTTATTAGGCCAGGAATATTACCGGCAAGAATTCGGTACAGAAAGTACAGATATCTTTTTACCCGATTGTTTCGGCTTTGGATGGACACTACCGACAATTGCAGCCCATTGCGGTCTGATCGGTTTTTCCTCTCAGAAATTGGATTGGCGCAACCACCCTTTTTATGGCAACAGCAAACATCCTTTCACCATCGGCTTATGGCAAGGAATTGACGGGTCACAAATCATGCTGGCTCACGGCTATGGATACGGAGAAAGATGGAAAGATGAAGACCTTTCCCACAATCGGCATCTACAAGATATAGCCCACCGCAATCCTTTCCACATTGCCTACCGTTATTATGGCACCGGAGACACGGGTGGTTCCCCCGACTTGCCTTCCGTACGCTCTGTCGAAAAAGGCATTCAGGGAAATGGGCCAGTAGAAATCATCAGTGCCACCAGCGATCAGCTGTTCAAAGATTTCATGCCATACGAAAAACATCCAGAATTACCCGTATTCAACGGGGAATTGCTGATGGACGTTCACGGAACCGGATGCTATACGTCGCAAGCCGCCATGAAACTGTACAACCGACAAAATGAAATGCTGGGAGATGCAGCAGAAAGAGCTGCAGTAACCGCTTCCTGGTTAGGTAACAATTATCCGGGGAAAACCCTGACCGAAGCCTGGAGACGTTTTATCTTTCATCAATTCCACGATGATCTGACCGGAACCAGTATTCCTCGGGCTTATGAATTTTCCTGGAATGATGAACTGATTTCACTGAAACAATTTGCCGATGTATTAACCTCTTCGGTAAACATGGTTGCCGGTCAACTGGATACCCGTACGAAAGGGACTCCCATTATTCTTTATAATCCATTGGCATTCGACCTTGAAAATATCACAGAAATATCGCTGGAAATGCCGAAAGCCCCACAAGGCATAACAGTATACAACGCACAAGGAGAAAAAACAAAATCACAACTCATTGGCTATGAAAACGGGAAAGCCCGTATTTTAATAGAAGCCCGTGTCCCGGCAACAGGATTTGCAGTATACGACGTCCGTACCATAGGAAGTCAAAAAACAGAAAAAACAGAAAAACCAGAAGACACCCAGATGCTGGAAAATTCAGTTTACAAAATCACCGTAGATCAATACGGAGATATTACCTCTTTGTTCGATAAAAGAAACAACCGAGAAATTGTAAAGACAGGGAAAACCATCCGCCTGGCTCTTTTTACCCAGAATCGCTCATATGCCTGGCCTGCGTGGGAAATTCTGAAAGAAACCATTGATCGGGATCCGATCTCCATTACCGACCGAGTAAAAATCACCCAGACCGAAAACGGAGCAATCCGTAAAACATTGTGCATAGAAAAACATCACGGAGAATCAGTATTCAAACAATACATTCATTTATATGAAGGATGCCTGGCCGATCGAATTGATTTTCACCATGAAATCGACTGGCGATCCACCAACGCCTTACTAAAGGCCGAATTTCCATTGAGTGTCAACCATCCGGAAGCCACCTACGACTTAGGAATAGGAAGCATCAGGCGGGGCAACAATACCCAGATCGCATACGAGGTTTATGCTCAGCAATGGGCAGACCTGAGTGATCAGGACAACAGCTACGGAGTTTCCATACTGAATGACAGCAAATACGGCTGGGACAAACCCAATGATCATACGATCCGCTTAACCCTACTCCACACTCCAGAAACTCGGGGCGGTTATACCTATCAGAATCAACAAGATTTTGGTCACCATTCTTTTACCTACAGTCTTATCGGACATGCAGGAACACTGGATAAAACAGCCACTGTCAGAAAAGCTGAAATCCTCAACCAGCCGCTAAAAGCTTTCCGTACCTACAAACACAACGGCCATCTGGGGAAAGAATTCAGTTTTGTCCGTTCCGATAATCCGAATGTTCTGATCAAAGCGCTGAAAAAAGCCGAATCCTCTGATGAATACGTCGTTCGCGTATATGAAACACAAGGGGAAAATGTTCAAAACGCCACCTTGACTTTTGCCGGAGAGATCCTCAGCGCCCAAGAAGCCGACGGCACGGAAAAAAATATCGGACCGGCAGATTTCAAGGAGAACAAACTATCTGTTCACATCCGACCTTACAGTATCAAAACCTTTAAACTCAAATTAAAAAAAGCTACTTCACAAACAAAACCTTTGGAATATGCGAATCTGTCTTTACCATACGATCAAAAATGCTTTACGTTTGATGAATTCCGTTCAGAAGGTAATTTCAGCGGAGGATATACTTATGCAGCCGAACTCTTGCCCGACAGTCTGGAAGTAAACGGCATTCCGTTCCAGCTGGGTGAAAAAGATGCAGTCAACGGACTGGCCTGCCAGGGACAAACCATTGAACTTCCACAAGATCATCACTTCAACCGTTTGTATATTTTAGCAGCCTCCACAGAAGGTGATTGTACCGGAACTTTCCGGACCGGGAAATACAGTCAAACGATTTCCGTTCCATACTTTTCCGGATTCATCGGACAATGGGGCCATCTGCATCATACGGAAGGCTATCTGAAAGAAGCCGAAATCGCTCACGTAGGCACCCATCGTCACTCGGCTGAAAGCAACGAAGCATACGAATTTACGTACATGTTTAAATTCGGAATCGATCTTCCCAAGGGATGTTCATCCGTCACTCTGCCATCAAACAAAAACATCGTTCTGTTTGCAGCCACTTTGGTTCAGGAAAATGAACCGGTTCTAGCTGTCAGCGAATTGTTCAGAACTGCCAATCTCAAACAAATGCAGCCTACTCCTGCAAGCCCGGTCAATCTGTTAAAAACAGCCCAAATCATCGCTTATTCCGGAGCCGTCAATGACAAAGAAGAAGCCCGATTCGCCATCGACGGTGACCTAACGACCAAATGGTGTGACGTAAATAAAGCCCCCAACTACATCGATTTTGATCTGGGAGAAAGCAAAACAGTCAAAGGTTGGAAAATCATAAATGCCGGAATCGAGAGCCACTCCTACGTCACCGGAGCATGCTTCGTACAAGGGAAAAACAAACTGGACGAAGAATGGCAAACTTTAGACTGGATCAGTAGAAATAAAAAGAATGTAGTAAACCGACAACTGGTTCAACCGGTTTCAGTCCGCTATCTCCGTCTGCTCGTAACCGAACCCAATCAACAAGCCAACAGCCATACAACCCGTATCTATGAATTTGAAATATACGAATAAATGATCCGATGCCGTATACCCCTGTCTGATTTTTGACGAGGTATACGGCATTCTCTTACTTTCTCCGACGTAAAAAACCGAAATATTTTCTCAATAACTCCCGAAAAGTATCAAAAGATTCCTGATAGGATATTCCGACCCCCTGGATCGTTTCAGTATTATTATAAAGCAACTTCTCATCTGTGTGCGAATAAGCCTTCATTTTTAAAGATCCCTGCTTGTTCAACTTGACCTCTATATCAAAATCTCCGGCTATATTGGTTTTTTTATTTTCTTCCCCGGCTGCATTCCGATTTCCACCCACATCCATATTTCCGTTGGCAGAAATGGTGATCCGGTCATCCAACAACTGTGTAGAAACTGCCAGCTCCAGCTCATCCGATGTCATCTCCCGCTCCCGGTCTCCCCAGCGATAAGCCAAACCGATATCCACATTGTTGCTGAATTGAGAAAACCACCGGGACAACTGATTGGAAAACATCTCTGTCAAGGTGGTCACCCCTGCCGTCTGTGCCTGTAAACCGTAATCACCGGTATTATCAACCCGATAAAAACGGTTTAGCACCAGCAGAGAAAACATCTGTTTATTGATCTCATCCTGACTGGAAAACAAACTCTGGATATAACTCTTGCTCTGCGTTTCCAGGGTCGGGAAATCAATATCAAATTTCACCACCGGATTGGTCAGGTGATCACTCAAATTCAAAATACACTCTACCGGTACCTTTCGAGCAGATTCGGTTGTCATTTTTTCATCCGTACCGGAATCCTCGCTCCCTACTTTGTCTACAGGCAATAATTCTGAGATTGTCGTCTTCAGATTATATACCGCCTTGACATTCAAAGTCGCATCATAAGGCGAACCGCTCCATGAAATCGTTCCTCCCGGTGTCAGTACAAATTTTTTATTGATCAAATTACTCAAGGTAAACAAATAATCTCCTTTCGTTATCTGATATTCTCCAAACATATTCAAATAACCATCTTTATCAAAAGTAATCTTGATATCTCCCTGACCGGTCGTTTTCAAAATATCCCCTACCGTAGGATCAAAAATGACCTGAACATTCAGATTATCATTCACCTCCAGATTCGCATTGAAATCCAACTCAGAAAGAGCCGATTTTGCCTGTAAGGGAAATTCTTTCGATTGGCCGGTATGCAAAAAATGCAAAAAATTATTTGTCTGTTCCGAAATACCGGCAGACAATGGAATATATAAACGGGACTCATTTTCCGTTCGGGCATTGATCGTCACACGATCGACTCCGTTTTTATTATCCAGATCAGCCAGACCACTTAAAAACAACTGACCATAAAATAATTCATTATCCGTCGGACCGGTATTCAGCACCATAAATTTATCAAAGCGGGCCTTCAAGCGATAACGATCGTCCCAGAAATAGTAATCCCCGTTCAAAACAGCCTGCTGACCATAGCTGTCTTTTAAATTAAAATGATTGAACAGCAAGCGATTGTTTACAATGTGAATACTGTCGTGAATAAAATACTTAGCATTCAGGACATTGATTTTCATACCGACCGAATCAAAATACACATAACCGGAAATATCGGGTTTCCGGATGTTTCCGCCGATTTGTACATTTCCGGATAAATTACCACTTGTCTCCGTAACAAAATCGGAAGCATAAATTCCCAAACGCTCCAACCCCACCTTTTCCAGATGGACATTAATATCGACCGTATCCGTTTCTGGAGAATAAAAGCCTGTAACCATCAAAGGAATAGCGTCCCCCACCTTATTCTCAGCCCCCACGATCACACTCCGGTTATCGGCATCCCAATAGGAAGATACAGTTAAAGACCCCAGAGTATCCCGATTGATGCCCCACTTATCCACATGAAAATCGGTCATCAACATGAAATTCTTATAATAATCCTGTAGAGTCAAGGAACCTGTCGTCATACCGAACAAATAAGGCCGATGTTTCAAGGCTATCCTACTGACATTTTCCAGGTTGAAATTTTCAAGCCGAACAAACAATTGTTCTTCCGGAGATTCAGACAATTTTCCTGTAATCGACAAACTTTCCTGCCCTCGCTGAACAAAAAAATCATCGACCACAACCTCTTTTCCTGCAATGAATACGGAAGATTCCCTCACTCTCCAAACACTGTCATTCATCACAATGACACCGGGATGTATCAGAATCTTCGTATTATATCCATATCGCTTGTCCGGAGAAAAAATAACACAGGCCGACAGCTCCCCGCAATAGGTCTTGTCTTCCCAGTTGCACCAGCTCAATTTATTATCCAAATGATTGTCCGACAACAAGAGATCATTTCTGACATTATACAATTGATAACCATTGCCATATATCAGGCGATCTGTCGTATATTTCATATACAGCTGTTCCATGTCCCCAAGCAGATCAATTTTGGAATTTACCAAATGAATATCCTGATAATCGATCTGATCCGTTGTCAGCGTCAAATGCAACAGTTCCGTGTCATTCCGGTAATCGGAAGTAATCAAAGTCCCCGAAGCAATGTGAAGCTGCGGATACAAAACCTGCAATATCCGATTAGCATCCTTAACACATATCGTGTATTCAAAATCAAGTACATCGGTTTTTCTTTGTTTCCGAACTCGTTTGTCTTTGCTTTGTCGATGAACAGAATAAACCGGCAAATAATTCTGCATCAGATGATACAGGAAAGAAAGGGGATGAATTTCCCGATAATTTCCGGTAATTGCCAAATCCAGTACATCCGATTTCAAAGTCGTGGTATTATCCGAACCTCGCCGGTTGTCTTCCAAACTGATCCGATCCACGGAAAAAGAAGCCGTATCACAAGTATAAGTCAGATCAGTCAAAGAAAAATTCGTAAAACTTTTCTCTTTCCGATCCGCATATATTACCTCAAAATCAGTTTTCAATGTTTCCTTACCGGATTTTAGCCCCAGTCCGAAAGCTTGCAAATCATCTATTTCCACCTGTCCCCGCGTACTTAAAAAATTCAGCGAGTCATCCATATCATAAGCCATAATGACACCTCCCTGAACTCCTTCATTCTCCATCGTCGCAATCAGATCCAGTTTTCCGGTTTCATAAGTCATCGCCAAATCCACATCCTGAAGACTTCCCGTTCGAACATTCACCCGATTTTTCTTCGAATGTACCTGAAACGAGGGTCCCCGTTCATCCCAGACACCTGCGTAAGTACCAAACAAATAACCGGACCCCAGGACAGAGAAGCCAGACAATTTTCCATAGTCGATCCGGTTAAAATAAAATTCACCGTTCATGGCATCACAGTCGCTCCCCTCCGACCGACAAGGAGCATAACAAAAAGTCAACTCACCGGCAAGTGCAGGCGTCACACTACGTGCCCGAAGCTTAAAATCCGAAAGTTTGCCATCAAAGCGAATGGTATCGAAATCCAGATAAGTAAACTGATGCAAAGGTCCCGGCACAGGTATATTCATATCAAACCAGGGCAAATAAACCGATTCCAAATCCACCGGATTCAAATGCGCCTGCGATAATTCAATCTGGAAATGAGTATTCCAAACATCAGGCAATCCCCGGGATTTAAAATTACCCTGAAAAACCGTCCGGTCTCCCAATTCAAAATATAAATCATGTCCTTCCAGACGATGAATGGTATTAGACACGATCCCACTGCATTTAACGGTATTTGTTATGCCACGCAAAATCCCGTTGAAATAAGCCAAATCAATAAAACTTACCGCCGAAGGACCTAATTCATAATATTGTTGCATTCGGGAGGTGAAATACCGCCAGTCATGCTGACCGGGCCTCCAGTTAAACTCCAGTTTTATCAAATCGACATAACTCCGCTCCAAATTGATCTGCGCATCAGTTATCAACAAATTATCATCCCGGAACCGAACCAGTCCATCCAACTTTTTCATGCGTAAACCCGACTTCTCCACAAAACTCAAATCAGACACCTTCATTCTCGAAACCTCCTCGGTGAATTCAAAACCGGAAACCTCCACATTCAAATCCCGACACTCCACATCCGTCCAGTTCACCCCATAATCCACCGGTTCATACACCTCCTCCCGGTAAGTAAAACGAGAATTACGAAGGATCACTTTTTTCAATCCCATCAACCAAGAACTCTGTTTTTGTGAAGACAACGTATCCACTTCACTGTTCTGCTTCCGATGCAAAGAATCCAGAAACATCTCTATATTCGTTACAGCCCCTTCATCCCGAGATACCCACAAATTAAAATCGGCTTTATTCAAAAGAATCTCTCCAATGGTAAAACGTTTGCCCACCAGACTGAACGTATCGGCTTTTACCTGTACACGCTGGCAATACAACAAAGTATCATTTTTAAAATCCTTCAGCAATACATCCTTCAACACCAAAGATTTAACCGGTTTAAAATCAACATGTCCGATTCGAATAGACACTCCGGTCGCGGCTTCAATACGCTCCGTCACAAACTTTACCACAGATGTCTGCACATAAGGAGTCTGCAACAGGAAATAAAGCATACCCAAAAGTAACAACACTCCCGTTACAGAAAACAATAATATGTGAAGAATCTTTTTTATCGGTACAGTTATTTTTAGTTTGATGACAAAAGTATTAATATTGCAGTAGATTTGAAAATGATTGGAACGGAAAGATCGGGAAGGAAATCAAGTATTAAAACATCATATGACCGTAATTTTAGGAATAGAATCTTCTTGCGACGACACTTCGGCCGCAATATTGAAAGACGGGATCGTACTGAGTAACGTCATCGCCAGTCAAAAAGTACATGAGGCCTACGGAGGCGTCGTCCCGGAACTGGCCTCTCGGGCTCACCAGCAGAATATCATACCGGTTGTATCGGAAGCTATCAAAAGAGCCGGGATCTATCCCGAGGAAATCAACGCTGTTGCCTTTACCCGAGGCCCGGGATTATTGGGATCACTGTTGGTCGGGACCTCCTTCGCCAAAGGATTCGCCATCGCCAACCACCTGCCAATGATAGAAGTTAATCATCTCCAAGCCCATATTCTGGCCAATTTCATCAAAGAGCCGGGCATTGAAAGTCGTCATCCTTCCTTCCCATTTCTAACCTTACTGGTTTCCGGTGGAAACTCACAATTGATTGTCGTACACGATTATCTTCAAATGGAAATGATCGGACAAACCATCGACGATGCCGCCGGAGAAGCATTTGACAAATGCGCCAAGGTAATGGGACTGCCCTACCCGGGAGGACCGGTGATCGACCGACTGGCACAACAGGGAAATCCGGAACGTTTCACATTCAATAAACCACAAATTCCCGGTCTGGATTACAGTTTCAGTGGTTTGAAAACCTCATTTCTCTATTTCCTGCGAGATGAACTGAAAAAAAATCCTGATTTTATCCAGCAAAATCTGAATGACCTGTGCGCATCTCTGCAAAAAACCGTGATCGATATTCTGATGGCCAAACTGAAAAAAGCAGCGAAACAAACCGGCATCAAACAAATTGCGATCGGAGGCGGAGTATCCGCCAATTCGGCCCTGCAAAAAGCAGTACACGAGGAAGCCGCCCGCTCCGGTTGGGAAGTATTCATTCCCCGATTGGGCTTTTCTCTCGACAATGCCGGCATGGTAGCCGTTACGGGTTACTACAAATACCTGGCAGGACAATTCATCGGACTGGATGCTGCTCCATTCGCCAGAACCACACTAGAATAGTTTCACTTTAGCACACAATAGAAAATATATGAAAATCCTCGTCACTTACGATATCCCCCGCAATCCGTTTCAGGAACTTCCTTCCGATTGGGAAGTCACCTTCCCGGAAAAAACCGAACTCACCAAAGCCGATTTGATCCGTTTACTTCCCGACTACGAGGTTTTGCTATCTATTTTTCATGCTCCGGTCGATCAGGAAATCATCAATGCTGGAAAAAAACTGAAACTAATCAGCAATTACGGTGTCGGATATAACAACATCGATATCCGCTATGCCCGGGAAAAAGGGATTGCCGTCACCAATACTCCTCTCTCCGTCAACACCCCCACTGTCGAACTGACCATGGCTCTGATGCTAAGCGCAGCCCGTCGAGTGGCAGAATGCAATCTGCGCGTTCGAAATGAAAAAGAAAGCATGTGGGGAACCATGCGCAATTTAGGAGTCGGCCTCGAAGGAAAAACACTGGGTATCATCGGCATGGGAAACATCGGTCAACACGTTGCACAAAAAGCCGAAGCCTTCGGAATGAAAATCATCTACCACAACCCACGAACCGAAGTACCCGGTTATCGCCGCACCAACCTTACCACCCTTTTGCAGGAAGCAGACTTCATCAGTCTCCACACTCCTCTGACAACGGAAACCCGCCACCTGATCGGCGAACGGGAAATCGCCCTCATGAAACCGACAGCCATCCTCATCAATACTGCCCGCGGCGCCGTTGTAGATGAACGGGCACTGGCACAAGCCCTCAGTGCTCACCGCATCGCCGGAGCAGCCTTGGATGTATTCGAAGACGAACCCCACATCACCGAAACCCTCTACCGGCTCGATAACGTTGTACTCACGCCCCACATCGGCACCGCCACCATCGATGCCCGCATCGCCATGGGACGTGAAGCCCTGGACAACATCCGCCAATTCTTCGACGGAACACCCAAGAACATAGTTAATTAACTCATTTTCCCTTCACGATTTTTTCACAAAAGCTTTTAATAACCGAAAAAATTATATATTTGCAAAGTCGACAGATAAACTGACGACAGACATATCGGAAATTACTGACTTAAACCGAAAATCGCCAATTTAAAGTTGTAAAAGTCAGATTTACAGTTCATGCATATCAGCGTGGCTGGTAATCTTTCTTTACAACGGGCGTTTGGCGATGCCTCGGTTTAGTGAGCATTACTTTCCACGCTTTTTTTATATGAATTTCAATTCGTCATGAACAAAATAGAATTATCCATTCCTCCCGTTCCATTATACCAGAACCAAATAGAACATTTCACCGAAGAAATCATTTCCACATTTCAAATTCCGGAACAGTACCGGCATAACCTGCAACAGGCAATCGCAGAAGCTTCCCTCATCGCCAAACAACACAACGATCCCCTTTCCTCCTCTCCCATAAAACTGACAGCCATACGCAGCAAAGAAAAAATCACCATCAGAATAAAACAAAAAGAAGGCCGATTTGACAAAATCCGCCCGCCACGCCCCCTAACCCCTGCCAACAAGGGAGGTCTGACGGGACAGAATTTTTACACCCTTCTCTCACTGGCAGACGAACTCTCTTTTTCTCAGCGAGGAGCACAAATTATCCTCTCTTTTTTTATATAAATCATCAGGAAACTACTCCGGCACATAAATGATCTCACCATTTTCCAATTCATAGGCAATCCCTACTTTTTTCCCTCTCTTTCCCGATTGCTGTTGATTTTCAGAAGGAGTATAACGATTGATTTTTTCTCCCTCCTTGGTAATGATCTCCATATTTTCCTTACCCGGGTTTTTGACCATGGTGAAATCTTCCTGGGAAAGCATCTCCGTCATATTATAACGCGTCACCAATGCCACCATCAAAGCAACCGCGAATACCATAGCCACATCAAACAAATTGGAAACAACACTGATCGGATCGCTATCCTCTTCTCTTTTTAACAAATTCCTTTTCATTCCGGCTTCTTTTTTTCTGTCAACAATTCCGCTAAAAAATCCAAATTGGTCAGATCCTGCAAATACCAACGCTGTTTCACCTGTTGTGTCAGAAAACCGATCGCCCCGGCAAACAAACCGATGACCGTCGTGGCAAAAGCCACCTGCATATTATAAGCCATCGAAGCGATATCACCGGTCGATAAACCCACCAAAGCCGGTCCCATCGGAATCAAAGTTCCCATCAAACCGAGAATGGGTCCCAATTTTGTCAGTGTCTTGGATACGGCCAAGTCTTTATCGGCAGCAATCTCAAAATTGGCCAATAAACGCTGTACCTGAGCCCTACTGGTCTGCGCATCCAGAATCCGATGCATATAAATAACCACCAAAGAAGTACTTTTTGCCGGTAATTTCTCCGCCAATTGACCGACATTTTCCGGCGTTAAAACTTCCAATGCCTCCCGAATCAACTTATCGGTTTTCCGAATAGCTAAATATTGACCGAAAAAACTACCGACTAACAACAAAGCTCTGAAAAACAAAGCAATCAGCAATACCACCACAGGAACCAATAAACCTGTAGAAATCCAAAACATAATATCAGAAATTGTATTCATTTTATTATAATTTATTTATATTTTCAACCATCTTCCTCTCTTCCATTTTCGTATACAGAATCCTAAAATCGCCCCTCCCAGAAACATTCCAATGCAACCGATCAAAGCATCCCATTCAACTTCAGCTACCCCCTCCACCGCCGTACGTCCATTCACTGTTGCAATGATTCCCAAAACCGCGACCAAAGCATTGGTCAAAAAAAGCAATTCCAAACGCCATTCCTCTTCCGGCAACAAAAAACGAATCAACCAACACCCCAAGGGAATAAAAATCAGACCCCCCAAGCCAAATCCCCAAGCCACCTGCTGAAAAGCAATCCCGGGCAAAGCAAAAATCAACTGAGTTAAAGCAAAAAACAATACAGCCAATATCAAAATCCCCGGAAACCAGTAAAGCAGTTTCCATGCCAACCTCATTCTCTTTTTCACCGGAGAAAAATTAGCGACATGCACCGATAACAAACAAAAAGCCATTTGCAAGGCAACCTCTACTGTCAGCAGCACCGCCGTATCCAACATTAGATCCGTATTGGAAAGCCAATCGGCAATCTGCGTTTTCGATTGTTCTATGGCCAGCGGCCACATGGCGACAGAAAAAGCCGCCGCCACAACCGCCGCCATACAAACACTCCCCATTCGCCAAAAACTTTGTTTCAAAAGAAAATTGAAAGCAGTCAGCAAAATCAATATCCAAATAATCGTATCCATCGGTACCTGTTTATGCTATCAATCCCGACTCTTTCTTCTGCGCCGCATCAACCAGACCAATCCTCCCAAAGCGACCAACACTCCAACAGCAATCCAAGGCGCCCGCACCGCCGTCCGATGAGATTCCGTCTGAGAAAGCAGCTCCTCCTTCTTCATGACCATCCCGTCTTTATCCTTTTCTACTGCGACTTCCCGAATCTCCATAATGCTTTTCTGATATTGAGCAGCCGTTGCGGGATCGGATTTAGAAGCGATAAAATCCCTCAATTTCGCATTGTCACAAACAAAACCCGAACAGGAAGGACGATATTTATTAACCAAATCCGTATGCAATTTCGTCAAATCAGCCACCTGCTGTTCAGTGGCTTTCCACATTCCTTTCCGGATCGTTTCCAACATAACAGCCGTTATCTCTTCCAAAGCTGCCGGATTCTGCCGTTCAAAATAATCCTGTACCCCCAAATCAAATTGATCTTTCACATATACCTCATAAATATGATTCCACAATTCCTTGTCAATAACCTGAGGTTTCATCACATTCCAACCATAAGTGTTACGAATTATATCGGCAAATTCGGATGCCGAAGAAGCTCCTCCTTTCATCTTTTCCCGAATATAGGAAGGATTCAGTATCGTTGTACGCGATTCCACCCCTATTGATTCTTTTAACTCTTGCATACGGTTGTGATTCCGGTTGCGATAATCGCTGAAATAGGCATCCGGATCCTTTCCCGTCACCTGACGTACCGCCAGATTCATTCCCCCCATAAACTCATAAACATGATCCAGACTCAAGGCTCCCCAGGTATTGCTCTGGCGCGGCTGCACCACCACATCCGTACGGGTCAAGGCCGCCTCAAAGGCATATTGTCGAAAAGTCTCCCAATTCTTCTCATTGCCATAATAAGCTCCCATGTTATTCAAATAGGTGGCTGCAATCTCAGATTCATGTTCCCAACGGTCACCGGCTTCCACCATACCGGTAATTCCGGTTCCATAATTACCGTTCGTCCCGCCAAAAACCCGGAAAGTCGCCATTTCACGCGCATCTTTAGGAGTGATCCCTCTGTCGATCAGCATACGTTCGGCCTCAACGACCCCTACATTCACCTGATTTTCATAAAAATCGTCCGTCGCTGCAGCAGCCATTTCCACGGCCCGATTGATCAGGAACAGACGGGAAGCTGCCAAATCGCGCAACTGCCCGGAAGTCTGCACCACCACATCAATCCGAGGCCGACCAAGCTCTGCCGAAGGTATCAGTTTCAAATCACTCACCCGTCCAAAAGCATCCCGAATCGGTTCCACTCCCAACATATACAACACCTGAGCTATGGTTGCCCCGCCCGTCTCTATAAATTCTCCGGACCACAGGGTATAACTCACCTTCTTCGGGTATTCACCGCCATGACGCTTCCGATACATTGCTATCGTACTTTTTGCCAATTGCACTCCTTTTTCCCAAGCAGCTTCCGTAGGGGTCTCCTCGGCATTGATGGCAAACAAATTCCGGCCTGTCGGTAAAGTATTCGGATTGACAATCGGATCTCCTCCTGGCGACGGGGCTGTATACCCACCATTCAAGGCATTCATCAAACTGGCCAACTCTCGCTCCGGACTCTGCAACAACAGTTGTTTGTAATTACCGATATTCCCGATCGTCTTTTCAACCTCCGCAATGGCCAATGCCCAACGAATTTCTTCCTTGGAATATTCTTCTTTTTTCGTTTTTCCAGCCATAGCCGACATCATGGCTGACATAGAAGGAGCAAGCGTTTCTTCCCCTCCTTTCTGTCCCACCTCCATTTTCTTTCGTACCGCCTTTGGCATAGTTTTTTCCCCAGCTTTCGGCCGAGTCTCTCCCTGCATGGCCATCATCATCGCCATCATTCCCTGAGGAGCATTCCACAAAGCAACGATCTTCCGGGCTTTTGCCAATTCCTCCATCCGAATACCCATAAGACGGCAAATTTGCTCATCCGACACAGACTCAGAACTATTTAGATACTTCCTCACCAAATCACGAGCCGGATTAAGATAGCGTTGGGTAAACAAAGAGCGATGCTTCAATATCGTCTCGTCCGCCCTTCCCCTCAATCTGTCCAAGGCCAGCATACTATATGCAATCGGATCCGTAGCCATGGAATATACAGACGACTCGATCCGTTCCGGTTCATAAGCCACCCCCATCGTATACAACTGACCGGTAATTTTCTCGGTCGCCAATTCCTCCGCAAAATTCTCAACCCGCATGATTTCCTCTTCTGTATAAGGACGTGACAAAACACTGTCCAAGCCCAATTCCCGATGAATACCCAACTTTACGGTTGCAGCCTTCACCGCCAGTGCAGCCTGTCCGATTGCAGCTGTATCCGGTTTTCCTTCCGTACCGATCCGCGTATTGTATACTTTTACCTTTTCCATCAGATCACGATAGATCCCTCTTACCTGACTTTCCAAAAAAGGAGGCGTCAGATAAGACTGCAAACCGGCATAAGATCGCCGCTTGGCAATCATACCTTCCCCCACATTTCCGATCGAATAAACATAAAAATGCGGTACAGCCCCCACCAAACGATCCGGCCAATCCAAACTAGACAAGGCCACCTGCTTTTTCGGAGTAAACTCCAAACTACCATGAGTACCGAAATGAATCAGAGCATCGGCTTTAAAACCATACTGCATCCACAGATAAGAGGCAATATAAGTATGAGGAGGAGCGGCATTCGTACCGTGAACAATCTGAAATGCATTATCTCCGGCGCCAGCCGCATTTTGAGGCATCACTACCACATTCCCGAACTGCAAACGGGCCACACCCAACTTTCCATCTCCGGTCACCATGTAATGCCCGGGAAATTCGCCATTGGCTGCAACCACCTCGGCATATTTTTCCGGCCGCAAGGCTTCTTTCACCCAAGATTCATACTGTTCTTTTGAGATCAGTTCCGGATTTCCGTTACGCATAAATTCATCGAAAGCCCCTTCGGCATACGTTCCGAAAACAGCCCCCTGAGCTATAATCATCCGCTCAAATTCTTTGGCTGTCGCAGGCAGATTCTCTACCCGATACCCCTCGGACTTCATTCGCAACAAAAGATTGTACAACGAAGGTGCTACTTCCATACCGGCAGCCGTCATGGCATTTTGCCCCGGTCCTTTATAATAATAAATGGCTACTTTTTTTTCTGCATTTGGTTTCTTTTTAAGATTTAAATAATGTCCAAGATTCTCCACAAACCCTTCCAAACGTTCCGGTACGGCAAAAGAATGACGCAAACCGTCACCATCCTCATATTGGGCAAACAGAGCATAGGTACGGATCGCCCCGTCAATCTCCGGTGTTACAACACTCTGTGACAAAAAACCACCGGACATTCCCATCGGATCCTGTTCCCACTCATCCACCAGACTGTTGATCGTCAATGGAGCAAACAACAAAATATTTCTTGCCTTCAAAAATTCCACCATCCGATCCCCCATACGTCCATGTGCCATATTGATCACTGCATCCGGGGCTATCTCTTCAATAAAACTCATCTGTTTGCGAAAAGCAGAAAGAGGGTAAACATTATAACCCACCTTTTCGAGGGCTGCGATCAAATCACTCGGATCAGCCATTTGCCCCGTAATCACAATCCGAGGGGCTCCCTCGTGGTACAATCCATTCTCTTTCAAAAACCGTTCATAAGCTGCCACCGTCGTAAATTCCAGATCATCCTCCGAATTAGTAATCCCGGCATGATATAAAATATCGGAAGCCCGTTCCACCGGTTCTTCCGGTTCATGAATACTTCCAATCCTTGTATCGATCTCCTTACGGACATAATTCAACAAACTGCGATAATTACGTTTTCCTCCTCCATTCAAATAAGCTGCCACTTTCGCCACATGGACAGAATCCAAATTACAGATATTATTGGCAGGATTCGTGGCCATCGTCGTATAAACAGGAATGCCCCGATCTGCAGCATGCTGGATCTGCGCTCGTTCTTCCTCTATGACCTTCAATCCCATTCCGTTCACAAAAATCATATCGAATTCTGTCAGTTTCTGTAACTCCGCTGTCCCCACTTCTGCTATCCGAATTCGGGAATTATCATTAGCTTTAGCGATATTTCCCATCGCAATTGTCTGAAAATTCACAAAAGCAATCCGGGTCACCCCAAACCAAGTGTTATATCCCCACACTCCTGCTATCACAACCCAAACAATACAACACATTATTATAATTTTCTTTTTCATATCTATTCCATTTTTACCACTTAAACAAATCAGCCAAATGAATTCCCAGGGTTCCGATAACCTCTATTCCTCGCTGAGGCAAAACAGCCGAATCGGCAGAAACATTTTTGGACTGTATATTCAAGACATTGTCCAATCCCAAAGTGAAACGGATTCCCCGAGGGAAACGGGCTCCCAAGTTCAAATCGACAGAAGTATACGAAGCATACGCATTCAATACATAATTTCCTTCACTGTTCTTGTTCCATACATCCACTTTCGATAGCCAGCGACCATTTACGGCTGCCGAAATCCTCACTTTCCCGATCTTATGAGAATAGTTGGTTGTAAAAGTCAGACTATGCGGACGAAATACGGAAGTATTATAACCATCGGTCTTTTCATGACAATTCACATAAGAATAAGCCCCATTGAAAGTTAAACCGGACTCCAGGCGCACCTGCCCCATCACATCAACTCCGCTCTTCTTACTGTCTTCCGCATTATAATACTGTTGATTTTCTCCATCTTCCGTCAATCCCAGACCAATAGCATTCTTATATTTTGTATAATATCTGGAAACAGAACCATTAAAAACTCCTTTCGTATATTCTACGGAAAAAGTTCCCTGATGACTGATTTCCGGCTTCAAATCCGAATTTCCATAAATCATAAAAACCCCCAATCCGCCCATGTTATATTCTGCATGCAACTCTTTCAGTGTCGGTATCCGAAATCCCATGCCATATCCTCCCCGCAGGGTAAAATCGCCCAGACGATACATCAAAGACACTTTCGGGCTGGTATGCATTCCATATTCGGAATGACAGTCGGAACGCAACCCGAGAACAACATTAAAACGTTCCGTCATTTTCCAATCTTCCTGTAAATAAAGAACGTAATTTTGCTGATCGAATTTCGCACCGCTCCCATCATCAAACCAATAGTGCTGCAAACGTTGAGTATTTACTTCCAAACCGGCAGTCAGAATATGCTTCTCGCCCATTTCTCCGGAATAATGCAAACGAATCGTATGGGAAGCATCCTCAAACTCTTTATCAGCAGATATACCGGTGGTGTATTCTCTCTTTTTGACATAATCATCAAACCACCACGAAAGAGTCAATAAATGCTTCTTTCCCAAGGTGTAACTCAAACGCGGATTGAGTGTAAAGGTCGAATAAACTTCCTGTTCTTTTTTACCGGCAAAAGGATCCTGCAATTTGTTGTGGTAATAATTTCCGGAAATTTCGGCTTTCAGATTATCTGTCAAGGCATATCCCAATTTTTGTCCGATCTGCCAGATATCATATCCCAAAACCGTCGTAGACGATTTATCGGCAGTATCCAATATCACAGTATCCGGTTTGTGAATTTCTGTCACAGCCCCCTCCCGGTCTTCTATTTTATAGGCATCCCTTCTTCGATAAGAAAAAGTCGTATAAGAAGAAAAACGGCTCAATTTAGTTCCCAACGAAGCAGAATATTTCATTTCATCCTTATTTCCCAAACGAGCAGTAAGATCTGCGGTAAAAGGACGATCCGCATCTTTGGTAATAATATTCACCACCCCACCCATCGCCTGCGAACCGTACAAAGTGGACATCGGTCCCTTGATCACCTCAATCCGTTCAATATTGTCGACATCGATCCGTTCATAATCGATATTATTGCTTGCGCCCTCTCCGGCCATCCGTTCTCCATCTACCAAAAAAAGTACATAGCCGCCGGCAGCTCCCTGAAAAGACAGTTCCGGCAGATTGGAACCATGAGCTTGTCCGAATTGTAAACCCGGTAAAGCAAATTCCAATAAAGTTTGAAAATCAAGCGGATTGATTTGCTGAATCGCATCCTGCGAAATAACCTGTGTCAACACCGGAACCTCTTTCAAGGGTTTCGGTGTTCGTGTACCGGTAACGACCACTTCCTCCAGAGAATTTTGTGCGGGTTCCAGACGAATGACCAAAGATTCGCCTTCCTGTCCATTCCAGACAAATTCCTGTGGCTTATAACCTGTAAAACTAAAACGCAATACCTGTTCTCCCGAACTCCGGAGTTTCAATAAAAACTCCCCTTGCGTATTGGTACCGGCTCCGATCGTACTTCCCTTTACCCAAACAGAAGCTCCCGGCAAGGGAGCTCCATTTTCATCCAATACCACCCCCTTGATCGTACAGACAACAGCAGGGGAAACCTCGCCTTCGGCCCATACAATTTCAGTCAACAGGGTAAATAAAATCAATAAAAGTTTACGCATAAACGAATAATCAACCTTATTTCAATTTATCGTAATAAAAGCGAGCATACACGGCCTTGTCTTTTTCATTCGTCATATCGGTAAATTGTACCTTCCAGGCAGTGCCGGCAGCAGTTTTTACAACAAACACCTGATTATTCAATTGGTAAGTATATGGAGGCATCGTACCTGTCGGCGTAGCAGTCACCCATCCGCACAACACTTTATTCAGCATACAATCCTGATAACCGACAAAACCAGCCGTCATCATCTGCGATAAATCAGCCATAACAGCCCCTTCTGCATCACTCTCAAAACCACTCGTCGGTACTGCAGTCACCGCAGTCATATCTTTTGTTGTCATTTTTACCGCACTACCGCCATTCGTTCGAATATCGTATTTATGAAAAGCAATATCCCAACTGAATGAAGTTTCATCTCCGTCTATCATGTAAAGTTTATTCAAACCGACCTTTCCGGTAAGAGTCCCACCCATATTCATCATAGTCCCCATCGCCGAAGGACAAAGGAATAAATTGATGGAAAAAGCCGATCCTTCGGAAGTTCCGACTTCCCCCGTAATACCGACATTGTATTCTGTAACCGTTTTATCCTCCCGTTCCAGATCATAAGCCAAGGTCTTGCTCGAAATAAGCCACTTGTCTCCCTGTTTCACGGCATATGCTTTGGCTGTCAAAGTAGCCTGTACAGTCCCCGTCGCCCCCATTCCTTTCGGACTCACCAACAAATGATTGAAAGTAATGGAAAGTGAATCATTTGCCACTTCGGTAATCACAATTCCCACAGTATCCGTAGCAGAGTTCTGTACGATTGAAGAAGAAGTTCCGGTCCATATACCTCCGTATACTCCCGTCACAGCCCCAGCCATTCCTTTGATTTTTAAGCGGTTTATTTTTCCGGTTTCAAAATCAAAATAAGCCCATTCATCATATTCCGTTGCCTGAACTGTAGCAGATTTATAACGTCCTTCATAAGAATCATCATTCTCGCCGGAATGCTTAGAACATGCAACTCCCCATCCTAAAAACAAAAATAAAATACACCATTTCAAACTTGATTTCTTCATAATTTATTTTATTTGATGAACATTGTAAATATTTATATCCATTTTATTTAGAACGGTTCAAAAATATATTTGAAAAATTTTTCGCACAATACCTAAAAATCATGAACAAATCTTTAGCACTACCCACAAATAATGAGACAAAACAGAAAATGATTTGGAAATCGCCATTTTCCTAACTATCTTTGAAACAGATACGACAGATATGCAAATTCAAAAAATACAGGCTTTATATTTCAGTCCTACCCGGACAACACAAACCGTTGTCAAACACATTGCCAACACAATAGCTGCGGCACTTTCTCATATTCCGACAGAGTTCGTCGATTTTACATCTCCGGAAACCAGAAAAACAAGTCCCCGAATTGATTCATCCACTTTAGCCATCGTCGGACTTCCGGTTTATGCCGGACGTTTGCCGAATCTGTTGCTCAGGTATCTGGAAAGTTGGAAAAGTGAAGGGGCCATCGCTGTACCCATTGTCGTATATGGCAATCGATCTTATGGAAATGCCCTGAAAGAGTTGCACGACTTATTGCAACGAGTCGGTTTTCATCCGATCGCTGCAGCAGCCTTTGTCGGACAACATTCTTTCTCTCCGCTTTTAGCCAGCGGACGACCCGATAGCAAAGATCTACAGATTGCGACAAGTTGGACGGAAGAAATCGTACAAAGGATTCTTCACTCCGACGGGAAAAATTTTTCATCTCTCGTTCTACCAGGCGAAGGAGGCCCCGATTATGGCGGTTATTACAAACCACTCGGCAGCAACGGCCAAGCGGTCAATTTTCTAAAAAGCAAACCGATTACCAGCACAGCCTGTACCCGCTGCATGCACTGTGTGGCATTATGTCCGATGGGAGCCATTGACGGCTCCGATCCTGCCCTTATTCCCGGCGTCTGTATCAAATGCAATGCTTGCATCAAATACTGCCCCAGCGGAGCGAAACAAATGATCGACGAAGCCTATCTCAGCCATGTCCACTTTCTTATAAAGAACTATGCCTCGCATCAGGCTGCCATTGAATTGTTTTAAGTGAATCTTAAAAAAAGACAATAAAAAAGCAGTCCCGATTTTCATCAGAACTGCTTTCCAAATTCGGCATCGACCTACTCTCCCACCTGACGGCAGTACCATCGGCACTCAAGGGCTTAACTTCTCTGTTCGGAATGGATAGAGGTGGATCCCCTCGGTTATAGACACCTTTTAATATTTTTCAATCTACTGATTACGTACCATGAGCACTCTTGCTCTGCAATCTTCAATCTGGTAGCGAGAGGCGGGCTTGAACCGCCGACCTCATGATTATGAATCATGCGCTCTAACCAGCTGAGCTACCTCGCCATTTTGACATGGTACTGAGAAAAAGCAAAAAATATAATCCAACATCCAGTAAAAGTTCGGGTTATTAGTATTGCTCGGCTGTGCCGTCAC
>CALUKE010000002.1 GCA_944321165.1 uncultured Odoribacter sp.
CAGAGGGGTGTAACCCCGTTGGCTCATTAGGGTGTTTTTAGCATGAGCGAAGCGGTGCGTGAAGAAAACGCCCTAATGAGCTATGGCTTTTTGTTCCCCAAAAGCCTGCGGCGGTGTCAGCGATGATGCAAGGCGGATGTCTGTTGCCCTTTTCTTTTCGTCTGCGATGAGGGCTTTCCCTTGTCGGTCGGCAGGACGGAAGTCCGTCCGACCAGCCAGCGGATGGCGACATTCACCACAATCGTTTTCCCAGCGGACTTGTTGAGGGGTGAAAAGCGTTGAACTGTTGAATTGAATGTATAACAGCTTGATATATTGCAAAATATGTCCTAAACAATCTCTCAACAAAAGTGTGGTGCCCAACAAACGGATGCGAAAAGAAAAGGCAGTAGTGGAACGGTGTGCCATTACTTCTTCTTTTCATCAGCCGTTGTGTATTGTTGGCGGTCTGTTGAGGTTGCATATTCTTATATACCAATACTTTACTATCCTTATTCAACAATTCAACAGAATATCAAAGCCTTTCCAGCAGTCCTTTCGTAACGGTATAGTACCTGCCCACGCTTCTTCGGGTCTGGTAACGGTCATTGCCGCCGTATTGGTAGGCGGTATAGGTAAGACCGTTGGGCGCGGGTGTCAGTTTCCAACACTCCTGCACCACTTTCCGTACTTGTGATTTCTCCACTTTGACTTGCGAGCAGACCAGCAAGGGAATGATGTCGTTCAGGCAGAAAGACACCGTTTCCACCTCCATTTTCGCCATGATGTCGAGCAGCAGTTCCGCCATCTCAATCTCCAAGCGGTTGCGGTTGCTTCGGATTATCTTCCGCAGGGCTTCCGTTTCCAGCAGCTTCGGATTGAACCACATGCGGCTTTCCTTTTCTGTCGATAACTTGCGGTTGGCAAGGAAATGCAGGAAAGCGGGTATCTCCGCTTTCAGTTTTTGCAGGAAGTCGGTATCGTCATTCTGTAACGGCACAATCTTCCGCACCCAATAACGTGTTTCCCCTGCGTCGATGATGACGGGCAGGTGCTCGTTGTTGGAACAAAGCACGAACTTGGCAAAAAAGCCTATCTCGTCACGGTCTTTGCCTTTCGCCTCCACCTTGTAGGAAAGCGTGGTGCTGAGGTTCTTCAGCCTTTCGCTGTCCTCACGGCGGTTTAATAACACCTCATCCACCATGATGAGCAGCTTGCCTGCCCAATCGGAGTTGAACTGGCTGCGGAAGTCCTCGTTGGTGTTGAACGTCACGTTGTTTTGGAATATGGCTTTCAGGAAGTTCAGGAAGGTACTTTTTCCCGTGTTCCTCTCTTCGGACACGAGCAGCAGAATGGGCAGCTTCTGAATGGGGTAAAGGTAGAGTAACTGCAAATAGTCCATGCCCAACTCATATTGTTCGCCGAAGATGTGTTCCACCAACGAACGGATGCAAGGGAAATCCCCCTCCTGCGGTCGGTGGCTTATCGGTTCGTAGAGGTTGAGGAACTTGCCGACTACGGGCTTGTAGCCCACATGGTCGGGTACGGTGCAGAAGCCGTCATACTTGGGGATGCCAGCCATGTAGTCCTTGCCGTAGTCCTGCCGCAAGGTCTCGGAGTTCCATGCGATGCGTTTCCTCACATAGCCGCCGTCAATTCGGGGCTGGTCCACAATCTTGTAGAGCGTTGTGCCTACTCTAATGAATTCTTCTTTTTTCTCCATGTTTTCAATAAGATTTTAGTGCCGCCAACATATTGTCGGCAAGCGGATTAAACATGGTTGCAAAGCTACGGCAGGACGGCTAAAACCTTGATACGTAAAACGATGCAGAACGGCGCAAAAGAAACCGACGGATAAGAAAATGCAGCGGAACAGGTAATATCAGCCATCGAAAGGCGAAAAGAAAAAGCCCGAAGAAGCAAAATTGCACTTCTTCGGGCTGAAAATGTATGGATATGTGACTGCACGGGCGTATTGATGAATGGATGAATTGACGAACGACTGCACCCATTAACATTTACACGGCTGTCTGTTGCTTAACGATACCCATAGCATTTGCCTTTCTTTTCGCAAGCACAACCTTTCCAGTAGGGCATTGCGTACACTTGACGCACTCGGTGTATCAATTCGGAAAGCAAGTGCCACAACCATTGGTAGGGCATACACTTCCGTATAATAGCCGTTGAGTAACCTGATGTGCCTTTCAACCTCGCAAGGTTGCAACACTCCACTCCTGTACACGGCTCGGATAGCGGCACGGAGTGTCGGGGCGATTACATCGAAAAGTTCCACCAATTCCATTTCGCTCATCCACACGCTGGCGGTATCGAACGGTACGGCAACCCTGCCGTACTCGTCCATCGTGATTGTTGTCCGTTTCATACTCTGTGCGTTTATATGGCGAAACGTCCGCTTACCTTGCTCTCGAAAGCGGATATGTCGTTTTCAAGTTTCTTGTTAGTCACCTTCGCATAAATTTGCGTGGTGGTGATATTCGTATGCCCTAAAATCTTGCTCACACTCTCTATCGGCATACCGTAATTCAATGCCAAAACAGCGAATGAGTGGCGGCTTAAATGAAATGAAACCGTCTTTTCGATGCCGCATCTTTTGGCTATTTTCTTGATGCGTCTGTTCACCATGTCAAGCGAGCCGATATTGAACAGCCGTTTGTCAGTCCTGAACGCTTCATGCCGCCTGATAATCTGCATCGGGATGTCCATCAGCTTGATTTGGAACGGTACGCCTGTCTTTTGACGTTTCGACACAATCCATGATGCGCCGTTCATTTCAACGATGTTGTCGGTGGTCAGGTTCTTGATGTCCGTGAACGATATGCCCGTCCAACAACCGAACAGGAACAGGTCTCTTGCCAATGCAAAGTTGGGATTGTCCAGCTTGATTGCACTCAACGCCTGAATTTCATCCTCCGTGAGAAAGCCACGCTCCTTGTGGTCGGGGTCAAGATGGTACATCGCAAACGGGTTTCTCGCTATCTTCCCGTTATAGTGGGCTGCGGTGACGATGTGTTTCAACGGTATGGAGTATACACACACGGATGATTGTTCCAGCCCGACTTCGTTGCGCAGGTACAGGCAGTAGTCACGGATGAAGTCCTCGGTCAGTTCGTTCATCGCTATGTCCGTCCGCTTGTATTTCTTCTTGATAAACTCCGCAACATATCTCCTGACAATGACATATTTCAGATATGTGCGTTTGGAACGGTCTTTGCCCACCCGTTTGGCGAATGCCTCGTTCTCCTTATCAAAGGCACGCAACAATGTTTCATACTCCGTGCCCACACCTTGATAGGCATTACGTACCATTTCAGCCGTTACGAACGTCTCACGGTCGGAAAGCCGCTGGTAATGCTTCGTTATCTGCGCCTTGATGTTGTCAAGGGCATAATTGACCGCCACCGCCTCACGGCTCTTGCCTTTGGCACGGTTGCCTTTGGCATCCCAAAGTTCCTTTGAAATGCTCTGTTTGCAACTGAACTGTGCGATAGTCCCGTTGATTGTAACCCGTCCCATGATGGGGACAATTCCGTTCTTCTCTTTGCTTCCGTTTACATAAAAAACGGTCTTGAATGTACTCCTCATAATCCTTGCTTTTTGTTTGGTGCAAAATTAGTTTACGGGAGTTGTAAAGGCAGAATGTAAACCTACGCAGAACGCAGAAATAGAGACCGTTAGTGTTAAATGTGCATCAGGTGTTAGGTAATGATTTGGAAGTGCATCTATTTCTGCAATCTGCCTAAATCCGTTTTCCCGACCTTATGCCAATTTGTTCCATCAGAAGCCAAACTCTCTGACTGTCAGCGAGAATGCTCAAATTTGCCTTATTCTACGTTTTATCCTATTATTTTGTCGAAAAAAATAGAAAAACTGGAAGAGGTCCGATTTGAGCTGCATGGCAAGTGTGTAACGATCAAAGCATATTGATGAGGAAATGATTAGCCTAATTATAAATTTATGAGAATGAAAAGTGTAAATTATTTTTTGAAAGAAGTACAAAAATGGTACTTGTATCGACGGTTGACTTGTTCTCTCTGTCTGTTATTGTGCTTGTGTTTCAATGGGTATGCCGGAGATATCGGCCAGGCATTGACCTTGCAGTTGAAAGATGTGACTTTAAAGGAGGTTTTTCAACAGGTAGAAAAAAGAAGCGATTATCGTTTTTTATATAAATCTGATGCTATCGGTCAGGTGAATATAAAAAATTTGGAGGTAATCAATACTTCTGTGGAACGTATTTTAGACAATTGTTTGGCTGGAACCGGGTTGACTTATGAAATCGATGGCAATCTGATTTTTATCAAAAAGGTTTCAACGTCGGATTTGCCTCAGGATATCGAAAAAGTCAAGGGGGTTGTGAAAGATACAAAAGGAGAACCATTACCAGGAGTAGCCGTAATGATTGACGGAACAACTGTGGGAGTGACGACCAATACAAAGGGTGAGTTTGAGATTGCAAAACCTTCCGGTGGAAAATTTTCTTTGCTTTTTACGTTTGTGGGAATGAAACCACAATTGATTCCGTATAAAGATCAGGATTTTATTTCAGTGGTACTTGAGGAGGATATTTATGAGCTGGATGCAGTGAATGTGGTAGAAACCGGTTATGGGACGATAGACCGTCGTCATTTGACCAGTTCAATTACTTCCGTAAAGGCTGAGGATATTTTAATTCCGGGTATGTCGAGTATCGACCAGGCATTGGAGGGGCGTATCCCGGACTTGGTATTGATGAGTAATTCCGGAGAAGTCGGGGCTACTCCTCGTATTCGGGTGCGGGGAACTTCGACGATTTTGGGTAATCGTGAACCTCTGTGGGTATTGGACGGTATTGTGTTGACGGATCCTGTGAACATCGAACCGGAGGTATTGAATGATCCGGATTATGTGAATATTATCGGAAATGCAATTGCAGGAATCAATCCACAGGATATTGAACGGATTGATGTTTTAAAAGATGCTTCTGCAACAGCTATCTACGGAACACAGGCTGCCAATGGTGTGATTGTTGTGACGACTAAACGGGGACGTGTGGGAAAATTGGTCGTCAATTATAATCATTCATCTCAATTTACACGGCGTCCTCGTTATACAGACCGGAATATTCAGGTGATGAATTCTCAGGAACGGGTTCAGTTTAGCCGAGACCTGATCAATCTGCATTACAAATTCCCGAGAAATATGGAGATGGTGGGATATGAGGGAGCCTGGTATGATTGGCAAAGCGGTGCTATCAGTTATGAAGAATTCATGCGACAGGTGAAATATTTTGAGACGGTCAATACAGACTGGTTTAAACTGTTGACTCATGATGCGTATTCCCATAAACATACCTTGAGTGTTTCTGGAGGTTCTGAACAGCTCCGTTATTATGCTTCTTTGGGTTATAACAAAGATGATGGTGTTTCAAACAGTTCTTATGTGGACCGTTACACGATGATGATGAAAGTTGATGCCAATATTACGGAAAAATTCCGGGTAAATTTGAATGTAAACGGTAATATTCAAAAGAAGAACCATGTTCCTTCTGAAATTTCTGCTATCGATTACGCTTACAATACGACCCGGGCATTACCGGCATATAATGATGACGGAAGCTATTATTATCATTTGACTCAGGATGCATATTCGATAGGTACTTCCAATAAATTCAGATATAATGTCTTGAATGAAATTGAAAATAGTTCGAATACGTATGATGGAAATACGGCGATGATGACTATGATTTTACGTTATGATTTTAAGCCGAGGTGGAATATTCAGGTAACGGGTTCTTATAATCGGAGTACGACAGAACAGAATACCTGGTGGGGAGAGAAGACGAATTATGTGGCTCGACTGAAAAATGGAGAGTATGAAGATCAGCCGATAGAAGGTGATATGAATTGTGTGTTGCCTTATGGTGGAGTATTGTTTACAACGAATAGTGCTTCTGAAAGTGCAACTTTGCGTTTCCAGAACAATTTCAGCACCTATCTCGATGCGAATCAATATCATTTGATTTCTTCTAGTTTGGGATATGAGATCAATACCGTGAAAAATACTGCAAGCAGTATTGAGCGTCGGGGATTTTTGAAAGACCGGGGGTTACAGTTTATTGCGTTGGAGGATGATCTGGAAAAATTCCCCGGATATCAAAAATGGCTGGCCCAAGGATATGAAAAATTGACCAATGGATTGACGAACAAGATCAGTGGTTATTTGACCTTGTCGTATTCTTTCAAGGAATTGTTTACTTTGAATATGAACGGACGTTTCGATGCTTCCAATAAATTCGGTAGTCGCAGCAATGAAAAGCTTTTACCGATTTGGTCTGTTTCGGGAATGGCCAATTTGAAAAATCTCTTTTTACAAAATACGAATTGGGTGTCAGAGGCTAGATTACGTTTGTCTTACGGACATCAGGGGAATATGGTCGATGGTCAGACTCCTAATTTGTTGATTCGTCAGGGAACGATGTCCACCATTTATGATATGGAAAATATTTCAACGGTAGCGAATTTACCGAATCCGAATTTGAAATGGGAACAAACAGCACAAACGAATATCGGATTGGATCTGAGCTTTTTCGACGGACGCTTGAACATCGGCGGTGATTTCTATTATAAGAAAACAACGGATTTGTTTACGAATGTCAGTGTCTCCCCGATTAATGGTATAAGTTCATATGTGATGAACAATGGAGATATGATAAACAAGGGATTCTCTGTATCTTTGAATGGTTATCCGGTGAAGACGAAGAATTTCCGTTGGTATATGTCGACCTATTATTCTGTCAATTTGAATGAGGTGCAGACCGATGATATACGGAATTATACCCTGAATGACTATCTGAACGGTTCTGCCGTTATCAGTGGCCAGCCGATCAGTACCTTTTATTCTTATAAATTCTTGGGCTTGAATCCACAGAACGGAGCTCCGATGTTTGATGACTGGGAAGATCGTTGGCATCTGTTGAAAGGAAAGACTTTGGATGAAGTCATCCCGATGATTTTGGCCAATAGCGGTACTCGTGATCCGAAGTTCTCGGGCGATTTGAACAATACCTTTACTTACAAGAATTGGAGCCTTTCGTTGAATTTCTCTTATAGTTTAGGTTCTAAAGTCCGTTTGTTTGAAATGTACGGACCGATTATGAACGGAGTCTCTGCTGCGACCAATGTGCGGAAAGAATTTTTGGATCGTTGGCAGGTGCCTGGTGACGAGAAAAATACGATTTATCCGTCCATTATCAGTCCTTCTTCTGAAGATTATTATCGGTACAGTATTCATTATTCTTCTTCCAGTAGGGCTGTCGGTGTGAATAGCGATATTCCGGCATTTGCTACGAATGTATGGCAGATGTACGATGATTCTGATCTGAGAGTTGTCAGTGGGAATTATTTGAAACTACAATCGCTTTCTTTTTCTTACCGACTGAATGATAGATTGTTGAAAAAAACACCTTTTACACAGTTGCAGATTAGTTTTAATACGCATAACTGTTTTACTATTTCGGCTAAAGAGTTGAGGGGGCAGGATCCTTCGCAGGCCGGTTTTGCCGATGCCGGTCTTTCTGTACGGCCGAGTTATACGATTGGTTTGAATGTTTCATTTTAATAAATAGCATATGAGAAAATATATAATAATCGGAATGCTTTCTCTTTGTGGATGCAGTGAGTTTTTGTCAGAGTATTCACAAGACATGGTGCGGGCAAAAACGGTGACGGATTTTGATGAAGTGTTATTGGGCAGTGTATACATACCGACAAATGGAACAACGACTACCTTGATCAACAGAGAGACCTGCTCTTGGTTTAATATCATGGATGATGACATCAATACGGTGAGAACGGCGCAGGCTTCTGGTGCTGGTTCCTGGACTGCCGGAAATAAATATTATGATTTGCATGCCATGACCTATGGTTATTATACCTGGCAGATGGATGTGACGCAGAAACCTGACGGAACGATCGGTTTCGGGGATTATACGACATGGAATGATCTGTATGCGCGTATTAATTATACGAATGTCATTTTGGATGAACTGAACGAGGTTGAACCGAAGGATGAAAGTGATGCGTTAAAGAAAAACAGAGTGATGGCGGAAACTCATTTTTTGCGTGCACAGTTTTTCTTTGTGCTGGCGAATTTGTATGCTGCTCCGTATACACCGGAGACTGCCGCGACAACTTTGGCTGTTCCTTTGAAGCTGACGGCTTATGTGGAACATGATAAAGAGAAAGATACCCAGTTTACCCGTGCGAATTTGCAGGATGTGTATGAACAGATTGTGGATGATTTGAATAAATCACTCGAGTATTTTGAAAACAGTGAAGTCATGACTTATCGAAAGATATATCGGGCCAATAAAGAGGCTGCTCAGTTGCTGTTGAGTCGGGTGTATTTATATATGCAGGATTGGGAAAATGCAAAAATTGCTGCTGAAAATTTCCTTAAGATGGATGTTGCCCTGGAAAGTATGGGGGATTTTTTGACTTCTCCTTTTATTACAGAGGATAATAATGAAGTTTTGTTTTCTCAAAGTTCCCAGCATATTCAGAATGTTTTGACTGCTGTTGCTCCGGATTACTGTGTGTCTTCCGATTTGTATCGTTTATATGATCAGGAACATGATTTCCGTTCCAGTTTTTTCCGTATCGTGTCGAGTGACAGTATCGCACTGGTAAATAAATTCCCGATGGAAGAAAATACCAGCTATCGGGTGTCTGATGCTTTGATGTTGCGGGTTGCAGAAGGGTATCTGAATATGGCAGAAGCTTGTGCCATGTTGGATGATGCTACGGCTAATACTTATTTAAATGCTTTGCGGAAAGCACGAATTGGCGGCTATAGCGATCAGAATTATGCCGGAGAAGAGTTGATTAAGCAGGTTCGGGAAGAACGGCGTAAAGAACTTTGTTTTGAGGGGCATCGTTGGTTTGACCTGCGTCGCTGGTCGGTATGTACGAAGTCGCCTTTTCACAAAAGGATTATTCATTATTATCATACTTATAATGATGATGGGAATTATGTCGGGACCCGGATTTTCGCTTTGGAAGAAAATGAAAAGAATGTATGGACTTTTTTGATTCCGGAATCAATCATTAATTTTGATCGGGTACCGATGGAAAATAATGTGAGGGATAACAGAGAAGCTTTGGATGAGAATGATTAATTAGCAAGATACAGAATTATGAAGAAGTATATATATTATTATTGGATTTTTATTGTTGGCTTCTTGTCAAAAAGAGGATGCATTGGAATCTCGGATTGATTATTTCAATTTATATGAGATAACGGATGATCCGACCGATTCCATTCAGCACATGCGCTATGAATTGTATAAGAATTACAATGTTTCTGTATACTTTACGGATACGGTGGGTAAATATCTTTTGAAATATGATATCTATGGGGAGCCTGTTTATGAATATGAACTCTTGGATTTGAACTGGGAGTTTTCAAGCAATTCTTCGGAAGATCGGAAAATCGAATATCGTTTTTTGACCGATGATGATAAAAAAATGAATGCCCTGCATTTCGTTGAAAAGTTTGTTGTAAACTGTGTGCAGTCTTTGCGTCCTCTGTCAATGCTGTTGACTGATTCTTTGATTGTGTTCGAGGAGTCTAAATCGGAAGGAGAACTAATGCAGGAGCTTCATAATTTCAGAACGATTGCCTGGGGAGGTGTGGCAGATCTGTCTGAAGAGGAACAAAATGAATTGATTGATGAAACCTATCGGGTGCTAGTCAAGGCAAAAATACAGAATTATACGAGTTTCATAACTCAGTTTCAATTAGTTTCGGACAAGTATTACAATACGAGTTGGCCGGAACCTCTTCCTCACTATGCGAGATGTATAACGGAAGTGGTCAATGAAGACAATCCGTTTTCAAATCGAGGTACCTGGTTCTATTCTGAATATATACCATTGTATATGGAGGGATATAGCCATGAGGAAGCCATTGCAGAAATCAATAAGAAACGTGCCGCTTATTGTGCAATTGTAGGAAGTTGGGGATTCGTTTACGGATATGGAAGTATGGCTTCTTATACAGCTCCTACTGCAACGGATGATTTGAATTGTTATATAGAACGTATACTGATTGAAAATTCTGCGGACTGGTTTAATAAATATTATGCTTCTTATCCGCTGGTGATGAAAAAATACGAATTACTGCGCGATTTGATTGAAAATGAGATGGGTGTTAAATTAAAATAGAAAATACATATGAAAAAGATATTATTGATCTTGACGGTGTTGATCTGGATGTTTGCCTGTCAGAAAGAAAATGTTTCAGTCGGTTATGAAGTTCCTGAGGTGAAGAAGGTAGAAGATTTTGTGGATCAGGATGGCAAGGTGTATAAATGCATTGAAGTGGATGGTTTGATTTGGATGGCGGAAAATTTAGCTCGCAGACTACCGTTGGGGGGGCGGGACGGATGTTTTACTTATAATGAATCTCTGTTGGACAGTATCGATTATTCTTCGGTGGTTATAGATCCGTTTGATGACAATTATTTTTCCTTGTTTTTGGCAGAATTGAAGCTTGCTCATGAAGAGGGAAAAATTTCCGAAGAGGATTGGCAAATCATAGAGGGTATCAGTATATATTTTCCTGTACCCACTTTCCTTTTACAGATCAAAAATAAGGCGCCCAACAGCTATGATGTTGCGGTTGCCTGTAAAGATGTGGCGTATAACCAGATGTATGAGGCCGGGTGCCAGAAAATCTATGAAAAGGCGATACAGGAAGGTTTGGAACATTTTGAAGAAGCAGAAGCAGCCAATGGATACTATACTAAAACCTATGGTTATCTGTATACTTATGATGCGGCCAAAGCCGCCATTCCGGAAGGGTGGCGTTTACCCAGTGATGAGGATTGGAAAAAATTGGAACGGGCATTGGGAATGTCTGATGAAGAAATTGAAAAACAGGATGTATGGCGTGGAGAAAGGCAGGCGGCTTTGTTGAAAGAAGGAGAAGAGGGGATCGGATTTGCCGTTCGTTACGGAGGTGCCCGGGGATTGACGAATATTTTGGTAGATAATTATATCAATCTCGGTCAGAATGCTTATTTCTGGTGTTCTGATATGGTCCAGACGGACACTCTCAGCTATGGATTGACAAGAAATATTGCTATCTATACCGATAAGATTATGCGGATGTCCACGGTGGTGGATCATCGATCTTCTCGTCCCGTATTGTATAGTGTGCGTTGTGTAAAAGATAAAAATTAAAAGAAAGATGAAATTGAAGTTGAAGTTTTTTGTATTGTTGGTTCTTTGTTTATTTGCCGGTCAGAAATTTCTTTGTGCTCAGAGTGTTTATGGTGATGCCGTGAAAGCTAATGTTAAGATGAAGTATGTATATTCTTTGGATGAAGCGTTCAAATTGGCTAAAAAAGAAAATAAACTGATCTTTTGCAATTGTTTTGAAGATTGGGCATTACCTTGTCATGGAATGAATAAAAAAGTGTTTAGTAATCAGGAATTCGCTGACTGGATGGATGAACATTTCATCAATTTCTTTATTGATCTGAGTACCCCGGAAGGACAGGAGTTTCGGACAAAATACAATATCAAATTTATGGCTCATTATGTCATATTGGATGCGGAAGGGAATTTGATTCATCGTATCGTTGGCGGTTCGGAACTGCTGAAGTTCCAGGAACAGGTGGCATGTGCCCTGTCGCCTGAAACTTCTTTGGTAGGAATGAATCGTATGTATCCCGAACATGTCAATGACAAGGAATTCTTACGGAAATATGCCATGGTGTTGAAAGTGGCCAACGAGGAGGAAAAATATAAACAGGTGGCAGAGGATTATTTTCGTATGTTGAAGCCTGACGAATGGTCGGAAGAGCAGAATTGGCCTTTTTTCTCGGAACATGTCCGAGAAAAAGATACGGTAGCTTTCGATTATTTGATTGCTCATAAGGATGATTTTGTCGCTACCGTCGGTATCAAGAATGTGGATAATGCGATTGCAGGTGTTTTTATGATGCCTTTGTATTTTGCTGCGATGGGCGAAGGGGAGTTGTCAAAAGAGGATGTGCTTCAAATCAGAGAAAAACTGGAGGAGGGGAAAGTGGATGAGGAGAATGAGATCTATGTTTTATGTAACATTGCCTACCTTCGTCTGAAGGGAGATTTTTCGGAAATGATGGATCTTGTGGCTGCCAAAGTTCCCCAGTTGGATGTGCGGGTCAATTACGGGATTGATCTTTCTTTGCCAAAATTGATCAATGAAGGCAAGGATGTGAGAGAGAAGATTTTGAATTATATGAATGCCCGAATTGAAACACTTGAGGAGAATGTGGCGATGGAATATAAAAGTCTGTTGCTGGAAGCAGGACTTGAAGGTGGCATCGTTTTTGAGGATTTGACATTGAAAGAGGCCCTTGATAAGGCGAAGAATGAACAGAAGTACGTGTTTCTGGATTGCTATACTTCTTGGTGTGGACCCTGTAAGATTATGAGCAAGCAGGTGTTTGTACAGAAAGAGGTGGGAGACCTGTTCAATCCTTCTTGTGTGAATATAAAAATTGATATGGAAAAAGGTGAAGGACCTGAAATTGCTAAGAAATACGGAATACAGGCCTATCCAACCATGCTGATTTTATATCCGGATGGGCAGATTAAATATCGGATGCAAGGAGGAACAGAAGCGGGACATTTTATTCAGATTGCCCGTTATGCACTTGATCCTGCCGTGTCTTACACACAAATGAAGTTATATCGTTCCTTGTCGTCTTGCCCCTTGGAAAAACAGGCGGATTATCTGATGATTTTGTCTGATGCCGGAGAATTAAAAAATTTGCGGGCTGATATTGTGGATTATCTGAAACGGGTAGAAGGAAAGAAAGAATTGTATCCGGATGTTTGGCGTCTGTGCGGGCATTTTGCCGATTCGTACGAACATCCTGTTTTTCAGTTTGTATTGAAGAATTGGAAAGATTTTTCTGGAATAGATCAGAAATCTTTGGAAAATAAAGCGGAACGGTTGATATTTCCTCTTTATATAAATTATTTAGCAGGAAAAATGTCGGCAGCTGATTTTTCCAAATTGCAGAAAACGCTTAAGAAAGTCAGTTTCCCCTCAGACTATTCGTTAGTCTATTTGGATCGAATTGTCACTTACTATCAGCAAAAGAAGTGGAATGTTTTGATGAAATGTTATACCAAGGAGATTAAGGCGTTGAGTGATGCAAAATTGCGTTTGAATTTGGATATATTGTTGCGTTATTTTGTGAAAGATGCACCGAAAGAGGTGAAAGGGCAGATGATTACTTATGTGCAGCAGTGCATGGAGGTTGCTGATTCCAGAGCGATCAACGGGTATAAGAGTTTGATGGAAGCATTGCAGAATGTAGAAAAAGATTAAAACCAAAATAATTGATTGTTTTTCCAGAATATTGTATTACATTTGTTCCTGTAGTTAAAATGTTTCTTCAGGGCAGGGTGTAATTCCCTACCGGCGGTGATAGTCCGCGACTCCCTATGGGATTGAACCGGTGAAATTCCGGTACCGACGGTGATAGTCCGGATGGAAGAAGAGACGTGCAGTAGTATGAACTTACTGTTAATATAGGATATATGCCCTGAAGTCATTCAGGGCATTTTTTTTATGATGGAAGCGAAAGATATAGAATACATGAACCGGGCCATGGAATTGGCGGAAAGAGGGCGGGGATGGGTAAATCCCAATCCTTGTGTGGGTGCCTTGATTGTAAAAGAGGGACGGGTGATTGCCGAAGGGTGGCATGAACGTTATGGCGGTTTGCATGCCGAACGAAACGCATTTAAGCATTGTGTGGAGGATCCTGCGGGAGCTACGATGTATGTGACTTTGGAACCCTGTTGTCATTATGGGAAGACGCCTCCTTGTACAGAAGCTATTATTGAGCATAGGATTGCCCGGGTGGTTGTCGGTTTACTGGATCCCAATCCCTTGGTGGCCGGGAAAGGCATAGCGATTTTGCGAGAGGCAGGTATTGCGGTTGAGGTCGGTGTGGAGGAAGAGAAGTTGCGGCTGCAGAATCGGATATTTTTGAAATATATTACGACCCGTCGACCATGGGTGGTCATGAAAACTGCCATGACGTTGGATGGGAAAATAGCCGCTTATACAGGGGATTCGCATTGGGTGACCGGAGAAGATTCCCGTCGGAAAGTGCAGGAGATGCGGGCGGCTTTGATGGGAATTATGGTCGGGATCGGTACGGTGAAAGTTGACAATCCGATGTTGAATTGTCGCCTGGAGGGAGATGTTCGCCAGCCGGTCCGGATTGTTGTGGACAGTCGGGCTTCTATATCTTTGGATGCCCAGTTGGTTCAGACGGCCCGTGATTATCGCACTTGGATTGTGCATACGGAATCGGTGGAAGAGGAAAAGCTCAGGAGTTTACAGGCTTGTGGTGTTGAGACTATTTTGTGTCGTAGTCGGGCCGGACGGGTGGATTTGCAGGATTTGACGAAGAAAATCGGACAGCTGGGAATTGATTCTGTATTGTTGGAAGGGGGAGGTGAATTGAATGAGGCTTTTTTGCAGGAAGGACTGGTGGATGAAGTGTATACTTTTATTGCGCCGAAGCTCATCGGAGGGAAAGAAGCCAAAACACCGGTGGAGGGAACCGGAATTGCCCGTATGCAAGAGGCGATTGTGTTGAACTCCGTATCTGTGGAGAAAATCGGAGCGGATGTTGTAGTTAGGGGATTTGTTCATAATCAGTAACTTGGAAGTTATGTTTACAGGAATTATAGAAGAAATTGGGAAAATAAAATCGGTGAGGAGAGGTAGTCAGAGTGTGGTATTGGAAATAGAGGCGCAGAAGATATTGGAGGATACC
Source organism: uncultured Odoribacter sp. (assembly GCA_944321165.1). Lineage (GTDB taxonomy): Bacteria > Bacteroidota > Bacteroidia > Bacteroidales > Marinifilaceae > Odoribacter. The sequence goes on from CALUKE010000002.1 coordinate 14,834, forward strand.
CGAATCGGAGACAGTATTGCTACCAATGGGGTCTGTCTGACAGTTGTGAGTAAGGAAACGGCCAGCTTTGCTGCCGATGTGATGCCGGAAACGATGAATCGGACGAATCTGGGCAGTCTGCGTCCCGGCGACCGGGTTAATCTGGAGAGGGCTTTGTGCCTTAACAGTCGTTTAGGCGGCCATCTGGTGGCCGGACATGTCGATGGAACAGGTGAAATTATTGACAAATGGGCTGACGACAATGCTGTTTGGCTGACTGTCGAGGCGGAACCGGATATTCTTCGTTATATCGTTGAGAAAGGATCGGTGGCGATCGATGGAGTGAGTCTTACGGTGGCTTATGTCGATGAACGGGTGTTCAAGGTTTCCATTATTCCCCATACGCAGGAGGAGACTACGTTGGTGAAGAAACGGCAAGGCGAGAGGGTCAATTTGGAAAATGATATGATTGTCAAATATGTTGAAAAGCTGATGAAACCGCAGCAGAAACAGTCGGGCTTGACGCTCGATTTTCTGCAGGCTCACGGTTTTTAGCGGTAAAATGGATAAGAAATATAGTAATCAGTAAAAATATGGAGGATTTTAAGTTCAGTACGATTGAAGAAGCGGTTGCCGATTTGAGGGCCGGCAAGATGATTATTGCGGTAGATGATCCGGATCGGGAAAATGAAGGAGATCTGATTTGTGCAGCCGAACATGCTACGTTGGAGAATGTCAATTTTATGGCTTCTTATGCAAAAGGCTTGATCTGCATGCCCATGAGTAAGGCAATGACGGCTAAATTGGGGTTGGAACAGATGGTGACAAACAATACCGATAACCATTGCACCGCCTTTACGGTGTCGATCGATCACATTGATACGACGACGGGGATTTCTGCATTGGAGCGTTCGATTACTGCCATGAAGTGTGTGGAGGACGATGCGAAGCCTTCTGATTTCCGTCGGCCGGGTCATATGTTCCCGTTGGAAGCAAAAGCCGGCGGGGTGTTGGAACGGATGGGGCATACAGAGGCTACCGTCGATCTGATGCGGATTGCGCGGATGAAGGAGTGCGGATTGTGTTGTGAGATTATGCGGGAGGACGGAACGATGATGCGGACTCCGGAATTGAAGGAATTTGCTCAGAAGCACGGTTTGAAAATGATCACAGTTGCTGATTTGATTACTTATCGCCGGCGTACAGAAATTTTGGTGGAACGGGTAACGGAGGCCGAAATGCCTACAAAATATGGGACCTTCAAGGCTTATGGTTATGTGAATAAAATCAATGGTGAACATCACCTGGCTTTGGTGAAGGGAGATATTGCCAACGGCGAACCGGTGTTGTGCCGGGTACATTCCGAATGTTTGACCGGGGATGCTTTCGGTTCGTTGCGTTGTGACTGCGGCGAGCAATTGGTGGAGGCATTGAAGCGTATAGAGAAGAATGGACGGGGGGTATTGCTTTATATGCGTCAGGAAGGCCGGGGTATTGGCTTGATCAATAAGCTGAAGGCTTATCATTTGCAGGATGGCGGTATGGATACGGTAGAAGCCAATCTGGCTTTGGGATTCAAGGCTGATTTGAGGGAATACGGAACCGGTGCAGAGATCCTGGCGGATTTAGGGGTGAAGAAAATGATTCTGATGACCAACAATCCGTTGAAAATAAAAGGATTGGACGGATTCGGACTGGAAATTGTCGGACGGGAACCGATTGAGATGACCTGTAACGAGAAGAATGAGTTTTATATGTACACGAAGTATAAGAAAATGGGACATATATTGCATGTGAGAGAAGATTGGAAAAAGAATAAAAATTAATTTAGAATAAGCATTATGAATTTGTTAGAAGGAAAATTATTGGCAGAAGGACAACGGATCGGTGTTGTGGCTGCCCGTTTCAATGAGTTTATTACCTCTAAATTAGTGGGTGGGGCCAAAGATGCTTTTGTGCGTCACGGTGGCAATGAACAGCAGCTGGATTTAGCCTGGGTGCCCGGTGCTTTTGAGATTCCACTGGTGGCCAAGAAGATGGTTGAAAGCGGAAAGTATGATGCGGTTGTATGTTTGGGTGCCGTGATTCGTGGTGCGACACCTCATTTTGATATGGTGGCGAATGAAGCGACCAAGGGAGTCGCTCAGGTCGGGTTGCAGAGTGGGGTTCCTGTAATTTTTGGAATTCTGACGACCGATTCTATCGAGCAGGCGGTGGAAAGAGCTGGAACGAAGGCCGGCAACAAGGGATTTGATGCGATGACGACTGCCATTGAGATGGTGAATCTGTTGAAACAGATTTGAGGACACTGTCCAAAATTTTGGGATATTATGAAATCGGGGAGGTTTGCATATTTGCAACCTCCCCGTTTTTTTTATCAGACCGAGTATTACTTTTTAGCCTTCTTCTGTTGTTCTCTGAGGCGTTGTTGTTGCATTTTTTGCATTTCTTCCAACCGCTGCTGGAATTTTGATTTTTTGACCGGTTTGCTTTTGGCCAGTTCGATCTGTTTTAACAGTTTCTCGTCGTCTATGAATTTGCGGATAATCCAGGTTTGCAAGATCGTAATCAGGGTTGCGATGAAGTAATAATAACTCAAACCGGATGAATAACTGTTGAAAATAAACAGGAACATGATCGGCATGATATACATCATGGTTTGCATGCCTTTCATTTGATCATTCTGCGGTTGATTCCTGTTGTTCATGATCATGTAGATGATGTTGGTGGCAGTCATTAGCAAACAGAACAGGCTGACATGGTTACCATAGAATGGAATGGTAAACGGCAGGGTGGCGATGGAATCGTAAGATGCCAAGTCTGATGCCCAGAGGAAACTTTGCTGTCTCAGTTCGATGGCTCCCGGGAAAAAATAGAACAGGGCAATCAGGATAGGCATTTGCAGTAACATGGGTAAACAGCCTCCCATGGGGTTTACGCCAGCCTGTTTGTATAGTTTCATGGTTGCCTGTTGGCGTTCCAGTGCTTTGTCTGCCGGATATTTTTTGGCGATTTCGTCAACCTGGGGCTTCAGTACCCGCATCCGGGCCTGTGACATATAGGATTTATAGGTAAGCGGGAACAGGATCAGTTTGATGATCAGGGTTAACAACAGGATAATGATGCCGTAATTGAGGGAGGTGTGATTCTCCAGAAAATTGAAAATTGGAATGACGAAATACTTGTTGAACCAGGCAATCCATTTCCATCCCATATTGATGAGGTCTGGGAAATCCATTTCGTCTCCATACTCTTTTAATACTTTGTAAGAGTTCGGCCCGAAATAGAACTGCATGTTATACTGTTCATTGGCTTGTCCATTGTATGGTAGCGGTATTTCGGCATAGACTTCTTTCAGGTATCCCTCTTTTTTGCTCATTTTCGATTTCAGTTCCACATCGCTGAAACCTTGGTCGCTGACTAAAATGGAGGAAAAAAACTGTTGTTTGAAATCGATCCACTGCACTTTGTTCGGGAGGGTCTCTTCCTTATCGGAGGTCAGAGACATGTTTTCCACGTCGTCCTCATTGAATTTGTAATAGATGCCGGTGTAACGGTTCTCGAAGTCCTTGCTTTTTTCCAGTTGGGGCATGTTGACTCCCCAAAACAAGGTGAGAAAAGAGGAATTCGATGCGATGACCTGTCCCAGATTGTGGGTAATAATCTGAAAGTCGGCCATATAACTGTCCGGTGACAGTTTGTAAACATATTCCAGGTAGCTTGTGCTATCCGCATAAAGACGCATGGAAAGTACCTGTTCGCCATTCTGGGCATTGAGTGTCGTAGCCGTCGTACTGGGGGTGAAAGCGAATTTTTCCGTATTGATTTGCTGATTTTGGGCATAAAAATTCAAACCGAAGGTATTTTCATCGGTTTGCCACAAAACCAGAGGCAATGAATCGTGTGTTCTGTATTCTTTCAGGTCCACATAAACAATCCGTCCACCTAAGGTACTGATGTGTAATTTGATTTTGTCGTTTTCCAGTGTGATGATTTTGTTGTCGACACTGTCCTGGAGAAAAACTGAATCAGTCTTCAAATTTTCTGATTGAAAGCCAGTCCCTTCCGCTTCCTGATTTTGTCGCTGTTGAAGGGCCAACTCTTGTGCTCTTTGTCGGTCTACCTGGGCGATCGAATCCTGTTTGCGCTGCATTTCCGCAAGCTCTTCCTTGCTGGGACGAGTGAAATAGGAAAAGCCAATGAGTATGAGAAAAATGAGAACTAACCCGATAATGGTATTTTTATCCATAGGTTTTTAACTTTATGATAAACAAGCTTTGATAAATGAAACAAACAAGGGGTGCGGTTTGACGACCGTACTTTTGTATTCGGGATGGAATTGTACACCGACGAACCATTTATGGGCGGGGATCTCAACGATTTCCGTGAGTCCGCTTTCCGGATTGATTCCGGTGGTGATCATGCCGGCTTTTTCGAATTCTTCCTTGTACTTGCTGTTGAATTCGTAACGATGTCTGTGTCTCTCCTGAATATTTTTCTGGCCATAGGCTTCATAAGCTTTGGAGCCTTCCAGCAGTTCACAGTTGTAGGCGCCTAACCGCATGGTTCCTCCTTTATCGGTAACGTTTAACTGGGAATCCATCAGATCGATTACCGGGTAGTGGGTTTTTGCCGCCATTTCTGTGGAGTCGGCACCTTCCATTTTTAATACATTGCGGGCGAATTCGATCACAGCCATCTGCATTCCCAAGCAAATACCGAGGAACGGAATGTTGTTTTCACGGGCGTATTGGATGGCCAGCAATTTACCGGCGATTCCCCGATGGCCGAAACCGGGAGCTACTAATATGCCATGCAGATTTTTCAGGCGTTCCAAAACGTTCTGTTCGTTCAGCTCTTCGCTGTGTATCCAGACAATGTTGACTTTACAGTCGTTTACGGCACCTGCATGTATAAATGCTTCGACAATGGACTTGTAGGCGTCGTGTAATTCAACGTATTTCCCGACCAGTCCGATGCGGATTTCCTTGCTGTAATTTTTCAATTTGTAAAGGAATTTTTTCCAGGAATCCAGGTCCGGTTCGCTGTTTAACGGCAGACCCAATTGTTCGAGTACTATTTCATCCAACTTTTCTTCCCGCATTCTGATGGGCACTTCATAAATGGTGGAAACATCTATGGATTGGATGACCGCTTTGGGAGCCACATTGCAGAAAAGAGCGACTTTCCTGCGCAAATCGGCATTCAGTTCGTGTTCTGTACGCAAAACCAGTACATCCGGTTGTACTCCGATTTCCAACAATGCCTTTACCGAATGCTGGGTCGGCTTGGTTTTCAGCTCGCCTGTTGCAGAAAGATAGGGCACCAGCGTCAAGTGTATCAGAACCGATTTTTCTCCCAACTCCCATCTCAACTGACGAACTGCTTCGATGAAAGGCAGGGATTCGATGTCGCCGACCGTTCCTCCGATTTCCGTGATGACCACGTCGTATTCTCCTTTGTTGCCGAGCAGTTTGATGTTTCGCTTGATTTCATCGGTGATGTGAGGGACAATTTGAACGGTTTTTCCCAGGTAATCTCCGCGTCTTTCTTTGGTAATGACATTCTGATATATACGACCGGTGGTGATGTTATTTGCCTGAGAGGTCGGACAACCGGTAAATCTTTCGTAATGGCCGAGATCGAGATCGGTCTCTGCGCCATCGTCTGTTACATAACATTCTCCATGTTCATACGGATTTAATGTTCCCGGATCGATGTTTATATAAGGATCCAGTTTTTGGTTGGTTACTTTGTATCCCCTTGCCTGCAACAGCTTGGCAAGCGATGAAGCTATAATACCCTTCCCCAATGAAGAAGCAACTCCACCTGTAACGAAAACATATTTTGTTGACACTGTATCTTGAATTTTATTGATTTATCGAAGTTACAAAGGTAATAAATTAAAAGAGAAAAGGTGAAAAAGTAAATGGTAAAAGTAAAAGAAAAAGGAAGAAAATAATAAACGCTTCGCCGATAGATTCCTGAAGATTTCGGCGAAGCGTTTGATGGTTGGGAGGATCGGTCAGATCAGACTGTCCAATGCTTTCAGTTTTTCCTGAAGCAAGGCTAATTTTTGTCTGGTTTTTTCGATCTTGGAATTCAATTCATTGATAAGCCCTTGGGATTTGTTGGATTTGGCAATGAATCCGATGTTGTTTTCCCAAGTGTTGACATCTGTTTCCAGCTGTTTGATTTTAGAAACTAATTTTTCTCTTTCGTTGATGATCTTGTATTCTTTGTTTTCTCCGGCGTCTAAAGAAGAGAGTTTTGCCCGGAATCTTTCCAAATCCCTGTCGAATTCATCCAGGTTCAGCTTGTCGAACCATTCGTTGATGATGTTTCTGAATTCTTCCTGAATCGAGTCTTTGAACTTGATGGGAACAAATCCGATCTCTGCCCAGCGGGTCTGGAAACCTTTCAGTTTTTCGACATCTTCTTCTGAATTTCCGGACAAGACGAATTGACGAGCTTCTTCGATGATCGCCTTTTTCAATGCCAGGTTCTTCTCCTGTTCTGCATCGATATCCTTGAAATGAGCATTCTTGTTATTGAAGAAAGTGTCACAGGCTGCCCGGAAACGAGCCCATACCTTGTTTGAATATTTTTTTGGTGCAGGACCGATTTTTTTCCATTCTTTCTGGTAGGAAATAATTTTATCGGTGGTCGTTTTCCATTCGGTACTGTCTTTGATCGCTTCTACTTTTTCGCACAGTTTGATCTTGAGTTCCAGATTTTTTTCCTGTTCAACAGCCAGGTTCTTGTAAAATTCCCGTTTCCGGTCGAAAAACGTGTCGCAAGAAGAGCGGAAGCGTTTGTAGATTTTGTTCCGTTCTTTCTGTGGGATTGTTCCGGAGTGTTTCCATTCCTCCTGCAGATCGATGATATTCTGGGTAGCGGTGTTCCATTCGGAGATGGAGTGATATTCTCCGGCCGCAATGGCAGCCGCTTTTTCACAAATCTCTTCTTTGACTTTCAGGTTGTCTTCCTGTTCCTGTTTCAACGACTCGAAGAAATGATGGTATTTCTCATTGATCTGGCCGGTTGCATTTTTGAATCGCTCCCAAAGAGGTTCTTTCTGTTCTTTGGGGATCGGACCGATCTCTTTCCACTGAGAATGCAACAGTTGCAATTGTTTGAATGCTCCGGCGATGTCGTTGTTTTCCAACAATTTTTCCGCTTCTTCACAGAGTGCGATTTTGGCATCCAGATTGCGTTTGAGGTCCAGGTCACGCAACTCCTTGTTGATCTTGATATAGTTATAAAAATTTTCTACGTGGTGGTGATAGGTCTCCAATAAGCCGTTCAACTGTCCTTGGGGTACCAGACCGGTGTTACGCCAACGTTCCTGTAAATCTCTGAATTCCTGGAAAGTTTTATCCAAAGCTTCTTCTTTCTGCACCAGTGCTTTTAATTCTTCAATGATGCCGAGTTTGATTTTCAGGTTTTCCTCGCGTTCTGCTTCGGTTTGACGGGCAATAGCCGTTTTTTTGTCTTTATAGAGCTTGTATAAGGCATTGAAACGATCTCGGCTGTCATTTTTATATTCGAAATCTTCCGGTTTGTCGCCGTCGGATGTGAATATAGCCAATGCTTCTTCATACTCCTTTTTGTACTGAGCTTCGAAAATTTCCGGTAATCCTTCCATGATCTCTTTGATTGCAGTAACCGGGTAATCATTCACCAGTTTTTGTATCTGGCGGATGATTTCTTCCGTATTCAGCGTAGAAAAATCAATGGTAGGAAGCTCCTTGTTAATACCATTTTCTAAGATTTCCGGATTTTTAATTTCCTTTTCCGGGGTTTGCCTGTTGTCTTGCTCCATAGTTTGTCAGCAGTTAAATGTTCACGTATCAATGGAATATCTTTCAAACATCTGCTTTTTGTTCTCGAAAGTTTTGGAAAAATCAAGCCGGATGCATTTTTTGTTCCATTGAACAGACGAAAATAGTTAATTTTTCTGAGAAAGACAAATTTTGAATTTGCCTTTCTTCATAAATAATGGATTCTTCTCTGAGATTTGCAATGGGGGATTTCAAATTTTGCGAGAAAGCTGTTATCTTTGAGTCTTAAAATTAGAATGATCGATGAATTATTTGTTGTATGCTTTCCTTTGGATATTGGGTTTATGGCCTCTATGGATGTTGTATGTTTTTTCAGATATTTGTTATTATCTGATTTATTATCTGTTGCGTTATCGGAGGAAAGTGGTGCGTATGAATTTGCGGCGTGCTTTCCCGGAAAAATCGATTGAGGAGATTGTAGAGATCGAAAAAAAATATTACCGGCATTTGTGTGATCTGTTTGTGGAAATGTATAAGATGTGGCATATGTCGGAAAAGCAGATTCGGAAAAGGTGTCATTTTGTCAATCCGGAAGTTATACAGGATTGTCTGGAGCAGGGGAAAAGTGTGGTTGTTGTATTGGGGCATTATGGCAATTGGGAATGGATGTCGTCTTACAGTTTGTGGATGCCCCGAAACATCGATTTTTTTACTTTGTATAAGCCTTTGCACAGTCGGGTGATTGATAAGATGATGTTTCATCTTCGTTCCCGTTTCGGTGCAAAGCCGATTCCAAAGAATGATGTTTTGCGCTGGATAGTGAAGGATCGAAGGGAAGGTCGCCAGTTCCTGGCGGCTTTTATCGGGGATCAGACTCCGAATAAAAACAATTTGAATTTTTGGATGGAGTTTTTGAATCAGGATACTGCGGTATTGGTCGGTACGGAAAAGATTGCACGTAAATACAATCTGCCGGTTGTATCTTTGAAGATGGTGAAAGTGAGACGTGGATACTATGAGGTTCGTTTCGTAAATGTCTGTTCCGATCCGGTTTCTTTGGAGGAGGGAGAACTGACACGTCGCCATACCCGTCTGTTGGAACAATATATCCGGGAGGTTCCGGAGTTGTGGCTGTGGTCGCACAGACGCTGGAAGCATACAAGAGAATGACACAAGAAATGTGAAAAAATGGAGCGGGTTGCTGTTATTATTTTGAATTGGAATGGAGAAAAGCTGTTGAAGGAGTTTTTACCTTCGGTGGTTCGGAATACAAATCCGGAATATGGACGGGTTATTGTTGCGGATAATGCTTCGTCCGATGGATCGCTTGTGCTGTTGGAAAAGGAATTTCCGGAAGTAGAAGTGATACGTTTCCCGCAAAATTATGGTTTTGCCGGGGGATATAATCGGGCTATCGATCTTGTCGAGGCCGAGGTCGTGGTACTGTTGAACAGTGATGTGGAAGTGGCTCCGGGGTGGTTGGAACCCTTGGTGGCATTGTTGGAGTCGGAACAGGAGGTGGTTGCCGTTCAACCGAAGATATTGTCTTATAAGGATCGGAATCGTTTTGAATATGCCGGTGCGTGTGGTGGTTTTATAGATGCCTATGGCTTTCCTTTTTGTCGGGGACGAATTTTTCATGTTACAGAGCAGGATCAAGGACAGTATGAATCGCTTCGGGAAGTTTTCTGGTGCAGCGGTGCTGCTCTGTGTATCCGACGGGAACATTATTTGCAGGCCGGTGGATTGGATGAACGCTTCTTTGCGCACATGGAAGAAATTGATTTGTGTTGGCGGATTCGTAATGCCGGCGGGAAGCTGAAAGTGCAGCCGGCATCGGTGGTATATCATCTGGGGGGCGGTTCTCTGCCGATGAATCATCCCAGAAAGTTATTTTTGAATTATCGAAACAATCTTCTGATGTTGTATAAAAATCTGGATTCTCGTCGGGGCAAGCGGGTGTTGTGTAAGCGTCGTTTTCTCGATTTGGCTGCAGGGCTTGTATTTTTACTGAAAGGAGAATTTTCAAATGTAAGGTCTCTGATCCGTGCCTATCGGGAATTCCGGGAAATGAAGAAATTTTATACGCCTTCACCTTTGTTCCGGGAAGATGATTGCATTTATCCGGGATGCCTTGTCTTTGATTTTTATATCAAAGGCATACGTGCTTTTTCACAGTTGTGGAAATAAACTTTTATAGCCTACTTTTGTCTAAATTGTAAAATGTGGGAAAAAGAGGAATTCATGGAAATAGTAGAGGATGGTTATATTATTGGGTTATTGCGAGAAAAACAGGAACAAAAGGCGTTTCGTTTGCTGGTCGACAAATATAAAGAGCGTTTGTATTGGCATATTCGGAAAATTGTGATCAGTCATGAGGATACGGATGATCTGTTGCAGAATGTGTTTTTGAAAATTTGGCAAGGACTGGAAGAATTCCGCAATGATTCGAAATTATATACGTGGATGTATCGGATCGCCACAAATGAGGCACTTAATTTTTTGAGTGAGAAGAATCGGAAGGTATACGGGAATAGCGATGAAATTTCGGTATATTTGGAAAATACTTTGGAAAGTGAAGTTTATTTTAGTGGGGACAAGATTCAAAAGGAATTACAGAAGGCCATTTTGACATTGTCCGAACGTCAGCGTCTGGTTTTTAATATGAAATATTTTGATGATCTTTCTTATGAGGATATGGCTGCAGTGTTGGGGGTGGCTGTAGGTACCTTGAAAGCGACTTATCACAATGCGGTAAAAAAAATAGAGGAAAGTCTTAAAATCGTGGATGTTTTAAATTGATAGGATGATGGATGATTTTAGCGATAAATACAGAAAGAAAAATCCATTCAGTGTACCGGATGGATATTTCGACAATTTGACGGAACGGATCGTCAAGCAGGTGAAAAAACAGGAAAAGGCGGAAAAAAACAGTTCGCCGCTTCGGAAGGTACGGCTTTACATGGGTGTAGCGGCAGGTTTTCTGTTGGCTCTGTTTGTTTTACAGATTCTTTTTTGGGGAATTCAGGACTATTCCCAGAAAGAACGGCAGGAAAACAGTCAGTTGGTAGTGGAAATGGAAGAGGAGGATATATTTGACAGCCATTTTAATCCGACCACTGAAGAAATTATTGAATATTTGGTGGCAGAATCGGATAATTACGATTTGATTCTGGCTACGATTAACTGAGACAGAAAGATATGATAAAGCGTATTATTGGAATCGGGGTTTTGTTATTGCTGGTTGGAGGTGTGTTTGCTCAGGGAAAGTTGACCGATGCGAAATGGAAAGAATTTGAGGCACAAAAAGTGGCTTTTTTTACGAAGGAGCTGGATTTGACTCCGGAAGAAGCAGCTATTTTCTGGCCACTGTATAATGAGATGCAGAAGAAAACAGAACTGATTGAGCAGGGAATTCGGAAAAATTATCGGGAAATAAAGGAGGCTCAGAATGTAACGGAAAAACAGTATATGGAGGCTGTTTTGAAAATGTTGGGAGAAGATGAACGGATACAAAAGGTAAAAAAAGAGTATTATCAAAAAATGTTGGAGGCATTGCCGGCTTCGAAGATATGGAAGTTAAACGAGGCTGAGCGAAAATTCCGCCACCAATTGTTTGAAAAATTGCGTAAAGAGTCCTGTCGGCCGAAATAATCTAAAAAAAAGCAGACGAAAGTTTGCAACTTTACCGAAAAGGAACTACTTTTGCCCTCGCAATTCAGCACAGAGCATTCCTGGAGGGATGGGTGAGTGGCTGAAACCAACAGTTTGCTAAACTGTCGTACGGGTTACTGTACCGGGGGTTCGAATCCCCCTCCCTCCGCTGAATATACTGGACAGAAATGGTCAGTAAACGGACAAAAGCTGCGAATCAATGATTTGTGGCTTTTTTTATTGTCCGAAAGTCCGCCTTCCAAGACTTCAAAAATACCGAAAAGACAAAGTTTCGTTACTAAATCGTTTCCTGTTTACCACCAGACAAAAGCGATAACGATTTGTCTAAAAATGATCAGATAATGACTGGATTAGTCCATAGTCTGCATGGCTTAGAAACGAGAGGTGAAAAGTAGTTTATTATTCGGTATTATGCAGATCGTAGAGGTATATATAGATTGTTTTCTCCTTTTATCATGATGTATTCAGCTTTCAACCGAAGCCGTTCATAATAATTTTTCAAATAACAGGTGGTACTTCTTCGTATGTTTTAAAAGAAAACTGTATTTTTGAATGAAAGTAAAATTATAACTAGATGGATATGAAAAGTGTGGTTTTATTGTCAGTTTTACTGATGAGTGCATGTACGGCGATGGATAAGACGGTATTCTACGGTAAATGGATAGAGGTTATGCCGAAAAGTACCTGGTGTGTGCAGGGACTGTGTCTGAAAGAAGACGGTCGTGCGGAATCTATCGGGATGCGGACACTTAAATATGATTCCTGGGCTTTGGAAGACGAAAAGTTGATTTTGAACGGTAACAGTATCGGTAATGTACAAACCTTGGCTTTTTCGGATACGCTGGATATTGTTTCCTTGTGCGAGGATACTTTGGTGTTGGGAAAGGGAGGACAGTACCGGATCGAATATGTTCGGCAACCGGCTGATTTAAAGTCGGTAAAATTGAAATCCGTATCTGGAGGAAGAGAAATTGAACTTATTTTCAGTAAAGATTCTGCGGATGTTCAATTGGGTATTTCTCCGGATGAAATTTTTCGTTTGTCGAGACGGCAAAGAACTGACGGTATTTCTGTTTGGAATCTGGAAGATGATGATACTTATCTGGTGGAAAAGAAAAACGGGGAGTGGTGTGTTTCTCGCCGGGGACAGCTGTTGTATACTACCTCCGGTGAGATGCTACCTTGATTTTGGAGTTCAATAATTCAGCCATTTTTTGAACTGGGAAATTTTTTCTTCACTGATGGTGATCTGGCATTTGGGACAGGGCTTTATGAATACGACGATTTTCCCGTTGAAATAAGGTTCGATGTGGCTGATTGAACGGATACTGAGGAGAAACTGCCGGTTGGCCCGAAAAAATTGATCGGGGTCGAGTTGTTCTGATAGTTTGTTTAGGGATAAGTCAAGGATATGTTCCTGTCCGGAAAATGTGACTGCAAATGTGATTTTGTTTTCGGAATAAAAATAGGCGATATCGGCTACTTCCAATGTGTAGGATTTATCATTTCCGTAGATGAGAAACCGGGTGCGGTAACGTTTTTCCGGATGTTGCAGACTTTCTAAAATCAGGTTGAGGTGGTTGTTTTGTGCAATGAGTGGATTTCCAAGTATGGATTCGTATTTAGAGATGGCCTCCAGCAAACGGGGCTCGTTGATGGGTTTCAGTAAATAGTCGATACTGTTGACCCTAAATGCCTGCAGGGCATATTGATCGTAGGCCGTGGTGAAAATGAGCATGGAGGTAGGTCGCGCTAAAGACAAAAAATCGAAAGAATTTCCGTCGGATAGATGGATATCCAGGAATAAAAGATCCGGATGCGGATTGTTTTGGAACCAAATGACGGCTTCTTCGATGTTGCCTGGAAGCAGGAGGAGTTCCCACTGAGGGCGTAAACGTTTCAATATGGTATATAAAAGACGGGCCGCAGGAAGTTCGTCTTCTAAGATGGCAGCTTTGAAATTATTCATCACACAAGGGAATTTTAATGGTAAATACGTTGTTTTTTTCTATTTGAATGTCTTTCCCACTGATTAGTTTACAGCGTTTGGACAGATTTTGCAACCCGACGCCAGCGGAGGTGATACTTTTTTTGGGGTGTATGGGATTACTGATCACCAGAAAGTTATTTTCGAGGTGGAGATCTATCCGCATGGGTTTGGCCGTTGTAATGGAATTGTGTTTTATGACATTTTCGATCAGTAGTTGCAAGGTCAGAGGGGGTAGTTGCAGTTCCAGACTGTCTGGCGGAATATCGATCTGGCAATGGATACAGTCATTGAGACGGACCTGATGCAAGAATAGATAAGCTTGCATAAACTCTATTTCTTCTCGCAGAGAAACCAATGGTTTGTCCTGGCATTGCAGAACGTATCGGTATACATCGGATAGTTTTTGGGTAAAATGAACGGCATTGGATGGATTGTATTCGATTTCTGCAATCAGGGTATTCAGGCTATTGAAAAGGAAATGAGGATTGAGTTGGTTTTGTAAAGCCGTATAACGGGCGATGTTATTCTCTTTTTGCAGATCAGCGGTTTGCTGTTGCAGTTTCAGGGCATCCTGGATGGATCGATTGGCTAATAATAAGCCCAAGACAACCAGTTCGACAAGTCAGACAATGATTAAGATACGGATCCCGTCGTGCGGTATCGTAAATGGATGGTTGGCATGTATCAACCATTTGGCAATGACGAGAAAACCGTAGTTCAGCAAAAAGTAAGAAAACATGACCAGCGCATAAATGCAAATAATTTTGCTTCGGCTTTTTATGTTCAATGCATATTGGTTGTTAAGCCAGGTGCTGATTTTCAAGGTGAAATATCCAAGGATGTTGAAAATGACGATAAAAAACAGACAGGATCTGAGGGAATTGATGGTATTGGCAATTTTGACTGATAGACCGCTGTAGTTGACAAGCAGAAAAAATGAGAATACACCTAATCCGGAAAACAGGCTGCAGTATAAAAGAATTGATTTGAGCTTCATGGTGATGTCGGGATTATGACTGACAAAATTAATGTTATTTAAATGAAATCATAGAGATGGAATGCTTTTAACAGATCGGCATAACGGTAATGTGCCGTTATTTTGGCTTTTATGTAGTTGAGTCGGGCTGTTTGATAATAACTTTGGGCATCGATGACTTCTAAGATTGAATTTTCTCCTTCGTGGTATCTCTCCCTGGCTTTTTGTTCATTGGTACGGGCCTTTTCGAGGGAGCTTGCACAGAGTTTGACTGCTTCGATGGCTTGTGAAAGTGCGACTTGGGCTGTTCGGGTCTCCAATTCGATTTGGTCAGTTATTTTATTTAATTGGTCGGTTGCTTTACCGATTTCGGCCAAAGCCATTTGTTTTTCATGGCGTCGTTTCCCCCATTCGAAAATCGGTATGGATAGCTTGGCATAAGCGATATAGTTGGGATCGGGACCTTCTTGAAAATTGTAACCGGGCGAGGAATAGTTCGCGTCAATACCGATGGATAGTTGGGGTTTATAGGTGGATTCGTTTAGATTCAGTCGGTTTTCTGCAATTTTGATCTGTTCGTGGGCAATTTCGATTTCCGGACGATTGGGGTGCAGGTGTTGCAGACAAGAGTCGGGTAGGACGATGGGAGGAAGAATGGTCTCAACTTCTGTCGGTGTTTGCAGTGGTAGGCCGATCAGAGAGTTGAAAGCCATTCTTCCTGTTTCATAATTGCTTTGTGCTGTTAACAGTTGGTATTGGGCTTCATTTAATTTGACCTCTGCCATCAGTAGATCCTGAGGGTCTGTCAATCCCGCATCGACTCGTTCCTGGATGTTTTCTACCAACAGGCGCATCGTTTGATGGAAGTCCTGATATACCTGTACCATTTCTTGTCGGGCAACAATGTTCCAGTATTGCAGATCTGTCTGGTAGCAGACGGCCGCTCGAATGGCCAAGGCTTCGTATGTTGCCAAAGATTGCTGATGTCGGGCCAGGCGAATGTTTTCCAATATACGCTTTCCTGTATATAAAGGTTGCATCAAAGAGAGTGTGGCTCCGTATTGGGTGTGTTGTCCTTGAAGATATATGTTTTGATCGATAGTGGGAATGGTGGCTGATAATTCGTTTGGATTCCCGGTATATTGGAAATGGGCCTTGGCTCCGATTTCCGGTTTTTGATCGCTCCGGGCTGCCTTTTCCAGTTCAAGACTGGCAGATATGTTTTTTTCTGCGGCTTTCAGGTCATGGTTGTACTGAAGAGCCTGGAGTCTGTATTTTTTCAGTAAAGAAGAGCTTTGCGGGAGTGCTGTGCAGTGAATCAGCAATCCCAGGATAAGAAGAATATTTTTTTTCATATTTTTTTTCGTTTTACTTTGTAAAATAGAGCATATAGAGAGGGAGTGACCAATAGGGTCAATAGGGTGGCGAAAGTCAAACCAAAGATAATTGTCGCAGCCATTCCTTGAAATGCGATGTCCCAGAGCAATGGGACCATACCGAATATAGTGGTGGTGGCTGCCATCAGGACGGGGCGGCTACGGGAGACAGTTGCTTCGATGATGGATGTGTAGAGATCGATGCCTTGACGGTGTTGTATGTTGATTTCGTCGATGAGTACGATGACATTTTTAATGATCATGCCAAGTAAGCCGAGCCAACCTGCGATCGGAAAGAAACCGAAATCAAAATCTGTCAGTAGCATTCCGATGGTTACTCCGATCAGAGAAAGTGGAAGAATGCACAGGATGATGAGTGGTTCTCTGAAATTACCGAATAGACTGACCAGAATGACAATCAGAAATAAAAAGGCCAGTGGGAAAAATTTGCTAAGGGCTTGCATGGCTTCCTGTTGGTCTTTGTATTGTGAGTCCCA
Organism: uncultured Odoribacter sp.; assembly: GCA_944321165.1. GTDB lineage: Bacteria > Bacteroidota > Bacteroidia > Bacteroidales > Marinifilaceae > Odoribacter. The sequence continues at coordinate 31,111 of CALUKE010000002.1, forward strand.
AAAGAATGAATAACCGGCCGGTAATGCGATATTTTCGATGTCTTTCCTGATTTCACTGTGGACCTCTGCCATCGTTGCTTCCGGTTTTACGCCGCACTGTGCAGCCATGGATAGCTGGCGGTTGTAGGTTTTTATCAGGGGATATTCCCAACAGGTTTCAATTCGTTGGGTAATTTGTGACAGGGGTGCTGCCAGGGAGCCGTTCCAGATAGAAAAGTATCCTAGATCTGCCGGGGTTTGAATATTCATCGATTGGGACTTTAACAAAATGGGAACCTGTTTGTCTTTATCCCGGAAAATGCCTACTGGCAGGCCGTCTTGAATGGATTTGACCGATTTCATCAGATCGGCTTTGCTGATGCCAAGAGCTCCCGCTTTGAGGGGATCGTAGACCGGACGGATAAATGGGAACATGTTACCCCATTCGTTTCTGGCGTCAGAGACTTTGGGATTTTTGCGCATGATTTCAATGGCGATATCGGTTAACGAATCTAAAACAGCGGGGTCCGGCCCCAGAAATCGGGCTTCTATCACTGCTTCTGGTTGGGTACTTAGTTCGAAACGATTGACTTTTATAAATGGTGTCGGGAATTTGACAGGAATGGAATCTTGTAAAATTTTTTGAAGAGTCCGGGAATCCTGGGCTGTTTTGCATTTTATCAATAACTGTGCATAATTGGGTTGTGGCCCGAAAGAAACGTTGGAAAGGTAATAACGGGGTGGGGTTCGACCGATATATGAGGAAACCATGACTGTTTGAGGATAATTACTGATGTAGCGGGCTATTTCTTCGGTGGTGCTGTCTGTTGTTTCGATCCGAGAACCTTCTGTCAACCATAAATCGATTGTAAAATAAGGTTTGTCGAGAGAAGGGACGAATACTTTGGGAATGAATTTGAAACTCCAGGCAGACAGCAGCAGTAGGATGATCAGGCTTCCGATGATTAGTCGTTTGTGTTTTAGTGTATAATGAAGTAAACGTCTGAAACGTTCATATATCGGATGGCTGAACGGTGTGTTCGATAATTCTTCCGGGCGAGGACGACGTGTGAATTCCTGAATGAAGAATGGAGTTTGTGTCAGAGCAAAAATCCAGCTGAATAGTAGAGATATTCCGATAACGACGACTAAAGAGGAAAGCAGTTCGCCTGTAATATGAGGAGAGTAATAGATGGGCATGAAGGTGAGGATGGCAATGACGGTAGCCGCCAAAAGCGGGAGAGCAGTAGAGGAACAGGCTCTCAGGATGGCGGGCCTTTTTCGCATGCCTTTTTGCATGTTGACCAAAGCGGAATCGGAAACGACGATGGCGTTGTCTACCAACATGCCCATGGCAATGATAATTGCTGCCAGGGACATGCGCTGTAAGGCAATGCCGGAGGAGAACATGACGATCAGTGTTGCGAAAATGGAGAATATGAGTCCGCTGCCGATAAGAAGTCCGTTTTTAAATCCGATGAAGAATAATAAAATGATGACAACGGTGAGTACCGATACGATGAGATTAAGCACGAAACCCTGATTGGCGATTGCGGATTCATGGCCCTGGTCATAAATACAAGTGAGTGAAAATCCGTCTGGCAAACTGTTTCCGAATTGTTTTATCCGTTCTTTGATGAGGCGGGCCATCTCGACTACATTACCGGTAGGAACGGTTGAGATGGCAATTCCGATTGCCTCCTGCCCGTTGATGCGCATGAGATTGGTGGCCGGAGTCTGGTAACTTTCTTTTATCTCCGCGATATCGGATAACAGGAAATGTTCTCCGGTACGGGATACGATTGTCAACTTCCGGATATCTTCCAGGCTGTAGAAATTGCCACTCGATTCGATTCTGAAACGGTAATTGCCGTTTTTTATACCGCCGGCGTCAATCATTTTATTTTGTGTCTCAAAAGCACGACTGATATCTTCCGGAGTCAGACTGCTGTGTGCCATGAGGGAGGAACTGATACAGACTTCTATGGTTGGTTGCTGTTCTCCGTAAAGCTCGATTTTGGCGACATCTTTTATTTTTAAAAGTTCGTTTTTGATCGCTTGGGCTTGATCTTCCAGCGCTCGGTAATTGTGCCCTTCTGCCGAGAGACCGTAAAATACTCCCAATACGTCTCCGAAATCGTCGTTGACAATGGAAGGGCCTGCTCCGGCAGGAAGCTGGCTTTGTACATCTCCCACTTTTCTGCGGAGTTTGTCCCAGAGTTGTTGCATTTCATCTGCCCGGATTTCTTTTTTTACATAAACGGTGATTTTGGACAGACCTGTCCGGTTTTCTGTTTTCAGATAATAAAGTTCTCCTAAAGATTGAATGGCTTCTTCCAGAATGTCTGTAACCTGGCTTTGGACTTCCGAAGGAGAGGCTCCTGTATAGGGAGTGATTACTAAAGCCTGTTTGATGGTAAATGGTGCATCTTCGAGTTTGCCCATTTTGAAGTAGGAAAATACACCACCACCGAGAATGAGTGTTAGGATCAATAGGCTGAGTGCGCGTTTTTTTAAAAAATATTTGATGAGTTTCATCGGAATAATGGCTAAAAGGTTTTTATGGCTTTTCTACAATTTGGACAGGAGTTCCTTCGGATAAAAAGCGTAATCCGCTAATCGCTACATTCTCACCGGGTTGGAGCCCGGTTGTTACTGTGATACGTCCGTTAGCCAGCCATTCTCCGGTTGTAATTTTCCGTTTTTTTGTCTGCTGATTTAGAGAATCTACGACCCATACGTAATCTCCATCCTGGGGACGGTGGCAAAGTGCGGTCAGCGGTATGCTCATTTTTTCTTGGCTGTTTGGAGGATTGACAGGATGTAGTATCAAACGTCCGGACATCCCGGCCAGTAATTGATTGTCGGGATTGGAAAGTTGGGCCGTCAGCAGATAGGAAAGATGGTTCGAAGTCGTATTTTTGGAGATATCGAGAATCGTAGCTTTGTATTTTTGGTCGGGAAGTTGATCGAAGACCAGCTCTGCTTCTTGTAATTGTTTTGCTTGGATGGCTATTTCCTGGGTTACATATGCTTCAATTTTTAATCGATCGATTTCTTCAAAGGTGAGAATCGGTTGACTGGCTTTGATATCTTGGTATTGTTCAATGAAAACTTTTCCGATGTAGCCGTCGAATGGGGCAAGAAGACGTGTGTCGTTCAGTTCGTTGGAGGCTGTTTGTACGGCTGTTTTGGCAGAAATGTAATTTGCTTTGGCCTGTTCATAGAGGGCCTGTTTTTTTTCTTGTTGAATGAGGAAATCCCGATTGTCAATGCTGGCAATGACTTCTCCCTGTTTATAATAATTGCCGGCGTAGACATCCAAGCAATTGATAGGACCACTTACGCGAAACGACAATTCGGAGGTACGGAAAGGGGCGGAAATGAATGAAAACTCTTGTTGATGGGGTACGTTTTCTGTTTTAACTTTTTCGACCTGGATTGTTTTGATGGATTTTGTGCTTTGTTGCTCAGTTTGCTGGCATCCTTCTAAGACGAGCAAAAAGAGGAGAAAAAAGGTAAAAATTGCTCTTGTTTTCATGAATTGTTATTTTTGTTTGTCTCAAAAGTAGATATCGAAATGACAGCCAGATGGATTTTATTTGCTGAATCCGGAAATTTGGATACTGGATCCGGGAAATGAGGGACTGAAAAAAGGAGAGATCATTTTTGATTTGTGTATTGGAATATTTATTGAAATATTATCTCAAAAAACAAAGAATGCGTAGGATTCTATCCGACGTAGGAAGTTTAAAAAATGAATTTATTCGGGATAAACAAAATAGTATGGACGAGATAAATTAAAAATTTTCGTAATTGCATATTATTTTTTGCGTCTGGTCAATGAGAATGCTCGTTTTGGGAAAAGCAACATCGGTAATATGGCTCCGCTCGCCAGTACGAATACGACTGTACAGGTAACCATTGCATTGGAAAAGAACATATCCATATACATGTTTCTGGCTGTTGGATCGTTCATGTTTTGCAAAAACATGATTTGTGAAAATACCATATTGTATGCGAATTTGCCCGGAATCATGGGAAGTAAGGCCGGAATACAGAGAACGGTCATGGAAGTATGGATTTTTTTTCCAAACCACATGGATCCAAAACCGATAAGTAATGCTCCACCAAGTGAACCTAACGAGATTTCGATATCGGCGAAGACAATTAGCGTGTAACGAAAAGCGTGTCCTATAGCTGACAGCAAGGCGATGATGCGGAATGCACGTATCGGTGGGTCGGATATCGCTCCAAAACCAATACCTGCCAACGCTGCAAAAATAGCATCTGAAAGTATATCCCATGCAATCATAACAAATTGTCCTTTACTAATAAGAGGGTAAATGAAAGTCCCGTAGCTGTGCAAAGAATGAGCAGGGAAGCTTGGATGAGTCGGGCACAGCCGGTAATCGCGTAACCTTCTACGATGTCGATCACTCCATTTATAAGTGGTACGCCCGGGATGAGGTAGAGTACGCTTGTGGCGATGGCTGTTTCTGCTGTAGTATTAAATAGTAGGGTTATGGAAGTACACAAGGAGGTTATGAAGGCAGATACGATGAAGATCAAATAATGATTGATGCCTGTGTCTGTCATTTGCTGTTTTATGAACATGCCGATCATGGTGGCAAAAAAAACACAGCCCATTGCCCACCAGTCTCCTCCGAACAAACGGCAGAAGGACGCATTGGCAAATCCGGCCATTATTCGTACGATAAAAGGCGGAATCGTCGGTTGGCGGAGAATGCGATGGTATTTATTTTGTAACGCGGAGAATGGTAAATGATGGTCATATGCTTCCCAACTCAGAGCGCTTAGCTCGGAATTATGACTGAAATTGATGGGGAGACGGGGTATATCCGTCACTTTGCTGTAATGTTCCTGTTTTTCCGAGTCTATCACGGTCAATACGATGTTTTGAGGAAATATGCTTATCGTTACGGTATATCCAAAAGCATTTCCGATGCGTTTGGCATTGCGGACGACTCGAGAAGTATGCACTCCACATCCCATTAAGTGTGCCGAGTATTCGGAAATGAACTCGCTTACCTCTGATAATCGTTTTTTAGATTTGTCCATTTTCTGCTTGTAAAATTAGTAAATGCGCTTTGCTTCGGTGTCCATTCTCCAAAAACGAGGTGTGATATCGACAAATATACCGTCCGGTCCTTTTTTGTATATCCGTTGATTGGTTGTGGGTTTTTTTAGTCCACCCAAATGTTTTATGTAAGGTCCGACCTTGATGTAGTCGAAATAAGTTTTACATATGACGACAGGTAATCGTGTACGGCCGCTGTACCATGCTACTTTCAGTTCCGGATGGCTGTGGTACAGGTGTCTGGCTAGCATGTTGACTGCGGCGGGCTCTGCATCTCCTCCCATGAAACACATACAGGTGATGTATGGAGCGTATTTTTTCAGTAGTGTTTCAATGCTGTGGGGAGTGAGGGGCTGTCCGGAATCTTCCCACAGATATTGGCTGTGACAGCCGGGACAACGACATGGACAGTTGGATAGGTTGACGGAGAGGGTCACTTCGTCCGGTATTTCTTGAAATACAATGCCTGTTTCTACGTATTTGAGCATCAGTGGCGATTTTAAAGTTAGGTTATTCATGCTTTGTTGTAAAAGCGGCGGGAGGCCTCCTTTTGTCGGGCTTCTGAGAAATTGCTTATTCGCTTGAGATACCCGATGATTCGTGTCATATAATCTATGTTTGTAGAATGGCATTGTGGACATGTATGCAAATAGCGTTTGTCAATGTGTCCGCAGTCATTGCAAATGGTATTGGGTACATTGAAGGTGAAATAATTGCAACCTTCTTTGGCCGCTACCCGGAGTAATTGTCTGTATTGCTTTTGGGAGAGATGTTCTTCCAGGTTCATATGAAGTGCAGAACCGCCTGTGAGATGTTCGGTGTAGGTCGCTCCGTGCAGGCGGAACTTATCCAGAATGTTCAATGAATCATCTTCTACTACATAGAAATAACTGTTATAACATTCGCGAGGGACGAAATAACCATCCTCGCAATCCCATTTGGCATGCTTTACTCCTACATTCTCGGCCGGTATCATTTCACAATTGAACAGAACCTCTTTGGTACTGTATTCCTGGTTCTTTTGCTTTACTAAGCCCAGAACGGTTTGTACGAAATTCAGATAAGCTGGATTGTCGGTAATGGATAATCCCAGGAATTCGGCGGCTTCGACCAGTCCGTTCACGCCGATGGTGAGATACTGACGGGCAATATTTATATATCCGGCATCGAATAATGGCAGCATCCCTTGTTTGTAGAAATTTTTTAAGTTTTCGTCATATGCCAGTTGTACCCGGTGGCACAGATCGATGACGTCTGAGATAAATTCCCTGTAATCCAGCCCATTGTTTACGGCATGTTGTACACAGCGGTTGAGGTTTAAGGTAAGTACGCTTTTGGATCCTGTAGATACGCCTCCGGCACCCAGTGTATAGCTGAAGCCGTTGTCCTGTATCTCGTTGCGCAGACGGCAACAGCTGGAGAGTGAGTCTGCGTTGTTGCTCATGTAGGTAAAAAAGGAATGTCCTTCGGCATACATTTCTGCCGCAAAGTCCCCCCATTCCTTATCCAGTACATCTCCATCCTTGCTTAACAATGCCAGTGTTTCGACAGGGAAAGTAAGTACGGCTTTGGTTCGTTCTCGGTTGAACCATTTCATAAAACGCTTTTGTAGCCAACAGAGTCCTTCCCAGTCGGGTCTGCTGCCATCGGGGAAAAAGAACTCTCCGAAAAGACTCTCGAAATAAGGACGGTCGTAATAAGAAATATTCCAGAATACAGCCTGATAATTGCGTGCCCCTGTGGGTTGATTGATGGAATAGATGATTTGTTCGAAACAGTCTGTAATGATTTTATCGATGCTTCGTTGTTTAATTGATAAGTCTACGATGCGTTCCGGACTTTTGTAATAGTCGGTTCCGTATTCCAAACCGATGAAATAGTTGAGATACATTAGGAATTCCGGTGTGGCACAGGCACCACTCAGCATACTGGATACCATAAATACCATGTTGACAAATCCTCCGCAAAACGATTTCAGATTGGTGGGGGCCGTGGAATTGCCTCCCAGCGAGAGTGTGCCGCCTATGAGCCATGGATACATGGTAATAGAGGCACAGTAATTGGCCAGACTGGTTTCGTCATTTTTGTAAATAAAGTGATTGTTTAACAGGTGAAGGTATTTGTTTGCCAGTTCTTTGCCATACATTTTTTTTATGCGGTCGGTCAGTAGGCGGCGGTTCAAACGGATAAAGTTGGGTTTGGGCAATTCGCCGATCAAGGTAGCGATGTTTTTGTGTTCTACGTTGGCATTGGCATCATACTTTGAACCGGTTGCGGCATTGGCTGCATTGCAATAGTCTGCCAGGAATTTGAGCTTTTCCATTACTTCGCGGTCTTCGGCGTGACGCTGCCGGTAGAGCATGAATGATTTGGCTACGCGGTAGTGACCTTCGCGCATGAGAGCTTCTTCCACCTGGTTTTGCACATCCTCAACCTTGATACCGTCATGCAAATCCAGGTGGCTCAGTATCTGTGACATATCGCCTAAATGAACTGATTCGTTGACTGAAGCGAATGCCTTGATGATGGCATTCATGATTTTATCTAAAGAAAACAGATCGGAGGAACCATCCCTTTTGGTAATTGTAAAATTTTTTGTGCCCGTTGTTGTCATGATATTATCGTTTCGTTTCTAAAATAAAGTCATTGATTTGTTTTGGTCAGATCCATGTTTTTGTGCGGAAATTCGGGAATACGGAGTGGGCGCAGTAGAGAGGCATGTACGGGTATTGTCGTCATGCTTGCTGCTGAACAGGATACTACAACGCGGATATACCTTTTTCATCGGCATTCCTTTCTAAAAATATTGAATTATAAAATTTTTTCGTACTGTTTTCCTATTCCTCGAGTAAAAACAGCCTTTAATGAACGGCAGGTCTTCTGACTGACTCCCGTCTTGACACCTTCCCGGCCTTTGGGCCAGTGGTAAAAAGTGTTTGTCAAAACGTTGAATGGAGTTTCACAGCAGCGGGACTGTTCAGGATTCTCACCTGATTCCCTTTTAATTCATGAAGATGAATATCCGCATGAAACCGGTTCGCCGGCAAAGATAATAAAAAAATGAAAGAAGGGAGAAAGTGCTTCTTGATTTTTACTATTGTGGTGGTAAAAAAAAACTCCTGAATTTTCAGGAGTTTCTTACTTTAGTGAACTCGGCGGGAGTCGAACCCACAACCTCTTGGGCCGTAACCAAGTGCTCTATCCATTAAGCTACGAGTCCGTGTCTTATCTCTAAAGCGGTGCAAAGATATGTACAAAAAAAGGAATGTGCAAGTTTTTTGTTGTTTTTTTTCGTGTGAGGCGATTTTTTGTAGAAGATCTAACAAAGCGAAGTGAATCATTTTTTTATTGCTATTTTTGTCATAGAATATTTGAGATATGAAGAAGATTTTGCATAATGTCTTTCACTATTTGAAGAAAGATTCGTTGAATAGGCGTTTGGGAGAGGTAGACCGGCAGGTGGCGTATAAAGGGTATGAAGAGATCAGGAACGCATTGGTTTTCTGGAATGTACATGCGGACCAGGAGAAATGGTTGCAGCAAATTGTGAATGATTTTCCGGGAGTAAAAATAGACAAACTGTGTTTTGTTCCGGAAGGGAGCAAGGTTGCGGTGTCAGATGAATGGGTGATTTTGAAGAATAGTGATCTGGGATTTGGAGGAAAGATTCAAAATACACGTTTGCAAAGTCTGATGCAGCAGCGATATGATATTTTTATTGATTTGACGGAAAACGTTTCAGCTTTGGCCAAATATGTGCAGATGCATATTCCTGCAGCATTTGTTGTTGGCATGAAGAAAGAGGGAGGAGTGGCCGATATCGTTGTGGAAGATGTAAACGGACCGATCCAATTTGTAGATGAATTAAAGAAAATATTATCAGGGATAAATAGATACTGACATGGACAGACTTACCGGAACAGGAGTCGCTTTGGTTACTCCATTTGATGAATGCTTGCATATTGATGAAGAATCTTTACACCGTTTGGTGGATCACGTAATTGATGGAGGAGTTGATTTTTTGGTTGCTTTGGGAACAACGGCAGAGACGGCGACTCTTTCTGGGGAAGAAAAAGCCGAGGTGGTTCGTATCGTTTTGGATGCGAATCGGGGACGGGTGCCTGTTATCGCGGGGATTGGAGGGAATAATACTGCCGAAGTGATTCGGGAGATTCAAACGGTTCCCTGGCTGAAAAAGTGTCAGGGGATATTGAGTATCACTCCCTGTTATAATAAGCCGGGCCAGCGGGGATTGTATGAGCATTTTAAAGCGATTGCGGCTGTTTCTCCACTACCTTTGTGTTTGTACAATGTTCCGGGACGCAGTGGGGTAAATATGGAAGCTGCGACGGTAGTTGCTTTGTCACACGATTGTCCGAATATCATCGCTGTCAAAGAAGCCTCTGGACGTTTTGACCAGGCAACGGAGATTCTGAAGTTTAAACGGCCTGATTTTGCGGCCTTGTCCGGAGAGGATGATCTTCTGTTACCCTTGATGTCCTTAGGATTTGAAGGTGTGATTTCCGTGATTGCCAACGTTCTTCCCAAAGCATATGCTACGCTTGTGCGGAGTGTTTTGCAAGGAGATTTCTTGACGGCCCGTAAAATTCATCTGGAAAGATACGAGCTATGCAAAGCTTTGTTTGCAGAGGGAAATCCGGCTGGTATCAAGGCGGCTTTGCATGCTGCCGGGATTATTCGTTACAATCTGTTGCGTCTGCCTTTGACTCCGGTCAGTGACTCCCTTTACGAAAAAATGAAAGTCTTGATTGGAAGTCGTTAATCAATATAACCGGGATGGGAACGGTTTTCCCGTTTCCGCTGGTAATACTTGTAGCGGTAGAACGCGATTCCCCAAATGATAAGAATCGGTAAGAAAAAATTCAGATATTTCAGGGCTTCCCGAGAACTTTCATTGACCGGTTCCAATACAGGGAAGGTGGTAAATTTGTTTCTTAGCTGAATCAAACCGGAGTTGTCTGCTAACCATTCGATGGAATTTAAGGCAAAAGTGATGTTGTCTGTATGTCCGTCGATGGCAGACTGATTGATCAGAAAATCTGCATCGGTAATGGTAATGATGGCACTGTTATTGTCTTCGTTTGTCAATAAGGCTGCCACGGTGTTGTGTGGATGATTGAAATCTTTCTGGGTCCACTGTTTTTCTAAATCAAAAAATACAGGTGCTTGCTGTACTCCGGATATGGAAGAGCTTTGGGCCAGCGGAGTAAAGATATAAGGGGTAGCGGTTTTTACTTGTTCTATACTGCTGGCAAAGATCAGTAACATGGATCGTAATCCATAGGTAATCGTATGCTTGCTGAAATTGGTGATAAAGGGGCAGTAAGGGAAACTGATGCTTTGCTGGAATTTCAGAAATCCGTATTCTTGTTCGAAGTTGCAAACTCCACAGTTATTATCTACAATAAAATCATTTTTGATTTTCAAGCCTTTCTTTTCTAGCATGTCTTCCAGGCCGGTCGAATTGATATACCCGTTGTTGGGATGTTCCAGCAGGCCGATCGCATGGTTCAGGGCAATGAAAAGGCGTCCCCCTTTGGCCAGGTATTTTTCCAGTTGTGCAATTTCGTATGGAGAGAAATTGTCTTTCGGATCGATTAGACAGAGCACATTGCAATCTTCAAATGTGTTGAGATTCAAATCGACTACACTGATATTGGTTAGATGTGATAGTTCGTCTATGAGTTCCGACATTAGATTTAGTGTGGTTTCTCCATGCCCCCGCACAAAACCGATGCGGGGTTTGATTGTATCGGATGCTTGTTTCAGCATCCGGGTGATTTCGTATTCAATGGGGGTATCGAAAGAAATCGCAGGAAGTACGGTTTTGTTATTTCCGATATGGAAGACAGCACCGCAATATATTTTTTGAATTTTTTCGAGATCTCTTTCCCGGATTTCTTTGAATGAGGGAATGATTCCTTCCTGAGTGGCCCTGAATTCTTTTTCTCGATTGTCCGGATAAATGGTATTGATGGTAAAATTTACATTGCTCAAAGATTTATATTCCTTGAGCAGGGATTGGAATTCTTTGACCAGTTTTTTTACATCCTGGGGTAGATCTTCTGTTACATAAAAATCGACGACGATGGGCTCTGTATTTTGACGGATACTGTTTTTACTGACCTGGCTCAGCGAATAACGTTTGGTGTGCGTAAAATCCCAGCGGAAAAAAATGAAATAAGAGATGATATTCACAAGCAGGATTCCTGTGAGAACCGATAGTGTATCTTTTAGAATCTTTTTCATAATTGCTGTGGCATTGAAAAATTGTAGCCCTAAAACCGGCTTTTACAAATAAAAAATTTCGATAAAGCCAGAAAAGCAGTAGTGACTGATCCGAAATAAATCAAATCCCGGGAGTCAAAGATGCCTCTTGACAAAGAGTCGAAATGTTCTTCCATCGAGAGATAGTTGAATATATCTGCAAAAATACCTGTTCCTATTTTAGTCGCCAGTACTCCGAATAAGAATTGAAAACACAAGCCAATTCCTAAGCTGATGAAAAAAGCGGAGACTGCTGTTCTGGATAATGCGGAAGAGAAGATACCGATGCTGATATAGCAGGAACTCATGGCGATCACACCGAGATATCCTAACAGGACTGCTCCGTAATCCATTTCTCCTAAAAAAGAGAGAGTCAGGCAGTATGGAAAGGTTAGAACCAGTGCCAATGTAGTGATGATCAGGTTGGAAAAAAACTTGCTGCCTACCAGATCCGCTGTTCGAACCGGTTTGGTCAGCAACAGTTCAATGGTGCCATTGCGTTTCTCGTCTGCAACACTCTTCATGGTCAATGCCGGGATTAGGAAGAATTGGGTCCAATTAATGATGTTGAATACCTGCATCATATTGGCCTGACCTATATAAAAAAGGTTATTGTTGGATAACCAGGCAAAAAAGCCACATATGCAGAAAAACAGAGTATAGCCGATGTAGATACTCCATGAATTGAATGTGGTTGATAGTTCTTTGTGTACGAGTATTTTAACCGTATTCATGGCTGCTTAGTTTTTAGTTACCTGGCGGAAAATATCTTCCAGACGGGTTTCTACCGGTGTCATTTCGCTGATATACCAGTCATGGTTCCGACAAATATCAAAAATTATTTTTTCAATATTTGTGTTTCGAGCGCATTGTATTTCGAAATGTTCGGGAACAGGGGTGTGTATATTTTCTATTTCCGGAATCAGGGCTAACTCGTCGTAGATTTCCTCGTGATTCCCTCCTTGAATGCAAATTTTTAGCAGTTTATCTGTATTGGATTTATTGCGTAATTCTGTCGAGGTCCCGTTGGCTACAATCTTTCCTTTGTTGATAATCAGTACCCGGTTACAAGTCGCTTCGATTTCTGCCAGAATGTGCGAACTCATAATGACTGTCTTTTCTCGGCCGATATTTTTTATCAATTCCCGGATTTCAACGATTTGATTCGGATCAAGGCCGGTTGTGGGTTCGTCCAATAACAAAATTTCCGGATCGTGTATGAGCGCTTGCGCCAGCCCGACTCTTTGCCGGTAGCCTTTGGAAAGTTCGCGGATGGTTTTGTGCTTTTCGTTTTCCAAGCCACACATTCGGATCATATCCATCACTTTGGGAATGATTTTATATTTTGGAATATTGTGAACTTGTGCAATGAAATGAAGAAAGTCGATGACATTCATTTCTTCATAAAGCGGATTGTGTTCCGGTAAATAACCGGTAATTTGTTTGATCTTGTAAGGATTTTTGTGGATGGAATACTTTCCGACGTATATATTGCCGTAGTCGGGGAAAAGAAAACACGATATAATTTTTAGCGTGGTGGTTTTTCCAGCGCCGTTGGGCCCCAGAAATCCCAGAATTTCTCCCTTTTTTACTTCAAAACTTACGGAATCCACTGCTTTTTGGTAACCGAAAGATTTGGTAAGGTTTTCAACCACAACATCCATATAGCACTTTATAATAATCTTTTGTTCGATAAAAAGTATTATTTTGTAACAAATATAATCACGAAGTCATTATTCTATGTGGGTTTAACATTCTTTAACCGCATATTTTGTCGTATTTGTTCAAATCATAAATCGGACAAGGGTTTTTTAATTTTAAAAATAAGTGCTTTATTAACACTTAATGTCTTTAATTTTGATAATATGGAAATTATTTTATTTATTTTTGTTGAAAATTAGGATATAAAAATAAGCTTATGAAGATAAATCGTGGATATGGCTGGGGGATAATCCTGTTTTTAGTGTGTCTGGCCTGTCAAAACAAGGAGAAAGATGTTCAAGCTTTTCCCGGAGAATATGCGGTTGATGAACCCGTGGTGCTGACTGTTTATTTTGATTCTGTATTGCGGCTATGTGGCGGAGAGGTACTGGGGGGATTCAAGGAGAGTGAAGGAAAGGAAAAAGTACTTGAAAGTATTCGTGAATTGGATAAATACAAAACCGGTGAACGTGATTGTTATCCACTGGAGGAGGTAAATGAGGCCATCGAAGTGATGTATGCGGAGCAGGAATATGTCTATAATCATGGTGGCGACTCAGCCGGAAGGGGATATTTTTTCCGTTATTTGGAACAGGCAGCTCGTTTATGTCCAGATCTTTCTTTGTTGGCGGATCTGGTGTCGCCGGACGGGAAAGTGGGTGTTATATTTCGAGAAGACTGGTCGATTGCCAATCCGCTGTATTCATTTCTGCTATATAAACAGGGAGATGGATGTGGAATTCGTTTGATCGGAGAAGAGGGATCTACCTGTATCGAGGAGTTGTGGCAGTTGCAGGATGAACGGGGCGGGGTGTATTACCTCTGTTCCAACAATTTTCTGCCATTGTATTTCTGTCAGTACCTTTATCGGTGGGAAGATGGAGAGATACAACTGGTGTGTGATTTTGCCGATTTTCAGCCGGACTTGGAATGGAAAAATGACTATGAGGAACATCGGATTGTTTTTGATCCCCGAAATGTATGTTGGAATTATTGTTGTTTTCAGGGAGATCGTTCTTGGCCCCAGGAAGGGAGCAAGACTCTCTATTTGGAACTGGACGGTACGGCATCCCGTTTTTATGCCGAATAATCATGGTCGAGAAACACACTATATTAAATTTATGATAAAATGAAAAAAGTAATGAATTTTTTATGGCTGGCTATGATTTTTCTTTCAGCCTGTACCTCCGGTAAAGGAGATGAAGAGGAGCCCATTGGCCCGATTGAACCAGAGCAACCAGAAATTGCTTGTCTGTATGTTGAGGGAAGTAGTTTGACTGTGGCGATTCCCGAAGAGGAGATTTCTTCCCTGCCGGCTGAGCTTGAAAGTCAGCTGAAAGCGGAGTTGAGACAAATCGACAGTTTATTGCCGGAACGGATCATCCGGATGTGGCAATCGGATACTGTTCTGATTGAGAAAATAGAAAAACATTGCGAGTTGGTTCGGAAGAATCAACCTTTGCTCTTGTTGAATCTGTTTGCCCGAAATCATTATGAACATCATTTGACGACGGAGGAGAAAACGATGATACAGAGTGTTTATGATCAAAGCATCAAAAATAAGTACAGGCAGGTATATTATTCGAACGGCGAGAAGTTGGAACAAAACAAGAGAGCTGATGCCGCCCGGGATGCAGAGACTTATTTTGCGGAGTTGACAGAGGCATATTGGGGAGAAAATGATTATTATCCTTTTGATTATGAAGAACTGGAACGTTATGATCCGTCCGGCTTTCAGGTGATGGAACAGTTGTGGGGTGAACGGATTTTGATACCTAATGAATACGGGATTACTTTGCCGCCGGAGTCTCTGAAACAGTGGTTGGAAGGGAAGGAGTCGGATTTGGATTTGTTTTACCGCAAATACTTGGATGCTGGAGGTTTGGCCATTTTGTCGTCCCGTTTTGTGTCTGATGAAGCATTGGTTCAGGCTCAAAAGATTGTCAATGCGATGTTGACGCGGATTCCGGAGGCATTGGAAGAGATGTTGAAAAGTCATTTCCGGGTAGGCATTATCGGTGCTTATGAAAATGTGACGGATTTACCGGAAAATCGGATGATGTCAATCTGGTGGCCTGAAACGGACTGGGATGCCCGGGGCAGAGGCTATGGTGCCACAGAATGGTTGCCGCTGATGTCTTGTGGAGAAGAGAATCTTATCAAGATAGAGGGGTATAATGAGCGTTATCCATATGAAAGTATTATGGTTCATGAGTTTGCACATAATGTGGACTATGGTTTGCGTCGCGGACGAGAGGGATTTGAGGATCGATTGCTTGCTGCCTTTCGGCATGCCCAGGACAACGGTTTGTGGGCCGGGACCTACTCCATGGAAAACGATGCGGAATATTTTGCGGAAGGGGTGCAGGCCTGGTTCAATACTTGCAATATGTATGTAAATATTGACGGAGTTTCAACCAAGTTGAAGACCCGTGAACAGTTGAAGGAATATGATCCGATGCTTTATCAGCTTCTGAGTGAGATTATGCCGGAGGAAGAATTGGAGGGTTACCATTTCACTTTTGAATGACGGTACCTAAAAGACTACTGAAACCGACTGATTTTCCGGAATCGGTCGGTTTCTGTGTTTTCTAATTGCTGTTTATTCATTGTTGAAGCTGTACCGGATGCGGTGGGTGATGGAGCGTCCTAAAGTCAATTCGTCCGTGTATTCCAGATCATTGCCGACAGAGATGCCTTTTGCAATGGTACTGATG
Organism: uncultured Odoribacter sp.; assembly: GCA_944321165.1. Classification (GTDB taxonomy): domain Bacteria; phylum Bacteroidota; class Bacteroidia; order Bacteroidales; family Marinifilaceae; genus Odoribacter. Next base: position 46,897 of record CALUKE010000002.1, read on the forward strand.
ATCAAATGTTCTTTGTCTTTGAGTTTTTTAAAAATGTAATAACCGGTTGTATCGCCTTCGATTGTGGCGCTGAGGGCGAATATGACTTCGCGGATAGGTTCTTTTTCCATCCTTTCAAGCAGGGTGTCGATGTGCAGGTCTGCAGGTCCGATGCCTTCCATGGGAGAGATAATACCGCCGAGAACGTGATAAAGACCGTTATATTGGGCGGTGGCTTCTATGGACAGGATGTCCTTGATGTTTTCAACGATGCAGAGGGTAGTGGTGTCCCGGGTTGGATTTGAACAGATTTCACAAAGATCTTCTGCCGTGATATTGTGGCATTTCCGGCATTCTTTGATATTGGTTTTCAGTTCGTGGATGCTTTGTAGGAATATATCGACTTCCTGTGGGTCTTTTTTTAAAAGATGCAGGACAAATTTTAATGCAGTTTTACGTCCGACTCCCGGTAAGGATGCGAACTGATCAACTGCTTTATCCAGTAATTTGGAAGAATTCATGTCTATCCTTTTTGCGCTGCTTTTAATGGTCTTTTTCGTCCTTGAAATGAATGTCCCGGATCATCATTTGGATATCGTTTTTCCCCATGAATTCATTTTCCTGAAGAGTGTAGCAAATATCGAAAAATCCGCCTGAATTTATTTTTTCATACAAGGGACCCATGCCAAAGCCGATACCGCTTCTGTCATTACAAGCTCTGGTGTCGTCAACAACCACCAGTTTCAAATGTTCGTTGTTGCGTCCCACGCGCTTGGTCCCCAGAAAATTAATGACATTTTTCGTCATAAAAACCGGGATGGTGTTGTTGGGGCCGAAGGGAGCGAATTTTTGCAACATGTGGTATAGATCCGGCGTAATGTCGCTTAGTTTGATTTGGGCATCGATGTTGATTTGGGGTGTCAGCAATTGCTCGTCGATCGTTTCCCGGACGACTCGCTCGAACTTTTGTTTGAACGGTTCGATGTTTTCTAATTTCAGCGTCAGACCGGCAGCATATTTGTGTCCTCCATAATTTTCCAGATATTCACTGCATTGCGAAATGGCATAATACAGGTCGAATCCTTCGACTGAACGGGCGGAACCGGTTGCCAGACCGTTGGATTCGGTCAGGATGATCGTGGGGCGATAGAAGGATTCCGTCAGCCTGGAGGCTACAATTCCGATGACACCTTTGTGCCAGCTGGGATTGAACAGTACCGTTGTTTTTTTGGACGGTTCGATTTCCGATTGGTTGATGTGACGAATGGCTTCTTCGGTGATGTCGTGATCGAGCTTTTTACGCTGGTCATTGAAATTGTTGATGTCGGAAGCAATCCCGGCTGCGGAATATTTTTCGTCGGCTACCAGCAATTCTACGGATTTACGGCCTGATTCGACCCGTCCGGCGGCATTGATCCGCGGACCGATTCGGAAAACGATGTCATTGATGGTAATCCCTTTGTCAATACCGGAAATTTTGATGATGGTTTTCAGGCCTAAACTGGGATTTGTGTTTAACTGTTGAAGTCCGTAGTAGGCTAAGATTCTGTTTTCTCCTGTGATGGGAACGATATCACTGGCAATGCTGACGCATAATAAATCTAACAGTTTGTACAGTTCCGACATGGGCAAATTGTGCTTTTGGCTGTGTGCCTGCACTAATTTGAAGCTTACTCCGCATCCGCTCAGCCATTTGTAAGGATAATCGCAGTCCGGGCGTTGTGGGTCAAGGACAGCGACGGCTTCCGGCAAGGTCTCACCAGGAGTATGGTGATCGCAAATAATGATGTCTACCTGTTTAGAATTTGCATATCGGACTTTTTCAACGGCTTTGATGCCGCAGTCGGTGATCAGCATGAGGGAAAAACCGTTTTCTGCTGCGTAGTCGATTCCTTTGATGGAAACCCCGTATCCTTCTGTATAGCGGTCCGGTATATAGTATTCCAGATTGTTGCTATGGCAGTGATGTTTCAGATACTTGTACAACAAAGCGACGGCTGTGGTCCCATCGACGTCGTAATCTCCGTAAATTAAAATTTTCTCGTCCTGGGCGATGGCTTTGTCCAATCGATCGACTGCTTTGTCCATGTCTTTCATTTTAAAGGGATCATGAAGCATGTTCAAAGAGGGATTGAAAAAGGCCTGCGCCTGTTCAGAACTCGTGATACCCCGTTGCAATAGCAGATTCGCTATAACGGGGTGGCAGTTTAATTTTTTTGTAAGTTCTTGTATTTTAGTCTCCTCCGGTGGAGTGTTGATAACCCATCTTTTTTTCATTATACTTTTCTCCAAATCTGTTACAAAGTAGCGGAAATTCCTCGTTATTTCAAAGTGTAATTTCGATTAATTTATGAAAACTAAGCCTAAAATTGAAAAAAGTGTATTAAGAACCTCTGTTCCAAAAAAATGTGATTTTGTTTCATGTGATGATGCTGTTGGCGTTTCTAAAGGTTTTGTGTGACAGAATAGTTGTTGTGTGTGAATCTTTCTTTTTTCTTTATTGTTTTACTTCGGGAAAATAGTAACTTTGCAGACTAATAAGAACGACTGTGTTGCAAGGTTTTGGAAGTAAAACAATTAAAATACATAAAAATGAGCTTTACGGAATTAAGTGAACAAGAAATCATCCGAAGAAATTCATTGGGAGAGTTAGCAAAACTGGGTATAGAAGCTTATCCGGCACCGGAGTTTAAGGTAGATGCGCATGCTGCGGATATCAAAGAACAGTTTGAGGATTCGGCCGAACCGCGTCAGGTTGTTATTGCCGGTAGAATGATGAGTCGGCGGATTATGGGTAAAGCTTCGTTTTTTGAACTTCAGGATGCGACCGGACGTATTCAGGTGTATGTCAGTCGTGACGATATTTCGACAGATGAGGCGGCTACAGCTTATAATACCGTTTTCAAAAAGTTGATGGATATCGGGGATATTGTCGGAGTGAAAGGTTTTGTTTTTCGTACACAGACCGGAGAAATTTCCGTACATGCCAAAGAGTTGACAATGTTGTCCAAGTCTTTGCGGCCGTTGCCGATTGTGAAAGAAAAAGACGGAAAGGTATTCGATGCCTTTACCGATCCGGAACAGCGTTATCGGCAGCGTTATCTCGATCTGATTGTGAATCCTCAGGTGAAAGAGGTATTTGTGAAACGGACTAAAATGATCAATGCTATCCGGAATTTTTTTAATTCCAAAGGTTATTTGGAAGTGGAAACTCCTGTTTTGCAGTCGATTCCTGGAGGTGCATCCGCTCGTCCGTTCATCACTCATCACAATGCGCTGGATATTCCTCTTTATTTGCGTATTGCGAATGAATTATATTTAAAACGCTTGATTGTCGGCGGGTTTGAAGGGGTTTACGAATTTTCAAGAAACTTCCGGAATGAGGGAATGGATCGGACGCATAATCCGGAATTTACCTGTATGGAAATTTATGTTGCCTATAAGGATTATCTTTGGATGATGAATTTTACCGAAGAGATGATCGAAACGGCGGCTTTGGCAATTAATGGCACGACGAAAACGGTGATCGGAGAGAATGAGATCGATTTCAAACGACCTTTCCGTCGAGTACGTATGGCGGATGCCATCAAGGAATATACGGGATATGATATCGAAAAAATGTCGGAGGAAGAATTATATGAGGCTTGTCTGAAAATGGAAATTCCGGTGGATAAGACCATGGGAAAAGGAAAATTGATCGATGAAATCTTTGGTGAGAAATGTGAAGGACATTACATTCAGCCGACTTTCATATATGATTATCCGAAAGAAATGTCGCCTCTGACGAAGAAACATCGACAGAATCCGGAATTGACAGAACGTTTTGAATTGTTTGTGAACGGCAAGGAAGTGGCGAATGCCTATTCGGAATTGAACGACCCGATCGATCAGCTGGAACGTTTCCAAGATCAGTTGAAGCTGCAGGAGAGAGGGGATGATGAAGCGATGTATATCGATTACGATTTTGTGCGGGCTTTGGAGTATGGTATGCCGCCGACCTCCGGAATGGGAATCGGTATCGACCGTTTGTGTATGTTCTTGACAAACAGTCCTTCTATTCAGGATGTACTTTTCTTTCCGCAGATGAAGCCGGAAAAGAAAGCGGTTGTGGATGGCGATGAAAAATATGAGGCGTTGGGTATTCCAAAGGAATGGATCGCTGTCGTGAAGAAAGCTGGTTATCAGACGGTGGATGCACTGAAAGCTGTTGAAAATCCCAATAAACTGCATCAACAACTTTGTGGCATCAATAAAAAAGAGAAATTGGGACTTTCCGGTTTGACGCCCGACGCGGTGAAAAACTGGCTGGCTTGATAGCCGTTGTCAGAATGAAATTTGAAGATTATGGAGATACCTGAAAATCCACGGATCGGAATTGTCGGCGGAGGAAGTTGGGCAACGGCGATTGCCAAAATTCTGCTGGAAACGAATGATTGTATCAATTGGTTTATGCGAAATATCGATACGATCAAAGCTTTTAAGGAATTGAACCACAATCCTCGTTATCTTTGTGCGGTTGATTTCGATTTGACAAGGATTTCTTTTACGGACAACCTGGATAAGCTGATTGCCCATTCGGATATCATTATTTTTGCCATTCCGAGTGCGTTTTTGAAGAATGTGGTGGCAAAGGCTACCAGGCCGTTGAAAGATAAGATCGTTGTGTCGGCGATCAAGGGGTTGATTCCGGACGATAATCTGATCATCGGGGAATTTTTTCATGTGCAGTACGAGGTCCCTTTGGAACAAATTGTGGTTATTTCGGGACCTTGTCATGCCGAAGAAATAGCGCTGGAGCGTTTGTCTTATCTGACTTTTGCCAGCAATGATACCCGGGTGGCACGTTTTGTTTCCCAGTTGTTCAATTGTCATTATGTAAAGACAACGATTTCGGATGATATTTATGGAACCGAATATTCGGCAGTCATGAAAAATATCATTGCCATTGCTGCCGGAATTTGTCACGGGTTGCGTTATGGAGATAATTTTCAGGCAGTTTTGGTTTCCAATGCAATCCAGGAAATGGAACGTTTTGTAGAGGCTGTCCATCCGATTCAGAGGGACATCAAAAGCTCCGCCTATCTGGGGGATCTCTTGGTAACAGCTTATTCTCAGTTCAGTCGGAACCGGACTTTTGGAACAATGATCGGGAAGGGATATTCTGTAAAGTCGGCTCAGATGGAGATGTTGATGATTGCGGAGGGGTATTTTGGAGTGAAAGGTATCAAAGAGATCAATGACCATTATCATGTTCACATGCCGATCACCAATGCTGTTTACAATATTCTTTATGAACGTATCAGTCCGGCGCTTGAAATCCGTTTGTTGACAGAGCAATTGAGGTAAGAACAATGAAAGTAGGATATAGAATTCGGGGCTGTATCAGCAAGGCAGTACCGGTTGCCTGGAAAACCTCCTGTTGGTTTTTGAAAATTATGCTTCCGGTTTCTTTTGTTGTGATGCTGCTTTCTTATTTTCATATTTTACCGTATCTGTCATCGCTGGCGGCCCCCCTGTTTACTTTGATCGGTTTGCCAGGAGACGCCGCTTTGGTATTTGTTACCAGTATTTTTACGAATATTTATACAGTCATCGCTCTCTTGTCCAATATGGATTTTTCGGTCCGGGAAGCGATTATTTTGGCGATGATGTGTCTGATTTCCCACAACTATTTGGTGGAAACTCTGGTACAGAGAAAGACCGGTTCGTCTGCGTGGCAGATGATTGTATTGCGTTTTTCCTGTAGTTTTGTAGCGGCAGCCGTATTGAATCTGCTGTTGCCGGAATTTCCGGAACATTTGATACACCAGCCGGCTCAGTCATTGAATTTTCAGGATACTTTGCTGCATTGGGTAGAGAGTAGCTGCTGGCTTTCTTTGAAGGTTGTTTCTTTGATTACGGGTTTGATGCTTTTGCAGCGTATATTGGAAGAATTCGGCATATTGAAGTGGATTTCCAAGGTATTGGGCCCGTGCATGCAAATACTGGGGCTTCCGCGTCAGGTAGCTTTTCTTTGGGTCGTGGGAAACACTTTGGGTTTGGCTTATGGTTCTGCTGTTTTGATGGATTATTCCCGTCAGGGAAAACTGTCTGTTTCGGATGCGGATTTGTTGAATTATCATTTGGCTGTTTCCCATTCCCAGTTGGAAGATCCTTTGCTTTTTGCGGTATTGGGCTTACCGATCGGATGGTTGATCGTTCCGCGTATATTGCTGGCAGTGGTGGTGGTTTGGCTGAAACGGTTGGCCAACTTCCTGTTTCCGGCGAAATGTCCTGTATTAACTCGAAAAATTTAATTTATTTGTTATGTATACATTAGTAGAGGTGGAGACCGAACGACAGAAAACTGAATTTCTGGAATTGCCGGTGAGCTTGTATAAAGGAAATCCCAATTGGGTACGTCCGTTGGATAACGATATCCGGAATGTATTTAATCCGGAAAAAAATCCTTGTTTCCAACAGGGAGAATGTATCCGCTGGCTGTTAAAAGATGATACTGGAAAATGTGTGGGACGGGTGGCTGCTTTTGTCAATCGGAAAACCTGTCATCTGGATAAATATCTTGTTGGACAAATGGGTTTCTTTGAATGTATCAATGACCAGAAGGCTGCTTTCATGTTGTTCGATAAATGTCGGGAATGGCTTGAAAGCAAAGGTATGGAGGCAATGGAGGGACCTGTAAATTTTGGTGAACGGATCGAATGGTGGGGATTGTTGGTAGATGGTTTCGATCATCCTCCTGTATACGCGATGCCTTATACGCAGCCTTATTATGTTCCTTTCTTTGAAAGTTATGGTTTTCAGGACTATTTTAAACAATTTACATTCCGAACCAAGCTGGTGATGGAAAGTTTGTCCAAGATTGTCGTATGGAAGGCTGACCGTATCTTGAAAAATCCGGATTATACGGTCCATACTTATGGAGATATTGGAAAAGAGAGGGCGATCGATGCGTTGTTGGAAGTATATAATAAGGCTTGGAATTTGGCGGTTCATGGGGTAGACGGGATTACGCGGGCGCAGGTAGAGGTCCTTTATAAAAGTTTGCAACCGATCATTGATAAAGATTTAATCTATTTTGCATTTTATAAAGAGCAGCCCATCGGTTTCTTTTTAATGTTTCCAGAGATCAATCAGGTGGTGCGGCATTTGAATGGAAAAATGAATTTGTGGGGAGGGCTGAGATTGATGTATGCCCGCCATTTCAAAAAAATCGATGTTGCCCTGGGACAGTTGTTCGGAGTGGTTCCCGAATTTCAGGGAAAGGGTGTAGAGGCAGCTTTGATTAAGCGTTTTACGGAATGTATTGTCGAGAAGGGAAGAGAATATAAATATCTGGAATTGAATTGGGTGGGCGATTTCAATCCACCGATGGTGCATTTGATGGATTATATCGGAGCAAAACGTTACCGTACTCATATTACTTATCGAAAGTTGTTCCGGGATGATATAGAATTTGTTCGTTCTGCGGATAAAATGCATTGAATGGCTATCCGTTGAAAAGTAACCTCTGAAATCAAAAACATTTCAGAGGTTACTTTTGTAATGCCCTTTGTGGAATAAGATTGAAAATTCTTTTGTTTTTTTTCTGAAATCAGATAGGGGTAAAAAGTTATTAATACGTCTTATTAAATATAGAAATAGGAGGTAGATATGTTTTATTGACTAAATTATATTGAAAATCTGATTATTATGAAAAAAATTGTTTTAGGGGTTTTGTTTTTATTCTGGATAACGCTGATTTCAGCCCAGACGACGTATACCGTTAAGTTTGTGAATAAATATAAAGGAGAAGATTTTCGACCGGATAAGATGTATCTTTTTTCTATTGAAAAAAAAATGGCGATTGATAGTGTTGTGGGTAAGGAGGGGGTTTTTACTTTTACAGGTCAGGCGGATCGACCACAGTTGGCTTCGATTTGCGGTACCGCTGATGGCTTTTATGTGATTGCCGCTTTTATATTGGATGAAATTCCGATTGAAGTGACTTTTGAAACAGCACCGAAAATTCAAGGATCCGTAGAGAATGATCGAATGGTTCAGATTACGAATGCTATTGCAGAAGGAGGACAGCAACAGCGGGCCATTCAGATGGAGGCAGAACGGTTGGCTGAAAAATATCAGGGAGAATTGCCGGATACCGTAGCGAGGCGTTTGGACCTTGAGTGGGAAAAAGTCAGCCGTCAACAGATGACTGCTCTGGAAAATGGAGTGTTGGAAAACAAGGATAATCTGGTTTCCCTTTATTTTTTGATGAATTATGGAGATGTGATGGATATAGATTTTTTGAATGCTTATTTTGAAGATTATAAATACAAGGATAGTAAGCTTTTGGAAAAAGTGTTTCAGCGTTTGGATGGTGAAAATAGAAAACGTGTCGGTGCTTTGTTTACTGATTTTACGATGACTGATTTGAATGGCAATGATCGGAAATTATCAGATTATGCCGGGAAAGGCCAATATGTATTGTTGGATTTTTGGGCAAGCTGGTGTGCACCTTGTAGAATGGAGATGCCTAAAATAAAAGAGTTGTACGATCGATACCATTCGAAGGGGTTTCAGATTGTCGGTATCTCTTTGGATAATCAGGAAAAGGCTTGGAAATCTGCTGTCGCTGAGATGAAAATGAATTGGGTACAATTGTCGGATTTGAAAGGATGGAAAAATGTGGCCGCGGGACTCTATTATGTACGGGAAATTCCGGCCACTTTATTGCTTGATCCGAGCGGTAAGATTGTTGCTGTCGGATGGAGGGGAGAGGAATTGGAACAAAAGTTGGTTGAGATTTATGGTGGTGAATAAGAAAATCTCTGATCGTGTAAACATTTAATGAAGATTGCTCGCCATATAGCGGAAGATGAACGTTTATTGGTTTCCTTGCAACAAGGAGATGAAACCGCATTTGTCTGTATTTTTCGATACTATTATCCGGCTTTATTCAATTATTGCAGTCGTATCGTACATGATACCGAAGTGGCCCATGATATTGTTCAGGAAGTTTTCTGCCGTTTGTATGAGAACAGGGCTTCCATGATTGCGATTTCTTCTTTAAAATCTTATTTGTATAAGGCGGTTTATAATAGCTCTTTGGATATGATTAGACATCAGAAGGTTGTCAATAATTATCTTCAAGGGGAAGCGATGGAAGTGTATCTTACACAAGTCGTTCAATTACCGGAAGTGGAAATGAGCATGCATCATGAAGATTTGAAACATATTCTTCAGGATGCGATAAATACGTTGCCTGCACGTTGTCGGGAAATTTTTTGTATGAGTAAGCTGGAAGGGTTTTCCAATAAACAAATAGCCGAGCAATTGGATATCTCGATTAAAACTGTTGAAAACCAGATGACATCTGCTTTTGCCCGTTTGCGGAAAGAATTGGAATGGTTCCTTTTGTTTTTCTTTTTTATAAATCAGTAAAAGGAATAGGGGGTAGCGTCTGTTTATACGTCTTAAGAAGTAAAATATTGAATCATGCAATTCGATAAAGAACATATAGATACTGATCTGTTGAAGATTTTGAATGGGGAAGCTTCCGATGAAGAGATGCTTGTTTTTTCAGAATGGCTGAAAGAGAAGGAGCATCTGCTTTATTTTTCCCGCATAAGGAAATTGTGGAATCTGACTTCCGGTTCGAGGGTAAATGAACCGCAGCTCGAAAAAGAGGTCGCGGCTTTTCGTCTTCGTATGCGGCATATAAGGGCGAGGGAACGTTCCAGGAGATACTTGCGCTTTGTGTGGAGAGGTGTTGCTGCTATTTTTTTGATAGGGGGACTTACCCTTGGATTGCGCTATTTCCAGGTCAAAAAAAATGAGCCGGTAATACTTGCGACGAAGAGTACTCCTCAGACAGAGATTATTTTGTCTACAAGCGATGGTAAACAGGTGAAATTGAATGCGGAAGAAGAACAATTGGTGAATATTGGTGCGGACAATTATGCTCGTGCGCGGAAAGGGATGATCGTATATCCCGAGCAGGTAAAAGTTGCAGAGAAGGAACAATACAATACTTTATCAATCCCTCGGGGGGGGGAATTCGAGGTGATCCTTTCGGATGGAACCATCGTTTCTCTTAATTCCAAGACAGAATTGAAGTATCCGGTTCGTTTTGATCAAAATGAAAGAGTGGTGTATGTGTCGGGAGAGGCTTTCTTTCAGGTAAAAAAAGATATTTCTCGTCCATTTTATGTAAAAATGGACAATGGGGTGACTGTTTGTGTGTATGGTACAAGTTTTAATGTAAATACACATCATGAGAAATATATACAAACAGTGCTGGTCGAGGGAAGTATTGGGATACAGGGAAATGGTCCGGAATATCGTCTGCAGCCTTCACAATTGGCCGAATTTTCCAGAAATGGAGAGTTGATGAGGTTGGAAACTGTGGATATCTATCCCTATGTGGCTTGGAAGGATGGAATGTTCGTGTTTGAAGATCAGAGTTTGGAAGAAATCATGCATACTTTATCATTGTGGTATGATGTGGATGTTTTTTATACCTCAGAAGCCATAAAAGAGTTTCATTTTACAGGTAATATGGAGCGGTATGGACAAATAGACCGTATTCTAAAGGCAATAGCCAAAATGGTAAATGTGCAGTTTTCTGTTGAAGGAAAAACAGTGGTCGTTAGCGAGAAGAAGAGAGATAATCGAAAATAATAAATAATCATCTAATTAAAACCTAAAATTACAGTTTATGAAAAAAAAGAACGATCATTTTCGAGTGATACGGGACAGGCTTCGAATGAAAAAGAACTGGAAGCCGGTATATCTTTGTTTCTTTTTTATATGGGCTTTTACTTTTTCGGCAGGGGCCGTTTCCAGGCTTCAAAATGTAAGAGTCAGTCTAAAATTGGATAAAGTTTCTGTAAAGGATTTTTTCCAGGAGATACAAAAACAGACCGATTTGAAGTTTGTATTCAATACAGAACAAACAAAAAAATTGGAACCGGTGAGCATACATGTTCAGTCGGAAACTTTGGAAACGGTGTTGCAGCAAATATTAGGTTCTGCCGGTTTGACTTATGAATATGATGGAGATCTGATTATTGTTTGTCCGGTTGAGGTTCGCTCGCAACAGCAGGAAGTGGAGGAGGTGAGAATAGAAGGAACGGTTGTAGATAAGTCTGGAAGTCCCTTACCTGGGGTAACCATCTTACTCAAGGGGACGCAATTGGGAACAGCGACCGATGCAAATGGACACTATGTTCTGACACTTCCGAAAAACAAGCAAATTGTATTGGTATATTCTTTTATCGGAATGGAAACAAAGGAGGTGAAATATACAGGAAAAAATTTCATCCATGTTACGATGGAATATAGCAAAGAGGAACTTGAAGAAGTTGTTGTGACTGGTTATAGTAAATTGAAAAAAGAGAGTTTTACTGGAAATGCAACGGTTGTCGATCGGGAACAGTTGTTGAAAACTAATAATAAAAATGTTTTTGCCGCCTTGCAAACGTTTGATCCTTCTTTTCGCTTAAAGGAAAACAATATTTGGGGTTCGGATCCGAACAGTCTGCCGGAATTCAATATCCGGGGAAATGGCAGTATTGCTATGCAGAAGAGTCTGGATGTGGAACAGGCGCGTCGACAACAACGAACTGCGCTGCAGGATAATCCTAATTTGCCGATATTCATATTGGATGGATTTGAGGTCAGTATTCAGAAAATTTACGATATGGATATGAATCGGATTGAGAGCATGACCATTTTGAAGGATGCTGCTGCAACGGCTATGTATGGTTCCAGAGCTGCCAATGGCGTGGTGGTTGTGACGACAATCGCTCCGAAGCCCGGTGAAATTCGTGTTACTTATAATTTTACCGGTGGAGCGGAATTCCCGGACCTTTCTGATTACAATTTATGTAATCCGGAAGAAAAACTGTTTGTTGAGAAACTGGCTGGTTTGTATGAAGATCCTTCTGCGGGTGTACAAGCTGAATTGGAACGTAAATACAATGATCTGTTGAATGAAATTCGTCGGGGGGTCAAGACAGATTGGCTTGCACTTCCTTTACGGAATGTATTCAATCACAGTCATAGTTTCAATTTTTCGGGTGGTGTTGAAAGTATCCGTTATGGAGTCGACATAAACTATGGTACTCACAATGGTGCCATGAAAGGATCGTATCGGGACAATATGGGAATTGCTTTGATGCTGGATTATCGTTTGAAGGAGTGGTTACAGGTACAGAATCAGGTTTCTTACAACGTTACGAAGTCGGAAGATTCCCCTTACGGGACTTTCAGTTTATATGCAAGTTTACAGCCGTATGATCCGGTGTATGATGATGAAGGAGAATTATTACCCACACTAAAATATTCCGGCACTACTCCCAAAGAGACGAATCCTTTGTGGAAGGTGGCTTACTTGAATAGCTATTCGGGACGTACGGTATTGAATGATTTGACGAATAACCTGAGTGTTAATTTGTTTTTGTTTGACGGTTTTTCTTTGAAAGGACAGTTTTCTGTTACCAAGACAGATTCGGAAGCCTGGACCTTCAGCGATCCCCGAGATCCTATATATAGAAGTCGTCCCAATAAAGAGAAGGGATCACTGTCATTATATCGGACTGACAATATTGCCTGGAACTTGAATGCAATGGCCTATTATAACAAAGCCATCGCAAGACATTTTGTGAATGCCACTTTGGGGGTTAATATGCAGAATAAACGGGATAAGAATTCTAATACCAATTACCAAGGATTTCAATTGGGGACGATGGACAAACCGGCTTACGCCGCTTCTCAACCGAATAAAACGGTCATTTCCAATTCGGAAAGTCGTCTGATTGGTATATTGGGATCCATCAATTATTCTTATGACAATATTTATTTGCTGGACGGCTCTTTTCGTGTGGACGGCTCCTCCCAGTTCGGTTCCAATAACCGTTTCGCCCCTTTCTGGTCTGTGGGTGTGGGATTGAACATACATAATTATGAGTTTATGAAAGACTGGGGGGTGTTCAGTACTTTGCGTATTCGTGGTAGCTATGGAACAACGGGAAATGTTAATTTCCCGGCCTATAGTGCTATTTCCAGTTATGAGACTTCCATGGATAGCTGGTATTATTCGACTCCTGCCAATACTTTGATTTATTTAGGAAATCCTGATCTGACTTGGGAAAAGACCCATACACTGGATGTCGGTGGAACGATCGGTCTGTTCCAGGATCAGTTGTATGTTGAGGCCAACTATTATCGGAAAGAAACCCGTGATTTGATCGATGAGGTGTCAATTCGTACTTCATCGGGTTTTGAGAAATATTATTCGAATGCCGGTTCTTTGTTAAACAGAGGTTTTGAGTTGAAGGTAAATGCAACAGTATTTCGGAATGCTTCCTGGACGGTTGCTTTGAACGGTACCTTGGCTTCGAATAAAAATGAAATTCTCGAACTGGGGGACGATATGGAGGCATACAACAAGAAATTGCAGGAGCATTATGAGACTTTGGGCGGAGAATATGCGGATTTAAAGTATATACCTTTGACCCAATATTATGTCGGGGCTTCTACGACGGCTATTTATGGGGTTCCTTCTTATGGAATAGATCCATCGAATGGGCAGGAAAAATTTAGGAAAAAGAACGGTCGAAGTACCTATATCTGGAATGCAGAGGATCAGGTGGTGCTGGGTGATACAAGTCCTTCGGCCCAGGGGTCGTTTGGTGTGAATGTCGGTTTTAAAGGTTTTTATGTGAATTTGAACTTCTTGTATCAGTGGGGAGCTCAGACTTATAATGAGACTTTATTGAACAAAGTGGAAGCGGCCAATATTGCGGGAAGCAATGTGGATCGACGGGTACTGACCGAGCGTTGGCAAAAACCGGGAGATGTGACTCAGTTTTATGACATACGTAAAAACATCAAGACGCAACCGACCTCTCGTTTTGTACAGGATAATAATTATCTGTCTTTTAGTGGAATGTCTGCCGGTTACGATTTCCCCGCCCATGTATTGAGTAAATACCGTTTGTCTTCTTTGGGAATTCGTTTTAATGCGAATGATATTTGTCGTTGGGCCAGTGTAAAAGAAGAACGGGGAACGAGTTATCCGTATGCCAAGAATTACAGTTTTACCCTTAGTTTAGGATTTTAAAAGATGACGAAAATGAGACTGTTTTTGAAAATATATATGTTGTTCGTAGCGATGGGATTTGCTGCGTGTTCCGATTGGTTGGACCTGACACCGGAAGGACAGGCTACCGACGAGAAGGTTTTTTCAACAGGGGATGGTTTCCGTTCTGTGTTGAGTGGTGTCTATAAGGCGATGTCTTCCAAAGATCTGTATGGAGTGGAGTTGCAATTCGGTGTCGTAGATTGTATCTCTCGTCAATATACCTGGAATTGGACCAACAAACCGCAAAAGATGGAATATCTGGATGCTTACAATTTTAATTATACCAGTAATAATTTGCGTCCTGTGATAGATCGGATTTGGCTCAAAGGATTCAATGTCATTGCCAATGCCAATAATTTGATTCAAAATATAAAAGATAAACCGGCGGATATTTTTTCCAATGGAGAGACTGAAAGACGTTTGATTTTGGGAGAGGCATATGCTTGTAGGGCTTTGATGCATTTTGATTTATTGCGTTTATTTGCTCCTGCTCCGGTGAATGATGATGGGAAAAATTATGTACCCTATGTCGAGGTCTATCCCAACAGACAGCCGGTCGGTATTCCTGTAAAACCATTTTTGGAGAAGGTGATGGCTGATTTGGAAAATGCTCGGAATCTGGTGGCGGATTTTGATACGACAGCCTTGGGACAAAGTTTGTGTGCTTCCGGAAAAGCCCGTTTTTACGGGGAATTGGAGTATGGCATGGAAGGTGCGACGACCCCGGAAACGATAGACGATTTTCTGAAAGGAAGAGGATATCATCTGAATTATTATGCAATTACTGCTTTGTTGGCAAGGGTATACCAATATGCCGGAAAAGATGAAGAGGCTTTTCAAATGGCCAAGGCTGTTATGGAATTTAAGGCGCATGGAGTGGGGGTAGAGTATGATATGTTTACCCAAGATGATATGTATGGCTTTATCTATCAGGATAATCCGGAATCTCGAGACGGTTTGAAGGTTGTGTCTAATTTAATTTTTGCACTTTATAATGAGAGGGCTTATGAGGAGAATAGTCTGAGTACTTATTTTATGAAAAATCCGGAAGGGTTGACTGTAGGAGACTGGTTTGTATTTGATTTGGAAGGACAGGAAATTTTCAAGAATGTGGATGGGTCGGATGAATTGGCCGATGATTATCGGAAGTATCTGATGTTTCAGGTAGATTATAAGGATATTTCTGCAAAATGGTATTGTCATGATGATACGAAGAAACGGGATAATAATGTAACGATATTACCGGTCATTCGTTCGACTGAGATGCGTTATATTATGGCTGAATACTATGCCAGGAAGGGAAATTTGGAAGAAGCTTATCGGATTTTGAACGATATCAGAGCAAATCGGAATTTGATGAAACCCTTGGAAAATGAGGGGGATTATAAAGTCTTTGAGCGGAATTTGGTAAGGGATGCCCAAAGAGAATGGATGTCGGAGGGACAATTGTTCTATTTGTATAAACGATTGAATTTTAGTGTAAAGATGAGTGATAAGGAAACAAGACCGATGAACCGGTCAGAATATATGCTTCCTATACCTGATAATCAATCTATGTAATAATTAAGGAATTATGAGAAAGATATTTTATATTCTATTGTCACTGTTTTTGTTGGCTTGTGAAGAACAGGATCTACTGATGTTCGACAATTATCATGAAATCTATTTTGAGAAATATTTTGCGGATGAAAAGTTTCCAGGAACGGGATTAGCCGATTCTACCATGGTTTCTTTCTTTTTTGCCGAAGATAACGAGGCGTCCGTATATGCAAAGCTGGTTGTCTGTTTGTCTGGTAAAAAGTTGGAGCGGGATATTCCGTTTTCTTTAAATGTCGTATCGGACGGTACTACGGCGATTGCCGGTGAGTATACTTTGGAAAAGCAGTATATTTTCAGAGCGTCTACCTATGATCCGACTTCTGATATGATTCGGGATACGATTCAGATACAAATGAATCGTAGCGGGCGACTGGAAGATTTGAAGCAGGGTATTCGCTTGGAATTGGCCATTGTCCCTACCTCGAATTTGGGTAGCGGACCGTATGAACGTTCCCGGGCTGTTATTGTTTTAACCAAAGATCCGGTGCAGCCTCAATGGTGGACTCCGGAAGTGGATGCGGAATTGTTGGGCACTTATTCTCCTAAGAAATATAAGTTGTTCCTGAAGAATGTGAAAGGTGCTGAAGAATTGAATGAAGAAATGATTCAAAACGCTCCGGATAGAGTGTTACAGTTAGTAAGGGCATTTAAATCCTGGTTGACATTAAATCCTCAGCAGGAGGAAGATGGTAGCGACATGACTGTTAATGTTTAAAATGACGATTATGAAAAAGATATTTTATTTATTGCTATTTTCTTTGGGATTGACTTCCTGTTTTAAAGATGAAGGGAATTACGATTATATCGTGTTGAATCCTCCGACTTGGCTGATCAATACCTCTTTAAATAATATTAATGTGTATTGTCGAATTGGGAAAGACGCTGAATTTAAAGGTAGTGATAAGTTTACCTGGGGAAAGGATTCCATAGAGAAACGGGAAACGATACGTTATGAATGGCGGATTGGTGATGTTGTGATTGGCGAAGGAGTGGATCTTACTATTCCAACAACGGAGTTAATGAAAAAACTTCATTTGGATAAGGCGCCCAAAGCGCCCCTGTTCGGTCATTTCGCGATTATCGATAAAGAGACCGGAGCAGAATTTTTAGCCAAGGTTTATCTTTCGATTACCGGAAAGTATACTGCTTGGGATTGGTTGGTATTGACGGAAGAGAATGGGCAGGCGAAATTATCTGCTTTGATGCGGAAGAGTAAAATGGAAAATGGAGTACAGCAGGCATATTATGAATGGGAAGATAACGCTTATGTGAATGTGAATAAAACTCCCTTGATTGGTAAACCGCTGGATTTGACAATTGCGATGGCCAAGAATATTGGGGTGGAAGGTTCGTCTACCATTATTACAGATCAGATGGCCTGTGAGATTAACAATGAATCTTTAGAAAAGGTGGGCGAACTGAAAGAGCAGTTTTTGGATGGGGCGCCTGCTAATTTTAAAGTTTCTGCACGTCGGGATATTGCTCCGATGCAGATTGTGCCTTTGGGGGCGATTACCTTGGTTGCCACGGAAGATGGACGTATTTTTAGTCGGACCATGTCTCCGAACTGGTTAGGTGGACAATTTTTGACAGAACCTTACGTTGTGGATGCAAAAGGTTATAAGATTACTCATTTCGGTCACAATCTGTTTGGTGGAAATATTCCCTGTTATGATGAGAAAAATCGTCGGGTAGTCATAGCCACTTCTTTTATGCAGAATGTCGGGACCAATGAGAATCCGAGTTTTATAAAAAGATTGACTTTGGTGCCTTTGAATCAGGTGCCGCAAAGCTATCCCAGTGTTCCTGTGTGGAAAATGCCGGAAGATACAAAAGTGATCCATTTATCCAGAACCAACCATTTTACTTATGGCATGGGAAGTGATGAGCTGTATACTATCTTTTATAATAGTGGAGGGAAAGGACATATCGCGGATTTTGCCTATAATACGCAAATGATGGCTTTGAGAGATAAATATACCGTAAATCTGAAGCGATTTGAACTTCCGGAGTTTGATGAATCCTGTATCATACTGACCAGTTGTACGATGAGGTTGAGAGCCAATTCTGTAAAATATCATTTGTATACGGTTAACGGTACGGAGGTACATTATATTACAAGAGATCCGAATGCGATGATGACGGAACAGATTAGCAGTACGTCTCTTTTACAGGTTGATTCGAAAATTACCTGTATGACTTATGACTGGGACGGTTGTACGACTCTTTGGATCGGATGTGAGAACGGCGACTTGTACGAGTATGATATCACGATTATTCAAAAGCCGAAATTGGTTTCGAAGAGGAATGTGGGTGGAAAAGTTGTTTCTATGAAACAGTTGGGTGTTAATTCGATGACAGACCGAATCGATTATTATTGATGTCTCCATGGGATAAAATCCTGTTTGGCATTGTGGATGAAAAACGAGGGCGGCTCGCACGGAGCCGCCCTCGTTTTAATGTTCGGTCGATTTAATTTCCATGTTTGGAATGCAGTTTCAGCCGCATCAACCGGAGATCCTCTTCTGCATAATCGCCTTCAAATTCATCAAATGCTTCGGAGATATTGTCCGAGGTCGCTTCCATGAAGTAGTCCATGATCTCCTGTTGCTGTTCCTCATCGAGTATTTTGTTGATGTAGTAGTCGATGTTGAGTTTCGTTCCGGAGAAAACGATCGCTTCCATTTCTTTGATCAGTTCATCGTAATTGAGTCCTAAAGCGGATGCAATATCCTCCAGATCAATCTGGCGGTCTATGTTCTGAATGATGTATACTTTGAATTTGGATTTATTGGCAACGGTTTTAACTACCATATCCTGAGCCCGTTCGATTTCATTGTCTTCAACGTATTGTTTGATGACTTCGACAAATTCTTTTCCATATTTCTGGGCTTTCCCGGCTCCGACTCCTTGTATATTTGCCAATTCTTCGATGGTGATCGGGTAGTTCGTACACATGTCTTCCAGAGACGGATCCTGAAAAATGACGTAGGGCGGCAGGTTGTTGGTTTTGGCAATCTTTTTGCGCAGGTCCTTCAGAATGGCAAATAAAGTACTGTCCAGTGCAGATACTCCACCTTTCTCCTGTATTTTTTCTTCTTCTTCGTTATCGTCGAAATTGTGATCTTCCATCAGCATAAAACTTTTAGGTTCATCCAAAAATTTTTGTCCTTCTTCCGTTAACTTGATGACTCCGTATTGTTCGATATCTTTTTCTATAAACGAACTGACCAAAGCCCGGCGATAAACCATTGTCCAAAATTGACGGCTTTTTTCCGAACCGGCCCCAAACAGTTCCAGTTTGTCGTGTTTGTACGATTTGATGGCAGAATCGGCTTCGCCGACCAAAATGTTTACCAGGTGTTCGATCTTGAATTTTTCCTTGACATCGCTGACCAACTGAAGGGCATCCACCATGTAGTCCGAACCTTCGAATTCTTTTTTCGGATAGAGACAGTTGTCACAACAGCCGCAGTTGTCCTCTTCGTAGTTTTCGCCAAAGTAATGGAGTAATACCTTTCGGCGGCATAAAGAGGTTTCGGCATAAGCTACTGTTTCCATCAACAGTTGTTTGCCGATTTCTTGTTCTGCAATGGGTTTCCCCTGCATGAATTTTTCAAGTTTTTGGATGTCTTTATAACTGTAATAGGTCAGACAAATGCCTTCGCCTCCATCTCTGCCGGCTCTGCCGGTTTCCTGATAATAGCCTTCCAGGCTTTTCGGAATGTCGTAGTGAATTACAAAGCGAACGTCCGGTTTGTCGATACCCATACCGAAAGCGATGGTGGCAACGATCACGTCTACTTCTTCCATCAGGAATTTATCCTGGTTGGCACTTCGGGTATTGGCGTCCATCCCGGCATGATAGGGGGCGGCTTTAATTCCATTGATACAGAGTACTTCTGCCAGCTCCTCTACTTTTTTCCGGCTTAGACAATAGATGATTCCGGATTTTCCTTCGTGATTTTTGATGAATTTGATGATATCTTTGGTTACGTCTCCCTGTTTCGGTCGAACTTCATAATATAGATTCGGGCGATTAAAAGAGGATTTGAATACCTGAGCATCCATCATATCCAGGTTTTTCTGGATGTCATTCTGAACTTTCGGTGTCGCTGTGGCTGTCAAGGCAATAATGGGTGCCTTGCCGATTTCTTCAACGATGGGGCGGATCTTACGATATTCTGTTCGGAAATCATGTCCCCATTCGGAGATACAGTGCGCTTCATCTACGGCAAAGAAGGAGATTTTGATTTTTTTCAAAAATTCCACATTGCTTTCTTTGGTCAGAGATTCCGGTGCCACGTAAAGCATTTTTGTCTTTCCGCTTAAAATATCTTCTTTGACATTCAGAATTTCGTTTTTAGTCAGTGAAGAATTGAGAAAGTGAGCGACTCCTTCAGCTGCGGAAAATGAACGCATGGCATCTACTTGATTCTTCATCAAGGCAATCAACGGTGAAATGATGATTGCGGTACCATCAAGCAATAAGGCCGGTAATTGATAACACAACGATTTTCCACCCCCTGTAGGCATTAATACAAATGTGTTATTTCCTGCCAGTACATTTCTAATAATGGCTTCCTGATTCCCTTTAAAATGATCGAAGCCAAAATACTCTTTTAATTTTGCGTGTAAATCAATCTGCAATCCCATTGTATTATTTATATATTTTGCACACCTTTTTCGCAAGGAGTTGCAAATTTAAAACTTAATTTGTTTGTCCAAACAAAATGGCATAATAAATGTTGTCAACCACTGACTAGTTTAATCGTAAAAATACACTTATAGAATTTTAGATGCAAGTATTCACAAACTTTTTCTGGATGTGATTCTATTTGAACTTTACCATCTAAAATCTATAATTTAATTGTACTTTTGTCATATAGTAAAATTATAGGAAAAAAATGGGCTAACCATCATTTTCTTGATTTTTTTTGGCATAAATATTGTCTATTGTTTGAGAAATATTTTAAAAAATATTTAATATGGTTGATATTAAAGAAGTTGCAAAGAAGGTTATCGTAGAGGAGGCGGCTGCCATTCAACAGTTGGTTCATTCGATCGATGATGATTTTGAGAAAGTCGTACAACTGATATATAAAAGTAAGGGACGGGTTATTATTACCGGAATCGGGAAAAGTGCCATTATTGCCCAGAAAATAGTGGCCACCTTGAATTCGACCGGTACTCCTTCTGTTTTTATGCACGCTGCCGATGCGATTCATGGTGATTTGGGGATGATTTGTCATGACGATGTCGTGATTTGTATTTCCAAAAGCGGAAATACGCCGGAAATCAAGGTGCTGGTGCCGTTGATCCGAAACGTCGGCAATGAGCAGATTGTGGCAATGGTATCGAATACGGATTCTTTTTTGGCGAAGAATGCCGCTTATGTATTGAAAGCAACGGTGGAGAGAGAGGCATGTCCGAATAATCTGGCCCCGACCAATTCTACGACGGCCCAATTGGTATTGGGAGATGCGCTGGCGATTTGTCTGATTCAGTGCCGGAGCTTTTCGAGTCGTGATTTCGCCAAGTATCATCCGGGCGGTTCTTTGGGAAAACGGCTGTATACCCGTGTGTCGGATGTGTTTGATCAGGAAAACAAGCCTTGTGTTGCACTGACGGATGGTATTCGGAAGGTGATTCTGGAAATGTCGGGCGGACGGTTGGGGGCTGTGGCTGTAACCGATGAACGGGATCAATTGCTGGGAATTATTACGGACGGGGATTTGAGGCGTATGTTGGAAAAATATAAGGATGTTGATGGATTGAAGGCCGAAGATATCATGTCTGTCAATCCGAAGACTATTTCAGAAGAAGAATTGGCTTACAATGCCTTTCAGAAAATGGAGCAAAACAGCATTACTCAATTGGTGGTAGTGGATGATGATAAAAAATATAAGGGGATGGTACATATCCATGACATTCTGAGGGAAGGAGTGGTTTGATTTCAGGGAGGGAAATGAAAAAGACAATGGGAAACAGCTAAGTCAGTCGGGAAATTGAGAATTATGAAGAAGGTAATGTTATTGTTCGGTATATGGATGTTAGTGGGACAGCTTGCATTGGCTCAAAGTACCCGTGTCCGGGGAAAAGTGACAGATGCGGAAACCGGTGAAGCATTACCTTTGGTCAATGTTTATTTCAAGGGAACGACGATTGGGATAACGACGGATTTTGAAGGAGAATATTATTTGGAAACCCGGGAGGCGGTTTCAGAATTGGAGGCCTCTCTGTTGGGCTATTCTTCACAGACTGTGAAAATCAGCCCGGGGACCTTCCATGCTGTTGACTTTCAGTTGGTGCCACAGGCATTTGATCTGGATGAAGTGAAAGTTACTCCGGGAGAAAACCCGGCCCATGCCATTCTTCGCAATGTCTGCAGGAATAAATACAAAAATGATCCGAGTCGTTTTGAGCAATATTCTTGTAAAACTTACACCAAAATGGAACTGGACTTGACAAATATCAAGCCGGGTTTTAAAAATAAAAAATTGCAAAAGAATTTCGGATTTGTGTTTGAGCATATGGATACTTCTGTTATTACAGGGAAGGCCTATTTGCCTGTGATGATTTCGGAAGCTTCTGCCGATTATTATTATCGGAAGTCTCCTCGCTTATCCCGGGAGATTGTAAATGCCAGCCGGATTTCCGGTATTGAAGAAGATTATACTTTGGCGCAGTTTACCGGTCATTTACATGTGAATGTTAATTTCTATGACAATTACATTGACGTCTTTGAGGTTCGTTTTGCCAGTCCGCTTTCAGAACACGGTCTGTTGTATTACAAATATTTTCTGGTCGACAGTTTGCAGATTGACGGACGTAAAACTTATAAAATCCGTTTTCATCCCAAATCTTTTTCGACTCCTGTTCTGGATGGGGAGGTAAATATTGATTCTACGACCTGGGCTTTGCAATCGGCCCATGTTAAAATGATGAAAGGATTGAATGTGAACTGGATACGAAATCTGGTCATGGAGAATGAAAATCAATTCCTGAACGATTCGGTCTGGTTTCCTAAGCAGGATAAAATTTGGGCGGATTTTTCTATTTTTATGTCTGATTCCTCTAAGGTCGCCTCTTTTTTGGGGCATCGTCAGGTTGATTATTCTGCTGTTCGGCTGAATCAACCGATCCCGGAGCGGGTATTAAAAATGGATAATGACCTGATGCTTCGCGATGATGTTTTGAAAAATGATGAACACTATTGGGATTCCATACGTCCATATGTGTTGAGTGAGCGGGAAAAGAAGATTTATGAGATGGTCGATTCTGTAAAGAGCGTGCCATTGTATCAGAATATCTATTCCGCCATATCCATGCTGTTTGGAGGATATTACGACACCCGGTATATTGAATGGGGCCCTTATTATAAACTGCTCAGTTTTAATGATCAGGAAGGCTGTCGTTTTCAGTTGGGGGTACGGACTACAACGGATTTTAGCAAGAAAATACGTTTATGGGGTCATGGGGCTTATGCAACAAAGGAGTATCGCTGGATGGGGGCCGGGGGACTGGATTATGCTTTTAATGATTTGCCGACTTCAAAATTATCGATCGCATATAAGCACGATGTGGTGCAGTTGGGGGCCGGAATTAATGCTTTTAGTGAAGGAAATATCCTGAGTTCAGTTTTTTCAAGAGGCAATAATGACCGTTTAAGTATGGTCAATCAATTGGATGTGAGTTTTGAAAAAGAGTGGCGGCAAGGTTTTTCGAATACCTTCGGCCTGCAGGTTCGGGATATATTTTCCAATTCGTATGTGCCTTTTGTTACGCCGGATGGAAGTACGATTCCTTCCATTCAGTCCATCATATTGCGTTTGAATACCCGCTGGTCGAAGAATGAAATCGTCATTCGCAAACCTTTTGACAAATACAGTCTGGGGTCTGATTATCCCATTCTGGGACTTGATTTGGCCATGGGGGTGAAAGGATTCTTTAAAAATGATTATGAATTTTACCGGACGGTCGCTTCTGTTCGGTATGACTTACCCATTTCTCCGATCGGTACCTCTAACATCGTTTTGAGTGGGGGGAAAATCTTCGGGAAGGTACCATATCCTTTATTGAAATTGCATGAAGGAAATGCGACTTATTTTTATGATCCGTATGCATTTTCCTGTATGAACTATTATGAATTTGCTTCGGATGCCTGGGTGTCTTTGTTTTATGAACATCATTTCAAAGGATTTTTTCTGGGAAAGATTCCTTTGATGAAGAGGTTGAAGTGGAGAGAGGTTTTTATTTTCAAGGGGTTGATTGGCACGCTTTCGGATAAAAACAATGGCAGTTTATCCGATTCCCAAGCGATATTGCGTTTCCCGGAAGGTATGTCTTCAGTTTCCAAACCTTATTTTGAAACGGGTGTCGGGATTGAGAATATTTTTCGTCTTTTCCGGATTGATGCGATTTGGCGTTTGACGCATCGTGAAAATCGTCCCGGGCAGCATGTGCAGGATTTCGCAATTAATTTTTCGGTGTATTTGAATTTTTAGACGAATGGCAGACTTGAGTATTTTTTCGAAGGAACCGATTATCCGACATTTTACAGATGATGATCTGTATAAGTTTACGATGTGTTGTGCCGTGATTGACAATTTCCCCCGGGCACAGGTTAAATATGCTTTTACGGATAGAGATCATACAATATATCCGGCCGGTTTTGCACAAATGCTTGCAGAGCAGGTGGCAATGCTTGAATCGGTGATCATCACTGAAGAGGAGATTGCTTTTATGAAGCGGAAATGTAATTATATCCCCGGATGGTTTTACAATTATCTGAAAGGATATCGTTTCAATCGCAACTGGGTGAATGCATGGCAGGATCGGGAAGGACACTTGCAGGTGGAGATTCAGGGCAGTTGGGCTGATACCATTTTGTTGGAAGTAAAGATTTTGGCGATTGTTTCCGAGCTTTATTATCGGATGACGGGAGAAAATCGACATTTTGATTATGAGGCATATTATGGAAAATCTTATGAAAAAGGCCGTCAGCTGTTAGAAGCCGGTTGTGTGTTCAGTGACTTCGGGACGCGGCGTAGAGCATCCTTTGAAGCACAGGAAACAGCTGTCCGGGCGATGAGAGATTGTGGGCGCCGTGAAAATGGAAACGGAAAATTTGTGGGTACCAGCAATGTTTATCTGGCCATGAAATATGATTTGTTGCCTGTCGGCACAATGGCACACGAATTCATCTGTGCGATCGGAGGTATGTATGGTCCGCAGATGGCCAATCACATCGCCATGAATTCCTGGCGAAACACCTTCCGTGGCGCTTTGGGAACTTATCTGTATGATAGTTTCGGTTGGGATATTTTCAGTTTGAATTTTTCGGAGGATTTTGCCAATCTTTTTAAAGGATTGCGTGTCGACAGTGGCGATAATCGGGAACAATTGGAAAGAATCGTAGAGAAATACCGTTCATTGGGAATCGATCCTCGGACAAAACAGGTGATTTTCAGTAATGCGCTCGATACGGAGGGTGCCATTGAAATTCAGCAATATGCCAAGGAATATTGTCAGCCTTCTTTTGGAATCGGTACACATTTTACCAATGATTTTGAAGGAGTCCGGCCGATGAATATTGTGATTAAACTCGTTGCCGTAAAAATTACCGAATCCTGGACATTTTACAATGATACTTGTAAAATAAGTGAAGATCAGGGGAAACATACCGGCAATCCGGAGGTCGTCAAACGCTTTATGGATGCTTTGCATATAAACTAATCTGTCGTAAATTTCTCCATTTCGGCTTTTATCCCTATCTTTGTAAACATAAAGCCTGCATATTATGATTTTAAGAGCGGAACATTTGATAAAAAAATATAAGAGTCGTACTGTTGTAAAGGATGTCTCTCTTCAGGTAGAACAGGGGGAGATTGTCGGTTTGCTGGGACCGAATGGAGCCGGGAAGACGACTTCTTTCTATATGATCGTGGGACTGATTACACCGAATGGTGGACGGATATTTCTGGATGATCAGGAGATTACGAAGGAACCGGTATACAAAAGGGCTCAATATGGAGTCGGTTATCTGGCTCAGGAAGCTTCTGTATTCAGAAGATTGAGTGTGGAAGATAATATCCGGGCTGTTTTGGAGATGACCAAGATGTCCAAAGAAGAGCAAAAGCTCCGTTTGGAAGAGATGCTGGATGAATTCGGTCTGCAACATATCCGTAAAAGTTTGGGTATTCAATTGTCTGGAGGAGAACGTCGTCGGACCGAGATTGCCCGGGCTCTTTCGATTCGTCCGAAATTCATTCTGTTGGATGAACCTTTTGCCGGGGTGGACCCGATTGCCGTGGAGGATATTCAAAATATTGTACAGAAATTGAAAGATAAGAATATCGGTATCTTGATTACCGACCACAATGTACAGGAAACCCTATCAATTACCGACCGGGCCTATTTGCTTTATGATGGTCGTATTCTGCAGGCCGGAACGGCCGAACATTTGGCGGCAGATCCGGAGGTTCGCCGGGTGTATCTGGGTAAAAATTTCGAACTGAGACGGAAGAAGTGATGGGTGCTGTTAATCCTTGCCGTTTCGGCAAATGTTGGCCGCGATGGAGTAAAACATCCGGGCTCCGGTGGCGATAATTTCATTGGGAAAATCATAGGCGGGGGTATGCAAGGCGGGGGTATTAACACCGGCGCCTATTCCGAACATGGCACCCGGAAATTGCTGGGTAAATAATCCGAAATCTTCCCCCCAGGGAAAGGGGTGGGATATTTCCTGATATGGGAATCGGTTTTGAATGGCTGCTGTCCGGATGTGTTGAACGGCTTCTGCCTGATTTTCATTGGCTGCAAACGGTTCGAGCCATTGGAGCGAGTAGGTCAATTGCGGGTGTAGAAGACGTTCTTTTTGAATCAATTCTTCTAATTTTTTCCGGTGTATTTGTAGATTTTTTTCTGTTGCGGCTCGGAGAGTCAGGCGTAACACTCCCTTGCCGGCGGCTACTCCATAGGCTTCTTCGCCGATGTGTAGTTCGACCAGTGTAGATCGAAAATAATCGGGAGTATGAAGTTCTCCCCGGTTCCAACGGGTACTTTCCTGAAGAATCTGCCATAACGACAAGGTGGGAGAGACGGCTTTTTCCGGCTCTGCAGCATGGGCTGTCTGCCCATCGACGACAATGGCACAGCTGATCACGGAACAGGTAAAGCTTCCGGTACGGCAGACGATGGTATTGCATGGAAAACCGGGTAAATTGTGCAAGGCGAAAGCCTGATCGATTTTTTGTTGGCGGAACCAGGCGTCCTGCAGGACTGTTTGGGCTCCCTGTCCGTTTTCTTCTGACGGTTGAAATAACAGGAGAATACGTCCCCGTGAGAGCGGATGGCGGTATAAAAGATCGGCCAAGGCCAGTAAAATAGTCGTGTGCCCGTCGTGTCCACATTTGTGGGAGACTCCCGGTATTTCAGAACTGTAAGAATGATCCGCTTTTTCCTGGATGGCAACGGCATCGATATCGGCCCGAAACAATAAAGTGGGACCTGTTGCTGAAAAACAGTATTCTGCGATCACTCCGCACCCTTTCCCCCATTCATGAAGATGGGTGGGGGAAAAGCGTTGGAGATATTGAAGAATGAATCGGGTGGTCCAGATTTCCTGTCCCGACAGTTCCGGATGGCGGTGAAGATGTTCCCGAATTTGATAAAATTCTTTTGCTTTCATCGTTTTTCAGATTGTTCGGGCAAAATTAGGAAAATCATCGCCGATTATCTCAAATACTCTTTGAAAAAAGCCTCTATTTTGTCATACGGAATCACTCCGGCCTGATTGTCATAAAGGTCGACATGGGTGGCGCCGGGAATGATCAGCAGTTCTTTATTGTCGCCTTTGAGTTTCTTGAAAGCATCTTCGCTGAAATACCGGGAATGTGCTTTCTCTCCGTGAATCATCAGGACGGCGTGGCGGATCTCATCGCTGTAGGCGAGCAGGGGAGTGTTGATAAATGAGAGAGCTGACGTTTTGTTCCATCCGCCGTTTGAATTTAGCGAGCGTTTGTGATATCCCCGTTTGGTTTTGTAGTAGTCATAATATTCTTTTACAAACCAGGGCGCATCTTCGGGTAGCGGGTCGACAACGCCACCGGCCAGGGCATACGAACCGTTTTTAGCATCTATGGTGCGTTGTGCATTGAGTTGTTCCCGGAGTTCATAGCGTTGATCTGCATCCATGGCATCGAAATATCCCCTGGCGTTTACACGGCTCATGTCGTACATGGTTACTGTCACCGTCGCTTTGATACGGGTGTCGATGGCCGCTGCGTTGAGTGCCATGCCGCCCCAGCCGCAAATACCGATGATGCCGATTTGCTCGGGATTGACAGATTCCTGGATGGATAGAAAATCGACAGCTGCACAAAAATCTTCGGTATTGATGTCGGGAGAGGCTACGTAACGCGGTTCGCCTTCGCTTTCCCCTGTGTATGACGGATCAAAGGCAAGGGTTAAAAATCCCCGTTCCGCCATGGTTTGGGCGTACAGTCCCGATGCCTGTTCTTTGACTGCTCCGAAAGGGCCACATACGGCAATGGCCGGTAATTTCCCCGAGGCATTTCTGGGTTTGTACAGGTCGGCTGTAAGTGTGATACCGAAACGATTCTTAAAATGAACTTTCTGAACAGTGACTTTGTCGCTGAGTGGGAAAATTTTTTCGTTTTCTTGTGCTGGTGTATTCATAAACATACTCATTAAAAATGCGATAAATAATAATGTTTTGCCCATAATATTGAATTGTGATGATTTTTCAACAAAAATAACCGATATAAAGTGAAGTTCAGGTAGACAATCTTTCGAAAAAGATACCCGGATTACGGATTTGTGCGATCAATATTTTTAGATCCATGTATTGTTTCATTCAGATTTCTTTTCTATCTTTGTTCCGCTTTAGAAACCAGATGCGATAATAGCTCAGTTGGTAGAGCGTTGGCTTCCCAAGCCGAAGGTCGCGGGTTCGAGTCCCGTTTATCGCTCCGTTGAAAATTGAAGAGTTGCGTTACCGGCAACTCTTTTTTTAATCTGCTGATCTTTTTATGGAATCATTTATTGACTTAGGCTATTGGGGGCTTTTTATCGGTTCGTTTCTGGCGTCGACCATTATTCCGATGAGTGCGGATGTTTTGCTGGTTGGGGTTTTGGCTTTGGGTGGCAATACATGGCTTTGTCTGGGGATTGCGACTTTGGGGAACTGGTTGGGGGGACTTACTTCCTACTGGATTGGATGGATTGGAAAATGGAAGTGGATTGAACGTTGGTTCAAGGTTACGGAAGAAAAATTGCTCCGGCAAAAGAAATATGTCGATCGGTATGGGGTTTGGCTGGCCTTGTTTACTTGGCTGCCTTTTGTCGGCGATCTTTTTGCCATTGCTTTAGGTTTTTACAAAGTAAAGCCTTTCGCTTCGGCGATTTATATGTTGATTGGGCGTTTGGGGCGTTTCCTGGTCTGGACGTGGCTTTATCTGCAATATTCAGCGGCATGATAAATCAAAGGAAGGTCGGAGACCTCCCTGATTTATAGACTGCCGATCAAAGATGTCAGATTGGCGGTGAACAGACGGACTGCAATAGCTAATAGTATGATTCCGAATAATTTCCGCATTACATAAACACCGCTTTTCCCGAACAGGCGTTCTACATAATATACATATCGCAGAACGAAATATACGACCACCATATTCAATCCAACAGCAATGATGATGTTGAGAATATTATATTCTGCCCGCAAGGAAAGCAAGGTGGTGAAAGAGGCGGCTCCCGCAATCAAGGGAAATACCAGGGGAACGATTGTCGCCGATCCGCAGGGACTGTCGTTTTTAAATATTTCGACACCGAAAATCATCTCGACGGCTAAAACCAAAAGAACCAGGGCTCCGGCTACTGCGAATGAAGATATGTCTACGTTGAACAGTCCCAACAATGCCTGGCCAATGAATAGAAAGGCCACTAAAATGATAAACGAGATAATGGCTGCTTTGCCTGCTTCTACTTTCTGATTTCTTTCCCGCAAGCTGATAATAATTGGTATAGCTCCCAATATATCGATGACCGCGAACAATACCATAAAGGCACTGACGATTTCTTTAAAGCTAAAATAAATTTCCATAGTGTGTGTTTTTAGTGTTGTTTTGTTGATTCTGTTAAAAATAAAACATTTTTATCTGTTTGAGTTAAATTTCGGGTGGCAAAAATATTACTTTCTGACCAAAAAACACTCTTTTTTGGTCGAAAAAATATCTACTTAAAAATAGGTATATTATGATGTGGCTTCCACTTCCGCCCGGCTTTTGCTGTTTGTAACCAAATAGACTCCACCGAAGATTAACGCGATGGAAATGATTTTCATAAAATTGAAGGAATCCATACCCCAACAGATGGCTACAATGCTGGCAATCAACGGTTGTATGTAGTTGTACATGCCGGCAACGGTCGGTCGCAGGTTTTTTTGACCGATGACGACCAGTATGTAGCTGAGGAAGGTACTTCCGATGACGATGAATGCCAGGGCCGCGATTTCTGCACCTCCGATGCTGTTCCAGTCTGTGTGCAGCAGATCGGTGTATGAAAAAGGCAGGGCGCAGATGAATGCATAGGTGAACATCCATTTCATGATGGTGAAGAGTGAATATTTGCTTACGAAATTTTTGAACAGAACAAAATAAAGGGCATAACTGCATTGAGCCAGTAAGACCAGTAAATCTCCTAAAATGTAATGTTCACCGGCAGTGCGGACGCCTGTCTGTTGCTGGCTACCCAGGATCAGTATCAAAGCACCGGTGGCACCGGTGGCAATGCCCAGAACTTTCTTGCCGGTAATCGGTTCTTTTAAGTAGAAGGCAGCCAGGATCATGGCAATCAAAGGCATACTGGTCGCGATGATGGAGGCGTCTACCGGGGAAGTCAGGCCGACACCGAAAATGAAACAGCCCTGATTGAAAATAATCGCCAGCAGGGAAGCTCCCAACAGTTTGAGCTGGTCTTTGGAACTGACCCGTTCCGGTTTCTGAAAGAAGGAGGCTATCCAGAATAATACCATGGCCCCGGTGATTCGAAAGTCGGTGACAACCAGAGGGGAAACCACTCCTCCGACCATGACGAATTTGGCGACTGGAGACATCAGTCCCCACATTGCATTCGCTCCCAACATGGAGCCGTGTCCTTTCAGTTTTGTAATGTCCATTTCGGTGTTTCAAGAAGGAAATAATTGATGGGACAAAGATAATCAATTTTGGACATATTAATCCATCATCAGACTCATGTAGGGGGAAACATCTTTCAATAAACGGTTCAGGGGTGATGGTAATTGGGAGGTGTGATATCCCAAAAGGGCCTGGGTCAGTGTAGGTATGTCGAGAGCATGGTCTATGCGATCTGCAGATTGTGGAAAATGAAGACATTTGCCTGCTGCAATTTGGTAGGTGCCGTTGTTGATCGGCAGTTGTGGGTCGTCGATTCGGAGAGTTAACCGAATATCCTTGTGGCGAAGGGCAAAATGTTGTAACATGCTTGCTACGTCGATGATTCTGGCCATGCCGAGATGTTGTGCGGAGGGACCGGTCGGCGGTACTTTGCCGGTCAGTTTTTTATGGGGCCACTGGGTATGGATGGCTTGCAACAACCATTCCTTTTCTGTCGGAGTACGGTAGAAAAATTCCTTTATATGGACCGTGTCTGTCTCTGGAACAGCCAGGGCCCAACCGCTGGCGGTGTGTCCGTTTTGACAACACCAAAGAGAACCTCCGGAAAGATAGGCTTCTTCGACTACGGCCAGATAATCCTCCAGGGAGTGTTGAATGCAATTTTCCCGTTTGTTCATTTCTTCATTGAAATAGGGGTATTGTTTGCGAACCCAGGGTTCGTTGAATTCCGATTGGGTTTCGACCATGGACTGGGTGGAATGGGGGGGAGGTCCGGGTGTATAGGTCTGTTGCGAATAATCGAAAACAGGTGTGTAGCCTAAACCTGCATAGTAACGGAATAGCCATGTTTCGGCCGGGATCAGCGTGGTGAATGAAATCCGACGGTGGTACATCTCCTGAAAAGCCTGGCAAAGCAGCCGGGACATGATCCCCCGGTTGCGGGCCTTGGGGAGGGTGCAGGCACCGGAAATGTAAGCTGTCGTAACGGATAAGTCTTCCCAGGTCATGGCATAGGGAAGCATTTGCAGTACAGACAATGCCTGCCCGTTTTCTGCATACAGCAATGTATTTTCCGGCGTGTATTTCCGTTCGAAATAAAAGCGGATAAATTCTTCAGAGTCGTTGAAGCACTGTCGCCATAGTTCCATGGCTTGCTGTTTCTGATCCATTGTACCTGTCGTTATGGTTTGCGGATTGCTTTTGTTTTTTCGAGCAGTAGTACCGGATGGTAGGATAGTTTTGCCTGCCGGAGGCCTGGTATACCCAGGTCTTCTTCCCGGTTCAGATAAAGGTATTGTTCCGGTAAATGGGCGGCAAATTCCTGGTTGATGGCACTATAAATGCCGTCGATATGAATGTCGGCTTTTTCGAAGTGTATGCCGAAAGTATTGTGGTTGATCGGTGTGCCGAACGTGAATGCAGCCAGCCGGTCTTCGACGAATAGCACGCCTCCGCTCAGATTCAAGGCATCGAAATGGTGAAGGGCATAGGTTAGTGCCCGGCGTTCGTTCCGGATGTTTTCGTTTTCAATGTATCCGTGCCTCATACACCAGGTGGCTTCGAACTGCAGGCAATCCGGAATGAGCTCCGGAGAGAGCGGCTGATAGGAATAACGGTATTCTTTTTGGAATTTGTTCACGTGATTCCGTTTGGGTTGGTAGTTTTTACCCTTCAGTTCCACCAGGTCCTGTCGGAGATATATGTAGTCGAAATAATCCCGGTCGCTGATGTATTCGAATTGACCGGGGAAGTATTGTTCGAGCTCTTCTTGTATCCGGGGGCGGATTCCCCGCAGGCAGAACGGGACCTGTTCCTGCTGTGCGCAGGCTTGCAGGATTTCGATAACGGCCAGACGGTTTCCCGTTCCCAGCGGCATGAAATATTCATGTTCTCCCTGCTGATTGACGAAGCGGATGACTAAAAACTGTTCTATAATGGCATAACTGGATTCTGTCAAAAAATGCCAGCTGCATAAGTTGGCAAATGAAAAGTCACAATCTTTTTCTTCAGAGGCATACAGATAGGAGCTGAAGAGATCCTGATCCGTGATGTCAATGGGTTTGAAATGAATCATAGTACATTTTATTTTTCCGGTGCGAAAATATCTATTTTTGCTAAAAGTAGAACTCTTTTTTCTGTAAACGAAAGGAAAATTAAAAATGTTTGTTTATAAAAATGCCATCCAGAAGAATGCCTGGATGGTATCCTCTTGGATGGCAGCAGCATGCTTTGGCCTGAAATGATCAGTGACTTCAGATTTCGCTGTTTTAAAGTAATTGTCCTGTCGGATCGATTTTTAGATCGATCTCCTGATTTCCTTTTTCGAGTTCAAACAGGTAGTAGTTGCCCGTCGGGGTTTCGTAGCGTTCGATGTCATCGATCTGGTAGGTGGCGTAAATGGAATTCTGTAAAGCGGTTAAGACCACTTCCTCCACTTCTGTTCTTCTGACGTCGTAGTGTGTGTTCAGCCATTGGTGGGAGCTGTTGAATACGATTTCCTTTCCGCGGTTGTTATGAATGATCTCTACCTCGATTTGTCCGTGTTCTCTTTCTGTTTCAATGATCCGGCTATCTGGATATTGGGCTTCGATGAATTGCCGGATGGCATCGGGTAGAACGGAGGCGTCGGGTAAATAGGTTTCATAATCGTCCTCCTGATCGATCTGGGATTTGATCAGAATCCCGTCGCTACTGTAAAAAAGGTCGTATTCTACTTGGCCTTTTTTGACTTCGATGACGTATACTGTTTCTTCCTGATAGCGTTCCAGACGATCGATGTCGTCGATATACCATTGGGCATATTCACTGTTTGCGAGGGCTTGCCGAACGGCATCCGGCAATTGGGTGGGAGAAGTCAGTTCGGTTTTGGTCATGTACCATTGACCATCTGCATCGAACCAGGCTTCTTTGTTTTGCTGTTCGTCGATAAAATCTACGGTCAGATAATTGTTCTTCTTTTCCCATTCTGCTTTGGTGGCATAGGGATATTTGCTTTCAAAAGCCTGCTGGGCTTTCGGATTCGGTTGGACCGAGTCGTCCTTGTCACAACTGCAGAAGCCTAAAAAGGCGAAGATAAGCCAGAAATAATGTAGTCTCATGATTCTTGTTTTTAGATGTCTATATCAATTAATTGGAATGCGTGATTGAATTCGAGTTCAACCCGGTTGTTCAGTCGTATTTCCCAGGTTTTGGAATCTTTTTCAATTTTCAGCACTTTTACATTGTCGTAATGTTTTCGGATGTACTCCAGAATGGCGGATGGTATAAGCGCTTCCGGAACGGCTGAATATTTACAGTCGATTTTCTCCCAGGTACCGTTTTTGGAAAATTCTGCCTTTTCTCCATTTACGAAAACCACCTCATATTTCCTGTCCCAGAAATCTTTTTCCACTTTCGCGAGAGCAATTTCATTTTTGGGGAAATATTGTTTAATGAATTGTTGGGCTTTAGATGGAAGCTGCTCTACGGAAATCGCTCTGTCTTCGTCTGCTTTTGCTGTACCCTGTAATGTAAACAGGCCAGCTAATAGTAAAATAATCAGTTTCATCGTTTTTTTATTTTTAGTTTCTGTGTCAAAATTATCGGCCAAAACTGAAAAAATTTTGAAATCGATGAAAAAGAAATATACTTTTTATTCGATGTGGAAGCAGTGCATTCCGTTGTATTCGTAGCGGAGTTGGAGATGATACAATTTACAGATGGATTCGGCAATCGATAATCCCAGGCCGGTAGAACCTTCTCCGGCAGTTTTACCTTGATAAAAACGTTTGAACAGACGCCCGCTGTCCAATGCTTCGTGGCGGCCTGTATTGCAAATGATCAAGTGGCTGTCGGTTGTTTCGATGTGGATTTTTCCGGAGGAAACATTGTGCACAAAAGCATTTTTCAGTAAATTGGAAATCAGTGCCGTGGCTAAAATTTCGTTCATGCATACGGTCAGGTTATTCTGGGGATTCCATTCTACTTCAATGTTTTTGTAACGGAATATCTCTTGATAGTCTTCGAGTTGGGTGCGAATCAGGTCGTTCAGACAGATTTGGCAGGGATCCTGGTATTGTCCGTTTTCGATTCGGAAAAGGAACAGCAAAGATTTATTGAGGCGTATGAGATAGGAGAGGGTCTGTTGGATTTTTGAAATTTCTGTCAGTTGCTCTTCGTTCAGGTTCTCATTTTCTGCTAACATTTCCAATCGGTTTTGACAGATGGCCAGTGGAGTTTGTAGTTCATGCGACACATTACCGATGAATTGTTTCTGCTGTTCGTAAATGGTCTGATTTCTGTCGACAACTCGTACGGCGGCATCATTCAATTTCTGAAATTCCGTGATTTTGGTTTGCAGGTCGGGTGGGGTTCGGGTTTTTCCGATGGTATATTGATCCATCCATTTGAGTAAAACAAACAGGGGACGCATGCTTTGGTAATAGATCCAGGTATTGATGATCAGAATGAGTAACAGCAGAGTGATATACAGAAGAAGCATCCAGTTCCAGATGGCTTCCTGTAAATCTTGTTTTTCGATGGTCGGTACGCTGACAGTCAGTTCATAATATTGTTGTTGCTTGTCTTTGAATATGGTTCTTAATATTCGGGCCGGTTCTGTTTCCTTTTTCTCTTTGATGTAGATCATTTCATCCGAGTAACGGATGTGGTTCTGGGTATTGGCGTAGGCAGGGGTGACTTTGCTCAGAAAATAATAGTTGTTGCTGCCGTCTGAATGGTCGGGTAGGGTTTCTCCAGCCAGTGCCCGAGTGATCAACAATTCAGAATAATCTTCGAGTGAGTCGTCCACTTCATCGTTTACTTCGTCGATGACAGCGAGGTAGAATAGCACCCCCCAAATGGCCAGAAGAACTAATAAAGCAATGGACAGGCGGACTAAGATGCGATATATCAGTTTCATACGGATTGTAATGTCATTTTGTAACCGAAGCCATATACAGCTTTCAATTCGGCTGTCGCCCCTGCTTCGCTCAATTTTTTCCGGAGGTTCTTGACTTGCGTATAAATAAAGTCGAAGTTGTCGACCTGATCGATGTGATCCCCCCAGACCGATTCAGCCAGGGTCATTTTATTGATGACTCTTTCAGGACGCTGGATGAAATAAAGCAGAATATCATATTCTTTCCGGTTGAGTTCGATGGCCTGATCTGCGATTACTACCTGAAAATGGTCCGGGTCGATTTGGATGTTTCCGAATTCGATAAGGTTGATCCCGTCGCGATGATTCCGTCGGATGACGCTCTTTACCCGGGCAATGAGTTCTGCCAGATGGAATGGCTTGGCCAGATAGTCATCGGCGCCCAGGTTGAGGCCGCTCACTTTATCTTCCAATGAATCTTTGGCCGAAATGATAATGATATTTTCTTTTTTATGTTGCTCTTTCAGGGCTTTTAAAAGATCCAGCCCATTGCCGTCGGGAAGCATGATATCAAGTAAGATGCAGTCATAACTGTAGTCGGCTGTTTTTTGTAAAGCCGTTCGAAAATCCGGGGCTATTTCTGTGATGTACCGTTCTTTTTCCAGGCTGCGACAGATGATTTCCCGGAGTGAGGGATCGTCTTCTATAACCAATATCTTCATGATTTATTTTTTTCTACAAACAAATATAATAATTCTGAAATACAACTGAAATTTTTTTAGATGTGGGAGAGTATTATACTGGTACCTCCAGGGCAACAATGTTTGCAGTCTGCAGCGAGGATACCGCAAAGTATATCTTGCGGGGTACGGTCGATACGCTTTACATTGGGACGCAAGCCATCCTTCCTGATGGATCGGTGGCCGACAGCGTAGAGAAGGCCGAGTGTCTCGCCGCGGAATAATCCTCCGTAGGGCGGAAACACAAGGCGCTTTGTACGTCGTTTATATCCCAATTTGTTTGATCGGGCGAATAGGAAGAGATATAGGGATAGGGGCAAAAGATCTTTATTCTTTAGAAAAATGGGCTAAAGCATCGTTCAGATCTTTTTCAATATCGAGTATCATCGGAAGATGCAATAGCTCCAGTACTTCCATGACCTCTTTTGACAGGTTGCACAATTTGATTTCCGATTGATTGTTTTTGGCTGTTTTTACTAAAGAGATGATACAACCGATCCCGCTGCTGTCCATGAATTCGATGCTTTCAAGATTAAAAATCATTTTACTTCCGCTTTGTGAAAGAATGGGTTTTAATTCGGACTTGACCTCTTCTGTGACTGCTAAAGTAAATCTTTTGGAATTAATAAATTCTGCGACAATACATCCTTCCTGCTCTGTTAATTTTGTGATCATTTTTTTGTTTTTAGATAATTTGTTTCAATCTGAAATCTTGTTTAAAAGGTAATGAATAATGTTTTTTTAGTTTACTATACGTTGTCGAAAATAGGACAAAAAGTATAAATAACCAAATGTTTTTGCTTGAAAAAAAATGACTGACCGAAAGATGAAAATATTCTTTAAAAGAGGTCGCTAAAAACGATATAAATTGTATCTTTGTGAAAAATTTTGTCTGCTAACGTTTGCAGGTGTGATTCTTTTTAGAGTTTCTGATGAAAGGTCACGCCTGACTATAAAATGGAATATTAAAAATGAAAACAACACCTTTTACTCATTTTCATGAAGCTTTGGGAGCGCGTATGGCTCCATTTGCAGGATATAACATGCCTATCGAATATCCGACCGGAATCAAGGAAGAACATTTGACGGTTCGGAACAAACTGGGCGTTTTCGATGTATCCCATATGGGAGAATTCTGGATTAAGGGCCCGAAAGCTTTTGAGTTGGTTCAAAAATTGACAACCAACGATGTGGCTGCTTTGGTCGACGGAAAAGTTCAATACAGCTGTTTTCCGAACGATAAGGGCGGTATTGTGGATGATCTGCTGGTTTATCGTTTCAGTGCTGAAAAATATCTGTTGGTGGTAAATGCTGCAAATATCGAGAAAGACTGGAATTGGGTGGTGAAATACGGTGAGGAACTGGGCATGAAGCCGGGAGTTGAATTGGAAAATGCTTCGGATCGGATTTGTCAGCTTGCGATTCAGGGACCTTTGGCATTGAAGGCAATGCAAAAATTGACGGCCGACAATGTCGTGGATATGGAATATTACACCTTTAAGGAGATTCCGTTTGCCGGTATTGAAAAAGTGATTTTCTCAACGACGGGATATACCGGATCAGGTGGTTGTGAAGTATATGCTTACAATGAAGATGCTGAGAAATTGTGGAATGCTGTTCTGGAAGCTGGGGCTGAGTTCGGCATACAGCCAATTGGTCTGGGTGCCCGCGATACGTTGAGACTGGAAGCCGGTTTCTGTCTTTATGGACATGAAATCGATGATGATCATTCTCCGATAGAAGCCGGTTTGGGATGGATTACCAAGTTTGTGCCGGGAAATGATTTTATCATGCGTGAATATCACGAAAAGCTCAAAGCCGACAAACCGACACGTTATCTGAAACCTTTTGAAATCCTCGACCGGGGTATCGCTCGTCAGGGCTATCCCATTGAAGATGCCGAAGGAAACGAGATCGGTGTGGTTTGTTCCGGTACCGTTTCTCCGTTGACCGGAAAATCCATCGGAACCGGTTATGTAAAAAGCGGATTCCAGAAGCTGGATACTGAAATATTCATTCGGGTTCGGAATAAAGCCTTGAAGGCAAAAATTGTGAAGACACCTTTCTTCTAATTCCGAAAGTAATACGTAAAGGCGGGGCTTTCGGGTCCCGTTTTTTTTAAGGAGATTTATCTGAAGTGTTAAGGTGATTTTAAATTATAAGCAAAATCGAATATTTCTATTTAAAAATGATATTTTTAGAAGTAAAATTCGCATATTTGTAACGTTTGAACAAGAATCAAGAGTGAAGTTATAACCTTTAATTTATTATATAATGAGAAAACATATTTTTAATGCAGGGCCTTGTAAATTGCCGGATATGACATTGGAAAATACGGCAAAAGCCATTGTTGAATTGGGTAATTGTGGCCAGTCTATCCTGGAAGTATCTCACCGTTCAGCTGATTTCCAGGCTGTGTATGATGAAACTGTTGCTTTGTTCAAAGAAGTACTGAATATTCCGGATAATTATTCTGTAATTTTCCTGGGAGGTGGTGCCAGCATGCAGTTCTGTATGGTTCCTTACAATTTCTTGGGTAAGAAAGCCGCTTATGTAAATACGGGTGTTTGGTCTAAGAAAGCCATTGCTGAAGCTAAGCTTTGGGGTGAAGTTGAAGTGATTGCATCTTCTGAAGACCGGAATTTTACCTATTATCCGAAAGGATTCCAGATTCCGACTGATGTAGATTATCTGCACATTACATCCAATAATACCATCCGTGGTACCGAAATTTTTGAAGATCTGGACAGTCCTGTACCTTTGATTGCCGATATGTCATCTGATATTTGCAGCCGTCCGGTGGATGTGAAAAAATATATGATGATTTATGGTGGATGTCAGAAGAACCTGGGACCTGCCGGTGCTACTTTCGTGATCATTCGCAATGATTATCTGGAGAGAGTGGTTGCAGATCGGAAAATCCCGACCATGTTGAAATACCAGACACATGTAGAAAACGGTTCTATGTTCAACACTCCTCCTTGTATCAATATTTTCGCCGTTGGACAGACTCTGAAATGGATCAAGGAAATGGGTGGAGTAGAAGCCATGGAAAAACGTGCTATTGAAAGATGCGATGCTCTGTACCATGAATTCGATCGGAATACGGTTTTCCGGGCAGTGGTAGAAGAGGGTTCTCGTTCCCGGATGAATATTCCGTTCGTTATGGCTGCCGGTTATGAAGACCTGGAAAAAGAATTCCTGGATTTCTGCAAGTCAAAGAATATTGTAGGAGTGAAAGGTCATCGTCTGGTAGGTGGTTTCCGTGCATCTACTTACAATGCTTGTACGATGGAGGATGTAAATGCTCTGATCGCTGCCATGCAGGAATTTGAGAAAGCACATAAAAAATAATTTAAAAAGATCTGATTATGACAAAGGTTCTGATTGCAACCGATAAACCTTTTGCAGCGGTGGCTGTAAATGGAATCCGCGAAATCGTGGAAGCTCAGGGATATGAACTGGCCTTGTTGGAAAAATATACTTCTCAGGATGAACTGATCGCAGCTGTTGCTGATGTGGAT
This sequence comes from uncultured Odoribacter sp., assembly GCA_944321165.1. GTDB lineage: Bacteria > Bacteroidota > Bacteroidia > Bacteroidales > Marinifilaceae > Odoribacter. Next base: position 86,883 of record CALUKE010000002.1, read on the forward strand.
GCAATGATCATTCGTTCAGACAAAGCGACCAAGGAGGTGATCGATGCTGCCAAGAAACTGAAAGTAATTGTTCGTGCCGGTGCCGGATACGATAACATCGATCTGCAGGCTTGTACGGATCATGGCGTGGTGGCTATGAATACGCCGGGACAGAATTCCAATGCTGTGGCTGAGTTGGTATTCGGTATGGCAGTATATCTGGCTCGTAATTTCTATAACGGGAAATCCGGACATGAGCTGAAAGGAAAGAAAATCGGTGTTCATGCGTATGGTAATGTAGGACAAAACGTGGGACGTATTGCCAAGGGTTTTGGCATGGAAGTGTATGCTTTCGATCCGTTTATGACCGATGAGCAAATCGTTGCCGCAGGGGCTACTCCGCTTCATTCTGCAGAAGAGATGTATGCGATGTGTGACTACGTGTCTCTGCATATCCCGGCTACCGAGAAAACCAAGAAATCCATCAATTATGAGTTGGTGAACCGTATGCCGAAAGGGGCAGTGCTGATCAATACGGCCCGTAAGGAAGTTATCGATGAAGAGGGATTGTTGAAGTTGATGGCTGACCGGCCTGATTTCAAATACATTTCCGATATTGCTCCGGATAATGCAGCTGAATATGCTCCGTTCGAAGGCCGTTATTTCTTCACTCCGAAGAAGATGGGTGCTCAGACCGAGGAGGCTAACGTGAATGCCGGCTTGGCTGCTGCTCGTCAGATTGTTGCTTTCTTGGAACATGGCGATGCCAGATTTAAAGTAAATAAATAATCATCCTGTCATTAATCTATCATTTATGGCTATAGTAAAACCATTCAAAGGCTTGCGTACTCCGAATCAGGAGGTATGTGAAGAATTGGCTTGCCTTCCTTATGATGTGATGAATTCGGAAGAGGCTGCCCAAATGGCTGCCGGCAAACCGAAGTCTTTATTGCATGTAACCCGTGCTGAAATTGATTGTCCTGCCGGAACGGATATCCATTCTGAAACGGTTTATCACAAAAGTGTGGAAAACTTCAAGATGTTTCAGGAAAAGGGATGGCTGGTTCAGGATGCTGAAGCTAAATTTTATATTTATGCTCAGACCATGGATGGACGTACCCAGTATGGAATTGTGGGTTGTGCAGCCTGTGAAGATTATATGAACGGAATTATCAAGAAGCATGAATTGACCCGTCCGGACAAGGAAGAGGACAGAATGGTACTGACACGGTATGTGAATGCCAATCTGGAACCGGTGTTCTTTGCTTATCGGGCTGTACCGGAAATTGATGCCATTGTCGAAGACATTGTGAAAAACCAGAAAGCAGATTACGACTTTGTCGCAGAGGATGGTTTCGGCCACCATTTCTGGGCAATCAATAATCCGGAAACCAACAAACGTCTGGAAGAATTGTTTGCAACCAAGGTTCCTTATACGTATGTGGCAGACGGACATCACCGGACAGCGGCAGCTGCCCGTATCGGGGCGGAATACAAGGCTAAAAATCCGAATCATACCGGGAATGAAGAATATAATTTCTTCATGGCTGTGCATTTCCCCGATCACCAGTTGAAGATTATCGATTATAACCGGGTGGTGAAAGATTTGAACGGACTTACCGAAGCCCAGTTGCTGGAAAAACTGAATGCACATTTTGTTGTGGAAGATATGGGTACAGAGATTTACCATCCGGCAAAATTGCATGAATTCAGTATGTATCTGGGAGGGAAGTGGTACCGTTTGACAGCCAAACCGGGTTCATATGATGATCATGATCCGATTGGGGTGTTGGATGTAACCATTCTTTCCAAGCATGTATTGGCAGATATTCTGGATATTCAGGATTTGCGTACTTCCAAACGGATTGATTTCGTCGGAGGTATTCGCGGATTGGGTGAATTGAAAAAACGGGTAGACAGTGGCGAAATGAAAGTCGCTTTTGCTCTTTATCCTGTATCCATGGAGCAGTTGCTGAATATTGCAGATACGGGCAATATCATGCCGCCGAAGACAACCTGGTTCGAACCGAAATTGCGTTCCGGACTGGTTATTCACAAGATTTGAATTGTGAAAATTTAAATAAGAAAAAGACTGTCAAACATCCTGGTTTGGCAGTTTTTTCTTATTTTCGGGAGCCGTTGCACATGGTTTGCTTCCGGCCTTTGGATTTGGAAAGCGTTCAATATAGATTAAAAGATATATAGATGAAAACAAAAGAAGTTCCTGTACTGCTTTTGACCGGTTATCTGGGCAGTGGAAAGACAACTTTAGTAAACCATATTCTTGCCAATAAAAGAGGAATTAAATTTGCCGTGATTGTTAATGACATCGGAGAGGTGAATATCGATGCCGATCTGATTCAGAAAGGAGGAGTAGTCGGTAAAAAGGATGACAGTCTGGTGGCGCTTCAAAACGGTTGTATCTGTTGTACCTTAAAGATGGATCTGGTTGAACAGCTCCGGGATCTTATGAAAATGGACTGTTTCGATTACATTGTCATTGAGGCCAGTGGTATTTGCGAGCCGGAGCCCATTGCGCAGACGATCTGTTCTATGCCGCGGATGGGAGATGAGTATACCCGGTACGGTATCGCCCGTCTCGATTGTATTGTGACAGTCGTGGATGCCTTGCGTTTGCAAAGTGAGTTCGCTTGTGGGGATGAGTTGACCCGTCCGCATATCGATGAGGAAGATATTGAGAATCTGATCATTCAACAGATTGAATTTTGCAACATCATCCTGTTGAATAAAGTAGCGGAAATCAGCCCTGAAGAGCTGGAGCGGATGAAGCGGATTATTCGGGCTTTACAACCGGCGGCAGAGATCATGGAGTGCAACTATGCCGATATCGATCTGGAAAAAATAATTCATACCGGCAAGTTCGATTTTGAGCGGGTGGCGACATCTGCCGGGTGGATTCGCGGTATAGAACGACGGGCTACAGAGGAAGAAGAACGGAATGCTCGGGATATTCATCATCACGAACATGATCATCACCACGAACACGATCATCACCATTATGCAGGAGGGGGTGAAGTGGAGGAATACGGTATCCAGACCTTTGTTTATTATCGGCGTCCGGCTTTTGATATCCACAAATTCGATCGTTTTGTCTCATCCCGATGGCCTCGTAATATTATCCGGGCAAAAGGAGTCTGTTACTTCAATCATAATAGGGATATGTCCTATCTTTTTGAGCAGGCTGGTATACAGAAAAAATTGACAGAAGCCGGCTTGTGGTATGCCACGGCACCCGAAGACGAACTGATTGAACTTATGAAGCAGGAGCCGGGGCTGTTGCAGGATTGGGATGAAAGATATGGCGATCGCATGCAGAAGATTGTTTTTATCGGTCAGCACCTGGATAAGGAACAGTTGATTCGCGATCTGGATGAATGCTTGATGGGATAGCGGGTGGTAGAATTAGAATCACCGGAACAAATGAACGATAAGTATCTTTTCGGGATATCGGTTAAAACGGTTTGTTCCGGTGATTTTTTATGGTTTAATATTTCAACCATTTGTAAAGTTCTTTCCAGGTGACTTTTTTCCCGTACATCAGGATACCGATTCGGTAAATCTTGCCGGATAGCCAGGTGAAAAAGATAAAACTGGCGATCAATAGGAGCATGGAGGTTATTACTTCCCAGGCAGGAACTCCGAATGGAATGCGTACCAGCATCACGATCGGAGAGGTGAATGGAATGAGAGAACTCCAGAATACCATGGGTGACTCCGGACTTTTCATGGCTGCGAAGCCGATATATAATCCAACAACCAGAATAATGGAGAGAGGGGTCAAAAACTGTTGGGAATCGGTTTCGTTGTCAACGGCAGCACCGATAGCTGCAAACAGCGATGCATAGAGCAAATAGCCTCCGATGAAATAGAACAGAAACGCTGCCAGGAACTTCAGGATAAAGAGTGGATCGATGGTCATGGCGACGTTTTGGATGATTTGTATCTTTTCTTCACTCAGATTACCGGTACCAGAGATATCAGTAAGTCCGCCGGCCAGTGAACCGGCATTTCTCAACGCTTCCAGGTCGATGCCCGGTAAGAAAAGGGTTTGCAACGCCAGGATTAAAATGAGACCGAATGCGACCCAGATTAGAAATTGTACCAGACCGACCGCAGCCACTCCGATGATTTTGCCCAGCAGGAATTGGAACGGTTTGACGGAGGAGACCAGGACTTCAATGATTCGATTGGTTTTTTCTTCGATGACTCCTTTCATGACCTGGGAGGCATACATGAAAATGAAGAAATAAATGATCATCCCGCCGATCAGGCCGATCGCAGAGGCTACTTCCGAAGAGCTTTCCTTGGCTTCTCCCGTATCGGAAATTTTAAGTGTTCTCACCAATACCGGGGTTTGCGTCGCTAACAGTTGTGCTTCCAGATCCGGGACTTGGGATTCTGCGATGACTTTGGCTCTTTTGATCTCTTCGATTTTGCTGCGAAGTTGGGAGGCAATCTCGTTTTTTAATTCCATCGGAACCTGAGAAAAAGAATATACAGGGACATCAGGATGGTCCATGACATTTTCCGGTATTCGGATCAGGGCGTAATATCCCTGTTGTTTTAGAAAATCCGGAGCCTCTTTTTCTGTCAGTGACGAATCGATATATTCGAAAGTGTTATTGTTGATTTGTTCAAAAGGCCGTTCCAATTCGGAATCATTGATGACGGCGATGTGCCGGTTCTGGGTGTCGTCTTTCAATAACATCCACATCAAAAAAGCATAAAAACCGGCCAATAGAATGGGCACGACAAGTGTCAGTACCAGAAAACTTTTTTTTCGTACCCGGGTGGTGAATTCACGTCCGATGATAATCAGCGTCTTGTTCATTGTGAATGAAAAATTTTGATTTTCCGATTAAGTTTAATTGTTGGCTTCTTCTTTGACCAGTTTGATGAAGATATCATTCATACCGGGTATGATTTTCTGGTAGGAGATGATATCGACTTTGTCGAGCAAACGGCGTAATAGGGTATTGGTGGGACAGGCTTCGAGGCGTTGCAGTATGAGTTCGTGCTGGCCGTCTTCGATCTTTTCCGAAAGTAATTCAAACTCATCTCCGATCAGCTGTTGGGGATGAAGATCCTCCTGGTATTTGCAGATAAGTTGATAAGTATTGTTGGCATACTTGTTCCGGATTTGATTGATCGGTCCCTCGATGATTTTTTTCGATTTATTGATCAGGGCGATATGGCTGCATATCTCTTCGACGGAAGCCATGTTGTGGGTGGAAAAAATGATAGTGGTCCCTTTTTTACGTAATTCCAGTATCTCTTTTTTCAACAACTCTACGTTGATGGGATCGAAGCCGCTGAATGGTTCGTCGAAGATCAACATTTCCGGTTCATGGAGAACGGTGGTGATGAATTGTACTTTCTGGGCCATCCCTTTGGATAGTTCTTCCACTTTTCGATCCCACCAGGCTTCAATACCGAATTTTTCAAACCATGCTTTCAACTGCTGAATGGCATCGTGACGACTGACGCCTTTCAGACGAGCCAGATAGACAGCCTGTTCTCCGACTTTCATTTTTTTATATAATCCTCTTTCTTCCGGAAGATAGCCGATGCGGTTCATGTCTGCCGGTTCCAGTTTCCGATTTTTGAAAAAAAGTTCTCCGGAATCCGGTCCGGTAATCTGGTTGATGATTCGAATCAGAGAGGTTTTCCCGGCTCCGTTCGGACCTAATAATCCATAAATGGCTCCTTCCGGGATTTCTATGGAAACATTGTCCAGGGCCCGGTGGTTGGCATAGTTCTTAATGATGTTTTTGGCGACAAAAAAGCTCATGGATTAAGCAGATAAATAGATGCGTTGAAAATAAATATGCTGGTATGCCAGCACTCTTGTCGAGAACGACCGGTTGGCATAACAGCATATGGTTTATTGGCTGTATTCAGACAGCTTCATTTTCTTCCATTTCAATCATCAATGCTCCTTTGGGAATTTTATCTCCTGCATTGACATGGATTTTTTTGATTTTACCTGAAAATGGGGCTGTCAATTTATTGTTCATTTTCATGGCTTGAAGAATCAGAAGTACATCGCCTTCCTGTACATTTTGACCTTCTTTTACTTCGATTTGCATGATTGTACCCGGAATGTGTGAAGAAAGTAAATAGGGATTCGGTTCTTCCCATCTTTTTCGGTTAATCCATTTCTGGGTAAGCAAAGTCTTATATTCCACGCCGTTCAGCAGGAATTTTTCATATTTAACAGTCATTTTACCTCCTTTTTAATGGTTCTGCAATTGGTTTAAGGTTTATAAAGGATTCCCTTTATAAACCCAGATTTCTGTTAGAACGGAGGAATTCCGTGTTTTTTAACCGGCGTCATAACGGTTTTATTACCGGAAACTTCGATGGAATGTTTCAGTAATAGACGGGTTTCCGACGGTTCGATAACGGAATCGATATATCCTTTGGAGGCGGCAACATACGGGTTGGCGAATTTTTCACGGTATTCAGCCACCTTCTGTTTCCGGGTTTCTTCCGGATTTGCCGATTCTTTGATTTCTTTACGGAAAATGATATTGGCAGCGCCTTCCGGGCCCATGACTGCAATTTCTGCTGTCGGCCAGGCAAACATGAAGTCTGCTTTCAGGTGACGGGAGTTCATGGCGATGTATCCTCCACCATAAGCCTTCCGCAGGATGACGGTAACCTTGGGAACTGTCGCTTCGCTATAGGCATACAATACTTTGGCTCCATGACGGATCACACCCATGTATTCCTGTTCTACGCCAGGCAGATAACCCGGCATGTCTTCGAAAGTAACAATTGGAATATTGAAGGCATCGCAGAAACGGATAAAGCGTCCCGCTTTGTCTGCTGAGTCGCAGTCCAATACGCCGGCCAATACCAATGGCTGGTTGGCAACAAATCCGATGGTTTCTCCGTCGATACGGCCAAAACCGACAACGATATTTTGTGCGAAATCCTGTTGTACTTCGAAAAAGTCGGAATCGTCGGCAACAGCTCTGATAATGTCTCTGACATCATACGGCTGGGTGGGGTCTGCCGGTAATATTTTTTCGATGTTGTATTCTGCCTTGGGGGCTTTGGCCGGGAAGGCTTTGGCTTTACGCTGGTTGTTCCAGGGAATGAAAGTCAGCAATTTTTTGATTTGCTCGAAACATTCCTGTTCGGTAGAGGCAAAGAAGTGGGCGTTTCCGCTGATGCAAGCGTGAACACGGGCTCCGCCGAGTTCTTCCATGCTGACTTCTTCTCCCAATACGGTTTTTACGACTTCCGGACCTGTGATGAACATTTTGGAGATATTGTCTACCACAAATACAAAGTCGGTCAGGGCTGGTGAATATACCGCACCACCTGCACAGGGTCCTAAGATTACGGACAACTGAGGAATGACTCCGGAAGCCTGGGTGTTGTGAAAGAAAATCTCTCCATAACCGGCTAATGAGTCAACTCCTTCCTGAATACGGGCACCTCCTGAATCGTTGATACCGATGATCGGCATACGCATTTTGATGGCGTGATCCATGATTTTGGTGATTTTACGGGCATGCATCAAGCCTAATGAACCACCGGCTACTGTGAAGTCCTGGGCATAAATAGCCACCGGTTCTCCGTAAACGGTACCGGTTCCGATCACTACACCGTCTCCGTGGAGAACTTTTTTGTCCATATCAAAATCTTTCGATTGGTGCTCTACGAACATGTCGTACTCATGGAAAGAACCTTTATCCAAAATCCCTTCAATACGCTCACGGGCAGTTAGTTTACCCATGGCAGCCTGCTTCTTGATAGCATCTTCTCCTCCACCTTGAAGTACGATTTCTTTCCTTTTTCTTAAGTCAAGAATATTCCTTTTAAGTGACATAGTAATTTGTTTTATTATACAACTTGCGTAATTTCTTTTGGAAATTACCACACCATTTAAACCACAAAACTATGTAAAAAAAATGATTTAAAAAATACCTTCCTTTGTCGGCTGTAGGCTATTTGTTGATGATATTGGATGTTGTAGTCGAAAAAAAGGTTTCTTATTTGGTATTTTTTAATATTGTATAGATTTATTAATACGTTTGTTATTTCACTTTTTCTACGATCTGACCGGTATAGGAAACAGGACTTCTTTTCAGACTGTTGATGAATAAATAACAAGTTCCGTCATGTCGGATATCGATGTTGATTTTATATGTGTCATTTTGACCGACTACACTGAATTGATAGAAAATACTTTTTCGTTTGCCTTTTCCCCGGTATTGGCATATCAGTTGCTCCATGGGATTACTGAAGATGATTCCCCGTTTACCGGTTTGGGGGGTGGCATAACCGCTTCCGAAATAGGGTAAGTATCCGGCGGCAATGCTATCACGGATGATGATGAAGGCACTGTCTCGGGCAATGCGTATATTCTGGTCGCTGTAAGGGGTGGTGGGTTGTAGATAAAAACTATGGTGGGTGGTGGCAATGGTATACTGCATTTCAAAACGATTGCTGTCGACCAAGTTTCGGATGATCTCAAAATCGGTAATCGGTTGGGGGGATTGTCCCCGTCCCCCGAAGAGCAGACCCATAAAAAACAACCCGCTGAGAAATAACCTTTTCATATTTAACTGCTTTATCGACTTGTACGTTTATTTTCCCTTCGGGTTGCGATGTTGTTCTTATTTCTCTTTTTCTATCGGCCGGATGATACCTGAATAGGAGATGTGTGCCCGGTTATTGCTGTGCAGATTGACGGAACAGTTGCCTCCTCCTGCAATTTCCATGGAAATTTCGTATATGTCATTTTTGGCCGGAATTGAAAAGCGATAATAGATGATCTTTCTTTTTTTCTTGTGTACGATTTTCTGGCTTTGCTCCTTCATTGTTCCATCAAATTCGACACCTCCGCCTTCTCCATACGGAAGTGAATAGGCTCGACCAAAAAAAGGTAAATGGCCTTTTGCGATGGAATCCGTAATGGTGATTTTTCCCCTTGGATTGAAACGGGACAGGTCCATGCCGCCTTGTGAATATACCTGATCCAGTTCAAACTGAAAATGGTTACTCTCGATCAATTCCAGGGTTTTCTGGAATTCCTGTTCCAATTGGGCTGCCTTTTCCGCTTTGCTGTTCGTTTTTTGTGCCGCTAAAGACAAAGAGAGACTTGCCAGGAGCAATGAGATAAAAAATAATCTTTTCATGGTTTCTGTTTTATTGTTCAGTTGTTTTTCTTTATTGCCGTACAAAAAGCATACCAAATGTATGGTCAGGATTTGCCGGCAGTGACGATGTACATGTTTTCCATTTGCCAATATTTGTTGGCCAGTTGCAATAGTTCTTCGGGGGTACATTGTTTGATGCTCTGGATCAGGTGGGTATAGATGCTGTTGTCCAGGCCGTAGTTCAGTTTGTGTTTCAAGGCATCCGACTGGGCAAATACGCCGTCCAGTTCGCGTAACAAATCTCCGTGCAGGAAATTTTTTACGAGGGCCAGTTCATCCGAAGATACCGCTTCGGTTTGAAGTTTTCGGATTTCCTTGAATGTTTCGTCTATGGTTGCTTCGGTATATTCGTCGTTGATATCGGTTGATATACACCAGTAGCTGCCGGATGGCATGGAAACGTTGAAAGAACTGATGCCATAGGTATAGCCTTTCTCTTCCCGGATATTGGACATCAGTCGCGAGCCGAAATATCCGCCCAGAATGGTATTTAGCAACATAAAGCCGGCATAGTCGGCCTCTGTCAGTCTGACGCCCGGACAGCCGATGCGGAGACTTGTCTGGACACTGTTTTCCTTGTTCAGATGATAACGTCCCGGAGAAGCTGGCTGAAACGGATGATTCGGTGTCTCTGGTGTCGCTGTTGATGTTGGCAGATTGCCAAACAGTTCTTCGATGAGCTGCAGGATTTTTTCATTTACATTCCCGCAAATAATGATCCTGCAATTCTCCGGACGGTAATAACGACGATAGAAATCGCGGATCTGTCCGGCTGTAACCTGATGGAAATCGTTATCCTGAATTTGATTGGCATAAGGGTGGTCTTCACCAAACAACAGGGCGGAGAATTTCTTACGGGCCAGGTAGGCGGTTTTTTCCAGATTGACTAAATATTCCTGGTGTTTGTTGGTAAGGTATATTTCGAGTTCTTTTTCTGGAATGGTACTTGTTTGGATGATTTCCGCCAGCATGCGCAAGGTCTCCTCGGCATATTTATTCAGGGAGATCAGACTTAATTCTGCTTTGTTCAGACCGCTGTTGAAATCGACATAGGCTCCGTAGTAGTCGAACAGATCAGCAATTTCCTCCGCTGAATGGCGACTGCTCCCTTCGTTCAGCATATTGATGGTCGTTGAGGCAATCAAAGGACGTGGCTGGTAATAAACTCCCGCTTCGAAAAGCACATCGATTTTAAAAACCTCCTGTACCGGATCGTTCAGATAAACAATTTCGACTCCGTTGGCGAGCTGGTACTTCCGGTGAGGAAGCAGTGTCGGAATGGACAACGGTGTTAGCTGGGGAGGAAGATTTCTGTTGGGCATGACTCGATGGATTTATAATAGCGGTATTATTTTTTCAGATACCAGAGGGTTGAACAATTTTCTTTTTGAAATAATTCGGCTGCCGTGGATTTTATTTTTTCGACGGTCACTTGGCTGTAGCGTTGACTTTCCGTATTGATCAGGTCAATGTCTCCCAAAAATTCGAAAAAGGCCAGGTTGCTGGCTTTATTCTGGTAATTGATCTCACTGTAAGAGATCCGGGCCTCGGTTTTGTGAATCACTTTTTCCACTTCCCGGGGTGTGATTGCCTGTGTGATGAAATGTTCTATTTCTTCATCGATGGCTGCTTCTGCCACCTGGATGCTTGTCTGTTCGGATAGCTTTCCGCTAAAGATGAACAGTCCCGGGTCCCGGTCGCCTGAAACATAAGCATCGATTCCGGAAAATAGACGTTTGTTTTTAATCAGGTTGACATACAGACGTGCCGACTGTCCATTGGAAAGAATGTCTGAAATGATGTCGCAGATATAAAAATGTTCGCTGTCCCTGGCACCCATGTGGTATACTTTGTAAATGGCATCTGCCGGTACTTCGTTGTCCGGAATGACCAGACGCCTTTCTTCGGTTTGTCGGGGCTCTGCCGGAATAGGAGGAAGGACGGTCCGGCTTGGAGGGATGTCTCCGAACCATTTTTGCACCAATTCCAGAGTCTCTTGTTCATCGATGTTTCCACTGATGCTGATGATGGCATTGTCCGGTGCGTAAAATTGATGGAAGAAAGCTTTTACATCTTCCAGTGTCACTTGTTCAATCTGTTCCGGAGAGACTCCAATGGTGGCCCAGCGGTAAGGATGTACCTGATAGGCGAGGGGACGCAATTTCAGCCAGAGGTCTCCGTAGGGGGCGTTCAGGTAACGCTGTTTAAATTCTTCGATGACAACATGCTTTTGAATATCCAATGCTGTCTGGGAAAAATTCAGTCCGGCCATGCGGTCCGATTCCAACCACAGTGCCGTTTCCAGATTAGAGGCCGGAATGGTGATATAATAGTTTGTCAGATCGTTTGTCGTATAGGCATTGCTGTCTCCTCCGGCCTGCTGAACATGCTTGTCATAATCTGCAATGTGTAGCGAGCCTCCGAACATCAGGTGTTCGAACAGATGGGCCAGACCGGTTCTGTCGGGCTGTTCATTGCGGGAACCGACCTTGTAAAGGACATTCACCGAAACGAAAGGGGTATTTTTATCGGTATGACAAAGGACGGTCAGGCCATTGTCGAGCATATGACGGGAAAATCGAATCATAAATCAAGTGTTTGTAAAAATCGGAATTTGTCGCGGGCGATACAGTGTTTTATACTTTCCGAGTAATCCCGAATCAAATCCTCCATGATATCGCCTACACTTTCTTCCGTATTTAACATGGAGGCAATTTGTCCGATTTCGAGTTCTCCTTCTTTCAAATTGCCTTCGAAAATACCTTGTTTGGCTCGTCCTTTCCCTAACAATTCTTTCAGGGTTTCTGCGGAAGCACCTTGATCTTCGAGGTTTTTCACCTGTTCGTAAAATTCATTTTTGATCAGTCGGGTTGGAGCCAGTTTTTTCAGAGCCAGCATAGTACCGCCTTCCGGTGTTTCCCATACCCGTTGTTTGAAATAGGGATGGGCGGAAGATTCCCGGGCTACGGCAAACCGGCTTCCGATCTGTACACCTTCTGCTCCGAGTATCATGGCAGCCAGCATGGCTTTTCCCGAAGCAATACCTCCGGCAGCGATCAAAGGTAGTGAACAATGAGCCGCTACTTGGGGAATCAGGGTGAGAGTAGTGGTTTCTTCCCGGCCGTTGTGGCCTCCGGCTTCAAAACCTTCTGCTGCGATGGCATCGCATCCGGCTTCTTCGCATTTCTGGGCAAAAAGAGCGCTGCTGACGACATGCACTACTGTTATGCCGTGTGATTTCAGAAACGGAGTCCATTTTTTGGGGCTGCCGGCAGAGGTAAATACGATTTGTACCTTTTCTTCTATCAATATATCCATCAATTTTTCGATTTCCGGATAGAGCAGAGGGACATTTACTCCCCAGGGTTTGTCAGTTGCCGATTGCATTTTGCGGATGTGTTCGATGAGAGTCTCCGGGTGCATGGAACCTGCTCCCAATAGCCCTAAACCGCCATTGTTACTGACTGCAGATGCCAGACGCCAACCGCTGCACCATACCATTCCGCCTTGTATGATGGGATATTTGATTCCAAATAAAGTTGTGATTCTGTTCATGATTAAAATTTTCCAACAAAAATATGAAAAATGGTGCGGAATGAAAAATGTAAGGAAAATTTCCAGGGTTCGGCACCTCCTTCAAACAAACTGGAATGTTTTACGAAGAGCCGGTAATTGAGGGGAGGCGTTCTTGATGAATACATAAAAAGAATGTGCCGGGAGCCCGACACATTCTTCTGTTATAAAATGAGTTGAAGCCTCTGTTTCAGCTTCTTCCTTTGAATTTGAAATTAGTCTTTTTTGATGTTCGGAAGTTCCAGACCATATCCTTTTACAACATCTTCGCGTTTCAGCCAAATTCCCAGCAGGAAGGCAGCAACTCCGAATGAAGCAAAGATCACCATCGGGACAGTGTAGTTATAGGCAGGCACTGCTGTTCCTTGTGCTGCGGCAAGTTCTCGAGCCTGAGCAATACCGGGATTGGTGGCATTCAGTACATTCCCGATGATTTTGGGCACAAAGCAAAGACCGATATTCTGAATCCAGAAAATCAGTGCATATGCACTACCTAATATTTTGCCGTCAATGACTTTCGGAACACTCGGCCATAAAGCTGCCGGCACCAAAGAGAAAGATACTCCCAGTACGACTGTGATTAAGAGTGCGAACCATTTGGCCGGATAAGCGGGTAATAAGAATGCATATGAGAGGTGACAGATGATCATAATTAATGCTCCATACATTAACATGGAAGCTCCTTTGCCCTTATAGTCAATGTAAGAACCTAAAACGGGGGTCAAAATCATTGCCAGAATGGGGAACCAGCGGAATAAATTAGCGGCTTCATCCGCGGGAATCGTAAGTGTCGATTCCAGGAAGTTGGTTGCATAACGCTGAAACGGGAATATGGCAGAATAGTAAAGTACGCAGAGAAGTGCGATCAACCAGAACATTTTGCTGCCGAATATGTATTTGATATCGCTGAATTTGAATTGTTCTTCGTCTGCTGATGTATTTTGGCTGTCTCCCAACTGTTTGTCAAGTTTACGGTCCATGACCGTGAATACAATGAAATTAATCAGACCGATTATTAATAATACCGTGCAGAAAGCAATAGGAGCAACGACTGAATCGTTGAATTTGGCTGCTAATACAGGAGAAAGTGAGAGTACGGCGAATACTCCTAAACGTGCAATCGCCATTTCGAGCCCCATGGCAAGTGCCATTTCCTTGCCGGCAAACCATTTGGCAATAGCCCGTGATACAGTGATACCGGCCATTTCACATCCGCATCCGAAAATCATAAAACCAAGGCATGCCAGTTTGGCATTTCCGGGAAGATCTGTCCACCAGGAATTCAACCAACCGGCAAGAGCTGTCTCTTGAAATCCTTCGCTGATAGCATAATATTTAATGGCTGCTCCTGCGACCATCAATGACGCTGAGAGTGTTCCGGTAAAACGGACGCCCAATTTGTCCAGAATAATTCCAGCAATAATCAGAAAACCGCATACATTGAGAAAATATTCGGAAGCAGCATATGTACCGAATACATCTGGTGTCCAGTTGCGTTTTGATTCTATCAAGGTCTGTAATGGAGACATTACATCCACAAACATATAGGCGAAGAACATCATCAATGCGATGAGGATCAACGCTGTCCAACGCGCGGCTTTCGAGTCGCGGAGAGTCAATTGAATTTTTTCAGTCATAGTTTTTTATTTAGATTAAAATACATACTCCACAATGCCGTCAAAGTTATAAGAAATAAAATAAAAAGAGTCGTTTTTAACGACTCTTTTTGTATTGCAAACGATATAAAATGGGAATTTTCTCTTTTATATCTATTAAAATATTAAATGTACACCTGTGGGGTACTGTTTTTAATAATTGTTTTTCTTCGGTTCGAAGTATGCTTGTGGATGTTCGCATGCCGGACATTTCAGCGGAGCCTTTTTGCCTTTCAGTACGTATCCGCAGTTACGGCATTGCCATTCAATTTCCTCATCGCGTTCGAATACTTTACCGCTTTCTACCCGTTCCAGCAGTTTGCGATAGCGGGCTTCGTGTTCTGCCTCTACTTTGGCGATCTGGCGGAATGTATTGGCGATTTGCGGGAAACCTTCTTCCTGTGCCACCTGTGCGAAAACAGGATACAGATCGACCCATTCTTCGTTTTCCCCGTCAGCAGCTGCTTTCAAATTTTCTGCTGTGGTAGAGATGATTCCTGCCGGGTAGCTGGCGGTAATTTCTACCATTCCGCCTTCCAGATATTTGAAGAATTTTTTTGCGTGCTCTTTTTCCTGTTCGGCAGTTTCCATAAATACTCCGGCTATTTGTTCATAACCTTCTTTTTTGGCAACGCTGGCAAAAAAAGTGTAGCGATTTCTGGCCTGTGATTCGCCTGCAAATGATTTTAACAGATTTTGTTCGGTTTTTGTTCCTTTGATACTCATAGTTTTACTGATTAAATGGATCTTGCTTATATAACTTTGTGCAATGTTAGTACTTATAATAGTAATAAGCAAATATTTTATTTTTATTAGGATATAAAGATTATTTATGAAGGTAAAAGATCGTATGTCTGCTTCAAAGCTTGTATCTTTATCCACTCATTTAAATGAATCAATTATGCTATCTCGAGATTTAATTGCTTCGGTTGTAAAAACTTTTTTCGAAGAATTGGATGATGTCAGGGATGCCGGCTGGAAGGCCGATGCGGAATCGCCCTATGCCGGTTTGTATCTCTCTTATTTTAAGCAAAAACGGGAATGGTTTTTGCAGGCTAAGGTGTCAGAAATTACGACTTTTTTTGCAGATGATCCCATATATAAACTGGAAATGTTGACGGAATTGTTGTATCGGGATGCCCGCTGTCTGACGGATGCAGAGTTGCAGGCGGTGATGTATCGGAAGATCATCGAACTGTATGATCTGATTGATGTCCGGAGTCAGGAATTTTCCATCGAACGTATGAATCGGGTGGCAGAGCTTAGACAATATTTGGCGGTTTAGATACGAATAAAAAATGGAGGTAATGTCCTCGCGTGGGACATACACCTCCATAAAATCGTTGTTCGGGGGCGATTATTTTACGGCTACCACTTCGATTTCCACCAGAGCTCCCATCGGCAGGTCTTTTACAGCGAAAGCTGCACGGGCCGGACATTCCTGTGTGAAGAATTGAGCATACACTTCGTTCATGGCTGCGAAGTTGGAGATGTCGCTCAACAGACAGGTTGTTTTTACTACATTTGCGTAGGTGTAACCAGCTTCTTCGAGGATATAACCGATGTTTTTGAGGGATTGGGTTGTTTGTTCCCGAATGCCTCCTTCTACGAATTTACCGGTATTGACATCTACCGGCAGCTGACCGCTGATGTACAGAGTTCCGTTTGCTTCGATGGCCTGACTGTATGGTCCGATTGCCTTGGGGGCTTTGGGTGAATTGATTACTTTTTTCATGTTTTTATTATTTAAGAATTAGACTTTGCGATACGATGTCACAAAATTAAAAAATGTAATCAGATATTTGGATTCCTCTTTCAAGAAAGCTGTTATTTTAACATTTTATTTCCAGGCTGACAATTGATCTGTAATTTCTGGCATGTCTCCGGCCTTGAATATCGGGTCTTTTCGGCCATGTCGCTTCTGTCGTGAATAGTTGTGCAAGGCTTTTAACGCGAGGTGACCTAACATGGACATGGCAAATAAATTGATGGCAGTCATGATTCCCATGCATAGATCTGCCAAATTCCAGACGACATCTAATGCTGCTATGGAACCTAAAAATATCATGGCGCCGACAGCGGTCCGGTAAAGTGGCAGGCTGACAGGGTGACGCGTGAGGAATAGCAGATTGGTTTCACAGTAAGAATAGTTGCCGATGATGGAACTGAAGGCAAATAATAGGATACAGCAGGTGATGAATTGTGCACCGAAAGGTCCGATTTCCCGACTGATGGCAGCCTGGGTCAGTTGAATGCCTTTCAGGGTGCCGTCTAATGGCAGCTCTGAAAATAAAATGATGAACGCGGTACAGCTGCAGATGACAATGGTGTCTGTGAATACGCTCAATGCCTGGATCAGTCCCTGTTTGACCGGATGTGAGACACTGGCGGTTGCCGCAGCATTGGGGGCGGAACCCATGCCTGCTTCATTGGAAAACAAGCCCCGGCGAATGCCTTGCATGACGGTGATGCCGAAACTTCCTCCGGTAAATTGTTCAATCCCGAATGCGTTGGCAAAAATATGGCCGATGAGCTGGGGAATGGCGGTTACATGACTGAACAGAATGAACAGGGCGAGGAGTATATAGGCGATCGCCATGACGGGCACCAGTATACCTGACAGTTTTGCAATTCGGTGGATACCCCCGAAGATGGTCAGCAGGGTTAAGAAGGTCAAGACCAGGGCTGATCCCAGACGATTTATCCCGTAGGTTTCGTGAAAGGCGATGGCAATGGTATTGGCCTGGACGGAATTGAAAACCAAACCGAAAGTCACCAGAATGATAAAGGCGAAAAGCATGGCTAACCTGTGTTTCTTCAATCCTCTTTCGATATAGAATGCCGGACCTCCGATAAACGATCGTTCGCCTTTTTCTTTGTAAAGCTGGGCTAAAGTGGATTCTACAAAGGCTGAGGCTGAACCGATCAAGGCGAGCAGCCACATCCAGAACACAGCTCCCGGTCCACCCAGAGAGAGGGCCGTTGCCACCCCTGCCAGATTGCCAGTCCCGACTCGGGAGGCCGTTGCAATACAGAATGCCTGAAAAGAGGAAACTGTATTTTTCCCCGTATGTAGATGAGCGCCTTGTTTTAACAGTCGGAACATTTCTCCGAGATACCGGAATTGTACAAAACGGCTTCTGGCTGTAAAATAACTGCCGACCGCTATCAGTAAACCGATTAGCAGGTAACTCCAGAGCAGATCGTTGGCTGTGATGATCCAGTCACTCCATGTTTTTAGCATCGGATTGTTTTTTATTTCTGGTGTTTATACGCGACGGAATAAAAAAGGGTCTGACGAATTTCAAAAATTTGCATAGAATTTAAAAAAATAATTAGGCCGGGAGTATAGGATTACTTGAATTAAATTTTTTCCTTTGTCTCTGTTAAATGTGTAAAGAGGTTTGCGATATGGAAACGGAGGAACAGTCTGACATTTGGAAACAGCTGATTGTTCAGGGCGATAAGAAAGCTTTTGAACAGCTGTTCCGGATGTGGTATGTCCGTTTGTGTCTGTATGCGGAAACTATCGTCAGGGATCGGGACGCAGCAGAAGATCTGGTTCAAAATGTCTTTTGCACATTGTGGGAGAAAAGAGGTGATATCAATATCCGGGAATCTTTAAAGTCTTATTTGTATCATACGGTATATTACGCTGCTTTGAATTTCTTGAAACACGATCGGGTCCGTTTGGCTTTTTGGGAATTTATTCAAAAGCAGGGGGGAAAGGATGAAGATGACATCGAGCATTTTATGGATCGGGAGGCTCAGGAGGTCATGACGAAAGAGATCAATCGGGCAATCGATACCTTGCCGGAACAGTGTCGGGAAATTTTTTTGCTGAGTCGTTTTGCCGGAAAGAAAAGTCAGGAGATTGCCTTTGAATTGGGAATATCGGTGCGTACCGTAGAAACGCAACTTTATCGGGCCATGAAGCGTTTGAGAGAAGAATTGGCTCATTTGCGCAGTCTTGTATGCTGGTTGTTGTGCCTGCCGAAGGCATAGCAGGTGGGTTCGTTTGATTTTCTGTGTAAAAATTTTAAAAAAGTTGTAAGTATTTTTAAGAATCAAGTTGTCTTAATATAAATTTTTGTATTTATGGAGCATCTTGAGGAGTTAAAAACAGAAATACAACATCTGATCATTCGTTATCTGGAAGGAAGTATTTCCGATAAAGAATTATCTGTTTTGCAGGAATGGCTGGAAGCATCCGAGCAACATTTTATGCTGTTCGATCAATTGCGTCGTGATTGGATGAAAGCGGGTTGTTTTGATCGTTATGCGACGGATCGGGCTTGGACAAAGGTGGAGAAACGTTTGAAAATCTCGACGATGGTACGGCGTCGGAGAATGTGGCGTCGAGTGGCCGGTTGGGCGGCTGCTGTGGTATTGCTGGTGGGAATCGCTTATTTTGCGGCTGATTTTTATCGGGAGCAGAAGCCTTCCCTTGCAATGCATGAAAATATAGAGCCGGGAAGTAAAAAAGCGATTCTGGTATTGGGTTCAAATGAGCAGGTTTGGTTGGAAGAAAATACCGACGAGGCTTTGTTCGAAGGAGATGTGGCTGTGAAGAAAGAAGGCAATACTTTGGTTTACGAGGATACCCTGATTTCGGATGAAGTTGTGGAGTATAACCGTTTGATAACTCCTCGGGGAGGTGAATATTCGGTGATTCTGGCCGATGGTACCAAAGTTTGGCTGAATGCTGAGTCGGAATTGAAATATCCGGTACGGTTTACGGGGAATGAACGGCAGGTGTATTTGAAGGGAGAAGCTTATTTTTCGGTGACCAAACGGGAAGAACAACCTTTTGTCGTTTATTCGGATAAAACGAAGGTGACTGTATTGGGGACGGAATTCAATATTCGGAATTATGCAGAAGAAGAGATGGCAACGACTCTTGTGAAAGGAGTCGTACAGGTGACGCATGAAAATGGCGGGGAATGTAGATTGGTTCCCGGGCAACAGGCTATTGTCCGGGAAGAGGGAATAGAGGTGAAAAAGGTAGAACCGGTATATTATACGGCTTGGAAAGACGGCTATTTTATTTACCATGAAAAGTCGCTGGATGTTATCTTGAAAGAACTGTCCCGCTGGTACGATTTTACTTATTTTTATCAGAACGGTGATCTGGGAAATCTGATTCTGACAGCAAAACTTCGGAAATTCGATCGGGTGGATCAAATTTTTGAAATTTTGTCCGGGACCGGACATTTCGAATTTGCAACCAAAGGAAAGACTGTAACGGTGCTCGCTAAATAAAGAGAGGGAACAATCATTGTGCGCTGAATGGTTCCCTCTTCAATAATTGAAAATCAATTACTAATTAAATTCCAAATTTATGAAAAAAAAACTTAGGGGTATCTTTTATCCAAGAGAAAAAGTGAGAAAATTGTCGCTTGTGGCAAAACTCTCTTTTATGTTAATGTTCTTTTGTCTTCAAATCCAGGCAAATGGTTTTTCGCAGCACACGCGTCTGAGTATAAAGATGGATCAGGTAAGCGTCAAACAGTTGTTTTTGGAAATAGAAAAAATGACCGATTTGGCTTTTGTGTACAATACAAACGATGTGGAAAACCTGGGGACAATCGATGTCGATTTTACCAACGAGGAAGTCGGGAAGATTTTAGATTATTGTTTAAAAGGCAAAGGGTTGAATTTCAGTTTTGTGAATAATCATGTGGTTATTCGCAAAGGGGAACAGCAATTGCCTCAACAGCAGGGACGTCTTGTTTCCGGTAAAGTGGTCGATCGGGATACGGGCGAACCCTTAACCGGTGCGACAATTAAGATTAAGAATACTACAATTGGTGTTGCTACGGACATAGATGGAAAATTTAAGTTGACCTTGGTCGGTGAGGAATCTACTCTGGAGGTGTCGTTTGTCGGATATGCTCCACAGGAGGTAACATTGGGGAAAAATGATCATATTACAGTATATTTGGTTGCTCAATCTTCGGAAATGGAAGAGGTGGTTGTAACCGGTATGTTTACTCGAAAGGCGGACAGCTACACCGGAGCTGTTACTACGATAAAGGCGGATGCATTACAAAGAGTCGGGAATCAGAATATTTTGCAATCCTTGAAAAATATCGATCCGGCTTTTCAGGTTTTGGAAAACAATGATTTTGGTTCAGACCCGAATAAAGTGCCTGAAATTCAGATGCGTGGAGCATCCAGTTTTACGGATATGAAGGATAAGTATCAAACCAATCCCAACCAACCGTTATTTATTGTAGATGGCTTTGAGCAATCGATTGAGAAGGTCATGGACATGGATATGAACCGGGTAGCTTCAATTACTTTATTGAAGGATGCAACGGCCAAAGCCTTGTATGGTTCGAAAGGGGCGAATGGAGTGGTTGTAATAGAGACTTTGGTTCCCGAGAAAGGAAAAATGCGGGTTTCTTATACGGGAAATCTGAATATACAAATACCGGATCTGGCCAGTTATAATCTGGCGAATGCTGCGGAAAAACTGGAAATAGAAAAAAGAGCCGGTGTTTATACGGATACTTATGGGAATCCTTTGACTCAACAGTCTTATGATGAAAAATATTACTCTTATTATAGTGAAATATTGCGGGGAGTGAATACTTATTGGCTGAACAAGCCTTTGCGTGTGGGTGTGGGACATAAGCATACACTGACTTTTGAGGGTGGGGATGATGCCGTTCGGTATGGGATCGATTTTCAATATAATAATGTAGCCGGTGTTATGAAGGGATCTAATCGTGAAGTCATCTCTATTGGATTCAATTTACAATATCGTTATAAATCATTGATTTTTTCGGAGCAGTTGTCTGTAACCTTTAATAAAGCAAAGGAATCTCCTTATGGTACTTTTTCTGAATATGCTCGTTTGAATCCCTATTGGAGAGCTTATAACGAGGATGGATCTGTAAAAGAGATTATGGGTGATTATGAGAAGGCAAATTTTCAGGGAACAAAACCTATTTACAACCCCTTGGTGAATGCCAGTATCAATACGAAGAATGAAAATGCCTATACGGATATTACCAATAATTTTTATCTGGAGTGGTTAGCATTTGAAGGAATGAGATTTAAGGGACGTTTGGGAATTGTAAACCAGAAAAATGAGTCTGAATTATTCTATCCGAGAGATCATACGATGTTTAAAGATATTACTCCAGATTCAGAAGAGTATTTTGAGCGGGGACTTTATTCCATGGTCAATGGAAAGCGTTTTGAGTATAATACGGATTTGTCTCTTAACTATTCCAGAGAATTTGGTCGAAATCTGATATTTGCAAATGCTCAATGGAGTTTTAGTGAAAAGAAGTACAATTCTGTAGGATTTGAAGCAAGAGGTTTTGCCAATGATAAAATGGATTACATTACCCATGCAAAGGAATATGCAGAAGGGGCACCTACCGGAACAGAATCTTTATCGAGAGAGACAAGTGCTTTGTTATCACTGAACTATTCTTATGATAATCGTTATTTGTTGGATGCGACTTATCGGGCGAATGCGTCTTCTTTGTTTGGAAGTGATAAAAGATGGGGACACTTCTGGTCTGCCGGTATCGGTTGGAATGTGCATAAAGAACATTTTATGGAGGACATAACCGCTTTAAACCAGTTGCGTTTTAGAGCCTCTACCGGATATTCCGGTTCGCAGAATTTCAATTCTTATCAGGCAATCGCCACTTATAAATATTATAATGAAATTTATGATAATATAATTGGAGCTCAATTGTTGGGATTAGCAAATCCTGATTTGCAGTGGCAAAAGACAAAGGATAACAATTTCGGGGTTGATTTGACTTTGTTTGATGCATTGGATGTGACTTTTGATTATTATATTAAAAATACACAGAACTTATTGACCCCTGTTTCTTTGCCACCTTCCGCCGGTTTTACGAGTTATACGGAGAATTTGGGAGAAACGAAAAATAAGGGTGTCGAGTTTAAGGTAAATTATCGTGTATTGAAGAATAGTGACAAGGCGATGTATTTGACGCTTTTTGCCTCAGGAATGCACAATAAGAACCGGATAACGAAGATTTCCGATGCCTTGTCTTTGATGAATAAAAGCAGGGATGAAGACAAGGCAAATGGTGGTGGCGGTAATCCGAATCTGGAGGAAAATTCTGCTATTACCAAGCCTTCCGTACGTTATGAAGAAGGACAGTCCATGGATGCGATTTGGGCCGTTCGCTCCTTGGGTATCGATCCTGCAACTGGTAAGGAAGTATTCTTGGATTTAGACGGAAAAATGGTTTATGGGTGGGATGCTGCCAATCAGGTCGTGGTAGGAGATAAATTGCCCAAGTTGAGTGGTACGTTTGGATTTAATTTTGAATACAAAGGTTTCAGTATCAATACTTCATTTTATTACAAATTAGGTGGACAGTATTACAATCAAACTTTGGTGGATAAGGTAGAGAATGTGGATATTCAATATAATGTAGATAAGAGAATGCTGACTGATCGTTGGACGACTCCTGGAGTACCTGCAAAATTCCGGAAATTTGATCCCTATGGAGCATTGACACGTCCGACTTCCCGTTTTGTACAGGATGTGAGAGAACTGCAAATGACTTCTCTGAATGTTGGCTATGATTTCCGTTATTGCAATTTCTTGAAAAAGAGTGGGGTTGAACGTTTGAAAGTGCAATTTTATATGAATGATGTTTTTAGAACTTCAACAATTAAGGCAGAGAGGGGTATCGAGTATCCTTTTGCGAGAACTTGCTCTTTCTCTTTGCAGGCAACTTTCTGATAGATGGATAATAAGTGTATAATAAAGAATAACAATGATGATGAAGAATAAAATATATCGTTTATCGGTAATACTGATCTTGGCGTCAGCATTATTGAGTATGGCTTCATGTAATAATTGGTTGGATGTAAAACCGAAAACCGAGGAGGAAGCTGAAAAGTTATTTTCGACGATGGACGGTTTTAAATCTGCTTTGGCTGGAGTGTACATCGGATTATGTCAGTCTGATCTGTATGGACGCGAAATGACTTATGGTATGGTAGGGATATTGGGACAAGAGTGGAGTGATGGTGCTACTTTGGGAAGTTCTTACAGTGCTTACAGTTATTTATTGAATTATAATTATGAGCAATCTGCTTCCAAGGTTTTGATCGATGCCGTATGGAATAAAATGTATGAGAGCATTGCGAATGTAAATACCTTGATTCAGTATACGGAATTGAAAAAAGAGGTATTGGGTGATTATTATGGTGTTGTTCGGGGAGAAGCCTTGGCTTTAAGAGCTTATATACATTTTGATTTATTGCGTTTGTTTGCTCCGTATGATTTCGAGGCAGATGCGAAAGCGGCGATCCCTTATGTTTTGGACGCAAAACCTGCCATTGCTCCTCAGTTGACACCTGCAAAATTTGTGGAATTGGCGATGGCGGATGTAAATGCAGCCTTGGATTTGTTGAAAGAAGATCCGATTTATACGGGCAACGATGTTTCAGGAATGGATAATGGTTATCTGGCGAATCGTAATTTCCATTTGAATTATTATGCCGTGTTGGGATTGAAAGCTAGGATCGCTTTGTATGCAAAAGATTTGACTACGGCATATCAGGCTGCACATGAGGTGATTCTGGCTCAACAGGAAAAAGGATTGTTTCCTTGGATAAAAACGGAGGATATTACTACAACAGAGGTGAATCTTCGAGACCGGACTTTTTCCTCCGAACATCTGTTTGCTTTTAATACGACAAAGCTGGAAGAGTATATCAAGGGATATTTTAGAGAATTTTCTACTCCTTTGATGGAACGTTTACGTCCCGGAGAATTGTACGAGGCGGATGATTATCGGACCGCTTTTTATGAAACGTATGGTGGTTTTGCTGATGTTATGACCAAGTTCTGGCAATTGGATAAAGTGTCTGTGAGTGGTCAGGGAATGGTCAGTCCGAAACGGGATCGAATGCCTGCCATTCGGATTGCAGAGATGTATTATATCGAGGCGGAAGTATTGAAAGAAACCGATTTGAATGCTGCGCTTGATGCATTAAATACGTTGCGGATGCACAGAGGATTGGAGGGATTGAAGAATTTGACGAAAGAGGAACTGCAGCAGGAATTGGAAAAAGAATATTATCGAGAGTTTATAGGAGAAGGACAGGTGTTCTTTTATCATAAACGCATGAATACCAAGATGATTGCAACTGCCAATGTGGTATATGTACTTCCGATGCCGGATGATGAAATAGATTTAGGGCAACGTCAATAACGCAAAAAAGAAGGATTATGAAGAAGATATTGATTACAGATTTATTAGGTATATTGCTAATACTTTTGGTTGCGTCCTGCCAGGAAGATGAAATTGATTTCTATACGGGACCTGCAGCTGTAAATATGACCTTAAATGGAGATGCTACTTTTGTCAGTGGCGAAAGCGATCAGGAAAAGAATTTTCAGATTAAGTTGGCCGTACAAGGAGAGATTTCTGATAAAGACCGGATGGTAAAATTTACCTTTGGCAAGGAACATACGGCAGTCGCGGGAACGAATTTTGAGCTGCCGATGGAAGTGAAAATAGAAGCTGGCCGTTTGGATACGACGATCAATTGTAAAGTGTATCGGCAAGGACTTTCTGAGGAGCCTTTGTACTTTGATTTGCTCATCGATCCTTCGGGAGATTTTGTCGGAGGGGTGTCTGATGAATTGTTGTTGAAAATGATGATCGGTTTTCCGGCTCAATGGATTGATCCTACCGGATGGGCTGCCAGTTATTATTTAGGGAATTGTACCCAGGCTAAATATAAATTTGTATTTGAGCAATTGGGAACACTTGATTTGTCGGCTTATCAGGGCAGTTGGGGTATGGGATATGCAGAGTTGGCAAATAAATGGAATAAAATTCTGGAAGAAAACCCTCGTTTGGATGATGATGGAAAAGTAATGAGATTCGGTTATGGCTATTAATTTTAAACAGCAGAATATGAGAACAATCAAATATATTATTTCTTTTATTTTTGTGGTGGGAATCTTTTCTTCCTGTTTTGAAGATAAAGGAAATTATGAATATGAAGAAATCGGGGAAGCGCTTATAAAAGCGATACCTGGAGTGACTGATAACGGTAACAGGTTGGTTTGCCTGGAAAATGAGCAGATTAAATTGGTACCGGAATTGGAATTCAAGGCTGGCACGACTGCATCAGACTATGAATTTGTATGGTTCCGTTATCCGAAAAATCCGCAAGGAACGCCGGGTCATTATGAACAAGCGGATACACTTGCGATGACGCAAAATCTGGATTATCGGATTGTCGACAGTCCACGGGATTATTGGTTGGTGTTAAAAGTTAAAAATAAAAATACCGGAGCTTTGACTCAGTTGAAATTTGAGTTTATTATTTCAGCTGTTAACGGATGGATGGTATTGGATGAAAATGGAAATGGAGAGGGAGATTTGCAGATCATTCGGGATAAAGATGTCGTTGCCGGAGGAGATGGACGGGTGGTTAAAGATTATTTTTCTTTGAATAATGATGGCAAGAAGATTCAAAAAGGACGTTTTATGGCTGTGTGTGATTATCGTTCGAATTTTTACGTATATACGGATGATGGTGCCTATATTCTGGATGCCTCTACTTATAAGGAAAGAGAAGGAATTACCTATACCGATTTGTTCAGTTCTGTGGTGACATTGAGTGCTGTTAATCCACAAGCGCAGTGTTATGATACCAAAGGAGGTAATACGGAAATTTTGGTGAATGATCATAAGGTTTATACGGTTTCTTACCGCATGATGGGACAGACGCAGTTTACGGAAAGTGCAGGTGTGGCAGATTATGCAGCAGCTCCGGCCATTGCTCCGATTCGAGTGACCGGGAATACGAACTGTGCGGTTTTGTTTGATATAAAAAACAATCGCTTCCTGACGGTGGGTACTTGGGGTAATTTGAATGCCCCCATTTCTGTTGGTGGCGCTTTTAATACGGGGGAGATTGATCCGGAGTTGGAGTTTGTATATATGAATGAAGGGAAGGATGGAGAAACATGTCTGATTATGAAAGATGAAAATGGTAATCCATATTTATTGCGTGCGAATCTGGTGACATCTGATCCTGTAGCAGTGGCAAATTTAGATTTGAGTCAATTGACGGATATCAAACAAGCCAATTGTTATGCTTTTGGAATCAGAGGTGATTTTGTTTTCTATGCAACTGATTCTAAAGTATATACATGGCGTTATGGAAAGGATAGTGCAACTGAATTTTTGACGGTGGGAGCAGGTGAAAAAATTATTCAGATGAAATTGTATGTTAATCCCTCTGATAATTCTATGAATGGAAAATTATTATTTGTTGCAACCCAAAAAGGAAATGAAGGAAAGGTATATAAAGTGTTGTTCAATGAAATGTCCGGTCTTCCATTGGAGACACCACAGGAGTATACAGGATTTGGTATAATTAAAGATATGTATTATAAGAAATAGAGTGAAAATGAAAAAATGGATTGGAATATGGTTTTGGTTATTGTCGACCTTGTCGCTTGGTGCTCAGAATAAGGCAGGATTTTTGGATCTGTCGTGGGAACAGGCAGCAGAACTGGCTGAGAAGGAAGGGAAGATTGTGTTGGTGGATGTCATGCGACCGGCGAGAACTCCTCAGGAACAGAAAAAACAGGATAAGTCCCTGTATGATTTGTTTTCCAAACCTGAAATTGCCGCATTTTGTCAGAAACATGTCGTGGCGATTCGGATGGATATGAATTCGGAGGCTGGAAAGGCTTTTGCACCCAAGATGGTGATGTACATGTATCCGACTTATGCCTTTTTTATGCCCAATGGGGATATTCTGGAGGTGGTCAGCCCTTTTCATGCGATGAAAGAACCGGGGAAATTATTGGCTGCCGGCGAGAAAGCCTTGTCTGCTGCTGCCATCAAACGACAAAACAGCCGTTCAATTGTTTTTGCGGAACAGTCTTTGGAAGATGCGATGAAAAAAGCAAAACAGGAAAATAAGCTGATTTTTATAGATGCTTATACTGCCTGGTGTCAGCCTTGCGTATTGATGGCTAAGAATGTTTTTTCTTTGGATCGGGTAGCTGATTTTTATAATCAACATTTTATCAATCTGAAAATCGATTTCGGAGAAAAGAAAGAACTGGCAGAGAAATATGGAGTGTCGGGTTATCCTGCTTTTCTGTTTGTCAATGGGGATGGAAAATTGGTTCATATGGCTGGTGGGTATACCGAAGGAGATGCGTTTATTGCTTATGGACAGGAGGCTTTGAAAAAGGCGGAAGGGATTGAATTCTTTCAGGGAAATTGGCAACAGGCTTTGGAACAGGCCAAGAAAGAGAATAAATTGATTTTTATCGATTGTTATACTTCTTGGTGCGGTCCCTGTAAAATGATGGCTAAAACTGTATTTACGGATCCGGAAGTGGCGGCTCTGTTCAATGAGGTTTTTGTGAATGTGAAGATGGATATGGAGAAAGGGGAAGGCAAACAGTTGAAGGAGACATATCAGGTGACTGCTTATCCTACGATGCATTTTATCAACGGGGCTGGAGAAGTGGTACATACCGTGGTCGGAAGTGTGGATGCTGCCGCTTTGATACGGCAGGCAAACCTGGCTCGTGATGGTAAGGGATTGGCTTATATGGATGAAGAGTACCGGAATGGGAATCGGGAGCCGGCATTTATCAATGATTATTTGACGGCATTGGATTTGGCCAATCAGGCAGAAAAGGCAGAGAAGGTATGTCTGGACTATTTTGCTGGAATGGAGTTGGAAAAGTTGAAAGAGAAACCTTATTGGGAACTGTTTGTGAAATATGTACAGGATGTTGATTCGAAGGTGTTTCTGTATGTATATGAGCATCGGACCGATTTCTATGCCCTGTTTGGAGAAAGAGAGGTGAAAGCAAAGATTCGGATTGTTTGGGCGATGGGGGCCAATCGGTATGTTCAGGGAAAGGGAGATGAGGTTGTGTTTGATAAGAAAGGGTATAAGAAATATATCAAACGTTTGGCCAAAGCCGATGTTGAGGGTAATCTTCAGATTATTGATGATGCCAATATGAACAATGCCGAGAAATTGGGGGATTGGAAGAGTTATATCTCTCTCGGTTCTGAGCAGTTGAAAAAAGGGTCTGTGTCGGATATGATTCTGTATAATTGGGGATTACGTATCAATCAGCGGTGTAAAGATCTGGAGCTGAGGAAAACGGCGGCGGTTTGGTTTGAAGAAGCGGCGGCGGTTTCTGCACAAAGAGAGGCGGACGGGAAAAATAGCATGATGTCTTTCCGGCCCTATTTTGAAAAATTGGCAGAGGAGTTAAAACAACCGGCTAAAGGGGAATAGTATAATTTAATGTAGATGATATGAGAAAGATTTTAAGTTTTGTGTTAGGGAGTGTACTCCTCGCTTTTTCTGGAGAAGTGAATGCCCAGAAAACGATTACCATCAAAGGAAAAGTTCAATTTCCATATGATCGGTTCAATATGGAAATTATCGAACGACAAGGATTTGACAAACAGGTGATTGATTCTTGTGCGGTAAATCCGGATGGTACGTATGAATTTCAGATGAAAGTCGAACGGCCCGGCGTATATACCTTGGATTGTCAGAAATGGCAAAGCGTGTCTTTTTGGGCGGAGGATGAGGATCTAGTCATTAATTTCCGTGGAATGGATACGGCAAAGATTGTGATAAAAAATCCGCCGTATGTATATATTCAGGGAGGTCCGAATAATGAAGTCCTGAATTTGATGAATTGGGATAATTATCGCGGCTATCAGTTGATGATCGGAGTTTCTCAGAATGTTTACCGCATACCGGGGCTGGATGATGCGGGAAAACAGGAGGTGTCCGGTAAATTTTACAATTTGTTGGGCGAAGAGTCCCATGCCCGGGCCCGTTATCTGG
The DNA here is from genome assembly GCA_944321165.1 of uncultured Odoribacter sp. Lineage (GTDB taxonomy): Bacteria > Bacteroidota > Bacteroidia > Bacteroidales > Marinifilaceae > Odoribacter. Next base: position 116,164 of record CALUKE010000002.1, read on the forward strand.
CAGAACATTATGCGGATCGCAACAGTGTGCTGGCGGTTTTACCCATGCTGAGAAAACCGGAGGATGAGGCGCTGGTAGAACAAGTGTTGAAATCTCTGGAGGCTAAAAATCCTCATTATGCTCCGCTTTTGAAGTATAAGGCAGATCGTACAGAAGCCAAAGCGCAACAGGAACGTTTGGCCGAAGGGAAGATTGCTCCTGAATTTGCTTATCCGACACCGGATGGAAAAAAGAATTTGGGTCCGCAGGATTTTAAGGGGAAGGTGCTGGTATTGGATTTCTGGGCATCCTGGTGTGGTCCCTGTCGGGCTGAAATTCCTAATTTAAAGGAAGCATATGAGGCTTATCATGATAAAGGTGTTGCATTTTTGAGTGTTTCCATCGATAAGGATGAGGCTGCCTGGCGTAAGGCGATGGAGGAGGAAAATATGCCCTGGTCACAGGTACAGGCTTCGAAAGCCGGTAAGGATGTGATGAAACAGTATCAGTTTTCCGGTATTCCGTATATTTTGTTGATAGATAAGGAAGGACGGATCGTTGCAAAGAATCTTCGCGGGAAAGCATTGACCGACAAGATCGAAGAAGTGTTGAGCGGTAGGAAAAAGGAGAGTATTGCTATGCCGGCCATGGGTATGTAAGGTACGCTTTGTGTGAAGTTTTCGAGCGGATAAAGTTGTCGTATGCAATTTTATCCGCTTTTTTTACAATGTTAAAAATGTTAAAACTTGTCGAAATGTAAAAGAAGTGAATGGTTCCGGTTTTATTTTTGTAATATATAAAACCATGATGAAGAGATTATTATTGATAATGATGTGGCTATGGGGAGGCGGAATATGGCTTTCCTCTCTGTATGCTCAAAGATCGCCCGGATTATTTCAAGCGTACACTTGGGAACAGGCCTGTTTACAGGCTGCTCGGGAAAATAAGCTGGTATTGGTGGCGGTCGGAAATATAGATTCGAAAATAGAAAAAAAGATTTCCGGGAATTCTGATTTGATGATTTTTTTGCAGCGGAATGTAGTTGCGATTCGCTGGGATGAGGTACAGACACAGAAACTGCAGGCTCGTTTGCTTTTGTATGAACCGCCGATGTTTGCTTTTTTGATGCCGTATGGGGATTTGTTGGAAATGGCGAGTCCGGAGGAGGTGGCTAAAGATCCTTTTATTCTCAGAGAGCGCTTTGAAAAAGCTAAACAGTTGGCAACCGTCAAAAAGAATAACAGCCGTTCGGTGCGGTTTGACGCTTTGCCTTTTGAGGAGGCTTTGAAAAAGTCGGATGAGAGTGATCGGCTGATCTGTTTGTATTTTACTGCTGATCAGCAACAGGCTTGTTTGTTGTTGGAAAAAAATGTGTTGAATTTGGATGAGGTGGCGGATTGCTATAATCAGCATTTTATCAATTTGCGTATCAATACTTCTAAAACGGCTACATTGGCTCAACAATATGATATCCATGAAGTTCCGGCTTTGTTGTTTCTGAATCGGAGTGGAAAAGAGGTTTATCGGACACCGGTTGTTATGACGCAGGCACAATTGCTGGAAAGTGCCGAGATTGCCTTGAAAAAGGCACAGGGGATATCATTTCAGGAATTGACGGATGAGGAAGCGCGGCAGAAAGCGCGGCAGGAAAATAAACTCGTTTTTGTAGATATGTATATTCCCGGAGGAGCCCATAAAGAGATGTTGCGAACGGTTTTTGCTGATCCGGAAGTGGCTTCTTTGTTTGAACGGCATTTTGTGAATGTATCCAGGGAATCCGGACGGGCGTTTCTGATTTTTCAAGATGCTGACGGGAAAGAACTTCATCGGGTTAAAAGCAATATGGGACCGGAGGAGTTGTTGCAGGAGGCACAACTGGTATTGACAGGACAAGGATTAGCCGGTATGGAGGCAGCTTATCAGGCAGGAAATCGGGATGCCGATTTTTTGGAAAGTTATATGAAGAGGCTGGAACGGGCTGATATGTGGGAACGGGCTGCTCAGATTGCCGCGGTTTATTTTGGAAAATTGAACTTTGACTCTTTGCGGGAAGAAAAGTATTGGAATCTTTTTAACCGTTATTATCAGACTGCTGATTCAGAACTGTTCCAGGATGTTTTGATGCATCGCCGGCAATTGTATGACCGCTATGGTGAAGATACCGTACGTAAAAAAATCGCTGATATCTGGATCGCAGGGGCAGAAAATTTTGTAAAAGGTGGAAAATTTGATGAAGCCGGTTTTAAGGTCTATACGAAACGTTTGAAGAAGGAAAAGGTTGAAGGGTGGAGACAGATTGTCCGGAATGCCCGTATGCATGCTGCCGAAAAAGTCGGAGACTGGCGTACTTTTGTGGTATTGGCGGAAGAAAAATGGTATGAGGAGAAGATTCCTGATGCGGAATTGTATAGTTGGGGGGTAAAGATCAATGAAAATTGTGATGACGAAGGAATTCGTTACAAGGCTGCCCATTGGTTTGTGCAGGCCGTCCGGGAAATGGAGCGTAAGGAACAGATTTCCGGAAAGGTGAGCATGACTTCCTATAAGGGCTTTTTTGAAAAATTGGTGGATGATTTGCTTGGGAAAAAATGAAATGGATTGATCTTGGGAATATACCCCGAAAGTTGGTGAGACTTTCGGGGCTTTGTTTTTATAAGTAGGAGCGGTCGGAAGATTCCCGTACGATCAGTTCGCTGTTGATGACCTCTTCCCGGATTTTGGCATGTCTCGGATCCAAAATCTGTTCGAAAAGAAGTTCTGCGGCAGTTTCTCCGATCTTTTCTGGAAATTGGTTGATGGTACTGACAGACGGGCTCATGTAGTGGGAGCGCTTGCTGTTTGAAAAGCCGAAGACGGCAATTTCTTGCGGAATTTTCAATCCTTTTTCTTTGATGGCTTCGATGGCTCCGATGGCCATGTCGTCATTGATACCAAAAATGGCGTCCGGCATGTTTTTCATGTTTAACAAATGCTGGGTGGCCTCTTTGGCGGCTTTTACAGAAAAATCCTCGCAACGGACGATATAATCCGTATTGATTTCCAGTTTGTTCAGGGTCATGGCCTTCAGATAGCCTTTCATCCGGTTTTTCCCAATGGACAGCTGTTCCGGACCTGTCAGCAGGGCGATCTTTTTTGCACCTCCATGAATCAGGTGTTGTACGGCTTTGAAGGCGGCATCGGCATCATCGGCCACTACTTTGGAAACGTTCAGTTCTTTGATTGTCCGGTCGAACAATACTAAGGGAATTCCCATTTCCTGAATTTGTTTGATATGTTCATACGAGGTGGTCGCCTTTGAAATAGAAAGAATGATGCCATCACAACGGTTCGCCAGGAAAATATCGATATTTTTCTTTTCCTTTTCGAAACTTTCGTTGGAAGAGGCCATCAATACATTGTAACCGTATTTGTCGGCGACTTCTTCTATTTTTCTCACGACATTCGCAAAAAAGGTATTTACAATCTGGGGAACAACGACTCCAATCGTGTTGCTTTTATGAGTTTTTAAGGCAACTGCAATGGGATTGGGTTTATAACCCAATTCTTTGGCCAATGCCTGTACGGTTTTGCGAGTTTGTTGGCTGATCTCGGGATTGTCTTTCAGCGCCCGTGACACTGTTGACACAGAAATATTTAGTTTTTCTGCTAAGTCTTTGATCGTAATGGCTTTTTGTGTCATGTTCCTAAGTTTTAGTGTTTATTTTTTCTTCTTGTTTGAGTTTAGGATATGCAATTCGAGAATGATAAATGTTAGTTAACATTTCGATGAAAACCTTTTTTACCGTTGCAATGTCTTTAAAAGTGATGTCTGCGTTGATAAAACGGCCTTCTTGTACCTGTCCGTTGATAATATTGTCGACTACTTTTGTAATATTCTCCTCGGTTTTGTCAGACAATGTCCTGGATACCGCTTCTACGGCATCGGCCATCATGACAACCGCACATTCTCGACTGACAGGATCCGGACCGTCGTAAGTAAATTTGGATTCATCGATTTCCCGATCCGGGTATTTGTTTTTGAATGAGTTGTAGAAATATTTCACTTTGCTTTTTCCGTGATGAGTGCGGATGAAATTGACGATTCCTTCCGGAAGATTGTATTTCTTGGCCAGTTCCACGCCTTTGCGGACATGGTCGATGATGTGTTGCGCACTGATATCGAAGTCACATTGATCGTGCGGGTTAATTCCCCCGCTTTGATTTTCAATAAAGAAAATCGGGTCGAAGGTTTTCCCGATATCGTGATACAAGGCTCCGGTTCGTGTTAATAGCGGATTCCCACCAATCCGATAGATCGCTTCTTCGGCCAGATTGGCGACCATCAGCGAATGCTGGAAGGTTCCCGGTGCCTTTTTGGTCAGGTTTCGCAAGGCCGGGTGGTTAGGATTCGACAATTCGATCAATGTGATTTCGGAGGTGTAGCCGAAAATGCGTTCGAAAATATAAATTACCGGATATGTCAGGGTTAACAACAGACAGTTGATGGCCAGCCAGATTAGGGCAAACAGGTGTGTACTGCGGATTTCTCCCTCCTGAGTCAGGATAAATGCCATGTAGACCAGACTGTAAGTCATAAAAATCAAAAATATCGATACAATCAGCTGTCCCCGGCGTTGCAGCTGGGATAAGCTGAAAATAGCAACAATCCCGGCAGTGATTTGCATGAATGCATACATGTAGCTGTTGGGGGCATAATAAGAGATCAGCAGGGTGCTGCTCAATAGCAGATAGAGGGCGGAACGGCTGCCGATCAGAATGTTCACGATGATGATGAAAAATAGTACAGGAATCGCGAACATATTGATGCTTTGATGATAGCCCAGACTGCCCAATACAATGGTTGCCAGGAATAAACCGTATAAGAAAATAAATTCCCGGTTGTTGTAGAATATTCTTTTTTTGGAGTAGTAGAAAAAGATAGAGAAAACCATTAAAGCTACCAGTACTAAAATAAACTGTCCTCCGATGGTACGCATATAGGTCTCTGTACTGCCGAGGTTTTGCTGATACTCATTTTTCAGGGAATTTAGGATTTTTACTTTTTCCGGAGTCACCAATTCCCGTTTGCTGATGATGATATCTCCCTGGTGTACCATGCCGGCCGTGAGGCTGATATTTTTCAGTTGGTTCAGGGTTTCGAGCGAGGTTTTGGACGCATCGAATTCCAGATTGGGTAGCAGATAGTTATTCAGGTTCAGAGAGATAATTTTTTCTCGGACCGATTGTGGCAATCCCGATTTTTCAATCTGCTCGCTCAAGGTAGAATAGGCTTTTTTCAGTGTGTATACCCGCTCGAATTCTATCTTCTTACCGATGTTGTTTTCGACAATCTGGATGCTTTGAATTTTTGTGGCGTCCAGCGGTTCCGGCAATTGGAGAATACCGGCATTGTAGATGGCCTGCAATTCCTCGATCAGTTGATTCAATATTTTTGCGGTCGATTCATTACTAAAGGTTTGTAACGCTGTTTTGAATTTACGGATTTGGGATTCGGCTAACTGATGGTTGAGATTAAAGATCGGACATTGATTTTCAGTCAGTTTCTTCCGTTCTGCCTGCAATTCATCTTCTGTTTTGTGTATTGGAAAATCGAACGGAGCTGCCAGGGTTTCGTATCTCCAGGGCATCCCTTTCTGATATTCATACTGAAAACTACCTACTTTGGGAAATAAGTAGATGGTGATTATGCAAATCAGCAGCATAATCAAAAGTCTGAGAAGAGCATTTAGACGACGTTTTAATTTTTTATCGGACATATTGATACACAAATCTCCATTATGACAGGGATAAAGATATAAAATTATTGAGAAAAATTGGAAAGAGACTGAAATTTTCGTGAGATGGGAGTATCATTTTGAAAAAGATCCCACGGTTGTTTATATTCCGTGGGATCCAGGATATGATATTCTCCGCCGTATTTATTGGATACCGCTGGTTTCAATTTCGTTGCTGACTTTTTTGAGCAGGCCTTGGAGTACTTTCCCCGGTCCGATTTCGAGGAAGGAACCGGCTCCGTCGGCAATCATGTTTTTCATGATCTGCGTCCATCTGACAGAGGCGGTCAGTTGGGCGATCAGATTTTCCTGTATTTTGCCCGGGTCCGTGTAAGGCAGGGCATCGACATTCTGATAGATCGGGCAGATCGGATTGGAGAAATGTGTCGTTTTAATGGCTGCTTCCAATTCCTGACGGGCTGGTTCCATCAGCGGGGAATGGAAAGCTCCGCCTACTTTCAGCGGCAGGACTCTTTTGGCTCCTGCTTCTGACAATTTCTGGCAGGCGATTTCAATGCCTTTGTTGCTGCCGGAGATTACGATTTGTCCCGGGCAGTTATAGTTGGCAGGAACGACGACTTCGTCGATTTCTTTGCAAATAGATTCTACGGTTTCGTCAGCCATGCCGATTACGGCAGCCATGGTGGAAGGATTGGCTTCACATGCTTTTTGCATGGCCATTGCTCTGGCGTGTACCAGACGCAGACCGTCCTCAAAAGACAGGGCTTTGGCTGCTACTAAAGCTGAAAATTCTCCCAGAGAGTGACCTGCAACCATGTCCGGAGTCTCGCTTAAACTGTCGGCCAAGATTACGGAATGCAAGAAAATGGCCGGTTGTGTAACCTTGGTCTGTTTCAGGTCTTCGTCTGTTCCGGCAAACATCAGGTCTGTGATGCGGAAGCCCAGGATTTCATTGGCTTGTTCGAATAGTTCCTTGGCTCGGGCGGAGGTTTCGTACAACTCTTTTCCCATGCCTACAAATTGCGCTCCCTGTCCGGGAAATACAAAAGCTTTCTTCATAACATTTTAATTTTGATATCTGATTCTTGTATTTTTCTTATCTTAATTTTGCACTGATCAATCGGATGAATTCCTCCCGGGTAGCCAGTTTTTCAAAGGCGCCGCTGAAGTCCGAGGTAGTGGTAACGGAGTTCTGTTTTTGCACTCCTCGCATCATCATGCACAGATGCTGGGCTTCGATAACGACGGCTACACCCAATGGGTGAAGGGTGTTTTGGATGCAGTTTTTAATCTGTTGGGTCAGCCTTTCCTGCACCTGAAGGCGGCGGGAGTAGGCCTCGACCACCCGGGCGATTTTACTCAGACCGGTGATATAACCGTTCGGAATATAGGCAACGTGTGCACGTCCCACAAAAGGAAGCATGTGATGTTCGCATAGCGAGTAGATCTCGATGTCTTTGACGATGACCATTTGGCGATAGTCTTCCTTAAATAAGGCGGAGTTCAATATGTCTTCCGGATTCTGTTGGTATCCCTGGGTCATGAATTGCATGGCTTTCGCTACGCGTAACGGTGTTTTCTGCAAACCTTCCCGTTCGGGATTTTCTCCTAACAGTTTGATGATTTCATGGTAATGATAACTCAACTTTTCCGTTCTTTCTTGATCGAAGTATTCATCTTTGTGATAGAACGTCTCTTCTTTATCTGTGTTCAGATTCATAGCGATTGGTTTACTTATCGGAAAAACACTGCAAAGTAAATATAAAAAATCCGATCTGAAAAATATACGTTAGACTTGTTGTGAATTCTGGAAAAATATATCTTTATCCTCTGATTAATTAGGTGTAAATTTTGAGCCATGGAATGGTTGATTGTCGGCATGCTGATTTTGATCGGTGCTATACTGGTATTATTGGAAATTTTGGTAATCCCGGGAGTCGGAATTACGGGCGTTTTGGGATTTGCCTGTGTGATTGCCGGAATTTATTTCGGTTATGCATATTATGGAAGTGCTACAGGTCATTTGATTCTGCTGGGGACGGTGATCTTGGGGTTTGCTGTAACTTGGTATGTCATGCGCACGAAGACCTGGAAGAAATTGAGTCTGCATACTCAGATTGACAGTGCAGTGGAAGGTATCGACAGTTCGATACAAGTGGGTGATTGCGGTGTGACGTTGGGACGTCTGGCGCCGATGGGCAATGTGAGAATCGGAGAGGTGGTGGTGGAAGCAGAATCCCGTTCTGGATATATCGATGCCCAGTGTCCGGTAGAAGTAATAAAAGTATTGAAGAATAAAGTAATTGTACAATTAAAAACAGTTTGACATGGAAAACAGCAGTGTTATATTGTTAGTGATAGCCATTGCCGGAGGTCTGTTCCTGCTATGGGTTATTCTGTATTTAATCCCCGTCGGTTTGTGGTTTCAGGCCTTGGTATCCGATGTGAAGATTTCTTTGCTTCAGCTGGTGCTGATGCGTTGGCGGAAAGTACCGCCTACGGTGATCGTCAGTGCGATGATTGAGGGGAAGAAAGCCGGTATTGACTTGTATCGGGATTTGTTGGAGGCACATTATTTGGCCGGGGGACATGTAGCCCAGGTGGTGCATGCTCTGGTGTCGGCATCAAAAGCGAACATTGATCTGACTTTCCAGATCGCTACTGCGGTGGATCTGGCCGGACGGGATGTTTTTGAGGCAGTACAGATGAGTGTAAATCCGAAAGTCATCAATACCCCTCCGGTAACTGCTGTGGCAAAAGATGGCATTCAGCTGATTGCTAAAGCTCGTGTGACGGTGCGGGCGAATATCAAACGCTTGGTGGGAGGTGCCGGAGAAGAAACCGTATTGGCTCGGGTAGGAGAAGGAATCGTATCTTCTATCGGTTCTTCGGAGTCGCACAAGGCAGTGATGGAAAATCCGGATTTTATTTCTAAGGTGGTTCTCAACAAGGGATTGGACTCCGGAACGGCTTTTGAGATTTTGTCTATAGATATTGCCGATATCGATGTCGGTAAAAATATCGGTGCCGGTTTACAGATCGATCAGGCCGAAGCCGATCTGAAAATTGCTCAGGCCAAGGCTGAAGAGAGAAGAGCGATGGCCGTAGCCCGAGAGCAGGAAATGAAGGCATTGGCACAGGAGATGAAAGCGAAAGTGATCGAGGCGGAGGCCAATATTCCGTTGGCTATGTCGGAAGCGTTCCGTTCCGGTAATTTGGGTGTTATGGATTATTATCGGATGAAAAATATTGAGGCAGATACTCAAATGCGGGAATCGATCGCCAAACCGGCTGAAGCACCGAAAAAGAAGTCGGACAAGATAGGTTAGGAGAAGTTTTTCATTAAAAATCGACCTCCGGTTCTGTTTAAAGTAAATTTTACCAACAGAACCGGAGGTCGTTTTATGGCTGGTTTAATCTTTTTCCGTCTCACTGAAGATGGCCGGAGCCAGATCCCGCAGGTTGTAGCGGGAAGCCATCGTTTCTCCATAGGCTCCACAGGAATGGATGGCGATTAAATCGCCTCGGTGGGTTTGGGGCAAAGTGACATCTTTCCCGAAACAATCGGCCGATTCGCAAATCGGTCCGACTACATCGTATTTCTCTTCCGGTTCCTGGGAACTGAGATTTTCGATTTTGTGAAAAGCCTGGTAGAGAGCTGGCCGTAACAGGTCGTTCATGCCTGCATCAAGAATGGCAAATTTTCTTTTTTTACCTTCTTTGACATACAGAACCCGGGCCAGCAGATCACCGCAGTGGGCGACAATTGAACGTCCCAGTTCAAAATGAATCTGTTGGTGCGGTTCCGGTTCAAAGAATTGGGCAAAAGTGGCAAAATACGATTTGAAATCAGCAATGGGGGTACGATACGGTTCATTGTAATCGATCCCCAAACCACCACCGAAATTGATATGAGGTAGTAGCAGACCGCGTTCTTTCATCGCTTGCTGAATTTCATTGGCCCGGATGCACAAGCCCCGGAATACACTCATGTCTGTGATCTGTGAGCCGATGTGGAAATGCAGCCCGATCAGCTCGATGTGAGTCAGTTGTAATACCTCTGTGATGACATGTTTCAGGTCGTATAGATAAATCCCGAATTTATTTTCTTCAATGCCGGTTGTGATGTAGTGATGAGTGTGGGCATCCACATTGGGGTTGACTCGTATGGCGATGCGGGCCTTTTTCCCCATGCGGCCGGCAATCTCGTCGATGACATGGATTTCCGGTAAAGATTCGCAATTAAAACAGAAGATATCCCGTTGTAGTGCCTGTTCGATTTCTATGTCACTTTTCCCGACACCGGCATAAACGATGCCATCCGCCGGAAAACCGCATTCCAGGGCCCGCTGGATTTCATTCCCGCTGACACAATCCGCTCCCAGTCCGTAGCGGCTGATTCGTCGAAGCAATACCGGATTGGCATTGGCTTTGATGGCATAATGTATGTGATAACCGTAAGGACTCGATGCTGCCTGTACGGTTTGTAAGGTTTTCTCCAACAGGACCAGGTCATAAAAATAGCATGGCGTCGGAACATGACTCGGAAGATGTGATAGCTGCATGGTCTTTCGTTTAATAATGGAGATCTTCCAGCTTTTGGCTGAGGTCTTCCATGGCTTTTTTCTTGTCTTCTTCTTTTACCAGAAAGGAAATGTTGTGTTCACTGCCTCCATATGAAATCATACGGATTGGAATTTCGTCCAGCGCCTGTAGCACTTGTGCTCCCAATCCCGATTTGCCGGCGGAAAAATCACCGACGATACAGACGATGGCCATATTGCGGTCGACTTCAATTGTCCCGTATTTTTTCAGGTCTTTGAGAATTTCTTCGAGATGGTCGGTGCTGTCGATGGTCAGTGAAACCGCTACTTCGGAGGTGGCGATCATGTCGATCGGTGTTTTCCAGGCTTCGAATACTTCGAATATTTTTCTTAAAAATCCGTATGCCAGCAACATGTTGGTAGATTTGATCTTGATGGCGGTGATTCCGCTTTTGGCAGCTACGGCTTTGATGTTTTTGGCCGGACTCTCTTCTGTAATCAGGGTACCTTCATCGTTGGGGCAGAGGGTATTCTTCAGACGGACCGGAATGTTTTCTTTTTTGGCCGGTTGTACGCTTGACGGATGCAGGATTTTTGCCCCGAAATATGCCAGTTCCGCAGCCTCGTCGAATGAGAGGTGACGAATGGCTTTGGTGTTTTCTACCACTCGGGGATCGTTGTTATGGAATCCGTCGATGTCTGTCCAGATTTGAATTTCTTCTGCTTTGATAGCGGCTCCTACCAGTGCGGCCGAATAATCGCTGCCTCCCCGTTTCAGATTGTCTATTTCTCCATAGGCGTTGCGGCAAATGAATCCTTGGGTAATGATGAGCTCCTGGGTGTCGGGTTGATTCAATTCCCGTTTCAGATTTTGTTGGATGTAAAAATAATCCGGTTCACAGTCTTTGTCTATGCGCATGTATTCCAACGCTGACAACAGGGTGTTCTTTACGCCGCTTTCCTCTAAATAGTAATGCATCAGTGTGGTCGACATTATTTCACCTTGTGCCAATACCGCTTTTTCCTGCAATGGGTAAAAATCCTTGTTGATGAACGAACGCAAATAGGTGAAGATTGTTTGAATAAAGGTTTTCCCTTTTTGGATGTAAGCTTCGGTCTCGAATAATTCGGTGACTGTGATGTAATAATTAACTTCTAAATTCTGTATGATTTGAAGGGCTGCCTGTTTTTCATTCCGGTACAGGCATTCAGAAATTTCTACTAAAGTGTTGGTGGTTCCGGACATGGCCGATAATACCACTATTTTAGGTTCACCATCATTGATGAGTTTAGCAACTGCACGAATCCTTTCTGCGCTTCCGACAGAGGTTCCTCCGAATTTTAAAACTTTCATTTTTTGTGTTAAATTAAAATATTTCATTTATTCCGGCTGCAAAGGTGCAATATTCTCATTGATAAAACAACACTTTGTTGTAAATTTAACAACGTGATTAATTTTTGTGGAAGCTGGCGGCAACCCATTTCTGTTCTTCCCGGTATTCTTTGAATACCAGACCTAAAGATTCGGCTTTTTCCCGAATTAGAGGTAAGTCTTGCAAATAGAAGCCGCTCATGATGAGGAGACCGTCGGATGACAGTTTAGCGGTGTAATGGGGCATGTCGTTCAGCAGAATATTGCGGTTGATATTGGCCAGAATGATGTCGAACGTTTGTTCCTGGGCTAATAAAGCAGCATCTCCGATTTTGATCGTAATGTTATCTGTGTGATTGTCACGTATATTTTCCATGGCATTGTTGTAGGCCCAGCTATCAATGTCGATGCCTGTAATGTCATGGGCCCCGACTTTGGCCGCCATGATGGAAAGGATACCGGTGCCGCATCCCATGTCGAGAACCCGTTTCCCGCGGATTTGATCCTTATGCTCCAAAATTGTCCGTAGCATGAGTGCGGTGGTGGCGTGATGACCGGTTCCGAAGCTCATTTTGGGTTCTATTAGAATTTCATATTCTATGCCGGGAATTGTTTCGTGAAAGCCGGCTCTTACCAATATACGGTTGTCGACAACAATGGGGGTGAAATTTTCTTCCCATACTTTGTTCCAGTCCTGGTCTTCTATTTCCTGAACCGTTGTTTCGATCCGGTGTTCCTGGGTAAAAAAACGGTATACTTCCAATTGTCCGATGGCTTCTGCCTGATAGTCTTGGACTGGAATATAAGCGATGAAACCTTGGTCGGTGTATGAAAAACCGTCGTAACCGATTTGACTCAGTTCTGCTATCAATGCGTCGGCTACTGCTTCGGCATATGGGGTGATGTTAAAAGTGACTTCGATGTAATTCATGGTCTGTATTATGATAAAGTATTTGATTTATTCGATGGCCATTCGGATTCTCCATTCTTTGGGGTAATAGTTATTCAGCCGGTTACCTAAATGTTTACACCATCCCAATCCTTGATTCCGGTAAGTGATTAACAGCCATTCTTTGTGCTTTTCCGGAGCCGGAATTTCTTCCTTTTTCAGAAAAGTCAGAGCCGTATTCCGATCGGTTTCGAAACTGCTGCAAGCGCTTCTGTCGAGTCCTTGCCAGAGGGCTGCTGCTGGTAAAAGTTTGCTTTTGCCGTGGATGGTTTCGGCCAGTTCACATCCCTGGTAAAGAATGTGCAGATATTTGTTCAGGTATTGTATGAATTCTTCATGTCGGGCCGGAAAGATTCCGAGGATCTGTTCTTGCCGGTAGGGAAGAAAATCTTCGGGGTGCTGGATGTACTGGCGGATTTCTTCCGGCAGAATGGTTGTTTTGGAAGAGTTGGGCTTTTTATTTTTACCGGCTTTAAAGTTGGTTTCTTCCGTCTTCTGCAATACTCCGGTGAAAAATCCCTCTCCTTGGATGCGGTGCGGGTAAAAGCGATAACAAGGGTTTTTGCTGTTACCTCGAACAATTCCCGGGAAATTGAAAGGAATTTCTACCGCTTGTGCGTCTTGGGTTTGGAGTAGATATTCCAGAATGGCTTCGTTTTCTTCGGGATTGAAAGTACAGGTACTGTATATCAAAAAGCCGCCGGTTTTCAGGCAAGGCCAGATGTCTGCCAGAATTCGCCGTTGGCGTTCCTGACAAAGCTGTAAATTGTTTTCACTCCATTCCCGGATGGCCTGCGGATCTTTTCGGAACATTCCTTCTCCGGAGCAGGGGGCATCGACGACAATCAGGTCAAAAGCCCCTTCCAATGGCCGGAAGTCGGACGGGTCATTGTTGGTGATTACGATGTCGGCCTGTCCCCATTTGATCAGGTTTTCTTTCAGAATCGCTGCCCGGGAACGGATGACTTCATTGGATACCAACAGACTGTCTTTCGGTAAACGGGCGGCAAGCAGGCTGGATTTTCCTCCGGGAGCGGCGCATAAATCGAGTATTTTTACCGGCCGGTCCGGCAAAAGATGTTTTAGCAGATGATCTAAAAACATGGAAGAGGCTTCCTGTACATAATAAGCACCGCTGTGCAGACTGGGATCCAAAGTGAATAGAGGGCGGCTTTTTAGGTAAAAGCCCGATTCACACCAAGGAACGGAAGAAAGAAACTGCTCTTCCGGAAACAACTGTTCGACAGGAAGGGGTTTCCCGGGATTTAGTCGGATGCTGACAGGGGGTACTGTTTGTAGGGCATCGAAAAAATCAGAAGCCTCGTTGGCTAGAAGTTTTCTCATGCGATCTTCAAACGGAGCCGGTAAAGTGTTCATGTTTTTCGTATATTTGCAGATATATTTGTGTACAAAGATAAGTGATTTTAGATTAGTTATGATTGAAGTCCGAGAAGATTGTAGTCTGAAAGCATATAATACATTTGATATTGATGTCAAATGTAAGTATTTTGTGGAGAGCGATGACGAAGAGGAGTTGCGAGCCTTTGTGGCGGAGTATGAATGGGAACCTTCGGAAATATTGATATTGGGAGGAGGAAGTGATTTTTTGTTTACGGAGGATTTTGATGGAACTGTTTTTTATCCCCATATGCAGGGAATGGAGATATGGAAGGAAGATGAAAAAGAGGTATGGGTGAGGGTTGGTGCTGGGGTAGAGTGGGACGATCTGGTTGCCTGGACCGTCGAGAGAGGATGGGGTGGAATTGAAAATCTTTCTTTGATTCCGGGGCATGTCGGAGCGGCTCCGGTACAAAATGTCGGGGCATATGGAATGGAAGCCGGAGAACGGATTGAATGGGTGGAAGCAATTGAGCTGGAAAAGGCTGTTCGAGTGCAGATAGCTGGAAAGAATTGTCGTTTTGCTTACAGGGACAGTCTGTTTAAAACAGAATGGAAAAATAAATATCTCATTACCCGGGTGATATTTCGTTTGTCGAAACAACCGGAATTCCGCTTGGACTATGGTGCTTTACGTCAGGAGCTTGCAAAGGTGGAAACTCCGCTAACTCTGTCGGATGTCCGGCAGGCGGTGATCCGGATCCGGCAGGCGAAATTGCCGGATGTAAAGGTATTGCCCAATGCCGGTAGTTTTTTCAAGAATCCGCATGTTCCGCGTTTGCAGGCAGAACGTTTGCGGGAACAGTATCCGGAAATACCTGTATATGAAGTGGATGAAGCCTGTTGTAAATTGTCTGCCGGCTGGTTGATAGAACAATGTGGATGGAAGGGACGTAGATTGGGAAAGGCTGGTGTTTATGAAAAACAGGCCTTGGTGCTGGTCAATTACGGCGGAGCCACCGGAGTGGAGATTGCACGACTGGCCAATGAAATCCGGAAAACCGTTTTTATGAAGTTTGGTATCTGGATTGAACCGGAGGTATATGTGATGTGAAACAGTAAATGAGGAAAAGATGATGACGAAGTATGAGGAAAAGGTGCGGATTTTTAATCATTACACCAATTACAAAGGGCGTTTGTTTGTGAAGACTTTGTGCGATCTGTTCAATGATGTGGCAGAGGCTCAAACCGAAATGTATAAGGTGGATGTGGAAACTTTGAATGCACAGGGAATTACCTGGATGTTACATCGTTTACACATATCGCTTCACAAAATGCCGTCGAAAGACGAAGAAGTGATTTTGGAAACCTGGCCTTCGGGGGTCGATCGCTTGTTCGCTCTTCGGGATTATCGGATGATTCGCAAAAATGGAGAAGAGCTGGTGCGGGCAACCTCCGAATGGATGTACATCGACATGAAACGACGGAGGCCTTTGCGTTTGCCGGAAATGGTGATTTCGATGAGTACAGGACACGATATTCCGAAATTGGTGAACCCTCCCTTGTTGGTTGAGAAGGAATTTGGGGGTGAGATGGAGGGAGTGCGTGATTTTGTGGCGACTTTTGATAACATTGATTTTAATGGGCATGTAACTCAAGCTTCTTATGTGCGCTGGATTACCAATTCACTTCCTTTTGAATTTCTGAAAAATCATGTTTTGGTGGAAATAGAGGTGATTTATGCCCATGAAATTATGCCGGACAGCCATATTCATTCCGCTTATCGGATGGAAAGTCGGGGAGAAGAGGTGGTCGTGTGGCATGAGGTGAAAAACGAAACCAGTACCTTTACGCATTGTCAGGCGAAAACGGTTTGGTGGCAGCATGGAAAGTGATGAGTTACTGAGCCGTCTGTATGGGAATGACTCAGTAACCCCTGTTTCGGCTGGTTTAGAATGGAAGATCGTCGGCTTCCGGCATTGGCGGGATGTCTTCAACCCGATATTCGGGCATAGGAATGTCTGCCGGATTTTGGGGTTGTAATTTTTCTATCCGCCATCCTTCCAGGTTGGTGAAATAAGAAACCTGTCCTTTGTTTTCCCATTTGCGTCCCCGGATATTGAAATATACTTTGATGTTTTCGTTTAGAGCGATGTTTTCAAGCAGATCACAACGATCTTGTATCAACTGTACTTTTACGAAATCATTCCATTGTGGATTTTTTTCATTTTCGACTTCGATGACAAACTCTCTTTTTTGGAATCTGTCGCTGATGTGTTGTGTCTCTTCTTTGAAAATCAGTTTCCCGCTTATTTCGTAATTCATGCGTATAAAGATTATGATTTAGCGATAAAATAAACCCGGGGAGATACTCCTCGGGTTTATGTCGGATTTCCCCGAAGGGATTATTTGTTTTCTTCTTTGTTTTCTTCCGGTTTTACAATTTCCAGCAATTCAACCTCGAAAATCAGGGTTTCATTCGGACCGATAGCGGAATTCCCTCTAGGACCATAAGCCTGGTCAGACGGAATAACGATTTCCCACTTGGAGCCGACAGGCATGGCTTGCAAAGCGGTTGTCCATCCCGGGATTACCCGATTCAACGGGAATTCGGCCGGTTCGCCTCTTTTGATGGAAGAATCAAATTCTGTACCGTCGATCAAAGTTCCTTTGTAATGTACTTTTACAATATCCGTCGCAGCCGGTTTCGGTCCTTCGCCCTGTTTGATGACTTTGTATTGGATACCATTGGCCAAGGTGTCTACGCCGGATTTTTTAGCGTTTTCTTCCATGAATTTTTTGCCTTTTTCCGCATTCTCGGCAGCTCTCTTCATGGCGATTTCTTGCATGAAATTGTTCAGGTACATCTGAATTTCATATTGTCCTTTACCGACCTCTTTTTTAGCAATGGCGGAATTGAGTCCTGCCATTAACGCTTCACGGTTGATTTCGGTGAAACCCATCTGTGTCAGACCGGATCCGTACATGTAACCGATATAATAACTGGCGGTATCTGCTGCATTTTTCAAAGGCGCAGAAGTTTGGTTCATGGAACCGCTGTTGCAACTAACAGCCAGTGCTCCGACTGCCAGTGTAAGTAGTAAATTTTTAGCTTTCATGTTTTAAGATTTATTATTATTTTGAATTCTAAACAATCGCAAGAAGTTCAACATCAAAGATCAGGGTTTCGTTCGGGCCGATGGACTGTCCGGCACCATGTGTACCGTAGGCCAGGTTGGACGGAATGTACAACTGCCATTTAGATCCTACCGGCATCAGTTGCAGAGCTTCTACCCATCCGGCAATGACTCCGCTGACGGGGAATTCGGCCGGTTCACCTCTGCGGATGGAGGAATCGAACACCGTTCCGTTGATCAGACGGCCTTCATAGTGGCATTTGACTGTATCCGATGCCTGTGGTTTCGGACCGTTGCCTGCTTTTAGAATTTTATATTGCAAACCGCTGGGAAGGGCAACAACGCCTTCTTTCCCTTTGTTTTCGGCCAGGAATTTTTCCCCTTGTGCTTTTGCCTGATTGCCTTTTTCCTGTTGGAGTTTGTCGAAATAATCCTGCAGGATGTTATTGGCCTCATCCGGCATGATTTCCGGCATTTTCCCGTTAAACACTGTGTTCAGACCATCCAGAAAGGCTTCTGTGTGTAGGGTTTTTACTCCGGAGGAAATTAGATTACTGGCAATGCTCAGTCCCAAACTGTAGCTGACTTTATCAAGTTCGTCTGTGTATTTCATCTGTCATTATTTATTAGTCGCGCGCAAAGATATACTAAAATTCTAATTTTTCCGATATTCTACGTAAATTTCGCTTCTTCGGTTTCTTAGTGAAATGTTTTTCTTTTGGAAAGAGAGTCCGGAAATTTTCTTTCAGGCGATTTGTCCATCGCTCAGATGAATTTTCCGATCGGACATTTCAGCGAGTTCCGTGTCGTGTGTAACAATGACGAAAGTTTGTCCCAGTTCGTCTCTCAAAGAGAAGAACAGTTTGTGCAATTCATTTTTGGTCTGTGTGTCCAGATTGCCGGACGGTTCATCGGCCAGTACAATTTTGGGAGAATTGATCAATGCCCGGGCAACGGAAACCCGTTGTTGCTCTCCTCCGGACAGCTCTGCCGGTTTGTGGGAGATTCGTTCTTTCAAGCCCATCAGTTCCAATAATTCGAAAGCTTTCCGTTCGGCTTCTTTCCGTCCGCAACCTTTGATCCAGGCCGGCATGCATACGTTTTCCAGTGCTGTGAATTCCGGTAACAGATGGTGGAATTGAAAAACAAATCCGATGTTGTGGTTACGGAAATCAGCCAGTTTGTTGGGAGAATAATGAGCGACGTTTTCCTGGTCGTACCAGACTTCTCCTTCATCCGGATAGTCCAGGGTTCCCAATATGTGAAGCAAAGTACTTTTTCCGGCACCGCTGGCTCCTACGATTGTTACGATTTGCCGCTCGGGAATGACCAAATCGATGCCTTTCAGGACTTGCAGGGTCCCATAGCTTTTCTTTATGTTTTTGATCTGGATCATGTGGTAAGAAAAAACTAGTAGATAAATCAGTGTTTGCAAAGGTAAATATTTATCTGACATGAACAAATCAAAGATGTTTTTCCCTTTCGTGAATTTCATGAAAAAAGTTTGAGTATTTGAAATTTAATATTACTTTTGCACCGTCTAAAACTGGCACGCGGGCGTGGTGGAATTGGTAGACACGCTAGACTTAGGATCTAGTGTCGCAAGACTTGGGGGTTCGAGTCCCTTCGCCCGTACGGAATGAGGAAGCCACCTTGCGCGAGGTGGCTTCTTCTGATGAAGAAGAGAGTGAATTAAATATATAACAATTGCTATAATTCAAGAATGGCATGAATATTACGAAAAACCAGATTGACGATCTGAACGCAACGATTAAGATCGAATTAGGTAAAGAAGATTACGCCGGACGCGTAGAGAAAGCATTAAAAGATTATCAGAAGAAAGTAGTTGTAAACGGTTTTCGTCCCGGAAAAACTCCGATGGGAATTGTGAAGAAAATGTATGGAAAATCTCTGCTGGTGGATGAAATCAACAAGGTGCTGGGTGAGTCATTGAACAATTATATCAAAGAAAATAATCTGCAGATTTTGGGCGAACCGCTTCCCAATGAGACGGAACAGAAAGAATTGAATCTGGAAGATGAGCAGTTCGAATTTTTCTATGATATCGCTTTGTCTCCGGAAGTGAATGCCAAACTGAGCAAACGTGAAAAGATTCCTTTCTATACCATCAAAGTAGATGATGAAATGATCGACAAGCAGATCGAAAGCATCTGCAAAAATAACGGAAATCTTTTGCCGGTGGACGAGATTGAAGGAACGGAATATCTGAAAGGGGAATTGATCGAGTTGGATGCCGATGGAAATGAAAAAGAAGATGGCATTAAGAATGAAGATGCCTCCATGTCCGTTTATCACATGAAAGATGAAGAGGCTGTGAATGCTTTTAAAGGCAAGAAAGCAGGTGAGGAAGTGAAATTCAATGCCGCCAAAGCTTTCCCGAATAAGACCGATTTTGCAGCTATGTTGGGTGTGAGCAAGGAAAATGCAGAAAAAGCCGGAGAAAATTATTGCTTCATCATCAAAGAAATCAAACGTTATGTGGATGCGGAGGTAAATGAAGAACTGTTTACAAAACTGTATGGAGAAGGAGCCATCAAGGATGTGGCAGATTTCCGTGCTCATGTAAAAGCAGATATCGAAAAGCAATTGAAAGGACATTCCGAATATCGTTTTACGATTGATGCCAAAGAAAAACTGGTGAAGAAAAACGAAGAGGTGGTATTGCCGGAAGCTTTCCTGAAAAGATGGATCGTGGCTGTCAATGAAAACATGACACCGGAAGAGGTGGAAAAAGATTTCGGCGGTTATCGGGACGAATTCAAATGGCAGTTGGTGAAATCCGCTATTGTTAAGGAGTATGGAGTGAAGGTGGAAGCTGATGACATGAAAAAAGAGGGGCGTCAGATCGCCGCTGCTCAGCTGCAGCAGTACGGTTTATACGGTCTGACCGACGAACAGCTGGATGGTTTTGCTGCAAAACTGCTGGATGATGAGAAACAGCGGCAACACCTGTATGAAAGAGCATTGGATAACAAAGTATTCGAAGTGATTCGGGAGAATGTAAAACTCGAAGAACAGGAAATTTCTATGGCTGATTTCGAAAAATTGTTCCAGAAATAAGATTTTGGAAATAATATTGGAAAGAGACTGCTTGAAAGGTATGCTGTCAGGATGGGGGATTCCGGAATGACGAATAAAAGGCTTTTCAATCAGTCTCTTTTTCTTTCTTTTTAATTTTCCTTGGAGTATGTATCAGACACACATATTAGCGAATGGCCTGAAAATTATTCATCAGCAAGTAAGCGGGAAGGCTGCCTGGTGCGGATTGATTATCGGTGTAGGGAGTCGGGATGAAGATCCGGAGGAAGAAGGAATAGCTCATTTTATCGAGCATGTGATCTTCAAGGGAACAGAAAAACGGAAGGCTTTTCATATTTTGAGCCGGATGGAGGATGTCGGCGGAGAACTGAATGCTTATACGACCAAAGAGGATACTTGTATTTATGCCTCTTTTCTTGCCAAGGATTACGGACGGACGTTGGAATTGTTTTCTGATATTGTTTTCCATTCAATATTTCCTGAAAAGGAGATTGAAAAGGAAAAAGAGGTGGTGATCGATGAGATCAACTCTTACAAAGACAGTCCGAGCGAGTTGATTTTTGATGATTTTGAGGAGTTGATTTATCAGGGATATCCCATTGGTCGAAACATTTTGGGAAGTGAACAGGCTGTAAAGGAATTGAACCGGGAAAAAATCATCCGGTTTGTCAGACGCAATTACCTGCCGGAAAGAATGGTCATCAGTTCAGTCGGTGATATCTCTTTTGAAAGATTGATTCGACTGATAGAGAAATATTTTGCCGGTTTTTCTTCTGTGCATGTTCCGTTGGAACGGAAACGTCCGGAGATTTATTTGCCACAACAGAAAGTGGTAGAGATGGATACCTATCAGAATCATTGTATCATCGGCAATATTGCGTATGATTATACGGAAGAAAAACGGGTTGCTTTGTCTTTGCTGGTAAATATTTTGGGGGGAACCGGTATGAATTCCCGACTGAATCTGAATATTCGGGAACGTTACGGTTTGGCTTACAATATCGAGGCTGCCTATACGCCTTATTCGGATACAGGGGTATTTACCGTATATTTCGGTTGTGATGCCGGAGATTTGGAAAAATGTTTGCGTTTGTGCCGAAAGGAAATGGCTGCTTTGGGAGAAGAACTTTTGGGATTCAATCAATTGCGCAAGGCCAAAAATCAGATGATCGGTCAAATCATGCTGGCATCGGAGAATTATGAAAATATGATGCTTTCCAGTGGGAAAAGTTTTCTGATTTATGATAAAGTGGATGAATGGGAAACTGTCTGTTCGGAAATCAGGGAGATTACACCGGAATTGTTGCAGCAAGTAGCTCGGGAAGTGTTTGCTTTGGAAAAACAGTCGGTTTTGATTTATCGATAAATGATAGAAAAAGATGGAAATGGATATAGCGTTGGAGCGATATATAGAGGCTCATACAGAGAGAGAACCGGAAATTCTGGCTCAACTGTCGCGGGCTACCCATCAGAAGATTTTGCGTCCAAGGATGCTGTCGGGTAATTTGCAGGGACAGTTTTTAAAAATGCTGTGCCAGATGAATCGGGTGCATCGGGTGCTGGAGATCGGTACCTTTACGGGATATGCCGCTATCTCCATGGCTATGGGCCTGGAAAAGGACGGTATTCTTCACACCATCGATATCAACGATGAACTGGAAGATTTTACTCGACAATACTTAGAACGCAGTGGCTTGTCCGATCGGATTGTATTTCATATCGGTGATGCCCGTGAAATCATACCACAGCTGGAGGACTTTTTTGATCTGGTATTTATCGATGCTGATAAACGGCAGTATGCCGAATATTACCGTTTGGTATTTGATCGGGTCCGGTCGGGGGGAATGATTGTAGCCGATGATGTTCTGTGGGACGGAAAGGTGGCTGCTCCGGATCTTCGGGATGCTCAGACCCGGGGAATTCTGGAATTCAACGACTTGGTACAGTCGGACGATCGGGTAGAGAATATTTTGTTGCCGGTCAGACATGGATTGATGTTGATCCGGAAAAAGGAATAAGCGGGAGATTGTTTCCTTTTGGAATAAATTTTACCTTTGTAAAGATTTTGGGAATATACATGCATTAATAATTTTGACATGAGACAATATTTGGACTTGTTGGATCGTATTCTGAAAGAAGGTACGAAAAAAACAGACCGGACGGGTACCGGAACACTCAGTGTATTCGGGCATCAGATGCGCTTTGATTTACAGGCAGGCTTTCCTTTGCTGACAACGAAAAAATTGCATCTCAAGTCGATTATTTACGAGCTGCTCTGGTTTTTGAAAGGAGATACCAACGTGGCTTATTTGCAGGAACATGGAGTGAGAATCTGGAACGAGTGGGCCGATGCTCAGGGGGATTTGGGACATATTTACGGTTATCAGTGGCGTTCCTGGCCCCGGCCGGACGGTTCTCATCTGGATCAGATTGCTCAGGTGGTTCATGACATCCAGCAAACCCCCGATTCCCGGCGTTTGATTGTCAGTGCCTGGAATGCCGGAGACATTGAGAATATGGCCTTGGCTCCCTGTCATGCCTTGTTCCAGTTTTATGTGGCGGGCGGTAAGTTGTCCTGCCAGCTTTATCAACGAAGTGCCGATACTTTTTTGGGTGTTCCTTTCAATATCGCTTCCTATGCCTTATTGACAATGATGATGGCTCAGGTGTGTGGATTGCAGGCCGGCGAATTTATACATACCCTGGGCGATGCTCATATTTATTTGAATCACTTGGATCAGGTGCGTTTGCAATTGACTCGGGAACCGCGGGCTTTGCCCCGGATGCAGATCAATCCGGCCGTGAAAGATATTTTTGGTTTTTCCTATGAGGATTTTGAACTGACAGGTTATGATCCTCATCCGCATATCAAAGGGGATATTTCGGTTTAAAAAAAATCGGCTTGAATTTCCTTTTGATATTTTTTGTTTTTAATGTGATTGTATTTTATGATTGTCGTGTGTCGGTGATTTCAAAGACGATTTAAATGGAGTTTTCGGAATTGGAAATAACAGCTCTGACAAAAGGAGACACAAAAGTTTTTCATAAATTGTATAAACATTTTTTTGTAGCTCTTTGTGTATTTGCCCGGAACTTTTCCTTGGATCGGGAAGAGGCGGAGGATATTGTGCAGGAGGTATTTTGTCATTTGTTTGATGAGCATCGTCTGTTTGATGGCATGAATTCCTTGAAATCCTATCTTTATACGGCAGTCCGCAATCGTTGCTTAAATTATCTTCGGGATGAGAAACGTCGTTCTCAGCGCGAGGCCCAATTTTTAAATGATCTGTATGCAGAAAGAGATGAGGCGGATCGAGCTCTGGAGAATGAAATTTATCGTCAATTGCAATTATTGATGGAAGAATTGCCTGCCCAGTGTAGAAATATTTTTCAGCGGACTTTGCAAGGAGATACCTCTGAAAAAATTGCCCGCGATTTGAATCTTTCTGTGGATACGGTAAAGAATCAACGAAAAAAAGCAAAAAAGATTTTGCGTGAGCGTTATTCTTTGTTGTATGAGATTTTTTTAATCTTTTTTTGATTTTGTACGATTTTTTTCTGATTGGGATGACCACTTTTGGGAATGGTGGTGTCTTAATAATAAATCGTAATAAATATGAGGGCAAAAATACCATGGGAGTACGCGGATCTCATCGCGAAGAAATGGAGTGATGGTCTAAATCCGGAAGAAGAGCAGCTTTTGCAGCAATGGGTGGATGCATCTGCTGAAAATCGCATTTTGTACGAGCGGGTGGTTGCTGGGGAAAAATTCGCTGATTATCAGCAAAAAGCGTTGGAACATGATTTCCAGTCTGCTTATGAAGCTTTTCGTTTGTATGCAAAAACGCGGAGACATCATCTTTGGAAACGTTGGGGAATGGTGGCTGCCATTTTGATTCCTTTTGCTTTGGGCATTGGATTGTATTTCCAAAAGGATGTCAGTATACCTTTATCACAATCGGAAGAAATCTGTCCCGGAAAATATCAGGCCGTGTTGACTTTGGCGGATGGAAGTGAGCTTTTTCTATCTTCTTCTCTTGGACAGGACAGTTTGAAGCAGATATCGGCAGTGGTTCATTCGGATACCTTGATTTATGAAAAAAGTACGGAAAAACTTCAGGCAGAGTTTCATAAGATTGAGATTCCTCGGGGAGGAGAGTATATGCTTAAACTGGCCGATGGTACCCGGGTCTGGTTGAATGCGGAAACCGAATTAAAATATCCGGTCGCCTTTACCGGTCATCAGCGGAAGGTGTATTTAAAGGGGGAAGCTTATTTTGAGGTGGTTCGTGATTCCCTGCATCCTTTTGTGGTGGCAACGGGCGAACAGGAAGTGACGGTTTTGGGTACTACCTTTGCCATCAGGGCTTACGCGGAAGAGAAAGAGATTCTGACAACATTGGAAACCGGTAAAGTAAATGTACGGGTAGCGGCTGAAGAATTGACATTACATCCGGGACAGCAATCCTGTTTCTCGGCAGGACATTTGACGGTGGAAACGGTCAATACTTCCTTGTATACCGCTTGGCATAAAGGTATCTTTATTTTCCAAAATGAATTTCTGGAAGATATTCTGATTACGTTGTCCCGGTGGTATAATATTGAAGTATTTTATGCGCAAGAAGATCTGAAACATCTTCGATTTACGGGGGAACTTTTACGCTATGACCGCATTCAGGATTTTTTGAACAGACTGGAACTTCTGGAAAAGGTGCGATTTACGATAAAAGATAGAACGGTGACTGTTTCAGCATATTAGAAAGCAGGAATGCGCCAACATCCCTGCTTGAAATAACGCTTGCGACAACAAGCATTTTATAAATTCAATCTTTACAAAGTTATGGAAAAAAAACAATTCTTTTCTCTTCACAGAGAGAAAATTAGAGGGCTTTTGCTTAAGCAACTGGGAACTTTTTTCCTGTTATTGGTTTTGTTGCCGGGAATGGCAATTACGCATGCCCAGAACAAGATCAATTTAGAGGTACGAAATGGTACTCTGCAGGAGGTATTTCAATTGATTCAACAACAGACTAATTGGCGTTTTTTGTATTTAAACGAGGATGTCGAATCTGTAAAAATCGAAAATTTAAATTTTAAGCAGACAGATATAGAAGTGGTGTTGGATGAAATTTTTCGGAATACCAATTTGAGTTATCAATTTCAAGACAATATTATTTATATCCGGAAAGTGAAGCAGGTGGAAAATCCGGTAGAGACAGTTAAAATTACTGGAGTTGTAACGGATGTGGAAGGAAGTCCATTGCCAGGCGTAACGATTTTGTTGAAAGGAACCACGATCGGTACTGCGACGGATATTGCTGGCAAGTTTTCTCTGAATGTTCCGAAAGTGAAAGATTTGACACTTGTTTTCTCTTTTGTCGGAATGAAAACAAAAGAGGTAAAGTTGGACTCCCAGACGGACTTAAGAGTGAAAATGGAAATGTCCGAAGAGAGTCTGGATGAAGTGGTGGTTACCGGTATTTTTGAACGCAAGGCGGAAAGTTTTACGGGAGCAAGCGTTTCCATGAAAGGAGATGATTTGAAAAGAGTGGGTAACCAAAATGTCTTTCAAAGTCTAAAAAGTTTGGATCCATCTTTGATGATCTTCGATAACATGGAGTTTGGATCCGACCCGAATAAAAATCCCAAAATGACTTTGCGTGGGGCTTCTTCCATTGATATTTCGTCTGCAACCGATGAGGTAGACATTAAAGGTACCTATGCAAACGATCCCAATGCTCCTCTGTTTATTTTGGACGGATTTGAGGCTACGGTACAAAAAATCATGGACCTGGATATGGATCGGGTGGCATCGTTGACTATATTGAAGGATGCCTCTGCGAAGGCTATTTACGGTTCCAAGGCGGCAAACGGAGTCATCGTTATCGAAACGATCCGTTCTACTACCGGTGATTTGCGGGTAACTTATACCGGGAATATCAATGTAGAGGCACCGGATTTGAGCTCCTACAATTTGACTAATGCCGCCCAGAAGCTTGAACTGGAAAAGGATTTCGGTTTGTATGATGACGAAAACGGTTGGATCCCGAATGATGTAGATTTGAAAAAGAAATATTATCAGAAATATAAAGCGGTCGTTGCGGGGGTTGATACGGACTGGTTATCCAAACCTTTACGGAATGCCTTGGGGCAGAAGCATTCATTGACGATAGAGTTGGGTAGTCAGGATTTGCAAGTGATGGCTTCATTTTCGTATAATAACATTGCGGGAGTTATGAAAGGTTCTTCCCGAGATACCTATGATGGTTCTATTCAACTTTCCTATCGTCATAAGAAATTTAACTTTCGGAATATTTTAAGTGTGGTTTCCAATATAGCACAAGATTCTCCTTATGGGACCTTTAGCGAATATGCATTGATGAATCCGTATTATTCTTCGTACGATGCAAATGGTTTGTTAGTAAAGAATGCCGCGTTGTCGGTCGATGGACTGGAAGTTGATGATGGTGAATTTGTTGCGAATCCGTTGTATAATTCAACCTTGAATACGAAAATTGAACAGCGTTATTTGGATGTAACAAATAATTTATATGTAGAATGGGCTATTTTAGAAGGTTTGAGAGCCACTTGGCGTTTTGGTATTACGGAAAAAAGAACCAGTGCCGATGAATTTTATCCTTCCAACCATTTAAAATTTATAGATTATACTGATGAGGACTTTTTCCGGAAAGGTTCGTATCAGGTAAATAACGGACATTTGAAAAAATTGTCAGGGGACTTGAACGTACGTTATTCTACTTCTATAAAAGATCGGCATTTTATTTTTGCGAATGTGGGATTGAATTTGTCTGATGAGACTTATGAGGAGGTTGTACATAAGGCAGAGGGGTTTCCGAACGATCGTATGACTGATATTATTTTTGCCCGTCAATATTTGGAAGAATCCAAACCGGATGGAAAAGAGTCGACTATTCGTGATATCGGTGTGTTGGGTGTATTGAATTATACTTATGATAACAAATATCTGTTTGATTTTTCTTATCGTACCAATGCTTCTTCTCAATTCGGTGAAAATAATCGTTGGGGTAGTTTCTGGAGTACGGGTATAGGTTGGAATATTCACAAAGAATCATTTATCAATGAAGAATTCTTTACCAATCTGAAATTGCGCGGTTCTTTGGGGTATACCGGTAGCCAAAGTCAGGCGGCTTATGATGCCATGGCAACCTATAAATATTTTCTGGACAGAACCTATGTCGGTTATTTGGGGGGATATCTGAAAGGTATGAAAAACGATGATCTCAAATGGCAGAAAAAAATGGATTATAATGCCGGTATCGATATTAATATTAAACGACGCTTCTCCATTACTTTTGATTTGTATAAGTCCATTACTGAAAATACATTGATCAGTCTGACTTTACCTCCATCCGTGGGATTTTCAACGGTTCGGGAAAATGTAGGTACAGTAATAAATACTGGATTTGATATCAGAACATCTTTTACTTTGTTACAGAATATCAGAGAACGCTCTTATTTGACATTGACAGCCAATATTTCACGCAATAAGAATCGATTGGATAAATTATCGGATGCCATGTTGGCTTATAATGAAAGTCAGATGAGTGCGGCTGCTGAGAATACGAACAGTACTCCGGTTCAAATGTATTACGACGGAGTTTCAATGGATGCCATCTGGGGAATGAAATCTTTGGGAATAGATCCCCGGAATGGTCGTGAAATTTACCTGACTAAAGACGGTACTCCGACTTATACGTACAGTGGTTCCGAACAGGTCGTATTGGGAGATGCCATGCCGAAATTTCAGGGAACTGCCGGTTTGAGTTTTGAATGGAAAGGGATCGGTGGAAACTTGTCGTTCCGTTTCCAATACGGAGCTCAGATGTACAATTCTACTCTGATCAGCAAGGTAGAGAATGCAGACTTGAATTCGAATGTGGATATTCGTTTGTATGACGGTGTCTGGAGACCGGGGGATGAAGGCAAGGTGAAACCGTATAAATCATTGGGAAAAGTTTGGATTTCCGAACGAGGTGAGTATGAGCAGTTAAAGACCAATCCGACTTCCCGTTTCGTTCAGGACCGGAATGAATTATCGTTATCAAACTTAAGTTTGTATTACGATTTTTATCGTTGTAAATTTTTGAAGACTTGTGGCATGGAGCGTCTGAAATTCTCCTTCTATATGAATGATGTCTTTACTTTGTCATCCATTGATATTGAAAGAGGTACTTCGTATCCATTTGCACGTAACTTTAATTTTTCATTGTCTGTAACTTTTTAAATGGATAGGAATATGAAAAAGGTATTATTGATAGTATGTCTGATTCCGATGATGTTGTTCAGCTCTTGCTCTGACTGGTTAGATGTAAGGCCGAAAGCAGAAATAAAATTGGATGTGATGTTTGAAACGGAACAGGGCTTTAAGGATGCTCTGACCGGGTGTTATATGATATTGTCGGAATCTTCGTTGTATGGGGCAGAATTGACCTGTACTTTTCTGGATGTATTGGCTCAGCAATACGCTTTGTTGGGTTCTACTTCCGGTGCTTATTACAATGCATCCCGATATACGTATACGGCAAGTAATTGTGAAAGCAAGATCGATGCTATTTGGTCGAAAATGTATAATGTGATTGCGAATGTGAATGCTTTGATCGAAGGATTAGAGGAGAATCGGGAGCGGTTGCATCCTTCCATTTATGCCATGACCAAAGCGGAGGCATACGGATTGCGGGCCTATATGTATTTTGATTTGGTGCGTCTTTTTACCTGGGGAAATTTGCCGGAACGTCCTGAGGTTTTGGATAAATTATCAATACCTTATGTAAAAGTTTATGACAAAGGAATTATTCCGCAATCAACTTTGAGATTTGTATTGGCTTATCTGCATGAAGATCTGAAAATAGCTTTGGATTTATTTGATCAATATGATCCGGACAGTATGTCTGGAAATCGTCCTGATGGTTATGAATTACCTAATGATGATAAATTCTATGATGCAGCCAATCGGAAGTATCGTATGAATTTAAAGGCGGCGTTGGCATTGGAAATGCGTATTTATATGTGGGAGGGAAATTACGAAGGGGCCTTGGAGAGAGCTCGGGAATTGGATGAATTTCGCTTAAGTTTTGTTTCTGGATTGGATAGTGATGAAAAGGATCGGGATTTGACTTTTTCCGGAGAGATGTTGTTTGGCTTGCAGACACACGAACGCTTTGAAGATATCGTAAAGCCTTATTTTAAATTAACGGCAGCGGATGATTTGAATATGAATTACAATGCTCTTTATTTGCCGAAAAATAGAGTGGAAGGACTTTATGAGATTACTAATGGTGTAGGAGCTTCCGATTGGCGTTATACCCGTTGGTGGGATAAATCAGGTGAAAACTATTGTTTTTTGAAATATTGGGAGTATGAGGATATGCGTTATACGAATAATGTACCGTTGATCCGTCCTTCTGAAGTATATTATACATTGGTTGAATGTATCCTTCGTCTGGGTGGAGACAAGAGTGAGGCTATCCAATATTTGAATAAGGTAAGAAATGCCAGAAATATTCCAACATCTTTAAATTTATCATATGACTTAACGGTAGATGATGTATGGGATGAGTTGGAAAAAGAATGGAAAAAAGATTTTATCGGAGACGGACAATTATTCTACTATTATAAGAGACAAGGGTATATGTCTATTCCGAACGGACCTGCTGTGACATATGACGATAAGGTGTACGTATTGCCG
Source organism: uncultured Odoribacter sp. (assembly GCA_944321165.1). GTDB lineage: Bacteria > Bacteroidota > Bacteroidia > Bacteroidales > Marinifilaceae > Odoribacter. The sequence goes on from CALUKE010000002.1 coordinate 146,005, forward strand.
TTGCCGCAACTGGAGGTGGATTTCGGTGGACGTGTAGAAATGATTGAAACAGAAAATAAATAAGTTATGAAAAGATTTGAATATTATATTTTAGGAATTGTGCTTACACTGGGTCTGTGTGGGTGTGAGAGTTCGGATATCATGCTTTATGAACAGAATGCAGGTGTATATTTTGAAGCATCATCCTATAGTTATACTTTTTTGGAAAATCCTGAAGCGACGTCGAATGTGGTGAAGTTGTCGGTGGATATTTCCGGTTCTCAGGTGGATTATGATCGGGAATTTATCGTCACTCGTCCGGTTGTAGATACCATTACGACAGCAGAGGAGGATCAGTACCGGATTGGGACGGGAATCGTAAAGGCGAATGAATATAACGGCTATGTGGAAGTGGAAGTATTCCGCGATGAACGGTTGAATGATTCAATCTATACGTTAGCCTTGGAAATTCAACCGAATGAAGATTTTCCGGAAGTGCGTTTGAATAAGAAAATTATGGCCTTGTCGTTTACCAACAAGGTGGTTCAGCCTGCCAATTGGAGTTGGTTGCGTTGGTATTTCGGAACTCCTTTCTCAACCCGTTGGTGGATATTTATTTGTGAAGCTACTGGACGAACCTCTTTACCGTATTATCCGACTCATGCGGATCAAGAGACCTGGTGGATGTCTGTCGATGAGGTGAAAGCTTATCAGACGATTGTACGACTGGCATTGGATGAATATAATGCGAAACATCCGGGAGATCCTTTGACGCATGATGATGGTGATTATGCCGGACAGCCGGTTGAAATGCCGAGTTAAGTGGAATGGATAAAATGATGAGAATATGAAAAGAATAGTTTATATATGTGTTGTTTTGATTGCTTTCTGCACAAGTTGTTTTGAGGATGAAAGCAATTTGGATATCAAAGAACTGAATCCGATACGGATAGAGAATATAGATTTGCAGAATAAATATTTTTCTCTTTTTATGGGAGATACTTTGCGAATAGAACCGTTGGTGTTTTGTGAAGGTATACCGGATACTAAGTTGTCCTATGAGTGGCAATTGTCCGGAGGTACGATAGTACCGACAGTGATAGATTCAACCATGTATTTGTGTGCAGAGATAACGGCTCCTCCCTATTCAACTAATGGCGGATATTTTTTAAAATTTACGATTACAGATGAAACGACAGGGATATGTCGGATAGAATCTTTTAACGTTGAAATATTAAGTCCTTATGGAGAAGGAATTTTGATCGCAGATACGAAGAATAATGGTTTGAGTAGCGATATTTCTTTGGTGATGAGTCGGGAAGTATCATCTAGTATTTCAATAGATAACTCTAAAATCAATATTTTCAGAGACCTTTGGTCAAAGAATAATGGAAGTCCATTATCAGGATGTGTTTTAGATGCTGTTACAAGTGTTTATGGAACCAATCGTTCATTGACTGTATTGACAACGGAACATTTGCAACGGGCGGATAATATTGATTTTATTAATATTCCTGATGAAATGGATGAGTTATTGTTTAATGTTGTGCCTCCTCATATTGGTCATGGGTATACTAGTGGAGCATTTGTTGTATATACTTCTACAAGGGATGAATTGATGTGTGCAGATGGTAAACTTACTGCGAGAGGAGTTCAAAATAGCGGTAGAAAATTTGGATATACATTATATCCTGCAGGAATTAGTGATTATAGAGTGACTTTGATGTATGCTCCACAATATTGTCCTGTTTATGTTTATGATGAGCTGGGTAAGCAGATGCTGTTTTATGATTACTCTGGATGTTGGGCACCTCAGGAACAAGCGAGTGGAAGTAAGTTTGATATTTGTGATTTAAGCGATTATGAGCCTTTTTATCTGGCAGAAATGTCTTCTGGAGTTACACTCTTAACAAAACAAAAGAGTAGTGGTGCATATAAGGCTTTGGTGATGAATAAACAGAGTTCAAATGGACCTAATTATGCCAAAACAATTTTTGATTTCTCTTCTGCAACAGAAATCGGAAATGCCAAATATTTTGAATTGAATATGTTAGAAGATGTGGTATATTATGCAACAGATGAAAAAATTTATGTAACACCATTAGCCAATATTAATTCTAAAGTACAGTGGGAAGTACCAGTCGGTTCTGGAGATAAAATAACTGGAATTAAAATTTATAAATGGAGTGGAGGACAACGTAAACATGCTGTGGATAATGGTGGTGAAGTAGAGGAAACCTTTACGACTTCAAAAGATAGAATGATTATGATTTCAACTTATAATGAGATGACCCAAGAAGGAAAAGTAACATTAGTTCCGATTGTAACTATGGGTATAGGCGGTTTGGAGCAGAGACAAGAATTTCATGTAACATTGTCAGGATTTGGAAAAATATTGGGTATTTACAAACAAAATAAATAATTTAACTATGAGTGGCTATAGATTATTTTTATTGTCGTTACTTTGTCTCATGGTCTTTTCTGCTTGTCAGAACGATGATGAAAATCAGGATGGCAATTATATCAATACGAGTAAGATACGGGTGAAACGTGTGGTCGGTGAAAATACTCATTGGGGAAAATATGAATTGGAATTTACTTATCGAGCAGATGGACGTTTGGATCAGGTGGTGAGAATAGATCCTACTGTTACGAGTGTACGTGATACCGTGGGAAGTTTTTATGTGGAATACGATGTGGATTTTCACAAATTCCAGGTAATCGATTATGTGTTGAATATTGATGCTGATTCTGTGAGTGTATTGAAAGAAGCTTATCCAGAAAGTTATGAAGATACTCTGCGCACGCGTAGGGCTTCCAGAATATATTATTCTACGCAATTGGAAAACGGGCAGTTCGTGGCACGGAAATTCAGGCCTCGTCAAAATACCGGAAGCGGTGCTATGTTCAACACGGCTTATGTAAATGTTTCTTCCCAGACTCAGATGCTTGAAACGACACTCTCTGGACAGCCGTTGGTTGTTCGTTGTTACGATGACGTTTATGGTACAGGAGGTGAGAATGATCAATATGAACGTACTGTAAGCAAATATGAATTTACGTATGAAGGGGATGAAATGGTATCTGGAACCTCTTATAAACCAGATTCTTTCAGTGAGACCAGTTGGACCAAATTAAAAGAGATGAGTTTCAGTCATTATTCTGGTATTCTTACCGGAGTGGATGCTGATTTTTATAAGATGCGTCGGAATAATACAACAGTAGTTATAGCGGAACCTGGACGTAATATTACCTATACTTTGAATGCAGAAGGCTTGGCTGTGAAGATGGAAACATCTGATGGAGAGGTTGCTACAATTGAGTATGAGAATGGAACGGGTAATTTTTCTGAATTGTATGCAACACCTTTGGAGCGGGTTTTGGGAAAAGTATGGGTGAAATAGTATGAAATGATTAATTAAAAAATGGTCTGTATGAAAAAGATATTATGGAGTACCTGGTTAGCAGTAGCATTCCTTTTGGGTGCTTGTACGAATGACGAGGAGGATTCAGTAATTCCTCAACTTCCTGAAAATGATATGAATATCAGTATTCCGGAAGAAGATAATTCTTCTGAATGGGTGCCCGGTATGGCGTATGCTCCTTATCCCGGTATGCCGGAGACAGAATTTGGAACTGAAGTGCATGTGATTGTGATCGATGCCGAAGAGCATGGTGAGAATATCATGCATGTGTTGCGCAATGAATCATGGCCCTGGATATTGAATGATGATGATAAAATAAATCTGAAACAAGTGTGTTTCCCTACGCATGAGGATATTGTTCTGCATATAACAGAAAGTTATGATGAGTATAATCCGGACAATGTGCCTTGTGATATTGTAAACGCCAGTTTCTCTTTTTTCTCTTTAGAGTCAGCAAGAAATAATCTGGCTAAATTTGAAGATAAGGAGAAGTTCCCGAAATTTCCTTTGGTTATTACCAGTGCCGGGAACGGTACTAATATGTTCACACAGGATGCCTGGGATCTGTGTTTGGAGATAGGAGGACTTTCTTGGGAAGATGATATTCTGCCCTATTTCGGTTGGGATCCGGAAGGACCTTTTACGTCGGAACAATCAGCCTGGTATAAGCCTGGCGATGTAAGTGCTGCCTATGTGGTCCAAAACGTGGATGACAATGGACACAAAGAAGATTGGATTATTGTGGGGCGGGATGATGGTTTTGGAAACAAGCCCGGGCCTATTTTGAAAGATCGTTGGATTTGTACCTATTATTCGTTTGATATTTTGGATAATCAAACGGATGGAACCAGTTTTTCAACACCTTATGTAGTGAAAATTGCGGCCGAAATCAAACGTAGAGCTCCTCATTATACGAATGACGAGATTGCTCAGTTGATTTTCAGCACGGCGGATGACCTGGGAACCCCCGGATGTGACGATGTGTACGGCTGGGGACGGATGAATCCTGCCAAGATTTGGGAAGAATTGGCCAGAAGGGGTTATTGAAATGGATAGTGCTTAAGGAGTCTTTGATAGGGATAACTGTCGAGACTCCTTATTTGTGTATTCAACAGGTGCCATCTATTAAATGAAAGGAGAAGAGTTGAACGAGAGATTAAAATCTGGGAAAATAGAATTTAAATTAATGGATACGAAAGTTTTTGAGAAGATAAATTGGTAGAAAAACTATGAAGTGGGTTATAATATGTTGTCTTTTTTTATTGCCCGGAGTTGTAAAGGCACAAGATAATTATGAGGTTTTCCGGAAAAAAATGTCAGAGATAGAAAAACGGGAAAAGGAGTTGAGGAATGTAATCTGGGGGAAAAATGATTATTCCAAACATTATAAAGACAGTGTTTGGAAAATATTGGATGTTTTGGTACAAGACAAAAAGAATTTTGCTCTGCAATCTGTACGGGAGAATCCGGAAGACAGCCGTTTTTTGCAGGTGTTAGATATTTATGTCCGGAATTTTCTGACGTTGGATGAATTTGAGACAGAGTTGAAAAGATTTTCCGAGAAAGTCCAGGAAACAGAAGATTGTAAGGAAAAATTTGAATTTATCGGATATGCCAGAGAAATGCAACCCGGGAAACCTTGTGTGGATTTTCAGGTGAAGGGACATGAAGGAGAATCGATTGTCTTATCGGAAGTGCTGAAAAAAAATAAGGTGGTTCTGATTGACTTTTGGGCTTCTTGGTGTGGTGCCTGCCGGGCTTCCATTCCTTATTTAAAGGAAGTATATAAAAAATATGCGTCAAAGGGGTTTGAAATTTTGTGTGTTTCTTTGGATGGAGAAAAGGAAAAATGGGATAAGGCTTATCAAAAGGAGGCATTCCCATGGATAGACGGGAGTAATTTGTTGGGTTGGAAAGATCCGCTTGTGTTGAAGTATGCCATTCGGGGAATTCCTCATCAGGTACTGGTGGCTCAGGACGGAACTATTATTCAGATCGGCTTTTACAGACGTGGGGCATTGGAGGAAGAGTTGGACAAATATTTTGCTCAGGATCACTCTGTTCGGTTTGAAAATGGGACATTTCAGGAAGCATTGGATAAGGCAAAGCAAAGTGGAAAATTGTTATTTGTGGATTGTTATACCTCTTGGTGTGGCCCCTGTAAGATGTTGGCAAAGGAGGTATTTACCAATAGGGAAGTGGCTGCTTATTTTAATGAGCATTTCATTTCTTTTAAGATAGATTGTGAAAAAGGAGAAGGACCTGAATTGCAGAAACGTTTTGGGGTTAGTGGGTATCCGACTTTGTTGTTTATAAACGGGGATGGTGAAGTTGTCAATAAGATTGTTGGTGCCAGTAAACAACCGGTGTTTCTGGAAAATGTGAAGAAGGGGCTGGATCCAAATACTTCCTTGTATGGGAAAGAACAGAAATACAAGTCGGGATGTCGGGATCGTGCGTTTGTACTGGATTTGATCGAAAGTTATAAAGATATCCATGAAGCTCAGAAAGCAAAACAAGTTTCCTTGGAATTTTTGGAAGAACAAACGGAAGAAACCTTACTGACACCGGAAGGATGGTCGGTGATAAGTTATTATTATGTGTCGACTTATGGCTCTAAATGGTGGAATTTTATTTTGGAACATAGCGAGGAATATGCGGCTTTGGTTGGCAAGGAAGAGGTTGCCAGAAAAATAGGTGAAACGATGCATCCTTATCTGTTCGCTTATATTTATGGGCGTAGAAAAGCAGAGAGTAAAAGTGAATTCAAAACCTATAAGAAAATTATTGATGAATATCAGCCGAAACAAAAAGAGGTTTTGTATGCGTTTATCGAGTTGGGAAAAAGCGCCAGTTTTGGTAGTCATGATGCTTATTTCAAGACTGTCTTGAAAGTGATTCCTGCAATGGATCGTTCAGAACATTATCGTTTTTTCGTGAATGCATTGGATTTTTTACTGAATGGTTTGAAGGATAAACAGAAAAAACAGCTGGTGGAATTATTAAAATATTCTCAGGAACAGCAAACGGATTATTTTAAACCATTGTATGGAAAATTCTTTGAAAAAATAGAAGTATGAAAAAAATACTAGGATTAGCTGTTGTTATTTTTATACCTATTTCTCTCTTTGCACAAAATCTTCATATACAACCGACTCCACAGAATATTTCTGTTTCGGGGAAAGTGGCGGATGTTCCTGAAAGTTATCGGTTTTATGGAGGTGAAACAGCGGATGTGGAGGCTGTCAAACTTATGCGTTCGATCTTTTCTGTCGAAGACGAATCTACTTCGGGGCAAGTGTGCATTTATATTGGCGAACGGGGAGATCGGGCCGTGCGTAAGTTTGCCTCTAAAATACCGGATTGTCCGGAAGGATATTATTTACGGGTGGATGGAAAAAATATTGTCATTGCAGGTGCTGACGAACGGGGTACTTATTATGGAGTGCGTACATTCTTGCAGCTGATGAGTCATGGTAAGTTGCCTGAGGTGGAGATTACCGATTATCCGGATGTCCGTTTCAGGGGAGTTGTAGAGGGGTTTTATGGTATTCCCTGGAGTTTTGAAGCTCGGAAAAGACAACTTGAATTTTATGGAAAGCATAAGATGAATACCTATATCTATGGTCCCAAAGATGATCCTTACCACAGTGCGCCGAATTGGCGAAAACCATATCCTCCTGAAGAGGCTGAACATATCCGTTCTTTGGTCGAGATGGCGGCCGTTCATAAAGTCGATTTTGTCTGGGCCATTCATCCAGGTAAGGATATTCAATGGACAGAGGAGGATAGAGATGCCTTGTTGGGAAAATTTGAGGCAATGTACGATTTAGGGGTGAGGGCTTTTGCTGTTTTCTTTGATGATATCTCGGGAAAGGGTACAGATCCCGTAAGACAGGCTGAATTGATGAATTATCTGGATGAATATTTTGTAAAAGTAAAGAAAGATGTTCGTCCGCTGATTGTTTGTCCAACGGAGTATAATCGGAATTGGGTGAAGCCGGAGAGAGGGTATCTGGAACATTTGGGAAAAACTCTCAATAATGACATACAGATTATGTGGACTGGTGATTATGTTGTGTGTGATATTACATCGGAAGGATTGGATTGGGTAAATTCACGGATTCGGCGACCGGCTTATATATGGTGGAACTATCCGGTCAACGATTATGCGCGCGATCATATTGTGATGGGAGAGGTTGATCGCTTGGATAAAAGTATTGTATCTTCATTGATGAGCGGTTTTGTGAGTAATCCGATGGAACAGGCGGAAGCTTCTAAGGTGGCTCTTTATGCCATCGCTTCTTATGCTTGGAATCTGGAGGCTTATGATAGCGAAGTGGCCTGGGAGGATGCACTTCGGGAGTTGATGCCTCAGGATTATCAATTTTTACGTGTTTTTGCAGAACATAATGCAGATTTCGGTGAGAATATAAACAATTATCGTAGGGAAGAATCCCGAAAGATAAAGCCGGTAGCGGAGGCATTTCTTCAGAACTATCAGAAGGCTTTTTTTTCAGAGGAATTGGGGAAAAAATTGACCGAAGAGTTTGAGCAAATAGAGACGAGTGCGGATATGCTGATGGGTAGTAAGGATAACAATGCACTTGTTTCCGAGATATATCCGTGGCTCCTTCAATTTAAAAGTATTGGAGAGTTAGGACAACAAGTATTGGCAATGGCCCGTATGGTTAATAGCCTCCAGCAGCTTGATAAGGATTTGTTTTTGCGTATGTATAGGCGGGTTGTGGCATTGCGGGATATAAGGATAAAAACAGGTATTGCTTGTAATGATAATTCTGATTGTCCTGGGATAAAGACTGCCTCTTGCGTGTTAGAGCCTTTCATTTGTGAGTTGTTCAAGCTTTCGGTTGAGCGATTCAATGAAAATTTTGATCAGAAACTGGAGACAAATCTGGTATTTGATTATAAGGATTATTTAAAGGATTAACAAAGAAATAGATGATATGAAACAGTTGGGTTTGTTGTTTGCATTTTTTATGCTATGTTTCTCATCTTTGGCATTTTCACAAGATCGTGAGAAGATTTGGGATGAGACTGAAAAGGAAAAGCAGGAACGAATGGCTTGGTGGGTACATGATCGGTTTGGGATGTTTATACATTGGGGATTGTATGCTTTGCCAGCAAGACATGAATGGGTGATGCGATATGAGAAGATTCCGGTTGATGAGTACCGGAAATATTTTGAATTATTCGAACCGGATTTATACAATCCACGGGAATGGGCTAGAATCGCCAAACAGGCAGGTATGAAATATGCTGTGATTACGGCAAAACATCATGAAGGATTTTGTTTGTTTGAAACAAAGTATACGGATTATCAGGCATTGAATGCACCTTTGTGTCAAAAAGATTTGATCAAGGAATGGGTAGATGCTTTTCGGGCAGAGGGATTAAAGATCGGTTTTTATTATAGTTTGTTGGATTGGCATCATCCCGATTTTGAAATAGACAGAATTCATCCTCAGGCTCCGAAAGATCCCAAGGATTATAAAGAATTGAATAAGGAAAAAGATATGAACCGTTATCGTGAATATGTAAAAAATCAGGTGACGGAATTGTTGACCAATTATGGAAAAATAGATTTGTTGTGGTTGGATTATTCTTACCCGAAAGGAGATTATGGAAAGGGGCGTGCGGATTGGGATTCGGAAAACTTGATGAAACTGGTTCGTCAGTTGCAACCAGAAATTATTGTAAATGATCGGGCCGATTTGCTGGATGTGCCTGGCGGTTGGGATTTTACCACTCCGGAACAATACAAGGTGTCTAAATGGCCGGAAAGGGATGGGAAAAAGATTCCCTGGGAAACCTGTCAAACCTTTTCCGGTTCGTGGGGATATTACCGGGATGAGAGTACATGGAAAGACAACAAGCAATTGCTCGTTTTGTTGATAGAGTCTGTGAGTAAAGGTGGTAATCTGTTGTTGAATGTGGGACCGACTGCACGGGGGTGTTTTGATGCTAGGGCTCTGGATCGTTTGGCCGGTCTGGGAAAATGGATGACTTTTAACAGTCCTTCGATTTATGGGTGTACAGAAGCTCCGGAAGAATTTGAAGTGCCGGATAATACTTTGTTGACTTATAATCCGGAGACTCGTCGATTGTATGTTCATTTGCTTGATTATCCCTTGTCGCGTCTTTTACTGAAAGGGTATGCAGGGAAAGTAAAATATGCACAATTTTTACACGATCGTTCGGAGTTGCGTTTTGGGAAAGCCAGTTCGAGCGTAACTCATCAGGAGACTTTGGGGGAAAAAGATCTGCTTTTGGTTTTGCCGGAGGTAAAACCGGATGTAGAGATTCCAGTGATAGAATTGATACTTGAATAACATCTGGGTTCGGGCATTTTTATTTGCAAGGTATGAAAAGAAAATTTATTGTGCTATTTTGCATGCTGGGTTTCGGAATGGGCACTTTTGTAAAAGCTCAAACACATCCGTCCTCTGAAACAACGGCAATTTCCTTGAAAACAGCCTCGGTTGAGGATGTAATCAAGGCGATGACCTTAGAGGAAAAAGTGTACATGGTGATAGGAAATAAGAATAATTATTGGTCAGAAAATGGTTTTTTAGGGGTTGGGGCCACATATCAATGTGACCGCTTGGGAATTCCTTGTGTGCTTTTGGACGATGGTCCTGCCGGTTTGCGTATTCCTTTTCAACGGAAAAGCGATGATAAGACTTATTATTGTACGGCTTTCCCGACGGCAACTGCATTGGCTGCCTCCTGGAATCCGCAGTTGAATGAAGAGGTGGGAAAAGTGATGGGGAATGAAGCTTTGGAATATGGTTCGGATGTATTGCTGACACCTGCTATTAACATACACAGAGATCCGTTGTGTGGGAGAAATTTTGAATATTATTCAGAAGATCCTTATTTGGCGGGGAAAATGGCTGTCGCCATGATAAAAGGGGTGCAGTCTCAAGGAATCGGTACTTCGGTCAAACATTTTGCCGTAAATAATCAGGAAACAAACAGACGTTCGGTGAATGCGGTCGTCAGTCAGCGGGCTTTGCGCGAAATTTATTTACGGGCTTTTGAGATGGCGCTAAAAGAGGCAAAGCCATGGACAGTGATGGCTTCTTATAATAAGATCAATGGATATTATGCAACTCAAAGCAAAGATTTGTTGACCACCATATTGCGGGAAGAGTGGGGATATGAGGGGGTGGTTGTGACTGATTGGACCAATGCTGATGATGGAGTTGCACAAATGCGGGCGGGAACCGATTTGATTATGCCTGGTTTTTTGATTGATTATCCGACTGGTCCTTATTATTATGATGAAATTTATAATGGTGTAAAAGATCGTTTGCTGGATGAAGATGTGCTTGATCGAAATGTGAAACGGGTGTTGGAATTCGTGAAAAAAACTCCTCGATTTAAAGAATATCCGTTTTCTTCTAAGGTGGATTTGGAAGGACATGCTCAATTAGCGAATAAGGCTGCAGAAGAATGTATGGTTTTGTTGGAAAATAAAGATTCGGTATTGCCGTTTTCTTCCAAGGTCAAGAAGATTGCTTTGTTTGGGAAAACTTCTTACGATTTTATTGCAGGAGGACGGGGAAGTGGAGAAGTGAATTATGTTCGAAGCATGTCTTTGAAAGAAGGTTTGGAAACTGTGGGGTATAAGGTTTCAAAAGTGTTGAATGATTATTATGTACGTCAAATAGATTCGATTTATCAGTCAAAAGCAGAAAAAACGAGTGAAAGTAATCGTAAATATATCGTCGCTTGTACTCCGGAACAGGATTTGTCTGTCGATATGATTCGTGAACAGGCTCGTTTGACAGATGTCGCTGTTATCACTATCGGTAGAGTATCAGGTGAAGGAGGGGATAGTCCTGAAAAAGGATATTTTACTTTGACTAAGGAGGAGTTGACAATGATTCAAGAGGTATGTACTATTTATCATAGCATGAAGAAAAAGGTAGTGGTGATATTGAATATCGGTTCTGTCATTGAAACTGCCTCCTGGAAAGAGTATCCGGATGCCATATTATTGAGTTTCCAAGCGGGACAGGAAGGGGCTGCCGCAGTAGGTAGAATCCTGAAGGGAACAGTAAATCCGTCCGGGAAATTACCGATGTCTTATCCGGTAAGATATGCGGATACTCCGGCTGCCGATTATTTCCCCGGATTACCGAAAAAGAATCCGTTGAATACATATTATAACGAGGGAGTATATGTAGGATATCGATATTATGTTACGGAACAGCTTCCCGTGTCTTATGAGTTTGGATATGGATTATCCTATACCCGATTTGAATATTCTAATTTGAAAGTAAGTTCTCCTCGGTTTAATGATAAGTTAACTGTATCTGTTGATGTTCAGAATGTAGGAGACCGATCGGGGAAAGAGGTGGTTCAATTGTATTTGACTGCGCCGGAAGGAGGATTGGATAAGCCGAAAGTGGAACTGAAAGGTTTTGGTAAAACCAGATTATTGGCTCCCGGAACCAAAGAGACCGTAACTTTTGAATTGGATTTGAGATCTTTGGCTTCTTTTAATAGCGGTATTTCTGCATGGGTAGCGGATGCCGGAGAATATACCATACATATTGGTTCTTCTTCATTGGATTATCGTCAAGAAGAAACCTTTGTTTTACCGGAAACCATTGTGGTAGAGAAAGTGAATGATGTGCTTTATCCGAATTTTCCCGTTAAAGATATTCGTTCTCGTTCCGGAAAAGTTTTGAAAGGTCGAGCCGCTTTTTATAAGGATCCCTATTACAAAGGGATAAAAGAAAGTTTATGGCGTGAAACTGATATTTATTGAATTTTCCGGTATTCGATGAAGGAATAGGCGTATTCGTTTTTCTCGTCGGCGTTGAAGTCTTCGCGTTTGACCTCTTTCCAGTGAGTCGGATCGACGGCGGGGATGGTGGTCTCGCCGGGGACTTCGGTGTGTACACGGGTGAGGTAAAGGCGGTCTGCCTGGTTCCAGAGGCTGCGATAAAGGATGCCTCCGCCGATGATGAATACTTCGTCTTCGTTTTGGGTGGCCGCCAGTGCGTCTGTCAGGTTGGGGTACAGTTCACAGCCGGGAGCTGGAAAGTCGGACTGGTGGGTGATAACGATGTTGCGGCGGTTGGGAAGAGCTCTGCCCATCGATTCATAGGTTTTCCTTCCCATGATGATGCTGTGACCGGTGGTCAGGGTCTTGAAGTGTTTCAAATCGGCCGGCAGGTGCCATATCAGACTGTTGTTGTGACCGATAACATGGTTTTCTGAAGCTGCGACGATAATGGATAAAATCATAGTTACTGGTTTGGTGTAATGATTGGAGTTGATTAAAATTCCAGCGGGAATTCTGCCGGGCGTTTCCGAATGGCTTTGCGCCAGTATTTTTCCCGTTGTTTCAGGACTTCCCGACAGGTCGCCTCTTCTTCGAAATGGCGGGAGCGGGCATAGGCCCGGGCGATGATCCGGAACATTTGGGGCGAACCCCAGAGGCGGGCAAAATTGGCACAGCCTTTCCGGAAGGAAACCGGACCGAATTCCATGCGGTTGATATCGACCAAACAGAAGTCCGTTTGTCCGTTTTTCTGTTCAAAGAGAATGTTGCCGGGGGAATAATCCTGATGGTATACGCCTTGTTCGTGCAGTCGGGCGGTGAATATTCCGAAAGCGGTGAGTATCTCCTGCTCGGAAGGAGTCAGCCGGGCGCTACCGAATTCGTAAAATCTACGGGGATAGTCCACCTGAAGACTGATAAAATAGCTGAATCCCAGCAAGCCTCCCTGTTTCTCCAGTATGTAGGCGATGGGAGTCGGGGTCGGGATCTGCATGGATTGTAAACGGCGTGCATATTCGTATGCTCTCAGGGCTTTGGGTTGACGCAGGTATACGTAAACCAGCCGGTTGATGAACAGAGGAATCCGGTAGCGTTTGACGTTGAGGCGTAAACCGGCAAATTCAAATATCTTGATTTTGTTACGACCATCGTGAAGATATGCACCTTCCGACAGAAAGATGGATGGAATCTGCTGGATAAATGCTTGCAAATGGTTGAAATCCGGATGAATAACAATTTTTCTGTTCATAATATGCACGGGTTATAAAATCGGAATCCCATTCATGCCAGCCGGTGGTAAAGCCGGTGGACTTGTTCGGTGAGCCGGCGGGCATTGAATTGTTCCTGTGCAAAGATAAAACCTTTTTCAATCATTTCCTGCCGTCGCTCTTCATTTGTCAACAGGGAGGCTATGGCTGTCGCCATTTCTTCCGGTTGTGTCGGGTCGACATAGCAACTGGCCGGTCCTCCGGCTTCGGGCAGGGAGGATACATTGGAGGTGATGACCGGGACTTTGCTGAGCAGGGCTTCGGTGACCGGCAGACCAAAACCTTCATAGAAAGAAGGATAGATAAAAATCCGGGCTTCCTGGTAGAAGGCTTGCAGTTCTTGCGGATCGTGCAGGTTAGCGATAAAAATGAGCTTGTCGAGGAGACGGTTTTGCCGGGCATAGCGGATGACCTCTTCCTTGTATTGCCGACCATTCCCGACAATGACCAGCGGTATTTGCAGGTCGGCCGGAAGCTGTTGCAGGGCTTTGACGATTCCGAGCAGGTTCTTGCGGGAATTGATGGCTCCTACATATAGCAGATAATCAGGCGGAAGCTGGTGACGGCGTACAACCGCTTGAGAACTTTCCCGGCTTTGTAAATGCTGGAAAGTGGGTTGTATGGCCTGATAGATGACCTCTATTTTTTCTTCCGGAGTACCGAAGTAGCGTATGATGTCCCGTTTGGTTGATTCGCTGATGGCAATGATTTTATCGGCATGCTGACAGGCATACCGGAATTTCCGGTCATAAATGGTCCGGTCTATGGCCGTGAACATTTCCGGGTAGGTCCGGTAAATAAGATCGTGGATCGTTACAACCGTCCGGATGCCGCTTTTTTGAAGATGAAGCGGAATTTCATGACTCAACCCGTGATAAACATCGATCCGATTCCGGTGCAGGTTTTTTCGGATTCCCCAGCTGCGCCAAAGACTTTTAAAAAGGCCGGAGTAGCAGACGGTGTGATAATCCCGGTTTTTCAGAAAAACGTCTGTCAAGGGATCCGTCCGAATCTGGGGCGTGTATAGATAGTAGTCGTCTTCGGGGAAAAATTCTCCGAGATTTTTCACCAAGGTCCGGCTGTAATTTCCCAAGCCGGTGAAGTTGTTGTAAAGACGTTTGGCGTCGAAACCGATTTTTATCATGGCTGTCAATGATTGATAGTGGAAGATTCGGAGATCGGGCGATTCCTGTAGGGTTTGTTCAGATCCAGATAATAGAAATTATGCTGGCGTTGTTTTTCCTTGGGGGGAATGATCATGTAGTCCCCGTATTTCTGGGAAAGGTAGGTGTCCGGTTGAGCCGGTCCCCAAACCTCTTTCCCTTCGAATTGCAAGGGAGTCGGATCGCCGAAAACGGCTTTCGGTAAAATGCCTTTCCGGCCGTCATCGTAATCGCATACCTTGGTCGACTCATCGAAATCGTATTTCATCATCATTTCCCGGAGCCTGGTCTGAATCCCTGAGCGGGTATACAGTTTTCTGGCCAATAAAGGTACCCACGAACCGACTCCTTTGCCATGTTTGTACGGATCACGGAAGATGAAATAAAGCATTTTGTTGTACCAGGCAAAACGGCTGTAATGCCACCATTGTACGAGTTTGTTTTCCGGTACACCGTCCAGGGGGAAAAGGTCGATATAAATGCCGCCTGTATATTTCAAGTGTTTCCGTTCGATCAGAGTGGTCCTGGCATCCTGAATCTTGGCGAACGACAGCGGATATTCGGGGTCATTCTGTCCGTTGATGGCTTCATAGTATGCCGGCAACCAGGTGGCGGCATGTGCCATGAAGATTTCATAGTCTTTCCGGGGCATGCCGATATCGAGATCGTCATCCCAGGGAATGAATCCCCGGTGGCGGAGTGCCCCCAGTAAAGTCCCCGCAATGATGTAATAACGGAGCTGGTGTTCCCGGCAAACCCGGTCGACTGCCAGTAAGATGTCCAGTACTTTCAGTTGCAGGGGACGAATGTCATAGTTTTCTGCCATGGTTAAAGTAGTTTTGCGGGTATATGTTGTGTGGCTTGCTGGAAATCCTCTATGGTGTCCAGTTCCATGGAAAAATAGTCGGTCGTATCAACAATTTCGAAAGTCTGCCCCAGGTGGATCAAACGGTCGAATGCAACTTCATAAAATACATTCTCCTGTTTCTCCTGAAGGATCAGTTGGTCCAGCGTTTCCCAAAGATGCCGGACATAGGTAGACGACATTTTTTCGATGCCGATGGACTCTCCGGCTGCAGTTTCGACGGCACAAGTCTTGCTGATTTCCACAATTTTTCCCCGCGCGTCGGCCACCACTTTCATCTCTTCTTCTCCCAGAGGATGTCTGTTCAGTGCCAGAGCATTGTCGTACGGTGAGTTTAATACAGCCCTTGCCAGTTCCGGATCGAAAACAATGTCACTGTCCAGCAACAGGATTTTTTCTCCCTTGACATAGGGGCCTGCCAGCCATAGGGAATAAATATTGTTGGTGGAATGGTATTTTTCGTTGTAAATGAATTTGACCGAAAGGGTCGGGTAATGTTCCTTCACGAAAGAAACGATCTGCTCCTGTAGATAACCGGTGACGATGAGGATTTCGTCCAGCCGGTTGGCAAGTAACCCGTCTATGGTTCTTTCCAGCAAACACTTCTCTCCGATTTTCAACAGACATTTGGGGGTATGTTCCGTTAACGGTCGGAGACGAGAGGCGATACCCGCAGCCAGGATCACCGCTTTCATTGTACGGCCACCTCCCGAATGGCTGCGATGACTTCGAGGTTTTGTGGATGAGTGCCCAGTGTGATTCGCATATGGCTGTGGAGATCCGGTTCATTCATGAATTTGATCAGATAACCTTTGTTTTTGAAAGTCGTCTGCAATTTTTCCTTGAGGGCAGCAGGATATTTCACCAGCATGAAATTGGCATTGGAGCGATATACCTTGAAATCTTTGAGCGGGCCGATTTCTTTGTAATACAGCTCCCGGTCAGCAGCCATCTGATCGGCAACCTGCTGATAGTAATCCGTAGATTTGAGTACGGCAATCCCCAATTCTTCCGACAAACGGTTGTATCCCAGGTATTTGGTGCTGTAATTTAAGAAACGGGTCAAACGATTGCCCATAAAGGCAAATCCGAGGCGTAGTCCCGGAAGACCGTAAAATTTAGACAGCGTTCTGACAATCAGAAGGTTCGGATATTTTTCCAGCAACGGTTTGATGTAGCTGGTATCCTGATTGGCAAAAGAGGCATACGCTTCGTCGATTACGACTACGGTGTCCGGATGGATGAATGACAGAATATCATCCAATTCCTCGGCAGTAAGCGAATTACCGGTCGGGTTATTGGGAGAGGCAATCAATACCATTTCCGGATTTTCCTGGCGGATCATCTTTTTCATCGATTCGAAATCGTATTTGAACGTGTCACCCTCTTCGTATAAGGGATACAAAACGCTTCTTCCATCTACTTCATCTGCGATGGATTTGTAATACCACCAGGAGAATTTCGGAATCAACAGTGTTTTTTGTTTTTCTTTGCCGCTTAAAAAGCAATGGACCACCTGTTTCAAGATGTCTTCTCCACCGTAGCCCAGGATGATCTGTTTCTCTGGAATGTGGAAAATTTCCGACAGATAATCGGAAAAAATACTTTTTTTGCCCTCGTCATAGATGCGGGTGTAGAAGCAAAGTTTTTGTGGATCGAAGTTTTTTAATACTTCTGCAACAATGGGGGCTGGTCCATAATTGTATTCATTCCTGTCCAGGTATGTGATCTTTTTTTCCATAATTGAGTGATTCAAATCTTATTCATTATACAACCGTGAGCGACAAAAGTAATAAAATTTTGTATAGATTTCGGGGCTTCGATAAAATAACTATCTTTGCTTCCCTTATGTGAAAAATGAGATATTGACCCAGAAGACGTTTTATGAAAGATTTGAAAATCAGGGAGACATTGTTTATTGTTGCCGCTTTTTTGCTTGGAAGTATAAATCCGCTTTATAATGGGGTGGTTTATGCTTTTTTAGTCATTGCTTTTTTAATCAATCTGCGATTCGATTTCAACGGATTTCGGGAAAATGTCCGGCGGGAATGGAAATATCTGTTTTTGCCTCTCGGCGGAGCTCTTTATATGCTTCTTCATTATCTGGGGAGTCTCTTTTTCGAAGTGCCCTATCGGCCTTCCGGTTCTGTGTTCGAGCTGTTGTTGATGTATTTTTTATTTATTCCCCTGTATGTGGTTTCAGCCAAAAGTTTTGTGACGGTCCATTTGTTGCGACGTTTTCTGCTGGCTCTGTGTATCGGTATTCTGTGCTTTAATTTTGTTAAACTCTTTTGCGTCACCGGGACGACTTTGTTTACGGAACCGGTAAAGGCTTTGAATCTGCTTTATTCCGGACGTTTCGGTGGCAACATGGCTATGCTGGGTGGTTTTGTTTATTTGGAACCTCAAGCTATTTATATAGCTGTTGCAGCGGTTATTTCTTATTTTTTTATATGGGAGTATCGATCGGGGGGGTCTCAGCGGATTCGTTTGTGTGGGAGTATCTGTCTCTTCCTGCTTTCTTTGCTTTTTCTCTCGTTTACGGTCACGAAGGGCTCTATATTGGCCTTTCTGTGCGGAGCTCTGTTTCTGACAGTAGTCTATTTTAGACGGGAATCCCGAAAATTCCGTCTGATTTTTTCTTCGCTGGTTGTATTGGGCGGAATTGTGTTTTGTCTGTTGCTACCGAAAGCTTATCTGTCGCGTGCGAATGATATGATGAAGGAAATCGAGGAAGTGCAGGCTGGAAATTATCAGGGGGGCAGCATTGCTCCGCGGCTGGGACTGATGAAAGAGAATTTCAGTCATTTTGATGAGTTCGGATGGGTCGGATTGGGAATGTATAAAGGAGATGCTGTCCATCAGTGGTATTCGACTTCTCCCTACCGCTTAAAGGATAAGAATGTCACCAATTCACACAATTCCTTTGTGGAAGCCTGGTTGTTCGGTGGAATTCCCGGATTGTGTTTTATGCTTTATTATTTTCTGGCTCCTGTGTTGCGAATGATTCAAAAAAAGAAATATTCTTTTTTGGTAATTGCTTCGCTGACAACTATTTTTGTGGCGGCCAATACCTGTGTGATCGTTTTCCTGGTGGATTCTAAACCGTTTGTTCTGTTTTTGTTGGCTCTGTTTTACCTTTGTGCAGATCGTTTTGCTGAATTGCAGTCGTCGAGGCATTCGTTTTCATAGCCAGCATTTCAACGGTGTTTTCCAGGATTATTTCCGGAGTGATATTGTAAATATAATCTTCTTCCCGGATCAGGTTATTTTCTATTTTGAGCACTCGCCCGAAATTGACTTTCGGAATAATGCTGGAAGTCGGACTGGTGGATAGCCCCAGCAGGGCTATGAACGGAACTTTTAGGGCTGCGGCAATATGCATGGCCGATGAATCGATGGTAATGAGCAGATCCAGGTGGGCGATGGTATTGAAAAAATTCTCCAGCGAGGTCATGCCTGATAGATTGATGATGTTTTTCACCCCTGCAGTTGCAACATATTCCTGGTGTTTGGTGTTGTCGTGCTGGTCTCCGATCAGAACCAGGTTATAATGCTGTTGCGCAAGCAATCGTAATAAACGAATGGAATGACCGTCCGGATATTTGCGATACAACTTATTCTCTCCCCCCAGATACAGTCCGATGGTCGGATTCGGATTGTCGAAGTGAAAGGTGGGTTTGTTGCTGATCGGTAAATACAATTCGGGTAAAGTTTTGTATTTGTTGTGTATGAATTCGTTGAACAGACTGGCATAGCGGTTGATGTAGTGTTTGTTGCTGTTGAACGGTAGTTTGAAATCCAGCAGAAAACCGCGGCTTTCCCGTTCGTAACCGATGGAATATTTGATACCGGCCAGTTTGAACAACAGGGCGAATACGAAAGTATTGACGAAAAGGATTCCCAAGTCGCCTTGTTCGTGACGCAATTCTTTCCACAAATGCCAAAAGGTGGAAAGTTTATGGCGTCTGGTGTAAGGGAAGGTTATGCATTTATAAATATTGGAATCGTATTTATAAAGATCTTTGATAAAGTCGGGACATACAACAACGATTTGTGCTTCCGGATATTCTTCCCGGATGAGTTGTATGCAAGGGCTTGTATTTATGGTATCACCAAGAAAATTAGGCGTTCTTATGATGATCTTTTTCATACTTTGCAAAAATCTGAGTTATATACTCGATAAATCGATCTGTTGTGTTTTTTATCGTATACTTGTTACACGCAATATAGCAAGCTTCTTCTGCGATCTTCCGACTTCGTTCGGGATCGGCAAAACATTCCTGAAGTGCATGATAAATTGCCGAACTGTTTCTTGCTGGTACGATCCAGCCGCTTTTTTGGTTTATAATGATATCCTTTACTCCATCCACATCAGTGGCTATCACAGGACATTTATAACTCATCGCTTCCAATACAACGTTGGGAGTACCTTCTGCAATGGACGAAAGTACAAAAACATCTGCACATAAATAGTATTCATGTATATTTTTTTTAAAGCCCATTAATTTTATATTTTTTAAGCCAAGTTCCGAAATTTTATTTTTAAGTTCGACTTCTAATTTTCCACTGCCCAAAAGGATAAAGTCCCATTTCTGTTGGGTGGCCTGTGCCATTTGGGCGGTTTCGATCAGATATTCAAATCCCTTTTGGGTATTCAGTCTGCCGGCACTTAAAATGATTTTATGGGATGGAGATGTCTGTAGCTTGCATTTTAAATCTTTCGCTACGGTCGTTTTTTGGGGTGGGTATATCCCGTTGGGGATGACTTTGATAAAATCCGGAGGGAACCATCCGTAGGTTTCGTATTGTTTTTTGATGGAATCGGTGTTGGTGATGATGGAGGTGGTGAAATGTCGAACTAAAAACCGATATTTATATGAATTTTTAATCAAGGCCAGTCCCTGGCGGGAAACAACCGGGATACCGGTGAGTTTCCCGGCTAAGCCGGCCAACTTGATATCCAGATTGGTCGCGCAGACAATTAAGTCGATTCGGTGTCTGTGAATGACCTGCATGATTTGAAGCACTGTAAAAAGATCGAAACTGTTGGTGTAATTGGCAACGTCGGCAGGAATTGCGTTTTCGGATGCCTTGCTTTGGAGAATGCTCTCCGGTCTGCACATCAAATAGGTGTGATAGCCCCTTTGTCGAAGGGACTGCGCCATCATGAGTACCCATTTTTCAACTCCTCCCCAACAGTTTTTTCGGCATGAATCGGAAAATAGAATATTTCTCATAGATCGTGCGTTTAAAAAATACCCGTGTTGAACAGACTCAATGTAATTCCCCAGGTGTTTTTTAACAGACTACCTTTGTCGTAACCAATATTTAAAACGGTATGGAAGGGAAGTTTTTGTTCCGGAAGGATCAGTTGCAAGCCGAGGCTGAGCTGTTGTTTGGCAATGGTTTCACCTTTGGCGTTGTAGAAAGGCTGGCTGTAAGTTCCGTAATTTCTGGAATAACTGCCCAGAAGGCGGTATCGGATGTCCCACAGGGGTAACTCTCCGCAAATACCGATGTGGTGAGCGTAAAATCGGTTGTTGGAAATTCCTTTTGTAAGGCCGTCCTCTGGGGGGTGGGGGGTGAAGAAGGGAGCGCCGATGCTTTGACCGAATAAGGTCCAGCCGGAACGATATTCTCCGTGATTCAGGTAATTGTCATTCCCGCCCAAGATGATGCGGCCATAATGGTATTGGGTGGAATCCTGCCGGCTCTGTTCATCCGGAGTGGCAGGCCGATCGTGTAACGGACCGCTCTGATTTTTTGTATAGTAAAACTCATATACCAGACTCTTGAAATACCGACTGTTTTCCGTACGGGTGAAATAAATTCCATACAGTCCGTCAGGCCAGTTCTGGTATTTCATGCCGGATCCGTCTTCGAACAGATGGTTGTAATACAGGGTGGCTTTGAATTGGGAATGGATATAGCTGATCTGGGCAAAGTGGCGGCCGATATGATTGCCGAGTTTGTTGATCTGATCGGAAAGGGAGGTATCTTCATCTCCGGAATCGATTCGGACCATGTCGATATAGTCCTGAAAGTCGTATTTGATTTTTCCTTGAGCATTGCGTCCTCCCCATTGTGCGTAGTCCTCGATTCCTCCTTCGAGACTGAAACCGGGAAGAGGAGTCAGTCTGAATGCCAACAGTTTGTTATGTACATGCGTGTCTTTGGTGTATCGTTTATCGGTCATCAGGTATTCCGCATATTTGAAGCGGAAAGATAGCCATTTCCCGATCCAAGGCAGGGGAATGTATTCTTTGCTGGCAAAGGATATGCCCGGCATGCTACGGCTGTTGTTGGAGTATAGAATGTCTCCGTTGCTTGCTGAAAGCCCTTCATAGAAGGTGGGACGGTGATGGATTCCCAATTCCAAGACTAATTTTTTCCAACGCATTTGTCCGAAAAATTGGGAAAGAAAAAGGCGATTCTGTTGATGACCGAGTGATCCGCTGCCTTCTATGCCAAAAGAGTAATCGAAGGCTTTCTCCTCCGTTGAACGAAAGGGAAGACAAACTCCGGCACTTCCCCACAGATAACTGTCAGGAGTAATAGTCCCGAAGGTATTGGTATGTAACCAGAATGGCAGTTGCTGAGGAATTCCCCCTCCGGTTTCGAAACGGTAACTGACTTTTCTTTTTTGAGCATGACTTGCCTGTAGGCCGAAACACAATATGATAATTCCTATCCAGCGCATTCGATTCCTCTGTTTTTTAATAACTGTTCGATTAAAATGAGGTCTTCTTGGTAAGTCAATTTCAGGTTTGTAATATCTCCTGGAACTATTTTGATTTCCTGTTCGGGAAGATATCGCTTGACGACTCCGCAATCATCCGTTGTTTTGAAATGAGGGTCCTGCAGGGCTTGCCGGTAGGCTTTTTGCAGCACTTCGTTGTGAAAGCCCTGTGGAGTCTGCACCTGATACAACCGACTGCGGTCCGGGATTCGGGAGATGCAGTTGTGCTCCGGATCAACCTCGATGATGGTATCTGTTGCAGGGATTGCAACGTTTACGGCTCCGTATTTCTGCAGACTGGCGATGACTTCCTCGATGATTCTTCGGGTGACCAGTGGACGTACAGCATCGTGGATCAGCAGATGGCAAGACTGTCCTTCGTATAATTTCAAAGCCGCCAATACGGAAAGATAGCGTTCCCGGCCTCCGTCAATCAAATGTCGGATTTTGGGAAAGCGATTCCCTGCCAATATACCTTCACAGGTTTGTCTCCAGGCTGGATGTGTGATAAGAACCATCTCATCGATCGATGAAATCGAATGAAAACTTTCCAGACTGTATTCCAGAATGGTTTTCCCATTTACTTTCCAAAATTGCTTTGGCAAACTGCCGCCGGCTCTTTGGCCGGAACCACCGGCTAATATAAAAGCGATATGCGTCATGATTGATGAGGTTCCGTGCTCAATACAAATTTTAATTCTCCGCCTTGCATGATTTCTTCGTGAGTGATCCAGCTGCGTTCCAGTTTTTCTCCGTTTAAAAAGACCTCCTGAACGTAGATGTGCTGATCGCTCTCCTTGTTTGCCCGGATGACAAATTTTTTTTCTGTACCGACCGTAATGGTGATTTTGTCGAAAAGCGGCGCTCCCAGCTGGTATTTTCCTTCGACCGGGTTGACCGGATAGAATCCCATGGCTGAAAATACATACCAGGCAGACATTTGTCCACAATCTTCATTGCCGCATAAACCGTCTGGGGTATTGTTATACAGTTCTTTCAGGATTTTGTTAACATAGAACTGGGTTTTGTGGGGTTGATCCACATAGTTGTACAGATAGGCAATGTGGTGGGACGGTTCGTTGCCATGTGCGTATTGACCGATAAATCCGCTGATGTCGGGAGAGGCATTTTCTCCTTCCAGTTTTGCATCCAGTGTGAACAGACTGTCCAATTTGGTGCTAAACGCTTCCTTACCTCCGTGCAGGGCGATCAAACCTTCGATGTCGTGTTGTACTAACCAGGAATATTGCCAGGCATTCCCTTCGGTATATTCATCGTCCCGGTGCTTGGAATAGAGCGGTGAAAACGGAATTTTCCATTCTCCTGTCGCCGATTTGCCTCGCATGAAACCGGTCGACTGATCGAAAAGATTCATGTAATTGCGGGAGGCATTCAGGAAGAAAAGATAATCGTCCTCTTTTTGCAATGCCTTGGCCATTTGTGCAATACACCAATCGTCATAAGCATATTCCAAGGTTTTGGATACCGATTCGTTTTCAAGTTCGTAGGGAATATAATGATATTGCCGGTATGCTCCCATGCCGGCCCGGTCGGTGAGTGCCGTTTTTTTCATGGCATCGTAAGCTTTCTCTACATCGAACTGGCGAATGCCTTTCAGGTAGGCCTCCGTAATGACGGGTATGGCATGATTCCCGATCATGCAGAACGTTTCGTTCCCCGCCAGTTCCCAGACAGGCAGCAGACCATAGGCGTCGTAATGTTTCAACATGGAATGGATCATGTCTTCCACCCGTTTTTTCTGGGTGATCGTGAATAATGGATGGCAGGCCCGATAGGTGTCCCAAAGTGAGAAGACCGTGTATTGGTCGTGTTTGTGTACACTGTGGATTTCTTTGTCTGGACCTTTGTAATTGCCGTTGACATCGGAAAACAGGTAGGGAGCCGTATAGGCGTGGTAAAGGGCGGTATAGAAGTTTGTCAGATCGGCTTCATTTTTTCCCTCGACCCGGATTTTCTGGAGTTGGCGTTTCCAGTCATGTTTGGCATCTTTCTTGACCTTGTCGAAACTCCAGTGGGAAAGTTCTTTTTCCAGATTTGCTGCAGCTCCTTCTGTATTGGCAGATGAAATGCTGACCTTTGCCAATATCTTGTTGGTTTTTTCTCCAAAATCCACATATAGATAACATCCGCTGTCGGTGAATCGTTGGCCGTTTTCAAGCGGTGCGAATTTTTGATTGCCGGCCCATACCTGACAGTCCTGAGAGAATTCGATGACAAAATAAACCCGTTGATCGTTGGCCCAACCTTTTGATTTACGGTAACCTTCGAGCATCCGGTTGTTTATCTTCCGGATACTGGTTTCTAAGGTCCGGTCCCAATTGCGGGCTGTTGTCAGATCAATGGTCAGGGCGTGGGAGGTGTGTTCCGGATATTGATAATAGTGTATACCGCAACGTTTGGTAACCGACAGTTCCGTTTTGATGCCATTGTTGAAAACAACGCTGTAATAGCCGGGCTCAGCCTGTTCATTCCGGTGTGAGAAAAGTGCGTAACCGGATTCTATGTATTCGATCGGACGAAGGCTGGTGTCCAGGGCTGTGATCACCGGTAAAAAGCGGATGTCCTGCAGATCACCGATGCCCGTTCCGCTCAGATGGGTATGTGAAAAGGATGAAATGATGCTGTCGGAATAATGATAGCCGGAACACCAGTCCCAACCGCTACGAGGATTGTCCGGACTTAATTGTATGCCTCCGAAAGGCACGATGGCTCCCGGAAAACAATGTCCATGGCCTCCTGTTCCGATCATGGGATTGACGTATTCTGTTATTTTGGGCTCTTTATCGTTTTGACGGCAACTGATACAACCGAATAGTAATGAAAGGATACAGACGTACAACTGTGTTCTCATGAAAATTTAGCGTAAATTTGAATTAGCTTATCGTTTCTCGGGGTAAAGGTAAGAAAAAAATAAGAGATCGGTAACCCGATCTCTTATTAATTACTAACTACTAACCTAAACATACAAACTTATGAAAAAAACGTGTCTTTTATCTTCGTTTTGATATGACAAAGATAAGGTTGTTTTATGGATTCCTCCGTTAAGGGATCGTTAAATGTTTTGAATACTTTCTTGTTAAATAAATATTTTTACTAAAAAAGTGAAAAATCAACGGATTATTCCATTTTGAGGTAGAATGTTCGGGTCAGGGCGATGTATTCCTGGCTGTAATGATGTCGGGCCAATTCGATGATCAATTTGTTTTCTTCCGGAGATTGTCGGCAAAAGGTGAAATGGATCAGCAGGCGTTTGGCTGCTTTTTCGGGAGTCGGATGCACATGGGTGATTCTGTGTGGAAACAAACCTTTGCTTTCCGCATAAAGAATCAGTCGATTGGCTTCTTGTACGGGAAGTATGACCTGTAACGAACCGGCGGGAAGCAATAGACGGACCGCATGATCGATCAGTTCGTGATGAGGTAAGGGATCGCTGTGACGGGCCAGAGAACGGGCCGGTTCGGGGGCTGGCGTGGAATGTTCGAAAAAGGGCGGATTACACAAAATACAGTCGTAGGAATAACTCGGGTGGAAAGATTGTAGTGCCTGCTGATAGACGCGAATACGGGTAGACCACGGACTGAGGTGTATGTTCTCTTGGGCTTGCTGACAAGCCGATGCGACAATGTCTATGGCATCGATCTGTGCTCGGGAATTTCTCTGTGCAGCCATGAGTGCCAGCAGGCCGGTTCCCGTGCCGATATCCAGGATTGTGCTTGCATTTTCCAATTCGGCCCATGCACCCAGCAATACACCGTCTGTACCGACTTTCATCGGCGTGCGGTCTTGATGGATGGTAAATTGTTTGAACTGGAACATCGGAGAAACAGGCGAAGAAAATGAGTGGCAAAACTGTATTGGGAGAAGGAAACAGACTCCCAATACAGTTTCAGTATTTAAGCTTCCTGGTTAGCCTCCTGCTTTTCTTCTTTTTCTTCAAAATTCAGAAGGCCTTTCCCGGCCAGCAGGTTATACCATTGAATGATTTTTTTCATATCCGATACGTATACCCGGTCCTTGTCGTATTCTGGTACGATTTCTTCAAAATAGGCAAGAATCTTCTCTGTCGGTTCTTTATGACTCAGGGTCGGCTGTCCGTTTTCTTTGGTATAGATTCGTTTGAAAACTTCTTTTAGAGGCAGATCCTCCGCTTCCGTATAAATGGAAATATCTTCCAGGGCGATGATTTTGGAATTTGAATATGCCGGGAAACGCTTGCCGTCGATAAGCGATTCTACAATGATAGCATTCGAAGAGTTACTGATCAGTTTCTGTAAACCAGGTTTTCCTGATATGGATAAAATTTCTTTTAACATAGTTCGTTATTTGAAGTTTTACAAAAATGAGTTGCAAAACTAAGCTAATTAATTGAATATTGAAAATTGCATCCTGAAAATTATACGATTCCTCTTTGCTTCTTGATTTTTTCGTAGGCTACGTTGATTTTGCTAAATTTTTCTTCTGCTGCTTTCCGGATGTCTTCGCCGAGATGTCCCACTTTGTCCGGGTGGTTTTCAAGGGCCATTTTCCGATAAGCTTTCTTAATCTCTTCGTTGGTAGCGCTGCTGCTCACGCCTAATACCTGGTAGGCGGATTCCAGGTCGTCGTAATACATGGACTTGACAGACAGGAAGGTAACGTGGTCGATCCCCAGCTGGTTCGAAATGTTTTCCAACAACTGGATTTCAACGGCACTGACTGTCCCGTCGGCTTTGGCGATACCGAAAAGGAAATAGAGCAGTTGTACTTTCGACGCCTGAGGCATCTGAAAGCGGATTTGTTGGCATACTTCATTCAGCGGGATCTCCTTTTGGCTCAGTTCCTTGATCATTTGCATCGCTTCGCGGGTGGCTTCCACACCGAAATTCCGGATAAGAAATTCTTTGACGTAATCCAGTTCAGACCGCATCATTTTCCCGTCGGCTTTCATGACTGCCGTTGCCAAAACTGTCAGACAGAAGGTAAAATCACCTCTGCCGCTTTGTCCCGGAGGGACAGGTCCGCTATTGGAGGAACCCGGGATGGTTTGGACGTTGTCGAACATCGAACCGATGAAAAGTCCGAATAAGGCTCCTAAGGGACCTCCGAAGACGAAGCCCAAGCCTGCACCGATCCATTTGCCGTATTTTGCCATAGTTTATTGTGTTGAAAGTTGAGTGTTTAAAATAGTTAATAATTGAGGTAATACCAGGTGGTCGTCATCGTTGTATAGGATAAAATCCGATTGTTTGCACTTCTCTTCCTCGTCCAACTGGTTGGACATGCGTGCCTTCACCTGTTCGGCGGTGCTTGTATCCCGGGCCATGACTCTTTTCAGACGGGTGGCTTCCGAAGCGGTTACACAAATGATGGCGTCGAAGTAGCCGTTCAGGTGTGCTTCGAACAGAATGGCCGATTCGAAAAATACCGGAGAACCGTTTTGTCTGGATTTCCACTTTTGAAAGTCTCGCATAACCTCCGGATGAACAATGTGGTTTACTTCGGCCAAAAGTTCCGGTTGGCTGAATATGAGTGCGGACAGCCGCTGTTTGTTCAGGGGACCTTCCGGAAGATATATGTCCGGACCGAAACGCTGGATCAGGGCAGTCCGAAGATGAGGGGCTTCATTCATGAGACGCGAAGCTTCCCGGTCGGCGATATAGACCGCATATCCCATGTGTTTGAGAATCCGGGCAACCGTACTTTTCCCGGAACCGATGCCTCCTGTTAAACCGATTGCATGTGCCATTATTTCTTTTCGATTATGTATTCCACTTTTTGTGGAGTGAAAGACAGATTTTTTATAAATGCCGGAACTTTTACGGCTTTGATTTCTAAATAGGCCTCGTTTGTCTGTTGTGGATAGTCGACAGCAAATATAAAGTCTTCCGCCGTGATTTTGTCGTATTTGCTCAAGCCTACTTCGTAACTGATGTTGATATTGTCCGGAAACAGCCGGAGTGCAAGCGAATCGGGCACTTGCAATGTCTGTAATGGGATGGTTTTGTGTGCTTCCGTAAACTGTTCCACCCGTACTTCGACTTTGACGGAATTCTCTGTTGTTTGACAGAATGGCAGATTTACCAGATTGGCGGTTTGGGTTGTGTTTTTACTAATATTTTTCAGTTGAATCTCTGTTGTCGGTATCCCTTGTAAAGTATCCAGTATGTTGGCGGGCCCTTCTATCCATACGCTATCCGGTTGAGCAGTGATCGCATCAACGATGTATTGCCGTTTCAGGGTGTAATGTACCGTAGGGCTTATGGCTACCTTTTTTTTCTCGGCTTCGCTGAACTTGAAGGTGATTTCTTCCGGGAATACATTCTGCAGTTGAATTTCATTGTTTAGCTGGCTGCTGATTTTT
Organism: uncultured Odoribacter sp.; assembly: GCA_944321165.1. Taxonomy (GTDB): domain Bacteria; phylum Bacteroidota; class Bacteroidia; order Bacteroidales; family Marinifilaceae; genus Odoribacter. Next base: position 174,629 of record CALUKE010000002.1, read on the forward strand.
TCTTTGAGTTCATTGGTCTGCAGGGTAAAGGCTGCCAGGTTTTTGTTTTGGCAGTAACTGCCGACATTGAAGGTGATGGGGAGAAAAGAGGTTTGTATACGATACCTCAATAACGCAAATCCCTTGGCTTTGACCTGTAGCCGGAATTGTGTCGGTAAATCTGCGATGGGATAGTGTCCCGTTGGAAAATTGGTATATTTCACCGGGTAGGTGATCTCTGTCGAATATTCTTTGCTCAACGCGTTCAAAAACCACAATATGGAGGCAATCACTACACAAATCAGATACGTGATGATGTTTCTGTTCAGGTGTTTTTCCTTGAATTGCCGTATGAGGGGTATGAGAACTTTGAACCGCTGCATAATATGAAATTTATACCTGTCATTGGGAAGAAGCGATGCGCCCGGAAAGAATCCGGGCGGTTTCGATCGATCTTTTATTTTGCCGGAGTGGCATCGGTCATGTCTTTGATAACGGCCGATTTGTCTATTTTCAAACGGTTCTGACCTTCCACCTCCATGATGATATAGTAGTCTCCGATTTCCACGACCTTGCCGTAAATACCGCCGGTGGTGACGATTTTATCGCCTTTTTTCAAGGAATCCCGGAAGTTTTTCAACTCTTTTTGTCTCTTCATTTGAGGACGGATCATGAAGAACCAGAATACGACAATGATCAAGATCAGGGGTAAAAAACTCATTAAACCGCCTCCCGGTTGTTGTTGCTGTAATAAAATGAATAATGTGTTCATAATGGTTATTATTAATAATGATTATTTTATGGCTTTACATTTGCGGAAAAATGAAGTGAAACCTCTTCTCCCAAAATGTTTGCAAATATACGGATTTCTTTGTATTGTCTACCGTATCTGCCTTCAGAGTTGAAGGCAATTTCAATTTTTCCTTTTTCCCCAGGCGGAACAGGCTTCGGGTCATATTCGGTGGTGGTACATCCGCAGCCGGTTTCTATCCGTTTGATCAACAGGTTTTCTGTGCCTGTGTTTTTGAAATGGAAAGTATGGGTGACCGTTTCGCCTTCCTTGATTTCTCCGAAGTCCCAAAGGGTTTCCTGCCATTCGATCCGGGTATCGGCTGTCGGTTCCTGTTCCGTTGGCCGGCCCGTTTTGTTTTTGCAGGAAGAAAGCAACAGACTGCTTAGCAGGAGAAGTGAGAACGACAGATATGCGATGGATTTTTTCATGGTCATTTAAAAAATCAGGTGTTTGACAGAGTAATTCTTTTCCTGGATATGGGCTAAAGCTTCGACGCCGATCTCCAGGTGTTGTTTTACGAAATTCTGGGTGACCTGTTTGTCGGATTCGGCCGTTTTGATTCCTTCGGAAATCATCGGCCGGTCGGATACCAGCAACAGGGCTCCGGTCGGAATCCGGTTGGCAAATCCGACCGTGAAGATGGTGGCGGTTTCCATATCGACAGCCATGGCCCGGGTCGTTTTCAGGTATTCTTTAAACGGCTCGTCGTATTCCCATACCCGGCGGTTGGTGGTGTATACGACACCGGTGTAATATTGCCGTCCGTGTCTGGTAATGATCTTTGAACAGGCTTTCTGGATACTGAATGCCGGCAATGCGGGCACTTCGTGTGGAAGGTAGTCGTTGGAGGTTCCTTCGCCTTTGATGGCCGCGATGGGAAGAATGTAGTCGCCTACCGCATTTTTTTCCTTGATTCCGCCGCATTTGCCGATAAAAAGCACCGCTTCGGGCTCGATGGCCGACAGCAGGTCCAGGATGGTCGCGGCATTGGGACTGCCCATGCCGAAATTGATCAGGGTAATGCCGTTGTACGACACATTGGGCATGGTCTTGTCTTCACCGATGATGGGAACCTGATACATATCCGCAAACAGTTCCAGATAATATTCGAAGTTCGTGAGCAGAATGTATTTGGTAAAGTCTTTCAGCTCCCGACCGGTATACCGGGGTAACCAGTTGTCAACAATGTCTTTCTTTGTTTTCATCATATCCCTGATCTTTTTCGTATCTTTGTCCGATTTTGCTGCAGACGGGTCCGATTTTTTCGGATGATAAAAATAAAATATAATTGTCAAACGACAAAATGATATGGAGAAAGAACTGGAACACCTTAAAAATATAAAAATCGAAGCCTACAGCTACGATTTGCCGGAAGAACGGATTGCAAAATTCCCGCTGGCCGAACGGGAGGCCTCCAGGCTGTTGGTCTACGGAGACGGGCAGATCGAAGAGGGACACTTCGCCGATGTGCGTCGGTTGCTGCGTCCGGGACAGACCTTGATATTCAACAATACGAAAGTGATTCATGCCCGGATATTTTTTCGGAAACCGACCGGGGCCGTGATCGAGGTGTTTTGTCTGGAGCCTTTTGCTCCGGTGGATTATGCCCGGAATTTTGCTGCGCGGAATGCTTGTGAATGGAGTTGTATGGTGGGAAACTTGAAGAAATGGAAAGAGGGAGAGATCGCCTGCGATTTTGAGCATGAGGGACATTCGTATCGCTTGACGGCCGAGAAGGTCCGCTTGCTGGAGGGAGAGGCGATCATCCGTTTTTCCTGGGAAGGGGAGTTGTCGTTCAGCGAGGTGCTGGAAGCCTGTGGACGGATACCGATTCCGCCTTACCTGAATCGGGAATCGGAGGCCTCGGATGAAATCCGTTATCAGACGGTTTACTCCAGGGAGGAGGGATCTGTGGCTGCGCCGACTGCCGGTCTGCATTTTACGAAGTCCATATTGGCCGATCTGAAGGCTTCCGGGGTGCGGATAGAGGAACTCACGCTGCATGTGGGGGCCGGAACGTTTCGGCCCGTAAAAGCCGATACCATCGGCGGGCATGAGATGCATACCGAGCATGTGGCCGTTTCCCGGGAATTGGTCGAATGTCTGAAAGAGAAGCGTGATGAGGTGATTGCCGTGGGGACGACTTCTGTCCGTACGCTGGAAAGTCTGTATTGGATGGGGGTGAAGCGACTGATGGGAATGGAAGAGTTTTATACGCTGGGCCAATGGGAAGTGTACGACCTGCCCCGGCACTATTCTTTGCAGGAGTCCATGGCCGCCTTGCTCGACTGGTTCGAGTGTTCACGACAGGAATACCTGAAGGCCCGTACGACGATCATTATTGTTCCGGGCTACCGTTTTCGGGTGATCGATGCGATGTTTACCAATTTCCACCAACCGCAGAGCACCCTGCTGCTGCTGGTGGGGGCTGCGGTCGGGGAGGACTGGCACCGGATTTACGAATATGCCCTGGCACATGATTTTCGTTTTTTGAGTTATGGAGACAGCAGTCTGTTGAAGATAAAAAAATAAGCGATGCTGAAACTGACACTTCCGGGATTCGATTATCAGGTGAAGAAACAACAGGATACATGGATGATATTCGATGTCATCCGGAAAAAGTATGTGGTATTGACGCCGGAAGAATGGGTCCGGCAGCATGTGGTGCATTATCTGTTGGCGGAGAAAGCGTGTCCGCCGGCACTGATCGCCGTAGAAAGGGAAATCGACCTTTATGGTTTGAGAAGACGTTTTGACATTGTCGTTTTCGATCGGCAGGCGGTTCCCTGGCTGTTGGTCGAATGCAAGGCCCCTTCTGTGACACTTTCCCAAAAAGTGTTCGATCAGGTTTTTCGGTATAACCTGACCCTGGGGGCCTCCTATGTGGCTGTCACGAATGGGGTTCAACACTATTGTGCCCGTCCGGATGAAAAGGAAAAAATTTGCCTCTTGAATGATTTTCCACGGTTTGATGAAAATATCAAACTCCACTGATTCAAGCAGAATCAGTGGAGTGACTTTAATTGTCTTCGTTCCGTTTCTTTACATACGTTTTTTCTAATCCGATCTGGCTGTTTTGTTTGTGTCTGCCGCTTTGATAAGTGGCCTGGGTGTATAATCCGATCGGCCCCTCCTCGAGATTTTTCGGTGTCCAGATAATGGAATCCCGTTCTGTTTTTACTGTTCCGAGCAAATGCTCATCTCCCCATTCCTGCAGAAATATTCTGATTTCCAACCCCTGCATGCTGTTGACTTGAATGGTGGTCGGTTCATTTAGATAAACTGTGTCCGCCATCTTTATGGAATAATGGATATCCTTTGCGTCCAAATACTCTTTGTTACAACTGCTGATAAGTAGTGTCGTCCACACTCCTATCAGACAAATGATGCTTGTCTGTGTTTTCATGGTCGATTGATTAAAAATTGAAGGCAAATATAGAAAATGTACTGTGTTTCGTGCTCGACAGGAAGACGGAATTGATTGTAATGGCTTGAAAAATAGCTCTGACAATCAGTTGTTTGCAAAAGAATGTTTCGGAAAAATTGGTAAGAGGGTTAAAAAGGGGACGGGAAGGGGTAAAAACCTTCCCGTCGGTATGTTTTATCGGTTGCTTTTGAAATAATTGTCCAACAGTTCGAATGCGGCGGCAAACGAGCTGACCCGATTGGACATGACCTCCTGTTCTGCTTTTTTCAGGTTGTCTTTTTGGCTTTGATAGAAACGGTTGCGCAACTGTTCGTTGATGGTTTCGTACATCCAGTATTTGGACTGTTCGGCCCGGCGGTTGTCGAAGTATCCGTTTTGCTGGGTTTCGCTGCAGTAATGCAGGATGTTTTCCCAGATGGCATCGATGCCGGTCCGTTCGTAAGCCGAGCAGGTCATTACCTGCGGCATGACGCCGGATTCATGGGGCGGGAAAAAGTGCAGGGCTGTCTGTAGCTGGGCCTTGGCCAGCTCCGCCCGCTGGATGTTGTTCCCGTCGGCTTTGTTGATGATGATGCTGTCGGCCATCTCCATGATGCCCCGTTTGATGCCTTGCAACTCGTCTCCGGCTCCGGCAATCTGCACCAGCAGGAAAAAGTCGACCATGGAATGAACGGCGGTCTCGCTTTGTCCTACGCCTACTGTTTCGATGAGGATGATGTCAAAACCGGCGGTTTCGCACAGAATCATCGCCTCCCGGGTTTTTCGGGCTACACCGCCCAGGGAACCGGCGGAGGGGGAAGGACGGATATAGGCATGCGGATCGCAGGAAAGTTCTTCCATGCGTGTTTTGTCGCCCAGAATACTGCCTTTCGAACGTTCGCTGCTCGGGTCGATGGCCAGGACGGCGATTTTATGTCCCTGGCCGGTGAGATATTTGCCGAAGCTTTCGATAAAGGTACTTTTCCCGGCTCCCGGTACTCCCGTGATCCCGATCCGGATGGAACGGCCGGACGAGGGCAGACAGCGGTTGATGACCTCCTGGGCAACACTCTGGTGCTCGGGTTTGGCGCTTTCCACCAAGGTGATGGCCTGACTCAGGATATTGATGTTGCCTTTCAGTATCCCTTCCACATAGTCGTCAGTGGTCAAGACCTGACGGTGTATGTTTTTCAGACGGGCAGCGATGTTGGGATTCATGGGATCCGGTTGCTCGATGCCTTTGTTTACTTTTAGACCTTCGTATTCCGGTGAATTTTCCGGATGTTCTGTGCATGTTGACATAATGGATCGACTTTAATTGAATTGGAGACAACCGCTGTATTCTGTTCGGCTGTCTGTTTGCAAAGAAATAAAATTTTTATTTAACCCCCAAATGAATCCTTTGTTCCGTCGGAAGGAACCGCTTTCAGCCGACCGATCAGTTCATCTCCCAGGGCTGTTTTCACCCGGATATGTTCCTGTACGGTTTCGACAAACGGGTTGTTTTCAAAGGCACCTCTCACCTGTTCGAAGTCGATTTTTTTCTGTTTTTTGTTACCGTCGACACCGAAACCGGTCTGGGCACTCATGGAAAACTCTTTTTTGGCATCTTCGTAGAGCATCCGGTCGAGATCGACAACGGCCTTTTTCCAGCTTTCCACGATGCGGATTACGGCGTCGGCAGTGATGGTTTCAGGGGTTACCTGGTACCAGAATTGCATGACTTCCCAGGCCCAGGTCCATTCCAGCCGGTAATAGTCGCGGTGCAACTGTTGGAAAGTGGCGGTGATTTCCGTGATAGATCGGATTTCATCGTTTTCGATTTGCTGGATGAGTCGGGCAATTTCTTTCTGCGGGGCGATCAGACCGGCCAGATCGACCCATTCGCCGCTGCCCTGTTCCCAATCGGGACGCAAACGGCGGCGAATCTCTTCATCGTTTCGGAAGGTGAGATTTTCCAGGCGTTTGATGATGGAATTCCCCAGAAATTTGTGAATCGCCATGGTGTAGAACTGAATGCCTTTTTTCAGGGAACTGCTTTTGATACGGGCACTTTGATAGGAATATTCTTCCGAAGTTTCTCCGGATACCTGTTGCAGGGTGCGGAGCACTTCGATGCCGCTCAGCATTTTCTGGATCGTATAGGGACTCAGCAGGTTGAAATTGATACAGTCGAGTTGCCGGGGATCCTGACGTTTGTCACGTTTGGGCCATTTCTGGGCATCCCGGATGGTACCCACGCTTCGCAGGTTGACTCCCGGAACCAGATAGGTCTGGTTTTTCTGTTCGATCAGATAGGAAAAGGGAAGGTCGGAGGTGTCCGGATGACTGACATGACGGCCCATGATCAGAGAAAAAGCTCCGATCTTGGCAGGCCACAGGATGTAGGAATCGCTGGTGGTTTTGGATCCTCGTTCGACAATCCCCTGGTGGATCGGTCCCAGCTTATACAGGTGATTGCTTTGGTTCGAACCGCTCCCGGCATTCAGGAAAGAAAACATGCCGGCGATCAGCAGGCTGGATTTATGCATGGTGACTGTATAGGGACCGGCAAAGACAGCGCAGGCCTCTCCGTTTTCACACTGACAGTTACTGAAAAACAGCGAGTCGTGTGCCGAAAACAGATGTCCCAGATGGCAGGCCTGACCGATGAAACAGCGGATCAGAGCGGCTCCGTCGCTGACGCTGGCCCCGGAGGAAATAATGAAGTCTTCTGCCATGACGTTGTGGCCAATAAAAACCGGTGCGGAAGCATTGCTGTTGACGCTGCCGTTTTTCAACCGGGAAGCCCCTTCGATACGGGTATAGTCGCCGATACAGACATTGCGGATGGTTCCGGTGTTGATGATCTGTACGTGATGGCCGATTTTTCCGGTGGTGGATGCTACCTGTTCGCTATATCGTTCGATCAGGTTTTTCAATTTTTCCGTCAGCACCGGATAATGGCGGTACAGGGCGATGATATAGGCCAAATGAGCCGACAGCTCATTGAATATCGGGACCTCCCGGCCGCCGGTTTCATTCAGTACGGACACCAGCGTTCCGTTGCCGAAAGTGGAGCGGCCTCCCGTTACCAGCAGATTGACATTCTGGATGATGCAATAGTCTCCGATTTCGTAATTGGCGATATGGTTGGGAATATTTTCAATCAGCACATTGTTGCCCAAGCGGCAATTGTGGAGTGTGACATTGCACAGACCTGCCTGTTTGGGCAAGCCACCTTCCAGGATAAATTCATGGTCGAACGAACCGAGTTCAATGTTGCCCGAAAAACGGGTGTTCCGGATGTGATCGGTTTTGAATCCGGGGGCTACTTTTACGCGTTGCCAATCGGTCGACTGACAGCCTTGTTGTTCTAAATCCGTAATTTCTTGCTGAGTCAAATGTCTTCGTTCCATACTTTTTCCGTTAAACGGAGACAAAGATACGGATATTATTTCAGTTACAGTATACAAAAAGGGACTTCCCTCGAAAGAGAAGTCCCGAAACGGTGAGTTAAAAATTTCCGTTATTATTTTTTTGCATGCATAATGGCAGCTTGTGCCGCGGCTACGCGGGCGATGGGCACGCGGAACGGGGAACAGCTGACATAGTTCATGCCTACGGAATCGCAGAAGATGACGGATGACGGTTCGCCTCCGTGTTCTCCACAGATACCTACTTTCAGGTTGGCATTGGTGCTGCGTCCTAGGCGTACGCCCATTTCTACCAGACGGCCTACACCTTCCTGATCCAATACGGCAAACGGATCGGTTTTCAGGATGCCTTTCTTGATGTATTCCGGCAGGAATTTACCGGCATCGTCGCGAGAGTAACCGAAGGTCATCTGGGTCAGGTCGTTGGTTCCGAATGAGAAGAATTCGGCTACTTCGGCGATCTGGTCTGCAGTGATGGCTGCACGCGGGATTTCGATCATGGTACCTACCATGTAGTCTACTTTGCATCCTTTTTCTTCGAATACCTGAGCTGCAACGCGGTGGATGATCTCAGCCTGCTGTTTGAGCTCTTTCACGGTTCCTACCAGCGGCACCATGATTTCCGGACGAGGATCCAGACCCCGCAGTTTCAGGTTGCAGGCTGCTTCTATGATGGCACGGGCCTGCATTTCGGTGATTTCCGGATAGGTAACGCCCAGACGGCAACCGCGGTGTCCCAGCATGGGGTTGAATTCGTGCAGCGCGTCTACTTTTTCTTTGATGCGTTCTACCGGAATACCCAGTTTTTGTGCCATGTATTGTTGTGAAGCCGGTTCGTTCGGCGTGAACTCATGCAAAGGCGGGTCGAGCAGACGGATGGTAACGCCCAGTCCGTTCATGGCTTCGAGAATTCCTTCGAAGTCGCCTCGCTGCATCGGCAGAATCTTGTTCAAGGCTTCGCGGCGGCCTTCTACGGTATCTGAAAGAATCATCTCCCGCATGGCGTCGATGCGGTTTCCTTCGAAGAACATGTGTTCCGTACGGCAGAGACCCACTCCCTTGGCACCGAAATCACGGGCTTTGCGGGCATCTTTCGGGGTATCGGCATTGGTACGTACGTACATGCGGGTATATTTTTCTGCCAGGTTCATGATAGCGGTAAAGTCTTCATCCAGCGTGGCATCCTCGGTTTCCACCTTGCCCAGGTAAACTTCGCCGGTAGAACCGTTCAGAGACAACCAGTCGCCTTCTTTGATGGTGGTTCCGTTGACACTGAACTGGCGGAGTGCGTAATCTACCACGATGTCGCCGGCTCCGGATACACAGCATTTACCCATACCGCGGGCTACGACGGCAGCGTGAGAGGTCATCCCTCCGCGAGCGGTCAGGATACCTTCGGCTACATTCATACCGCGCAGGTCTTCCGGAGAGGTTTCCTGACGAACCAGTACCACTTTTTCTCCCCGGGTTTTCCATTCTTCCGCTTCGTCAGCAAAGAATACGACACGTCCGCAGGCAGCTCCCGGTGATGCCGGCAGACCTTTGGTCAGTACGTGAGCCTGTTTCAGCGCTTCTTTGTTGAATACCGGGTGGAGCAGTTCGTCCAATTTGGCCGGTTCCTGGCGCAACAGGGCGGTTTTCTCATCGATCATCCCCTGTTTCAGCATGTCGACAGCCATTTTTACCATGGCAGCTCCGGTCCGTTTCCCGTTACGGGTTTGCAACATCCACAGTTTTCCGTCCTGGATGGTGAATTCCATATCCTGCATATCGTGGAAATGCTCTTCCAGTTTTTCCTGTACGGCGTTCAGGTCGGCATAGGCCTGAGGCATGGCTTCTTCCAGAGACGGATATTTGGCAGCCCGTTCTTCTTCGGAAATACCCTGCAATTTGGCCCAACGGCGGGATCCTTCGATGGTGATTTCCTGCGGAGTACGGATACCGGCCACTACGTCTTCGCCCTGGGCGTTGATCAGGTATTCTCCGTTGAAGATATCTTCTCCGGTAGCGGCATCACGGCTGAAAGCCACACCGGTAGCCGAGTTGTTGCCCATGTTTCCGTATACCATGGACTGTACGTTTACGGCGGTTCCCCATTCTTCCGGGATTTGATTCAGCTGACGGTACAGAACGGCCCGTTCGGTCATCCAGGAATCGAATACGGCGCAGATGGCTCCCCACAGCTGTTCCCACGGACAGGTCGGGAAATCATTGCCGGTTTTGGTTTTTACCACCCGTTTGAAGTTTTCTACCAATACTTGCAGATCTTCTACGGTAAATTCAGTATCCTGTTTGATATGTCTGGCTTCTTTCAGTTTGTCGATTTCTACTTCGAACGGATTGTGTTCGCCTTTGGCAGCGGCTACACCCATCACCACATCGCCGTACATCTGGATGAAACGACGGTAGGAATCCCATGCGAAACGGGCATTGCCTGACTTTTCTGCCAACAGTTTCACGGCATCGTCATTCAATCCCAGGTTCAATACGGTGTCCATCATACCCGGCATGGAAACACGGGCTCCGGAACGTACGGATACCATCAAGGGGAAAGCCTCGCCTTTGGAACCGAATTTGGCATTCATGAGTTTTTCCATGTGCGCAATTCCGGCTTTTACGTCGTTTTCAATCAATTTTACAACCGCTTCTTTCCCTTGCTGGTTGTAGAGTGTACAAACTTCTGTGGTAATCGTAAAACCTGCCGGTACCGGCAGTCCGATCAAGTTCATTTCGGCAAGGTTGGCCCCTTTACCGCCGAGCAGATTTCTCATATCTGCCTTTCCTTCTGCTTTTCCGTCTCCGAATGTGTAAACGTACTTCGTACTCATATTTTGTTAAATTTGATTTAATTTCCCTGAACGGGAAGATTTATTATTGTGTGTCTTTTTTAAGAGGGAACAAAGATAATGATTTTTTTTTATTTTGAAAAAATGAACTTTTTTTTCTGATTTTGAATCAGACAATTGCCTTAAAATGGTTTTGAATTGGAAAAATATTTTAAATTTGTCTGCCAATAGATTATTTTGTAAATAGAAAATAGATGGAAAAGTTTTATCGATTTGGAAGCATCTTGTGCAGTCTTTTGGTTGGCTGTCTGTGGTCCTGTCAGCAGAAATCCGCCACCATCGAGTATCGTTTGCCCGCATTCAAAGAAGTGGTTACCCGTTCGCTGACCCCTATCGGAGATACGTTGGACGATTTGCCCTCCTATCTGGAGGTGGTCGGTGACTATATAGTCATGCAACACCGGAGTTTGAGCAATGAGCAGCTGTTTCATGTATACAACCGGCATACGGGGGAGTATGTGCGGAGTTTCGGCCAGCAGGGGCGGGCAGCAGAGGAATTGTTGTTGCCGGTCAATTATGCTTTTAGCGATACTGCCGGGACAGCGATTGTTGCAGGCACTCTCAACGACAATAAACTGTTGACTTTTCGTTTGGATTCGTTGGCAGACAATCGGGTGTCCGTTCATTCTCGGAAACTGGCAGAGCCCATGTCATTTATTCATTTTTTCCGACTTGGTGCTGACCACTATTTGGGCGCTTATGGAAGGTTCCGTTTTACCTTGTATGATGCTCGCCTGAACCCCGTGGACACTTGCGATTATTATTCCGAGACCTGGAAGGGGGCGGAACCGGAGGCCATGAAAGATTATTACTTTTATGCGTCTGCCTGTGAAGCCAAGCCGGATGGTACTAAATTTATGAATTTTACGATTGCCGGTCCGATCCTGGAAATTTTTGACGTAAAAGATAATCGCATCGAACCGGCCGTGACGAGGTATTTTGCCAAGCCGGTTTATAAGGAGTCTGGGATTCCGGAATGGGATAAGAATGTATCGGGAGCCCGCTCTTCTTGTCCGACCGATGCGTATATTTATGCGTTGTGGAATGGAACGGAAGAGGAACATGCGAAGGTGGACAAGGTGTCTGTTTTTGACTGGGAAGGTCGGCCCGTAAAACAGTATGTCTTGGGGGAAAATCTGCTTCGGCTGGTCATCAAGGAGGAGCTCGGCAAGGGATATGTGGTCTATGTAGACGATGAATTCCAGTATCGTTGGGGAAGTTTTGATTTGTAGCATGAAGCCATTGGGAGGAGAGAAGAGATACCGGGATTACCCGACTTATCTGAAGGAACTGTTCGGGGAACGGGTGCAAAAACTGTCGGTAGATGCCGGATTTACCTGTCCCAACCGGGACGGAACGCGGGGATCGGGAGGATGTACCTTTTGCAATAATGAGAGTTTTAATCCGGATTATTGCCGGGCAGTGAGCGGTATTGCCGGGCAGTTGGAGGCCGGGCGGGCTTTTTTTGCCCGAAAGTATAGCGGTCAGAAATACCTGGCTTATTTTCAGGCTTATTCGAATACATATGCGCCTTTGGAGGTGTTGCGTCAAAAGTATGAGGAGGCCCTGGCCTGTCCGGATATTGTCGGACTGGTGATTGCCACCCGACCGGATGCCGTCAGCGATGAAACCTTGGATTATCTGGCTGAGTTGTCCCGACGGACTTATCTTTGCGTGGAATATGGAGTGGAGTCGGTGAATGAGGAGGTGTTGCGGACGATTCGTCGGGGCCATACCTTTCGGGAAGCAGCGGAGCGGATCGAGCAGACAGCCCGACGGGGCATTCGTATCGGGGCCCACCTGATCTTCGGATTGCCGGGTGAAAGCCGGGAGTCTATGCTGGAGGGGGCTGTCCGTTTGTGTGATCTGCCGATTCAGGTGTTGAAGCTGCATCAGTTGCAGATTATCCGGCATACCCCGATGGCTTTGGAATATGAACGGCATCCGGAAGCTTTCCGTTTGTACAGTTGTGACGAATACCTGGATTTTGTCGGAGAGGTCATCGGACGCATCCGGCCGTCCGTGTATTTGGAACGCTTTGTGAATCAGGCTCCCGAGGAATATCTGGTGGCACCGAAATGGGGGGTGAAAAATTATGAGTTTGTAGCTAAATTAGAAAAAAGACTGCGGGAAAAGGATATCTGGCAGGGAAAATATTATCAAAAATAGAAATCACATGAGGAGGATTGGACAGGAAAAAGTTTATGAACGGCTGGAGGCTTTGGGAATCGAATTCGATTATCTGGAACATCCCGAAGCTCCTACGATCGAGATTGCCCGGCAATATTGGCAAAATCTGGACAGTACACACTGTAAGAATCTTTTTTTCAGAAATCATAAAGGCAACCGGCATTATCTGGTTATTTTCCATTGCGACCAGAATCTGGCCATTCACGATCTGGAGCATCTGTTGAAGCAGGGAAAACTGACCTTTGCATCGGAACAGCGTATGGAAAAATACCTGGGGTTGAAGCCGGGATCTGTCAGTCCGTTCGGTTTACTGAATGATACGGAACATCATGTCTATGTTTTTTTGGATGAGAATTTGAAAAAGGCCCGGAAATTATCTTTTCATCCGAATGACAACCGGGCCTCTTTAGCCATTCGGACAGAAGATTTTATCCGCTATATGGATTCTACCGGAAATGGTTATGAATGGATTCAATTGTATTGATTGTCAAAATGGGTGGTATGAAAAGCATAATTTTAGGCGTTTGTCTTCTTTTGGGTGCCGTACAGGGAGGGCGGGCTGCCGATACTCTTTACGTGCGCGAACGGCAGATTCCGATTCTGATCAACCGGGAAGACAATGTGCTTTGTGAAATACGGATTCCGGCCCGACAGGGGGATGTATTGAATGGACTTACTCTTCGGATCGGCGATGATGTCAAGCTGTCCGATATTCAGGCGTTGCGCTTGTTTTACAGCGGCGTGGAGGCTCCTTCGCGGGAAGGGGAACATTTTAGTCCGGTCACTTATATTTCCAGCCATTTGCCGGGAAATACCCGCAAGGCGTTGGAGGCCTATTCTGTCTTGCAGGAAGAGGTGATTCGGCCGCTTTCTCGAAAGGTGAAGCTGACCTCGGAGCAACCCTTGTCCGAAGGAATCAATTATTTCTGGGTCAGTATTCAGATGAGGCCGGAGACCTCTTTGTTGACGAAAGTGAAAACGGAGGTTTCGGAGGCGGTGATCAATCATCAACCGGCAGCAGTCTGTCGGAAGGAAACGGTGGAGGCCCGTTATGTCGGGATCGGTGTCCGGCAGGCCGGAGATGATGGAGTGGCAGCCTTTCGTATTCCGGGATTGGTAACGACTTCTGCGGGAACTTTGCTGGGAGTGTACGACATCCGTTATAACAGCAGTGCCGATCTGCAGGAGAAAATCGATATCGGCGTGAGTCGCAGTACCGATCAGGGACAGACGTGGGAACCCATGCGGGTCGCCATGTCCTTCGGTCAGAGTGGCGGACTGCCGCATGCTCAGAATGGGGTGGGTGATCCTGCCGTATTGGTCGACGAAAAGACCCATACGATCTGGATTGTCGCTGCCTGGACGCATGGCATGGGCAATGCCCGGGCCTGGTGGAATTCCCGGCCGGGCCTGTCTCCGGACCGGACGGCCCAGCTGATGCTCGTCAGAAGTGATGATGACGGGAAAACCTGGAGCCCGCCGGTGAATATTACTTCGCAGGTCAAGGATCCTTCCTGGTATTTTCTGTTGCAGGGACCGGGACGAGGCATTACGATGCAGGACGGTACCTTGGTTTTTCCGATTCAGTTTATCGATTCGACCCGGGTGCCCAATGCCGGGATTATGTACAGCCAAAACCGGGGGACGACCTGGCAGTTGCACAGCCTGGCCCGTACGAATACGACCGAGGCTCAGGTGGTCGAGATAGAACCGGGCGTATTGATGTTGAATATGCGCGATAACCGGGGTGGCAGCCGGGCGGTAGCCATTACCAGAGATATGGGCCGCACCTGGACGGAACATCCCTCCAGCCGTCATGCCTTGCCGGAACCGGTGTGTATGGCCAGCCTGATCCGGGTGAAGGCTGCGGATAACATTACCGGCAGAGATCTGTTGCTTTTTTCCAATCCGAATACCACGCAGGGACGCAACCACATAACGATCAAGGCCAGCCTGGATCAAGGACTCACTTGGCCGGTAGAACATCAGGTTTTATTGGATGCCGGAGAAGGGTGGGGGTATTCCTGTCTGACGATGATCGATCCGGAAACAATCGGAATTCTCTATGAATCGAGTGTGGCGCACCTGACTTTTCAGGCCATTCGCCTGAGAGATCTGATTCCGTAGCAGTTCGTTCCTCCGTTTCAGGCAGGACGTTGCCCGAAAGCCGGGTGATGGCTTCCGGCAACGTCCTGAATCTGTCGTTTAGCCTTTCAGATTTTCCACCTCTTCGATGGTCATCGGCTTGTATTTTCCGAGTCGGCGGGCTCCGTCGGGAGTGATGAGGTAGTCTTCCTCGTTGCGGATACCGCTGAAACCTTTCCAGGCTTCCAGTTTGTCGTAATTGATGAATTCACAGAACCGTTTTTCGCTTTTCCAGTAATCGATCAGTTCGGGAATGAAATAGACTCCGGGTTCGATGGTGAAGACAAAACCCGGTTCCAACGGACGGGCCAGTCGGAGGGATTTGAAACCGAACTGGGTGCTTTTGGGGTGTCCGTCATAGCCGACCCACACTTCTCCCAGATTTTCCATGTCGTGTACGTCCAGTCCCATCATGTGTCCCAGACCGCAGGGGAAGAAGAGGGCATAGGCGCCGGATTGGGCTGCTTCGGCAGGATCGCCTTTCATCAGACCGATGGATTTCATGCCTTCGGCAATGGTGCGGGCGGCTGTCAGGTGTACCTCCTTGAAAGGAATACCCGGTTTTAAAGCAGCGACGGCAGCCCGATGAGCCTGGAGGGCGATCTGGTAAATGACTTTCTGCTGCTCGGTGAAATGCTTGCCCACCGGCATGGTCGAAGACAGGTCGCCGGAATAGTGCATGCCGTTTTCTGCACCGGCATCCAACAATAACATCTGTCCTTCGTGGACGGTATTTCCGTGGTAGTGGTTATGAAGTGTCTGGCCGTTAATTGTGGCAATGACCGGGAAAGAGAGCTGGCCTCCGCTTTGCAGGGCTACTTCCGTTACGGCGGCGGCAATTTCGCATTCTTTCATGCCCGGTCGGATGATTTGCATGGCCCGGATATGCATGTCGGCGGAAATATTTACGGCCTCTTCGATTTCCCGGATTTCCTCTTCCGATTTATAATTCCGTTGATTGACCACTGCGCGGATCAGTTCGGTGGATGCGCCGGCAGCCTGTGCTTCCGGGGCTATTCCCAGCAGGTGGAGCAGTGTTACCTGGTGTTCCCCCCGGTAGGGTGGCAGGTAATGGATCTTGCGTCCCTGTTGCCGGGCTTTTTCCAGATAGGATTTCAATTGGGCGACGGGAGCGGTTTCCGTAATGCCTACCAGGGCACTTTTTTCCCGGATGGTCGGTTGAGTTCCCATCCAGACAATGTCGTCGATGGTCAATTCATCCCCGAAAATGATTTCCCGGTTTTCCTCGATGTCGATGATGGCCGATAATCCGGCATAATCGGAACCGAAGAAATACAGGAAAGTGGAATCCTGGCGGAAATGATACGTATTGTCGGCATAGTTCATGCCGCTTTCATTGTTTCCCAAAAACAGCAAAACTCCTTTGCCGATTTCTTTTTTCAGACGATCCCGTCTTTGCATGTAAATTTCTTTGTTAAACATAAGCTGATGATTTAGTTGTTATGATTGTTGATAAAATCTTTGGGCAATACGCCGAACTGGTTCTGAAAACATTTGGCGAAATAAGAGGGGCTGTTGAATCCCACCATGTAACAGATTTCGTTGATTTTATATTCATTACCGGCTAAATATTCGGCTGCTTTCCGCAGACGGACCAGGCGGATGAATTCGTTGGGTGTCAAACCGGTGACGGCTTTTACTTTGGCGTAAAGAAGAGTGCGGCTCATATTTACGCTGCGGGTCAGCTGTTCAACCGAAAATTCGGTATTCGAAATGTTTTCCTGAATAATTTCGTTCAGTTGGTTGAACCATTTTTCGTCGGCCTGGGTTTCTGTCAGTGTGTTGATAGGGGTAAACGGTTTTTCCGAGAACAGGCTGCGCAGCTTATTCCGGTTTTCCAACAGACTGACCATTTGGGCGTATAGATAGCTTACGGAAACCGGTTTTTCGATGTATACATCGGCACCGTATTCCAGACCGGCGATTTTTGTTTCCGTGTCGGTACGGGCTGTCAACAGGATGACCGGAATGTGGCTTAAGTTGATATCGTTTTTGATCCTTTTGCACAGTTCCATACCGTCCATTACCGGCATCATGACATCGCTGATGATGATATCCGGTTTTAAGGTTTCCAGAATTTTTAAGGCTTCTTCGCCGTTCGAAGCCGTCCGGGTATGATATTTGGGTTCAATCACTCGGGTCAGATAGGAGATGAACTCTTCGTTGTCTTCGACAATCAGAACTGTTCCGGCTTTTTTTCCGTTTTCACTCTTTTCCGGTATAATGGTCGGTTCATATTCATCGTCTTTGGTGGTTTTTATCGTTTCCTCGTTTTCGTTTTGGGTAGTAGAAGACGGAAGTTCGTTTTGATCGTCTGCCGGAAGGATGATCCGGAAGCGGGTGTATTGATTTTCTTCGCTTTCGACTTCAATGGTTCCCATCATTCTTTTTACCAGCAGACTGACGATGGTCAGTCCGATGCCGAATCCTTGGTGGGGACGTTGCGGTTGCCGGTCTGATTGATAGAACTGACTGAATATCTTTTCTTTTTCAGCCGCATGGATGCCAATGCCATTGTCTTCTACTTGCAAGGTTACGGTGTGTGCCTCCGGATTTTCGGACAATGAAATTTGAATCCGGTCTTTGGTAAATTTCATGGCATTGGTTAGCAGGTTGCTCAGGATTTTGGTCAGAGCTTCGCGATCGGTGCAGATTTGAATGGGATGATCGGACTGGAGGCTCAGTTGGATTCCTTTTTGCTGGGCTGCCGGAGTAAAACGTTGTACGGTTTTTTCAACCAGTTCCCTGATTTCAAACCGGGTATTCTGTGAGGAGAACGCTTCCTGTTCGGCTTTGGTGAAGTCCAGAATCTGGTTTACCAGGTCCAGTAGTCGTTCACTGTTGCGTTTGACGACTTCCAGATCGTCCCGAATTTCCGGCGGAATATTTTTCTGGCGCATGATTTCTTCTACCGGCGCCAGGATCAGCGATACCGGTGTCCTGATTTCATGGGTGATATTGGTGAAAAAATTGATTTTGGCATCGAACAGTTTTCGTTCGTTTTCGTGATGCAGAGCGGCGATTTTGTCCCGGTGACGGCGGGTGGTCCTTCGTAGCAGAAGGGCATATCCCAATACGATCAGGCAGATGCCCAGAATGCCATATATGATCAGCATCCATTTCGAAAGCCACCAAGGGGGCAGAATGGTGATTCGTATCTCCGCTGTTTCCGGCGTCCATACTCCGTCGTTGTTGCTGGCTGTCACTTGGAAAAGGTATTCTCCCGGCGATAGGTTGGTGTAAGTGACACTATTGTTTTGATTGTCGGTGGAGATCCAGTTTTTGTCGAATCCCTGTAATCTGTATTTATATCTGTTTTTTGATGGGGCACAGAAACTGGTGCTGACGAATTCGATGGAGAATACTGCTTCGTTGTAAGGGAGTACGACCGCCCGTTGTTGGTCAATGGGAGAATGCAGAATCGAGTTTTCTCCGATACAGACCTCCTGGTTGAACAATCGGAAGGCGGTGAAGGCAATATTGGGAATGACTTCGTTTTTACGAATATCCTGCGGGCGGAAAACAGTAAATCCATTGCTGCCACCTATGTATATTTGTCCTCCGGCTGTTTGTATTCCCGCCTGTGTGGTGAAGGGAAGGCTGATGAGTCCATCTTCATGGTTATAATAGCTGATATGGTTGTCGGTGGGGTTCATGCGTAACAAGCCGGCATTGGTGGTGATCCATAATTCATTGTAACTGGCAATGATGGTTTGCAGGGAGGTGTGGACTTGAAACAACGGATCCGGGTGGCGGGAGAAGGTTCCCTGTACCGGATTATAGGTGTAAAGTCCGTAACCGCTTGTACCTATCTGCAGTACTCCCTGGTGGATACAGAGACAGTTGATTGCCTGCGGCAGACCGTTCTGTTCGTCGGAATGGAATTGCAGTTGTCCGTTGTTCAGGTTGTAACTGATCAGTCCTTTTCCCTGTGATGCAAACCAAATGGTGTGATTGGCATCTTCAGTAATACAGGTGATATAACTGTTATAGCCCAGGTCGGCAACCGAAACAAAGGAATCGGAGAATACATCATAATACAGTATGCTTGTCTGGGTGCCGAACCAAAACCGGCCGGAACTGTCTTTAAAAATAGAGTAGACACTTCCCGGGTTGATTTTTTTATTATTAAAGTAATGAACGATTTTTCCTGAGTGCAAATTCATCCGGTATACTCCGACCGCATAAGTGCCTATCCACAAATCGTTTCGGTCGAGACAGAGGCTGTGTATGCATAGGTTGGGGATTTGCGGATCAATGGGAATGGCCTTTACGGTCTGGGTTTGAGGATTATAGTTCCACAGTCCTTTGTCGTCAGTGCCGATCCAAATGGATCCGTCGGTATGTTCGCAAAAGGTATTGATGATTTTTCCTGCTTTATCGCTGTTTTCTGGTGGAAAGCTATAAGAGTTGAACCAGTGAGTGCCTGGAGTGAGGTAATTGATGCCTCCGGCATTTGTCCCGACCCAGATGCCTCCTTCCCGATCTTTCAGAATGGAATAGACTACCAGGGCGTTCAATCCCTGAGGAAAAAATGTGTTGTAGGTAATGGTAGAAAAAGTATTTTCCGCCAGGTTATATTGGGTGAGCCCGTTATTGGAGCCGATGAGCAGTATGCCGGGCTGTATTTCCGTGATAAAATGAATATGAGACAGGCTTTCATCATCCGGCATCAAGTAGGCCACACAGCTGCGGCTGGCTTTGTCGTATTTGTAAAGACCGTTGTCGCACAGCCAGATGTTACCGAAAGAATCTTCGCAGAGGGCATAGACGTAATTGGGTGACCGTCCTGTCTGTGGAGCTTTTGCATTGATTTTTTCAAAAGAATCGGAGAAGGGATCGTATTTGCAGACACCCTGGTCGTGGGTGGCTATCCAGACGTCGCCGCTGTGGTCGATCAGTATCTTGGTGGTCAGATCGGAAATCAGGCTTTTTTCGTTGTCTTTTTCGTGGCGATAATGCTTGATTTCCCCATCGGAAGGATTGTATCGGAAAATGCCGTGTCCGTATACGGAAATCCAAATTCTTCCCTGTTGGTCTTCCTGGATAGAGTAAATGATTTTTTGTGTGAGTTGATTTGAAAGATTCGGCAAAGGGAAAAGAGAAAATTTTTCAGTCGAGCTTCGGTAGCGGAATACCCCTTTTTCCGTTCCGATCCAAAGCTGTCCTTTGGTATCTTCCAGCAAAGAGTGGATGACGTTGTTGCCCAGAGAAGTCGTGTCGCCCGGAATATGACGAAAAGTTTTGAAATGGCGGGAATCAAAACGGTTTAAACCGTCTTCGGTTCCACACCATATATATCCAGTACGATCCTGTAACAGGCAATGGATGGTATTGCTGGACAGACCGTTTTCAATGGTGTAGTGACGGAATTGCGGCGGAATACCCTGAGCTTCCGGTAGGGTATGGCAAAAAATCAGAAACAGTAGGAAGATGAATATTTTTCTGATCCTATGATGTATGGTGATATGGCACATCTGAATTGGTTGTTTTTTCTTTTACTGCCCAAATTTAAAAAAAATATTGTACTGAAGTGTATTTTTAACAGTTGTTTTTTTGTTTTATAAATAAATGTTCATACTTTTGAGAAGTTTATTCAACCAAACGATGCTTGAAGAGATTCGCATATTACAAAACCGCTCTTACAAAGGGCTTTTTGAATGCTGGTTATATTAGCAGAGACTTTTCTTTGTCCTGACCTGAGGACAGATTTAACTCCGTTCGGGAGTATTTTGGTATGAATTCATGTTAAAATAGTTTCGTTATGTGTGGAAATATATTCGACATTAAACGTTATGCGATTCATGATGGACCAGGCATACGCACCACTGTTTTTCTGAAAGGTTGTGGTTTGCATTGTTGGTGGTGTCATAATCCGGAGAGTCAATCGATGGGGATGGTCTCTATGAAGCAGGTGCGGAAATTGAACGGCCGGGAGTTCGATGAACTTCGGCCCGTAGGATATGAGATTACTGCTGCCGATCTGGTAGAAGAAATCGCGAAAGATTATGTTTTCTTCGAAGAATCAGGAGGAGGAGTCACTTTTTCCGGAGGTGAACCTCTGTTGCAGCCGACTTTTTTATTGGCATGTCTGAAGGGGTGCAAGGCGCGGAAAATTCATACTTGCATCGATACGGCCGGGGTTGCTTCCGGAGAATATCTGGAAGAGATCTGTCGTTACACGGATTTGTTCCTTTATGATGTAAAGACGGCCAATCCGGAAAAATTCCGTCAATGCATAGGTGAGGGCTTCGAAAAAGCTTGCGATCATTTGAAAACGATTGCAGAAAGGGGAAATCGGGTGATTGTCCGGATTCCGGTAATTCCTGGTTTCAATGACGATTCGAAGAGTGTGGAAGAAATC
Organism: uncultured Odoribacter sp.; assembly: GCA_944321165.1. GTDB lineage: Bacteria > Bacteroidota > Bacteroidia > Bacteroidales > Marinifilaceae > Odoribacter. The sequence goes on from CALUKE010000002.1 coordinate 195,789, forward strand.
CTGGCTTTGTTGCAGACCATGCCGGCGTTGAGGGAGGTGAGTTTGCTTCCTTTCCACCGGACTGGATCGGATAAATACAAACGGCTCGATATGGAATGGAAGATGGGGGATGTGGCCAGTTTGAAAGAAGATGACTTGCAGGGAATGCGGGCAACTTTCCGCGAGGCAGGTTATCAGGTACTATAAAATAATTAAGATAAACACGACTAAAAACAATAGATTATGAAAATGACAGAACGTATCCGTAAACTGCGCGAGCAGAGTCTGAATGCTGAGAACAGGATCTCGGCAGAAAGAGCTTTACTGATTACTGAATTTTATAAATCGGGAGTTGCCGATGCTGAGCCGGTACCGGTACAACGGGCTTTATCATTCAAATATATTTTGGAACACAAGTATATTTGCATCAATGAAGGGGAGTTGATTGTGGGGGAAAGAGGTCCGGCCCCGAAAGCAACCCCTACTTATCCTGAGATCTGTATTCATTCCCTGCAGGATTTGCAAATCCTGAACGACCGTCCGAAAGTGTCTTTCAAATCGGACGAGGCGACACGGGCCGCTTATCGGGATATTATCATCCCTTATTGGAAAGGCAAGAGCAATCGCGATCGGATTTTCCAGAATCTGCCGCAGGAATGGAAAGATGCGTATGATGCAGGTATCTTTACGGAATTTCAGGAACAACGTGCTCCTGGACATACGGCATTGGGAATTAAGATGTTCCGTACCGGTTTGTTGGACTTGAAAAAAGAAATAGCCGAGAGTTTGGCGAAACTGGATATGCTGAACGATCCGGAAGGAGTGGATAAGCGGGATGAATTGCGGGCGATGGACATTGTATGCGATGCCATGATCCGTTATGCCGAACGTCATGCCGAAAAACTGGAAGAATTGGCAGCGGTAGAAAAAGATCCGGTGCGGAAGAAAGAATTGGAACAGATGGCTGCTATTTGCCGGAAAGTGCCTGCACATGCCCCCGAAACGGTACATGAAGCATTGCAACATTATTGGTTTATCCATTTGGGAGTTGTGACGGAGTTGAATCCCTGGGATTCTTTCAATCCCGGACGTTTGGACCAGAGTCTGTATCCTTTGTACAAGAAACAGATGGAAGAAGGAACAACTACCCGGGAAGAGGTGTATGAAGTGTTGCAATCCTTCTGGGTGAAATTCAACAACCATCCTTCTCCTCCAAAAGTAGGTGTGACCGCAGAAGAAAGCAACACTTATACCGATTTCTGCCTGATTAATGTCGGCGGTGTGAAAGAGGATGGCAGCGACGGTGTCAATGAGATGTCATATATCCTGTTGGATGTCATCAAGGAAATGCGTTTGTTGCAGCCAAGTTCCATGATTCAGGTGAGCAAGAAAAATCCGGATCGTTTTATCCGGGCTGCCGTAGAAATCATCAAGACCGGTTTCGGACAGCCTTCGGTCTTCAATACGGATGCTTTGGTACAGGAAATGCTGAGAGCCGGTAAAGATGTTCGGGATGCCCGTAACGGCGGTTGTTCGGGTTGTGTCGAAACCGGTGCCTTCGGTACGGAAGCCTATATTTTGACCGGTTATTTCAATCTGCCCAAAATTTTGGAACTGACCTTGAACGACGGTTTCGACAAACGTACCGGTAAACAGATCGGTCTGAAAACCGGTAAGGCAACGGATTATCATACCTATGAAGAGTTGTTTGCTGCCTATCGGGCACAGGTACAGCATTTCATGGGCATCAAGCTGACCGGAAACAATATTATCGAACGGATTTTCATGAAACATATGCCGGTGCCTTTCCTTTCTATTCTGATCGATGATTGCATTGTCAAAGGCAAGGATTACATGTGCGGCGGTGCCCGTTATAACAGCAGTTATGTACAGGGTGTCGGTCTGGGAAGCATCACCGATATGCTGACCGCTTTGCGTTATCATGTATACGATCACAAGACCGTGAGCATGGAGACAATGGAAAAAGCGCTGGAAAATGATTTCAAGGGATATGAAGATTTGCAGTATCAACTGGTTTATCATACGCCGAAATACGGTAATGACGACGATTATGCCGACGAACAGGAGGTACAGGTATTCGATATGTATTACGATGTCCTCTCCGGACACAAGTCTCCGCGAGGTGCCGATTATCGGGTGAACATGCTGCCGACCACCTGCCACGTTTATTTCGGAAAGGTCACCGGGGCGACGCCCGACGGCCGGAATGCCTGGAAGGTATTGTCGGAAGGTATCTCTCCGGTACAGGGGGCCGATACCAATGGCCCGACGGCTGTGATCCGTTCGGCTGCCAAAATCGATCACATCAAGACCGGTGGAACTTTGTTGAACCAGAAGTTTACTCCTTCTTTGCTTTCTACCGAGGAAGGCTGCAATAACCTGGTACATTTGATCCGGGCTTATTTCCGGATGGATGGACACCATATCCAGTTTAATGTGGTCAATGCCGAAACTTTGAGGGATGCTCAGAAACATCCGGAAAACTATCGGGATTTGATCGTTCGGGTAGCCGGATACAGTGATTATTTCAACGATCTGGGCGAGGATCTACAGAATGAGATTATCTGTCGAACCGAACAGACAACTTTTTGATAGTTTTTAATGGTTTTTGTCTTGTGTAGTCGAGGAGGCTACATAAGGCATAAGCTGTAACCTGGAATGTAAACAGATCTTAATTTTAATAGAGTTTCTTTTAACACACTAACTTTTTTTGACAGGATAAACGTTCATTTTTTTTTGTCATTCTCTTCATATTCTTCTTTGTTTTCTTGTAGAACGTTACCTTCACGCCTCTTTCCATTCCATTTTGTATTACTATCGCCTACTCTTCAAACGTTTTCTTTGCTTCTACAATGCCATCGCTCATCGCCTTTTATCTCTCCAAAAAACTGATATCGAACGGTATACATCAAGAATAAACGAACTTTGAAGTAGTCGGCGAGCGTCCTGTTGCCCTTCTTGAACGCTCGCCCGAGGGATTCCATACCATTTGTTACATACATCCATACATTAAAATTTTATATCCTCCCTTTTCCGTATTTAGACTACCACAAAAAACGAACGTTTTTTTAAGTAATCAAAATAAAGTGAATTTATGAAAGGAAAACAAATTTTTTACTGGTTAAGTGTATTTTTCTTCTTATTTGCAGTGGGCTGTAACAGTGGAGGAGAAGATGAAGTTATTCCCGATGAAGGTACCGGGGATGATGAAGAAGAAGTGGTTGGTGATCGTGACGTATGGAGTTTTGACATAAAAGTGATGCTCGACCGGAAGACGTTTATGGCTTATCTTTCTTCGGAAAAAGCAGTGAATGATAGGTTGCAGCAACGTTTTGAGGAAGTTCGGGAGCTTTATCACGGGAAAGCGGGGATTACCTATTTTGATGCGGATATTGAATTCGTTCCGTTTTTTGATGAAACCTGTGTGTATGACTGTTCTTCTGAGGAAGTCTTTCGTAATGCTCTTTCCTATCGGGGTGATTATCCCTATCTGGTGATATTTGACGGTTGTATCGGTGATTTCCCGGATGAACGGGTACACAGCGACTGGACCGGCTGGGGAACAGAGGTGGTTTGTGTGTTTGATAATAATAAGGGCGGAGCTGATGGAGGCACTTCTGTTTATGAGATTCTGTCTTACTATAAGACGGCGGAATGTCTGGCGCACGAATTGGGGCATGCCCGCGGGGTGCCTGATATTTATGCCATGGAGGTCAAGGCGAATCCCATAAATGGAGAAATGTTTTCTCCGGTGACCTGTATCATGAACAACTGCTGGGGCGGGACTTCCTGGAGTGAATATGCCCAGTTGCTCATTAATCGAAACAAGGATCTGGTCCGGGGAGAAGAGGGATTTGTTCCGTTGGAGCAGCCGCAATATCCGGAAGAGGTGGTTTTGAAGGTGACTCGTGACGGGGAACCGGTGAAATATGCGGCAGTCAATATTTACCGGGAAGTAATGTATGAATGCAATATTGAATCGACTCCAGCCATGCAGAGGACTTTGGGAGCAGACGGTTCGGTGTCCTTGAATCCGACCACTTTATTTAATGCTTCTTATGGAGGGATCGGTTACGGCGTATTGTTGATAGAAGTGGTGGACGGAACGGAAAAAGCGTATCGTTTCGTGCCGGTCTATGAGGTACAGATAGCCTATCTGAAAGGAGAAACCAATGAATATACAATAGAAATTGAATTTGAATAAAAAGGTGGATCAAATATCCTTTTATACACCTAAATTACAAACCATTAAATGATGTCTTATGAAGAAAATGCTAAGAGTAAATTCGTTGCGTTTGCTATTGGGGATATCGGCCCTGGTGTTTACAGGAATCTCCGGTAGCTCTACTGCCTGGGCTGACGAAATTCAGGCTGCTCCGCAACAACAAAAGCGTGTCATTAAAGGACAGGTAACCGATAAAAAGAGCGGTGAACCGATTGTCGGAGCCACTGTGTGGTTTAAGGAGACGACCATCGGTACGGCAACGGATGTGGATGGAAATTATTCTCTTCCTCGTCCGACGGGTAATGCCATTCTTTCGGTTTCTTTCGTGGGATATAAAACCCAGGAAGTGGTGCTTGGCAAAGAAGATGTGATTAATTTTCAACTGGAAGAGAGTAGTGAAGTAATTGAAGAAGCGGTGGTTGTCGGTTATGGTTCACAGCGTCGGGAAAGTGTGATCGGTGCCATTACGACCGTAGGTGTCTCTGAATTGAAACAGCCTGCCGGACAGCTCAGTAACTCGTTGGCCGGACGTTTGGCCGGTGTGGTTGCCGTACAGCGAAGCGGTGAACCGGGACAGAGTTCTGAATTCTGGATTCGGGGTATCAGTACTTTCGGTGCCAACAAGAATCCGTTGATCCTGGTGGATGGAGTAGAACGGAGTTTGGACCTGCTGGATCCGGAAGATATCGAATCTTTCTCTATCCTGAAGGATGCTACGGCGACGGCTGTATACGGTGTGAGAGGTGCCAACGGCGTTATCATCGTGAACACCCGGCGGGGTAAAGAAGGTAGTCCGGATATCAACGTAAAGGCGCAGGTAGGTATCCTGACGCCGACCAAAGTGCCGAAGATGGCCAGTTCGGCAACCTGGGCCGAGATGTATAACATTGCCCGGACCTCTCATGGGAAAACCCCGCTTTATTCCGATGCCGAAATTCAGAAGTACCGGGATCACAGCGATCCGTATCTTTATCCGGACGTAGACTGGCTGGATGCCTTGATGAAGGATTTTGCCACCCAGCAGCGGGTGAACCTGAATGTGACCGGTGGTGGTAACATTGCCCGTTATTACATTTCCGGGGCTTTTTACAATGAAAACGGTCTGTTTATCACGGATCCGGAACACGAGTGGGATTCCAAGATCAATTACAAGCGGTATAACTTTACCTCGAATGTAGACGTGAATCTGCATCCGACCACGATCCTGAAACTGAACATCAGTGGATCGATGGAGACCAAACACCAGCCGTACAGTGATATCGCCACTATTTTTAACGATGCCATGAATACCTCTCCGAACGTGATGCCGTTGTATTATCCCGATCGGAATGAGGACGGACTGATCCGTTATGCGGAATACGGAGAAGCGGTTCCCAACCCTTACAATACCTTGACGCAGTCCGGTTATAACGACAACTGGTGGACCAAGGTGAATGCCATGATCGCTTTGGAGCAGGATTTTTCCCAGTTAGTGACGGAAGGATTGAAGGCAGAGATTAAATTCTCTTTCGACTCGGATGCCTGGAATCAGATTCTGCGGAGCGGTTCGCCGCATACCTACTATGCCCGTATGCGGGATGAGGACGGAAACCTGGTGTACGAAGAAAAGTCTTTGGGATCGAATACGTTGGGATATACTTCATATGCCAATGGCGAACGGGCGCTCTATCTGGAAGGTCGCATCAACTACGACCGGCTGTTCGGAAAACACCGGGTGGGCGGTTTGTTGCTGTACAACCAGCGGAATTATCAGGTTGCAGCCGGATCGTCCATCGATGCTTTGCCATACCGGGATCAGGGATTGGCTGCCCGTGTGACCTATTCTTACGACGACCGCTATTTCATCGAGGGAAACTTCGGTTACAACGGATCGGAGAACTTTGCCAGCGGTAACCGTTTCGGTTTCTTCCCGGCAGGAGCTATCGGCTGGATTGTTTCCAATGAAAAATTCATGGGGGGTGTTTCTCACATCATTGACATGCTGAAATTGAAAGCCTCTATTGGACAGAGCGGTAACGATGAAATCGGTGGTGGACGGCGTTTCGTATATCTGCCGACCATTGTGGGTGCCTACGGTACTTTCTGGGGTACGTCCCATACGTATACCGGAGGGGTAGCTGTCGGTGAATATGCCAATGATGATGTATCCTGGGAGGTTTCCACCAAGACCAATGTCGGAATTGAATTGTCCTTGTTCAATGCCTTGCGTTTGCAGGCCGACTATTTCTATGAAAAACGGAAAGGTATTTTCGTACAGCGTCAGTCCGTTCCGGCGTATGTGGGTGTTACCACCATGCCGTGGTCGAATGTGGGTAAGATGCAGAACCAGGGTATCGATGCAACTCTCGAGTTCGACAAGAGCTTCGGCGAATTCTTCCTGTCGGCCAGAGGAACCTTTACTTATGCCCGCAACAAGCAGATCGATAACGACCAGCCGGATTACGTAGATAAATACCGGAACCGGAACGGTCAGAAATACGGCCAGCAGTTCGGTTTAATCGCTTTGGGACTGTTTAAGGACGAGTATGAAATTGCCAACAGCCCCTCACAGTTCGGTGTTTCTTATCTGAAGCCCGGTGATATCAAATACAAGGATATCAATGGAGACGGTGTGATCGACACTTCCGACGAGGTACCGATCGGATATTCGGATGTTCCGGAGATCGTTTACGGTTTGGGACTGAGTATGAACTATAAGGGAATCGACTTCTCTTTGTTCTTCCAGGGATCTGCCCGGACCACTTTCTTCCTCGGTGATGCCTACTTCCCGTTCAACTATCCGAACGTCGGACGTACCGGTTTCCTGGAGGACTTGAAAGACAAATTCTTCGATCCGGCCAAACAGAATTTCGATGCCGAGATTCCGTTGCTGTATGACGAGGGATGGCATGGCAGCAACTATCAGGCTTCTACCTGGTGGCAGCGCAGCGGCGCCTTCCTGCGTTTGAAGACCGCCGAAATCGGCTATACCCTGCCGAAATCCCTGACCCAGAAACTGCGTTTGAAAACCGTACGTTTCTTTGTTTCCGGCACCAATCTGCTGACTTTTGCACCGGATGTAAAACTCTGGGATCCGGAAATCGGTTCTAAGGACGGACGTGGTTATCCGCTGATGCGTACGGCTAACTTTGGAGTGAACATTAACTTCTAATCAATAAACAGATGCATATGAAATCAAAAATACTTTTATATATCGTTGCCGGTCTGGCTTTATTGACGGCTTCGTGCGACTCCTTCCTGGACAAAGAGCCGGACGATATGCAGACACTGGAAGGCGTTTTCGCCAAACGGACGACGACAGAACAATATCTGGCGAATGTATATTCCTATTTGCCGGAGCAGTATGATGCTGTTTGTACGACGCCTATGTATGGTTGGCCTTTCGTGCCGGCCAGCGATGAGGCAGAATGGGGTGCTGTCCGGGTATATGCTACCATGCAGAATGGAACCTTGTCGGCTGCCAATCCCTCTTTGGATTTCTGGACACCGCTTTACCGGGGCATCCGGGAAGCCAATGTCTTCCTTTCCCATATAGGTGAATGTCAGGAGCTGGAACCGGGAGAGCTGGAATCGTGGACGGCAGAAGCCCGTTACATCCGGGCCATGTGTCACTATTGGCTGGCCATGATTTATGGTCCCATCGTGTTGGTAAAGGATGAAATCATCGATGTGAATGCAACCATCTATCGGGAAAGGGATACCTGGGAAGATTGCGTAAACTGGATCTGTTCGGAGTTGGAAGATGTTGCTCTTAGTTTACCGATCGAGCAGTTGGATACATATAAAGGGAAACCGACCAAAGGTGCCGCTTTGGCTTATCGTTCCCGTCTGTTGCTGTATGATGCCAGTCCGCTTTTCAATGGGAATCCTTATTTTGCTTCTGCCAAGAAAAAGGATGGAACGCCTTTGTTCACGACCACCAAAGATCCTGAAAAATGGAGAGTGGCTGCCAATGCTGCCAAGAATTTTATCGACATGTGCGAGAGCGGTGTTTTACCTCATCAGTTGTTGACCGGTACGGATGAAGAGAATGCTATTGGGAAAACTTACAAGCGGGTGTTTATTGAATCGTGGAACGACGAATTGATCGATGCCGAATTCCCGGGAGCCAACAATACCTATTATACGTATCTGCTCGAACAGGGACCGGCACCCAATGGCGACCGTTTCCTGAATGGACATGCCACCAACTGTGTGACTCAGTTCCAGGTGGACGCTTATGCCATGAGTAACGGACGTTATCCGATTACGGGGTATGAAAACGACGGTTCGCCCGTTATCGATGAGAAGTCGGGTTATACTGAAAGCGGATTTTCCACGTATACCGTACCGACTTTCGATATTAATTATTCCGGTTATACCGGAGAGATGTTCAACATGTACAAGGATCGGGAGCCCCGTTTCTATGCCAGTGTTTTCTACAATGAGGGGGTATGGCCGCATACCGTGATAAATGAGCCGGTGTATATCAACAAGTATGGAAGAGATGGCAGTAACAGTACCGACTACAACCGTACCGGTTATTTCGTTACCAAATTCGTACACCCGAGTTCTACCTTGAATCCTTATAATGTAAATCAGGATCGTAGCTGGGCGAATTTCCGCTATGCCGAAATTTTGCTGAATTATGTAGAGGCCAAGATCGAATTGGGTGAACTGGATGATGAGGCGTTGGGATATTGGAATGCTGTCCGCAACCGGGCGGGTGTACCTGATATTGACGATGATGAATTGTATCCGGAGGTGAAGACCGATCAGGAATTGGCTCGCGATCTGATTCATCGCGAACGCCAGGTGGAATTTGCCTTTGAAAATCTTCGCTGGTTCGATGCCAACCGCTGGAAGATCGCAACCGAAACCAACCACGGTAAGATGTACGGTATGAATGTGAATATTTCTTCGGCTTCTGCCTTGAGAACTGAATATTATCAGCGTACGGCATTCGAAACCCGTGTGTTCCTTGAAAGACAGTATCTGCAACCGATTCCTCAGTCTGTTATTATGAAGAATCCGGACCTGGTACAGAATCCCGGTTGGTAATGTTTAACCTGTAAACGAAAAAAAGATGAAAATCAAATATTTAATTCTTTGTTTTATCGCTTCTGTGTTGGCTTCGTGCGAGGGAATCGACGAGTCGAACCTGAAGCTGTATCCCTCCAAGCTTTATTTGGGGGTAAGCGGTTACAACCTGCAAGAGTTATACGATTTGGGTAAAGGCTCTTTGGTATGGGACCTGGCTGTCTATAAAAGCGGTTATTATGACAATGCTGCCGAAGTAAAGCTGACCTATGATCCTACGGTATTGACAGAATATCAGGAATCTACGCAAGATGGTTTGGATTATGAGGTTTTACCGGAAGCCGTTGCGACCTGGGGTGCCAAACAGTTGAGTCTGGCTGCTGAGGCAACCCTGGCCGGTACTCAGTTGACTTTCGATATGGCCGATCTCCGGACCTATATTCCGGCAGATGAAGTGGTCAAGTATGTGTATCCGGTACGGATTGAGAGTTTAACGGAAGGCGTGGAAGTGAATACGGATAAGGATTATCTGTTGCTGGCCATTCAGTTGCATACTCCACAGGCCAATTTGAGAGGGAAAGGCGGCATTACGGAAGCCAAGTGCGATCCCTGGAGAAATGTGAATATGGATAAAATCACGGTTCCGCTGATCATGGATCTGCCATTCGACAATGAGGATATGGAATTGACTTTCACCTATGAAGCTGATCCTTCCTTGTTGGATGAATATAACAATCTGAACAAGACAAATTATGAACTGTTGCCCGAATGTTACACCATGCCGGAGTTGAAAATTGCTGCCGGCGAAGAGAGCGGTACGGCTGAAATTGAAGTTGATCCTACTATTCTGGCAGAAATGGGCTATGATTTGGAAGGAAAATCCTATCTGTTGCCGATTCGGATTACCGGTTGTGACAATCCTTCGGTTAAAATTCAGGAAGGGGCAGTCGTTTATCTGAAAGTCGGTATTGCTGCCAAATGGACCGGTACATGGACAGAGACCATTTTGAATGGTGAAACTGGTATTTCAACGACGGTTGGAAGCGTAATGTCTGTGAAGTTGTATACTCGTCAGGCTGTGCTTACAAACAGCATCGGAGATGCCAATTGTCAGGATATGATGGCGAATTGGATTTCTGATGATGAAGCAATTCTTGTTCCGGGTTGGTCTGGTACGATGTTTGAACAATGTTCTCCGATCATTAAGATTACCGATGAAGATTATGATGGTACCGGAAAGAAGAAAGTAGAAATTTTGGCCGGTTGGTTTGGAGATATTTGGAATTGGGGAGGCAAACTGCCTTATAATAACTTGAGTTGGTATGATCCGACGTCTTTGGTTTTGCACTTGGAATTTTCCGGTGCATACAGTTGGGGCGATTATACCATGAAACGCGAATTCTCCAGTCCTGTATTTGATTAAAAGTACATTTATAAATTTTCCTGCGTGTGGCTTTGCGGCCTGCGCAGGAAATTTTGTAAAAAGTCAGAAGTATTTCGAAATGGTATTTTCTACCATCATTTCGTGTTGATGATGGCCGATGTTTTGTCCGGAAAGATCGCGAATCGGCTGTTCCATGTAGATACAGATGGTTTCTTTTATTTTTCCACATAGAGGTTGTTCGGGTGTGTGGTGAGAGTTCTGTACGATTTTTGCATCTAAAAAAATTTTTGTTGCATTTTTTTTGAGGGCTTCATAGTATTTTTAGACTCGCATTTGAAAGTGGGAAAAAGATCGATGAATAATAATTAAAATAAGAGACTTATGATAAAGAAAGTGGTCGCTACGGGATTGTTGCTTGTCCTGGCTTGGGCCTTGCAGGCCGAAGTGAAAAAGTATACCCTGGAATCGCCGAATGGTAAGTTGAAATGGGAAGTGTTTGCCGATAAAGGTTTGCATTATTCGCTTTCCTATAACGATCGGCTTTTGGTAGCTCCGTCGGCCATTGCCATGTATACGGACCGCTGTCCGGCTGAAGCTTGGGAACAGGTGCATATTACCGGGATAAAGCGGAAGTCGTTGACGGAAACGGTGCAGGCTCCTTTGTATCGGGAAAAGGAGTTTACAACCGCCTGCCAGCAGCTGGAAATACGTCTGAACAATGGTTTTTCGTTGCTGTTGCGGGCTTATGATGATGGCGGTGCCTATCGTTTTGTAGCGAACCGGAAAGAACAGATGACGGTGGAGAATGAGAAGGCGGAGTTCCGTTTTGCCGAGGATTTCGAGGCGTATGTTCCGTATTCGACCAATCCCAAGGATCCTTGGAATATGGCTTTTCAGAATTTCTATACTCAGGCCCCTTTGTCGGAATACAAGGCGGAATTGCCGGCTTTTTTACCGGTAACGGTGGATGCCGGAACGGTAAAGCTGACTTTGCTGGAGTCCGATTTGGAAAGCTATCCGGGCATGTTTGTCCGGGGAGACGGGAAAAATCCCGTTTTGAGAGGTGAATTCGCCGCTTATCCGCAGGAGACCTTTAAAAATGAATGGCGCTGTCAGGAAATGGTAAAAGCGCGGCAACCTTATATTGCTCGGGTGGAAGGAAAACGTACTTTCCCCTGGCGTGTTTTCGTTGTCACGGAAGAGGATACGCAAATGCCGGTGAACCGGCTGGTATATGCCTTGGCTTCTCCCAACCGGATCGGCGACTGTTCGTGGATCAAGCCTGGAAAGGTGGCCTGGGAGTGGTGGAATGACTGGGGAATCAGCGGGGTGGATTTTAAGGTCGGTATCAACACGGAAACCTATAAACATTACATCGATTTTGCGGCAGAATACGGTATCGAATATGTGGTGCTCGATGAAGGTTGGTCGGATCCGAAGAAAGGGGATATCATGACGACGATTCCGGAGATCGATCTGCCGGAATTGGTGGAATATGCCCGGAACAAAGGAGTCGGTCTGGTTTTGTGGGCGGTGATGAATGTGTTGGATGAACAGTTGGAAAAGGCCTGTCAGTATTATGCCGATCTGGGCATCAAGGGATTCAAGGTGGATTTTCTCGACCGGGATGATCAGACAGCCGTGGAACTGGTTTACCGGATTGCGGAAATGACGGCTAAATATCATCTGTTTGTGGATTTTCACGGTATGTATAAACCGACGGGTATCAACCGGACTTATCCGAATGCCATCAATTTCGAAGGGGTGTTCGGTATGGAAGAGCTGAAATGGAGCAATCCGGACATGCCGCTGTATGATGTGACTATGCCTTATGTTCGCATGATGGCCGGACCGGTGGATTACACCCAGGGGGCCATGCGCAATGCCGTGAAAAAAGATTTCCGGGATGTTTACAGCAGTCCGATGAGTCAGGGAACCCGCTGTCACCAGTTGGCTACCTATGTGGTGTTCGACAGTCCGCTGGTGATGTTGTGCGATGCTCCGACCGCTTATCGTCAGGATCCGCTCTGCACCCGTTTTATCGCCGGTTTGCCGGTGGCCGTGGAGGAAACCCGGATTTTGCAGGGACGGATGGGTGAATATATCGTAACCGCCCGCCGGGCCGGAAATGAATGGGTGATCGGCGGATTGACGAACTGGAATGAACGGACGGTCAAATTGAATCTGGACTTTTTGCCCGAAGGAGAGTGGCAGGCGGAGATATTCCGGGATGGTCTGAATGCAGACAGAAAGGGGGAAGATTATGTGATGGAGATTCGAAAAGTGAAAAAAGACGATGTTTTGGAATTGCAAATGGCCCCGGGAGGCGGTTTTGCAATTAAAATGACAAATTCTCAAAATTAAACTTACAAACTTATGAAATTTATTTTTGTTTTTTGGTGTTTATTTGTCAGCTGTGCCTTGCATGCACAGGATTTGAAACAGAAATATGCCGAAGCCGACCAGTTCCGGCAAAAATACGAAGCCAAATATTTCGGCGGGAACATTGCACCCCGCTGGATTGGCAAAACTCATTTTTGCTGGTATGCCGTGAAAACGGCAGAGGGAATCGATTATATCCTGGTGGATGCTGCGAAACAGCAAAAACGGCCGGCTTTCAACCAAACGGCCATGGCCAAGGTATTGACTGCCGAATTGAACCGGGAGGTGAAGCCCAAGGCCTTGCCTTTCTGGGAAGTGTCTTTTTCCGACGATCTGAAGCAGGTGACTTTTACGATTGATGGATACCGGTATACCTATGATCGGAATAAAAATAAGGTGGTAGGTAAACAAAAGGAGGAACCTCGGCGTCGTGGAGGCCATTGGGCCGGGGTGAATCAGGAAAACTGGACGGGAGCTACTCCTTCGCCGGATGGCAAGAAGGAAGCCTATGTCAGCGAAGGCAATCTGTTTGTCCGCGACGTGGCTACCGGTGAGGTGAAACGCCTGAGTTATGACGGGGCTCCCGGCGAATACTATTCTTCTTATATCCATTGGTCTCCGGATTCCCGGAAACTGGTGAGCTGCAAGTATCGCCCGGCCTGGGTGCGCAAGTTGCGGACCGTGGTGTCTTCGCCGGCCGGACAGCTGCAACCGAAAATGGAGGAAATCGATTATATGAAACCGGGGGATGCCCTGCCGATCAAGCGGCCGGTGTTGTTTCTCGTGGAAGAAGGAAAACAGGTGAATGTGGAATTCGCCGAACCGGAAAAGCAGTTTGATCTGAGCAATATCCGCTGGGCGGATGACAGCCGTTCGTTTACCTTCGACTATAATAAACGGGGACATCAACAGTATATCGTATACCGGGTGAATGATGAGGATCCGAAAGCCCAGGTGTTGATCGATGAAAAAATGCCGACGTTTGTATATTATAATCTGTTGTACCGTTATGATCTGAAGGACCGGAATGAGATTCTCTGGATTTCCGAACGGGACGGATGGCGTCATCTGTATCTGTATGATGCGGAGAACGGACAGGTGAAACGTCAGCTGACCGATGGCGAGTGGGTGGTGAAACGGGTGCTGCATGTGGATGATGCTGCCGGAGTTGTTTATTTGGTGGGCTGCGGGAAGGATGCCGGCGAAGATCCTTATCTGGAAAAAATATACCGTTTGAATATCGATAACGGAGAGCTGACTTGCCTGACTCCGGAAAATGGAAATCATCAGGTGGCCTTCTCGGCCGACTATACCTATTTTACGGATAGCTGGTCGCGGGTGGACTGTCCGCCGCTAGCCGCCTTGCGGAGTGCAAAGGACGGAGCCGTTCTGTTGGACCTGGAAAAGGCGGATATCAGTCAGATGGTGGCCGACGGCTGGCGGATGCCGGAAGTATTCTGCGCCAAAGGCCGGGATGGCGAAACCGACATCTGGGGTGTCATCGTCCGGCCGGTGGATTTTGATCCGGCCAGGAAATATCCGGTGATCGAATATATTTATGCCGGTCCGCACGATTCTTTCGTGCCGAAATCGTTCTCCGTATCGCCGGTGGATGGTGCCTTGGCCCAGCTGGGATTTATTGTCGTGCAGATCGATGGCATGGGAACCGCCAACCGTTCCAAGAAATTCCACGATGTGTGCTGGAAAAATCTGAAAGACGGCGGATTCCCGGACCGGATTGCCTGGATGAAAGCGGCGGCCGCCAAATATCCGGAAATGGATATCGAACGGGTGGGAATCTATGGATGCTCGGCCGGAGGACAAAATGCCATGGGGGCCGTGTTGTTCCATCCTGAATTTTACAAGGTGAGCGTGGCCGCCTGCGGCTGTCATGACAACCGGATGGATAAGATCTGGTGGAATGAACAGTGGATGGGATATCCCATTGGCAAAGAGTATGAGGAAAGCTCCAACATGGTCAATGCCGGTCGGTTGCAGGGAAAATTGATGCTGATTTTGGGTGAATTGGATGACAATGTCGATCCGTCGACGACTTTCCAGGTGGTCAATGCCCTGATCAATGCCAATAAGGAGTTTGAATTGGTGGTACTGCCCAATCAGCGGCACACCATGGGCGGTGCCTATGGTGAACGCAAACGGCGTGATTTCTTTATCCGGCATCTGCAAGGCCTGGAAACTCCGGACTGGAACAAATAATTTATCACAATAAAAAGAAGCCTATGAAAAAAAGACTAATGACTTTGCTTGCCGGTTGTATGGCCTTGAGTGTATGTGCACAAAAACAGGTTCATTCCGGCTATCCCATTACACCGGTTCCGTTTACTTCTGTGAAAGTGACGGATACTTTTTGGGGACAGCGACTGAAAGCCAGTCGGGAAGTGACGATTCCGCTTGCTTTTCAGAAGTGTGAAGAAACCGGTCGGTACAAGAATTTTGAGATGGCGGCTCATCCCGGTCCGCAGAACAAGGTGACGGGATTTTCTTTCGATGATACGGATGTGTATAAAACCATCGAAGGAGCCAGTTATCTGTTGCAGACTTATCCCGACAAGAAACTCAAGAAGTATATCGACAGCGTGCTGGTGATTGTGGCAAAAGCTCAGGAACCGGACGGATATCTCTATACTGCCCGGACGATGAATCCGGAACATCCGCATGAATGGGCCGGTTCCAAACGTTGGGAAAAGGTGGAGGATCTGAGTCATGAGTTTTATAATCTGGGCCACATGGTGGAAGGTGCCATCGCTCACTACCAGGCTACCGGTCAGAAGAATTTCCTGAACATTGCGATTCGTTATGCGGATTGTGTATGCCGGGAAATCGGTGACAAACCGGGACAGCAGGTGAAGGTACCGGGACACCAGATTGCCGAAATGGCTCTGGCAAAGCTGTATGTGGTGACCGGCGACAAGAAGTATCTGGATCAGGCGAAATTTTTCCTGGATAAACGCGGTTACACCGAACGTCGGGATGAATACAGCCAGGCTCACAAACCGATCCTCGAACAGGATGAGGCGGTGGGACATGCCGTGCGGGCCGCTTATATGTATTCCGGAATTGCCGATGTGGCTGCTTTGACAGGGGATCAGGGCTATATCGATGCCATTGAACGGATTTGGGATAATGTGGTTTCCAAAAAACTGTATATCACCGGAGGTATCGGTGCGACCAGCAGCGGGGAGGCCTTCGGCAAGAACTACGAACTTCCGAACATGTCGGCTTATTGCGAAACCTGTGCCGCTATCGGAAATGTGTATTGGAACTATCGTCTGTTCCTGATGAACGGAGAGTCCAAATATTACGATGTACTCGAACGGACCCTGTACAACGGTGTATTGTCGGGGATTTCCTTGGACGGAGGAGCTTTCTTCTATCCCAATCCGCTGGAATCGATCGGTCAGCACCAGCGTTCACCCTGGTTCGGCTGTGCCTGCTGTCCGTCGAATGTCTGCCGTTTTATTCCTTCGGTACCGGGTTATATCTATGCGGTGAAAGATCGGAATGTATATATCAATCTTTTCATGGCGAACGAATCGACCTTGTCGGTAGACGGCAAGAAGGTGGGCCTGAAACAGGCGACTTCCTATCCTTGGAACGGAGACATACAGGTGACGGTGACTCCGCGGGGAATTTCCGATTTCGCCCTGAAGATCCGTGTACCGGGTTGGGTGCAGGGACAGGTGGTACCGAGCGATCTGTACCGTTATGCCGATGGCAAGAAATTGGGTTATTCGGTGAAAGTGAACGGTGAGACCGTAGAGAGCGAGCTGGAAAAAGGATATTTCACCGTTCAGCGGAAATGGAAAAAAGGCGATGTAGTGGAGATCCATTTCGATATGGAACCGCGTGTGGTGGACGCGAACTATCAGGTGGAAGCCGATCGGGGACGGGTGTCTGTCGAGAGAGGACCGATTGTGTACTGTGCCGAATGGCCGGATAATGATTTCAGTGTACGGGGCATTCTGTTGAACCAGAATCCGCAGTTTACGGTGGAAGAACGTCCGGATTTGTTATATGGCATTGAGATGTTGAAAACACAGGCACAAACCCTGGAATTCGATGCACAGGGGCGTCTGGTGGTCAAAGATGTTACTTTGTCGATGATCCCCTATTATTCCTGGGCTCATCGGGGTGCCGGCGAAATGATCGTGTGGCTGCCGATCGACCTGAATGCGACCCGTCCGGCCATGCCGCCGACGATCGCTTCCGAAAGCAAGGTGTCGGCCTCTCATCAGAACAGTGCGATTTCGGCGGTAAATGACCGTTTGATGCCGCAGAATCCGGAAGATCGTTCCATGCCTTATTTCCATTGGTGGCCGGAAAAGAATACCACGGAATGGATCGTGTACGATTTCGATGCGCCTCATACGGTGACGGAATCGACCGTATACTGGTTCGATGATGCTCCCTGGGGCGGTTGCCGTATCCCCAAGGCCTGGAAGTTGTATTACAAGAACGATGCCGGCGAATGGCTACCGGTCAAGAATACCGTGTCATATCCGATCGTAAAGGACAATCCCTGTACGGTGGTCTTTGAACCGGTGAAAACGCAGGCCATGAAACTGGAGGTGCAATTGCCGGAAGAATATGCCTCCGGAATTTTTGAGTGGGAAGTGAAATAGGAATAACATACAACTAAATTTGAAACCGATGAACTTAATGAAAACAACCTTTTTGCTTTTATGCCTCTCCTGGACGGGAGGCATAATGGCTCAGACTCCTTTTGAACAGTATTTCCTGGACAAGACGATGCGTTTTGATTTTTATCATTGCGGGGATGCTCAGCAACAGGAGTATTTTTTTGATGAACTGAAAGAAGAACCTTATTGGGCCGGTTCTAAGCAGGCGCTGATCGATGATACCGGCTACGGCGTGCAGATGTTTAAGGTGTTCGACAAGGCCAGTGGGAAAGAGATTTATTCTCGCAGTTATTGTACGCTGTTCAATGAGTGGCAGACGACACCGGAAGCACAGAAAGTACGGAAAGCAATGCCGGAATCGGTGATATTTCCCTATCCGAAAAATGAGGTGCGGATAGAGATTTATGCCCGAAACCGGAAAGGGGTATTCGAAAAGAAATTCGAACAGGAAATCGATCCGAACTCTTATTTCGTGAAGAAGTTTACCCCCCGCTACGAAACTTTTGAAGTGGCTTATACCGGAAATCCTTCGACTCGGGTGGATATCGTACTGATCCCGGAAGGATATACGGAAAATGAAAAGGAGAAATTCGTGTCGGCCTGTCAGGTTTTTGCCGAGGAATTTTTTAGTTATTCACCGTTTAAGGAAAATGCCGATCGTTTTAATGTCCGGGCTGTCTGGGCACCTTCGATGGAATCCGGCGTGACGATCCCCGGTGAACATGTATGGCGGAATACCGTAGCGAAGGCACAGTACTATACCTTTGATTCCGAACGTTATCAGATGATAGAGGATTTTCAGGGATTGCGGGATATCGCGGCTCATGTGCCCTATGACCATATTTATGTGTTGTCCAATACTCAGAAATACGGTGGCGGAGGAATCTATAATTTTTACGGTATCAGTGCTGCGCATCACCCCAATCGTACCGGAAAAATCTATGTGCATGAGTTTGGACATGTATTGCTTGGATTGGGCGATGAATATGTCGGCAATGTATCGTATAACGACATGTATCCGCTCGATGTGGAACCGTGGGAACCCAATTTGACGACTTTGGTGGATTTCGACAGGAAGGCCTGGAAAAAAATGTTGGATCCGAAGACTCCGGTTCCTACTCCGGTAGACGAGAAAAAACCGCAGAAATTAGGCGTTTATGAAGGAGGCGGCTATGTGCATGAAGGTGTATATCGTCCGTGGCCGAATTGCCTGATGAATAATCTGCATACGATCGATGTTTTCTGTCCGGTATGTATCGATGCCATTCAAAAACAGATCGATTTCCTGTGTCGTTAATGATGCCTGGATTTTTCGTAGGAACGGAGAATTTTGAAAGGTTTTGAAACAAGAAGGGGCTGCTCGCGAGAGACAGCCCCTTCGGTATTTAGTTGACTTTCCATTCCAGAATGCCGGCGGACTTGCCTTCCTGCAATTGGGCGATTAATCTCAAACCTTTGGTTTTTACCGGTTGGAAACGGACGGTGCAGTATTTGTCTTTGGCTACTTCGTACGGGTCGATGTTTTTGACGGGCAACCATTGGTCGTCGGCTTTGTATTCGAGTCGCCAGGAGGCGGGCAGACGGAAATCGATGTCATAGTGCCACAGTTCCAGCCAATAGACGGAGGCTTCGGAAAGTGTCACCGGCTGGTCCCAGTCATATTGGGCCCACTCTTCTGTACCGAAGCGTTGCCACCAGTTGTGGAATGGCATCGATTTGTCGGCAGAATTGCGGGGTTCAAAGCGGTCGTTTAGTCCATAACCTCCGTAAGGAATGGAGACCGTTGCATGGGCTTGGGAGGCCAGGGTCCCGGTCCGTCTGGGAATGCAGGCTTCTTGAGTGTACGGTATCCAGACGTTCATTTCGTTGGCTCCCCGATTGTCCCAGGCATAATAGGGGATGGCCGTCACGGCCGTGGCTTCGGTGGACTGTCCGTCTGCCAGAAGGTGGAAGCCCTGGCCTTGCAGGGTCATGACTCCTTGTAGCAAATCCGGTTTGAATATTTGCAGAAACCGGCTGTCTTTGCCGGTAAAAATATCCAGTGCATATCCGTCGTGGTCTGCTGCTTCGATGCAGTAAACTACCGGACCGTACATCAGTGCGTATTTTCCCCGATCGTCGATGACCTGAGAGTCGGCAATGACTTTGCGGACTTTCATCGGCAGATTGAGTATGATTTCGTCTTCTCCTTTCCATTTTCCATCCAGCAGGGCATAACCGTTGCGTATCTCTGCTTTCACCGGCTGACCGTTCAGGGTGATGCTGTAACGGCTGGTGTCGGTGTCGAGGTATGTGTATAATGCTCCCGGTAACGGTTGTCCCTGTGCCCAGCCGGGGATTCGCAGGGCCAGAGTGAACGAATGGCCTCCCTCGTGTTTCAGGTTCAGTTTGATCCGTCCTTCCCAGGGATAACGGGTCTCCTGGGTGATGTGGACTGTCTGGTCGCCAACATTGAAATCGCCCGTGTTGCCGGCATACAGGTTGACATAAAGGGTATTGCCTTTGGTGGCGTATATGTAACCCGGAATAGAAGGCATAAATCGGGTGATGTTGGAAGGACAGCAGGAACATCCGAACCATTCGCTCCGGTCATGTCCGCCGTCAGACATCAGCGGGTTGTCATAAAAATAACGTTTCCCGTCCAGGGATACTCCCGAGATGACTCCGTTGTAGAGAGCCCGTTCGAGCACGTCGTAGTATTTCGATTCTCCTGTCAGTAAGAACAGCCGGTAGTTCCAGTATACATTGGAAATGGAGGCACAGGTCTCGCAATAGGAAGTCATGTTCGGCAATTCATAATTTTCGCCGAATCCTTCACCCCAGGCCCGGGCTCCGATACCTCCGGTGATGTACAGTTTTTTATCGGTGATGTTGTGCCACAGACGTTTGGAAGCTTCTATGAATTCCTGGTCCTGACACAGGGCTGCCACATCTGCCACTCCGGAATACAAATATCCGAACCGAACGGCATGTCCTACGGCTTCCTGCTGTTCTTTGATCGGTTGATGGTCCTGGCTGTATGGACTGGCCGGACGACCGTCGGAGAGACGGCCGGCTTCTTCACAGAAATATTTGGCTTTTTCCAGGTAAAGGGGGTTGCCCGTTATGCGATACATTTTTACCAGTCCCATTTCAACGATCGGATGTCCCGAAGGTTGGTGGATCTGTCCGGAGTCCAGTCCGAATACCTGACATACCAAATCGGCATTTTTGATGGCAACATCCAACAGACTTCGTTTGCCGGTGGCCAGATAATGAGCGGTGGCAGCTTCGTATAGATGTCCGCAGTTGTACAGTTCGTGGCTGTTTACTTTTTCCCACCGTTTGTCCCCCATCCAGCCCCGGAGCCGTTCGCATTGGTTGGTCCGGCAGGTGTAGAGATAGCCGTCGGGTTCCTGGGCGGCCGCAACCAGTTGGATGACACTGTCCAGGTAGTGATCGAGCTGCGGATCATATTGGACGGCCAGTACATACGAAGCACCTTCCAGAACTTTGTAAATGTCTGTGTCGTCAAAGGGAAAATCACCCTGGTGTTCTCCTGTTTTCAGACCGGCAGCCAGCGCAAAATTATCCAGTCGACCGTTGATCTCGCATTGGTGGAAAGCTGTCGGAATGGATACCGTACGGTTGATTTCCAATTTGGGACTCCAAAATTCATCGGCCAGATGAACTTGAGTGAATTCGATCGGTTGAATGGGATAGTCGGCTGCTTTCTTTTGACAAGCGACAAGATTCAAAAGACCGAAAAACGTAAATATGAATAATCCTTTTTTCATGGTGATAACTTTTTATACAAAAGTAGTTTAGTGAAGGAATATGGAATATCAGATATGTACTTATTCATATAAGTATTGTTCATCTGTGAATATATATGATAGGAATAAGTACATTTTTTGCATTTTTTTTACTGAAGATGGAATATTTTTGTATACAAACATTGGAAACTGTTTTTTTTTGCTGCATTATTGAATGAATCAATCAATAAATAAATGGATATGAAAAGAATAATAGTATTGCTGATCTTTTTGGGGGGAATTGGATATGCGGGCCGAGTGGTTGCCCAGACCAATGAAGCATATAACCCTGTTATCAAACACTTGTATACCTGTGATCCTTCCACTTTTGTAGATCAGGATACATTGTATCTTATAACGGGGGTGGAAAAGACGGATACTCCCTACAACTGGCCTTTTAAAATCAGCAGCTGGCATATTTTCTCAACTGTCGACATGAAGAATTTTCAGGATCATGGGGCCGTATTGGATGCGAGTGCCTTTAAATGGATGAACAGGAATGATTGCTGGGCCTCTCAGATTGTTAAGAAGCAAGGTAAGTATTATTGGTATGTATGCGATTGGGGCAATATCGGGGTAGCGGTATCGGATCATTTGTTCGGTTCGTATCGCGATGCACTTGGCAAACCGCTGGTCGACAGCAAAGATCCCAATTTTGCCGGTAATATCGATCCGACCGTGTTTATCGATGATGACGGTGCTGCTTATATATATTGGGGGGGAGGCAGTAATCTTTTCGGTTGCA
Organism: uncultured Odoribacter sp.; assembly: GCA_944321165.1. GTDB lineage: Bacteria > Bacteroidota > Bacteroidia > Bacteroidales > Marinifilaceae > Odoribacter. The sequence continues at coordinate 217,999 of CALUKE010000002.1, forward strand.
AGTTGAAAGACAATATGATTGAATTCGATGGAACTCCCATAAAAATCACCAATCTGAAAAACTATGTCGAAGCACCCTGGTTGTTTAAGCGGGATTCTCTTTATTACCTGGCCTATTCCACCTCCAATGGATACAGGAAAGGTCCGATCCGTTATGCGACATCGACAACTCCGCTGGGTCCCTGGGAAGACCGGGAGGATATCCTGGGTGTGGTATACAACAGCTTCACCAACCACGAGGCGATCGTCGAATACAAAGGGAAATGGTACATCGTCTACCACAACGGAGCGCTGCCCGGAGGGGGCGATTACAACCGGAGCGTCTGCATCGATCGTCTTCACTTCAACGCAGACGGAACGATCCAGTTCGTCGAACAGACGACGGGCGGTCCGGAAGGTCAGAGCGGATACAACAACTTCGGTCCGCATGCCTATGCGGGAGTCGATGCCACCTGTCTGCTTCGGACGGGAGTAGTCCTGAACAGCCGGATCATCGATGACGGTCGGATGAAAGAAGATCTGTCATGGAAATGGGAAGTACAGGAAGGTCCGGGCGAGATAAGCGTCGACCTGAATTCCGTCAAAGATTATCGCATAAACTTTAGCGAGGCGGGAGACTACACGCTTCGGTTGAGCGTCACCGACGGTTATGCGGAGAGCAGCGACGAGGTGCATGTTCGAGTCTATGCCGAGCCGGAAGAAATTGTGACAGAGAGCGACAGTCTTCCCTGTGAGCTGTCCGTGAAGAAAAAAGGTCTTTATACCGTACATCTGTACTACAATTCAGGCCGTCGAGAGTCGACCGATCTGGAAGTCAACGGGCAACGTTATCCGGTTGTTTTCGAGCGGACGCAGTTCGGTTATACCCCGTCGTGTGCGATTCTCCGGTGTGAGGTAGAGTTGAACAAAGGAATCAATACCTTCCGTTTGGCAGAAGAGAAAAAAGGCTTGGTGTCAAAAGTGCAGATCAGTCACGAAAAATAAATTTCTTGCCTATCGGTCGTACCAGGAATCCCTTTTCGTCAGCTTCAGGTCTTTTAACAGACTGGAACGGACGTTGATCTGGAAATTGTAAGACTGGTGTGTTCCAAACGGAATACAGGAGAAGGTCATTTCCCAGCAGTGCAAATCCCGGCTTAAGTTAAAACTGGTGGCCGTTACTTCTTTCTGCTGGAAATCATAACCGGTGCTGTAACCGATTTTCCATTTCGGGGTCAGAGAGATGTCTCCGTTGATACGAACCATTTGTGAAATGGTGTTTTTACTTAACGGTTTGGTTGCTCCAGGCTCTGTATTGGCAGAATAGCTTTTCGAATAGCTGAATGTATAATCCAGGCTGATGCTCCAGGGAACATCGAAATCCATGTATTCGTCGTAGTGGCCGTTCAGCTTTTCATTTTTTTCTTCTTTGTTCTTACCGTTGTCTGCCGAGAACTGGATGCCGGAAGAGGCAGACACTCGGGTGAGACGTCCGATGCCACCGTTGTATTTGTTGATGCGGACAGCATTGGCGGTGATGGCATAGGGATCCAGCGTACCGCTCAGGTTGATGTCGACTTTGTTGTTGAAAATCTTGGTGCGGGCGGATAAAGAAATCGTGGACCAGCGCATGGAATCGGCGAAAAAGTTGTAGCTGGATTGCAGTCGGAAACTTTCCAGCAGTTTGATTTTCTTGAATTCTTCCTGTCCGGTGGTGTCCTGGTCGTTTCGGACTTTCATTTCCAGGTTGTTGTCCAGGCTCAGGCTCAGACTTCCCGATTCTTCCGCACCGGAAGGAGTGCCGTAGATTTTATTCTCGAAAATGGAATATTCCTGGTCAATGCCGTTTGCATCCGTGTAAGTTTTCCAGTATTTGCTTTTGGGAACACCGATTTTCGGGGTATAGGAGACACTGGCACTGGGACGAATGACATGGCGGATGGCAAAAATTCTACTGGTCGGCAAAAACTGATACATACCGTAGATGGTCGGATTGTAAGAAAGGGATACGCTGGCCGTGTAATTGTGGGCGTAATGCAGTCCGAATACGGTGTCGACGGGAATATATCCTCCTCCTCTCATGGTCGAATCGGCAACCCAGTCGCCTTTGCGGATGGATGTCAGGTAGGCTACACCGTTATAGGTGAAAGAGGGGGACAGGGATAAATCCTTCATCAGGTTGAAACTGGTACTTAACGGAATGGAGTGTTTGAAACCGTTTTGCCAGTCGCGGGCCATGTTTTTGAACGATTCACCCAATTCGGATTCCTTGGTTGTGATGCTGTTTTTCAATTCGGCATTGTATGTGAAACCGATGTTCTCATACCATTTCAGTTGTCCTACCCGTTCTTTGCGCCGGAAAGGATAGATTTGTGAAACCCGGAAATTGACGTTCGGGAAAGAAAGTGAAATGGAAGAGTCCTGGCTATTCTGATTGTGGGTAAAACTGGCGGTGATGTTGAACGGACGGTCCGGCCACTTCTTACTCCAGGAAATACTGGACTGTTTGCGCTGGTTGGCAATGTCATTGATATTGGTGGCATTGTAGTAGTTGTTCGTTGCCGATGACATGTCCACGGAGGCAGAAAAAGTCGTATATGGATTGGCTTTGGCATCCTGGCTGTGTTGCCAGCGGATAGACCAGTCCCTGGATTCTGTGTAGTCGGGCGCTCCTTTTTCGCTGGTGTGGTTTCGGCTGATTGAGAAGGCGACATTACCATTGTATTTATAGCGTTTCCGATAGTTGGAACCCAAATTGAGTCCCCAAGATCCGTTTGTGTAGATGGTTCCGGTAATTGTCAGATCGACATAGTCGTTGATGAACCAGTAATATCCTCCGTTTTGCAAACTGAATCCTCGCATTTGCTCATCTCCGTATGATGGCATCAGGATACCGGAAGTTCCCTTGCTGGTAATCGGGAAGAAACCGAACGGGATGGCCAGGGGTAGTGGTACGTCTTCGATATATAGGTTGGCAAATCCGGATACGACTTTTTTATCCCGGATCATTTTGGCTTTATTCAGGCGGACGTAAAAATGCGGATGATCGTGTTGGTCGCAGGTGGTGTACCAGGCTTCTTTGATACAATAGATGGAGTCGGACATTTTTTTTGTCAATTTCCCCTGGACATATCCTTCACCTTGTTGGGTGATGATTTCCTTAACGAATCCTTTTTCGGTTTTGAAATTGTATTTCAAGTCCAGACTCTCGAATTCCTGGGAACCGTCTTTGAATTTCGGTTTTCCGACAATGTTGCCGGTACTGTCCGGAAGTCCCGATGCATAGGCGAGGCTGTTTTCCATGTCCAACTCGATATAATCGGCGCGCAATTCCGTGGTCAGGTATTTGACAAAAGCATTTTTATAAAGATAGGTTTTTTTATTCGGAACATCCAGAATGATTGAGTCGGCGGCATTATATTCCACGATGTCTTTGAATACCGGTTTGGCTGCTTTGGTCGAATCTGCGGGAATGCTGTCAGCCTGGGCTTGCAGGGAATCCGTAGCCACACGGGGAAGCATCAGTGATGAATCTGCTGCGGAGAGACTGTCTCTGACACCTTTTGGACGTGTAACTTTTTCATATACTTCCTTGATAACAGGGTTGAGCGTGTCTGTTCGGGTGGTAGAATCCTGATGTATAGCTTTTTTCTGTAAGATGGAATCTGGTTTCGTGATTCTTTCGGTCAGGCTATCCCGTGTTGTTGTGGGGGGTGTTTTCAACAGCTCTGTGATCGTGTCGATCCGATTCTCCTTCACTCTTTCTTCTGAAACAGACGCACTGTTATCTCCTTTCCGGGCTTTGGTAGAGCGGGAGGAAACAGAACATGCAGCCATTATAAAAATGACACAAATCGTGAGAAATTGAAGTATATTTGCTCTTAGTTGCAATTTATTATACTATTTTTGTGATGAATAAAACGCATTCCCGTTTTTAGATTCGGTTTGCAAATGTAAGAAATATTGATTGTTAATAGCTATCATTCTTTTTAAAAAGTTTTAAATATCATGAGAATTCGATACGGACTTACCGGATTATTCTTTTTCTGGCTGATACTGTTTTCTGTATATCAATCTGATGCACAGTCGGAATCGGGACGAATTAAGTGTATTTGTATCGATGCCGGGCATGGGGGTGTTTCCGGAAAAGGAGGAGATCCGGGGGCAATCGGAACTTCTGTGCAGGAAAAACAGTTGACGCTGGGGATTGCTTTGAAACTGGGAAAAATGATATCGGAGCGTTATCCTCAGATTCGGGTGGTTTATACCCGGACGAAAGATGTTCCGGTGGAGTTGAATAAACGGGGAAGGATTGCCAATGAATGTCGGGCGGATATTTTTATATCCATTCATATAAATTCTTGCGGTACGCCTTCTGTTCGGGGTTTGGAGACCTATGTACTGGGGTCCAGCCGGAACAAGGAGAACCTGGAAGTAGCGATGAAGGAAAATGCCGTTATTAAGAATGAAAAGGATTATGAGAAAAATTATGCCGGTTTTGATCCGATGAGTCCGGAATCGTATATTATTTTCGGTTTGATGCAAAATGTGCATCAGGAAAAGAGTCTGTTGCTGGCCGGTGCCGTACAGGAAGAGATGGTAAAAAGCACCCGGAATCACGACCGGGGAGTCCGGCAAGCCGGTTATCTGGTATTGAAAGATGCTACGATGCCGGCTATTTTGGTGGAGGCGGGATTTATTTCGAATCGAGAAGATGAACGTTTTCTGATTTCTCAGGCCGGACAGAACAAGATTGCCGGGGCGATATTTAAAGGTATTGAACGTTATAAACAGCAGGTTGAAAAGAACGGTTCGTCGGAGTCATCGGTGGAGAAAACCGAGGTTGTAGAAGAGACAAGTGAAGCGGAGGAAGCGGTGAAGGATTTGACATATGCGATTCAGATTGCTTCTGTACCGGATAAGGCAAAACATCCGGCACGGCTTTTCCCGGGGGAATCGGTAGAAGAACTTTATTCCGGTGGACGCTACCGTTATTATGTCGCCCGGAATCAAGATTTGGATGCGGTGAGAAAAAAATTGCCTCAAATCAAACAAAAAATCAAAGATTGCTTTATTATTGCAATTTATAATCACCAAATCATTTCAGTCACGGAGGCAAAGAAATTGGAATTAAAGAAATAAAGAGAAAGATATTATGGGACTGCAGATTAAAAGAGAAGTGAAATTGGCTTTGACGGCGATAGTGGCTATCATTATTTTGATATGGGGCATTAATTTTTTAAAAGCACGGGCATTGTTTGACCGGAATAATGTATTTTATGGCGTATATGATCGCGTGGATGGTTTGAAAGTTTCCAGCAGCGTGATATATCGGGGATACAGTGTCGGACAGGTTAGTGCCATTCAGTTTGCGGGTGACCGCTATGATAAAGTTTTGGTACAATTTACGGTAGGCAAGGATTTACAGATTGCCGCAAATACGATCGCGGCGATTCAGAGTGCCGATTTGATGGGCTCAAAAGCGATCAATCTGATTCCAGGTGATGCTTCCGAGTATGCCCATAGCGGAGATACCTTGCAGACAGAGCTGGAGCTCGGCTTGATGGAACAATTGAACAAACAGTTGGCGCCGCTGAAAAAAAAGGCGGAAGGAGTTTTGGTTTCTTTGGATACAGTGTTAGTTGCTTTGCAGAATATGTTTGGAAATGATGCCAATGGAAATCTGCAAGGGTCTTTGAGAAGTGTGAGCCGTACATTGGATAATGTGGAGGAAGCTTCATCCACGTTGAATGAGTTGTTAAAGAATGAGTCTTCCCGTATATCGAATATTCTGGAGAATATCAACAGCATTACCGCAAATCTGGAGGACAGCAATACAGACATTTCCCGCAGTTTGGACAATATCTCAACCATCAGTGATTCGCTGAAGGCAGTCAATTTGGCTCATACGGTCCGCTCTTTGAATGGGCTGCTTGCCCGGGCAGATTCGCTCGTTATGAAGATCAATGATGGGAAAGGAACCCTGGGGGGGATGGTGAATGATCGGGACCTGTATTATAATCTTACGGCGGTGAGCGAGAATTTGAATAAATTATTGGTAGAATTCCGTCAGAATCCAAAACGTTTTGTGAGTTTGTCACTGGTAGACTTCTCTTCCGGAAAGACGGATATGAATGCTTATGGGATTGTGATTGCCGAGTCGGATGTTGCTTTGCCGTTGAATGCAGAACTGTATTTGAAATATCCGAATTTGGAGGAAATCCGGAAAAATGGGAAATACCTTTATTTAATAGGAACTTATAAGAGCTTGAAGCAGGCAGAGCGTAATCTTGGAAATGTACAGAAGAGTTTTGAAAAGTCATATATTGTTAAAATAGATTAAAATATTATTTAGAATAATTCTTAATAGGAATGCAAATCCTTCGAAAATCATTGACATAATTTTCTTTGGAATATAGATATTATGTAAATCTGTTCAGAGAAACTTTCCCTTTAATTTGAGTCGATTGAGAAGCGCTTGGTTCTTTTTTTAACCTTTTTGGGTGATAAGTTTCTACTCCTTTTTTTGTGCAGAAATTTGAAAATGATACGTTCGTAACATTTTTGTAATCAAAAGGTTGTCTTTAATGTGCTGGTTTATAGCCGGTAAATGTTTTTTGAATATAACCAAGCGAAACCCCATTTTTTTATGATCTTTTTTTTGTAGAATTTAGCATGCTGTAAAGAGGCGGATTTTGAGAAATAGAAACTACCTGACTAATAATAGACTATGGAAAAGGATGGGAAGAATATTTGGTTGAGATGTTTGTCTTTGATAAAAGAACAAGTATCGCCGGAGAAGTTTAAAACGCTTTTCGAGCCGATACGGGCTGTTCGTTTCAAAGAAGATGTACTGACGATTCAGGTTGCCAGTGCCTATGTATACGAAGTGCTGGAAAAAGAATATATCGACATATTGAAAAGTGCTTTAAAGGCGGTTATCGGACCGAATGCCAAGTTAGCTTATTCGGTCATATTGGAACGGAGCAAACCTTCAGAGCCGTTGACGACGACTTTTGCTTCCAATCCGGCCCGAAAGACGCCGACCAGTACGGTATATTTGGATCAGACCTGTCATTCGGTGCCGAAAAATCCTTTTGAACGGGTTTCCAATCGGATACAGATCGATTCTCAATTGAATCCGATCTATTCAATGGAAAGTTATATCGAAGGTAGTTGTAACCGTTTGGCTCGTTCTGCCGGTATGGCCATTGCTCAAAATCCGGGGGGGACTGCCTTCAATCCATTGTTGATTTATGGCGGTTCGGGCCTGGGAAAAACTCATCTGGCACAGGCGATTGGTTGGGAAGTGAAACAAAATTTTCCCGACAAGGTGGTGTTGTATGTATCGACCAATATTTTTCAAACTCAGTTTACCGAAGCTGTACGGCGGAATGAGGTGAACGATTTTCTGCATTTCTATCAGTTGATCGATGTGCTGATTCTGGATGATATTCAGGAATTGGCCGGGAAGACCGGTACCCAGAATACTTTTTTCCATATTTTCAACCATTTGCACCAGTCCGGAAAACAGCTGATATTGACCTGTGACAAGGCTCCGGTGGAACTGGAAGGTATGGAAGAGCGTCTGTTGTCCCGTTTTCGCTGGGGATTGTCGGCTGAAATAAAAGCACCGGATTTCGATACCCGAAAGGAAATTGTATTGAATAAAGCCCGGAAAGACGGTATCGATTTTTCAGATGAAGTAATTGAATACATTTGCAAATATGTCAATGGTAATGTGCGGGAACTGGAAGGGGCGATGATTTCTCTCCTGGCTCAATCGACTTTCAATAAAAAGGAGCTGACTGTCGAAGTTGTACAGGATATTTTGGGGAAAATGGTGAAGAAACCTTCTGAAGAGTTGACGGTGGATAAGATCCAGGAAGTGGTCTGTGAGCATTTTAATATTTCCGTGGATTTGTTGCAGACCAAGACCCGTAAACGGGAGGTCGTTCAGGCCCGGCAATTGGCCATGTATTTTTGTAAGAATTTTACCAAGTATTCTTTATCATATATCGGTAGTAAGATTGGTAAAAAGGATCATGCAACCGTTCTGTATGCCTGTAAGGCGGTGTCGGATTTGATGGATACCGACCGGAATTTCAAGATGCAGGTAGAAGAGATACAGCAGAAACTCTATGTCCGGAATTGATTCGATAACCCTAGACCGGAATAAGAATGGAAGATCTGTATCGTACGGTAGAAAGTGAGGCGGAAGGCCTGTACAAAGAAAAGGGGAGCAAGTTTCTGGCTTTTGTATTTCCGGTTTCTACAGAAGAGCAGATCCGGGAAATTCTGACCGGACTTCGGGAGAAGTATTACGATGCCCGTCATCATTGTTATGCCTGGCGTCTGGGGGCTGCCAAGACTCATTTCCGGACAAATGATGACGGGGAACCTTCTTCGACGGCGGGAAAACCGATTCTGGGCCAAATCCAGTCGGCGGATCTCACCGATGTATTGATTGTCGTCGTTCGATATTTCGGCGGTACGAAATTGGGTGTACCGGGTTTGATCAATGCTTATCGGGAAGCGGCTGCCGATGCTATTCGAAATGCCGTGATAGTGGAAAAGACGGTAGACGAATGGATTCGTATCCGTTTCAGTTATCTGGTGATGAACGACGTGATGAAAGTCATTAAAGAGGAAAATCCGCAGATTCTCGAGCGTCAGTTTGAGCTCTCGTGTGAGATGCTGTTGTCGATCCGTCAAAAAGAGATGCCGGCTTTAAGGGAACGTTTGGAACAGATCGATTCGCTGACAGTGGTGGATGAGTGATTTTTCCCTCCCAGAAAAAAACAGGAAAATTTGTTTGCTTCATTTTTTTTCCTACCTTTGTGCCCGTGTTTTCCACCACACAACGATTCAGTAGCTCAGCCGGTAGAGCACAACACTTTTAATGTTGGGGTCCTGGGTTCGAATCCCAGCTGGATCACCAAAAGAAAAGCCAAAAGGCGACAACAAAAAGACAAGTCCTACAAAATCCATATTTTGTGGGACTTTTTTTATTGCCTTTGGGCTACCCTAACCGCCACGAAAAGGTCACTGACGGACAAAAAATAGTGGCTTATTCGTACCCCCGACAAAATCTTCAAAAAGGGGGTACGAATTGTCGGAAATTGTCGGAACGCTGTCGGGAATTGGCGACCCTGCATTTATCTCATTATGAGTTAATAAAAATAGTCTTGTGACTTAAAAAATGGAGTGTGAAATCAACATTCCGAGTATTGTTCTTCCTGAAACGGGACAAGGTAAAAAAGAACGCTGATATACCCATCATGGCTCGTATTACCATTGACGTGAAAGACTTTAAAACCCTGAAGAAAAATACCAATTTTTAGGTATTGCCCACATTTTTGTATTGCAGTAATTTTACATAAAAATAAAGGTATTTTATGAAAACTAAATTGTTGTTAATATTAATTTTCTTAATAACTCCTTTAGTTGGATTTTCACATATTATATCAGGTAAGGTAGTTGATATAAAATCTAAAAAGGTCATAGAATTTGCAACAGTATGGGTTGTGGGTACAGGTATAGGTACTGTAACAGATGTAAATGGGAATTTTCAGATCAATAATCTTTCTGATGGTAATTATGAAATTATCATCAGATGTTTGGGCTATACAGAAAAGAAGGAGAAAATATATATCACGAAGAATACAAAGCTTGTATTTTATCTTTCTGAGACATCCCTGGCGTTGAATGAGGTGACCGTTACGGCTGAGAGAAAGGCAGATGATGCAGCCACTACTTATACTCTGAACAGGACGGCATTGGACCATTTGCAGAGTGTAAGTGTGACGGATGCTTTAAGTCTATTGCCAGGGGAACAGACAAACAAATATAAAACCCTGACTTCATCTGAACAGGTCGTTACCCTAAGAGGTGAAAGCCTGGAGATGGGTAATCCGGATTTTGGAACGGTAGTTGAAATGGATGGAGTCAGACTTTCCGCTAATGCTACAGCGCAATCTACGGGTGGAACAGATTTAAGGAATGTGGGTAATAACAATGTGGAAAGAATAGATGTTATTACCGGAGTTCCATCCGTGGAATATGGTGATTTGACAAACGGTGTTGTCAGAATAATAACACGAAAAGGTAAAAGCCCTCTTCTTGTAAATATCTCTGTACGTCCCAACACTCAGTCATATTCACTGAGTAAGGGAATTGATTTGGGAGGAAAAAGAGGAATAGTCAATTTATCATACGAGCACGTACGTTCTGTTTCTGATATAGCATCTCCCTATACTTCGTATATAAGAAATGCTTTTGGCTTTAAGTATTCCAATGCAGTAAATTATTCATCAGGACGAAATCTTTCCATGGATTTCAGTCTGAATGGTAATGTGGGCGGACTAAACTCAGAATCAGATCCGGATGCTTTCAAGGAAACTTATACCAAGAAAAAAGACAATGCCTTGTGGAGCAGTGTGGCTTTCAATTATATGATAAATTCCAACTGGCTTTCCAATCTGAGGTGGGGGGTGACTTTTTCTTATTCGGATAAGATGTCGGAAGTGAAGACCAACAAATCGGCATCGTCTGCCATGCCTGCTCTACATACTACTGAAGAAGGATATTTCGTCGCTTCAAAGTATGAGGACAATCCTTCGTCGCCAATAATTCTTTTACCGACAGGATACTGGTATGTCACTACTTATAATGACAACCGTCCGATAAATTATTCAGCTTATGTGAAAGCCAAGTGGACACATAAGATTGGAAACATAACCAGTAATTTGCTCTTGGGGTCTGATATGAAGTTTGAAGGTAATTGGGGAAGGGGAGAATATTATACTGACATGTCTGTCGCTCCGACCTGGAGAGAGTACAGGTACGATAATCTGCCGTATATTAATAACTGGGCCTCATATATAGAAGAGGACTTGAATGTCTCGTTCAGAAACTCCAGCCTGAATCTGAAGGCAGGATTGAGAAATGATATGACTATAATATCCGGTTCTGATTATGGAAATGTTTCAAGCCTGTCGCCAAGAATCAGTGCGAAATATTCGTTTGGCAATACCGATACAGGATTCTTCAGAGGAGCAACCGTCAGAATGGGATGGGGAAAGGCTGTAAAACTTCCTTCGTTTGAGATACTTTATCCCAGAGAAACGTATGTTGACAGACTGGCGTTTGCTCCCGGAACAATGGCTGACGGAACCACATATTATGCATACCACACTCACCCGGTCACTCCCATATATAATTCATCACTGAAGTGGCAATACAGCATAATGCGTGAGGTGGGAGCAGATGTTAAATTGAAAGGGGTAAGAATGTCGTTGTCCTTTTATTATAACAGTATGATGAGTCCGTATTCCAGCACCAGGTTTTATTCTCCATTCGATTATAAACTCACGGATCAGAGTGCATTGGAAACATGTTTGATTCCTTCTTCTGACAGGATTTATAATATCGACCGTAATACCGGTGTCGTTACCGTGTCCGACAAAACCGGAACGCTTCCTTCTCAGGAACTGGATTATAAGGTTGTAAAGGATTTTCAGTCTGCCAGTATGAGTATAAACGGTTCTTCATCTTCAAGAATGGGACTGGAGTGGGTGTTGGATTTCGACAAGATGAAATCAATAAACACTTCAGTACGGATAGACGGAAAATATTACAGATATAAAGGTGTAGATGAGGTCGTTGTACCATCCCGGGTAAACCTGACAAGTTCTGACGGACAGCCTTACAAATATATAGGATATTATGTCGGCGGAACCGGTAATTATAATGGTTTCGAAAGCAGACGACTGAACACAAATCTGACTTTCATCACACATATTCCTAAACTGAAAATGATTTTTTCGTTGCGTTTTGAAGGTACATTTATGAATAGCCGCCAGAATTTGAGTGAGTACAGTGGCGGAACAAGAAGTTATGTGATTGACGACCGGGGCGATTATTTGCCGTCAGCAACAGATAAAGATATTTATGATGGGGATAATTATGTGGTGACTTATCCATTGTATTATGTATCGCGCGATGATATGGATACCAAAGTTCCATTCATGGAGAAACTGTTGTGGGCATATGATAATGACAGGGACTTGTATAATGAGTTAACCAAACTTGCAGTGAAGAGCAGTTATGGGTATATATTCAGGAAACAGAGTTATTCACCTTATTTCTCTGCCAATCTTAATGTGTCAAAAGAAATAGGCAGGTATCTCACCGTTTCATTTTTTGCAAATAACTTCTTTTACAGTACGCAGAAGATAAAAAACGAACAGACAGGAAACGAAATGTCATTGTTTGATTCAAGTCTGATAACTCCCTTTAATTATGGAATATCATTTAAACTAAAATTATAATTATTATGAGAAATTTTTTTTCCGCTTTAAGCATATTGATGCTTAGTTTATTAGTCTATTCATGTACGGATAAAGATAATCCGCAATATGAATTAAGTAATGTAAAGATTCAACTGGTATATCCGGAGGGGTATAATCCATCTGAAGGAGTGGAAGTATCATTGAAAAACACTTCTACCGGAGCGGTATTTACTGAAAAAACCGGTGCAGATGGTACGGCTCTGTTTGAAGTTCCGAAGGGTATATATGAGGCATCTGCTTCAGAACAAAGAGTGATAGATGCAGAGGTTTACCTTTTTAATGGAGTGAATAGCAATGTGAATGCCGGTACGGATAATGTTGAGGCTGTAATAAACCTGGAATTGTCAAAAGGAGGCTCGGTGGTTATTAAAGAACTTTATGTCGGTGGATGTCCCAAGGACGATGGTTCTGGTTATTTTTCACGAGATCAGTACGTAATACTGTATAACAATTCATCTGCAACTATTGATATAAGTGATTTTGCACTTGCTTTGGTAAATCCTTATAACTCGCAAAGTAAAAATAACGATTATGTCAATGGAGAATTGTTTTATGCGTCGGAAGGATGGATACCTGCCGGAAATGGTTTATGGTATTTTGAGAACAATGTAAAATTGGAGCCGGGAAAACAAATCGTTATTGCAATTTGTGGGGCGGTTGATAATACAAAGACCTATTCACAGTCAATAAATTATGCAAACAGTGAATATTATTGTTGCTATGATGTCGAAGATTATAATAATACATCTTATTATCCTACTCCTTCAGAGGTTATTCCTACAGAACATTATCTTAAAGTTTATAGTTATGGCTTAGGTAATGCCTGGCCTCTTAGCAACTCCAGTCCGGCATTCTATATTGTCCGTCCTCAGGGAACGACTCTTAAGGATTTTGTTGACAATCCGGATAATGAGAACATGTACGGTTCTAATCAGGTTCGTAGAAAAGTTCCTGTGGAATGGGTTGTTGACGGAATAGAAGTGTTTGCAAAAGGACAGGCTAACAATCAGAAAAGACTTCTGCCGACAATTGATGCCGGTTATGTGGAAATGACAGCCAAAATGGGCTACACTCTCTACAGAAACGTGGATAAGGAAGCAACTGAAGCAATCAAGGAAAATGAAGGAAAACTAGTATATAATTATTCACTCGGGGTCGATGATTCTACCGACCCAAGCGGAATAGATGCTGAGGCTTCAATCAAGAATGGTGCGAGAATCGTTTACAAGGATACAAATAATTCTACTGTCGATTTCCATCAGAGAAGCAGAGCCTCATTAAGAAACTGAATATGTATTTAATGAATACCAAAAATCTTAGAATGGCAATGGCAACGGGGATAATGATTCTCGTTGCTATGCCTGTTCATGCAGATAATAATCCTGTGGTTACTGATACGGATTATAATGAAACCGTTTTGAGATTTCATGCATCACAGAGCGAAAATGTTTCTTTCCTTACGGATATGAAATGTCCGAACTTATCTTATCTGGAACTGAAAGGTTATATCCGTAAAGGTGATTTGGTGAATTATTATCAGTCTGACGACAGCAGGAATTTTGAAATCAGGACAGAGTCGTATTATCGTTTCAGTGAACGTCTGATGCTGTCTGGTGCAATATCATATGGTATGGATAAGGGAAAGAACATGTCAGGCTCTGTCTTCATCAACCCTGAATATATTCCTTTCGATATTGTTGAGATGGACAAATCCAATGCAGGAACTAAACGCAGGGAATGGTATTCATTGAGCGGAAAAGCAGGATATTCGTTGAACTCAAGGATTTCACTGGGAGCTTCATGGGAATATGCCGTAGAGAATTATGCCAAGTTCAAAGACTTGAGACATCAGAATTCGATGATGGATTTGAGCCTGTCTTTAGGAGGAAAGTATAAAATCACTGATAATGTGACTGTTGGTTTAGCCTATGTTTACCGTAGAAATATTCAGAGAGTTTCATTTAATATCTATGGTAATACTGACAGGCAATATACTTCGCTGATTAGCTTCGGTGGCTTTTATGGGCGTAGCGAATTGTTCGGCGAGAGTGGTTATACCTCCAATGCTCTTCCATTGTTTACCCAGATTAACGGTGGTACTTTGCAACTATTATGGGAAACGACCAACGTGAAATGGTTTAATGAATTTGGTTATTATAAGGATAATGGACAGTTTGGAACAGGTTCCTCTACTTCAATTACTTATAGTAATCATCATTCTACCGGACTGGAGTATGAGTCGAAACTTATAATAGAAAAATCCCGTTTGTCTCATGTAATAGAGTTGAAAGTATTCAGCAAATCGCTAGAGAATAATGAAAACTCATATAAAGAAAGCACAGATGCCAACGGAGTCTCGCAAATCGTTTATTATGGAAACAATAAAGTAGGCGAGAAGGAATGGTACGGAGCAGATGTCACGTATTCGTTTCTTTCCGGAGATGGTATGAGGCGTTCCGATTGGTCTGCCGGTATGGGTGCAGGATATTATTCACGCCATCTAACAGCTTCGCAGTATCCGTTCTATAGAAAGCAGGATATCGATATGGTTCATGCGGATTTGTTTGTAAAAAAGAATTGGTTTAAGAAGAAAAATATTTACACTCTGTCGATAGAAGGTGGATATTCAACAGGATGGGGAAACATGAACGAAGACGGGACATACACCAGTGTTTCAGAAAATCAGAAAGTACCGGTTTCGCTTGACAATCTGCTTGTACAGGAATATGATTATAACGTGGCAAGTCAGGTGAAGGCTTGTGTCTCTTTGGGGTATGAAAGGGGTATTACGAAAAAGTTGTCGCTGTGCTCGAATGTAGATTTTTCTTATCTGACAGCCTTGAATACAACTCTGAAAGGAAAGAAACGCATTGTATGTGGTCTTGCGGCAGGAGTTAAGTTCTAATGTTTTAAAAGTTTATATATGGAGAAAATTATAGAATGCGATAAGATTACGCATTATTATGGAGACAGACTGATTTATGCCGACCTTAGTTTTGACGTTGAGAAAGGTAAGGTCTTAGGTCTGTTAGGCAAGAATGGAACGGGGAAAACAACCATTATAAATATCCTGAATGGCTATCTGAAACCTCGCTCCGGGGTATGCCGCCTGTTTGGTGAAGATATGAACAATATAAGCCCAGCCACAAAATCAAGGGTAGGGCTGCTGCTGGAAGGTCATGTACAGCATACTTATTTCAATGTACAGCAGATAGAAAAATTCTATTCAGCGTTTTTTCCAAAATGGAAAAAGGAAGCATATTATGAACTTCTTAAAAAGCTGCAGGTTCTTCCAACTCAGAAAATCTCTACCATGTCGTGCGGTCAGCGCTCACAGGTGGCTTTGGGACTTTTGTTTGCACAGGATCCGGATTTGCTGATATTGGATGACTTTTCTATGGGACTGGACCCGGGGTATCGCCGCCTCTTTGTGGAATATCTTAAAGACTATGCATCGGCGGGAAACAAGACAGTGTTCTTGACTTCGCATATTATCCAGGATATGGAAATGCTTATAGATGACTGCATGATAATGGATTACGGTCGTTTGTTGCTTCACCGACCGGTTAAGGAGATAATGGACAACTTCAAGCGATACAGATTTGTCGCACCGGGACAGGATTTCAGACTATCCGCCGGCAATGACTTCTGGAGTCCCTCTGTACTTGGTGACAAATGGGAAGTATATTCTTTCCTAAATAAGGAAGAGGTACTGTCAAAACTTTCTGCTATGGGAGTAAAGGAGATTACAGAAGAGAAACTTTCTCTTGAGGATGCATTCATCGGTCTGACAGGAAAATATTGATAATAATAAAGTGATATAATATGAATTTGTTTAAGGCTCTATCGTATAAAGAATGGATGAAGACAAGAAAGTTTATTCTTGTGACTTTTGTCCTGCTGGCTGCTGTAGCGGTATATTCTTATATTGACATTACGTACGCCATAAGAATGGAAGAGGCGGTCAATGTCTGGTATGGATTTATATTTCAGGGAGTATCAGTTTCAAGTCTGATGATGTATCTGATACCATTGTCAGGTATTTCGATGGCTATAATACAGTTTGTTCCTGAAATGACAAACAAGAGACTCAAACTTACCTTGCATCTTCCTGCCGGCGAAACCAGACTGGTGTCGGCAATGCTGCTGTATGGTTATGGGGTATTGTTTGCATTGTATTTTGCCTGTGTGATATTTATGTCTGTAATTATCGGCATGATTCTGCCTTCTGAAGTAGTGGGCATGATGGTTTTACAATTTCTGCCCTGGATTACTGCTGGACTTGCGGGATATGGATTTACGGCATGGATATGCGTGGAACCCAGCTGGAAACAGAGGATATTCAATATGCTGATTTCAGTAGGACTGCTGTCTGTACTGTTTGTCTCTATTTATCCTGAAACCTATTCAGACTTTGGCTGGGGTATGCTTTTAGTGCTTGTTTCGTCGTTTGTTTTTCCTTTCTATTCGTGTGTCAGGTTTAAACAGGGAATTCAATAAGATGATTTTACCTTTAACAATATAAACAGATTTTGGATATGAGATTTAAGAATATTATATATGTGATAATTCTTGTTCTGACCACAATCATAACTTCGAGGTCAATACCGGCTTTGGTAAAGAAAATAGTGTACGAGTCGAATGGTTATCCTCTGATGTACTATAGTTCACGCCTGAAAGAACTTTGCATAATAGATTTTCGTGAGATGAAGGATGCCTTCCGCGATGTCAAGGGAAATGTATATCCGCGTTCGCAATACGATTCCCTCTTACCGCTGATGAACTACAGACAACTGGCTATGGATGGAAACTTGCCTGACTCAATTGAAGGTCATGCGATGGATGTAAAGGTTCTGCGCTCGAAACAGGTGGTGTATCGTTTCAGACCGTCGGATGTTTATTCTCCGCAGCCTAAGATGGGAGTATTGCTTGAGGCTATGCCGAAAAGAGGAAGTTTGTCATTGCCTGGTGATTATTTCAGAATGAATGACAGTGAGATGGTTTTTGTAGATGCTGAAACCAACTCTGTAAAAAATGCCAAAAGTAAAATGTTTACTGCTGAACTTCAGAAAAAAGGATTCGAATTTCCGGCAAAGGCTTTCTGGGGTAACCCTACTGTGCGAAAGCCTTATGAAGAAGGTTATTTCTGTCTGGACAATAACGGTGAGTTGTTTCATGTAAAAATGGTGAACGGACGTCCTTTTGTGAAGAATACGGGAGTCAGCAAGCAGGTTGCTGTAAAATGGTTTGTCATGCGCGAGGTCAGCGATAAAAGATTTTATGGTTATCTTTTCGGACAGAACGGAGAATTGGGTATAGTAGAAAGCAATGAGGACGGCGGCTACAGATTTGTCAAGATGGATGTACGTCCAGTTGACATAACCAAAGACGACATAACCATTATGGGTAATATGCTCTATTGGACAGTAAGGATATATAACTCTGAGGCAATGGACTGCTATGGACTTAGATCATCTACTTTAGAATCTTTGTCAACTTATCATCAGGAGAAAGAAATTGGAACATGGGACAGGGTGGCTGATGTTGTTTTCCCGGTAATTTTGTCACCGTCTTCGCCTGACAATGGCTATGTCGGCTGTTATGTTCTTCATTTCTCGGCATTCGCATGGATACTGTCCGTTATATTGGCTCTGCTGGTTTTTGTGTTTATTAGAAAAAGATTAGCTTTGCACAGGAGCCTTATAGTATCTGCGGTGGTGGCCTTGACCGGGATTACGGGTGTTATTGCATTTGTATTATTACCCAAAAACAGATTTGAGTAAATACTGAAAATTAATTATAAACTTAATCATAAATTTTTTTTGAAATGAAAAAACTTTACTTTTTTATTGCAGCATTGGCTGTTAGTGTGGCATTTACATCATGCGGAAACAGTAAGAAACAGTCGGAAGAATCTTCAACAACCAAGCAGGTAGCGCAGGGAATAGATGCTTCAAAAGCTTTGTATGTGGAGGAAATCCTTAAAAACGCAGAGAATGAAGTTGGTAAGGAAATAACTCTGAAAGGTTTCGTGACACATACCTGCAAGCATTCAGGACGCAGATGTTTTGTTATGGGTAATGACCAAAAAACATCAATACGTGTAGAGGCGAGAGGAAATATCGGAGGTTTCAACCGCGAGCTTATCGGTTCTGAACTTGTTATCAAGGGAATCCTGAAAGAGAATAAGCTCACAAAAGAATATATCGACCAGGCAGAAGAGGAACTGAAGGAAAAGCAGGGAAAAGAAAGCAATGGTGAAACTTGCGATGCTGAATTGAGCAATATAGAAAATATGCGTAAGTGGATGAAGGAAAACAATAAGGATTATTATTCGATATATTTTATTGAAGGAACTGATTATGAAGTTGTTGAATAAAAGCCTTTCATATTGGTTGAGGATTATTCATCGCGACCTGGGCTTTCTGATGGTGGGCTTGTGCCTGGTTTACGGAGTGTCAGGATTCCTGCTGAACCACATGGACGGAAAAGATCCTGCATTTAAAACCACAGAAACCAAGGTGGAACTGAAAAAAGGGATGGATGCTGATGCTATAACAGCCGAATGGAACGCTGATTCGGAACTACCACATCTCAAGAAGGTTCTTGGAATTGACGATGAACATTTCAGAATTATGCTGGAAGGGGGAGTTGGAATATACAACTCGCTAACCGGTATCACTGAATACGAAATTCATGAGAAACGTCCTGTGATATACTGGTTTAACAGACTCCATTATAACCGTGTAAACGGGTGGAGCTTTATGGGCGATTTCTTTGCTTTTTCATTGATATTCTTTGCCATTTCCGGACTTTTTATGATTAAGGGAAAGAATGGTATAGCGGGAAGAGGTAAATGGTATCTGTTGGTTGGAATAATGATTCCAATATTTTATATGATACTATCATAAAATGAATATTTTGACTTTATCAAGTCTTTATTTCGAGACAACCTATTATATTAATTTAATATGGATTTAGATGGACTTGTTTCCCTCTCAAAATAATTCCATTTTTTAGGAATATCTCTAAACCTCATATAATTAGTCAACTAATTCATACACAAAGTATAGCAAATTAGTTGGCTTTTTATATCTTGAGTTATTTTTCTAAAGGGAAGGGTTATTTGCATAAATGAGAGAAATACGCAACTTAAGATATAGCAAAAGACCTAATATCCCATACAACGTGAGTGATTTTTATTTGTATTTAGGAGGGAGTAGATGATCCATCTACTCCACTTCTATGATTTCCGCTATTCCGTCTTGCTGGATTTTTTTGTTGAACTGTTTCCATTTGAAGGAGAGGATGATTCGGAATATCCCGTAGAGAATAAAGGAGAGGCCTATGTATACAAGGATGAATAATCCGCCATATATGGGTGAAATTAAAAATAGAAAAGAGCACAGCAGGCTGAGTATGTTGCATGTCAGAAGCCAACCCCAACCTTTAATGGCAAGTTCGGAAAGTTTACATGATTCGCAAATGCCCAGAATGGAGTGGAACAACATCCAGAAGCCGACTACATAAATCAGAGTTGTTGTGACAAGCGGCAAGGGAAGCATGAAAAGCCAAAGCCCGAACAGAATTTCCAGGATGCCCCGAGCCAGGCTCCAACCCCAATAATCATTCCATTTCCGGTTGACTGTGGCGAAAACGATATTGAAAATACCGCCGATAATCAGCACGGCTATAAAAAAGGCTGTCAGCGCAGCGAGCGAATCCAGGGGAGTGACAAAACAGCATACACCAGCTATTATACTTAATATACCGATAATGAGCGATATCCACCAAAAATGAAAAGATCTCTTCGATTGATAAAATACATTTGACATATTGTTTCTGTTTAAAAGTTTAACTACGTAAAGTTAAACATTCGGATGGTGTCGGTTTTATGCATATTGCTTCAAAAATGTGCAAAATTTCGCTTTTTGATGAGGAGGGTTTTATAGGTAAAAAAAGAAGCTACCTGAATGACAGATAGCTTCTTCGATTTCTTGTTTGTGGAAATACTTATTTTTTTCTTTTTTCCATGTGATCTTTATAACGATTCATGAATTTATCCACACGACCTGCGGTATCCACCAATTTTACCTTTCCGGTGTAAAACGGGTGAGATGTGTTTGAGATTTCCATTTTTACCAAAGGATATTCTACACCATCAATTTCGATGGTCTCTTTGGATGCTGCGGTAGATTTGGTAATGGTGGTTGTGCCGTTAGACATATCTTTAAACACTACCAGTCTGTAATTTTCAGGATGTATGCCCTTCTTCATTGTATGAAAATTTTATAATTATTCTTTCCGTTATCGATCGGCAAAGATAGCTGATCTATTCTTAATTGCAAAAGAAAATCGAAACTTTTTTGAGATTGTGAAGTGAAATTATTTTTCCGACTTTTATGGCCAAAAGTTTTAATTTTGCGCTTAAAGAATGATTATGGAGAAACAGAGGATCAAGGATTTCCCTTTCTATTGTTTTAAGCATCTGTCTCGTTTTGAGCGCATAAAACATTTTGTTTCTTCCGAAGTCGGGAATATCGGTTTCTCGGATTCGGAAGCGGATGAAACGGTTCGTTTGAACCGTTGCCGATTGGCGGAGGCTGTCGGTTTTGA
Organism: uncultured Odoribacter sp.; assembly: GCA_944321165.1. Taxonomy (GTDB): domain Bacteria; phylum Bacteroidota; class Bacteroidia; order Bacteroidales; family Marinifilaceae; genus Odoribacter. Next base: position 238,946 of record CALUKE010000002.1, read on the forward strand.
CGTCCACCATTTGATTACGGCTCAGCAGGTGCATTCGGCGACGGTGAAAGTGGTGACGGAACAGGATGCCGGAAGAGGGGCCTTGGAAAAAGAGAGCCGGATTCCGATGTGTGATGCGTTGGTGACAAACCGAAGGGGAATCTGTTTGATGGTGCTGTCCGCCGATTGTGTTCCTGTATTGCTGTACGATCCCGAGCGTCAGGTGATTGCGGCTGTTCATGCCGGTTGGCGGGGAACAGTGACGGGGATTGTCAGGAAGACGGTAGCGGTGATGGCGGAGCGGTTTGCCTGTCGATCGGCGGATTTATTGGCGGGCATTGCCCCTTCGATCGGCCCCTGTTGTTTTGAAGTGGGAGAGGAGGTCGCCCGGGTGTTTGGGGAAATGTTTCCTGCCGATCCGGAGATCGTCAGACAGGGAAAGTGTATGGGAAAATTTCAGGTGGATTTGTGGGAGGCAAATCGGAGAGAATTGCTGGAAAGTGGGGTTCGGGATGAACAGATAGAGATTGCCGGTATGTGTACTGTGTGTAGACCGGAACATTTTTTTTCCTATCGCAGAGACGGAGAGCTGGCAGGACGTTTCGGGGCCGGTATTATGTTGCTTTGACGAAGGTTGAAGTGAATGGGGTGACGATGGCAAAAACGTTTTCGTAATTATGTCGTGTGAAAATGCTGCTTGTCTGCATAACTCCGCGGGGAATATTTTACTTTTGCATCGTTTTATGGGTAAATTTAATGGGATATGTTACCAGGTATTTTTATTGTGCTCTTTTTTTATGCCTTTGGTGAATTTGTCGCCTGGCTGTTGAACGGTTTTATTCCCGGGAGTGTGATCGGTATGGTACTGCTGTTTGCCGCCTTGGGTTTTAAGCTGGTAAAACCTGAGCAGATCAAGCCGGTTGCCCGATTCCTTTGTGACAATATGGCCTTGTTTTTTGTGCCGGCTGGAGTCGGGATCGTAAATGCGCTGGATATTTTATCCCGTTACTGGCAGGCGGTATTGGTGGCTTGTGCTGTCAGTACGGTAGTGGTTATCGTGGTCGTTGCCCTGATACAGCAGTGGTTTGAAAAACATCGTAAAGGAGCGGAAGACCGTTAAAATGAAAAGTGATGGAAGAGTGGTTGCATTCTGAAATTTTTATATTGACGCTGGTGATCGGAGTCTATTTGCTGGCCGTCTGGTTGTTCAAGAAGACGAAATTGAGTATCTTGAATCCTTTGCTGGTTTCGATTCCGGTGCTGGCTTTGTTGACCCATTGTTTGGGTATCTCTTACGAAGCCTTTGAAAAGGGCAGTCGAATTATCAGTTTTTTGCTGGGACCGACGGTGGTGGTGATGGGCTATTTGCTGTATGAACAGATAGAACAGTTGAAAACGAATGCTGTATCCATTATCACTTCGGTATTTGTCGGATGTATTACCGGAATTTTGAGTGTCGTTTTCATTGCCCGTTATTTCGGTGCGGACCATGCCCTCATTGCTTCTCTGGAGCCGAAATCCGTAACGACCCCTATCGCAATGAGTATTGCGGAGCGCAGTGGGGGTATTCCTGCCATTGCGGCGGTCGTCGTGATCGTCGTCGGTATTTTCGGGGGATTGGTCGGTCCGTTTATTCTGGAACGTTTGGGGATCAAAAGCCGTATTGCCCGAGGTTTGGCCCTGGGATCGGCAGCCCATGGACTGGGAACTGCCAAGGCCATGGAACTGGGGGCGGTGGAGGGCGCCATCAGTGGTCTGGCGATCGGTGTGATGGGGATTATGACCGCTATCCTGGTTCCGGTGATCGAATTCTTTCTGAAGTAAATGTTTACAATGCCTCGATAATTCCTTTAAACAGTGCGCTCATGCGGGGTTGTGCCTTGTTCCCCATATCCTGTACTTCGGTATGGCTGGTTTTGATGAGTTCCGGGGAGGCCGTACTGTTGGTGATGACCGACATGCCGAAACATTCCATGTTCATGTGGCGAGCTACGATGATTTCCGGTACGGTGGACATGCCGACAGCGTCACCGCCGATGATACGGAGCCAGTTGTATTCTGCCGGTGTTTCGAAAGAAGGACCCTGTAAACCGGCATAAACACCGTGTCGCAAAGGAATATTCAACCGTTGTCCACAGGCTTCCGCCAGGCGGATGAGACGAGGACTGTAGGCATCGGTCATGCCTGGAAAGCGGGGACCGAGTTCCTCGATGTTTTTACCTCTGAGCGGATGTTCCGGAAAAAGGTTGATGTGATCCGTGATGATCATCAGATCGCCGGCCAAAAATTGTGGGTTTACACCTCCAGCGGCGTTGGATACGAAGAGCTGTTTTATTCCCAGTTCATGCAATACCCTTATCGGGAAGGTGACTTCCTGCATAGAATAGCCCTCATAATAGTGAAAACGTCCCTGCATGGCGATGACATTCTTGCCTCCGAATTTTCCAAGAAGCAGATTGCCTTTGTGACCGACCACCGTTGACAGCGGGAAATGTGGAATGCCGGCATAGGGAATGGTGTGTTTTATTTCGATTGCTTCGGCTAATTCTCCCAAGCCGGTACCTAAAATGATGCCGATGGAATACTCTTCTTTGTCTAAAAAGCGAGAGATATACGCTGCACTATCTTTGATTTTTTCTAACATATTCTGATATTTCATTTAATAATAGGTCCTCTTTATGGATGAATACCGGCTCTATGGGAATGTAATAGATTACCGGTTTTAATTGTTCCGGCAGTAGGGCTGTTTGCAGTCGGACCGCGTCTTTTTCCGTCGTGAAAATGTATTTTTTCCCGTTGGGAATGGCATCGAATGTTTTTTGAATTTGTTGCAGATCTCTGGCGCTGAAATGATGATGATCCGGATAGGGCATTTCGATGATATTCGGCGTAAAAGTACGGAGGTGTTCGACGTAGGGACCTGGTTGGGCAATCCCTGTCACACAGAGGATGCTGCTGTCCGTTTCCGGTTGTACAGGCAGGCCTTCCGGAAAGAGCGGATGAATATCGCCGTATTTTAAAGTCGTAAAAAACAGCTGTTGATAAGGTTTGATTTTCAAGTGTTTGGAGATGATTCGTTTTTCGATCGGCTGGATGTCGCTGGGACATTTGGTGACGATGATATAATCGGCTCTTTTCAGGGCATGTACGCTTTCTCGCAGTCTGCCGGCCGGAAGCAGGCAATCCTCTTGTACCGGTCGGTTGTAATCGACCAGTACGATGTTCTTGTCTGCCTGTACGTACCGGTGTTGAAAGGCATCGTCCAATAAAATGACTTCCGGTGGACTCGGCAATGTCAGCAATTTCCGGATGCCTCTCACCCGATTGGCGTCACAGGCCATCAGAATATCCGGAAACTTGTGTTTGATTTGCATGGGTTCATCTCCGATTTCTGCGGCGGTAGATTTTTCATCGGCTAAAATGAATCCACGGGTTTTGCGTTTATATCCGCGGCTGAGGCAGGCTACCCGGAATTTTTTTTGTAAGGCGGAGATCAACAGTTCCGTGTGAGGTGTTTTTCCCGTGCCTCCCACCGTGATATTGCCGATACAGATGATCGGGACTTTAAAACTTTGCGACTTTAGTATTCCGATGTGGAATAAAAAGTTGCGTATGCCGGTGATAAAACCGTAGATGATACTGAGCGGCAGTAATAGTATTTTGACATATGCCATGGCCGTTAGTTTTGGTTTTTCATTCGGTTCGTGTGTTGTTTTCGCTTAGTTAAAGGTGAGGTCGTAGGGTATACGGGCCAGTATTCCTTGCTGATTCACCATCTGTTTGCATTGTTCCCAGGTTGTATAGAATGTTCCTAATTCTTTTTGCAGCATGCGGGTTTTGATCTCTCCGGTAAACTGGGTGAGAAGCTCTTCCAGCGGGTTTTTTACGGTCGGATATTCGATCCGTTCATATTTTTCCAGACCGGCTTTTTGGGCAGCTATCTGGATGGCCTCCTCGAGTCCTCCCAATACGTCTACCAGACCGATTCGGAGTGCGTCTTCACCTGTCCATACCCGTCCTTGGGCGATGGCGTTCAGCTCTTCATGACCTAATCCCCGGCCTGCCATTACGCGGTTGAGGAAAGTTTCGTATCCCTGGTTGACGAAATTCTGGAGAACATTCCGTTCATAGTTCGTCAACGGACGGGAACTGATGGGTATCGGCAGCGGATAACTGCCTCCGAAATCGCTATGTTCATTGGTTTTTACCACATCGGTGTGAATACCTATTTTGTCTGTAATCAATTTTTCTCCGCTGAAAAACAGTCCGAAAATTCCGATCGATCCGGTCAAGGTAGTCGGTTCGGCGACGATGATATCTGCTGCACAGGAAATGTAGTATCCTCCGGAAGCGGCGACATTTCCCATGGATACGATTACCGGTTTACATTGGGTAGCCAGTTCCACCTCCCGCCAGATGATATCGGAGGTCAATGCGCTGCCTCCCGGTGAGTTTACCCGGAGCACAATGGCTTTCACTGCATCGTCTTCCCGTATTTTCCGGATGGTGGTGGCCAATTCGGGACCGATGGCGTTGTTTTGTTGTTCCATCCCGATTTCTCCCGAAGCATATACAATGGCTATTTTGTCCTGATTGAATTCTACCGGTATTTCCGGGACGATGGCGTTCTGATAGTCGGTCAGAAGTACCTGTGGTAAGCTGGCAGTGGTGTCTATGCCGCATTTTTCTTTCAGCAGATCCAGCATCTGGTCTTCGTAAATAACGCCGTCGAAGAAACCGAGGGCCTGGAATTGTTCCGGTGTATAGAAATCGAAGCGGTTGGTGATGGAATTGATCGAGTCTACGGGAATGTGGCGTTCTTCTGAAATGCCTTCAAGCAAGGTATTCCAGGAGGATTGCAGGTATCTCTGAACCTGTTCGCGGTTGGCTTCGCTCATTTCGTCCGCAATGAAAGGCTCTACGGCGGACTTGAACTTCCCGACTTTGACGACTTCCGGTTGGATGCCCAATTTGGCGAGCGTTTCTTTATAAAAGGAAATGCTACTGCTCATACCGGTCAATAAGAGTGGGGCTTGCGGGTTGACATAGATTTTGTCGGCTACCGTTGCCAGGTAATAGCTTTTTTGTGAATAGCCCAGGTTGGAATAACTGTAAATGAATTTTCCGCTTGCCTTGAATTTCTGCAAGGCGGTCCGGATTTCCTGGGTGAAGGCCAGCGCCCCATAGTTCCCCTGTATTTCTGTCAGATCCAGGTATATGCCCTGAATACGGGGATCTTGGGCTGCTTTTTGGATACTGGACAAAATTTTATTCAGCCCCAGCATCTTTTTGGGAGAGAGTGAAAGTAAATCAATATTGTCCCAGGGGGCTTCGGAAACACGGTCGACAATTTCTCCATTCAGTTGTATTTTCAGAATACTGTTCTTGGGAACGGTGACGGTTTTTTCCGAGAAAGAAATAAGAGCACCGACGAAACCGATGAGGATAAAAAACAGAAAGAGTTGAACAATGAGAACGCCGACAATGGTGGCCAGGGTGTATTTTAAAAAGTTTTTCATCTTAAAAAATTTGACTGTTTGTTACGATACCTACAAATGTAACCATAATAATTGATTTAAGACGATATAAAGCGGAAGTTATTTTTGTTTTACGCCTTTTTTGATAACTTTGGAAGACAGAATGGGGATAACCCGATTTGGTTTGTACATAAAAATAAAGGATCTGATATGAGTAAATTTGTTATTACCGGGGGGAGGAGATTAAAGGGTGAACTGTTGCCGCAAGGAGCTAAAAATGAGGCGTTGCAGGTGATTTGTGCCTGCCTCTTGACCAAGGAGACGGTGACGATTTCCAATGTTCCTGAGATTTTGGATGTTTTGAAGTTGATTGAACTGTTGCAGGGAATGGGGGTACAGGTGGAACATCCGGCTCATGGGGAGTTTGTCTTTAAGGCTTCGGATATCCATTTTGATTATTTTGAAACAGATGATTTTTACCAGAAAGCAGTCAGTTTGCGGGGGTCTATCATGATTCTGGGGCCCTTGTTGGCGGTATACGGTTTTGGGGTGATACCCAAACCGGGGGGCGATAAAATCGGCCGTCGGCGTTTGGATACCCACTTCCTGGGATTTGAAAAGTTGGGGGCGACTTTTGATTATAACAGTTCGGAAGGTTGTTTCCGGGCTTCCGCAGAAAAATTGAAGGGAAGCTATATGTTATTGGATGAGGCATCGGTGACGGGTACTGCCAATATCATCATGGCTGCTGTGCTGGCGGAAGGAATTACGACGATTTACAATGCGGCCTGTGAGCCTTATATTCAGCAGTTGTGTCTGATGTTGAATGCCATGGGAGCCCGGATATCGGGTATTGCTTCGAATCTGTTGACCATTGAGGGGGTGAAGGAGTTGAAAGGATGTCATCACCGTTGTTTGCCGGATATGATTGAAGTGGGCAGTTATATCGGACTGGCTGCCATGACCCGTTCGGAGATCACCATTCGGGATGTGAATATACGGCAATTGGGGATTATTCCGGATTCTTTCCGGCGTTTGGGAATTCGGATTGAAGAACGGGGGGATGATTTGTTTATTCCCCGTCAGGAACATTATATGATTGAGGATTTTATTGACGGTTCGATTTTGACGATTGCGGACGCCCCCTGGCCGGGATTGACGCCAGACTTGCTGAGTGTTTTTCTGGTGGTGGCAACCCAGGCGAAAGGGAGTGTATTGATTCACCAGAAAATGTTTGAAAGCCGTTTGTTCTTTGTGGATAAACTGATTGATATGGGGGCGAAGATCATTTTGTGCGATCCTCACCGGGCTACAGTGATCGGACAGAATCATGAATCGCAGTTGAGGGCTACGAAAATGACTTCTCCGGATATTCGTGCCGGGATTGCTTTGCTGATTGCGGCTTTGTCGGCACAGGGGGTCAGTACGATCCACAATATCGATCAGATCGACCGTGGGTATGAAAATATCGATGAAAAATTGAACGCCATCGGTGCTGAAATTCAGCGGGTCGGTTGACGGACGGAATGCTTACAGACGCTTTACTGATTGTTTGTCGGGACAGCAGGCCAAGAGTTCAGAAACGGTTTTGTGGTATATCGGATGCATCCAGTCCGGCAGGATTTCTGCCAGCGGTACGAGAACGAAATTGCGCTCCTGTATCCGGGGATGAGGCAGGGTGAGGACAGGGGTGTCCAGTATCAGGGAACCGTAGAAAAGCATATCTATATCGATGGGACGGGAACTGTACCGGGGACCTTCCGGGTGGCGGATCCGTCCCAGTTGTTTTTCAATGTCCAGGCAATGGTGAAGGAAATCTTCCGGAGAGAGACGGGTTTCAAAAACGACAACCCGGTTCAGAAAGTTTTCCTGGCTTTCAAATCCCCAAGGGGCGGTTTCATAAAAGGAGGAGGCCATCACCTCTTGTCCTGTAACGGCTAATCTCCGAATGGCCTCTGTGATCAGTTGACGTTTATCACCGGAATTACTGCCCAAAATAAGGATTACTTGCATGCTTATCCGTTCTTTTTGTAGAATTGCCGGTTGTTGTTGCCTTTGTTATTATTGTTGTTTTTCTGGTAATTCTTGTTCATCGGTTTGTTTGAACTCGGCTTGCTTTTTTTCTGCAACAGGTCCTTGGGATTGGAAAGAGTCATGCCTTCCGGCAGAATGATGGTATATCCGCAAAGGGTGTTGATATCGTTGTAGATCTGCTCGTCTTCTACACTGTCTTTATTCCAGGTCAGAAACGATTTTTTCATGTGATTGGCTGTCAAGACAATCAAGGCTCTTTTTTGTTCCGGATCTTCGAGTTCCTTGATTTTGTCAATCAGTTTTTCAACCAATTTGCCGTAGTGTTTGTATTTTATCTGATGAGTGCTGTAAGGCAGTTTTTCCGGTTTTTCCTGCAATTGAGCGGGAGATGGGAGAGGATAGGGAGAGTCGATGTCTAATTTGAATTCCGCCATGATGGCCAGGTGATCCCACAGTTTATGGCGGAAATCCGGTACATCCCGTAAATGCGGGTATAAATTGCCCATGACATCAATGACTGTTTTGGCTGCTCTGGTCCTTTCTTCCCGATCTTCTATCGTCAGCAGGTAATCGACCATTTTTTGTATGTTACGTCCGTATTCCGGAAGTATGAGTTTTTTCTTTTGGGTATTATATTCCATATGATAAATTTATTGTAGTATCTTGTTGCTTCCTGTGTAAAGAAAGCCATTGGTTTGCAGGTTTGTGCCGACTTTTCCCGAAATGAGTACAATTATCAAGATTTATGCGGCAAATATACGCTTTTTACTGTATGCTGCGAAGTTTTCACTCTTCTTGAATGTATAATTTTGCAAATTTTAACAGTAGAACCCGGCTTTCGCCTTCCTTGAAAAGGACTTTGGCTTTTTTTTGTATACCTAAGCCTTCGATGTGGATGACTTTGCCTACTCCGAAAGTTGGGTGAAAGACAATCATGTCTGGAACGACCCGTTGTGGATCGATGGCTTTGAGTTTACCCCGGTCTATGTCTGGAAGTTCTTGTCGGGTTGTGTTATGCAGGGAAAGCGACGGTTTGTTGGTGGCTGTGGGGGTGGTACGTAATCTGAATCCCGATGCTTGTTCGCGTAGAGGTATGTATCCTTCCAGGAATTCCGGATCGATTTCTTCGATGAAACGGGAGACGCGGGAAGAGACGATCTGGCCGTTTTTGTAGCGGGTAGTTGCGTATGACAGAAATATTCGTTTTTCTGCCCGTGTCAAGGCGACATAAAAAAGACGTCTTTCTTCTTCCAGGGCCGCCGGGGTGCAGAGGCACTGTTGGGCCGGGAAAAGTTCTTCTTCCAGACCGGTGATGAATACGTTGTTGAATTCCAGGCCTTTGGCAGAATGAATGGTCATCAGAGTCACTTTGTTGCGGTCTTCTTCTTTTTCTCCGTCCTGGTCTGTCAGCAGGGCCACTCCTTCTAAGAAGGCCGGTAGTTTGTCGTCTTTTCCTTCTCTATAGGCTGTTTCACTGAAATCTTTGATTCCGTTCAACAATTCCTGCAGGTTTTCTTTTCGCGATATACCTTCCGGGGTATCATCGCCCGACAAATCATCGACAATACCGGAAGAACGGGCAATGAAAAGTGCTGCGTCGTAGGCATTTTCATGGGCTACTTGTTCTTTGAAGCGTTCGATCATACTCCCGAATTGGCGCAGTTTGCTGACGATACCGCTGTTGAAAAAGACAGCTATTTTGTCCAGGTTACAGAGTACGGTCCATAAACTGACATGGTATTGGCCTGCGATCTCCCGGAGTTTGTCTACCGTTGCATCACCGATACCTCGGCGGGGATAATTGATGATCCGCTTAAAGGCTTCTTCATCGTTTTGGTTGACGGTCAGACGGAAGTAACCCAGCAGGTCTTTGATTTCTTTCCGTTGATAAAAAGATTGGCCGCCATAGATTTTGTATGGGATATTCCGTTTGCGGAGAGCTTCCTCTAAAATACGGGACTGTGCATTGGTCCGGTACAGGATGGCGAAATCACTGTATTCCTGCTGCTCGTAATTGGCCAACTTGAAGATTTCGTTGGTTACCTGAAAGCCCTCTTCTTTGTCTGAAAGAGCCCGCAATACTTTGATCTTTTCGCCTTCCTCGTTTTTGGAAAAGGTCCGTTTGGGAATCTGTTCTTTATTTTTGCGGATGATGCTGTTGGCAGCATCCACGATGGTGGTTGTCGAACGGTAGTTCTGTTCCAGTTTGTAAAGGGTGTATTCCGGGTAATCGTTTTTAAAATTCAGGATGTTTTCGATCCGGGCTCCCCGAAAAGAATATATGCTCTGTGCATCGTCCCCAACGACACAGATGTTGTGATGTTGCTCTGAAAGTTTTTTGACAATCAGGTATTGGGCATAATTGGTATCCTGATATTCATCGACCAGAATGTAATGGAATTTCTGTTGGTATTTGGCCAGAATATCCGGAAAATCCCGAAATAAGATGTTGGTTTGCAGCAACAGGTCATCGAAATCCATGGTGTCGGTCTGTTTGCAGCGCTGTTGGTACTGTTTGTAGATCTCTCCCAGCAACGGGCGCCTGCTGGCACTGTCTTCGGAGTGAATGCGGGACGACTGGGCATAGCTTTGGGCAACGATCAGATTGTTTTTGGCCATGGAAATACGGCTGAGAATGGTGCTCGGTTTGTATACCTTGTCATCCAGTTTCAGGTCTTTGACGATGGCTTTGATCATGTTCTTGGAATCCTGGGTGTCGTAAATGGTATAACTGGAGGTATAACCTAATTTTTCCGCTTCCAACCGCAGGATTTTTGAAAATATCGCGTGGAAAGTCCCCATCCAGAGTTGATTGGCCATTTCGCTGCCCACCAGGTCTGCGATTCGTTTTTGCATTTCCCGGGCTGCCTTGTTGGTGAAGGTCAACGCTAAAATTTTATAGGGAGGGATGCCTTGCGTGAGTAGCTGGGCGATCCGATAAGTCAGTACACGGGTTTTGCCCGATCCTGCTCCTGCGATGACCAAAGAAGGACCTTCGGTATGAATGACAGCTTCCTGCTGACTGCTGTTTAGTTCGTTTATAAAATCCACGCTGATAAATTTTTGATCGACGGTTGATCGTTTTTCGGTGCAAAATTAAAAATTAATCCCCATCCGGGCAAGCCGCTCGACCGATAACCCGGGGAACGACAGTGGAAGTGGCGACAGGGAGTTGGGAGCCGATGGTACCCACGGGCGGATCGGGGAGATCAGTCGTCGTAGTCTGTCAGGAAAAATTCCTGGCTGTCGAATTTTAATTCCAGCGAATTGCTGAGTTCCAACTCGTATTCCCGTTTTTTCTTTTCAATTTCCCTTACGGTAGTTCCCGGGAAGTTGCGGCTCAGGTATTCGCTGATGGGGCGCGGGATAATGGCTGGAGGAACATCTCCGTATTTGGCTTCTACTTTTTTCCATTCGCCGTTCCGACGAAATTCTATTTTTACTCCTCCGGACAGAATGACTTCGTAAGTACGGATCCAATAATCGTTTTCCTCTTTGGCAAAAGCGATTTTTTCTGTCGGAAAATGCTGCTGCAGGAAAGTTTTGGCTTGTGCTGGCAGGCTGTTTTCTCCGATGGGTTTTTCATATTCGGCCCAGATGGGCGATAATCCGAGGATTATCGCCACGATCATGATTCCGAAGACCTTGATCCAGGTGCTGCGTTTCAGTTTATTAATCGTCATAACCTATCAATGCAAATTTATGGTCGAATTTAATCTCAATGTCGTTGTGTAGTTCCACCTCCCAAAGATACTGATTCCTTTCTATTTTTTTGATGCTTTGTTGTGGATTGTTTTTGGCAATGAATTCCTGGATTTGTTTGGGGACTACAGATGCCGGTACGGCATTGTATTTGCATTCGATCTCTTTCCATTCTCCGTCATGACGAAATTCGACTTTCGTACGATTGGTGTAGTATACTTCGTATTCTGCACCGAATGGCTTGACTTCTTTTTCTACATAGGCTACCTGCAGGTCTTTGAAATTCGCCTGTAAAAATTCTTGGGCTTTTTTCGGGAGCTGGTCGATGGTGATCAACTTTTCATTACGATCCGCTTTGGCAGCGAAAGTAGCTGCAACCAATAGAATAACTGTCATTAACTTTTTCATGGCTTTTCAATTTTATGGTTTGTAAATCATTTTACTGTTTTTGACATGACAAAGTTCGGAGAAGATTTTCTATTGAATTTAAAATAGAAGAGATCGGTATGATTTTTTTTGTTAAAAGATGTCATGAATTTTGAAAACGGAGTGTAAATCTATGCATGCCGTTTGTGTAGTCGTAAGTCAGGCGGAAGTTATATTGTTCACAGACAGATCGGCAGATGGCCAGTCCAAGTCCGTTGGAATGTTCTGTTCGTTCCGCTTGATAAAAACGTTCGAAGATACGTTCTGGATCCAAGGTTTTTTCTCCTGAGTTCAGGATTTGTAATTGATGGGCATCCCAGTCGATTCGGATTTGTCCTTCGGCCGCCGTATGTACCCAGGCATTCCGTAACAGATTGCCGATCAGTTGTTCGGCCAGTTGTTCGTTTAGGGTGACGAACAACGGATGTGGGGAAGGAAGCTGGAGATGCAGGTTTTTGTATTCGAAAACTTCCTGCAGGTCTTCACAAAAGACGTGGATCAGGGTTTCGATATTTACTTCGCTTGTTTCGAAGTAGGCTCCGTTTTCGATGCGTGTCAGTTGTAGCAGATCGCGTTGCAAACGTCCCAGGCGTTTCAATGGACGCTGGATTTTGTAGAGATCGGCTTGCAATTCTTCTGTCAGATCGGTTTTCTGTTGGATGCGTTCCAGCTGATTGAGGCAAACGGCCAGCGGGGTTTGCATCTCATGGGCTGCATTGTCGACGAACTGCCGCTGTTGATCGTACAATTGTTTCATCCGGCCGACCTGCTGATTGGCCGCTTCGTTCAATTGCTGGAATTCCCGAACCCGGGTGGTATATCGGAACAGAGCGTTGTTATGTTTCAGATCGAATTCGTTCATCCAGCGGAGAAGGGCATATAACGGACTCATATTGTATTGGATGACGAGGAAATTAATGATTAAAATGAGGGTGAATAAAGTCAGGTATAAGTACGCAACTCCTTTTAGAATCGCTAAACGCAGTTCCTGAAGATGTAATATCGGGCTGGATACCTGTAGCAGAATGGGGTGTTCGTCGGCATTTCGGAAAATAGTTTGCAGAATCCGGGCCGGTTGTCGGCTGCCGGTGTTGTCCGTTTTTATTTCTCCAGTGGAAAAGAGAAGGTGGGGATGGGTGTTGGCATAGTTTTCCGTGATGGGAGTAACCGTATAGGCAAAAGAGGTTTCGCTTCCCTGCAGAGGCAGTTCTGTTTTTGATAGGTAGCGTTGCATGATGTTTTCGGAAATCTGTATCAACGAGCCGTCTACTTCCCGCATGATCTTGTTTTTCAATGAATAGTAGAAAAGAACCGACCAGACGGACAGGCCGATCACGAGTACGATGGCCATGTTGATCATGATGCGGCTGATGAGTTTCATGCTTCTTCTCCTTCCGTCAGTTTGTATCCGAAGCCGTAGATTGCCTGAATCGAGAGACTGGCATGGCTTTCTTTTAATTTGCGTTTCAGGTTTGCCACCTGTTGATAAAGGTAACTGTAGTTGTCCGATTGGTCGGCGTGGTCTCCCCAGACTGCTTCAGCCAGGGTCTGTTTGTCTACGACACGTCCCGGACGAGTCAGAAAATAGTACAGAATGTGGTATTCTTTGTGTAGCAGATTCAATGGTTTCCCGTTGACATAAACGCTACGATCATCCGGATTCAGTCGGACGTTACCGTTTTGTATCCAGTGGGTACCGACCCCGCTGCGGCGGATCAGGCTTTTTACCCTGGCCAGCAGTTCGGCCAGGTGGAAGGGTTTGGGCAGGTAATCGTCGGCTCCCAGGTCCAGTCCCAGTACTTTATCTTCGACGGAATTTTTGGCGGAGGTGATGATCACCCGGGAGGCACTTCCCTTTTGGCTCAGTTGTTCCAATAATTGTCGGCCATCTCCGTCCGGCAGCATGATATCCAAAAGGATACAGTCGTATTCGTACAGAGCCAGTTTTTCTTCAGCTTCTGCGTAGGTCATTGCTGTTTCTACTACATATCCGGCTTCTCGCAGAGTTTCCGTCATCAATTGGCGCAATTCGCTTTCATCTTCAATAATCAGTAACTTCATGTTTGGAATGCTTACTTGATTTCTTCTCTGTTTTGTACATAAGTTCTCCATTTCTGGATGAGCTGTTGCATATCTTCCGGTATTTCGGAATCGAAAGACATCCGTTGTCCTGTCGTTGGATGGTCGAAGCCCAGGGTTTTGGCATGCAAAGCTTGCCGGGGACATATGTCAAAACAGTTATTGACGAACTGTTTGTATTTGGAGAAGGTTGTTCCTTTCAGGATCTCATTGCCGCCATATTCCCTGTCATTGAACAACGGATGTTTGATGTATTTGAAATGGGCCCGGATCTGATGGGTGCGACCTGTTTCGAGAATACACTCTACGACATTGACATAGCCGAGTCGTTCCATTACCCGGTAGTGGGTGACTGCATGTTTGCCATGACTGCCGTCGGGGAAGCAGGCCATGATCTTACGGTTGGTGAGATTGCGGCCGATGTGTCCGGTTATTGTCCCTTGCTCGTTTTCCAGGTTTCCCCAGCAGACCGCTACGTACTTCCGGTCGGAAGTTTTGTTGAAAAATTGCAGGCTGAGGTTGGTTTTGGCCCTTTCGGTCTTGGCAATAACCAACAATCCGGAAGTGTCTTTATCAATGCGGTGAACCAGGCCCGGACGTGGATCGTCGGTTTTAAATAACGGATTGTCCTTCAGGTGCCAGGCCAAAGCATTCACCAGAGTACCGGTGTAATGACCGTAAGAAGGATGGACCACCATGCCTGCCGGTTTATTCAATACGATCAGTTCTTCGTCTTCGTAAAGGATGTTCAACGGGATGTTTTCCGGTATGATTTCAATTTCCCGTCGAGGATACGACATGACTACCGAAACGATGTCTTTGGGTTTTACCTTGTAACTGGATTTTACCGCTTTACCGTTCACGAGGATGTTACCGGCTTCTGCCGCTTCCTGGATTTTGGTTCGGGATGCATTCGGTAAGCGGGAAAGGAGAAATTTATCTACCCGGAGCAATGTCTGTCCGCTGTCGGCTTCGATCCGATAGTGTTCATACATTTCGGCGGTTTGTCCTTCTTCTTCGTCGTCTAATAATTCTTCTTCCTCAAATTCAGTCATCGGGTTACAGATTTTGGAGTTATGGAGTGACTGTGAGGGAGTCTAAGGCGGCTATCTTTTCCTGTTCCAGGGTGATGTGCAGGCGAATGTATGAACCGGCCTCGATGAGATCTTCATCACAGGGCTCCTGTTGATATATGATGGCAGCATACGCATCGTTCTTGTTTTTGATGCTGGCATCCGGAATGACTTCTCCGACATTGAGATAGGATTTCCGGAGGATGTCGATGGCTTCTTGCAGGCTTTTCCCTCTTAATTGGGGAAGAGTCACCGTGTTGTTTCCGTTTCCGCTTCCCAAAACAATGTCGATTTGCGATCCTTTGATCAACAGGCTGCCGGGAACGATGTTGACACTGTCGTGTTTCAGATCTAATACTAAATTTCGGAATTCAGAGGGTGCATATTCGATGTGGCCGATTTTAAAGCCTAAACTGGTCAATGTTTGCAAAGTTTGTCGATAAGCTGCGTTCTGCAGGTTCGGAACTGTGATTTTTTCCGGATTCTGGGCATTGATGATCAAGTGGATCAGACGGTTTTCCTTGACATGCGAACCGGCTAACGGAGACTGTTCAAGTACGACCCCGGGTCTTGAATCTTCATCGTACAGAGAATCGATGATTTCGATTCGAAGATGGGTATGCCGGGCCATTTCGAGCGCTTCTTCTTCTGTTAAATCATGAAAAGCCGGTACCACGATAAATTCTCCGTGTTGAGTATAGGTTTCCAGCCGGGACAGGACCAGGTAACCGATGAGACAAAAGAGAAGGATGGCCGCAATGATATTCAGGGAGAAGAAAGTTAGTTTTTCCGTATTTTTTTTCATCGTTTCCAGTTATTTGTCGGGCTTTGGCTCTGCCCGTATTCATTATCCTGCAAAAATAGCGCAGATTTTTAAATTATCTACTATTTTTTCTAAATTTGCTGCCAATAATATGGAGATTTATGTTTAGATTGTTTCTGCTGTTTTTTTTATTGGGATTCTGCTGTGAAGTGTCCGGACAGGGAGTTACGGTAACCAAATCTACGGATATCGTAGTGATTCGGGGAAAAAGTTATTATTTGCACACGGTGCAACCGGGACAGACCTTCTTTTCCATTTGCAAGGCTTATGGAGTGGACGTGGAGGAGGTCAAGAAATTGAATGAAAAAGAAGGAAATGATTTGAGTCTGTACGAAGTGTTAAAGATACCTTTTGTGGAAGCTTTTGTACAGCAGGATGATAAATATTATTATCATAAAGTGGAAAAGGGGGAAACTTTTTATTCGATTGCCCGGCTTTACAAGATGAAACCGAAACGTTTGATGAAGCTGAATGAAGAGTATGATCCGAATACTCCTTTGGCAATCGGAGCTGTGGTGAAATTGCCGTTGGCGGAGATTGATCTCTCTTCTCTGCCGGCAGATCGGACAAAAGGCTTCTTGTCTTCGGAGCAGCGGGAAGCGGAAAAACAGTTGGAAAACAGATCGGTGACCGATATTTTGCAGGAAGGATTGATGCCAAAGCAGGATACGGAAACTACGATTCCTTTGGAGGAAGAGAAAGAAGGAGTCGATGAGAAGGTAGCGGTTCCGGATTATATTTCCGAAGTGGTGATGCCTACCGATCCTTTTGTTAAGGTTGCCTTATTGCTGCCCTTTTCTGCCAAAGAATACCCGACTTTTGTAGATACGCTGGTCGGCAAGCTGCCTGTACATATTTCTGCCCGTTCGGAACAGTTCCTGACCTTTTATGAGGGAGTTTTGTTGGCTGTCGACAGTTTGAAAAGCCAGGGGTGTCGGATTGATTTGAAAGTATTGGATACGGAACGCAGTGCTGAAAAAACTTATTTGTTGGCAGATCAGCTTAATTCGTGGAAACCCGATTTGATCATTGGACCGGTATACGGTTCTGTATATAAGGCTTTGATTGCCCGTCTCGACAATCAGAATATTCCGGTAATATATCCCTTGTCTTCCCGTAATGAAGGATTTGGAAATTATCCGAATTTCATTCAGATAAATCCTTCTGCGGAGGTATTGACGGATGTGATGTGCGACTGGCTGAACGAGCAGGCGAAGCAGGCGAATCTGATCACACTGAATGTGGGAGGAAAGGCGGAATCGGAAGAGATGGAAGCCTTTAAAGATCGTATGCATCAAATAAACGGAATGAACTTTTATAATTGGAGTGCAACCGAGATGCCTTTGAACGGTTTGCGTATGTTGCTATTGCCGGATCGGGAAAATATCCTTGTATTGCCGACCCTTCAGGAAGCTCAGGTCATTAAGATTCTGCCGGTGTTGTCGGCTTTGACCGATGATTATCGCATTACGGTGCTCGGTTTCCCGGAATGGCAGACATTTACATCCGTTGATCACGAGACTTATTTTAAATTGAATACCAAGTTATTTACTTACAGTTATGTCGATCAGGCTGCCGCGGTAAGCAAACATTTTGCCGTGAAATATCGGAAATATTTTTATACGGAACCGACCAATTTGGCTTACAAGGCCTTTGATTTGGGATTGTATTTTATCGGTTTGGCTGCCAAGTACCGGGATCGAACCCTGGATGCTCTTGAATTTTATCCAGGCAACGAAGCCTTTTCCCGTTTTTATTTTCAGAAAATTCCAAATCAGTTGGGAAAGGAAAATCGGGGATTCTTTATTGTTAATTTCGGATCGGATTATCGTCTGAAGATGGAATCACTTTGATCCGCTATCAAGCTGGGTACTGTTTTCCCGGAATGATCAGTTTTTTACTTTCCCGCCTTGTTTCCATGCTTTCCGGTAGTAGTCTTCTTTCAGATGACTGATGATGACTCCCCGGGAGGTAGAGGCATGGATGAAATAACCGTTTTTAAGGAAGATTCCGACGTGATTGATGCCTTTTCGTTTCCGTTTGGAGGTATTGAAAAATACCAGGTCACCACTGTCAAGTTTGTTTTTTCTGATTTTTCGACAATTTTGGGCGGCAATTTCTTTACTGCTTCGGGCTAGGGAATGGTGGTATACATGCTGATATATCTGATTGACGAGGCCGGAGCAATCGACTCCTTTGCGGCTTTGACCGCCGTATCGGTAGGGGGTGCCCAGCCAGCTGGCGGCTTCACGAAACAGAGGCAGATCGTCTTTCCGATGAACTTTGAAACCCAGTTGCTGAGACAATTGAGCCGTCTGGACTGCTGGTCGACTGAGGCGTTTACTGCTGCTGCAGGAACCAAAGAGAAGGCAACAAAGGAACAGATAGAGTAGATATATCGGTTTCATGGAATGGATTATGAGTTTTTTTGGATCAGATAGTCGTCTATACCTAAATTTTCATAGGTTTTCATTAATTCTTCGTCATTGTCTGTAATGACGAGCAGTTTGTCGCCGATATCCAGACGGGTTCTGCCTCGGGGAATGAAAAAACTGTTGCCTCGTTTTACCATGACAACGAGGGTATTATCCGGCAGGGTGAGGTCCATCAGATGGTGGCCCTGGGCCAATAGGGAGGGAGAAACTTCAATTTCGGACATGGCCGATTTAATCTCTTCCGGTAATTCCATGCCGAAATTGTTCCCCTGTTTGGGTTCTTTTTCCGCTAATCCCAGCATGCGGGCCATGGTGCTGACAGTCGTGCCCTGTGTAAGCAGGGATACGATGGTGATGAAAAATACGACATTGAAAATCAGAGAAGCGGATTGGACCTCGGCAATCAGCGGATAGGTGGCAAATATGATGGGAACGGCTCCTCTCAGACCAACCCAGGAAACGTAAAGTTTTGCCTTGCGGCTCATTTGGCGGAAAGGGGCCAGACACAGGAAGACACTGATCGGGCGGGAAAGCAGAATCATGAAGATACCGATGAGGAGTCCCAGACCAGCTATCGGGAGCAGGTCGCTTGGATTTACCAGTAATCCCAGGGTCAGGAACATGGTGATCTGGAATAACCAGGTAAAACCGTCGAAAAAGGTCAATATGCTTTTTTTGTGTTGCATTTTGTGGTTGCCGACGACAAGACCGGCCAGGTATACGGCCAGGTAACCGTTGCCTTTGATCAGTTCTGTAACCGAAAAAATAAAAAATACGCAGGCCAGTAACAGAATGGGATATAAAGACTGGTTATCGACATTCAGGCGATTCATCATCCATAAGGCCAGTTTCCCTAAAAGGAATCCGCAAATCGCTCCGACCCCCATTTGGATGACGAACAGCAGGAAAGAATGCCACAAGCTGATTTCTCCACTGGGGGTTTGTATGATTTGAATCAGCAATAGGGTCAGCATGTACGCCATGGGATCATTGCTCCCGCTCTCCAATTCGAGCATGGGTCGTAATTGTTCTTTCAATCCCTGTTTTTTACTGCGTAGAATGGAAAATACGGATGCAGAGTCGGTAGAGGACATGACGGCAGCCATTAGTAGGGATTCGGTGAAGGTTAAGGCGGAAAAATTCGATATCATTCCAGTCAACCAATAGATGAATGATCCGGTAATAAGCGTTGTCAAGACCACTCCCAGGGTGGCCAGTGTAATACCTTGTCCCAAAACAGGTTTGATTTCAGAGTATTTGGTATCCATACCTCCGGAAAAAAGGATGATACTCAGGGCAATCATGCCGATGAATTGAGCGCTGTGCGGATTGTTAAACTGTATGCCCAAGCCGTCACTACCGAACAGCATGCCGACTCCCAGGAACAGCAACAGAACGGGAACTCCGAAACGGAAACCGGCTTTCCCGGCGATAATGCTGAAAAACAAGAGTATGGATCCAATCAATAGGATATTTCCGGTGTCAATGACCATAAATTGATAAATGAAATTGATACTTTCTACAAAAGTAATAATAATAAAAATTTCTATTTGACCTTACCCCTTGTTTTTTCTGTTTTTTTACTTATATTTGATAAAATCATTATGAATTTAATATTTACTTTTTAATACGAACTAGGTTGTTATGGATCAAGTGAAATTGGAAGAGTTATCTATTGCTTATCCGGATCAGGAAGATCTGATTCAGTTATACCGGGATTGGGGTGATTCGGCGGTTTTGCAGGAACTTTTCAAGGCATTGGACGCTTATGAACCGGATTGGAACAAGGAAAAGGAATTGGGCAGTTGGGCGGCAGAGTTTATCTTGGATCTTTTGCAGGAAGAGGAGTGGGAGAACATGACTCCGGCAGAGAGAACCGCACGCTTCGAAGAGCTACTGGAGGAACGCTATGAAGATTTTCGTTGTGGACATCAGTTTGCGCGGATTAACAACATTAATTTGTATCTTCAGGAAGGTGAGGATCTGGATGCTGTATTGGCTGAAGGGGATGAGAAAGTGATGTTCCCGAAATATTAGTTCGGGGGGCAGATTATGCGAATTTTTGCACATTTTTTCTGCTGTTTGGATGTCTCCCGTTTTGTTTTAAATCTCAATATTTGCAGCAAAAACAAAAGGGGATATGAAACAGAATGTGCAAAACCAACAAAGTCAATCGCCTCAGAAAGGAAATCCTTTGGTGGGATTTTTTTGGGGAATATTGATTGTCTTGTTTTTGAATTGGTTGATTTTTCCGAATTTGGGCAATCGGCAAATTGTTCCGACAGATTACGGTACGTTCATTGAAAAACTGGAAGCGGGGAAAATTAAAGAGGTAATGATCAAAAGTAATCAGATTTATTTTACTGCGGAAGATGGAGAGGGGGAAAATGTTACCTATCAAACGGGAGAGATCAATGATCCTCAGTTGGTGGATCGTTTGTTGAATGCTTCCAGTCCGAATCCCAATGGGAAAATTTCTTTTAATCAGATTGTACCTCAGGAAAATTCTCCTGTGCTCAATTTTATATTGTTGTGGGTACTGCCGGGCCTGCTTTTTTTCCTCATATGGAAATATGCGGCTAAGAGTATGCAAGCGAAAATGGGAGCAGGGGGGAATTTTATGTCTTTTGGAAATGGCGGAGCCAAGATTTATGCGGATGATTCTATCAAGACCACTTTTGCGGATGTGGCCGGTCAGAATGAGGCGAAGGAGATGCTGACGGAAATTGTGGATTTTTTGCATAATCCCAAAAAATACCTTGAGATCGGAGCTTCTTTACCGAAAGGTGCACTGTTGGTAGGTCCTCCGGGTACGGGTAAGACTTTGATCGCCCGTGCGGTGGCCGGAGAGGCCAAAGTACCGTTTTTTGCCATATCGGGGTCTGAATTTGTGCAGATGTTTGTCGGTATGGGAGCCGCCAAGGTGCGGGATTTGTTTCGCCAGGCGAATGAAAAAGCCCCTTGTATTATTTTTATTGATGAAATTGATGCCATTGGGAAGCGGCGGGATACGGGTTTTGGGAGTAATGATGAACGGGAACAGACCCTGAATCAGTTGCTGACGGAAATGGACGGTTTTGATGGTCGTAAAGGAGTGGTTATTTTGGCTGCTACCAATCGGCCGGAAAGTCTCGATAAGGCTTTGTTGCGTCCGGGCCGCTTTGATCGGCGGATTCAGATGGAACTCCCGGATCTGGAAGGAAGAAAGGCCATTTTGTCTGTACATTTGAAAAAAGTGAAACACGAGACCGTTGATCTGGATATAATCGGACGTGCGACAGCCGGTTCATCGGGGGCTGAACTGGCCAATATTGTCAATGAAGCCGCTTTACGGGCTGTCCGTATGGGAAGAACATCGGTTACGACTGCAGATCTGGAGGAGAGTGTGGAGACGGTTATTGCCGGAGCCCAAAAGAAAGGAAAAATTATTTCGACGGAAGAAAAAAGACTTGTCGCTTATCATGAAATCGGCCATGCGCTGGTTGCAGCAATGCAAACCCATTCCGCTCCTGTTCACAAGATTACGATTATTCCCCGGACATCGGGTGCTTTGGGGTATACGATGCAAGTTGACAACAATGAACAGGTGTTGATGTCGAAAGAAGATCTGTTTAACCGGATCGTTACCCTTACGGGAGGACGAAGTGCGGAGGAAATTGTTTGCCAGACGGTTACTACCGGGGCTTCCAATGATATTGAACAGGCAACCCGCCTGGCCCGGGCCATGGTATCCCGTTTCGGCATGAGTGACAAATACGATATGATGGGACTTGAAACCGTGAACAATGCTTATTTGGGCGGAGATACTTCATTGACCTGTTCGTCGGATACGGCATCCGACATCGACCGGGAAGTATTACGCTTGATTAAAGAGGCGCATGAAAAGGCGAGGAACATTATTTCCGATCATTTGGACATCATGCATAAAGCTGCCACTTTTCTTCTCGAAAAGGAAACCATTACCGGAGAGGAGTTTATGGCTATTGTTCAGGCTCAGACGGAAAAATCATAGTTTGAAGTTTGCGATATTCCAGCGGTTTGTATCCGGTGTATCTTTTAAAAAAGCGACTGAAAGAGGTCGCCGTGGGAAAGTTCAACTGTTCGGCGATCTGTTGGATCGTGTAATCGGTCGTTTTCATATATCGTTTGGCTTCTGTGGTGATGATTTCGTTGATCCAGTTCTGTATCGGGAAACCGGTCACTGTTTTTACAGTCGTTGAGAGGTATTTGGGGGTGACGAACAAACGGTCGGCATAAAATGATACTTTCCTTTTTTCCAAGAAAAATTGTGACAGCAGATCGAAAAAATGTTGGGTTAAGATTTCCTGACGGGAGAAAAGACGGTCGCATTTGAGGTTGGCCTGTTCAAATTTGCTTGCGGTGAGAAGAACAAGCGATTGCATCAGGGTATTTTTTATGGGGGGCTCATAACGATCGATGAAGTGGCATAATGTCTTTAAATCGTCGATGGTGTTCTGGTCTATAGTGGTATATGGTTGTATGGCTGTCTTTTGAAAGAAAGAGAGATCGGGTGCGATGGGCAGTGATAATATAAAATCCGGAGACAGGTGAAAAATTTTTAATTTCAGATCGCTGGAATGGGAGAGAACGCTGAATAGATGACGGGGAAATATGACGAACAGTTGGGGGGAGGAGAGGTCGTATTCACTGTAATTGATTTTGATGCGGATAGTTCCCTGCAGACAGATGCCGAGTATAAAGCCGTTGTACAGGAATGAATGCTCGTTGCCGGAATCCTGAAAGGTTTGTTGATAATCATTTATTGAAAAATATTCCGCATTCGGAAGTTTGATCTGAGTGAATTTTTCCATAACGATCAATTAATTAGAGGGTGTCAAAATAAATTTGACACCCTCATGCTTACATATTTTGGATTACCGGTATTGCCGATATTCCTCTTAGGCTTCGATTTCGATCATCGGGGCATCGGCAGCGACTGTCGTTCCTTCTTTGACCAGAAGACGTTTTACCTTGCCGGTATAGTCGGATGCAATGCTGTTTTCCATTTTCATGGCTTCCAGGATGACAACGGTTTGGCCTTTGGTGACGCTGTCGCCCGGTTTTACTGTAAAGCGTAAAACACTGCCCGGCATCGGCGCTTTTACGGTTTTTCCGGTGATCGGCTCTTCCGTTTTCTCTTCGGCAACGGTTTTGGCTGCTTTCGGTTCTTCTGTCTTGTGTTGTGCTTCATATGCCTCTACTTTCTGTTTGGTAAGGAAGTTTTTGGCAACCTGCGGGAATAATTCGAGCAGCAATACCTCTTTTTCGTTCACGGCCAGTTTGACACCACCGGCTTCCGGCAGTTCCGGATTCGGTTGCATTTTGTATTTGCTGGTATCGTAAGGAGTTTCTTCACGGGTTCCGGCAATCTTCAGACGGAATTCCGGGTCTACGGGTACAGGTGTCTTTCCGTATTCACCTTTCACCAGGTTGACGAACTGGTTGGAGACGTTGCTGTACATCGGTTTGCCGGCTTTTAGATCCAAAGCACAGTTAACAGCCTGGGCACCGACGATTTGGCTGGTCGGGGTTACCAATGGCGGCAGACCGGCAGCCAGACGAACGGTCGGGATCAATTCCATGGATTTTTCCAGGATATCCATGGAGTTCAACTGTTTCAGCTGAGCGACCATGTTGCTGTACATACCTCCCGGAACTTCCGCTTTCTTTACTAATTCGTTGGGTTTCGGGAAATTGAAGTATGCTTCGATGGCGTGACAAGCGGCCAGCAGCGCTTCTTCCTGATTGGCTTTGGCTGCTTCGATGGCTTTGTCGAATTCTTTGTCGATGTTGGCTGGCAGGGTGTCGGTCAATGGATTGAATGGATTCGGGAACTGTTTGCTGGCATCTACCGCTTCCAGCTCTTTCCGGATGCCGTAGAGTTCTTTGTTGATCTTGGCAACCGCTTCCATGTTAACGTCCAACTCTACCCCCAGTTTCTTGCAGAATACATAAATCAGTTCGATGGCAGGAGCTCCGGTGCCTCCGGCAAAGTTCCAGATATTGGTGTCGACGATATCCACTCCCTTGACAATGGCCATCAGTACGGCCCCCAGTCCATAACCCGGAGTACAGTGGGTATGGAAATCGACCGGAATGGATAGATTCTGTTTGAATAACGGAATTAATTCTGCAATTCGGGACGGTTGAATCAAACCGCTCATATCCTTGATCGTTACCATGTCAGCTCCTAAAGCAGCCATCTGTTTGGCTTTGTCAAGGAAATAGGCATTGGTAAATACCGGTTCCGGATTCTTTTTCCCCTTTAATTTGTCGAAGAAACTCAGCTTCGGATATTTCGGATCGATGGTGTAACAAACAGCGCAATCTGCAATTCCACCGTATTTTTTTACATATTTAATGGTTGATTTTACATTGTTGACATCGTTCAGCGCATCGAAAATACGCATGATACCCAAACCCGATTCGATGGAATTACGGCAAAAACCTTCGATGATCTCGTCGGTGTAGGGAGCATATCCGAACAGGTTACGTCCTCTGGACAAGGCGGTTAGCTTGGAAACATCTCCAACGGCGGCTTTGATTTTTTCCAATCTGTCCCACGGGTTTTCATTCAGATAACGCATCACTGAATCGGGTACCGCACCACCCCAAACTTCCATAGCATAAAAGTTGGCGTCTTTGTAATACGGTAATACTCTGTCGATCTGTTTTTGAGTCATTCGGGTGGCAAAAGAGGATTGCTGACCGTCTCTCAAGGTAAGATCTCTGATCAATAATTTTTGTGCCATAACTTGAGTTTTTGTATGTTGTGATTTTGATTTGTACAAACATATTAAATTAAAACGACAACTTCTAATAAAAATACAAGAAAATATAGAAAAAAATCATTAATTGTTTGTATGGATTGCTTTCTTGCTTTTAAATTGTAACTAAAGCTTCAGATTTTTTGCTTTTTCTTTTATTTATAACGTTTGTTTCGTTATGTTTGCAGCATAGATTGTTAGTATATTATGGAAAAAATAGCTGTATTTCCTGGTTCGTTTGATCCTTTTACGGTTGGACATGAAGAGATTGTGCGAAGGGGATTAAGATTGTTTGATCGGATTATCATTGCCGTAGGGGTAAATCCGGTGAAAAAGGAATTTTTGGATACGGAATCGCGGATTCGTCTGATTAAAAAAGCTTTTGTCGATACAGACCGGGTTCAGGTAGAGCCCTATTCCGGTCTGACTGTAGATTTTTGCCGGCAGGTGAATGCCCATATCATTATCCGGGGATTGCGGACAGCCGCTGATTTCGAATATGAACGGGCTGTGGGACAGGCCAATCGTGCCATGGATGATCGTATTGAAACTGTTTTTGTACTGACTTCTACCAAGCATACGTTTATCAGTTCGACCATCGTGCGCAATATTTACATGAATGGGGGAGATGTCTCTAAATTTTTACCTGAACGTTTGACAACGGCCGATTTGAAGGAGTGTGAAAAAGGCCATGCCGTATGATGACTTTATCAGAAAAATGGGATTAAATGGTTAGAAAACGCTGGATAAAGATTGTTGTTCTCATTTTGATGGCAGGGGTGTTTGTCTACCTGTGTTTACCGACCTATATGCAGAAAGCTTTTATTTATTGGTATCCGGATATTTCGGATACTTATATTTTTGCTTCGAATACGGTTCATAAGGCAGATTCCTGCTGGGAATGGCCGGTCGCTTCCGATGTCAACGCTTACCGGATGGATGAGGCGGAAAAGGATTACCTGAAGGAATACGGGACAGTGGCTTATCTGGTGATACAGAACGATACTATTCGGCAGGAGGAATATTGGGAGGATTGGACCCCCCATAAGATCTCGAATATTTTTTCTGCCACGAAAAGTGTTGTGGCTCTCTTGGTCGGTATAGCCTATGATGAAGGGTACATCGAGAGTCTGGATGATCGTGTGAGCAAATACCTGCCGGAATTTGAGGCCGGGGACCGAATTACCGTCCGGAATCTGCTGACCATGAGTTCCGGTCTGGATTGGGATGAGTCTTATGCGGCCCTGGTGTCCAAGACGACACAGGCTTATTATGGGGATGCTATTCGGGAGTTGATCCTGGATTTGAAAGTGGTGGAAGAACCGGGGAAAAAATATGCTTATAAGAGCGGGGATACCCAGTTGCTTTCTTTTGTGCTGGAAGCGGCTCTGCGGAGGGGAGAGGTAAGCACGATCAGCGACTATGCCGAGCAAAAATTGTGGAAGCCGCTGGGGGCGGCCGAAGATGCTTTGTGGAACCTGGACCGAAAGGGAGGAGATGAAAAAACCTATTGTTGTTTTAATACGACCGCTCGGGATCTGGCCCGTTTGGGGCGTCTGATGCTGAATCATGGAAACTGGAACGGGAGACAGATTATTTCAGAGGCTTATCTGCACGAAGCCGTCACTCCCGCCAGCTATCTCGAGAATGAATTTGGGGACGGTCCGCTGGATTATTACGGTTTTCAGATTTGGATCATGTCTTATCGGGGCATGCGGTTTCCGGTTTTTCGTGGCTTGGGAGGACAATATATGTATGTCATTCCACAAAAAAATGCCATTGTCATTCGCCTGGGACATAAACGCAGCGATGAATATGTGCGGGAACTGACAGTCGATATGACTGGCTATCTGGATATTGCCATGAAAATTTTGAAATAGCCGATGTGCGGAATCATTGGTGGTTGTATATTGCTGTTATTTTATGAAACTTTATTTTACGTGTTGTCTGCTCGTGGTGCTTTTGGGGTTGTATGCCTGCCGGACGGGATATAAAGAAGATCCGTCCTTTGATGACAAGATTACTATTTTGGAAAATCAGCCGCAGGTTCTCTTGTTTCAATTGGATACATGTAATACAACCCGGATTACGGATGAATCGGAAGCAACTCTTTATTTGCTTCAGACCTTGGTCCGTTCTTATACGGTGAAAGGTTTCCTGCCGGATAAGGAAAAACTTGAAAAATGCATTGATATTTTTAAAAGTAAGCGTAAGATCCAGCAACAGCTGGAAGCACTTTACCTTTTAGCCGGTATTTATGCCAGGGAAAAGGATACTCGTCGGGAGGTGGAGATCATTGAACAGGCGATGTCTCTGGCTCAGCAAATAGAAGATTCCGTATGGATGTTTCACCTGTACAGTTATCTGAGCGATATGTATTTCCGTCAGTTTGATATGCTGAAATTCATCAAGTATCAGGCATTGGCAAAGCAGAGTATCAAAGAGGTGAGAATCGATGAACTGGATATACATACTTTGACTCTTCTGGGGAAAAGTTACTTGTATACCGATCAGCCGGAACTGGCCGAGCAATTTCTTTCCCGACTGGCAGAAAGAGTGGAAAAGCAGCATATCTGTTACAGCGATGTACACCGTTTATTGGGGGTGGCCTATTTCAAGCAAAGAAAATGGTTGCAGGCAGTGGAGGGATTTGAGCGGTCGCTGACGGAAGAGCGAGACTCCTCCAATCTGTTTACCTGCTATTCGATGTTGACCCGTTGTCAGTACCGTTTGGGAAATAGGGATCAAGCAAAATACTATAAGGATCAGACGCTTCGTTACGAGAGGGAAGGAAAAACCAGCTACTCTGCCATAGAGTTTTACCGTGTATGTGCTGAATTTGCCGAACAGGTCGGGGATTATGCCGAAGAAACCCGGTGTCTGCAAAAAGCTGTCGGTAAATATGAACAGATGGTGAAGGAACTGAACGGTCAAACTTTGGACGAGGCCATACAGGGATATATGCGGATGCAAGATCAGAAAGAAAATGACGACAGGATTCGAGTTTATCATCGTCTCCTTTTTGGAATGATTCTGTTGTTGATATGTATGTTTCTTTATTTTGCCAATAAAAGAAAAAGGCAGGCTTATCGCTATCTGAATCTTCAACGGCGGATAGAGGTGCTGGAAAAATTGGAGGGAATTCAGGACGAAACCAAGGCTTTGATTCTTCGTGATCTGGACGTTGCCAAACAGGTGGCTATGCTGAAATATACGCAGAGAGAAAAAAGTGAAAAACTGCTGAAAGAACTTGACAAACTGGATCTGTTAAAGGGAAATACCTTGCTTACTACAAAATGGCCGGATTTTTACCATCACATCGATATCACATTCGATCATTTTTATACGAAGTTGGTGCAGCGCTATCCTTCGCTGGTCGAGAAGGAAATACAGCTCTGCTGTCTCATCGTGGCGGGCTTTCGTACGGAAGAAATTGCGGCGGTATGGATGCAGAGTGTTTTTACCGTGCATAAATACAAGACGAGTATCCGTAAAAAAATGGAAGCTCCCGAAGGAGCTGATATACTGGCTTTCTTGAAAGAAAAACTTTATTGACCGTCCATGCGTTGGTACGTATAATGCAGGTAGTTCTTGACAGGAGTTTGGGTTTCTAAATTGTACAAAAGACAATAGGCCCTTACCTGGATTTCTTTCGGGGAAATTTTTTCGATGCTTATTTTTTCTATTCCCCGCAGGGCAAAATAGTCGTCGTTTTTGAAATTCATGGTCTTGAAAGACAGTTTTTTGCTGTCAGATGCTCCTGGTATGCTTATCGGTAGATAAGAGAGTTTGGAAACAAAATACTGCTTCTCTTTCTGTGAAAAATCCGGATAAGGCAGTTGCAGATTGACGATGATTGCTTGTTGTTCCTTGTTTGCGACAGCCTTGACAGTTGCCTGGTTATAAGGTTCATAATATCCGGGAAGAGTGGCAAATTCGTTTTCCAGCAGATCGTGGTATGAAATTCCGTCATTGTTTAAGTCTGTCGGAGTACCGGACCAGAAAACTTTGGATAAAACATAGGTGCCGCTCAATTGTTTGGCGTCATAATCGTAAGATCCGACCGGCAAATCTTCTTCATTTTTGTTACAACTGCACAATAAACCGATTGCCAATAATAAAAATACTTTTCTCATAACTGATACAATTCATTTACATTTTTCGGAAGCAAATATAGCTTTCAAGAGCTGGCGATTGACTTGGAATAAATGTTTTTCAATTTGTATTTCTCCTTTTTAAAGTACTTATAGCCAGTTGGTCTAGGTTTATTTTTTTGTAAAGGAGGGACTGTTGTATGGTATGCGGAGATGTTTTGCGCTTCCAAATGCCGAAATGTCGAGAGTTCTGTATATCTTTGTTTGAATTGATTTAATAGCGGAGAAGATGAAGTTTAATATGATATTGAGTTGTTTTGTGGCTATATTGGCTTTGGTAAATCCGATTCAAAAGGTTCTGATCGTAACCTCGCTGCAAGAACGGTTTTCAGTACAGGAATTACGTTATATATCCATCAAGTCGACGATTACGGCTATGATTATTCTGATTTTCTTTCTTTACCTGGGGCAGGTGACTTTCAGCTATGTTTTTCGGGTAGAGTTGTATTCTTTTCAGATAACTTGTGGTGCCGTATTGGTTTACAACGGTTTGTCCGGTTTGTTGAAAGGTTTTTTTATGAAAGTGGACGAACACATAAAGATTGCCGACCTGACTACCGTACCGATAGCCATTCCCATGATTGCGGGTCCGGCAACGATCACGGCTGCTGTTACTTTCCCGATTCAGTACAGCCGTTTTGTAACGATTGTCGCCATTCTGCTGGCTTTGTCCGTCAATCTTTTTTTTATGCTGGAGGCGAGACGAATCGGCCGTTTTTTGATCAAATACAATTTTATGAATCCGCTGATCCGGATCATCGGTCTGATTGTGGCTACCATCGGTTTACAAATGATATTTGACGGCATCACCTTGTTCATTCATTCCTTGTCTTGAGGTTTCCGGGAGCTGAACATTTATTCGCTCCCCTGGAAATAGAAACGATGATTTTCGAATATCGGTTCGATTAATCCGAAACGGATGAATTTGGCCAGGGTATTTTCGGCTTTTAAGCGGGAAATCCGAGCCATCCGGCAATATTGACCAATGGTGATCCGGGGGTGGCTGGTCAGATAATCCAACAGCTGTTCTTCCGGTTTTGTATAGTGGACAAAGACTCCCTGTTGTTTTCCTTCCTGTTGCCATACTTTCAGATGTACAGGAGTGGCCAGAATATTTTCGTCCCGGATACGGATATAGGCCCAGAGCCGATTGTCCTGATCTTTTGCATAATACGGTTTGTTTTTTCCGGGAGGAACGATGACCTCCAGTACGGTGCGGCCATCGATATCGTGAGTAGACATTTCGTAGGGGACTGTCGGTTGGCAATACAATTTTGCCGCCGCCTCGATCATGTATATCTCTTCTTCTGTGCGTATGCCGGCTATTTTCCCGTTGTCTTTTACTCCGATCAGCAACCGTCCTCCTTCGGTATTGGAGAAGGCCGAAAGGGTTTTGGCTATCTTTCGGGCATCTGAAATTTCAAATTTGAAATCCTGCTGTTGATGTTCTCCTTCTCCAATCAGCGAGTATATGTACGCTTTGTGATCCATGATTTTTTTATTCGATGGTGATTTTACCTCCCGGCAGTATGGCCTGTATGTCGTTGTCGTACATGGCCGAGCACTGGATGGCCGGTAGCTGATATTCGCCTTTGAAAGCCGCATTACAGCGGAACCGGAAAGTTTTGGTCTGATGCTGTTCCAGATTGAAATAAACATAGAAACGGTCATCCCGGATATCTGTATAATTGCTCTCTTTCCAGGCGCTGATATTCCCCGTCAAGCGGTCATTGATGATCTCAAAACCCGAAGGAACCAGATAGGTCAGGGCCAATTCCTGGTAGCTACCGGTGAGTCCCGTGTTTCTTACAGTGATTTCCGTCAAAATGTCTTCCCCCTGTTTCACCCGGTCGATCGAGATCGGTCTCCCTTGATTGTCATAATACTGTACACTCATCAATAAACCCGACATGCTTTTCTTTTGAATGCTTTCCAACGGAATTTCCCGGTTGATTTGACGGACGAACAGCTTGCCCTGGCCGTTGTTTTTTACGGTGGCTGTTGCACGGTGATCGTGCAGGATCAATGGCTTTTGCCAGATTGTCTTGTCTATCTGAATCTGTTCTGTTCCCTGGGGAGTGTTGAGTGTGACATGGATTCCGCTTTGGTTCCCGAGGTATTTTTGAACGAACTGTGCTGCCGCAAGGAGTGCAAAAGAACTCTCCTGCGTGCTGCACCATCCCTGGGAACCTAAGGTCCGGGAGATTTTTTCCAGCATACGGTAGGCTTCCTGGCGCATGTTCAACAGTATCATAGACCGCAAGATCAGTGCCTGGTCGCGGGTGGTCGAACCGAAACATCCTCCGGTTTCCCGGTAGGGAGAAACTTCGGCGGAGAGATTGCGGATCATCTTTTGGGCAATCTCCGGTTGATGGCTCAAGGCATAGGCAGCGGCTAACAGCCATTGAGAAACGGGACGTTCCAGCGGTATTTCTTTCAAACGGTTCATGGCTGCCAGATCGGGTTCGCCTGCTGCTGCCAACACATACAGTCGGTAGGCCTGTTCTTGTTGGTGGTGGTAACCTTTGTGGTTCCAGCTATTGGCGTTCTGTTTTAAGTAACGGATGGCTCCTCGGAGTAGAGAAGATGGTACCGAATATCCTTGCTGTTGGGCTGTGGCCAGAAAATCGACTACATAGGTCGTGGCCCATTCCGAAATGAAAGCATTGCCTGGCCAATAAGCAAAACAGCCTGCTGTTGTCTGGTAGCTGCTCAAGCGTTGAATGACTTCGCGGATGTGGTTTTCTGCGATGATCTGTTGCTCCGGGGTTAATGTCAGGAGACGGTTTAAGGATAGCAGAGGAAACGCCTGAGAGGTGATCTGTTCTACACAGCCGTGCGGATACTCCAACAGTTCATTGAGGCGTTGTTCCAGATTGAGCGGGGGGATCGAGGATATTTCCAAAACGGAAGTCGGTTCCGCACCATTCAGGCGGCTATCGAAGGAAACACTCTCTCCGCTGGCGACAGTCTGTTCTTCGACGGTCGTTATTTTCGGATTGGGAATACGGATTTGAGTTTCTTGGGATGTTCTTGCCGTTTCTCCCTGAGCGGTGGCAATGGCTTGAAGGGCTGTCAGACCGGTGGTTTGATTGATCCTGGCTTTGAAACAGACGGTTTTCTCACCTTCCTGGTCGAAATGTAGCTGTTTACTGGAAGATTCGAGCAGGGTGATTTTGTCGTCTGTCTGTATTTGTACCGTGACGTCCTGTATGTTTTTTTTCATGGCGAATACCGTAACAGGCAGGTTGATGATGTCGCCGGGGCTGAACAGTCGCGGCAGGGCCAGGGATACCATGAGCGGGTTGCTGACTTTGCTGTTGAGGCTGCTGGAACCGTATCGGCCGTTTTGGGCGGCAATGACCATGGTGCGGACTTCTCCGATGTATTCGGGCATTTTGAAACGGTGTTTCTGGCTGCTTCCGGCTTTCAGGGTAAAGGGTCCCTCGAATAGAACGACCGATTGGAATCGGTTGGTCTGTTCGTTTTGCAGGTTTTTCAATGCTTCGTCGCCTCCGACGGCAAATGCCTGATCCAAGCGGGCTCCATAGGCACCATAGATGTAGTCGTAAAAATCCCAGGTCTTTACACCCAATGCTTCCCGGGCATAAAAAGCGGCAAAGGGGTCCGGGGTGCGGAATGCAGTGAGGGATAACAGTCCTTCATCGACAATGGCGATGGTATAGTTCATGGCTTTCCCCTCTTTTTCCGAGATGGTGACTTCGAATTCCTTGCCTGGATGCAGTTCGGCAGCGGTCCGAATGACCGGGTGCAGCTGCAGACCGGGATCTTCGATGTTGACATTGGTTACGCCGTACATCCGAATCGGACGGTCATTGTCCCGTTGGCTGTGAGGCTGAAGGAGGGTGACGGCAATGTATGTGTTCGGACACATCTGACTGGTGGCTTCCAGTTCGAAAGTGGTTGTGCCGGCTGTCGTCGGAATCCGTTTTATCTCTTCGACTCTTTTGCCATTTTCAAGACTGATGATGGCAACGGATGCTGTGGAGGAGGGGATGCGGAGCTGAATTTTTTCTCCTACCTGATAAGATTGTTTGTCTGTGCTTAAATGCAGCATGGTGGCGGCTTCCGGAAGTTGATTGTCTGACCAGCTACCGAAATAGGCGATTTGGCTGGCGGTGTGTCCCGACGGATCGATGGCACGGATGAGGTAGCGGCCCGGTTCGGAAATATTCAGTTCTTGCTGAAATTTCCCTTGTTGTGCCTGTACCTCCTGGCGGCAGATGCAATGGCTGTATTCTCTGTTGACATAAGCGCTCCGGTGTTCGTCCTCAGCATCCCACCACCAGCGCCAGTCGAGTTTGTAAATTTCGATTCGAATAGAGGCGTTTCCGCCCTGCTGACCGTTTGGAGAGAGGGTTACCCCATCCAGACGAACGGGCTTTTGGGTGGAGTACCATTGATCTTCGCTCTCAGGCAAACGGATGCCGACATATTCCTGGTAAGGAGAATACAGCATATTTTGTGAACTGATACTGAAATCTCCCGCGTTTTCGAATACACGGGTGGTGAAAACGGCATTTAAGAGGCCGGGGGCATTTTCGGTTTTTATGGGTTCGAGGGAGAAGGAAAAGTTTCCTTTTTCATCTGTCTGACCGTCGTACAGGACGACGGTGGCTGTTTCGAAATATCGGGATTTATCGGAAAAACTGTAGTTCGGGAATGCAGGGAAAACGCTGTTTGCCGGGTAAAGCCGTACTTCTGTGTGGGCCTTTTGTTTTGAAGTGGGGGCTCCGTTTAACCAGTTGGTTTTCACCTGAACTGTTTGAGCGTTTATTCCTTTGCCGATGATATCTTTCTCGGCAAATTGCATTTGAATGGCTAAACGGTTGGGTTTGACCGTTTCAATTCGGAGGGATTGTTTAAAGGTCAGACCACCTATTCTGAAAAGGGCGTGCCAGTAACCGGTCTGTGCTTCCGGTACGGTTTTAAATGTGAAACAATGGATGTTGTTGTCTCCGATCGTTCCTTTCTGGCTTTGGACAATATGACCGTTCGGGTCGATCAGCTGGGCTATGATCGGATGCCCTTGGGGTAACACCTGCATCTTATCTTCCAGAATCAGGGACAGGTGAATTTCATCGCCCGGACGCCAGACTCCTCGTTCTCCGTATATAAATCCTTTGACTCCCATTTGTACATGCTGGCCGCTGACATCAAAATTGCTGAGAGACAGACTGCTGTTTTCCGGCAATCGCAGCCAGGCTTTGTCCCGGCCTTTCTGTGCCAGGACAATAAAAGCGGCGGAAGCCGGTTTTAAGTAGGCAAAACCTTCCTGGTCGGTAACAGCCGAATCTATTTTCTGATTCTGGTAATTGAAGAGAGTAATTTTACAATTGGAAACGGCCTCGGCACTGTTCAGGTCGGAAATGCATACGATGTATTGGTTGTCGGCACCTCCTTTAGCCATGATACCTAAAGAGGTATTGATCAGATTGCGGGAGGCAAAACGCTTGCCCGTATAGTAAGAAAGGTGGCTGGGATTATCCCGCTGTTCCCATTCATATTCATTGGGATAATAGTATTCACTGTAATAATAATCCGAATTGTCCCAATTGGAGGAACCATAATCCGAATCGGGTTCTTCAGATGCACAGGGAAGAGTGGTATAGGATTTCTTGAATTTCAAGCGGAAACGATAGATATTCCCTTTTTCCAGTTTGACAAGTTTGCTTAGATCGATCGTAAAGTCATTCCATTTGTTTAAATCGATGTGCGGGTGTTCTTCTTGCAAATCGATTTTTTGCATGAAGACGGGACGGGCACTGCGGTTTAATTCCCAGTATTCATCATAGGCATTTTTTTGCAGAAAGAAGTTCATGTTCTCGTTTAGAACCTGAATGATTTCCAAATCGACAGCTTTCAGGGCGATGGCGGAGAAAGGAATCACAACCCGATTGTCGTCCGGAACGATCACCCCTTTGCCGATCAGTTGTACCTGTGGTTTGGTCGTACTCAGCGGGACTGTCCGGGTATATTCATCCTGAAGGATATGGCCGTTTGTACTGCGTATACCGGCGGAAATGGTCAACTCTGGCTGGTCGTTTTCCAAATGGTTGCTGGGATAAAGATAAATGACGTTGTCTGTGATTTTGTAATTCAAAGCGGTATTGCCTGCTAAACGGAACAATCCTTTCAGATCCTGATTCGGATCGACGTTTTCAGACATGTAAATGCTGATTACCGGAGGTTCGCTTTCGCTGGCTTTTATGTTTAATACGGTGAAGTCGTTCAGACCGGGAATCGGGATATCGAGTGTTTCCTTGGTAGCTTGTATTTCTTTACTGAATTTCAGGCTCAGACTTTTGCTTTGAGCTCCTTTGGTCAGTTGTCGGAGAGAAAAATAGTGGCGATTGCCCTGATGATTCCATTCAGGGGTCCATGAACGGCCGTCATAGGTTGCAGTCAGGCTTTTTTCGATCTCTGACGGATCGATTTCATCGGAGCTGTGCAAGATCCCTTGGTATTGCAGAGCATTCTCATTTCCCGTTTCGCTGAGCAGACAGCCGTTTTCGAATACGGTAACCAATGGGATAATATCAAATGTGAATTCGAATGTTTGATAGGAGGAAGGAACTTCGCATAAAGCCCCCAGTTTGAATTTTACCTGATAGGTTGTTCCGTTTTTGAAACGTTCGTCCGGGATGAATTCAATGCTGTTGTCATCTTTCAATACGGTTTTCCCTTTTATCTCGGGAGAGATTTTAAATAAATCTGCCGGTAATTCGCTGCCGATCTGATAGCCTTGGTTGATAGCCTGGCTTAGATATATCTGGAGGGTAGAGTTCGATTTGATTACTCCACCGGTATAACCGGAAATGAAGGGACTGAAATCGAGTTTCTCTCTGGAGTGACAGCTGTTTAAGATCAAACTGATAACAAGCAGCAGTACTGACGGATGAAGGATGTATTTCATTGGTAAAATGTTTTAGATTCGAATTTTGCTATCCAAACAAAATTATAGAAATTAAATATAAATCTACTCTTGTAAGGGTTTTATTTTCGTATATTTGTTGTTCTTGAATTGTTAATTTATCGTTATGAGAATAGCTGTAGTGGGAACTGGATATGTCGGACTTGTTTCCGGCACTTGTTTGGCGGAAACCGGGGTGACGGTTACTTGTGTAGATGTGGATACATTGAAAATCGATTGTTTGAAGCAGGGAGAGATTCCGATTTATGAACCGGGTTTGGGTGAGCTGGTTTTGAAGAACAGGATGAACGAACGTTTGTTTTTTACGACTTCTTTGAAGGAGGCTTTGCTGGATGCCGATGCTGTTTTCATTGCAGTAGGAACGCCTCCGGGAGAGGATGGCAGTGCGGATTTGAGCTATGTATTGCAAGTTGCTCATGAAGTAGGTACCTTGATTGATGATTATGTGGTGGTGGTGACAAAATCGA
This sequence comes from uncultured Odoribacter sp., assembly GCA_944321165.1. Classification (GTDB taxonomy): domain Bacteria; phylum Bacteroidota; class Bacteroidia; order Bacteroidales; family Marinifilaceae; genus Odoribacter. The sequence goes on from CALUKE010000002.1 coordinate 275,338, forward strand.
CCGTACCGGTCGGGACGAACCGGCAGGTGAAGGCTGCGGTACAGGAAGAACTGGATAAAAGAGGGGTGGCTGTTTCGTTTGATGTGGCTTCCAATCCGGAGTTTCTGAAAGAAGGGGATGCGATAAATGATTTCATGCATCCGGACCGTATTGTGATCGGTGTAGAATCGGAACGGGCCCGGAAGGTGATGGAGCGGTTGTATCATGCTTTTGTATTGAACAATACTCCGCTTTATTTTATGGATATCCTTTCGGCTGAGATGACTAAGTATGCCGCTAATTCGATGTTGGCTACCCGTATCTCTTTTATGAATGATATAGCCAATTTATGCGAATTGGTAGGCGCAGATGTCGAGGCCGTGAAAAAGGGTATCGGCAGTGATTCCCGGATCGGGAAAAAATTTCTGAACGCCGGTTGCGGGTATGGCGGTTCCTGCTTTCCCAAAGATGTAAAGGCCTTGATTCGGACGGGGGAGGGATATGGATACCGGATGGAGGTGTTGAAAGCGGTGGAACAGGTCAATGAAAGACAGAAACATGTGCTGTTTGACAAGATTCAAAGATACTATCGGGGAAATTTGAAAGGAAAGCATTTTGGTCTGTGGGGGTTGTCATTCAAGCCTGCTACGGATGATATGCGGGAGGCTCCTTCTTTGGTTTTGATAGAGCAGTTGTTGGAGGCAGGGGCGACAGTCAAGGCCTACGATCCGGTAGCCATGGCGGAGGGGCGTCGTCGCTTGGGAAATCGAATTGCTTATGCCGCCAATATGTATGAGGCATTGACAGCGGCGGATGCCATGATTGTCGTAACGGAATGGCAGGAGTTTAAAGTGCCGAAATTTACCTATATCGAGCGGGCTTTAAAGGAAAAAGTAATCTTTGACGGGCGGAATATCTATAATCCGGAGCAAATGAAGGAATTTGGGTATGTATATTTTGGAATCGGTAAAAAACGGGAAGAGTGAGCATCTTATTTATAGTAAATCCAATATCGGGAATGGGCTTGGGAAAGGAATTGCCGGAAAAAATCCGGCGTATTCCGGCGTATGAGCATGTCTGCTATGATATCGAATTTACGAAATATGCAGGACATGCCCGAAAATTGGTCGAAGAGGCCAGGAAGAGTGGTAAATATACGCGGATCGTGGCTGTAGGAGGTGATGGGACGGTTAATGAGGTGGGTACTGCCTTGTGTGGCAGTGATATTGCTTTTGGGGTGGTCTCTTTAGGAAGCGGAAATGGATTTGCCAGACATCTGGGATATTCCGTTTTTATGACTAGAGCCTTGAAACAGGTGTTGAGCGATCGTTTTATTCAGGTGGATGTTTTGGAGATAAACGGAAAATATTCTTTGAATGTCAGTGGGGTAGGATTTGATGCCGAAGTAGCCCATGAATTCAATCAACTTAGATTGAGAGGGGTATTTTCCTATATATATGCTGCATTCAAACTGTGGTTCCGCTATCCTGAAAAAAAGTACCGGATCACGAGTGGCGGAAAGGTCATGACGGTGAGTTGTTTTATCCTTAGCTTTGCAAACAGTTCCCAGTATGGAAATAATGCCTATATTGCACCTCTTGCATCCATGCAGGATGGATTGATGGATATCTGCATTTTGAAACGGCCCGCTTTCTTTGAGATACTGTGGTTTTTACTTTTCTTTGTCAATTCAAAATTGTATAAATTGTCTTATTTCAAAGAGTTGCAGTGTGAAGAGGCCGTGGTGGAAGGAGATATCGAGCGGGTGCATATCGATGGAGACGCTTATCTCATGCCCTCTCCGATTCGTTTGAAGATGCACAAGGGGGGTCTGAAAGTCATTTCTCCGAAGAAGAAATAGTATTTTTTGCCGGCTGTATGCCCAGTTGGGCGGCTACTTTAAACATATATTCGCGGGCTTCTTCGTGATTGTTGCCGATGATACCGTCCAGGATAGCTTCTTTGATGGCATTTTTGATTTCCCCGATAGCCTTGCAGGGGGGAAGTTGAAAGGTGGCGATGATTTCTTCACCTCCGATCGGTGGTTGGAAATTCCGGATGGAGTCTTTTTCTTCTACCTCTTTGAGTTTGCGGCGGACGATTTTGAAATTTTCGAGAAAGCGTTTTACTTTTTCTTCATTTTTGGAAGTGATGTCGGCTTCTGCCAGTGTCATCAGATCGTCGATGTCATCGCCTGCATCGAAAAGAAGTCTCCGGACAGCCGAATTGGTTACGATCTCTTCGGATAATACGATGGGACGCATGTGCAGGTTGACCAGTTTCTGGACATATTTCATTTTTTCGTTTTGGGGCAGCTTTAGCCGGTTGAAGAGTTTGGCAACCATGCGTTCTCCTACATGATTGTGCCCGTAGAATGTCCAGCCTTGGCCGGGGATGTATTTCTTGGTAGCCGGTTTGCCGATGTCGTGCAACAAGGCGGCCCAGCGAAGCCATAAATCTTCGCTGTATAAAGAGATGGTGTCCAAAACACTCAGGGTGTGCCAGAAATTGTCTTTGTGTTTGATGCCTTGAACGCTTTCTACGCCTTTTAAGGCAGTCAGTTCGGGGAAAAAGATTTCCAGTAGACCGGCTTCGTCCAATAAACGGATTCCCCGGGATGGTTCGGGGGAAAGCATGATTTTGTTGAACTCGTCCATGATTCTTTCCGTGGATACAATGGGTAGACGGTGTCGGTATTCGGCGATGGCTTTGAAGGTCTGTTCCTCGATCTGAAAGTTCAGTTGGGAGGCGAAACGGATGGCCCGCATCATTCGCAGGGGATCGTCAGAAAAAGTAAGTCCGGGTTCCAGGGGAGTCTTGATAAGGCGTGTTTCTAAATGCTGCAGCCCTCCGAATGGATCGATCAAAGTTCCATAATCTGTTCGGTTTAGAGAAATGGCTAAAGCATTGATGGTGAAATCCCGGCGTTTTTGATCGTCGTCTATACTGCCTTCTTCGACAATGGGCTTGCGGGAATCTGCCCGGTAGGATTCTTTGCGGGCGCCGACAAATTCGATTTCCATGCCTTTGTAGCGAAACATGGCTGTTCCGAAATTCTTGAATACCGATACCCGCAGGTTGCCCAAACGGCGGGCCGCTGCTTCTGCCAGTTCGATACCGCTGCCGTGAACGACGACATCGATGTCTTTGGAGGGACGGTGCAGCAGTAAATCACGGACATAACCGCCGATGACAAAGGCTTCTATTCCTTTTTCGGTGGCGATATCGGAGAGAATTTTAAAAATCGGATGTTTCAGTGGTAATTGCATGATGTCTTGAGTCTGTCAGGGTCGAAAGAAGAGACTGTGTCAAAATTGAAAAATTTTGGCGCAGTCTCTCGTATTTGTAAAATGTGTCGGGATCGGAAGTCCCCTTGGCACACAATGGTTTATTGTTTTATTTTCCCGTTAAGAGAGGCTATACGATTCCCGAAAATCCCATGAAAGCCATAGCCAGCAATCCGGCTGTGATCAGTGCGATGGGGGAACCTTTCATCCCTTTGGGAATGGCAACCAGTTCGAGATGTTCGCGTATACCGGCAAAGATGGTCAACGCCAGACCGAAGCCGATGGCTGTCGATGCGGCAAATACAAGTGATTCCAACAGGTTGAATTCTTTTTGGATAACCATGATGGCAACACCCAACACCGTACAGTTCGTGGTGATCAGAGGCAGAAATACGCCTAACGCCTGATAGAGGGAGGGACTTACCTTTTTCAGAATAATCTCCACCATTTGCACCAGGGCTGCAATGATCAGAATGAACGTGATGGTCTGCATAAAACCGATTCCGAAAGGATCCAGTACTGTTTTCTGAACGATAAAAGTCACCAGGGTTGCCAGAATCATCACGAAAGTCACTGCTCCGGTCATACCTAAAGCCGTGGAGACTTTTTTAGAAACGCCGAGGAACGGACAGATTCCTAAAAATTGTGCCAGTACGATGTTATTGACAAAGACGGCTGCGATAAATATTAAAATATATTCCATAGTTCAATCTTAATTCGTTTTTCTAATCCGGTTTACAATAGCGATCAAATAGCCCAGTGCCAGGAATGCTCCGGGAGCCAGTACGAAGACCAGCATACCGTAGTTTTCGTCGAAGATCGGATAGTTGAAGGCTTTGCCGCTTCCCAGAATTTCTCGTATCATGCCCAGCAGGGTCAAACTGATGGTAAAACCGAGTCCCATGCCGAGTCCATCGAGCATGGAGGGAATGGCTTTATTTTTAGAAGCGAATGCTTCTGCCCGGCCCAATACGATACAGTTTACAACGATCAGTGGAATGAACAGACCCAGTGATTCGTGGAGTGGTGTCAGATAGGCGGCCATACACATGTCTACGACTGTTACAAATGCCGCAATGATAACGATGAACGAAGGAATGCGGATTTTATCCGGAATGATGTTGGCGACCAGCGATATCACCAGATTGGACATCACCAGTACGAACGCCGTGGCCAGTCCCATACCCATGCCGTTGATGGCCGAGGTCGTTACGCCCAATGTGGGACACATTCCCAGCAAAAGCGAGAAGGTCGGGTTTTCTTTGAACAGGCCGTTGGTTAAGACTTTAAAGTTATTCATAAGGTTTGAATTGAAATCGTGAATTATTTGCTTTGTTGGGTTGCTCCCGATGCCGCGTCTGCGTCACCGGCCAGGGCTGCAGCAGCGCGGTTGACCGCATCCAGAAAAGCCCGGGAAGAAATGGTGGCTGCCGTGATGGCATCAACATCTCCACCGTCTTTGCTTACTTTTAAGCCGGTTGTACCGGGTTTTTTCCCGATGATACTCCCTTTACCTTCCCGGGTGAACCATACGTTCATTTTGGAGCCCAGTCCCGGTGTTTCTTTGTGTTCGAGTACCGAGTAGTTGGCGATGCTTCCATCTGGATGGAAACCGACCATGAGCCATACCTGGCCTCCAAATCCGCTGTTGGTGTATGTCTTTACAGCTGTCCCTACGGTTTCTCCGCCTTTTTTGGCCGGATAGAATTCCAGTTCTCCACCATCGGCAGTCTGGACTTTCCAGGCTTCTGCACTGGGATCGTTGTCGAATTCACCCGGTATTACCTGACGGATGGCATTTACTTGTTTTGCCTGCTTGGCGGCTTGGATCGGTTCAGCTGTCAATTCGTTCACATAGCCTACGGCGGCAGATGCGATCAAGGTGACTCCGAAAAGAACCACCACCATATTTGTAAAATTAGATTCTAATTTCTTTCCCATCATGGATAAATTTTAGAGGTTGGATTTAAGCGAATCTCACCGGTTTACAATATCGGTTGATCAGCGGTGTGAACGCATTCATGATCAGAATGGCAAATGACATTCCTTCGGGATAGGCGCCGAAAATACGGATTACTACCGTCAGTATGCCGATTCCGACACCGTAGATGATCATTCCCTTGTGACTCATGGGAGAGGTGACGTAGTCGGTGGCCATGAAGATAGCTCCCAACATCAAACCTCCACTTAACAGGTGGAATAGTGGATCGGCGTATGCATCCGGATTGCACAAGTGCAGGATGCCTGTAAATACGATGACGGTAGCGAAAATACTTACCGGAATATGCCAGGTGATGATTTTTCGGAAAAGCATATAGGCAAAGCCGATTAATAAGGCCAGTGCGGCAACTTCTCCCAGACTTCCGCCCATGTTGCCCAACAACATGTTTTTATATCCGACGAAACTTTCTGCCGACAGTACGTCGCTGACGGATTGTCCGGTTTTGACCGCCTCTTTCAGAAGAGCCAGCGGAGTAGCTCCGGTTTGTGCGTCTATATACGAACCGGCAAAGCCTTGAGCCAATGGCCAGGTTGTCATTTGTACCGGGAAGGAGATGAGCAGGAATACACGTCCCACCAATGCCGGATTGAAGATATTGCATCCCAGGCCTCCGAAACTCATTTTACCGATGCCGATGGCCACTAATGCCCCGATGACGATGATCCACCACGGGAGATTGGACGGTACGTTGAAAGCCAGCAGAACTCCTGTGATCAAAGCGGAACCGTCGAAGATCGTCGGTGTCTGCTTGAGCAGAAATTTCTGGATGACGTATTCGAAAAAGAGACAGGCCACCACCGATGTCAGGGTGACGATGATCGCTCCCAGACCGAAAAACAGGACAGAACAGATGAAAGCCGGTATGAGTGCGATAAGTACTCCGTACATGTTCTTTTCGATGGTGTCACCACTGTGAACATGCGGAGAAGGAGATATTAGTAATTTATTCATAATCATACATCGTTGACATGTTATTATTTCTTTCTACTGCGGATCATGGCTCCGGTCCGGGCTTTCCCCAAACGGATGTAATCGAGCAGCGGTCGGTCGGACGGACAGGTGAAGCTACATGAACCGCATTCGATGCAATCCATGACTTTTTCTTCTTCCAGTCGTTCCAGCAGATTGAACTGCGACAGTTTCATCAATAAGTAAGGTTCCAGGCCCATCGGACAGGCGGAAACGCACTTGCTGCAGCGGATGCAGTTGCGCATCGGTTTGCGGGAGGCTTCCCGTTCGTTGATGAGCAGGATGCCGCTGGTGCCTTTCATGACGGGAGAATCGATGTTGACCATCGCTCTACCCATCATCGGACCTCCGCCGATGACTTTGGCTGTATCTTCCGGAAGACCGCCGGCAGCTTCGATTACCTGAGAAATCGGGGTACCGATACGGCACAGAAAATTGCCCGGTTTCTTTACAGATTTTCCAGTGACTGTCACGACCCGCTCGATCAACGGTTTGTTTTTCATCACGGCTTCATAGACAGCCAGGGCTGTACCGACGTTTTGTACGACAGCTCCAACGGCGATGGGTAAAGCTCCGGAGGGAACGGCCCGCTTGATGGTCGCCTGGATCAGCTGTTTTTCTCCGCCTTGCGGATATCTTACTTTTAACGGACAGATTTCGATTTCCGGAGTTTTCGCAGCCAGTTGTTGCAGATGGGCGATGGCATCTTTTTTATTGTTTTCGATACCGATGATGGCCCGTTTTACTTCGATGGCTTTCATCAGAATCTGCACTCCAACCAGGATTTCTTCGCCTTTTTCCAGCAGGATACGGTGGTCGGCCGTCAGATAGGGCTCACATTCTACTCCATTGATGATCAATACTTCTGCTTTATTGCCGGGAGGGGGTGTCAGTTTGACCTGAGTCGGGAAAGTCGCACCGCCCATGCCGACGATGCCGGCAGCTGCAATGGCTTTTAGGATTTCTTCTTTGGAAGAGGGTATCTGGTGTTCCGGTTTGGATGAACGGTCGATTTCCGGTATCCATTCATCTCCTTCGACTTGGATGGTAATCGCCGGTTTTGACAGACCGGCTGCATCGGTAACGGAATCGATAGACAATACTGTCCCGGAAACAGAACTGTGTATGTTGGCGGATACAAAACCTGCCGCCTGTGCAATCAGTTGGCCGGCTTTTACTTTATCACCTTTTTGTACCACTGGGGTAGCGGGAGCTCCGATGTGCTGACCGAGCGGAATGATCACCTTTTCGGGTACAGGCAGAACCTGTATGTTCTCGGATGCCGATAATTTATTTTCAGGTGGATGAACACCACCGATTTTAAATGTCTTTAACACAACGTATAAGTTTAAGGTTTTTAATTTTTACTATCTGTTTCCCGGGTTGTTTGAGGGGTAGCTGTTACAGCCTGGGCCTTCTCTGCTTCGGTTTCGGTTTTCCGAGGAGGAAAGTTCACTTCGTGTATAGCTCCGGTCGGACAAACACTGACGCATTTCCGGCACAGACGACACAGAGAATAATCGATATAGGCCAGGTTGTTTTCTACGGTAATGGCTCCGAAGGGACATTCCTTGGCACATTTCCCGCAACCGATACAAGCTGCCTTACAGGCCTTTCGGGCAATACCGCCTTTGTCTTTGTTGACACAACAAACGAAAACCCGCCGGTCTTTCGGACCTTTGTTCCGCAATTCGATGATGTTGCGGGGACAGGCTTTTACACAAGCGCCGCAAGCCACACATTTTTGTTCGTCGACCACAGGCAGCGAGCTTACCGGATCCATGTGAATGGCATCGAACGGACAGGCCGTTACACAGTCACCGCATCCCAGACAGCCGAATCCGCAAGCAGTGTCTCCCACATACAAAGAGTGTTCGATGGCACAGGAACGAGCTCCATCGTACACACTGGTCCGGGGACGGTTTTCGCAATGTCCGTTGCATCTGACCACTGCTATTTTAGGGGCCTGGGCTTTTACTTCCCGTCCTAAGGCCGCAGCGATTTTGTTCATGGTTTCTGCGCCGCCGACCGGACACAGGATACCGTCCATCGTTTCCGATTTTACGGCAGCCTCCGCCAGTCCCCGGCAACCCGGATAACCGCATCCGCCACAATTCGCTCCTGGAAGTAAACCTTCGACAATGTCAATACGGGGGTCTTCTTCCACCTTGAACTTTTGTGCCACCAGATAAAGTATCACAGCCGATACAATACCGATCGCACATAACGAAATAATAGTAATAATAACAAGTGTACTCATATTTTGTAGTTAATAGTTGCCGATTTTTTCTATGGTGAAATTAATTTTTTGGGCGATCTTGTTTCGACAAAAATACAGGATCAAAAAATAGCCGCCTAATAGAATCAGACTGATGATAGCTGCCTGCAATTCACTGCTCCCGGATTTTTCTAAAAAAAAGATGGTGGCGATGATCAGCACGGAAGGCATGATATAAGCGAGGAGTACTGAATAGAAGGCATTGTTCACAGAAGCGTAAACGATGACTTTTTCTCCCGGTTGGTATTCGGTGTTGGGGCGTCGTACAGTAATGATTTTTTCTTTGCTATCTGCAATTCCACAGGCTCCTTTGGCATGACAACCTGCACAAGCCGAGTGACTGATAATGCTCACCTCCAACGTTTGTGTTGAGATGCTTTTTACGACTCCCTCATGCTGTATTCTATTGCTTTTTGTCATATGCCCTTTCTAAAACTATTGCAAAGGTAATATTTAAAGGTTAAAAGTAAAAGGTTATATGTTAAAATATAGGCTGCCCAAAGGCAGCCTGCTGTTATTTTTTCCGCATGAAAATCTGGATGGGGACTCCTGTAAAATGCCAGTTCTCCCGGATTTTATTTTCCAGATATCGTTTGTAGGGTTCTTTCACATATTGCGGCAGATTGCAATAAAAGGCAAAAGATGGCGCATGGGTCGGTAACTGGGAGACATATTTGATTTTGACAAATTTCCCTTTCAAACAGGGAGGGGGATAATCCTCAATGGCTTCGAGCATGATTCGGTTCAGCTCTGAGGTTTTCAGTTTCTGGGTCCGGTTGTTATAAACCTGTATGGCGGCCTCCAGGGCTTTCAGCAATCTTTGCTTGGTCAGAGCAGAGGTGAAAATGATGTTGATATCCTTGAACGGAGCGATTTTTTCACGGATGCTTTTTTCATATTCGGCCATTGTTTTCCCGTCTTTTTCTATCAAATCCCATTTGTTGACCACGAGAACAACTCCTTTCCTGTTTCGTTCGATCAGATGGAAGATGTTCAGATCCTGGGCTTCCATGCCTCGGGTAGCATCAATCAATAGCATGCAGACATCCGATTCTTCAATGGCCCGGATGGAGCGCATGACAGAATAAAATTCGACATCTTCGCTGACTTTGGCTTTTTTACGGAGTCCCGCGGTATCTACCAGGATGAAGTCGTAACCGAAACGGTTGTAACGGGTATTCAGGGTATCCCGCGTTGTGCCTGCTATTTCGGTTACGATGTTCCGTTCTTCTCCGATCAAGGCATTGATTGTGGAAGATTTCCCCACGTTGGGACGACCCACAATGGTGATACGGGGCAGATGATCTGTTTCTTCAACAGTGCTTTCCTGAAAGTGGGATACCACCTGATCCAGTAAATCTCCTGTTCCCGATCCGTTGGCAGATGAGATACAGTACAGATCGCTGGGAATTCCCAAACGATAGAATTCCTGGGCTTCGTAAAACCGTTCGTGATTATCTACCTTGTTGGCCACTAAATAGATCGGTTTTTCGATATTGCGCAGTAAACGGGCAAAATTCTGATCCAGATCGGTCAGGCCGATTTCGGCATCGACCATGAAAAGAATCACATCTGCCTCATCCAGTGCCAGTAGCACCTGTTTGTTGATTTCTTCTTCGAAAATGTCGTCGCTGTTGGATACGTAACCTCCTGTATCGATAACCGAGAATTCCTTGCCATTCCAGGAGGATTTGCCATAATTCCGATCTCTGGTCACACCACTTTCTTCATTGACAATGGCCTTTCTGGTTCCGATCAGCCGATTGAAAAGAGTTGATTTCCCTACATTGGGTCTTCCTACGATTGCTACTATATTACTCATACATTATTTATTTGCGTATCCGAAATTTTTAAGTTCGTTGTCCTTATTCCGCCAGTCTTTCAAAACTTTGACGAATAAATTGAGGTATACCTTTTTCCCGAAAAAGGCTTCGATATCCAGCCGGGATTCTGTGCCGACTTTTTTCAAGGCTTCTCCCTGATTTCCGATCAGAATGCCTTTCTGGGAAGGACGTTCGACATAGATCACAGCCATGATGTTGATCCGTTTGGCTTCTTCCTTGAATTCTTCGACTTCTACCTCTACGGAATAGGGGATTTCTTTGTCATAGTTCAGCAGGATTTTTTCCCGAATGATTTCATTGACAAAAAATCGGGCGGGCAGATCGGTCAATTCGTCTTTGGGGAAATATGCCTCACCTTCCGGAAGCAGTTCTATGATCCGTTTGTAGAGATTGTTTACATTGAAATTTTCGGTGGCTGATAATGGAAATATTTCAGCTTGCGGGATCAGTTTTTTCCACTTATCGTAGAGAGTTTCCAGTTTTTCCTGGGTGGTCAGGTCTATTTTGTTGATCACCAACAGGACCGGGATACCCGATTTGTTAACTTTGTCGATAAAATCCTGGTTTTTATCTATATTCTCGATCGTGTCGGTAACATACAAGATGATGTCTGCATCGATCAGGGCTGACTTCGAGAATTCGAGCATGTATTCCTGCATTTTGTAACTCGGCTTTACGACTCCCGGGGTGTCGGAAAACACGATTTGATACTCGTCGGTATTTACGATTCCTTTGATGCGGTGGCGAGTTGTTTGGGATTTGGAGGTGATGATCGATATTTTTTCACCTACCAGACGGTTCATGAGCGTCGATTTCCCTACGTTCGGATTTCCGACGATATTGACGAATCCAGCTTTATGCATATTTTTTGATTTATATTTTTGCGGACAAAGATACGGATTTATACGGAATTTTAATACATTTGCTACCAGCTGATAAATGAAAAGAAATGATTGTAGGATCTTTGGTGCAAACGGAACGTTGGGAAGCACTGCATCCCGATTTCAAAAGAGTATTCGAATGGTTGAAAACGATGGACTGGAGTACGGTGGGTATTGGAAAACTTGTTTTGGAGGAAGAAAAGATTTGGATGAATGTAGAGGAAGGTGTCGGCCGTTCGGCAGAGGTCGCTTTTTTAGAGGCTCATGATCGGTTTATAGATATTCAGTTTCCTCTTGTTCAGGCTGAAACCTTCGGATGGCAAATCCGTAGTAAGTTGACACAGACGCTTGGAGGCGGTTACGATGCCTCGAAAGATATTGTTTTTTATGCCGATCGTCCTACTTTTTATTTTACCTTGCCGGTGGGGTGTTTCGCGGTCTTTTTTCCAGAAGATGCCCATGCTCCTTGTATAGGGGAAGGAAAGGCTAAAAAGGCTGTTGTGAAAATAAGGGTGTAACTTAGGCATAGTTTTTGTGATGAAATGTAATATAATTTAAAAACAATTTAACGTATGAGAAAGTTATTGACGCTGGTTGCTCTGGTATGTATGGTGGTTGGGGCAAAAGCACAGACAGAAATTGTGATCGGTCCGAAAGTTGGTATGAATGTTACCAATCTTTCCAGTTTGGATTTGAAAGAAAAAGTGAGCTTCCATGTAGGTGGATTTGCTGAATTCCGTTTCAGTGATTACTTCGCGGTACAACCGGAATTGATCTATTCCAGACAGGGAGCACGGGATAAAAATGATGGCACCAAGATGATCTTTCGGGCAAACTATTTGAATATACCGGTATTATTCAGATGTTATGTGTTGGATCAGTTGAGTGTGGATCTGGGACCGGAATTCGGATTTGCCTTGAATGCCCGTTATAAGGTTAAGGCGAACAAGAATACGGTAACGGATATGGATGTGAATACCTTGTCTTTTGCTTTTGCCATGGGTGTTTCCTACAATTGGGACAATCTGATGTTTTCAGCCCGTTACAATTTGGGATTGAGCAATGCGATCGATAAGAAAGAAGTGGATGGAGGTAACAAGAACCACGTATTCCAGCTGTCGGTAGGCTATCGTTTCGGCGATTTGTTTTAAACGCTGGACAGAAAGATAATCGTAAGGGCGACTCATTGTCAATCTGACTTTTGAGTCGCCCTTATTTTAATGGGATTGTGAAACTTCTTTTTTCAGCAAATCCCGGATTTCAGTCAATAATAGCTCTTCTTTGCTGGGGGCCGGAGGCGGGGTCGGTTGGGCGGCTTCTTTTTTCTTCAGACTGTTGATGAGTTTTACAAACAGAAAGATCGAAAAGGCGATGATAAGAAAATCGAGTGCGGTGTTGAGAAAATTGCCGTAGTTGATACTGACGCTTTCGCTGAGTTTGCCTGTGACAGGATCGATATGGGCGGCTTTGAGAACGATTTTGAGGTTTTCAAATTTTCCGCCTCCGATCAATAGGCCGACGATGGGCATGATGATGTCACTGACCAGGGATGAGACGATTTTTCCGAAAGCACCACCAATGATGATACCGATAGCCATGTCGATGACATTACCGCGCATGGCGAAAGTTTTGAATTCTTTTAAAAAGCTCATATTCTACTTATTTTGGATTAGATTTTTTGGGTTTTACGGGGAAAGAGGGGAAAATGGTTGCCTTGTTTTATATAGAAAGGGACTGCGTTGAGATGGTATTTCCCGAAACAGTCCCTGGTTTTAGAATTAATACTTGAAACTACTTCCGCCTAGAAATTCACGTATGATAGAGGTCGGTGGTATTTCACGGGTAGGTACCGCCCGGATATAGGAGAAAAACTTCAACAGCCGTAAGGCCTTGGAATGTTCCGGATGTTGTTGGGTCACTTCCCGTAACAGCGGTTCGGCTTGGATTTTCAAGGCTCCTAATTCATAGATCAGGCCAGAATTGAAAATGGCATCAGCTTCTTCCTGATAGGGAATGATGTGTTTCTGTTCTCCCAATAAGACACTTTCCCATCGTTTTAGTGTGTCTAAAGCGGAATAATTCCGGTATTTGTAATCGCGTACCATCCTTCTCAGCAGACGGTTGTCTGTCGGGTTGATCAGGTTGTGATTGTCGATGGCGATGGAAGTCAGGGCTGACACGAAAATTTTGAACAATGCTTCTTCCGGTAATAAACGGGTGAGTTTTGGATTCAGTCCATGAATTCCTTCCACGATGATGACATTGTTGCGGGCCATTTTTACTTTTTCGCCGTCGTAATAGCGCTGTCCGGTTTCAAAAGAGAATTTGGGTATTTCGACTTCTTCGCCTCGCAGCAAACGTTGGATGTTGTCGGTGAAAGTGGCGATATCCAGAGCATCGATGGTTTCATAATCGTATTCTCCCTTTTCGTCTCGGGGAGTGAATTCCCGGTTGACGAAATAATTGTCCAGGGAGAGGTTGACCGGTTTGATGCCATTCACCATCAGCTGTATGCCCAGGCGCTTGCTGAAAGTCGTTTTACCGGAAGAAGAGGGCCCGGAAATCAGGATTACCTTTACCTTTTTATGGCGGGCTTTGATCTTGTCGGCAATGAGTGAAATTTTTTTCTCGTGAAGGGCTTCGCTGATTTTAATCATCGGTCCGGAAGATTTGGTTTCCACGATCTTGTTCAGGTGGCCGATATCGGTTACTTCCAGTACTTTTCCCCAACGTTTGTATTCGCTGAAGACCTGATATAATTTATCTTGCGGGATAACCGGCAAGAGTTGTGACGGATTGGTCCGGTCCGGCAGTCTCAGCAACATGCCTTCTTTGTAGGGGATCAGTCCGAAAGTTGTCAGGCATTTGGTAGATGGAGCCAATGTCCCGTAAAAATAGTCGGGCAGACCATTCAGATAGTAAAGAGAGGTGTACAGTCTTCCCCGGGTTTCCATCAGATCCGTTTTGTCTTTTAGTCCGCTTTTGCGAAAAATCTGAACGGCTTCTTCCGTCGGAATTTCTTCCCGGACAATGGGGTAATCGGCCTCGATGATCTCCTTCATTTTATTTTCCAATCGGGAAATGATCTCCGGAGTCAGGAAGATTTCTTTATTGGTCAATCGGCAGAATATGCCGTTTGAAATAAAATATTCTGCCCGCAGGGTTTTTTTGGGGAAAAGCTGATGAATGGCTTGATACAGTACAAAGATCAGCGTGCGGGAATAAATGCTGTAACCGTCCAAGGAGGTGACGTCGATAAAATTAACTCTGAAAGGAGTCATTACGACAAACTGAAGGTCTTGCAATTGGTTGTTTACCAGGGCTCCCAGTATGTGGTTGCGATTTTCCGGGAAGATGATTTTTTTGACATCCCGTAAAGTCGTTCCTAATTCTATTTCGTAATCCTGATGGGTATTTTCACAGGTGATATTGACGGTACTCATGTTGATACAGTTTTATGTTAGCTAAAGTAATAACAAAAAATGTATAAACAAATAGTGTGCCCGCGAAGCTTGTTTTTTATTTATATAGCTCCTTTTTTTGAGGAATAAGGATTTCGTAGGTTTGATGATGCGGATTTTTTAAATCGGTTTTACGTAGCCAGGGATTGAACCGTTTGAGTGTTTTGTAGGTAATTCCATGTTCCTGGGCAAAGTCGGCCCAACTTTTAACACTTCCTTTGACTTCGATGGTTTCGGTTGTTTCCGGAGCATATATCTGGTGCACTTTAAAATGGTACAATTCCGGATGGGTCATGATCTGTTTCAGGGCCAGGATACGGAAAACGTAACGTCCTGTTTCTTCTCCCAGCAGCAGATCGTAATAATTGCTTTCTTTTTGCAGGTCCATCTGTCGGGTGATCATTGCCTGACCGGCGTTGTAGGAGGCGGCTGCCAATGTCCAGGAACCGAATTTCTCATAGGCTTTTTTCAGATAGGCCGTAGCGGCTTGAGTCGATTTTTCGAGGTGATAACGTTCGTCTATCTCTTGGTTGATTTCCAGTCCGTATTCCTTTCCGGTACCTTTCAGAAATTGCCATACGCCGACGGCTCCTGCCGGTGAAACGGCTTGTGGATTTAAACGGCTTTCTATGACGGCTAAATATTTGAAATCATCGGGTATGCCGTTTTTCTTTAAAATAGGTTCGATTTGCTTGAACACCCGGGGGGCCGTTTGAAGGAGCTGAATGGTATGCGAGTGGAGATAGGCATTGGTGATCAGTTCCTTCATCAATGCTTCCTGTACATCTTGTCTTTGCAGGGGAACCGCTTCTCCGGCCAGACTCATTGTATCCGGCAGATACACATCGCTGTAATAATGTGGATCGGAGGACTGGATGGCGGCATCACTGGAAGACGGAAGTATTTGTGGGGAGTAGCTTTTGCAGGTAATAAATGATAAACCGATGAGATTCAGTATTGAAATGATAATAAACGTATAGATTATAATATTTTGTCTTTTCATTGTAAACTTATAAAATTATATTTGCTATGGCAAAGATAGTGCAAGTTGGTTATAATGTCAAATTTAAATCGTCAACTTATAAATTTGTGATTAATGAAATACAATTTTGATCAAGTGATTGACCGTCGAGGTACGGATTGTGTAAAATACGACGGTTTGCAAGAGGCTTACGGATGTTCGGATCTCTTGCCGATGTGGGTGGCCGATATGGATTTTCAGGTCCCGCCGGCAGTGCAGGAGGCAGCACGTCAGTGTTGTGAAAAGGGTATTTTCGGTTATACTTTTCGTTCGGAAGAAGGAAAACAGGCTTTTCAGGATTGGGTGAAAAGAAGATATGATTGGACGGTGAAAATGGAATGGCTGTCATCGAGTCCGGGAATTGTCACTTCGCTGTCGATTTCCGTGAGAGCTTTTACTGCTCCTGGCGATCGGGTGATGATTATGACACCGGTCTATCCGCCTTTTCATGCTGTGGTGAAAGATAATGGCCGCGAATTGGTTTGTTGTCCCCTGATTCGGGGGAGTGAAAGATACCTCATCGATTGGGAATGTTTTGAACGGGGATTGCAAACCGGCGTAAAAATGTTGATTTTGTGTAATTCCCACAATCCGGTCGGACGGGTATGGACTCGCGAGGAGTTGGCCCGAATCGGTTCTTTGTGTGTTCGTTATGGGGTATTGATATTGTCGGATGAGATTCATGCCGATTTGGCTTTGTTTGGCCACCGACATACGGTCATGGCTTCTGTTTCGGAAGAAATTGCCGCTCGTACGCTGACGGCCATGGCTCCCAGCAAAACTTTTAATATTGCGGGGATGATGAACTCCATGATTGTTGCATCCAATCCGGAGTTGTTGGATAAATACAACCGGGAATTGCTGAATTTACACCTGGATCTGGGAAATATTTTCGGACATGTCACGTTGAAAGCTGCTTATCGGTATGGAGAGGAATGGCTGGAGGCACTGATTCGTTATCTGGAAGGAAATGTCGAATTCGCTTTGGATTATTTTGCACGGGAACTGCCTTCTGTTAAGGTATTGAAACCGGAAGGCTCGTTCTTGCTGTGGCTGGATTTCCGCGCTACCGGTTTGAGTCATGAGGCTTGTGGGGAGCGTTTGCTGAAAATCGGAAAGGTAGCCCTGAATGACGGATTGACATTCGGTGAAGAGGGTCGGGGATTCCGACGGATGAATATCGGATGTCCCCGTCAGGTATTGGCGGATGGATTACAACGCATCAAAGCGGCACTGCTTTGAGTATATGAATTGTCGCCGGCATCAGATTTTTTTCTTTTGCCAGGCGGCAAATCTCAAAAAGAGGAAAGATACCAGCCCGATCAATGCGCCGTAGGTAAATTCGCTGGTCCATACCCAGGCGACAGCCGTGGACAGGTAGGAGGCAAAGAACCAGACGGAGAAGGTGTAGGCGACCAGAACGGCCGATTCCAGTATCAGGGCATAGGTCGTATTACCGGTGCCGGAGACTGCTTCAAAAAGCGGCATGCCGATACTCATGGCAATAGAGGCTGCGCAGACTACCCACAAAGAGGTCATGGAGGCATCCATCAACGTGATGTCTTCCGTATATATGGAAAGTACGGTGTGTGGTATCAGCAGGCAACAGAGCAATACCGGCAGGATGGCAATCAAGCCCTGGCTGATGGTCTTGAAGACGGTCGGGATCACTTCTGCGTGTTTGTTTTCACCAATCAGTCGACTGGTGAGGGTATTGGCGGTTGCCCCAAAGGCAAATACCGGAATCATAATGAGCATGTAGACACTTCTGATAATGCCGGACACTGCAATGGGGGTTTCTCCCATGTGTTCCACCAAGGTGAAAAAAATAAACCAGGTGCCGAAAGAAAAAAGTTTTTGTATCATGGTCGGAAAGGCCAGTTTCAAAATGGCCTTCATCAGCCAGCCTTCCAGACGGTGAAAACAGAACAGTGCATAGGTTTTCAGCGGCAGCTTGAGCAGGGTGTATCCGAAGAAAAACAGGGTTGCCGAGATTTCTGCGCAGACGGAAGCCAACGCGGCCCCTCCGACTCCCATTTCCGGGAATCCCAGCTTTCCGAATACCAGGGCATAGTCCAGTACGATATTTACGACGGCCATGATAAGGGTGGAGAACCCGATGACTTTTGTATTGGACAAACCGATATAAAAAGATCGGAATAAAAAGTTGAAACAGACGAATATGATGCCGTAATGCCTGTAATCCATGTATTCGATGGCTTTGGCATAAATATTCGGAGATTGTATGATCCTGGCCAGAATGTCGTTGTTGAAGAAATGCTGTACGAGAAATAAGCCGGACGAGAGGAACAAGACAAAGAACAGACCGTGTTCGAAGATGACGCCGATGCGTTCCAACCGTCCTTCTCCCAATCGTCGGGCAACGATGATCTGAATACCGATGGCGAATCCCCAGGCTAAGGTCGAATATACGTAATAATAGATTCCGGCCATCATCGAAGCTCCCAGGGCGATGGCACTGACCCGTCCCAAAAAGGCCGTGTCGGTCAGGGTGATCAGGGTTTGAGCCAGGTTACCGAAGATAATCGGATAAGCGATTGTCCAGATGGTTTTATTTCTGATAGAACTTTGAGTCATTTTTAAAATGCTTCGGTCATGTTCATATAAACACCCCATTTCTGGCCGGGTTCCTTGCCGATATCAAGGCGGAAATTTTTCCGGGGTTGCAATTGAATTCGGAGTCCGACTCCGTAATTGAGTTTCCATTGTTCCCAATCGGCCGGTGTTTTTCCAATACTGCCGGTTCCTACCCAGGCAACGGCTCCGAATTTCGACCAAAAGGCTCTTCGGTCGTAAGCTTCCTGCGACATGAACATGTGGCGGTATTCTACGATACCATAGGCCATCGATTTATCCCGATATTTCCCCCAGGTATAGCCACGCAGATCGAAAGGATTTCCGAAAGAGGGCAATTCACTGTAGGGAACATCGTCCATGCCGATCTGGCTTTTGGCGGTCCAGGCCAAAGTGCTCCGGCGGTTGAAAACCTGGTGGAACTGCCTGTATTCCAATTCCAGCATCTCGTAATTATAGTCTCCTCCCAGGTATTTGCCGTAAAGGGTACCCATGGCGCTCAGAAAGACGCCAGTATAAGGGGTGGCTACATCATCCCGGGTATCGTATTGGAAAAGAGTACCGATGCCGATATTGTGATAGCGTTTACCGAATTTTTGAATGGCTGGATCCGATTCCATCCAACCGGTCAGATCCTTGATGCGGTTGTAGTTGAAATCCAATAGGGTACCGGCATATATATGAGGTTTGATTTCCCAGACAAACCGGGGAAAGAACTGAAAAGTGGCTTTGTGAAAAGTGACAGAGTCTTTTCCGTATTCATCCTTTAGTTTTTCGGCGGTTTGGATGGCATCGTAACCGACTCCGTAATAGTTGGCCGGTTCGGTGCGATAGCCGTACTTGATGTAGATACGGAATTTATTCTCGTTGAAGAATAAAGTTCCGGCACCGGCAGCGACAAAAGTACCGTTGATGGATATGTTGAAACCGACAGGAATAAAAGAGCGTTGACTGATGGTATCCGACTGGTTCATTCGGAATGTCATCAATAGGGCTCCTCCGACACCGAGTGAAGCTTCCGGATTGTATGAAGGGCCTCCCAATACGGATATCCATACTTTTTTGTGGGCACGGATGGAATCCCGTTTTTGCTGACGGGCAAATTGTTTCAGCTGGCACATGGTCCAGGTCTCATTTGTGATGGCGGAATCCCGGGCGATGATATTTGAGTCTGTATCCTGTTGACTGAAAGCAGGTTGTGCTGCCAGAAGAATCAGTGCAAAAAATAGTATTTTCATGATCAATATTTATATGCCAAATTTACGGCAAAATTTGGCATATTTTTCATTCCGTGAGTTAAATTATCATTACTCCTTATTTCGAACTGCATTCTATTCGTTCGCCATCGGCCTGTACCGCATATATCTGGGTTCCGTCGATGGATATGGAGGAGGGTACGGTGAAACGGAAGAAATTGGAGAAATAGAGCAGCTGACCGTCTTTTCTCACTTCGAAGGCTACTGCTTCGTCTCCGTCAGTGATGCTGATTTGTTGTCCAGAATGACTGTAATATACTGTTTTGCTGATTTTTACATTTTCTTTGAACTGGGTGTAATATCCCACATCGCCTACCTGATAGTTTCCGATGCCCACATCACCGTTTTTACGGTCTTCCAGGTAATAGAAGGCATGTTTGGGAGCGGGGAATTGGGCCATGTAGTCTTTGGCTTCCTGTATCATCGTTTCTGTCACTTTGTATTTCCAACTGCCGTATTGTTCGATGGTTTCGTCTACCGGTTCGAAAAATCCCCACATTTCGAAGAAGTCTGTCAGGTTTTCGTTGGCGGCCTGACTGGCTTTCATGGCGAATTTCAGTTGGCCGGCACCGGGATCCGATTCAATGATGCGATCTTCTCGTAGTAGTTTGAACAGTGTCTGCCAGAAATCGGTTTTGTAACCACAGCGGTGGTAGTAGTTCCACAACTGCCAGTTCATACGCATGTGGATTTCGGTATCTTCGTTTTGGTGGGTGGCACTACCCATATTCCACCAGGCTTGTTTCTTTTCGCAGCGTGCGGTGGCCAGGGCACTCAGTTCACTGCCTCGTGAACAATATTTGCCCAGTTTGTAAAGAATATAATTGGAGAAAAGGTTGTTTGACGATTCGGTCGATCCCGGCCAGTTGATGGCCTGCTGGTGGATGTGGCCGATTTCGTGTGCCGGTCCCCAGGCATTGTCTTTCGCTGCCATTACTTTGCTTTTCAACAGGATGTTATCCAAATAGGTGTAGACAAAGGCGATCCGGTAATCCGATGCCCACATGTAACTTCCTTCGGGTGAAATGGCGAAAAGATGGTTGTTGACTTGTGAGGGGCGTACCTCTTCGATCCCCATCAATTCCTGCTGCCATCCGATGATGTCATCCCATAGTGTAATAGCTGAAAGGATATTTTGAGGCACAGCCTGTTTCATTTGTTCACGGTGGAAGTAAAACATAATGCGTTCTCCACGTACACAGAAATATTTGTAACTGGCTTTTTCAATGAGTTCCTGGTATTTTTCGTTGGTCTGGTGGGTTTTCAAATCGAAAAAACCGCTTACCTTGCCGCTTCCCGGGGCGATGTGTACGGTGATGGGTTTGGCATTCGCATCGAGCAGGTTGGCTGTATACATCAGGAAAAGCATGCCGGTTTGTGAGAAGCCTACTTTGTTCACACCTTCCTGTAAGAAACGAGTTTCTCCGCTGGCAGCAGTCTGTACATAGCTGTTGGTTCCGTCGCTGGTTTGTTCTTCTCCGATACATTGTATGGACAACGAGTTGCCGTAGGTATCTCCAACAAGGATCACCAGTGAATCTCCCGGTTCTACGTAGATACCGGTCGGGTTGTCCAGGTTGCTGTAGCGTTTGGTCATCAGTTTGCTGGCCCATTCCTCTACGTTGCTGTATGGCTGGTAGGACCGGATACGGAATTCTTTCTCCCATGGATCATAGGTGTTGTTGCGCAGCATGGTGGCAAGTTTGCCGAAATATCCGGGCAATGCATTGATCTGTTTTTCTGTCGCATCCGCTCTCACTTCGGAGCAGGTGAGGTCGGTAAACACCGCCAACAGCTGTTTGTCGAGGGTTTTATCTGTATTTTTCTGGTAAAATTCCATTTCATCACAGCTGACAAATCCTCCCAAGCCGGATTTGACGCTGAATTTGATTTTGGTAACTTTTTGGAGTGTTTGTTTGAAATCTACCCGGCTGGCAGCATTCTGCATCTTGAAGTCATAGCTTCCCTGTAATTGGTATTCGGGTTCACTTTCGGTGGCGGTGTAAATATCCACTTCTCCGAAATTTCCGTTTCCGCTTCTGGTGTAGTAAATCAGGTAGTCCAGGTCGGGTTTCTGGTCGAAGAAGTATTCCAGGGTGACCGGAAAGGCGGCAAGCTGTTGCCAGATAGAGTGATACGGTTGCCCTTCAGAACCGAATTTACCGTCAAAACTGTTTTCAATGCCTTGGTTGGGTTGATGTTCGCTGGCTTTTCCGCTGGTCGGTACTACTTTGATATCTCCTTCTATGATGACATCGCCGATATCAGTGCTTTTGCCTTCCTGAACAATGGTACAAACGGCTTTTATCTCTGCCGGTCCGGTATAGGTGATGGCGGCGTTTCGTTTTTCACTGGAAGGATTGGCATCTACTGTGTACAGGTGATCTTGATTGCTCAGTGCATGGGTATGGGGCATTTCGTGAATCCAGTCACAGTCTTCGGAAAAGAGAGTGGTATATTCTACATTGGCGGTGATGGTGATACGGAGTTCTCCGCCTTCGGCTGCTATGGTCTGGGTCGCTTCTTTTATCAGAATGGTCGGACCGTAACCCAATTGCCGTACCTGAATGGTATAGTTGGTTACCGCTGATTGTACCGTGATGGTAGCAGTACGTGTTTCCGCTTCTTCGCTGGCCAGTACGCTGATGTGGATACTGGAAGAAGAAGGGGCTGTTTGTTCCTGTTCAACCAAACACCAGGGTTGATCGGAACTGACACTCCATTGTGACAATTCCAGGTTGGAACTGATCGGAATAATCACGGACGAGGCATCTTGATTGAAATCTTGTGTCAGATAGGAAGTTTCGATTTCGAATACAGGTATGCTTTCCATTTTTTCCTTTTTGCACGAGACAAACCATAGAATGCTGCATAAACAAAAGCTGATAAAAAGTCGTTTTTTCATGGTGTTTGTTTTAGGAAAATATTTATTGTGGAAACGAAGATAGTGAAAGAAAATGAGATTGTATTGAATTTTTTGTATTTATTCTGTTAGAAGCTTGCTTGAACAGCGACAGAAAATCTATGTGTAAATGGATCTGTAAAAGAAGATTTTTTGATTTGAATACCGCTCATAAAATAAAGTTATGGCCGAAACCCTGATTGTTTTTTATGGATATATTTACTCATTTTAAATGGTAAAAAAATCTTGTCGATCCGTTTTGTGGCATTACTTGATGAAATTTTACTATTTTTGTTTTTAAATAGTAAATGATCTAATTGAAAAGACAATGACGATAGAAGAAAAAGTGAATGAGGGCATCAAGAATGCAATGAAGGCCCATGATAAAATTCGTCTGGAGACGATGAGAAATATCAAGAAAGTGATTTTGGAGGCAAAAACACGTCCGGGAGCAAACGATCAGATCGATGATGCGGAATGCATCAAGCTGATCCAGAAACTGGCCAAGCAGGGCAAGGAATCGGCAGAGATCTACAAGCAGCAGGGACGGGAAGATCTGTATGAGCAGGAGAGCGGACAGGTGGCCGTGTTGGAAGAGTTTCTGCCCAAGCAGTTGACGGAGACCGAGTTGACGGAGGCTTTGCAGGCTATTATTGCAGAAGTGGGGGCAACATCGGCCAAGGAGATGGGAAAAGTGATGGGCGTAGCCACAAAGCGGTTGGCTGGCTTGGCAGACGGCAAAGTCATTTCAGCGAAAGTGAAAGAGTTGCTGGGATAATCTTCCCAGCTTTTATTTGATTTCCGGCAAATCGATTCCCTTGATTTTCCGATAGAGATTGAGAGCATAGGAATCGGTCATGCCGGAAACATAGTCTACGACGGTTTGGATCTTGGTATACATGGAATCGTCCGGACTGACCTGATATTGTTCGGGCATGACGGAGAGTATATTGCGGGCATAGTAAGTGCCGGGTTTCAAGACCGCATCGGTATATTCTTTCAGAATGGTGCCCAGGATTTTGAAACCGGCGATCTGAATTTGTGTAACCATATTGGTGTGGTAGATTCGTCCATAGGCCAGGTGGGTGCAGGCCTCATAGGCTGTTTTGTTGGCACCGTCGAGCTGTTTGATGAGGGTGCTGTTGAATTCTCCGCTCATAATGGCGTCGTAGTGCCGACAGAAAATGTCTGCACAGGCATTGATCAGTTTGTTGATAATGCCGGCCCTCAGAAAAGCGATCCGTTCGTTTTTGTCGGTGACAACTTTAAAGGTGCGGGAGATGATCTTCAAGTCTTCCTTGTCTTCAGTTTTATCGTAAAAACTTTCCAGAATCTGTACTGTTTCGTCGTATGACAGGATGCGCAGTTTATGCGAGTCCTCGATGTCCATGATCTGATAGCAGATGTCGTCGGCAGCCTCGACAAGATATACCAGCGGGTGTCGGGCGTATTGCAGCGGATGATCGCTGAGTTGGCGGATGCCCAGTTCCTCGGCTACCTGACGGAAGATTTCTTTTTCACTCTGAAAAAAACCGTATTTGAATCCTTTGGGATTGGCTTTGGTCGATTCGAAGGGATATTTGACGATGGTGGCCAAGGTGGTATAGGTCATGGTGTATCCTCCCGGACGGCGACCGTTGAAACTGTGGGTCAGCAGGCGGAAGGTATTGGCATTGCCTTCGAAATGGCTCAGGTCGTTCCATTCTTCGTCGGAAAGTAATTTTTTGAGATATAACCCTTCTCCTTCGCTGAAAAAGTATGAGATGGCTTCTTCTCCGGAGTGCCCGAAAGGCGGATTGCCCAGATCGTGAGCCAGACAACCGGTGCTGACGATGGTACCGATCTCTTCCAGTATTTCGGGATTGTCGATTTTTACTTTCTGCTGCTTTAGAAACTGGCTGATTTTATTTCCCAAAGAACGTCCTACGCTGGCGACTTCCAGACTGTGAGTCAGACGGTTATGTACGAAGATGTTGCCGGGCAGGGGAAATACCTGGGTTTTGTTTTGCAAGCGACGGAAAGGAGAGGAAAATATCAGCCGGTCGTAATCCCGTTGAAATTGCGAACGGTCGTGGGAATGAAACAGGGAGGTCGTGTTCCCCGGATGGTAGCGTCGGGCTGACAGAAGTTGGTTCCAATCCATGGCGGTTGATTTGAGCTAAAAGGAAAGCAAAAGACAAAGAGACACCGTACAGTGCTCTTTGTCTTTTGCCTCGGTTATCATGTTATTTGGTAACGAAATGGAAATGGCTACCGAAACGTTCGAAAGCAGCTTTATCCAATTCTTCCTGACATTGTGGAGCTGCAATGGCAATCAATGCTTTGGCTCGATCCTGCATGGTTTTTCCGTACAGATCGGCAACTCCGTATTCTGTTACGACATAATGAACATCAAAACGGGTGGTTACTACACCGGCTCCATTCAACAGGGTCGGGCTGATTTTACTGATGCCCTTGGCGGTTACGGCCGGCATGGCAATGATGGGCTTTCCACCTTCACTGGCTGCCGCTCCCCGGATGAAATCCAATTGACCGCCGCAACCGCTGTAGAATTTACAGCCTAATGAGTCGGCATTGACCTGACCGGTCAAATCGATGGACAGAGCCGAGTTGATTGCGGTCATCTTCGGTTGTTGAGCGATGATGTACGGATCGTTGGTGTAACCGACATCCATCATGGCTACTGCCGGGTTGTCATCGATAAAATCATACACCTCTTTGGATCCCATCAGGAAGGTAGAAACGATTTTGCCTTTGTCGTATTTTTTGTTTTTATTGTTGATCACTCCTTTGTAATAGAGAGGCAGTACTCCGTCGGCAAACATTTCCGTGTGTATACCCAGGTTTTTGTGGTTGCCGAGTTGTGACAGTACAGCGTTCGGAATGGCTCCGATTCCCATCTGCAGACAGGCACCGTCTTCGATCAGGGCGGCACAGTTTTTACCGATCTGAATATCCTGTTCAGAAGGTTGTGCCGGTTTGGCTTCGATCAGCGGGGTATCGTCTTCGCAGAAGATATCTATATCGGACAATTTGATGATGGCATCCCCCCAGGCCCGTGGAACGTTGGGATTGATGACTGCGATAACGGTCTTGGCATTCTGTACGGCAGCCAGGGTGGCATCGACAGAGGTACCCATAGATACATATCCGTGTTTGTCGGGCGGGCATACCTGAATCATGGCAACATCTACCGGTGTGATACCCATCCGGATCAGTTTCTGGGTTTCGCTCAGGTGTACCGGGATATAGTCGGCCCAGCCGTCCTGGGTGGCCTTGCGGACATTATGGCCCACGAAGAATGATTCCAGTTGGAATACACCTTCGAATTCCTGTTCTGCATAAGGAGCAGCACCTTCGGTGTGAAGATGTTGTAATTTGATGTTTTTCAGCTCTCCGGCACGTCCACGGGCACACAATGCCTGGATCAATCCCTGAGGAGCACAAGCTACGCTGTGAATATGAATCCGGTCGCCGGATTTTACCACTTTGACAGCTTCTTCGAATGATACTGTTTTTATACCTTGATACATAATTTGTTATATTAGATTAAATTCGTTGATTCACACACACCGGTGTTTTATTTGTATTTCTGGATCAGATTTTTAATGACTTCCGGAGTCAGTTCATGTCCTTGCAATGTCGGAAATCCTTCCCAGCGTACGATGCCTTTCGGATCAATGACGATTACGTGAGGAATCCCCTTGATTTCCAGTGTTTTGTTCATGGTTTTCTGGGTGTCGATGGCGGAGTAATACTCAATCACCGGATCCTTCATGGATTTGACCTTTTCGGCTGATTCGTCGGAAATACCGATAACCACTACGTCTTTGGCAAATTCCTTTGCAATTTTGTTGAGTTCCGGAATGGCTTGACGGCAAGGTCCGCACCAGGTAGCCCAAAAGTCGATAATCACGAATTTTCCTTTGGTATCGGGTTTTTGGGAGATCCATTCTTCTACGGTCAGTTCCGGGGCCTTCTGGTTTAGAAAGGACTTTGCCCATAATTTTTTGCCATTGTTACTTTCCTGCGCATAGCTGAATGCACTCAACAGTATCAATGAAAGTAGAATAATTGTGTTTTTCATCATTTTGTGTATTTAACTTTTTTCGTTCAAATTATCTTTTCATGGCTCTATCCATGTCTTTTTTGGCATCTTTCAACTTCAGGCTTTCCCGTTTGTCGTACTCTTTCTTTCCTTTGGCCAAGGCGATGCGGAGTTTGGCATATCCTTTTTCATTCAGAAAGACTCTGATTGGTACGATGGTCAAACCGCTCTCTTTTACTTTGCGTTGCAGTTTGACCAGTTCTTTGTGGGTGAGCAGCAGTTTCCTTTCCCTTTTTTCATCGTGATTGTAATAGGTCCCCCATTTATATTCGGCGATATGCATACCTTTGACCCAGAGTTCTCCCCGGTTGAAAAAGCAGTAGGAATCGACCAAACTGGCTTTCCCTGCCCGAATGGATTTGATTTCGGTTCCTGTCAGTACAATTCCTGCATTGTATTCTTCGAGAAATTCGTAATCGAAAGAGGCCCGTTTATTGCGTATGTTGATTTCGTTTGCCATGATGTAAGCATTAAATGTTAAAGGCAGAGATACCGAACAGGATCATAAGCAATTGATGGATAATGACCGGCATGCAGATAATAGACAAGGAGCAGATTACCATGACGTTGGTTTTTTGTTTGGGCTGTAATCCGGGTATCTGGTGCAGGCCTTTGTAAAGGGTGCGGATGAAAATGAAACTGGCCAGGGAGAACAGCTGTCCTAAAAAAGCGTTGCCAAAGGCATTTCCGATGCTGTGAAAGAGAATGAAAATACCTCCGCTGTACACGGTCAGATTCAGCGCCAGATGAGTTTCGAACGAGAATTGCCGGCACAGATATTCCCGGGTGAGAAGAAAAGCCAGCCAGTTGCCGCCAAGCATGGCAATCAGATTGATCAACGCCAAACCCAAGGCTTGCCAGAAGCCGCAATAAAACAGCTCAATGAGTAATATCAACAGGGAAACGATCCCCGTGATGGGGAAAAGGTAATTCCGATAAAGTTTTTTTTCGGAATTCTTTTCGTTTAAAACCCTTGGCCAAATGCTGTCTGGATAGATCAGCATTTGTTTGGTTATATTGTATATGTATTTCAAATCGATCTTTTTCATGGCTGACAAAAATACCTAATTTTCTCGAAAAACACAGGAATTTTTGAAGATTCATTTTTTAGAATCAGAAATCGGATTCCTTGAAAACTCTTCCGTAAAAAGAATCATCCCAAATCAATGAATCATTTACCAGTGAATATTTTTCATCATATCTCAGACCTGCGATGTATATATTGTTGTTTATAATTTTTGCATAAGCCGGTAGGACATTGGTACCCTGATTCAATTCGGCAATTCTTTTCCAGGCTCCTCCCACAAGTTTAAAGATATTGATGCCCACTCCATATCCATTTTGCAACATACTGTCACCGGCTGTCCTGACGGAGATGATCAGTTCGTCGAATTGATCGCCGTCTATATCACATTGTCCGATGATGTATTGATTGTCTGTGTATTCATATTTTTCTTCTTCCGATTCAATCGATTCGTATCCGATTGTTCCGAAGTCGTAAGATAAGTGAGTCCGTTCCCCCGATTCGTCGGTTGATATGAAAATCATGCCTGATTGATAGAACAGCACATGGATATCGATTACCCGTCCGCAGCGGTAGGTATAATGAGCTCCTTCATTGTGTTCGTCGGTCCCTGCATCATACAGAATTCCTCTTCGCAGGCCTTTTATGTACAGATCCTTTTCGTTGAATGTACCGGTGTAATATCGGTTACTGTCGATCGTTTCCGTTGAGAGTTCTGGAGAGGAAGAAAGGGACGACTGGTTTCCCGAATCGGAATGGCTGGTGGTCCACAAAATCCCCAAAGCAATCAGAATGGCAAGTAGGATGAGGTATTTTACATATGACCGGTGTGGTTTGGATTTCAGAAATCTTTTTTTCAGGTCTTTGTAAAAATTATCGAAGTAATATCTGTTGTATTCGGGACCGTTTTTTTTGCTTACCTCGCAGATGTCTTCCGGTAGATTGTTCGGAAATTCACAGATTCCATATAAAAAAACAGGTACGATATTCTTTTTTTGTTTTAACGCATGGGCCAGTTCATTTCTCAACCAGTCCTTTTGTGGATCGAAATCGGGGTTGAGGGTTCTGTCGAATGCATGCGGGTCTACGATCAGAATAAAATCGGTACATTCATCAATGCGGGAAAGTAATTGAATATCGAAATCTCCGCTGCGTAAGGTGTCCAGATCGAAACTCACTCTGTAGCCGTCTTTCACCAATAAGTCGTTGAGGTGTTTGGCCGTGTCGTAACCGCCATCCCGTCGATAACTGATAAAAATATCATATTTTTGTTGCATGCTCCGAATCTTTGGACAAAGATAAATATTTTATTTTTATCTTTGTCGGGATGTTGTTGAAAATAACTGAGAAAACGGATTATATTGAAAAATGCCTTCAGCAGAACATGACATATTAGCCTTGCTTATTCGAAATTCGGAAAAAGGTGGACGTTTGCTTTTTCAACGTTATTATAAACCTTTGGTTTTGTTTGCGGGTACTTTTCTGAGGGATGATTTTTTTGCAGAAGATGTGGTCCAGGATTTATTTTATCATTTTATAAAAAATCAGCTATACAAGCAAATAGAACCGGAGGCATTGACTTCCTATTTGTTTCGTTGTGTCCGGAATACCTGTTTGAACCGCTTGCGGGATCAGAAAGAGTTTTCAACGGCGGAATGGTTGGATCAAACTGCTGCCGAGGAGGAAGCGATGACCTTTTCTCCTGAATTGGTGGAGAATATCCGAAGAGCCGTGAACCATCTTCCGGAAAAAACCAGACAAGTGATCACCTCTATTCTCATTCAAAGAAAAAAATACAAGGACGTGGCTCTGGAATTAAATGTGTCTGTAAATACAGTCAAATCTCTTTTGAGTTTTGGTTTGAGACAATTGAGAGAGCAATTCCCTGCTTCTCTACTGTTCCTTTTTTTCTTCCATTCGGACCTTTCTTTTCATCGCATTTTTTCTGTTTATTAAAACAGTTATCATGTATTGAGAAGGTTTGTTCACAAATCTAAAATTCGGTTTTATATTGGCAATGATTTGGTTTTATATTTATTACAAGGGGGGTAAAATAGTGGAATTCTTGTTTTACTTTTGCTTTGAAAAAATGTCTGGAGTATTTTTTTTATGTTAATATTGATATGGTATGGAAAAATTGTTTTTATTGAAAAATTTATATAATGATCCTCTTTCTATGAATAGGTACAGCCAATTCAGATGTCTATATATTGCGAAGGGGGAAACTGTTCCCAATTTGAATAAGGATCATGAATTTCAAATATGTTTTGTGTTGAAGGGTACCTTGTATTTTTTCAGGAATCAGATAGAGTCGATGGCACAGGTGGTAATGGAAAATGAACTTTTTTTTATCAACAGTTTGCACAATTGTAAACTTCGGGCGATAGAGGATGTTCAGCTGGTCGTTCATGCCTGTAATATCTTGCCGCCGTATCTTCATGATCGAGTGATTAAATATTTGCAGGACATTGAGATCGAAAAGGTAAAACTTGAGGAGGTGCTTCCCATTTATCCGTTGATGCGTTCTTATCTGGAATTATTGGTAGATTATATGAAAAATGCTATGGAAATTCCAGATTTGCATCAAGCCAAAGAATTTGAACTTTTTTCATTGTTTAAAATCAGCTATACCAAGAGTGAGATTGCTGCAATTTTTCGTGAAGTTTTGTCGACGGATCTTCGTTTTTTCGTATCCGTAATGACAAATTACAAAAGGTGTCGAACGGCAAAGGAATTGGCTGCTTTGTGCGGGTATAACGATCCGATGTTTACTTTGCTGTTTAAAAGGTGTTTTCATGGAGAAACACCCTATCAGTGGTTGCAAAAGCAAACTTCTTATGAGATAAAGCTTAAATTGGAGGAAGATTCTCTCCCGATAAAACAGATTATGCTGGATTATCATTTTAAAACGTTCTCTCACTTTACCACTTATTGTAAGAGAAATATTGGAGCTACTCCCAATGAAATACGTCGAAAAGGGGAGATCGTGGACGCTTCAGCTGTGCCTCAGGCATGAATGTTTTTTGTTGTGTGTATTGATTGTTATGGAGTTATATTATTTTAGGATTATAATTATAGTGATATGAACAGAATTTTAGGATTAGCGTTGGTAGGAATTATGCTTGTTTTTTCATCATGTGAAACTTCTCAATCTTACGATGGTACTTATGAAGGTATATTGCCTGCGGCCGATTGTCCCGGTATTTACATGTTGTTGGCTATTCATGGAGATCAGTATGAGTTAATGGAAAAGTACATTATGCGTGCAGGTATTTTTGTGACTTACGGAAAAATTCAAAATGTTTCTTCTTGTAAGTTACGTTTGGATAATGAGGGAGATTTGACGTTTCATGGAGATACTTTATTATATCGGAATGTTCCCTTAAAACGGGTCTCTTTCCAGAAAGAACTTCCCGATATTTATAAATCGCAATTCTTAAAAGAGAATCAAAGTGGAGAGGATGCAACTGTCAGTTTGTATGAAATGGGAAATCAGCGATATGCGGACTTTTATTTTAAGGATAAGGAATATAAACTGAAATTGAATCCTCAAAATAATTCAGAGGATGAATACATTGATAAAAATTGTTCATTGAAAATTTTATTTGAAGATGAATATGCTTCTGTTTTTGGGATACCGGTTTTCAATGACGGTAAAAATAGTTATACATTTACAGCACTTACTCCTACAAATAATATTTATATATCGGAAACAAAGTCTCATGTACCCTCTTTTTTTGATGTCATATATTATAATGATGGAATGCAGGCTTTTGTAAAGTTGATCACTTCGGAAATAGAAAATTGCTATACTTTACCTCAGACAGATGCTTCGTCTAAAACCGCAGACTATTCGGATGGAAAAATAAAATGGCAATTGGGTAATCATCAGGATGCTACTTTGATTATTGACGATAAGGAGTATAAATATAGAGAACAATAGAATATCAAAATCACCATATATACAAGGATTTTTCTTGTTGGTATATCAAAATGACCCGTGAAAATGAATTTCTATTCAATTTTGTGGGTCATTTTTTATGCTTGGCAGATTGTTTTTATGCATTTTCCCATTACAATGGATGTAAAAGAGTTACGAAAATAAAACAGACGACAAGATAGATAACAAAATGTGGATCATAGGCAACGCAAATTATATTTTGTGAAATTGAATTGTTGTGATAGAAAACAAAAGGTTGGGTAAAAATATGGACTTTTGCCCCGATTAATTATTTATATAAAATCAAATTTATGACAGATTAGAAAAAAGGTTTTGTGAGATTAAAACTTTGATTTTCAATTCAAACAAGAATTTTAATTAATGGGGATATGAATACAGAAAAAGAACAGAAAAATTATCTATTAGCGTTATTGTTGTCGGTGGTGTTTTATGCATGCAGCACTATTGGTTTCGAGTTGCCTCAAGGACCTCAGGGGGAAAACGGAGAATCTGCCTATGAAATATGGAAAAAGGAAGTATTGCTTGGTCATATAGACTGGCCGGTCGACAGGACAGAAGTGGCCGACTTTTTGGTTTATATTAAAGGTGAAAAAGGAGAACGAGGCTTGTCGGCTTATGA
Source organism: uncultured Odoribacter sp. (assembly GCA_944321165.1). GTDB lineage: Bacteria > Bacteroidota > Bacteroidia > Bacteroidales > Marinifilaceae > Odoribacter. Next base: position 307,525 of record CALUKE010000002.1, read on the forward strand.
ACAGTGGAAACTCTTGATTGCTAAAGGGGATATAATCAATCCTCATGTTTCATCTCAGATCTGGCCTTCTTCCAAAAATTCGGAGGCTGATTTTTGGGATTTTCTTTGTGGTAGAGATGGACAGACGCCTCATGTCGGTAATAATGGGAATTGGTGGATCGGAAATACTGATACGGGAATAAAGGCAATCGGTAATGACGGAATTTCTGCTTATGAACAGTGGCACTTGCTTGTAATGAAAGGCGAGTTAAACTGGCCTAAAGATCAGATTACTCAGAATGATTTTTTCTTGTATCTGAAAGGAAAAGATGGTGAAAATGGGATAACTCCGCATGTCGGTATAAATGGAAATTGGTATATCGGTTCTACAGATACAGGAGTTTCTGCGAAAGGAGAAAAAGGAGATGATGGTTTATCTCCTTATATCGGTCCGAATGGAAACTGGTGGCTTGGATCCAAAGATACCAAAGTGCAAGCCCGAGGAAAGGATGGTCGTGACGGTTTCACTCCGGTAATCAGAGATGGTTACTGGTGGATTGGAGATTCCAATACTGGCGTCATGGCACAGGGACTTCATGGTGATAACGGAAAGGATGGAAAAGATGGAAAAGATGGAAAAGATGGGAAAGACGGGAAAACTCCGTTTATTAAGAATGGTAATTGGTGGATCGGTGATGTTGATACAGGAGTGAAAGCTCAAGGAGATGACGGAAAAGATGGAATATCTCCTCGAATTGGAGATAATGGTAATTGGTGGATTGGTGAAAAGGACACAAAAGTTTCTGTCCAGGGACAGAACGGTGCTGCTGGAGCCTCTGCTTATGAATTGTGGCAAAAAGATGTGAAGGCGGGGAAGATTCTAAATAAACAGGGAGAGGCATGGCCAAAAGAAAAGAATACGATGGCAGATTTTTATCATTATTTGAGCGGCGACAAAGGGAGTGATGGTAAATCTGCTTATGAAGTATGGAAGGAGAAAGTGATTGCCGGAAAGGTGGATGATCCAAAGAATGAAGGCCAAAAATGGCCATCAGAAAAAATAGCCGAGAATGATTTCTTTCACTATTTGACTGGGAAAGACGGAAGAGACGGGGCGAATGGTTTGTCTGCCTATGAATTGTGGAAAAATGATCTTGTTAAGCGTCAAGGTACTTCTGAGGCGTTTATAGATCATAGAAACGGTGGAGTATGGGATCCCCGCAAAAATACCTTAGATGATTTTTATGAGTATTTGCGCGGTAAAGATGGCGAAGATGGAAAAGATGGAAAGGACGGTAAACCTGGAGAACCTGGAAAACCGGGTGCGGAAGTGGCTATTATTCAGGGAATACCCAATGTTATCGCACAATATTCACAATCGGAATACGGTGAATATGTACGTACGAGTGACGGGGGAGTATTATATAAAGTATATGACGAATTGGGACAGATTGCTCCGCGTGCTATTGTAAAAGGCATGCCTGGTATTGATGCTGAAAAAACCTATACTTCCAATGCGCAAGGTGAATTTGTGATACCGAAAGAAGATCTTCCTGAATTACAAGACATAAATCTGCGATGGGGGAGTGTAAAATCGGTAACACTGGAAGGAAAAGCTCCTCAAATATCTGCCAAAAACACTTACGTTCCCAATCGAGTACACTTGCGGGTAATTCTTCGCAACTCTCCTTCGTTGGATTATCAACAAAACTTATATTATTATATACAGCGTAAAGTGAATCCCGAAGATGCATGGCAAAATCTACCGAGCTATCTGCCTGAAACCGGTTCTATGGCTATGGATGCTTACAGGGTTTCGGATAAAAATGATCCCAAGAGCATCCTGAAAGACCAGAAACTGGTTTCCAGTTCCAGCTCCAATATATCCAGTGATGGAAGTTATTCTTATCAGACTTACACCAATCGTCTTGTCAAAGAAAATCCTGCAGAACTAAAGAATAGTTACTCACAATATTGGGATGGAACGGATGTTTATTATACCCTGAAAGGCCGCAAGCCATATTATGGAGAGGAATATCAATGGAATGGCGTATGTCTGCTGGCTCCTTACCAAATGGGACCTACATTGAAGAGACTTAAACTGAAAGGTATCACGAAAGGTGAAGCCCCTGCTTTTGCATCGGTAGAAGGCGAATTGGATTTTTCACACCTGGATTTCACTCAAATCTATAAGAGCTCGTGCAAACAGGAAGTCAAGGAAAACGGAATGGACTATATCGAACCGATAGCCTATACCGAGGAAGAAGCCCGAAAATTGCAAACAACCTATGTGAGATTTCAATTTACTTCTACGGCAGGTTCGCAGGAAGCTTCGAGCTCGAATAATAAGTCTTCGGCCGAAGCGCCTACCTTCAAGGTGTTTTCACCGTTCTTGAATTCTACCATATACATCGAAAGAAGTTCGAGCAATTTCTTTCACGCATTTGCACAAGGATATCTCCAAAGAGGAACGGAGCCCAATACATTTGTTGTGAAAAAATACAGCAATAATTATCAAATTGATGAAGTAGAAGTAATTTATGAAGAATAAAAATATGAAAGAAAATTATTTCAATAAAACCTATATTCTGTTGATGTTGGCCATGTTGTGCACTGGTCTGTCCGGGCATGCACAAACCGCGGGTGAGGAAAGTTCTGTGGAAGGGAGTGACAGCTGTAAAAAAGAGGCTAAAAAAGCCTGGGAAATCGGTGTCGGTATTAGTGGATTTCAGATGTCCCGATTCTGTGTACTTGGTTTTCAGACGAACCAGCATGGTGGTTACTCCATAAATACCAGTAAAAGAGATCTTTTGGGAGGAGGACAATTCTACTTGGCGAGAGAGTTGAACTCACATTTCTATGTAGATTTACAGGGAAATGTAAGTTATACTTCGGATCCTGTACGCAATGGAAATGAATCGAGGTGGGCCGGTATGGCCGGACTTGGTTTGCAGTGGCGTTTGGGTGAGTATTTTCATTCTACCTATATAGATCCTTTCCTGCGGTCGGGGATAAACTACCTGCATAAAAATTTCAGAATTGATTACGCTGGCTTGGAGATGGTCGATCGGGATAAGGTGGGGTGGAATCTTTTGAATGATTTTAATAAAGAAGGGTGTGATAAATATAATCTGATACCGTTTTCATTCGGGGCTGGTGTAAATATGTGGCTCAATGATCGGGCGGGTATTGCTTTGCAGGCAGACTATCTGTTGATGCCTTACCAAAAGATTGCCAATTTGTGGCAAGGTTCTGTTCGTTTCATGTGGCGTTTCGGTGGAAAATCCAAACGGCCGAAATCTTCTGTGCAATATATTGAGAAAGTAACGGAACGCATAGTAGAAAAACCCGTGGTAGTGGAAAAGTTTGTAGAGGTGCAGCCGCCGATAAATACATTGGGTGAATTGTTCCATAATGTTTATTTTGATTTTGATCAGGCTGAAATAACGCCTAAATCTGCAGCGGTTATTGATAGAATCGCTCAGATAATGATGAAGGATACGGATAAAATGTATCTTATTACTGGATGTACGGATGCAAAGGGGTCCTTAGAGTATAATATGGCATTGTCACAGAAACGGGCAGATGCTGTTGTCGAGGCTTTGGTACAAAGAGGGTATCCTGCCAAAAATCTAAAAGCAAGAGGTGTCGGTAAATTGATCTCTTATGCCTCCCAGAATGCGTCTGATGAAGTACGGGAGGGGGACCGTAAAATTATGGTGGAAATAATTACGAATAAGGAGTATTGGAACCATATACCATAGACCGTGTGGATCTGATTAACTGAAATATGCCCTAACAGAGGTGATGTGTGGGAGAGGGTGGCTCAAATTTTTTGAGTCGCCCTCATTTTTTGTTGCACAACTGTTGGGATTGATTCCGGATATTCAATTCTGCTGGAAAATTTTTGAAAAAAAATTGAAAAAATCGTCCACCCATTTTTTTAATTCTGTGTTTTACTATAAAAAACTGAACAGATGAAAAGGCAGGATGAAGATCTCCCCTGGTGGGATTATTTTTCGGGAGAATTGGATGCGGTGACTCACAAAGAGTTGGAAACTTCTTTGCGGGAAGATCCGGCGCAATCAGAATTGTTTAAACAGACCGCCAGAAAGGTACATGCGATTCGCTGGACCGCTTTATGGGATTCTCTGGATGAAGAAAAAGCTTACGAAAGATTGCGCAGACGTTTCCGTCGGCATCGTATACGAATGCGTTTGATCAGTAGCGCGGCAGTGTTGGCTCTGTTGGTGGCCGGTGGATTGTCCTTCTGGTTGCATACCCGTCCGCAGACAGTTACGCTTGCGACCGTCGATTCGGATTGTTTGGATACACTGAAGGGACCGATTTTGACTTTAAAAGACGGGCAGCAGGTGTCGCTTCGCGATTCGTCGCAATGGACTTTACCGATTTCTGGAAATGTGAATATTCATTTGACCGATTCTGGGTGTTTGGAATATATCCCTTTGACTGATACTGTTCATGACTTACTTCACTACAACACGCTTTCCATTCCTCGGGGATGTGAATTTGTAGTGACTCTTTCCGATGGAAGTCGGGTGTGGTTGAATGCCGAATCCTCTTTGCGTTTTCCGGAACGTTTTGTCGGTAAAGAAAGAAAGGTTTTTTTGGAAGGAGAGGCTTATTTTGAAGTAGCTCATCAATCGGCACATCCTTTTAGAGTCATCACTCGGGACGGACAAGTGACTGTTTTGGGAACGACCTTTAATGTCAAGGCATATCCGGAGGAAGAGGAGAGTGTCACCACTTTGTTTTCCGGGAGTGTTGAACAGTACCTTTCTTCTGTGGAGCAGCCTGTCTTACTGGAGCCTGGCCAGCAGATCCGTTTTGACCGGAGTGATAAAAAGTGGCAAGTTGTTCCGGCCGATGTGGAAGAGGTACTGGCCTGGAAGAATGGAAAGTTGATTGCCCGGGACAAATCGCTGGAAGAAATCTTCCGGATGTTAGAACGTTGGTATGATTTTGAGGTGGTGTATACCTGTCCGGACTTGAAAGAAATAAAATTTCACTTGCATACCAATCGTTATGCCGATATCCGGACGATTTTGGATCATCTGCAGTCGACCAACGGAATTCATTTTACTTATATCGATCATAAAATATATGTCAGTCAATAAAGAAGGAGAGGATGTTTGCGGCATCCTCCCCCGATTGCTTCAATAATTATCCTAATTTATTAATCAAAGCTAAACAAAGTTATGAGAAAAAAACGAAGATTGCAACGAATATTGCGAAAGATGAAACTATTGGCTTGTTTGATTTTGGCCGGTTTTTGCACCTGTCATGCTGCATTGAATGCACAAAACTATAAAATTGACCTTTCTGTTACCAATACCTCATTGACGGCCGTATTTCGGCAGATCGAACAATTGACGGATTATATGTTCGTCTATAAATCGGCCGACATCCAGCCTTTTCAAAGCATTACGATCGATTGCCGGCAGACGGAGGTCAGCCGGATTTTGGACGATTGTCTTGCCGGAACGGGGTTGAGTTATTCTTTTAAAGACAATCTGATCGTTATCCAGTCGCATGCTCCGGTACATGAAGAACGAAAAGTAAAGGGAAAAGTGATTGATATGAAGAAACAGCCTCTGCCGGGAGTGACCGTATTGTTAAAAGGAACAAATCTGGGCACGGCTACGAATGCGGATGGAATTTTTACATTGACATTGACGAGTCTGGAAAATGTTGTACTGGTGTTCAGTTGTATCGGCATGGAGACAAAAGAGATTGAATTGGATGGAAAGGGAAATGAGGAAGAGTTGGTAGTGACTTTACCTGAATTGATCGAAAGTCTCGATGACGTTGTGGTTACCGGATATCTGAATGTGCGCAAGGAGTCGTATACGGGCACCGCGGTTCGGATAAACGGGAAGGATCTGCTGAAAGTGGCGAATCGGAATATCATATCCGCCATCCAAGTTTTTGATCCTTCTTTCCGGGTCATGGAATATAATGAAAAAGGTTCTGATCCAAATGCTGTGCCGGAGTTTTACATTCGGGGACATTCTGGTATTTCAAACCTGGATATAGAAGAGATCAGTGAAGCACGCATAAAAAATAATTCTAACCTGCCTATTTTTATTTTGGATGGTCTGGAGGTAAGTGTTGAGAAGATATATGATATGGATCCTCAACGGATTCATAGTATTACAATCTTGAAAGATGCTGCCGCAACGGCAATATATGGGTCGCAGGCTTCCAATGGTGTTGTTGTCGTTGAAACGGTTTCTCCAAAGGCCGGGAAATTCAATGTATCATATAATTTGACAGGTACGTTGACGACTCCCGATATAACAAGCTATGACTATTTCAATGCATCCGAAAAGCTGGAAGTTGAGAAAAAAGCCGGTTATTATGATATTTATGGTTATGGGGTGCGTGCGGTGTATAAAGAGTTGAATAAAAAACAGATGGCCATAAAAAAAGGAGTTGATACGGACTGGCTGGCCTTGCCTTTGCGGGTAGGGTATAACCATAAGCACAGCGTGGCAATAGATGGTGGTAATGACAATATCCGTTATGGGGTTAATCTTTTTTATGACCAGCAAAAAGGAGTAATGAAAAAAGATCTGCGTGAGCGAGTCGGGACAGAGTTAAGAATCGATTACCGATTGTCAAATTTGAATATAATCAATAGAATTTCTTACAACAGGGTATTTTCTAAGAATTCACCCTACGGATCTTATGCAAGTTTTGTCAAGCAATTGCCATACAATGAATTGTATGATGAGTTCGGTAATTATCTTTATACATTCACTTCCTGGCATGATGGAGTTCCGATTGTAAATCCCATGTATGAAGGAAGTGTGACAAAGAATTATGATAAAACGGTAACAGAAGATTTTGCGAACAATTTGTTGGTAGATTTTTATTTTAATGAGCATTTGGCGATAAAAGCCCAATTTGGTATTGCCCGACAGATATCATCGCGTAAAAACTTTGTGGATCCCGCTTCTGGAAAATTTGCATCAACCACTTACCAGGATGCTTTAAAGGGTTCTCTGTCGACTTTGGATCGGAAAAGTTTTAACTGGACAACGAATTTATTGTTGCGGTATAATCGTTCAATTGCATTGAATTATATAAATGCTTCCTTGGGTTTGAATGTTTCTGAACAAAAAAAGTCTTCTCTCGGTGTCAACTATCGGGGTTTCCCCTCTGGAAACCTGAGCTCTGTCATGTATGCGCAGGAAGTGATCGGCAAACCCTTGGAAAGTGATAACCATACCCGTTTGGTCGGAGTTTTTGCCCGTTTGAATTATTCGTATGACGATATTTATTTGTTGGATGCTTCTTTGCGTTTGGATGGATCTTCTGAGTTCGGTACTGATCAGCGGTTTGCCCCCTTTTGGTCTACCGGAATAGGAATTAATTTCCACAATTATTCATTTTTGAAAGACAATCGGATTTTGAACCAGTTGAAGTTGACCGCTACCTATGGTCAAACCGGGAAGTTAAATTTTCCGCCCTATGCCGCTAAAGATATCTATGAAGTATTCTCTGACAAATGGTATGCGACGGGTATGGGGGTGAAATTAATGGCTTTGGGTAATTCCGGATTGAAATGGGAAAAGAAGAACAGTTATGATTTGAAGCTTGAACTGGGAATTTTTGACGGTCTGTTTTATGCCCAGCTGGCATATTATAATGCCAAGACGACGGATATGATTACTTCTATTGCTATACCTTCCTCTTTTGGTTTTGTTTCTTATTATGACAATCTGGGCGAAGTGGAGAATATCGGTTATGAGTTGAATCTCCGTTCCGTTTTGCTTCGGAAAAACGACTGGTATCTGTCTCTGTATGGAAATATGGCCCACAATAAAAATAAGATTTTGAAAATAGCCAATTCATTAAAACGGTATAATGAACAGGTAGACGAGTATTATAAGGATTATTCGGCCTATAAAGAGAAGTATGCGAAATCATTTACCAAATATGTGGAAGGAGGCTCTACTACCTCTATTTTCGGTATGAAATCATTGGGAATCGATCCAACCAGCGGTTATGAGGTTTTTGTCCGTAAGGACGGGACGATTACTTATGAGTGGGAACCGAATGAACAACAGATATTGGGTAATTCTCTGCCGAAACTGCAAGGTGCTTTTGGTGTGAATTTGCAATGGCGTAACTGGACGCTTTTCGCCAGTTTCCTGTATGAATGGGGAGGACAGATTTATAATTCAACTTTGCCTATACATGTTGAAAGTGTCGATTTGTATAATTATAATGCAGATCGTCGGGTTTTGTCTGATCGTTGGCAGGAGGTCGGTGACATTACTCCGTTGAAACATATTGCCGATCGAAGAAGTTATTCGCGTCCAACTTCCCGTTTTGTTCAGGATAACAATGTTTTGAGATTGAATTCATTGAGTCTTTCCTGGGCTGTTTCGGACGGTTTTGTCAAAAGATGGCGTTTGAATCAGTTGAAATTGCAACTCAGTATGAATGATGTAGCACATTGGTCAACGGTGAAACAGGAAAGAGGCATTGATTATCCTTTTGCTCGGAGTTTTGATTTTTCTTTAGGTTTAAGTTTCTAACAAAGTAGGTATGATGAGATTAATTTTTATTATAATATTGTTTGCTCAGGGAGTTTGCTTGATGTCCTGTTCAAAATGGCTGGATATTAATCCTGAGAATCAGATTGGAAAAGACCAACTTTTTGAGGATGAGATGGGTTTCCAAAATGCGTTGAATGGTATTTATCAGAAATGTTCAGAAACTTCTTTATATGGAAAAAATCTGAGTTGGGGTGCTTTGAGTTTGATGGCTCAAAATTATAGACAGGAATTTATCAGGGATTTGACTGATCAGTATTTTGGTAAATATGAATATGAATCGGCGGAAGTCTTGCAGGCAATTGACGGAATCTGGTCCGGAATGTACAATGTGATTGCCAATTGTAATTTACTGTTGAAAGAGATTGCTTCAAAACCGGCTTCTATGTTTATGCTTGATACGGTTGCTAAAAATCTGATTGAGGGAGAAGCCTATGCCTTGAGGGCGATGGCTCATTTTGATTTGATCCGACTGTTTGCTTCTGCTCCAAACAAGAATGCGGATATGGCAGTAGTCCCTTATCACGATACCTATCCTTCCGAGGTAACACTTCCTTTAAAGACGAAAGATGCCATTGATCGTGTTATAAAAGATCTGTTGCATGCCAAAGATCTAGTCGCATATCACGATACTTCATATAATAAAGAGGCATTTTTACATGGGGCTTCTGGACGTTTTGGGAAGAGTGAAGGAATAAAAGGGGGAGATTTTTTTAAGAAAAGAGGATATCGATTGAATTATTGTGCGATTGTAGGCATGTTGTCCAGAGTGTATATGTATAAAAGTGATGTCGATCAGGCCCTGTTTTATGCACAGTATTTTTATGACAGATTCTATAAAAACAATGCCTGGTTCTTTTTCAATACTCCGGAAGACTATACGACATCCCTGATATATAAGCAGAAGAAATATTTGGAGGAGTGTATTTTTGCGTTCTATAACAGGGATTTGCTGCAAAATGTCGAATCGTATTGTGCAGGTGATAATGGGTCTGATTTGCTGTTGGCCGATTATGATGGAATTTTTTATGATGATACGGACGATTATCGGGCATCGTTGCTCAGCGATAGCGATGAGCATTTTATTTATAAATACAGAGATGTAAATAGCTCCTTAAGAAATGAGTTTGAAGGATATACTATACCGGTTTTACGTATCAGTGAGATTTTTTACATTTTGATCGAAGGGCATTATCTGAAAGGCAATGTGACTCAGGCCTTGGAGTTGTTGAAAGAACTGCGTATGAAAAAAGGAGCCAAACGTCAGATCTCTTCCATAGAGAGTCTGGATCATCTGTATGATATTTTAGTGAACGATGCCCGTCGTGAGTTCATAGGGGAAGGCCAGTTGTTTTTTATGTATAAACGTTTGAATAGGGATATTTTAATAGAAAATGGCAGTATCGCAGCGATGGAGGAGCGGATGACATTTAAAGTCCCGGATAGTCAGAATTTTTATTAATTAATAAGAGAAATTGTGTATGAAATATTTATTTATTGCATTAATACTTATTGGATGTGTTGCTTGTCACGTGAATGAAATAGAGTGTTATCAGGATGACAATTATATTTCATTTGTAAATAAAAGTAGCGACACGGTTGTAATTTCTTTTTTTATGTTGGGAAACCTGACGGAATATCGATATCCCATTCCGGTAAGAAATACGGGAATCCCCCAAAAATATCCCATGAATTTTAAAATTGCGGTTGATGCACGGGTGACAAGCATGAAAGAGGGTTTTTATCATTTGCCGGATGAATGTTTGTTTCGTCCCATGAGTCATTTGGATACTTTCTACATACAATTGAAAAATTATCCGGCGTTGTCTTCTGAAACTGCGGTGTTGCAGTTGAATTTACTGGAGAATGAAAATTTTCGTTTGGGAGATCGGGATTATCGTTCTATTTATTTGAAAATAAATGATAATGTTGTTCGTCCGGACTGGTGGACGGATCGGGTGGAACGTTATTATTTGGGGAGTTATTCCGAGAAAAAATTCAGATTACTGGTAGAGGTCGTCAAGCCGGATCTGACAGATACGAAAGATGCTTGGATCCGTTCCTGGGCATTGGAATTTAAAGAATGGTTAAGTGAAAATCCTACTCAAGATGAAAGCGGGGATTTGATGTCTGTACCTGTAAAGATATAAATTTTTAATAGTTGGAAATATGAAAATAATGAAGATAATAAGCATATGTTGTTATTGTGCGGTCTTGTTTTGTTCTTGTTTTAAGGATGATGGCAGTTATACTTATAAGGATTTGGAAATAAATAAAATAGATATCGCTTTCTTAAACCCGGAAGTAGTCGTGTATTATGGTGATTCTGTGATTTTTGAACCGATTCTTACTTTTTATAATGAAAAACAGAAAGAGCAAGGAGATACGCTTCTTTACAAATGGTCATATCATTTTAATGATTTGGGGTGTGTTTGTCGGAGTCGGAATATGAAAATGAAATTTACAGATATAAAATTTGACAAATATTATGAAGGGCTTGTCATGGCGGAAGATACGACGACGGGAGCCATCTATTCCAAGGAAATAGCTTTTACCTATAAAAGTAAGTATTTGACCGGATGGCTTGTTCTGTCGGATGAAGGGGGGAAAAGCCGTTTGAATCTCTTGCGCAATCAAAATGGTAGCTGGCATACAGACAATAATATGTATGAAATGTTGCATCATAAGGAGCTGGGGACTTCTCCAGTGGCATTGTGTATTAATCGGATGAAAAGAAATGAAGTCCGGATTATGCAAGACGGAGCAGCTGGGGACCTGATATTGGATGGAACTGGTTCTTATCGGTTGATTGCAACCATGAATGAAGAGTTTGTCGGAGGTACGTATCCTGTCGGATTCAAACCGAAAAATGTAGTCGTTTCCAGTGGCAATGTCGCTGCAATCCAGGGAACGGATGGCCGGGTATATACGAAGGTCTTCGATAATACTCTCGGAAATCCCTATGCATATGAATATTATGTCAATGTCCCGCTTCAATACGGCGGAAAGGTTTTGAAGGTTCCCTATCTGTTGTCTATTCCTCCATCTGTCGCTTATTATTTTAACTTTATCCTGTATGATGAAGTGTATGCTTCTTTTTTCATGTTGTTTGGCAGTTCTTTTTATGAATCGGGAAAATTGAGTAGATTGAAAGCCCCTGAAGATTGGGATTTAGCAAAGGGGCCGTCTCCATATGATTTGAGTGATTTTGATATGATTTATTGTCAATTGCGGAATGCATTTTTTTATAATCAGGATATTGCTGCCATATTGAAGAATAGACAAAACGGTAAATTGTATCTTTATACCTTTGGTTATTCGTCTTCATCGTCAAATGTAAATGTCAAAAATATCAAATATACGGAGATTCCGGGAGAATCTTCTTCTTTGTTGCAAGCGGCTGATAGGATACACATGTTAAGAAAACGTTCGTATCTGTTTTTTTCTTCAAAACTTGCTCCTTCCCAATTGTATTGTTATGATTTGAGAACTAATCGGAATATGGTTTTCACTTCTTTCGGGGGACAGGCGGTTACGGCAATCGAATCGGATTATGGCAATGACAATACTCTGGCTGTGGGCTTGGATAATGGGGAATGTTATTTGTTGGATATTAGTGAACAGGTACTTGTTGGAGAAAAGAAGGAAAAGATTATATATAAAACGAAAGTGGAGGGAAATGTAGTCGATTTGTTTTATAAAAAGTATTAGGTTTTGGCTGCTCATTTGTCAAAAGGCTGGCAGATGGAATCCGAGAGGCCTTCATTACGAGGCCTCTTGAAAATCTTACCTGTTAGGAAATAGGTCCTTTGGCTGAAGCGGACCAGTCGAAAACAAGATGCCGTTACACTTCCGGATGCGGGCTGAGATGGACCGGGCAGGTATGGGCGGCCCGGTCCAGTACGAGTCTGTCTTTCTTGTAGAACTCTCTTGCCGGCATGGTTTTGTTTGCTCGGTTTGATTGTTTGACATTTTTGCAATGACAACTGGAAAAATCAATTCGTTTTTCCCAGTGCCAGCAGAATCGTTTCTACCGTGCCTTCAATGCCTAAGGATGAACTTTTCAGAGAAAGGTCATAACGGGTCGTGTCTCCCCATTTTTCTCCTGTATAATATCTGTAATGGTTGGCTCGGAGGGTGTTGATTTTTTCAATTTCCCGGTTAGCCTCTTCGGGGGTGAGATGGAAATCCCGGGCGATCCGTTCCCGGGCAAATGATTTGTCTGCATAGATGAAGACATGTAGACAACCCGGAAATTCTTTTAATATGACATCGGCACAGCGTCCGACAATGACGCAGGGACCGGCTTCAGCGGCATGGAGCACTAATTTGCTCTGGGCGACGAAAAGACGGTCATCCGGAGAGAGACTTTTATTTACCGGCATGAGATGGTCCATCGAAATGTATTTCCAGAGAGTCCGGGAGGCAGTCATGCGTTGATCGTGGCATTCCACATAGCTGGTTGACAGACCGCTTTGCTGTACGGTCAGATTGATCAATTGCCGGTCATAAAATTTCCACCCTAAACGTCGGGCCAGTTTTTCTCCGATTTCATGTCCTCCACTGCCATATTCTCGTGCGATTGTCACAATTGTGTAATTGGCTGGATGTCTTGCCGGTTGCCGGTGTCGTTCCAACCATTGTCCCAGAAATCCGACGTGAGGTTGTATTTTCCCCACGAAGAAACCGACAAGAAAGGCGGACAAGAGGGTGCCTTCCCGAACTCCGCGAATTTCTCCGAAAAGAATGAATGAAAACAGGAGACTGATGATGATTAATGTGCAGTCAAAACCGATTTTTACCCGTCCAAAAGGTTTTTTCCAAATTTTGGCCAGTGTCAGCATCAAACCTTCTCCGGCGCAAAACATGACGTTGGCTGAAACTTGAAAAATAATTCCTGTGGCGACAAAAGCTGAGCCAAATACGACTAGAAGTAATCTCATAAGATAAATCTCCGGAATAAGCCAGACGGTAAGCCATACGGCAAAATCAACAAAAAAGCCGAAGATGATGCCAATGCCGACTTGCAGGTATTGCAGTCTTGGAAAATCTTTCCGTAAGATTAAGATTTGCAACAGAACAAAAATTATATGCATGGCAATGGTGAATTGCCCGACTGAAGGGGATAATCCTAAACTCAGGACATAGGGGGGACAAGAAATCGGCGTAATCCCCAGGTCTGCACGAATGCAAAACGCAATTCCCAAGGCCATGAAAAATAAGCCTAAGATCAACATTCCATACCGCTCAATAAGTTCTTTCCTTTTCATAACACGCATTTTTAGACAATGGGCGAAATTACAAAAGATACAGCGAAGGACAAAACAAGATAGGCGGTGTCTGAAAGAAATGAACATCAACTTTTCTGAAAAAAGGGGTGAAATTTTTTTAAATAAAAGTGGGATAAAGTGGTTTAAAGTGGGAAATATTTCCTAATTTTACATCAAAAATACATGGTTTGTTTTAGAACCTTGTATATATTTGTAACGAGTTGTAATTGGTTAAGTTAGTAATGTAATGGCTTCATTTATCGGAGACTATACTTGTAAGGCAGACAACAAATGTCGGGTGGTGGTACCTGCTTCTTTCCGGAGGGTCATGGTGGCATCGCAACAGACGTTTTTTGTCTTGCGAAAGAATGTCTTCGGGAAATGTATTGACATGTATCCTTTGCAGGAGTGGGAGGCCATGATTGCCGGTGTCCGGGCTCGTCTGAATTTGTTCGATCCGCAGCATGCGGCTTTTTTTCGGGAATTTTGCCGGGGGACTCTGGAGGTGGAAATGGATGGTAACGGACGGATTCTTTTGCCGCGGAAGATGTTGCAAGAGGTCGGTATCGATAAGGAGATGGTTTTGGCTGCCCAGGATACGATGATTCAGATATGGGATGTCAATGCTTATGCGGCAGTGGCTGTCAGCGGCGATGAATTGGGTAGAATGGCGACGGAAATTTTTAAAAATTAAGATCGATGGAGAGTGCCGAATATCATATACCGGTTTTGCTGAAAGAGTCAGTTGATGGCCTGGATATCCAACCTGACGGGGTGTATCTGGATCTGACTTTTGGAGGAGGTGGACATTCCCGAGAAATTCTGCGTCGCTTGGGAACGGATGGATGTTTGTTGGGGTTCGATCAGGATGAAGATGCATTGGCCAATGTGCCGGAAGATGACCGTTTTATTTTTGTGAATCATAATTTCAGATATTTGCGTAATTTTATGCGCTATTACGGATATGAGCAGGTGGATGGTATTTTGGCGGATCTGGGCGTTTCTTCACACGAGTTTGATGAGGCCGATCGCGGTTTCTCGTTTCGTTTTGATGCGGAGTTGGATATGCGCATGAACCGGCGGACCGACCTGACAGCGGCGATGGTTTTGAATACGTATGAGGAAGAACGGCTGGCCCTGCTGTTTCGGAATTATGGAGAGGTGGAAAATGCCAGACGGCTGGCTGCTCTGATCGCGGGAGCTCGGAAAAAGCAGGCGATCAGAACTTCCGAGGAGTTTTACCGGATTGTTCAGCCCTGTATTCCGAAGTTGAAGGAGAAGAAATACCTGGCTAAGATATATCAGGCTCTGCGGATCGAAGTGAACGAGGAATTGGAGGCTTTGAAGGAGATGATGCAACAGGCCATGGAGGTGTTGAAACCGGGGGGACGTCTGGTGGTCATCACTTACCATTCTTTGGAAGACCGGATTGTCAAGAATTTTTTGAAAGCCGGAAATGCAGACGGAAAGGTTGAAAAAGATTTGTTGTTCGGACATATATACCATAATTTTGAATCGGTAAATCAGAAGGTCATCGTACCGTCTGAGGAAGAGATACAGCGAAATCCTCGGGCTAGAAGTGCCAAATTGAGGATTGCGAGGAAGAAAGATTGAAATGGATTTTAATCGGAAAAGAAAATGGGGAGTTATATTGAAAATGAGGAGGTCGTGGAAGAAGCGAAAGAAAAGGGTTCCCAGGAAACAAAATCAGCTTCTTCGGTAAAAAGCGTATTGGAAGGAAGTCTGCTGGCAGAAAAACTGAGGCAGAATATTTTTTATGTGCTGTTTGTGACAGTATTGGGTATTGTGTATATTTCAAACGGCTATTCTACGGAAAGATTGCATCGGGAACGGGTGGCGCTGGAAAAAGAGGTGACCGATCTGCGTTTCGAATCGATTTCGGCTGCTGCTGATTTGATGTTGATGCGGAAGCAGTCTGAAATTATCAAACGGATAAAAAGAGAAGGATTGACACTGGAGGAAAGCAAGGAACCTCCAGTAAAATTATACAGATGAGTATGGCGATAAAAGATGACATAACGTGGCGGACCATCATCATTTATGTGTTTATCGTATTGTTCGGTTGTCTGATCTTGATAAAAGCGGGGATTGTGATGACGGTACAGGGAGAGAAATGGCGTAAGATGGCGGCGGCAAACGTACCGGTGAAGCCGGTTGCCATAGAGCCGAATCGGGGGGATATATGGGCGGCGGATGGACGGATTCTGGCGACTTCGGTTCCTTATTATGAATTGCGTTTCGATCCGATTGCCGTGGACAAAAAGGTATTCAATGCGGAAGTGGACAGTTTGGCCTTGTGTCTTTCTCAGTTTTTTAAGGACGGTAGCAAGGCTTATTATAAGGAAAAATTGGTCGGTGCCCGGAATCGCAAACCGCGTCCCGACCGTTACTTGTTGATCAACCGTCGGCGGGTGAATCACAAGGAACTGAAAAAAATTCGGCAGTTCCCTATTTTTCGTTTGGGAAAAAATCGGGGCGGTTTTCAGGTTATTGTTTATAATGAAAGATTGCAGCCTCATGTCAATCTGGCCAGTCGGACCATCGGTTATCTGAACGAATCCGAGTCGGGGGTACGGGAAGGACGTGTGGGGCTGGAAGCCGCTTTCGAAAATCAGTTGAAAGGAGAAGCCGGCCAGGGAATCAAACGGATGATGTCCGGTACCTGGATGATATTGCCGCAGGAAGAACCGGAGGACGGTTATGATGTGGTGACGACCATCGATGTGGATTATCAGGATATCGTGCAGCATGCCTTGAAAGCACAGCTGGAGAAAAGTGGGGCTACCAATGGCACGGCAATTCTGATGGAGGTGGAGTCGGGAGATATCAAGGCCATTGCCAACCTGGCCAAAAAGGACGGTACCTATGTCGAAAATCAGAATTTTGCGATCAGCGGGGCCGGAGAACCGGGTTCGGTGATCAAGGCGGCAACAATCATCGCTTTACTGGAAGATGGTTGCGTCTCTCCCGAAGATACCATTGACCTGGGATCGTCGGGAAGATATAATTTCAAGGGAAGTGTACTCTCGGAATCACATGGCGGTTTAGGAAAGGTTACGGTGAAGCAGATGATGGAAAAGTCCTCGAACGGCATTGCCAAGTTGGTGTACGATTACTACAAGGACCGGCCGGAAAAGTTTGTCAATCGCTGGTATGCCATGGGATTGAACAAGAAGACCGGTATCTGTCTGCCGGGAGAAGTCGATCCGTATATCAAATATCCGAAAGAGAAGGGATGGAGCGGTATCAGTCTGCCTTGGATGAGTATTGGCTACGAATTGAAAATCACTCCACTGCAGTTGTTGTCTTTTTACAATGCCATTGCGAATGGGGGACAGCGGATGAAACCTCGCTTGGTGAAGGAGATCCGGAAGCGGGGAGAGGTGATTGAATCTTTTGATCCGGAAGAGGTTGGAGGGAGAATCTGCAGTCGGAAGACTTTGCATGAGGTGCAGGATATGCTGGAAGGGGTAGTAGAGAATGGTACGGCCCGGAATATATATACCTCCAAATACCGGATTGCCGGCAAGACCGGTACGGCTCGGATGGCTGACGGTGCGGGGGGGTATAGCGGTGGACGCTATCGGGCCAGTTTCGTCGGTTATTTCCCGGCCGATCATCCGTTGTATTCCTGTATTGTCGTTATCGACAATCCGACCAACGGCTACTATGCGACAACGGTATCGGCTCCGGTTTTTCGGGAGATCGCCGACAAGGTATATTCGATGGCTTATGTTCAGTATGGAGAATCGGAATATGAGGTAGATAAATCTCTACCGGTTTGTAAAAACGGATTGCGGGAGGATTTTCGGACCATTTTTGACGATCTGGACATGGAACTGGATGGAATCCGGGATACGGATGAGGCGGATTGGGTGGTGACGGCCAGCAACGAAGGAGAACATGTATTGCTGAAACCGCGTAGTATTTCTTATGCTTCGGTTCCCAATGTCATGGGTATGGGCTTGAGGGATGCATTGTACGTATTGGAGAATTCCGGTTTGAAAGTCGGTGTCGTGGGGGCAGGAATGGTAAGAAAGCAATCTTTGCGGGCCGGGAGTGAAGTGAGAAAGGGAAGTTATATACAAATAGAGTTAAGGTAACAAGTATGAAAACATTGGAAACATTATTGAATGGAGTACCTGTCAGGGAAATACATGGTGATGCAACGGTCTCCATCCAGCATATACAGTTTGATTCCCGTAAGATTGGTCCGGGGGATCTGTTTGTTGCTCAGCGAGGAGTCAGTGTCGATGGGCATGCCTTTGTGGAAAAGGCCGTAGCTGCAGGAGCGGTGGCGGTGGTTTGTGAGGAGTTGCCCGAACAGCGACGGGAAGGGGTGACCTATGTGCTGACTGCCGATTCGTCGGAGGCATTGGGACTGTTGGCTGATAATTATTGGGATCATCCTTCCCGGCAGTTGAAATTGGTCGGGGTGACCGGAACGAATGGAAAAACGACGACGGCCACTTTGTTGTACGAGTTGGTTCGGTTGGCCGGAGAGAAAGCCGGACTGTTGTCTACCGTGTGCAATTACGTCGGGGAGGAGAAAATTCCTTCTACCCATACGACTCCCGATGCACTGGCGATTCAGGCATTGTTGCGCCGGATGGTGGATGCCGGCTGTCGTTACTGCTTCATGGAGGCCAGTTCGCATTCGATTCATCAGAAACGGATTGCCGGACTGGATTTTGATGGAGCCATCTTTTCAAATATCACTCACGATCATTTGGATTATCACAAGACTTTCAGAGCTTATATCGAAGCCAAAAAGGCTTTTTTCGACCGATTGCCGGCCCATGCTTTTGCGTTGACCAATGTAGACGATAAAAACGGTCGGGTGATGCTTCAGAATACCGTGGCTCATCGGTATACATATTCCTGTCGTACGATGGCAGATTTCAATGCCAGAATCGTAGAAAAACGGCTGGACGGTACTTTGTTGCGAATTGATGGAGTGGAGGTGTGGACGAAGTTTACCGGTGATTTTAATGCCTACAACATTTTAGCGGTGTATGCCGCTGCAGTGCTTTTGGGTTTCCCGAAAGAGAAAGTCCTGTCGTATGTGAGTTCGCTGATTCCGGTGGCTGGACGTTTTGAAACACTGCTTTCTCCGCAGGGAGTCATGGTCGTTGTCGACTATGCCCATACGCCGGATGCTTTGGAGAATGTGCTTTCAACCATTCAGGGATTGAAAGGCCGGAATAACCGGGTGATTACAGTAGTGGGTGCCGGTGGGGATCGTGACAGGACCAAGCGGCCGGAAATGGCGGAAGTAGCCTGTCGTTACAGTGATCGGGTCATTCTGACTTCCGATAATCCCCGTAGTGAGGAACCGGAGGAAATCATTCGGGACATGCAGGCTGGAGTTCGGGAAGAATGGCGGACAAAGGTTACGGAGATCGTCGAGCGTAAGACGGCCATCGGAACTGCCATTGCCGGAGCCGATCCGGGGGATATCATACTGGTGGCCGGAAAAGGACACGAGGATTATCAGGAAGTGAAAGGGGTAAAACACCATTTTGATGATAAAGAAGTGGTTCGGGAATTTTTTTCAGGTTGTTAATTTTTAATTTTGAATAGGAGATGTTTTATCATTTGTTTCAATATTTGGATGCATATAATTTCCCGGGTGCCGGTATGTTTCAATACATAACCTTCCGTTCGGCATGTGCCATTATCTTGTCGCTGATTATTGCGACGGTCGTGGGGAAAAGAGTGATCCGGATGTTGCAAAAACAACAGATCGGGGAGGATATCCGTGATCTGGGCCTGGAAGGACAGATGGAGAAGAAAGGTACTCCGACGATGGGGGGAATCATCATTTTGCTGGCTATTCTGATTCCGGTGCTCCTGTTTGCGCGTTTGGACAATATCTACACCCAACTGATGATTATTTCAACGATCTGGTTGGGACTGATCGGTTTTGCAGACGACTATATCAAAGTGTTCCGCAAGCATAAGGAAGGGTTGAAAGGTCGCTTTAAAGTGATCGGACAGGTCGGCTTGGGGCTGATTGTCGGTTTGACTCTCTATATGAGCGATGATGTGGTGATTCGGGAAAAGGCGACACTGAATGAAAAAGGCGTGGTTACCAGCACTGTGGACGAAGGTTTTTCGACCGAGGGAACCCAGAGTATCCGGACGGTCGATATCAAATCGACGAAAACGACGATTCCTTTTTTCAAGGACAATGAGTTCGATTACGCCTGGTTTACTTCTTTTGCCGGAAAGTATGCCGATGATTTGGGGTGGATATTGTTCGTACTGGTCACGATTTTTATTATCACGGCGGTATCGAACGGGGCGAATCTGACGGATGGACTGGATGGACTGGCGACCGGTACGTCGGCCATTGTCGGGGCGACTTTGGGAATTCTGGCTTATGTCTCCGGAAACATGGTTTATGCCGATTATCTGAATATCATGTATATTCCTCATTCCGGAGAATTGGTGGTGTTTATTTCGGCTTTTATCGGAGCTACCATCGGTTTCCTGTGGTATAATTCTTATCCGGCACAGGTTTTTATGGGAGATACCGGTAGTTTGGCTTTGGGAGGAATCATTGCGGTATTTGCGATCATTATCCACAAAGAGTTGCTGATACCGGCCCTGTGCGGTATTTTCCTGATGGAAAATTTGTCGGTAGTGATGCAGGTAAGTTATTTTAAATACACGAAAAAACGTTACGGCGAAGGGAAGCGGATCTTTTTGATGGCTCCTTTGCATCATCATTTCCAGAAGAAGGGAATTCCGGAACCGAAAATCGTAACCCGTTTCTGGATTGTTGGAATTATATTGGCTGTCGTAACGATTGTTACTTTGAAAATCAGATAAAATAAAAGTAGATATGAAACTGGTAATATTGGGTGGCGGAGAAAGCGGTGTCGGAGCTGCTTTGCTGGGACAACAGCTGCAGTATGAGGTGTTTTTGTCGGACAAGGGCAAATTGGCGGATGTCTATCGACAGGCATTGCAGACTCATCGGATTGATTTTGAGGAGGGAAAACATACCGAAGAACGGATATTTGCAGCCGATCTGGTGGTAAAAAGTCCGGGAATTCCCGATACGCTTCCGATGATTGTGGCTTTGCGGAGGCAAGGCATCGAAGTGATTTCCGAGATTGAATTTGCCGGACGGCATACCGATGCCCGCATGGTTTGCATTACCGGCAGCAATGGAAAGACGACAACTACCTTGCTGACGCATCATATCTTGAAAACTGCCGGAATGGATGTCGGCCTGGCCGGAAATGTAGGACGCAGTCTGGCGGCTCAGGTCGCTGAAAATGCCCATCCCCTGTATGTGGTGGAGTTGTCCAGTTTCCAGCTCGACGGCATGTTTCGATTTCGGGCGGATGTGGCCGTACTGACCAACATTACTCCGGATCACCTGGATCGTTATGATCACAAATTTGAGAATTATGTGGCATCCAAGTTCCGGATATTGAACAACATGCGCCCGCAGGATCTGTTTGTATATGGAACGGACAGCGAGGCTGTGCAGCAAAAACTGCAAACCGTGAAGGTCGTTCCACAGATGGCCGGTTTCACCTATGGAGAATGTCGGGAGAAAGGACAGGCCGGAGGAGCCTGGATGGAAGGGGATGAGGTGGTAGTGCGTTGGGAGGAAAAAGAATTCCGGATCGATCGAAAAGAGATCAGTATTCAGGGCAGACACAATGTGTACAATGCCATGGCGGCGGTGCTGGCCTGTCTGCGGTTGGGCGTTTCTTCGGAGAAAATGGCCGAGGGCCTGCGTACTTTCCCTCAGGTGGAGCACCGTTTGGAAACGGTACGGGTGGTCGACGGCGTGACCTATGTCAATGATTCGAAGGCTACCAATGTCGATTCTGCCTGGTATGCCTTGGACAGTATGACTACGCCGGTGGTGTGGATTGCGGGAGGAACCGACAAGGGAAATGATTACAGCGTGCTGTTCGACCTGGTGCGGCAGAAGGTGAAAGTCCTGATCTGTATGGGGGTTGACAACCGAAAGTTGATCGATAGTTTTTCGGGTATTTGTCCCGTGGTGGATACGCACAGTTTGCCGGAGATGATGGCGGCTGCGCGGCAGTATGCCACTGCCGGAGATACGGTTTTGCTCTCTCCCTGCTGTGCCAGTTTCGATTTGTTTAAAAATTACGAAAACCGAGGCGAACTTTTTAAAGCGGCCGTCAAGGAATTATAAACTGAAAAGGTAGACCCGATGAGCAATTGGAAAGAAAAAATAACATTCAAGGGCGACAAGATCCTCTGGTATACCATCATCATGCTGATGATCGTGTCCGTCATGGTGGTCTATTCCTCGACCGGACGTCTGGCCTATAACGAAAAAGCCGGAAACACCCTGTATTATCTGATCAAACAGTTGTTTTTGATCGGTGGTTGTTTTGGGGTGATGTTTATCGTGCAGTCGATCCATTACCGCTATTTTTATAAATATGCCCAAATATTGCTGATAATTTCCGGGGGGTTATTGATTTGTGCGGCTTTTGGCGGTTCAAACATCAACGGGGCGGGGCGCTGGATACGGATCCCCTTGATCGGTTTAACCTTTCAGCCCTCGGAGTTGGCCAAGCTTGCAGTGATGATGTTTACGGCGCGGATCCTTTCGGAGGCGCAGACGAACACCCATTGCGAAAGTTCGGTTCTCCAGAAATTTTTTCTTTTTGTCGGACCGGTGATTTTCTTGATTTTTATTGATAATTTTTCCACGTCGGCCTTGATTTGTGCGGTCTGTTATATCCTGTTTATTGTTGCCCGGATGTCGTGGCGTCCGTTGATGAAGCTTTTGGGTGTGGCTGTGGGGGGGATTACTTTGGTGTTGCTTTTGGGAATCCTGGTGCCGCAGACGAAGGAATGGGGTCGGATCGGGACAATGGTCAGCCGAATTACGGAGTTTGTGAACGGTGGGGACGATGAAGATGGTTATTCCTACCAGTCGACACAGGCCCGCATTGCCGTTGCCAAGGGCGGTTTGATGGGAAGTGGTCCGGGAAACAGCACGCAGCGGAATTTTTTGCCGCATCCCTATTCCGATTTTATCTATGCCATTGTCATCGAAGAGTACGGTCTGGGAGGTGGTGCTTTTATCATGTTGCTTTATGCGGTGATTCTGTTTCGGGTCGGGGTAATTGTCCGAAAGAGTTTGCGGAAAGAGAGATTGAATGACCGGGGCTTGCCCGATATTTTCCCGGCTCTCCTGGTGGTGGGCTTGGGAGTGACGATCGTTTTGCAGGCCATGATCAATATGGGGGTTTGTGTGGGGCTGTTGCCGGTGACCGGTCAGACCTTGCCGCTCGTGAGTATGGGAGGGACCTCTCTTTTGTTTACGAGTGCCGCTTTCGGTATGATCCTGAGTGTGGCACATACTTTTTCGCCGGAAGGGGAGCGGGAGGAAGAGGAATGTTTGAGAATGCGTAGAGAAAAGCCGGCGAAGAAATACAGCAGGGAGGAATATGAGCCGGAAGAAGAACTGGTGGACAGTGTGGAGGACGGCGATTTACCGGAGATGTCGGCGGAACCTGCGGAGACGACGCCCAGAAGACGGCGTGCCCGGAGGGCTGCAACAACCAATGATATATTGGATGAAGATATCGATATTCTTGATTGAAAAAGATAATTTTGTACAGGTTATGAAAAAAGTAATAGTCAGCGGAGGTGGAACCGGAGGTCATATCTTTCCGGCCCTGTCGATTGCAAATGCGTTGAAACGTTTACAACCGGATATAGACATATTGTTTGTCGGTGCGGAAGGAAAAATGGAGATGGAAAAAGTACCGGAAGCCGGATATCGGATTGTGGGACTGCCGGTGAGGGGATTGAAACGCAAGCTGACCCTGGAGAATGTGAAAGTATTGTTTCAGCTTTGGAAGAGCTTGCGAAAAGCCCGTCGGATTATTCGGGAGTTCCGGCCCGATGCGGTGGTGGGGGTTGGCGGATACGCCAGTGGTCCGATTGGCCGGATGGCAGCAAAAGCGGGCGTCCCGCTGATTCTGCAGGAACAGAACTCATATGCAGGGGTAACCAACAAGCTGTTGGCTAAAAAGGCTTGTAAGATTTGTGTCGCTTACGAGGGAATGGAACGTTTCTTCGATGCCCGGAAGATAATTTTTACGGGAAATCCGGTGAGAAAAGATTTATTGCTGGCGAAAGATGCGCGGAAAGAAGGTCTGACATTTTACGGGCTGGAACCGGACAAAAAAACTATTTTGGTGACGGGTGGCAGTCTGGGGGCCGGTACGCTGAATAAGGCCATGGTACGTTATTTGTCCGATATGGCCGCTTGGCAGGATGTTCAGGTGTTGTGGCAATGCGGCAGTTATTATTACGGACAGTTGCAGCAGGAGCTGACGGGCAAGCTTCCGGCGAATGTAAAATTGCTGCCTTTCCTCAAACGGATGGATCTGGCCTATGCGGCTGCGGATGTGGTGGTGGCCCGGGCCGGAGCGGGAACTATCTCCGAACTTTGTCTGTTGGGGAAAGCGGTGGTGTTGATCCCTTCGCCCAATGTGGCTGAGGATCATCAGACGAAAAATGCCCTGGCTCTGGTCAATAAAGGGGCTGCCGTAATGGTAAGGGATGCGGAGGCAGAGGATCGTCTGAAACAGGTGTTGCTTGATCTGATCGGTGATGACCGTCGTCGGGCGGAGTTGCAGAAAAACATTGCGGAACTGGCAGTACGGGATTCTGATGAAAAAATTGCCCGGGAAGTGCTGGCTGTCATGAAATGACCGGTTGTTTAGAATATACAGGAGTATGATGACATTGGAACAAAACATAAAGAACGTTTATTTTTTAGGTATCGGCGGTATCGGTATGAGTGCTTTGGCCCGTTATTTCAAGGCAAAGGGATACCGGGTGGCAGGATACGACCGTACGCTTTCGCCTTTGACCGGTCGAATGCAGGAAGAGGGAATAGAAGTGAATGATGTCGATGAGGAAAAAGAGATTGATCTTGCATTTCAGGATCCGCTTACAACCTTAGTGGTATATACGCCGGCTGTTCCGGTCGAAAATCGGCAATTGAATTTTTTCAAACGAAGGGGATTTCAGTTGCATAAGCGGGCGGAGGTGTTGGGAATGCTGTCTCGGAAGGGAAAAGCGATTTGTGTGGCCGGTACCCATGGAAAGACGACGGTTTCTACCCTGACTGCTTTCCTGTTGAAAAATTCATCGGTCGGTTGTAATGCCTTTTTAGGGGGAATATCGGTGAATTTCGGTACGAATCTGTTGTTGGATTCCCGTTCTCCGTATATTGTAATTGAAGCGGATGAATTCGACCGTTCGTTTTTGCATTTGAGTCCAGAGATGGCAGTAATTACCGCTATGGATGAGGATCATTTGGACATATATGGTGATCGGGCGCATTTGCTGGAGGCTTTCGAGGCTTTTGCCCGACGGGTGAATCCCCGGGAGGGACGGCTTTTTCTGAAACAGGGACTGCAATTGAAAGAGACCCGGGTGACTGCCACCTATGGGGTGGAATGCGGGGCAGATTGTGGTGCGGATCATTTGCGGGTGGAAGCCGGGCATTATGTTTTCGATTATCGGGGGCTTGGACAGGAAATTACAGGGCTGGTGTTGGGAGTTCCGGGACGTCTGAATGTGGAAAATGCCACGGCAGCCATTACCTTGGCTTTGGCGGCAGGTGTGCGGCCGGAAGAAATCCGGCAGGCTTTGCCGGCTTTTCAGGGGGTAAGCCGGCGTTTTCAGATTCATGTCCGGACCGAGGAAGTTATTTACATTGATGATTATGCCCATCATCCGAAGGAAATCGAAATGACCCTGTCTTCGATTCGGGAGATGTGGCCCGACTGTCCGATGACGGTGATTTTTCAACCGCATTTGTATAGTCGGACGCGCGACTTTCAGTCGGAGTTCGCTCGCAGTTTGAGCCTGGCCGACCGGGTATATCTGTTGGATATTTATCCGGCCCGGGAATTGCCGATACCGGGTATTACTGCGGAAGTCATTCGGGAGCGTCTGACCGTGCCGGCTGATATCGTTTCGAAAACAGTTCTGCTGGAAGAGATTGTGCCTGCTTTTCGGAAGGGTATATTGGTGACGATGGGGGCCGGGGATATTGATCGTTTGGTACCGGAAATAAAGAAAAGACTGGAATGAAAAAAGTGTGGCCTTACATATTATCTGTCAGTTTGTTTGTATACCTGATAATTGTGTTTACCTTTGTATCGGCAAAATTGAGAGAGGTAAAGTGTGAGGAATTGCAGGTTGTCGTTGATGCCACCGAAGAAAATGCGTTTGTCGATGAGACGGATATCGTGGAGATGATCAAACGCGGATATGGAGACTTAAAGGGACGGGAAATTGTCACCATCGATAAAGACAGTATAGAACGGCTTTTAGTCAAAAATGCGGTCATTAAGTCGGCTCAGGTTTACTACAGTTTAGACGGCTCTTTTCACGTAGAAATCATGCAACGGAAACCTGTATTGAGAATTATGGCGGGAGGAGGTTATTATGTGGATGAAGAGGGGAAAATCATGCCTTTGTCCCGAAGATATTCGCCACGGGTGATGGTTGCTACCGGAAATGTGTCCAAGAAATTTGCTTGCGACGGTTTATATCCTTTTGTGAAGACTCTCCAGCGGGACGAGCTGTGGAATGCATTGATTGAACAGATCGTGGTAGAAAAGGGAAATGAAGTGGTTCTGATTCCGAAGGTAGGGAATTTCAGGATTGTATTGGGGACTTTGGAGAATGTGGATGAAAAACTGGAAAATTTGCGTCTTTTCCTTCAGGAGGGTATCGTGTTGAAGGGATGGAACGTATATAAGGAGATAAACCTGAAATTCAAGAATCAGGTTGTTTGTGTAAAAAGATAAATATAGCAGAATATGGGTTTGACTGCATCTTTAGATATGGGATCCGAAAAAATGGTCATGGCGTTGGGAGATGCCGTGAATAATCGTTTGATCGGAATAAAAATTACCGCTTCGCAGGGAATTGTTCACGGACGGATCGTGGAGAAGGAAAAGGTGAAAACTGGAATTCGGAGTCTGTTGACGGAACTGGTAAAGGACCGGGAAGTGGATGTGATGAATGTGGCTTTGTCCGGGGCTGTTTTAAACATGCAGGAGAAGCGGGTGGTGGTGCCGATTCAGCGGAAACAGGTCGATCAGAATGATCTGTACCGGGCAGAACAGCGTTGTCGGGAGCTCTTCGAAGGAGGAAAAGAGGAATTGCTGGATTTGATTCCGGTGGGGTATGCCGTCGACCGGGGTGAATTGCTGGTCGATCCGATTGGAAAGACGGGTCGGAATTTGGAAGTGACCTACCAGGTGTATCTGGCTGATTATGATTATTTGTCTATGATTCGGGAGTTGTTGGAGGGAGCAGGTGTTGGGGAGGTTGTGTTTTATCCCATGGTACGGGCCTATGCGGAAGCATTGGAGACGGAGCGGGGGGCGCGTGATTTTGCGTTGGTTGATCTGGGAGCCATGGGGATTCAGGTGGCGCTTTTCCGGGACGGTATGTTAGAGTATGATCTTCATCTTCCGTTGGGAGTGCGTACGATTGATACGGATACGATGGCTGCTTTTGCCTTGAGTTTTGCGCAGGCACGTAAATTGAAGCATGAATATGGTCAGGCTTTGCGGAGTGAATGTAAAAATAGAAAACTGCCGATTCCGGAGACTCGTTTGACCTTGGAGAGCCGGGATTTGGCAACGGTTGTCCAGAGTCGTTGCGAGGAATTGCTGGAGGGAGTGATCTTTCAGTTGCAGCAATGGGGATTTGATAATCCGGAGGATCCCATTTTATTGACCGGAGGTGGGTGTCGTTTGCAGGATCTGGATGTTTTGTTACATCGGATGTCCGGACATCCGGTGGAAAGGGCGGAGGCGCGTCGGATTCAGACTTCCCGGGAAGAGGTATTGCGGACGCCGGAGTACCTGGTGGCTTTGGGCTTGTTGCTCTGTTCATACCAGGAACCGAGAGACACCTCTACCGGTTTCGGAGGAAAAATTGCCAAAAGACTTGGTAAAATCTTTGGCATTTAAACCTCGGATTGTTTAACTTTTATTTGTTCTGGTTATGGAAATAGAAGACGACTTGATTTCATTAAAACTGCCTGATGCCGAGCAGGAGGAATCGATCATCAAGGTGATCGGAGTCGGAGGAGGAGGAAGCAATGCCGTGAATCACATGTTCCGGCAGGGAATCCATGGTGTAGAATTTGTCGTTTGCAATACCGATATACAGGCTTTGCGGCAGAGTCGGGTGAAAAACCGGATACAGCTGGGTAAAGAGCTGACGGAGGGCCGGGGGGCCGGATGTCAACCCGAAAGGGGGCGTTTGTCGGCCATTGAAAGCATGGATTTTATCCGTACGATTCTGGAGCACAATACCCGAATGGTGTTTATCACTGCCGGCATGGGCGGAGGAACCGGTACCGGTGCTGCTCCTGAGATTGCAAAACAGGCGAAGGAACTGGGTATTCTGACAATCGGGATTGTAACGGTTCCCTTCAGTTTTGAAGGAAAGCGCAAGATTGAGCAGGCCATGGCCGGGATCGATGAATTGGAAGAGTATGTGGATGCCCTGTTGATTATTGCCAACGAGCGTCTGCGGGAGATATACGGTGATTTGAAACTTTCGGATGCTTTTGCCATGGCAGACAATGTACTGACGATTGCGGCGAAGAGTATTGCAGAAATCATTACGGTAAAGGGATATGTAAATGTCGATTTTGCCGATGTGGAAAGTGTGATGCGCAATAGCGGAGTGGCTTTGATGGGAGCTGCCGAAGCGGAAGGTGAAAATCGGGCGATGGAGGCTTTGACGAATGCTTTGATCTCTCCGTTGTTGAACAGCAACGATATTCGGGGGGCCTCGAATATTTTGCTGAACATGCTTTACGGGGAGAAAGAGGTGACGATGGATGAAATCAGTCTGATTACCGATTCTTTACGCGAAAAAGTGGGACGGAATGTAAATGTGATCTGGGGTACGGGGAAAGATGAGACTTTGGGCGAAAAATTGCGGGTGGCTGTGATTGCCACGGGATTCAATAATAATCGGGGCAGAGTGTCGGCCGCTACGGATCAGAAGATCGAACCGGCGGCATCGGGGAGTGCAAAGAAGCCTTATTTCAAGGTAGAGGCTCTTCCGGATGACTTGGAAATGAAGGTGGTCAATCCGGCTGAATTGGAAGAGGAAGCCCGGCAACGTCGCCAGAAGCAGGAAGAGGAACGCTTGCGGAAACAACGACGGGAGGCCAATCGTCGGGCAGACCGTTTTGAACGGAGTCAGCGGGGAATCAATGAAGTACCGGATACGAACAATTGGCTGAAACGGAAAATCGGTACGCTTTTTAGTGATGAAGAATAAATGAATAAACGAATGAATACCATGGTCGACGGATTTATAAATTTTAATCTGGAAGAGAAAACTCCCACCATTATCAAAGTCATCGGTGTCGGTGGCGGAGGTGGCAATGCTGTGGAATATATGTATGAAAAAGGGATCTGTGATGTGGATTTTGTGATTTGCAATACAGATTATCAGGCGCTGAAAAACAGTCCGATTCCTTGTAAAATACAGTTGGGAAAAGAGTTGACCGGTGGTCATGGAGCCGGAAACAGTCCGGTCATGGGAGAAAAATCGGCAGAAGAAAGTTTGGCGGATATTGAGACCGTGTTGAAAAAAGATACCCGTATGGCTTTTATTACAGCGGCCATGGGGGGAGGTACTGGAACGGGAGCTGCTCCGGTCATTGCCAAATTGTCGAAAGACATGGGAATTCTGACCGTAGGCATTGTTTCCGTGCCAGCTCGTTTTGAGGGACCCAAACGGTTGGATCAGGCTCGGGAAGGGTTGCGCCGTTTGAAGGATCATGTGGATTGTCTGATTGTGATCGATAATGAAAAGATAAAGTCGATTTATGGTTCTCAGACGATATCGCAGGCATTTGCCAAAGCGAATGATGTATTGAATATTGCAGCCAAGGGAATCGCAGAAATCATTACTTTGCCGGGATATATCAATGTGGATTTTGCGGATGTAAAGACCGTGATGACGGATAGTGGGGTGGCTATTATGGGGGCGGCGAAAGCTTCCGGTGAGGATCGGGCCATCCGGGCCATTACGGAAGCGCTGGAAAGTCCGTTGCTGAATAACAATGATATTCTGGGCGCAAAGGATATTTTGTTGAATATTACGTCGGGTACGGAGGACAATGAGATTACGATGGATGAAATGTCTCAGATTACATCGCATATTATCCGGAAAGTGGGAAACAATGCTGCCGTGATCTGGGGTGTGGGTAAGGATCCGGGCTTGGGGGATGCGGTGTCGGTTACGATCATAGCGACGGGTTTCCCGACCGGCGATGTAGAATTGTTCGGCTTGGAACCGGGAAACAGCAACCAGATCAAACAACCTTTGAAATTGACGGCAGAAGAGGTGACGCTAAAACCGGATCTGACTGAAGAGCAGATTCGGGAATTGGAGAATGTACCGGCTTTTGAGCGGCGGGATTTGAAAGTCAATTGAAACCGGAAGTGGCTGGAAAGATAGAAATGAATGAAGAGTGAGGAAAAAGGTAACAATGAAGTTGCCGGATAACGCAGCGTGAGGCTGTATAAAAAAAGAATGGAAAAATTTAGAGAATTAGGTTTAGAAGGAGAAATTCTAAAAGGAATTGAAGATCTGGGTTTTGAGGTGCCCAGTCCAATACAGGAAAAAGTGATTCCCGTGATTTTGGGAGAAGAAAATGATTTGGTGGCTTTGGCGCAAACCGGTACCGGTAAGACGGCGGCTTTCGGTTTGCCTTTATTGCAGAAGTTAGATACCTCTCTGTCCGTTATACAGGTATTGATATTGAGTCCTACCCGGGAATTGTGCATGCAGATTGCCAGCGATTTACAGAAATATTCGAAATATCGGGCGGATATTCGGGTGACCTGTGTCTATGGCGGTGCAGATATCCGTCGTCAGATCAAGGAATTGGAACGGGGAGTACAGGTATTGGTGGCGACTCCGGGACGTCTTTGTGATCTGATCAAACGTGGAGCGGTGAATATCGAATCGGTACGGGCGGTTGTGCTTGACGAAGCTGATGAGATGCTGAATATGGGATTCAAGGAAGACTTGAACTTTATTCTGGATGAAACACCGGAACAGCGCAATACCTATCTGTTTTCGGCAACGATGCCTCGGGAAGTGGAGCGGATCGCCAGAAACTATCTCCGGCATCCGCAGGAAATTGCTGTCGGGAAGAAGAATCAGGGGGCCGATACGGTGAGTCATGAGTATTATCAGGTGTTGGCGAAAGACTGTTATGAAACCCTTCACCGGGTGATCGATTGCGCTCCGGATATGTACGCCATTATTTTTACCCGTACGAAAGTCGATGCCCGGGAGATTGCCCGGAAGTTGCAGAAAGACGGGATTGATTGCGATGCTTTGCACGGAGACCTGAGTCAGTCGCAGCGGGATGATGTAATGGAACGTTTCAGGGCCAAGCGCTTGAAGGTGCTGGTGGCAACCGATGTGGCCGCTCGCGGTCTGGATGTCGATAATCTGACTCATGTGATCAACTATAACCTTCCGGAGGATGTGGAGAGTTATACCCATCGCAGTGGCCGTACCGGTCGTGCCGGTCGTGCCGGTATTTCCGTGGCCATTATCCATTCGAAGGAAAAAGGAAAATTGCGTCGCATTGAGAACATGCTGAAAAAGAAATTTCAGTATCGTGAGGTTCCGGGGGGAGAAGAGGTGTGTCGGGCCCAGTTGTCGTATTATGCCGATAAGATTCTGGCTGCCGAACCGAAGGAAACGCTGGATAAATTCCAGCAGGAGTTGTATGCCAAGTTTGCGGATTTGTCCAAGGAGGAACTGATCCGGAAGATGATGTCCTATGAATTCGGAAAGTTGCTGAAAAAATATGCTTCGGTGGCCGATTTGAATCTGGCAGTCGAGGAACGGCATGAAAAGAAAAAAGAGGAGCATTTCGATTTCACCACTTTCAGTGTCAATGTTGGCCGGGAAGATGGATTTACTCCGCGGGATTTGATGGCTATCATCAATGAAAATGCACCTCGCCGGGGCATTGAGATCGGGAATATCCGGATTTTTGAAAATAATGCGAAATTCGAAGTGGATCTTCGGGGAGTCGACGGATTTAAGTCTCATTTCCGGAATGTCAATTTCAACGGTTTGCCTTTTGTCTTAACGGAAGTGAAAGACCGTTACGGTCGTGATCGGCAGGAAAAAGGCGGACGCAATCGGGATTTCGGCGGGGGCAAGCGGCGATCTACCGCCAATAATAAATGGCGTTCGGAGAAACGGCGCAACGAAGGAAGTACCCGGGGACGTTTCGGGGAAAAGAAAAAAGGAGTGGATAACGGACGAAAAGGCAGAAAAAACAGATAAACAGAATATCACTTGAAATGATTTCGGCGAAGGAGCTGCTCTACCTGTTGATAGGTGCCGGTCTCGGTACTCTGCTGACTTATCTGTTGACACGGATCGGCAGAAACGGACTGAAAGAAAGTCTGCGTGTCTGGCAGGAAAAAGAACAGGAATGGAAAGAACGGGAGAATCAGTGGCAGGAGGACAGAATTAGCTGGGTGCGGGATAATGAACGACTGAAAGAAAAAGTGAATCAGGCCGAGGAGGGGTGGAACCGTCTGCAGGAGGAAATGGAAAAAATGCAGCAATTGCAGAAGGAGCAGTTCCATCATCTTGCCAGCGAGATTCTGGAGGATAAATCACGACGTTTTACGGAAACAAACCGGGAAAATATCGAACGTATCCTGGCTCCTTTGAACAAGGATTTGCAGGAATTCCGAAAGAAGGTGGACGAGAGCTATACGAAAGAGGCGGTGGAACGGACGGTACTGGAGCGGAAAATTGCGGAGCTGGTGCAGCTGAATAACCAGATACGTGAAGATGCCGTCAATCTGACGAAGGCATTGAAGGGGAATACCAAGACACAGGGGGATTGGGGCGAGATGATCTTGGAACGCCTCCTTGAAAATTCCGGTTTGACGCGGGGACGGGAATATTTTATTCAGGAAACGTTAAAAAATGGAAATGACCGGGTGATCCGTTCGGAGGACGGACATGCCTTGCGGCCCGATGTCATTGTCGTGTATCCGGATCATCGGAAAGTCATCATTGATTCCAAGGTTTCTCTGACGGCTTATGTGAATTATTGTCATGCAGAGACCGAGGAGGAACGGGAACTGGCCAGACAGGCTCACCTGCAGTCGGTGAGAAAGCACATCGATGAATTGGCGGCCAAAAATTATAGTGACTGGTGTGACGGTACTTTGGATTTTGTCATGTTGTTCATACCGAACGAAGCTTCTTATTTCCTGGCGATGCAGGCCGATCCGGATTTGTGGAATGTGGCTTATCGAAAAAGGGTGTTGTTATTAAGTCCGGCTAATCTGATTGTGACCTTGAAGTTGACCGCCGATTTGTGGAGTCGGGAATATCAGAATCGGAACGCCCAAGAAATCGCAGACCGGGGGGCTAAGCTTTATGATAAATGTGTCGCTTTTCTGGAGAGTCTGACCGCGATCGGTGATAATATCCAGCGTACGGAAGAAAGTTATCGTCAGGCCTTGAATCGCCTGAAAGATGGAAACGGTAACCTGATTTCTCAGACTTTGAAATTGAAAGAACTGGGAGTGAAATCGCGGAAAGGGGAAAAAGAGCTTCCGGAAATATTTCAATGATTTTACAAAAAAAGAATTTATGAATTTTTGATATAATACGGAGAGATTTATTCCGTATCTTTGTATAGAACCTTAAAGGCCAGATCTATGGAAGTGGTTAAAGCTGAATTTGTTGTTAGTAATACAAAGATAGAAAGATGTCCGAAACCCGATCGGCATGAGTATGCTTTTATCGGACGTTCGAATGTGGGGAAATCGTCTTTGATCAATATGTTGACGAACAATAATAAATTGGCAAAGACGGCGGCCAAACCAGGCAAGACTCAATTGATCAATCATTTTTTGATCAATGAGAGTTGGTATATGGTGGATTTGCCGGGATATGGTTATGCCCGAATCTCGGAGACTACCCGTCAACAATTTGATAGAATGATCCGGGATTATATTTTGAAACGGGAAAATCTGGTCTGCCTGTTTGTGTTGATAGATAGTCGACTGGAACCTCAAAAGATCGATCTGGAGTTTATGGAATGGCTGGGGGGAAACGGAGTGCCTTTTGTGATGGTATTTACCAAGGCCGACAAGTTGACCACTACCCAACGCCAGAAATGCATAGGCGAATATCAGCAGAAAATGAAGGACACCTGGGAAACGATGCCGATGGCTTTTATGACCTCTTCTGAGAAACGCATGGGGCGTCAGGAGATGTTGGATTATATCGAAGAATTGAATCGTACGGTAAAGATAGTTAATTAACCGGGTGTATGAATGCGATCACTCTGTATGAATTGAATAGCCGGATCCGGCAGACTTTAAAAGAGAATTTCGATGAGGCGGTGTGGATTACGGCTGAAATCACGGAAATCCAGTTGAATCGTTCCGGACACTGTTATTTGCAACTGGCGGATAAACGGGAGGATGAGGAAAATATGGTTGCAACGGCCCGGGCAACGATCTGGGCTTTTACCTTTCGGACTTTGCGTCCTTATTTTGAAACGATGACCGGCCGACCGCTTGCGAAGGGACTGAAGGTGATGGTGCTTGTCGAGGTCGTTTTTCATGAATTGTACGGTTTTTCATTGAATATACGGGATATCGATCCGACCTATACGGTGGGCGATTTGGAGCGGGAAAAGAGAGAAATTCTGGCTCGGCTTGAAAGCGAAGGGGTGATTGATATGAACCGGGCACTGGAATTTCCCTGTTTGCCGAAAAATGTGGCGGTAATTTCTTCTCCGACAGCTGCCGGTTTGGGCGATTTTATGAGCCAGTTGCAAACGAATCCACAAGGATATCGTTTTCTGGTGAAGTTGTTTCCGGCGGTGATGCAAGGAGAGAAAACCACCGATTCGGTGATTGCTGCTTTGGAGCGGATTTATGCCTATGAATCGCTTTTTGACGTGGTGGTGATTATTCGGGGTGGCGGTTCGCAGACTGATCTGAGCTGTTTTGACTCTTATGAACTGGCTCTGAATGTGGCACAATTCCCTTTGCCGGTGATTGCCGGTATCGGACACGAGCGGGATGAAACGATTGTCGATCGGGTGGCCTACATGCGGGTGAAGACTCCTACGGCGGCTGCCGCTTTTCTGATCGAGGCTTTTCGGGAGCAGGAGGAACAGTTGGAAAACTGGAGGAATGATGTTGTGGCTGGCGTTCAGGAGTTGCTACACGACGAACAGACCCGTCAGATCAAATGTGTCTCCGATTTTAAACGTTTTGTACAATTGTTGTTGACTACTCATCGGAGTAACCTGCGATGGTCTTCCCAACGGATGGAACATGCTGTTGAAACGTATCTCCGGCATTGGCAGACCTGTTTTGAACCCTTGAAAATAAAAATAGCCCGTCGGATTGACCGGCTGCTTGATCAGCAGCAAGGTCAGCTGATGCAAACGGAAAAGAGATTGCCACTTCTGACAGCTCGTATCTTTTCGGATCATCGGAAGCGTCTGGAAATGGCAGAGACAACGATGAAATATGTCGATCCCAGACAGGTGTTGGAGAGAGGCTATTCCATCACCCGTCTACATGGAAAAGCATTGAAATCCACGGCTGAGCTGTCGGAGGGAGAAACGGTGGAAACCGAACTGGCCGGTGGAAAATTCTACAGTAAGATTGTCAAATAACCATATAATATTGATCAGGATGGAAGAAAAGAAATGGACTTATAAAGAAGCCATGGCTGAAATCGAGGAAATTGTGGCGAAACTGGAAAATAACCAGTTGGATGTGGATGAATTGAGTGAAAAGGTGAAACGGGTATCGGAACTGATCGCTTTCTGTAAATCCAAATTGCATGAAACGGAAGAGGAGGTGGAAAATATATTGAAGACTATCGATCAGTAGTATGAGGCATTGGGGTATTACTCTTTTTTTGTGCTTTTTGAGTATCGGAGGATGGGGACAATCTTCCGTCGCTTTGCAGCAGTTGTTACAGACACCGGGACTGGAGCATGCGGCCGTTGGCATTGCTGTCAAACGGGTGGCGGATGGCCAACCCTTGGTGGTCCATCAGGCGGATATGGCCCTGACGCCGGCTTCTGTGACCAAGCTGTTTCCGACTTTTTTGGCTTTACAGCAGAAAGGGAGCCGTTTTCGCTATCAAACGAAGGTCGTTTATACCGGTGAGATAAAAGAGGGAATTTTAACCGGTGATGTTGTGATTCTGGCCGGTGGCGATCCGACCTTGGATTCCCGTTATTTCCCGGGACATTCTCTTTTGGAAAAGCTGGTTGTGTCTTTACGGAAGGCCGGAGTTTGCCGCATTGCAGGAAATATCCGGGTCGAAGGAACCCGGGGAGGGACGAATGTACCCGGATCGTGGCTCTGGGAGGATGTATCGAATTATTATGCAGCCTTGTATTTGCCTTTCAATTATCGGGACAACACCTGCAGTTTTTGCTTTCAAACCGGGGGGGCGGGAACAGCGGCCCGTTTGAAAGCGGTTGAGCCTCCTTTGCCGGGTATAAAGATTGAAAATCAGGTCACGGCTTCTGTGGATGGGGGCGATAGGACATGGGTGTACGGCGGCCCGTATAGTTCAGTGTTGTGTATTCGGGGTACTTTGCCTCAAAACCGTTCTGTTTTTAAGGTGAAGGGGGCCATGCATCATCCGGACAAAGTGTTTGTTGCAGAAGCGATGCAACGCCTGCAGAAGGCGGGAATAACAGTGGAGCAGCGGCATACGGAGGAACAAGGGCAAACGGAGTTATTGATCCTGTATTCACCGGAATTGCAAGAGATTGTATTTCATACGAATAAAGTCAGCGTGAATCTGTTTGCGGAAGCTTTGGGTGAATTGGTGGCGCCGGCAAGTTGGTGTGATTCTTTGTCACATCGCTTACAAAAGGCTGGGATTGACGCTGCGGGTGTGTTTTTAAAGGATGCCTGTGGTTTATCGGTGATGAATGCCGTACCGGCTTCGGTTTTTACGGATCTTCTGGTATATGCGGCGGCTTCGGATAACGAGGCTTTTGAACGTTCTTTGCCGGTTGCCGGAATGGATGGCGGCTTGAGCGGTTATTGTGTCGGAGCTCCTGATCTGAAGAATCGTTTGAAGGCCAAGACCGGTTCGATGACCGGCGTACGTTGTCTGGCCGGTTATTTGACTACTGCTTCCGGTGAGCGGTTGGCCTTTAGCATCTTGATCAACCATTATGCCTGTACGACCTCTCAGCTGCAGCGGGCTGTCGGCAAATTTTTGCAATCTTTGCTCTGAAATTTATGAATATTGTTTTTAAATGGTTGCATCTTAAATAGGATACTTATTTTTATATTTGCGTAGCTAAAAAATGGATGATTGCCGGGGTAATGGAAATTTGATCTATGCATAGAGGGTTTTGGAAAGTCGTGCTTTTGATGGGACTGGGGATAGTCGGTTCCTCTTTTTCTGCCGAAGGACAGGAAAAAAATCGTTTTATTCATGGTTTGAGTATAGAGGGAAGACCGGAATATGTTTTTCCGACCCATCCGTTTTTAAAAGGGGACAATGCTGAAGGAAAACGCATTCGGACGGCCTCTTCTGCACATTTCCGCTATGCCTTCCGTTATCGTCCGGATAGTGATTATGACTACATTTATAGAGGGGTTTACCAGGGAATCGGTGTGGGCATGTATAATTTTGGAGAACCGGAACAGATTGGTAATCCATGGGCGTTTTACCTGTTTCAGGGAGCACGTATTGCCAGATTCTGCCCCTGGCTTTTTTTGAATTATGAATGGAATTTCGGTCTTTCTACGGGCTGGAAACCGTATGATGCCCAATATAACTCTTATAATAAAATTGTGGGCTCGAAGATCAATGCTTATATTAACACTGACTTGTATTTGCGTTGGTTGCTTTCCTCCCGCTGGAGTCTTGTCTCCGGATTTACCTTGACTCATTTTTCGAATGGAAATACCAGTTTTCCCAATGCCGGCATCAATACGATGGGAGTAAAGCTCGGTTTGGAGTATAATTTTTTCCAGCAGAAGGTGGAGGAAAATGTACAACGGAAGATGGTGAACCCGCAAATATCGATGTTTCGGCGACATGTCAGTTATGATTTTGTATTTTTTGGTTCCTGGCGCCGTAAAGGGATCTGGGTGGATGATGGGCGCTTGCCTTCGCCGGAATCCTATCCGGTATTTGGATTCCATTTTACACCGATGTATAATCTGGATTATAAGCTTCGTCTGGGATTGTCGCTGGACGGCATATATGATGGCAGCGCCAACCTTTATCTTCGGGAAGAAGTGTATGATGATATCGATAAGACGCAGATTCAGCGACCTCCTCTTTATTCTCAGTTTGCATTGGGGACATCTGCCCGCTTGGAATATGTGATGCCGTTTTTTACAGTTGGACTCGGCGCTGGAGTAAATTTTATCGGAAAAGGCGATTTGAAAGCATTGTATCAAATGTTGATTTTAAAGATCGCTTTGTCCAGAGAGGTGTTTATGCATATCGGTTATAACCTGCAAGATTTTCATGAACCGAATTACCTGATGTTGGGAATAGGATTTCGTTTTAACAGCAAATATGATGCATTTTAGAGCGGTTGAACGCTAACGTTGGAAAACGTGAAATGTTAAAAAGCAATTTTTTTTCGGTAAACTATCACCTTTTTTTAAAAGTTTGTGTTTATATGCAAATGAAAATAAAAAATGGATAGGGTATTTAGGATCGTTGAATTGCTTCACAAGCAGAAAGTGTTTCAGTTGACGGAAGAGGAGGAACGGGAATTGGCTGCATGGTTGTCTGACGAAGAGAACCGGAAGCTGGCAGAAAGATTGTATCGGGAAGAGGAGGAACGGAAAGCATGGACAGAGTATCAACATTATGATGCGGAGAAGGCTTATGTCCGTTTTTCTCGAATGTCGGACAGACGGATATTTCCATGGCGGCGATGGTGGGGGGTAGCGGCTGTTCTTCTGCCGTTGACTTTCGTGACCGTCTTTTTATTGCAGCAGGAGAATCTTGAAGAGAGGGAGACAGAAAATATTTCCTATACTTCTGGTGGACGGGGACATGCCATTCTTACTTTGGCTGGAGGCGATCGGATTGTTTTGGGAGAGAAACAACCTTTATATTCACGGAAAGATTCGAGTGTGATTTTGACAGCCGATTCGATTACTTTACATTATGAAAAAAAGAAAGAACTTCCGGATCAACTTGTTTACAATGAATTGTATGTCCCTCGTCGGGGCGAGTATGTGGTTTGTCTTTCCGATGGCAGTCGTATTTTTTTGAATGCCGATACCCGTTTGAAATATCCGGTCGTTTTTGGAAATGGTTCGAGGGTGGTAGAACTGACCGGGGAAGCCTATTTTGAAGTGGCTGCAGATTCTTTGCATCCTTTTGTGGTAAAGACAGGAGGCGGATCGATACAGGTGCTGGGAACGGTTTTCAATATCAATGCTTATGATGAAAATGCCGAGGTACAGACGACCTTGGTGGAAGGATCCGTCGCTGTTTGTAAAAAAGATGAAAAAGTGGTGTTGAGTCCTGGTGAACAGGCCTGTTTCCGCAAAGATGGAAATGGGTTATACAAACGGACTGTTCCGGTGGCGCTTTATACAGCCTGGAAAGATGGTCTGTTTAAGTTTCACCGGGAAAGTCTGGAGAATATCATGATGATTTTGACCCGATGGTATGATATTCAGGTGTTTTTTCAGAATGAGGATTTGAAACGCTTGCTGTTTACCGGCGATCTAAAAAAATACGATTCGATAGAAGAACATTTGAAAATGTTGGAAATGACAACCAATATCAGTTTTGAGGTACATGGTAGCAGTGTCATTATTGGATATAAAAATGACTGATTATATTTTATTATTTAAACTTATGAGAAAAAAAAGAATCAAGGGTATTCCGTGGAGATATTTGCGGGATAAAAAATTCGGATTATTGGTAAAACTGTGTTGTTTTTTCTGCCTGTGCGGAGGTTTGCCGATATCGGCCAATGCTTATTCCCAACATCAGCGGATTTCGGTAAATCTGGAAAATGTAAGTTTGGAAACACTTATTTCTGAAATAAAATCGAAAGTTGACTTGGATTTTTTATACAACATTCAGGAACTGGAGAAGAATGGCAATGTTTCCATAAAGATGACCCAGGCAACAGTAGAAGAGATATTGGAAGAGGCTCTTAAAGGGAAAAACTTGAAGTATTCTTTGGTCAATGGCGTTATCGTCATTCGAGCCGGCGAGGCTTATGTTCCTCAGACTGAACGGACGGTTGTGAAAGGTGTTGTGAGGGATCAGGACGGAAATTTATTGCCAGGAGTTGCTGTTATGATCGATAAGACGACCATTGGTGTGACTACTAATTCGCAGGGGGAGTTTGAGATCGTTTACCCTGGAGATAACAAAAACTTTTCTTTGCTTTTTTCTTTTGTCGGAATGAAACCGGTCAATGTCGTTTATAAAGGGCAGAAATTGCTGGAGATTACAATGGAGGAAGACATATATGAACTGGATGTGGCCAATGTGGTGCAGACCGGTTATCAGACAATCGATCGTCGTCATTTGACCAGTGCCATTTCTTCTGTAAAGGCAGAAGATGTGCTGGTGCCTGGTATGACTTCCATTGATCAGGCGCTGGAGGGACGGATTCCCGATTTGGTTGTCATGAATAATTCCGGAGAGGTTGGGGCAACTCCTCGTATCCGGGTTCGGGGAACTTCTACGTTGATTGGGAATCGTCAGCCGTTGTGGGTATTGGATGGAGTGGTGCTGTACGATCCGGTGGATGTGGATCCGGCAGATCTGAATAATCCGGATTATATCAATATCGTGGGAAATGCGATTGCCGGTATCAATCCGCAAGATATCGAACGAATTGACGTGTTGAAAGATGCTTCGGCTACGGCTCTCTATGGTACTCAGGCTGCGAACGGTGTGATTGTCGTAACTACCAAACGGGGAGCTGTAGGGAAGATGTCTCTTTCATACAGTCATACCTCGACTTTTACTCGCCGTCCCCGGTATACGGACCGGAATATTAATTTGATGAATTCCCAGGAACGGATGCAATTCGGAAAAGATCTGGTCGACAGTCATTATTATTTCCCGGAGAATATGACGATGGTGGGATATGAAGGTGCCTATTATGATTGGATGACCGGTTTGTTGAGCTATGATGAATTTTTAAAGCAGGTGCAACACTATGAGGTGGTAAATACCGATTGGTTTGATCTTCTGACCCGCGATGCTTATTCGCATGCTCATACTTTGAGTATTTCCGGCGGTTCAGATAAAATTCGCTATTATACTTCTTTCGGTATTTCTGAAGATGATGGGGTTACCAAAACTTCTTACAGTGACCGTTATTCTCTGATGATGAACTTGGATGCGAATCTTTCCAAAAAGTTTACAGCCTCCCTGCGTATCAATGCCAATGTGCAGAATAAAAATCATGTGCCGACAGAAGTCGATGCCATGAATTATGCCTATAACACCACTCGGGCATTGCCCTGCTTCAATGAGGACGGAAGTTTGTATTATTACAAAAGACCGGCTGAAAATGAAAGTCATACTTATTTGAATTATAATATTTTGAATGAGATTGAGAATTCTTCTCAGGAGTATGCGGGAACAACGGCAATGGCTACTTTGGATTTGCGGTATAATATTGCGGATTTTTTGAATGCGACAGTTTCTGCTTCCTATTCCAGTAGCAGTACGCGTCAGGAAGATTGGTGGGGAGAAAATTCTTGGTATGTATCCGCTTTGCGGAATGCAGAACCCGATCAGACACCACCGATGGGTGAGGATGGAAAATGTTATCTGCCTTATGGCGGTATATTGAAAACTACGCAGAGTGATGCTAAAAATATGATGCTGCGAATTCAGAGTAATTTTAACAAATACCTGGATGCTGATTGTAAACATTTGATAGCCAGTTCTTTGGGTTTTGAGGCAAATTCTAATAAAAATGTTGGTATTTCCGATGAAGACAGAGGATATCTGAGAAATCGAGGAAAACAGTTTGTCGATTTGTCTGGGACTACTTCTGCGATGAATGAAAATGTGCATTATTTAATTGATGACTATCCTTTGTTTAAGGCGTGGTTGGCAAAGCCTCATCGTTCTATCAGCGAGAATTTGACAAATAAGGTCAGTGGTTATTTGACATTGTCATATTCCTATAATGATTATTTTACTCTGAATGCGAATGGACGTTTTGATGCTTCTAATAAATTCGGTAGTGAAAGTAACAATAGATTGTTACCGGTATGGTCTATTTCCGGAATGGCGAATTTAAAAGAAATCTTTTATCGGCGGAAGTTGGCAGAAAATGAGAAGCTGGCAAATCGGTTCTGGCTAAGCGAGGCTCGTTTGCGGCTTTCATTCGGGCAACAGGGAAATATGATCGACGGAGAAACACCGGATATGTTATTGAATCAGGGAAGTGTAGACACTTATTACGGTGAATATATTTCGACCTTGTATAAGTTGCCGAATCCGAATTTGAGATGGGAGGTAACCAACCAGACTAACATCGGTTTGGAATTTTCTTTGTTTCAGTCTCGCCTGAATGTGAATATGGACCTTTACTTTAAAAAGACAAAAGATCTGTTGTCTTCCATCAATGTCGCTACTGTCAATGGAGTTCCGAATGGTGTCTATACCATGAATAACGGTAATCTATCGAATACGGGTTTATCGATCTCTTTGTCGGGTTATCCGGTGAAGACCAATGATTTCAGCTGGTATGTATCGACTTATTATTCTATTAACTGGAATGAAGTGAAAACTCAGCCCATTGAAAATTATACCATGAGTGATTTTCTGAACGGTACTGCGATTATTAGCGGTAAACCGATCAGTACTTTTTATTCATATAAATTTTTGGGATTGAGTCCGACGACGGGAATACCCTTGTTTGATGATTGGGAAGAACGGGTACATCTGTTATATGGAAAGTCGGTAGCAGAAATTATGATGACGGTATTGGAAGACAGTGGTTGTCGGGATCCGTTTATTACCGGAAATTTCAATAACAATATCAAATATAAGAACTGGTCTCTGTCCTTTAATTTAGCTTACAGTTTGGGATCCAAAGTGCGTTTGTTCAACATGTACGATCCGATTCAGGATGGAGTTACTTCGATTGAAAATATTCGAAAAGAATTTACGCAACGATGGATGGTGCCCGGTGATGAATTGCGTACCAATTATCCCGTTCTGTTGAGTCCTTCTGATCCGAATTATGATAAATACAGAACTCATTATTCTTCTGAGACCGGTTATCGAGGTCTGACGGGTCCGTTTGCAAACAATGTATGGCAAATGTATGATCAGTCGAATATTCGGGTAGTCAGTGGAAATTATCTGAAGATGCAGTCGTTGACATTGCGTTATAGTCTTCCTGCCCGGTATTTGAAGAAAACTCCTTTCAGTTATTTTTCCATTAATTTCAGTACCCAGAATCTGTTTACCATTTCTGCCAAGGAACTGAAGGGACAGGATCCTTCACAAGCCGGTTTTGACAAACCTACTTT
The DNA here is from genome assembly GCA_944321165.1 of uncultured Odoribacter sp. Classification (GTDB taxonomy): domain Bacteria; phylum Bacteroidota; class Bacteroidia; order Bacteroidales; family Marinifilaceae; genus Odoribacter. The sequence continues at coordinate 351,028 of CALUKE010000002.1, forward strand.
GTCTGTCAGACCGAGTTATACTTTCGGTGTTAATGTGTCATTTTAAATAGAAACAGATATGAAACTTAAAAATATTGTTTTCGGAATATTACTCTTGTCTCTCACCGGATGCGGCGATTTTCTTGATGAATTTTCGCAGACTTACATCCGGGCTTCCAAGATATCTGATTATGATGAGTTGCTTTTGGGGTCTGTGTATATGCCCAGTCGAAATCCGGCACCTCCTTATTCTTATGTCTATCCGTCTGGAAATTCCTGCGATTTTTTCAATTTGCTGGATGATGATATCAATGGGGTAGAGATGGAGAAACTGTACACCTATGGTGGAAACAACTATGCGACGACTCAGTGGCAGTCTATGGCGAAGGTTTTGTTCGGTTATACAACCTGGCAACAGGATATTTGTAATACGGAAATGACAACTCATGACGATCGGCAGACATGGGTAGATCTGTATCAGCGGATTGCTATTTTGAATACGACTCTGGAAGAAATCGACCGTTTGGATATTTCTACAGACAAGGAACGTCAGGATTATTACCGGGTAAAAGGTGAATGTCATTTCTTACGGGCTCAATTCTATTTTATTTTAACGAATCTGTACGGGAAACCCTATAATCCGGCAACGGCATCTTCTGATTTGGGGGTACCTTTGAAACTGACATCCGGGGTAGAACACGATAAAAACAAGGAGACGCAGTTCGATAGGACGCCGTTGTCGGTAATATATGAGCAATTGGTGGCGGATTTGAAGAATTCGATTACCTGTTTGAGTGAAAGCTCGAAAAATGTACTTTACCGGGCATCTAAAGACGCCGCAGTTCTGTTGCTCAGTCGTGTATATTTGTATATGCAGAAATGGGAAGAGGTGAAGAACCTTTTGGAACCGACTTTTAATAATTCTTATTTCTTGTCGTCCATGGTGACCATGGAACCCTTTGATAATGAGAATCGTTTTCTGACAGAAGATAATGCTGAACTGATTTTTTCGCAGGCTTCTCTTTTTTCTCAGATTATTATGACGGCTTATGCTCCTGATTTTTGTGTAAGCCAGGATTTGTACAATCTTTATGGAGAGGAGGATTGCCGTCGTTCTTTCTTTACTAGAAACGGACAGACGGATAGTTTGGCGCTGTCGTATAAGTATTATACGGGAAATCATCAATCAAGGGTATCCGATGTATTGATGTTGAGAAATGCAGAAGCTTATCTGAATATGGCAGAGGCGTGTGCGATGATGGGAAATCAGGACGCTTTGGCTAATCAGTATTTAAACAGTTTGCGGCGGACTCGGATTAAAAATTATGTGGATCAGAATTATGCTGGAGAAGAACTGGTTCGGCAAATCCGGAATGAACGGCGGAAGGAGCTGTGTTTTGAAGGCCATCGCTGGTTTGATTTGAGACGTTATTCTGTGGCTCAACCCTATCCCTATACGAAGAAAATTTATCGGAAGTACAGTGTCTATGGAGGATATCCGAACTATTTGTTGGATCATACCTATACTTATGTATTGGAGGAGAACGATCCTGCTTATACTTTTGACATTCCCAAGTCTGTGAAAGAGTTTGATGTGAAACCGATGCCAGGTAATGAAAGACCGGTAAGAGGGGCTTTAGAGGAAATTTAAAATGATCGATTATGAAATATTCATTGTTAATATGGTTTGCAGGCATTTTGTTCTGTGCCTGTCAGAAAGAAGATGATTTGCAGAATGAAATTGATTTTTCGAATGTGTATGCGATTACGGATGATCCGAGCAATCCGATACAACATGAACGTTATTTGTTGTACAAGGAGTATGGGGTGTCTATTTATTTTAATGATACCATTGGAAAACAGTTCATTCGAAATGATATTTACGGAAATCCTTTCTATCGTTATGAAACGATAGATCCCAACTGGGTTTTCTTTAATGACAGCGATCAACAATTGAGTGGGACATTTAGGTTTTTTTATGTCGAAGGGGAAGAACGACAGATGAAGTGTTTGACTTCTTTGCGTTCATTTTTGGAAAATTTGACTCCGAAAATGCGGCCGACCATGATCATGGTGGCCGACTCCATCTGGGTGGTAAACTCCAGCGGTGAAATTAATGCAAACATGGGAGGAACAAATTCCAATATGAACGATTTCCGGGCGAATTTTAGAGCGATTCTGATTACCAAACTGGCAGATTACGATAAGGTTCAGACGGAAGAGATGTTTTTGTCGATAGAACGGTCGCTGATCATGGATAAGATTTATAATTATGCAGATGAATTGAATGAATTCGGAACAGTCGTAGATCAGAGTTCTTACGGTCGGAGTGGTGTATTCGTTTATCCGAACGAGGATCCTTATGGGAATGGCGGATTTTATCTGTATTATGCAAGGCCGGAAACCATGTTTATGGCTGATTATGAGGAATTCGTGCTGGGAAAAGGATATCCCGAATCGTTTATAGAAGATAGTCGGCTTGCTTATGCTGCGATTGTTGGACCATGGGGATTTGTTGCTCCTCGGGACATGAGCATATATCGGGATGCGACTCCATCTACTGTAGACAGTGACATCAGTATGTATTTGCAGTTGATTTTGAGTTACTCGCCGGAAGAGTTCAAAAAATATTGGGGAAGTTATCCTTTGGTCATGAAAAAGTACAATATCCTGGTGGATATTATTCAGGAAAAAATGGGAGTAGAATTATAATTCACGTAGTATGAAAAAGATTTTGATGATATTATCGATTGTTTCGATCGTTTTGGTGGCTTGCCAGGAAACTGAAAAGGTGAAGTATTATTCGGTCCCTGGAGTAAAACCGGCTGCGGATTTCATTGATATGCGCGATCAGCGGGTTTATAAGTGTATCGAGATAGGGGATCAGATATGGTTCGCTGAAAATTTGGCTTATAAATTGGCTGAAGGAGATAACAATATGGGATGTCGGACTTTTGGCGAGAGTTTTCTTTCGATGCCTTTTGAAGAGGTGAACATTCCCAATGAGATGTTGGTGGAGAAGTTGAATGAGGAGATTGAAAACGGTATCCTGGAGGATGTTTATTATGAAATGTTTGGTACGAAGATATATGCCAAAGATATGGTGGCAGAGTTTCTTTTGATGTATGGCATGCCGCTCAGTGAAGTGATTGTTTATTGCAGGGATTATTACAGTTGGCCGGAAATTGCTGCAGCTTTGGAAAGATATCAAAAAGAACTTCCTGCAGCAGTAGTGGCAGAATCCATGGCGGAGCAGATGGAAAAAACCGAACGAAGCAATGGACATTATTCAGAGACATACGGTTTGTTATATAGTTATGAGGCTGCTTTGGCATCCGTTCCGACGGAAGGAGGCTGGCGTTTGCCCACCGATGAGGACTGGAAAAAATTGGAACGCTATATTGGCATGGAAAAAGAGGAGGTGGATCGTGACAATACCTGGAGAGGAACAACCGAGGGTGCTTTGCTGAAAAAAGGTGAACATGGAATCGGTTTTGATGCACTGTATGGTGGGGGAAAACTATATACACCCAATTATAGCAACTGGACGGATAATGATACCTATACAAAAAAGGATGAGAATGCTTTCTTCTGGACATCTGAAAAGATTGCAGATACCGATTCGACTTCTTTGGGTGTCATTCGCTCTGTCGCTGTCTACTCCGAAAAGATATTGCGTACGACAACAAAAATAATTAATGAAGACGGGCATCCGGTATTATATAATGTCCGTTTGGTAAAAGATAAAAATTGATAAAAGATGAAAAAGATTTTCAGTATATTTTGTATGGTATGCATGGGAGTCCTGTTTTCCATGGCTCAAAATGGCAGTGACTCTATGTCGAAGGTGAAAGTGAAATTTTTGGATTCTTATGAAGATGCTTTAAAGGAAGCTGCCGAGACCCAGAAACCGATCTTTTTTAACTGTTTTGCAGATTGGGCGGTTCCCTGTCACTCCATGAACGAAGTGGTTTTTTCCGATGCCGATTTTGCACAATGGTTGAATGAGAATTTTGTTTGTCTGTGTTTGAATACGGTCGATACCAAGAATCAATATCTGGTAGAAAAATACAATATCCGTTTTTATGCTCATTTTTTAATTCTTGATCCACAGGGAAACCTCATCCATCGTATTGTCGGAGGAGAGAAATTACCGGAATTCAAAGATCAGGTGGCCAGAGGACTGGATTCCCAAAGAACGTTGGTTGGAATGAATCAGCGCTTTGAGGCAGGAGAACGAGATATCGATTTCTTGCGGGATTATATCGATGTGTTGCAGCATGCGAATGAAGGCGATAAACAGAAAGAAATGGTAAACATCTATGTTTCCAGCATCGATTCTATGGATTTGGTAAAGAAGGAAAACTGGAATATTTTTGGGCAGGTGGTGGAAGACATTCATTCGGTGTATTATGATTTTTTATTGCGGCATTTCTCTGATTTTGCCAAGGAAAATGGAGTTGATGACGTAAAACAATTGATTTCGTTTTTGAATATTCGGGCGATTTATCCCTATCTGTTTGATTCGAAGGGATATGAAGAACTCGATATCGCAGGGATCGAGAAAGTGATGAATCAATATCTATCTCCGGATGATCTTGCCTTTTTGTATTTAACGGCCACCAAAGCCAGAGGAGAGGGGCGCATTTCCGATTTCATAAATTTGTTGAAAGAAATTGGACCTAAATTTCAACCGGAAATCTTGCAATATGCCGATTTGGGATTGGTTTCTGTAATTAAAGATCATCCTGAATGGAAAGGACAAATAGAGGCGTATTTACAGGAACGGGCAAAATTGGCGGATGTCCCGTCGGTGGCACAGGCCTATAAGGATGCTTTGCTGGAAATAGAGAATGATGGAAAGGGTGTACATTTTGAAGAAGTATCCTTTGCTGAGGTGCTGGCGAAGGCTAAAGCAGAGAAAAAACTGGTTTTTATGGACTGTTATACTTCTTGGTGTGGACCTTGTAAAATTTTGGCCAAGAGAATATTTCCCTTAAAGGAAGTTGGAGATTTTTTCAATACACATTTTGTCAATATAAAAATGGATATGGAGAAAGGTGAAGGAATAGAATTGGCAAAACGTTATGAGGTGCTGGCTTTTCCAACCATGCTGGTGCTGGATTCAGAAGGGAATCTGGTTCACCGTATCATGGGGACACGACCTCCGCAACAGTTGATCGAGCAAATCAAACGGGCATTTTCAACGGAAACCGCTTATGTTCCGGTGAAGGAAAAATATGATGCCGGGGATCGAACCCCTCGAGTTGTCATGGAATATTTGCTGAATATGTCGGCTGCAGGAAATATGAGTGAAGAGGAAGTCGGAAAGATTGCCCGGGAATTTTGGACTTCTTTATCCGATGAACAGAAAATAACAGAAGAAATACTTCCGTTTTATGAGAACTTTGTTACAGATCCGGAGAATGAAATGGCCCGTTATTTCTTAAAGCATCGGAAAGACTATCAGAATAAGATTGAAGATAAAGCCCGGGCAGAAAAAGCCTTGTTGCGGATTTATTTTCCATTCTTAATGGAATTTTTGCCGACTCCTGATTTAGGAAATGAAAAATTGCAGACAGTTTTAAAGGATATCGAAGAGGCCGGTAGTCTAAAAGATAAATCTACGTTGGGATATTTGGCCTTGGTTATCGAAAATGCGGCAAAACAGGATTGGAAGTCGATCTTTAAAATCTATCAGAAAAAGATTGCCAAAATGGATTACAAATTTGGACAGATGAATCTGGATATGTTGTGGAAACGCTTCTGGCCGCTTATTCCGACCAAGATGAAGGGGGAGGTGATATCTTATTTGGAAGAGGAGGCTGCCAAGACGGTAAAGACCTCTGTCAACAATTATAAGACCTTGTTGAATGGGTTGAAAGCGATGTAACCCGATTGTGACTTTTAAACGCTAAAATAACGTGTGTCCGGCTCGGCCGATGACACACGTTATTATTTTGTCTTGTGGCGTACATATTTCCACACTTCAGACAGTTTCAGCATCGGAGAGGCTTTGGAAGAGATGAGAGATCGGTAGTCTGACAACAATATGGCAAGCAGAATAACGATGGCGATGATGACGGCATAACCATACACTTCTTTCAGGCTTACCAGGAGAATTTGTTTTTGAAATTCATTATATAGGGCAGAGAAAGAATTGGCCAGTGAGTGCATCGAATCGATATAACTGCCCAACCCGGCGATATTTTCCTGTTTGATATGATTGAAAAGTTGAGTGAGGATGGCAGCGTTTAATGGCCCGCCGAAACTTGTCCGTATAAAACCGATGACACACATGGCTTCGAAATAGTAGGCGAACGTGACACATCCGGCAAGGGCATAGGTGAGGGAAGTATACACAAGGCTTACGCCGGCACCTTTGAACAGCATCGGCAAATAGAGCATGTATTTCTCGGCAGATGCGTCGATTAAAAAATAAAGCATCACCTGATAGAGAAAGAAGAAGAAAAAACCGGCCAGCACAATGTCTTTGATGCGCCATTTCCATTGGGTCAGTGCTAAATAAAAGATACCGGTACCAACACCTATGCCGAGAAGAATGCCCCAGTTTAGGTCAGCATTGTGCCGTGCATCAAATCCGAGAATGGCTCCTGTAAAAATGTTTTGGATGGAAGTAGCCGTAGCGGACATCAACGTCATACAGCCAAACAATATAAATATAAAAAGCATGTTGTGTTGGGAAAAGGTTTTCAGGTTTATATAGGGGTGGCGGATGGTCGCTGCCCGCTGCAGGCACAAAACCAGCAGTACGGCGGCGAAGATAATGGCCGTCTGAATAGGTTTTCCGTCTAGCCAGTCATAGTATTCTCCATAAACACAGATAAATACGATACAGATCAGCCATAGACTCCACAAGATACCGCCTAAGTAGTCGATTCCTTTGAAAGGTATATACGGACCTTGTCGAAAATTACGTCGCATGCAAAAATAAACCAAGGTGAAAATGAGTATAAACGCCCCGATCGTGAGCCGGTGCATGGCTTTCCAGTCGAATGCATATATGCTGTATCCGGTCACTATGTTTACGAGTTGTACACTACCCAGGACAAAGGTGAACAGAAAAGGGAAAAATACGGCAAAGTCTCTGCGGGGAGTGATTTTGAGCTGTATATTGCTCCAACAGACAAATGTCCCGACTATCTTGAAAAATCCACTGATAAACGAAAGCAAAACGACGAGGGGGAGAAAATCAGAAATCATGCACAGATAATCGCTGACGATGAAAACCCCGGCAGAAAAGAGAAGCAATTCTCGTGTTGGAAATCTGAAAAGAATTCTGAACAGTAAGGGAAAAGCTATTGTCAAACCGGTCATGGAGGCATAACCGGCCATCAGGATATCTTCGTTGATCCAGGAGAGGCTTCCGGACATTTCCGATACGGCGGACATATAAACGCCACCTGAAAACATATATACAATGATGATCAGCAAAAACAACGGAAAACGCAGGAATGGGGGAACGAAATCCTTCCATACCATGATACGTCTTGCGGCAGCTATTTCTTCGGGTGATGGTGTTTCCATAGGCGTTAATAATTGACTTCACACTCTACATTCATGCCGGAACGCAACCGATTCATATTTTCCGGGCTGTTTTGGTCGGTAAAAATGATTTTGATCGGAATGCGCTGTTCCACCTTTACGAAATTACCGGCCGAATTATCCTGAGGAATAATGGAATACTGGGCTCCGGTTGCTTTGGAAAGGGCTGCTACCTTGCCATAATATTTTATGTCAGGAATGGCATCGACTGTGATGCTGACCGGCAAGCCTTCGCTGATGTTGGCGGTCTGTGTCTCTTTGTAATTAGCGATGATCCATACCTGTCGGTCTTCAACCAGCGACAGCAAAGTCTGACCCGGTTGTATCAACTGTCCTTCCTGTATCGCTTTGCGGGATGTCACTCCATCGCACGGGGCAACGATTACGGTGTAGGACAGATTGAGTTCTGCCAGGTTGTGTGCGGCTTTGGCGACTTCGATATTGGTCTGATTCTGTTCCAGGCGTTGAGTCTGTTCGTCTTTCACCAGAGAAGTACTTTTTTTCTGCCGTACGAGCATGTCGTATTTTGCTTTTGTCGCCTCGTAATCAGCCTTGGCATTATCGTATTGTTGTCGGGTTACAGCGTTTTGGACATATAATTGCTCATAACGGTGAAAATCTGTCTCGGCCTGGGATAATCGGATGCGGAGTTCTTCAATATTTGCATCTGAAACCGTGAGATTGTTTGCTGTTGTGGAAATGACGGTTTCCATGGCAGTGTTTTCCATGAGTGTCTTCTGGTAGTAGGCTTTGGCTTGCACTACTTTCAGTTTGTACTCGGCACTTTCGATGATTACGAGTGTGTCGCCTTTGTGAACAAATTGGAAATCATCGAAACAGACTTTCTGAATGAAACCTTGAACTCTGGAGTTGATGGGTATGATATTTCGTCTGATCTGTGCATTGTCAGTATATTCGACACGACCGAAATGGAGAAACTTGGAGCATACCCAAAGTAAACCGCTGAGAATTATTGCGATGACAACAATGTTTCGCAATATTATTTTGTTTTTCTTATTCATGGTGATATCAGTTGTTTATGGCATTAAGCGTTCCTGTAGTGTAAAGTAGTTTATAATAATTGTAAATGACATTTATTTGTGCGTTTACATATTGGACTTTGGCGGATAACCGGAGATTGTCCGCATCTACCAGGTCTGTTACAAGCACGAGGTCATTGGCATATCGGTTGGCTGTGACTTCATAATTTTCGCAGGCAAGTTGTAAGCTTTTTTCCTGTGTCTTTAACAGTTCGAACGAATCCAGGTAACGGATGTAGGCTTCCCGTACATTTAGACTTACATTCTCTTCGAATGAATCGAGTTCACTGTTGGATTGTTGGATGGAGGTGTGTAAGCGTGACAGGTTTTTAGCCGTTTTGTACAGATTGCCGATATTGTATTTTAGTCCTACGCCAATATACCAGGTATTGATGTTATTGTTGAGGGTAGGGATTTCATAGGTGATTGGTCCTTTGAGGTTATCGCCGGCGATGAAGCTGATCTGGGGCATGTATTCGGATTTGACTATTTTCTCTTTTTTGGTCAGCATATCGAGTGTGAGACGATGTTTGTTCAAAAGCGGAGAATTTTGAAAAGCCAAGTCCTGAAATTCCATTTCCCGGGGTTTCGGCATCTGACGGCAGAGTAAAGTGGTATCGGGATAAATCTCGGTTTGAGGCGGTAAATCAAGCAAGGTGACGATTTTATCGTTATAGATACGAATGGAACTTGTCAATTCGGTTCGTTGATATTGGAGATTCTGATATTGTACCTCGTAGCGTGTTATATCGTTGTCCAACGCGATGCCGGCTGCTTCCCGGGCATGCATGTCGTGTATGACCTGTTTGGTCTGTTCGATGTTCCTGTCGTATACGCTCAGAAGATTCCGGTATTTATACAGATCGAGATAATAACCGGCCATCAGAAAATAGATTTCTTGTCGGTGGGCCGAGAGGTCCCATTCCGTGATTCTTTTCTGTATTTCGAGAGCCTGAATGTTGTTGCGTATGGCCCCTCCCGTAAAAATAACCTGAGAAGCTTCGAGGGTGAAATTATTTCCGAAATGGGGGGAGGCGTATGACTGCCCATTTGAGAAATCACGGTCTGCTACCCACGCATTTCCATTGTATGTAGCGGAGGCAGAAAAATCGATATTCGGAAGATAGGCATTTTTGGCAACGGAAATGTCTTTGTCGGCTCCGGTGACGGCCAATTCAAAGATTTTTATGGTTTTACTCATGGAATCTGCCAAGGTGAACAGTTCGTTCAAATCCATGACTCGTTTGACGGGTTGAGCCGATGTGGAGAAAACGTAGAATAGCAAACTGCTTATAATGATATAGTGGGTGGCGTATTTCATAGTATATTTGTTGATAATATAAATTGTTTATAATAGCAACTATTTGGATAAAAAAGATTAGACACTGTTCGCCTTTTGGGAAATTTCTTCAATGACTTCAAAAAATATACGCACTTTTTCTGCGGGTATGTCTTTCAGCAACTCATTGGAAAGCCTTTTTTCTATTTCCTGGTATTGGGAAACGACTTCACTGCCTTTATCGGTGATGCTCAGCAAATTTTCTCTTCTGTCTTCCGGATTGACGGTACGTTTGGCCAATCCCTTTTCCTCCAAGGAATCGATCATACGCATTACGACAGACTTGTTCTTGCCCGTAGCAATTGCGATGTTTTGTATGATCTGGTCTGTCCGGGCCTTGATCATATTCAAGAGAATGAATTCTTCTACGGTCATTTTCACCTCTGCTTCCTGTGTATATCGTTGTTTCATCAGTCGGTGCAGTTTATTGCGCAATTTGCCGACCGTCGTTCCTAATAGTTCGTTCATCACTTATTATCTTATTTTGCTGCAAAGGTAATATTATATTTTTAAATAGTTGCTATTGTCTACTATTTTTTCGATAATACCAGACTCCTATGATGTCGGCCAATGCCCAGCCGATGGGGACAGACCACCAGATGCCTGTATATCCGATGGCAGGAATCGACGCGAGAATATAGGCCAGCAATACGCGGGTACCCAGCGAGACGACAGTCAGAACGACTGACATGGCAGGCATTGCTATCGCGCGGTAGAAACCGTATAACAGGAAAAGATAGCCGATTCCGATATAAAAACTGCCTTCTATTCGTAAGTATTGTACACCAATGGCAATAATTTCCGTTTCGCTCGAACTAACAAAAAGCGACATCAGTTGTGGAGCGAGGCAGAATACCAGGGCAGAGATCAGTAAGGCAAACAGAGTCGTTGTCCATACGGCACTGCGAATGCCTCGTCGGATACGATCTGTCTGACCTGCTCCGAAATTTTGAGCGATAAATGTGGAAAAGGCATTGCCGAAGTCTTGGACCGGCATGTATGCGAAGGAATCGATCTTCACGGCAGCTGCAAAGGCTGCCATCACGGCCGTACCGAAACTGTTTACCAGTCCCTGCACCATCAGAATGCCGAAATTCATGACTGATTGTTGTATACAGGTCAGAAAAGAATAAGAAGCTACCCGTTTCATGGAATGAGAGCTGACGGTACAGTCCGTTCGTTTCAAGCAAAGCTCCGGGAAATGGCGGTGTGTATAGATACATAAGCCTGTGCTTCCGACAGTTTGGGATATGACCGTTGCCAGTGCCGCACCTTCCACTCCCAGATGAAATCCAACCATCAATACAAGGTCGAGAATGATATTGAGTACTACGGATACCATCAGAAAGGTTAGTGGCACTGTCGAATTACCGATGGCACGAAGCAGGAAGGCATAGAAGTTATATATACTGACCGGAATCATGCCCAGAAATACAATGAACAGATAATTATGCACCATTTGTTGCAATTCGGAGGGTATCTGCAAAAGGCGAACTACCGGTGTCAGGAAAACAAGTGAACATATATTCAGCAATATCGTGACACCTCCCACCACCAATAGGGAAGAAAAGATACTTTGCCGCATTTCCTTCAAAGCACGTGCGCCGTACTGTATGGAAAAAACAGCGCTGCATCCCATGCTCAATCCAATGAATACAGAGGTCAAAAATACAATGAGTGCATACGACGATCCTACTGCAGCCAAAGCCTCCGTTCCCAGCACACGCCCAACGATCAGGGTATCGGCAATGTTATAACATTGCTGCAACAGATTGCCCAGCATCAGCGGAAAAGCAAAACGGAGCATCTTACCTGTTATGCTTCCTGTCACCAAATCCTCTTTACCTCGGTTTGCCATTTTTTCATTTTCGAGAATTCAGTGCAAAATAAGTAGATTTTTATTTATAAATCCACTATATTTGCAGTATCGAAATGGCTGTTTCCGAAACAGCCATTTCGGAAATTGAAATAAAAGGAATAGGGGTATGAAGTTTTTTGACAGAGCAAACGAAATTACATCTCTGCGGGAAATTCGCGAGATGGCAAAAAATAACGCACAATTTACGGTCGTGACGGGACGGCGCCGCATCGGCAAGACATCTCTTGTATGGAAAGCATACGAGGACGAACCTATTCTCTATTTTTTCGTTGCCCGCAAAGCTGAAAGTGACTTGTGTGAAGACTACCGTCTTGAAATCGAAAATAAGCTGAGAATACCGACAATGGGACGGGCGGAACATTTTGCCGATGTATTTGAGTTTCTGATGAAACTTTCCATAGAACGTCCTGTCACGCTGTTCATTGATGAGTTTCAGGAGTTCTTTCGTGTAAACAAATCCGTGTACAGCGACATGCAGCGTATTTGGGATATATATAGCCAGAACGCACGTATGAACCTGATTGTTTGCGGCTCTATTTACTCCATGATGACGAAGATATTCAAGGACAAAAAGGAACCACTCTATAACAGGCAGACACGTTTTATGACAGTACGCCCATTTACACCGGCCGTTCTAAAGGAAATACTGATGGAGTATCATCCCAGTTACACGTCAGAAGACCTGTTGGCTTTGTATTCCTTTACGGGAGGCGTGGCGAAGTATGTACAGTTGCTTGTGGATGCCGGGGCGACGACCCAAGAAAAAATGTTGGATCAAATCGTAAAGGCCGATTCCATTTTCCTGGGAGAAGGCAAAGCCATACTTATTGAGGAGTTCGGTAAGGACTACGGGGTTTATTTTTCAATTCTGTCAGCGATAGCAAGGGGGAAGACCTCCCGTTCGGAAATAGAGAGCGTAGTAGGTAGGGAAATCGGCGGCTATCTGACCAAACTGGAAAACGAGTACGAGGTTATCGCCAAGAAACAGCCTCTGTTTGAAAGAAGTTCTACCAAGAATGTCCGCTATACGATAGAAGACAACTTTTTTACTTTTTGGTTCCGCTTTATCTATAAGTACAGCTATATGTTGGAAATAGAGAATTATGAGAGCTTGAAGACGATTATAAACCGAGACTACGAAACATTCAGCGGTCTGATGCTCGAACGTTATTTCAGGCGCGTTTTAATCGAACGTCAAGCCTATACACGGATCGGCGGATGGTGGGATCGCAAAGGTGAGAATGAAATTGACATTGTGGTCGAGAATGAACTGGACAATGAAGCTACGTTTTTCGAAGTAAAACGTAAAGCAGTAAACATAGATATGGAGGTGCTGAAACAGAAGGCTGCCGCTTTCCTGCGTGCCACAGGCGAGTTCAAGGGATATGACATATCTTACAAGGGATTGTCGATGAATGATATGTAGTAAAAAGGTATAAATAGCATAAAACGGCATGGAAGCAGGATCTTCGAGAGGTAGTGTTTCAATCAGTGTGTCCGTAGTAAGTCTTCAGTTCTTTAAAAACAGAAAAGGTGTGAAACCGCTTGAGTTCCACACCTTTTCTTATGGATGTTTATTGTTTGTTATCCAACTTACTTGACCTCCTCGAAATCCACATCCGTTACTTCCTGGTCTTTCCCGCCATTGTTGGTTTGACCGGCGTTCGGATTACCCTGAGGTCCCTGTTGGGTATTTTGCTGTTGATGTGCCTGGGCGTTGTACATTTCCTGAGAGGCCGCCTGGAAGACACTGTTCAGTTTGTCGATGGCGCTGTTGATGCGGGCGACATCCTGAGCCTTGTGGGCGTCCTTCAGTTCCTGAAGAGCAGATTCGATCGGTGCCTTTTTGTCAGCCGGCAGTTTGTCTCCGAACTCTTTCAGTTGTTTTTCCGTCTGGAAGATCATGGAGTCTGCCTTGTTGATGGTATCTACTCTTTCTTTCTCCTGTTGGTCGGCAGCAGCATTGGCAGCGGCTTCGTCTTTCATCCGTTTGATTTCAGCTTCTGACAAACCGGAGGAAGCTTCGATACGGATGGACTGTTCCTTGCCGGTAGCTTTGTCCTTGGCAGATACGTTGAGGATACCGTTGGCATCGATATCGAACGTTACTTCGATCTGAGGCACACCACGCGGTGCTGGCGGTATGCTGTCCAGGTGGAACCGGCCGATGGTCTTGTTGTCTTTGGCCATAGGACGTTCTCCCTGCAGAATATGGATTTCTACGGAAGGCTGGTTATCTGCAGCCGTCGAGAATACCTCTGACTTTTTGGTCGGAATGGTCGTGTTGGCTTCGATCAGTTTGGTCATAACACCACCCAATGTTTCAATACCTAATGACAGCGGGGTAACATCCAGCAGCAATACGTCTTTTACTTCTCCTGTCAATACACCACCCTGAATGGCAGCTCCTACAGCGACAACTTCGTCCGGATTTACTCCTTTGGACGGAGTCTTACCGAAGAATTCCTGTACTTTTTGCTGTACGGCCGGGATACGGGTTGAACCACCTACCAGGATGACTTCGTTGATGTCGGAAGCTTTCAGGTTGGCATCTTGCAGAGCTTTGCGGCACGGTTCGATGGTGGCCTGAATCAGGCTGTCGCACAACTGTTCGAATTGAGCACGGGTCAACGTACGTACCAAGTGTTTTGGAATTCCGTTCACCGGGAAAATGTACGGCAGGTTGATTTCTGTTGAAGTAGAACTGGACAACTCGATTTTGGCTTTTTCTGCAGCTTCTTTCAAACGTTGATGAGCCATCGGATCTTTCCGGATATCAACCCCTTCGTCTTTCTGGAATTCGTCCGCCAGCCAGTTGATGATCTTGTCATCGAAATCATCACCTCCCAGGTGGGTATCTCCGTTGGTTGATTTTACTTCAAACACTCCGTCGCCCAATTCCAGGATAGAGATATCGAAGGTACCGCCACCCAAGTCAAATACGGCGATTTTCTGATCCTGTGCTTTTTTGTCCAGACCATATGCCAAAGCGGCAGCCGTCGGTTCGTTGATGATACGTTTTACCGTCAGACCGGCGATCTCTCCGGCTTCTTTGGTGGCCTGACGCTGTGCGTCGTTGAAATAGGCCGGTACGGTAATAACTGCTTCACTTACTTCCTGTCCCAGATAATCTTCCGCTGTTTTCTTCATTTTCTGAAGAATCATGGCTGAAATCTCCTGAGGAGAATACTGGCGGTTGTCAATTACGACACGAGGGGTATTGTTGTCACCTCTGACTACTTCGTATGCCACCCGTTTGATTTCATTTTGTACCTGATCAAAAGTTTCTCCCATGAAACGTTTGATAGAGTATATGGTTTTTTTCGGATTGGTGATGGCCTGACGTTTTGCCGGATCACCGACTTTCCGCTCTCCGTTGTCAACAAATGCTACGATAGAAGGGGTGGTACGCCGACCTTCACTGTTCGGTATGACAACCGGTTCATTCCCTTCCATGACAGCAACGCATGAGTTCGTTGTTCCTAAGTCAATTCCTATGATCTTTCCCATAATGTTAATGTATTTTATTTGTTATTTATTTATTCGTTTTCTGGGCGTCTGGGGTTTTAAATCCAAACACATTTATTTTTTATCAAATGCTATGCCACTGTTTGCCACGACTGTGTTTTTGTAAAAATGGCGGATTCCGAATCAAAAAGTCGAGAAATTTGTCAGAGAAACTGTCATAACGACAGTGAATGGTTGGATTGAAAATCTCTTCATCCAAATGAAAAAGTGGTATTTATACTCTACTTCTACGATAAGAAATAAGCTACTTTTGTACTTTGTAATATACTAATAGTGGATACTTTGGATATGACTGATTATGTATTGGAATCTCGGTGTTGTGGCGCAAAGTTCGCAGATGAAAAATGGGAATTGGATTGTCCCCATCGGGATGGCGCTGCTTTGATTTTTGCCAATTATGCAAAAAAACAACTGGAGATAAAAGAAGATTTACCCGGTTTGTATAAATATTCTGACTGGTTGCCGGTTTGTCGGACCTTGGAGGGCTCCGGGGCTCCTGTTACTTATAAGAGTGAAGGTTTGGCCCGGGAATTGGGACTTTCGAATTTGTATATCACTTTCAATGGATATTGGCCGGAGAAAGGGGCATTGATGCGGACAGGTACTTTTAAGGAGTGTGAGGCTTATGCTGTTTGTGCCCGGATCAATGCGAATAGTGAAAAGGTGATGGTTGTCGCTTCTGCCGGTAATACTGCGCGGGCATTTGCCCGGGTGTGTTCGGAGAACAATATTCCCTTGTTGCTTTGTATTCCGGAGGACTGTCTCGATGCGATGTGGTCGGCCCAACCGTTGAATCCTTGTGTGAAATTGATTGCAACGGCCAAGGGGTCGGATTACTTTGATGCCATTTATCTTTCCAACATTATTTGTGAACTGGATAAATTTTATCCGGAAGGCGGTGCTAAAAATGTAGCCCGTCGGGATGGAATGGGAACGACAGTGCTTTCTGCGGTGACCACGATCGGACGGATTCCGGATTATTATTTTCAGGCGGTGGGAAGCGGAACGGGTGCGATTGCAGCGTGGGAAGCCAATCGGCGCTTTATTGCCGATGGTCGCTATGGAAATCATCTGATGAAATTGATGGTTTCGCAGAATATTCCTTTTACTCCGATGTACGATGCTTGGAAAGCATCATCACGGGCTTTACTGGAAATGGACGATGTGATTGCCCGTAAACAGGCGGAAGAAATCTGTGCCAAAGTATTGTCCAATCGGAAACCGCCTTATTCTTTGAAAGGCGGGTTGTTTGACGCTTTGACCGAGACGGGGGGCGATATGTTTGCTATCACGAATGAAGAGACTCGTAAAGCGATGACGTTGTTTGAAAAAAGTGAAGGGATTGATATTGAACCTGCTGCCGGAGTGGCAGTTGCTTCTTTGATGCAGGCTGTAGAGAATAGGAGAGTAGCTGCCGATGCTTTGATCATGCTGAATATTACGGGTGGCGGAATTGGTAGATTTAAGCAAGAAAACCGAGTCGTTTATAAAAAACCGGATTGTGTTTTTACGTTGGATACAGATCCGGATACGATTAAGGAAACGGTTTTGGAGTTATTTATGTGATCGGAAGATCAACAAGAAACGTCGGAAAGTTAGTAACAACTTTCCGACGTTTTTTCATGGGGCATTTAGGGATTTTAAACTATCTTTGTCTGGTTGGTAACTTGAAGCTCATGAAACATCGAAAGACGCTGGAACGGTTTTTATATATCGATTTTTATTATTCCATATTGCGCCGGGATTGGCGGGTCTCGACCTTTTTATATGATTTTGTTTTAAAAACAGTCGCTGTTGTGGTTGTTTCAATGGATCGTTTCGTGAAAGATGCTTCTGCCATTTCTGCATCTGCTTTGACTTTTTATTCGACGCTTTCTTTTATTCCGGTCGTTGCGCTGGTTTTGGCCATTGCCCGGGGATTCGGGGCCGCAAATGCACTGGAAGACTGGTTGAATGAACAGACTTATACCAATCCGGAGGTAATGCAATGGGTGGTGAACATAGCCAGCAAGGCGTTGGAACATACACAGGGTGGAGTTGTGACTGGTTTGGGAATCATATTGTTGATATGGGCGGTAGTCCGGATGCTTTCCAGTACAGAACTGGCCATGAATCGTATCTGGGGGGTAAAAAAGGGACGTAGCCTGGTGAAGAAATTTACCGATTATATGTCGATTCTGTTTATCGCGCCGATTTTAGTGGTGTTGATCAGCAGTATGAATGTTTTTTTAATGTCCAATTTACAGGATTATGCCATGGAGGAGGGCTTTTTGAGTTATGCCAGCGCTGCCTTGAGATCGATATTGAATATGGTGCCTTATGTGTTGGTCTGGTTTCTGTTTGTTTTCCTGTATATGTTCATGCCTACGACTCCGGTAAAATTTAAATACGCTTTGGTGGCCGGCATCGTTGCCGGAACGGTTTTTCAGATTGTCCAGTGGTTCTATTTGCGTTTTCAGATCGGTGTTAGTTCATATAATGCGATTTATGGCGGATTGGCAGCTTTGCCTCTGTTGTTGGTATGGTTGCAATTGAGTTGGAGTATTGTGTTGTGGGGTACGGAATTGTGTTATATCATGCGCAATCGTCATTTTTTATACAGGAATGCATTGAATGCGGATAATCGGTGGGTAGACAATGTGGAGGTAACGCTTCGTATATTGAAATATATTTCCCAAATGTATGTGCATGGTGAAGGAACTCCTTCTTTGGGCATGATATGTAAGAAATTACGGATGAGTTCCAGTAAAATCCGGATTATTTTGCAGGAACTGGTCGATTTAAAAATCTTGGTAGAAGTCAAAGAGGACGATGATGTGTCGTATTTTCCGGCGGTCGATTTACATCGTCTTTCGGTTGCCGATATCATCAACCGTTTGTCTTATTTAAGCGATAACAAGGGGGAATCCTGGAAGGTGCGGCTGGTGGCTGCCGTAGAAAAAGAGTTTTCTGCTGATACATTCGCATAAATGTGTCGGACCATTATTTGGTATTTATATTTTTTTTGAGTATATTGGGCTCAAATTTGAAAAATATGAGAAGAAAGATAGAGTTAGAGTATATATTTTCGTCTTCTGTGAAAGTCTTGTTTTCTCGTTTAAGTACTCCTGCCGGTTTGTCTGAATGGTTTGCAGATGACGTTTTTCAGAAAGGAAATCAGTTTGTTTTTATTTGGAATGGTAAAGAGCATGCGGCAACTTTGGTGGAGTTGAAAAGCAATAGCTCTGTGAAGTTTAAATGGGAAGATGCGGAGGATGAGGAGGAATTTTTTGAATTCGATATTCATGTGGAACCATTGACCGGAGAAGTGGCTTTGATTATTACCGATTTTGCAGATGAGGATGAAGTGAATGATGCCGTGGATTTATGGAATAAGCAAATGGAGATCTTGCATCGGAATCTGGGCGCCTGATGGAGTTCCCTTCTATTTTTCTGATTTTGAATAATTGCAGCAGCAATTTTGCCTTATTTATGAGTTTCGTTTAAATTTTGGAAGTTGTTCCAAAATTTTCCTACTTTTGTGTCTGTTTAAAATATAAAATACGGATCCGTTATAGGTTTGAAGATGAAGAAACTACACATATTTATGCTCAAAAGTTTCATAGGACCTTTTGTAGCGACCTTCTTTATCAGTATGTTTGTTTTGATCATGCAGTTCTTGTGGCGTATGATAGACGAAATTGTCGGGAAAGGATTGGAGTTTACGGTGATTGCAGAGTTACTGATTTATCTGTCGACCACTTTGGTCCCGATGGCTTTGCCCTTGGCGGTTTTGCTTTCTTCGATCATGACGTTTGGGAGTCTGGGAGAAAATTATGAGTTGATAGCGTTAAAATCTGCCGGTATTTCTCTTTATCGAATTATGAAACCTTTGATTATTCTGATTGTCTGTCTGACCATATTCGCTTTTTTCTTTTCAAACAACATACTTCCGGTAGCGAACCTTAAGTTTTATAGTTTGCTTTATGATATTCGAAAACAGAAGCCGGAAATGTCTTTCAAAGAGGGTATTTTTACCAATGATCTGGAAGGGTATAGCATTAAGATCGATAAGATCAACAAGGAAACGGGCATGATGTACAATATGCTGATTTATGAGCATAAAGAGGGTTCCGGGAATTATGATGTGACTAAAGCCGATTCCGGCAGGATGGTCGGTGATCCGAAGAGTAATTTGATGGAATTGATCCTGTATAGTGGACATTCTTATACCGATGAGGGTATGAAGAATCCTTCTTCCCGCAAATCCTATCCTTTCCGTCGTTTGAAGTTCGATAAGGAAACGGTTTTGATTGAGTTGCCGGAAACAGATCTGAAGCGGAGCGATGAAGACGGTTTCCGGTCGTATGCCATGATGTTGAATTTAGATCAGTTGGAGCATACGATCGACTCTTCACAGAATGCCTTGAATACGAGAAAAGCCGGGGATACGAAGAAATTATTGTCGAATAATTATCAACGGAGCAAAAGTCCCACTCGCGAACGGGACAGTATACTGTTCGAAGAGAGTCGTGGAAAGTACAGCGATAAAGACAGTCTTTTTTCCGCTTTCGATATCGAAGAACAGCGCCGGGCGGTTGACAATGCCTTGCAGTATGCCCGGGAGGTGAAACAGCGCATTCAGGATGATTATCACTTTTATGTGGCGCAACAGGAAAACATCATAAAAAGTAAGCTGGAATGGCATCGTAAGTTTACCTTGTCGTTTGCCTGTTTTATTTTCTTCTTTATCGGGGCTCCTTTGGGGGCGATTATCCGGAAGGGAGGATTAGGAATGCCTGTGGTGGTTTCTGTGTTGTTGTTTATTATTTATTATATCATATCGATGATGGGCGAGCGGTCTGCAAAGGAAGCCGTGGTTTCTCCGGCGGTGGGAATGTGGATCTCCGCTTTTATACTGTTGCCATTGGGTATTGTCCTGACTTATAAGTCGGTTACCGATTCTGAAATGATGAACACGGAAGCATATAAGTTGTTTTTTGAAAAAGTATTGAAATTTTTTCAGCGGAAGAAAAAATCGGAGAAAGAGGAGACGGACAGTGAAACGGAGTTTAATGATTGAGTATGCAGAAACGAAATTTGAGAATCGTATATATGGGAACACCGGAGTTTGCTGTGTTGCCCTTGGAAAGATTGTTGGAGGCGGGTTATGAGATTGCCGCCGTAGTGACGAATCCGGATAAGCCTGCCGGCCGGGGGCAGCAGTTGCAGGAGTCTGCTGTCAAGAAATATGCTCGGCAGGCGGGTCTGAAGATATTGCAGCCGGAAAAATTCCGGGATACTCTTTTTCTGCAGGAGTTGGCCGCTTTAAAAGCTGATCTGCAATTGGTGGTTGCTTTTAAGATGTTGCCGGAGGTAGTGTGGAATATGCCGCCCTTGGGAACGATTAATCTGCATGCTTCTTTGTTGCCGGACTACCGGGGGGCTGCTCCGATCAATTGGGCCGTGATGAATGGAGAGAAAGTATCTGGTGTCACTACTTTTTTGCTGAAACACGAAATAGATACCGGTCATATTATTTTTCAGGAAAAAGTGCCCATTAATGAACAGATGAGTGCCGGTGATTTGCACGACCGTTTGATGGAAGTAGGGGCGGATCTGCTGTTGAAAACGGTAGAGGCGGTTGAGAGGAATGATTATCCTTTGATTGATCAGAAAGATTTGTTGCAGGGGAGGGAGGCGATACATGCTCCCAAGATTTTTAAAGAGGACATGAGAATCAAGTGGTCGGAACCTGCAGAAGTGGTTTATAACCATATCCGAGGTTTGGCGCCTTTCCCGGGAGCCTGGACTGAACTGTGTCAGGCGGATGGAACGACGCTGACATTGAAGATTTTTAAAACGGAAAAGAACTGTCTGACAGAACCTCAGGAACCGGGGAAAATCGTAACTGACGGAAAAAGATTCCTGGAGATATGTGTGCGGGATGGACGGTTGAGGATATTGGAACTGCAGCTGTCCGGAAAAAAGAGAATGGGGATAGAGGAGTTTTTGAGAGGATTCCGCTTGGATGATTGCCGGTTGATGTGTTGAAGCAAATCAGGATGTCGGTAATATGGATATAGGTCGGATATTGGAAGCGGTAAATGAAAAGAAAGAGGAACTTTGGCCGGAAGTTTTCGGCTATTATTATGCGGCTTTATGTTCTTATGCCGAGCGTTTGGTGCAGGATTCTGTTATTGCGGAAGATTTGGTTCAGGACATCCTGTTATATGTCTGGAACTGTAAACGAAAATTTATCCATATCGATGAACTGACGAATTACCTTTACCGGGCGACTTATAACCGCTCGATGATGTGGCTACGGCATGAAAAATGCAAGTCAAAATATTTGAACCGTTTGATGGAGGAAAACGGTCCGGAATTTGACGAAATGTTCATTGAAACCATACGCGAAGAATTGCTCCGGCAATTGTTCCTTTATATCGATGAATTGCCCTCCGAACAGCGCAAGGTGATCCAGATGAGCGTGGAAGGATTGACTGTCCATGAAATTGCCGAAAAGTTAGGTATTTCCGTCAATACGGTAAAAACCCATAAAAAGCGAAGCTTTAAACAGTTGCGCGAGAAAATGAAGGGAACGGCAACTGTTTTCTGGTTGACTTTCTTCTTCTCTTAAAAAGAATACTTGGATTCTTGCCATATTTTTACAATGATAGATGGGGCATTTTTATTTTAATCATTAAATCTGTAAAAAAGTATTTTTTCTTGTCACCCTTTTTCGTTCATTGTGCACAATATACATAAAATGGAAAAAATTATGGATAAAAGTGTAGAAAGAACGGTGGCATTGTTGCGGAAATCCTATGCGGGAGAACTCACGGCGGAAGAGCGGGCTGAAATGGAACGTTTGCTGGAGAATGAAAAGATGCGGCAGCTGTATGAGGAGATAGGGGATGATGAGTACCTGCTTGGAGAATTCCGGCGGTATGCCGGTTGGAAACCTGCACAGGGGTATCGGAAATTTCGGAAGAATATGCGGCGGCAAAGCCTCCAAAGAAATCTCATTCGTTTGTCGGTAGCGGCCAGTATACTTATGGCATTGGGTTGTATTTGGTGGTTGGTGGAACCGGACTGGCTGGAACAGGGCGGAAAAATCGCAGAGATAACGAAGGAACCGGCTTCTTGTCGGGCATTCTTGCAATTAAGCAGCGGAAAACGGATTGTTTTGGATGAATCAGGGCCAATGGACGTGCATGAAGGGGACGGATGTGTTCGGATAGATTCTGGACAAGCGGTTTATTCTGTCGGTCAGACCACTCCTTTCAAGGCAGAGGAGTATCATGTGTTATATGTGCCCCAGGGTGGGGAATACCGTTTGCGTTTGGCTGACGGGACTTTTATACATCTGAATGCCGGGTCGGAACTTCGCTATCCGGTAGCTTTTGCGGCGGCGGAACGGAAAGTGTATCTGAAAGGTGAGGCCTGGTTTGAAGTGGCAAAAGATACGGAACGGCCGTTTTATGTAGAAACGGATGAGGTAAGAATCCGGGTATATGGTACGGCTTTCAATATAAATACTCATGGACTTCAGGCAGTAGAAACAGTTTTGGTGTCGGGGGAAATTGGAATTAGGAAGACGGAAGGTTCTGAAGAGTGGCATATGCATCCGGGGCAACTGGCCTTGTACGACCGCAGTAGCGGGGAAATAAGTTTCCGGAATGTGGATGTGCAGAAATATATTGCTTGGAAAGACGGCGAATTCTGTTTTAACGATGATACCCTTGAAGAAATTTTGGAAGAACTGGGACGTTGGTATAACGTGACGGTTGTTTTTCAGGCGGCAGAAAAAAAAGAAATTCAGTTTTCTGGTCATCTGAAACGTTATGAAAACATTCAAAAAATTCTTGATGCCATTACAGAATCCACGGGAATCGTTTTTGAGATCAGCGACCGGACCATTGTTGTAAAATAAAAATAAGAGAAGTGTGGGGACACTTCCCTTATCAAGATAAGTTTGCAATAAAACGGTTGACCTCCGTTCTATTGCCATGTTTAATCTTACTCATACAAATTTATGAAAAAGAAACAAGAATGCCTCGGTATATATCATTATCGTTGGCAAAAAATCGGAAAAATTATGAAATTACGCATTGTTCTGGTTTATCTGTTTTCCTTCTGTTTGTCTATTACGGCACTGGCACAGCAGGAACGGGTAAACATGGAATTGCAGAATGTCCCGTTGCGACAGGTGTTGGAACAAATTCGTGAGCAGACTAAATTGCAGTTTATGATGAGCAAGGAACAGGGGGAACGTGTGGGATTGGTGTCTGTAAATGCAAAAGATGAGCCGGTGGCAGAGGTGTTGGATAAAATATTTGCTTCTTCCGATCTGACTTGGACGATTCAGGGAGATATCATTGTGGTGAAAGAGCGGCCGCAGCAGCAAGAGTCGAAATCGGTTCGCATCAAAGGGGTCGTAAAGGATGATAAAGGTCATCCGCTTCCTTGGGTGACAGTGATGGTCAAGGGTACAACCATCGGGGTGGTAACTGATATGAACGGTAATTATAATATAGAATTACCGGATATGAACGGTATTCGTTTGATATATTCTTTCGTTGGCATGAAAGAACAAGAAGTGGTATATGCCGGACAAAAGGAGATCAATGTTACGCTGCAAGAAGATATTGCCGAGATGGATGAGGTTGTCATTACCGGATATCAGACGGTAGACCGTCGAAAATCGACCAGTTCGGTGACTACTGTAAAAATGGAGGATTTGAATATCCCCGGTGTTTCTTCCATTGACCAGATGTTGCAAGGGAAAATTCCCGATTTGATTTTTATGAGCAATTCCGGAGAAGTGGGAGTCGTCCCTAAATTACGTATTCGCGGTACTTCTACCTTGATTGGTAACCGCGAACCTTTGTGGGTATTGGACGGTATCATTATGCAGGATCCTGTGAATGTTCCGGCACAGGATTTAAATGATCCCGATTATATTAACCGTATTGGAAATGCTATTGCCGGCATTAATCCACAGGATATTGAACGTATTGATGTGTTGAAAGATGCTGCTGCTACGGCTCTTTACGGTACCCGTGCCGCCAATGGTGTGATCGTGGTCACGACGAAGAAAGGCCGTATCGGACGTCCCATTGTTACTTACAACCTGAATACCACTTTCCGTCAACGTCCTTCATATAACGATCGGGCCATCAATGTGATGAATTCCCGGGAACGCATCCAGTTTTCTCAAGAATTGGTGGAACAGCATTATCCGTTTTCTGAAGACATGAATTCGGTTGGTTATGAAGGCTTGTTGCGTAAATTGTATAACCATGAATTAACTGATATGCAGTTTAAAAAAGAGGTGGAACGCCTCAGTACCTTGAATACCGACTGGTTCGATCTGTTGACCAAGAATTCTGTGTCACATTCACATACTGTCAGTATTTCCGGTGGTTCGTCGGAAGCGACTTATTATGCTTCTATCGGTTATACCCGTGACAATGATGTGGTTTGGGATAGCAATAATGAACGCTATACGGCCATTTTGAAAATGAGTGCTAACCTTACTCCCTGGATGCGAGCTTTCTTGAGTATGAATGGGAATATTTCTTCCCGTCGGTACTATCAGCAGGAATTGGCACCGATGGATTATGCCTATCGGACTACTCGTGCATTGCCGGCTTATGACGAGGAGGGAGAATATTTTTATTTTTCAAAAGTGTCGAGAGGCATAAATGGCCTGGAATCTTACAGGTACAATATTCTCAATGAACTGGAAAACAGTTCCTATGATCAGCGCGGTTCCGGTGTTTCCTTGACAGCTAATTTACAATTCAGTCTGACACATTGGTTGAATGCCAGTGCCATTCTTTCCTATCAGGCATCGAATACCGTTCAGGAAAGTTGGTGGGGAGAGAAAATTTATTATGCAGCGAAATTGCGGGGTACGGAATATGGAGTGTTACCGATCCCGAGAGGAGAGGATGATGAACCGGATTATATGGGAAATTATTCTACAGGGAGAAGTCTTTTGCCATATGGAGGAGAACTTTCGTACAATCAGTCGGACAATCATTCCTATACGGCGCGTTTGCAATTGGATGGTAATTATTCCTTTGGAGAGTCGAAACAGCATAATCTCAGTGGTGCTGCCGGTTTTGAAATAAGTTCTACCCGAAATCGGGGATATTCGCGTACTGAACGCGGTTACTATAAAGATCGGGGAATGAGCTTTGTAAGTAATATCAATCCAGAGGAATTTCCCGAATATGCTCGATGGGTGTTACAGAATCCTGCGCAGATGAGTGATGGTAAAAACAATACTGTGTCGGGCTATGCTTCTTTGTCTTATAGTTATTACAATTATTTTACGGTGAATGCAAATGCCCGGATTGATGGTTCCAATGCATTTGGAGATCGGAGCAATGAGAAACTATTGCCTATTTGGTCGACTTCTGCCAACTGGAATGTGTCGGAATTATCGGGTTTGAGGGAATCGCAATGGTTGGATTTTTTTCGCTTAAAAGTATCGTTCGGTTATCAGGGAAATATGCTCAGTGATCAAAGTCCTGTGATGATTATATCCAAAGAACCTCTTGATCCTTATTTTGGCGAGAATGTTGCTTCTGTTTCGCGCTATCCCAATCCGAATTTGAAATGGGAAACCACGACTTCCTATAATTTGGGAATGGAATTGGGATTGTTTCAGCGGAAATTGATGATAGAGGCAGAATATTGGTGGAAACATACCCAAGATGCTTTTTTGGATAAAACAATTGCAATTATGAACGGAGTGCCTACAGATAGTTATAAAATGAATCAAGGCGATATCGACAACCATGGTTACAACGTGTCATTGACCTTTCTGCCGATTCAAACAAGCGATTGGTATTGGTCCCTGTCAACTTCTATATCCAGAACTTTCAATAAAATGAGAAGCAAACCCGAAGCCAATCAATATGAACTGAGTAATTTCCTCAATGGTTCGGCACTTGTAAAAGGACAGCCTATTGGTACTTTTTATTCCTATAAGTTTATTGGTCTTAGTCCTGTGAACGGAGGACCGATGTTTGATGATTATGCCGATAATCCTGAACTTTTGCGTGGTTTGAGTAAATACGATACCTATACGCGCGTATTGACGCCTTCTGGACGGCGAGAACCGACCATATCGGGTAATCTGACTACTACCGTGCGATGGAAAAACATCCGTTTGAGCGGAAATTTTGCATACAGCCTTGGAAATAAAATTCGCTTGTTTGCTCTCTATAGTTCCCCTGATGCGGTGATGAATGTTCAAAATATCCGTCCGGAAAACAATGTTAACAAGTTTTTCCTGGACCGTTGGCGTAAGCCGGGTGATGAACGCCATACGAATATTCCGGCAATTATTGGAGAAAATGATGAAAGTTATTCACTGTATGAAAGGCATTGGAGTGATTTACAGGAAGGTATTCAGCCTCTCGCTTATTCCGTTTGGGAAATGTATGATTATGCCGACCATCGTGTTGTAAGTGGCAATTATTTGAAATGTTCCAATTTGAGCCTTACTTACGAATTTCGGGAAGCTGTACTGAAAAAACTTCGTCTCTCTCGTTTGGATCTGACACTTTCGACGGCCAATCTGTTTACGATTTCTGCCAAAGAATTGAACGGACAGACACCTACACAGAGCGGTTTTGCCAGCATTCAGTTGAGCGAACGGCCTACGTATACTTTGGGATTAACCGTTTCATTTTAAACTTCGATCATATGAAAAAAATATGGATTATATGTTGTTTGGCAGGGATGTTTAGTGCGTGTTCCGATTTTTTAAAAGAATATTCGCAAGACCTTGCTAAAGTGGAATCTCTATCTGATTTGGATGAAGTATTGTTAGGGGAAGGCTATCTACCGGTAGGAAGATTTGAATATGGAGTTTACGGACCGGCTGCTATAGATGCCTTTTTCCAGTCTACCCATCACATGGCAGATGAATTGGTCTTTAATGAGAATAACAATATTGGAGATCTTGCCAATATACAGCCTAGTATGTTCGGGTGGTTTACGTGGCAGCAAAATGTGGGACAGCCATATGAGGGTAATGTGCGCAATTCGGAAAGCAGAGATTATAAACAGGCTTATTCTTGTATCAATATCTGCAACATGGTATTGGCTTCTGCCAATGATTTTCCGGTAAGCAATCAGATGGAAGAATTGCAAAAAAAACGTATTCAGGGAGAAGCCCATTTTCTCCGTGCTTTGTATTACTTTACTTTGGGGAATCTTTACGGGCAGCCTTATTGTGATGAAAACCTTTCTACGCCTGCCGTACCTATCAAATTGACTGAATATGTAGAGGACAAGGAGTATACGGTTCATACGGTAGAAGAGGTATATAATCAGGTCCTTGCTGATTTGGATGAAGCCGATGCTTGTTTAAAAAATAATCAAGTGAAAAATTACCCCTATCGGGCGGATATTACGGCTGTATATTTATTGAAAAGCCGGGTGTATCTGTACATGCAAAATTGGAAGAAAGCTTTGGAGTATGCGGATAGTGTTTTGGTAAAACGCAACAGTTTGCTGGATTTGAATACGCATGCTGCGGGTACGGAAATACTTACTAAAAATTCGCCTGAGACTATTTTTTCCATGGGCGGTTATGCATTGGCAGGTTGTATGTATAGCTATCGGGAAGAGAATGAAAAATATCCTGCTTATGTGATTTCAGAGGATTTGGTTTCGGCTTTTGCCGAAGGTGATAACGATTGGCGTACGCAATATTATATCATGAAAGAATCTGTAGGAGGATATTCGACAAATTTTGTTTATACGGATGAATGGGTGCTTTCCAAAGTAAAAGGATGGGAATATGGTTATAAAGAAGCTTCGGACCATTTTATGTTCCGGACGGCAGAAGCTTATTTGAACGCAGCGGAGGCTGCAGCTTATCTGGGAGATGAGACTACGGCTCGTAGGATGCTTAAAAAATTGCGGGATAATCGTCTAAAAGAAAGTAATGAATTGACGGAGAGTGGTAGAAATTTGATAGATTTGATTCGCCGAGAACGTCAGTGCGAATTGTGCTTTGAAGGCCATCGTTGGTTTGATTTACGTCGTTATACCGTGTGTGAAAAAGCACCGGATTCCAAAACGATTACCCATCGTTATATTAAATATGCACAAGAGTTCGTAGGCTTGAATATGGTATCTTATCCGATTGAGATAACGGAATATGTTTTAGAGAAAAACGATGCAGCTTATACCTTGAGCCTTCCGAAAGAGGTATTGGATTTTCAGAATACATTAGAGACAAATCGGCGTCCGGTTAGACGTGGAATACCGATAGCTGTCGGTAATTAATAAATATAAACGATAGAAATATGAAATCAGGAATATTAATTTCAATGTTTGTTTTGGCTGGTTGTTTGTGCGCCTGTCAGCAAGAAGATAAATTGGAGCCGATAGAGGTGACTAATTCATTTGCAACTGTGCCTGGAGCTACAGATGAGGAATCAAAACTCAGAGAAGAGTTTTACAAGGCTACCGGATGTCACCTTCTTTTTAATGATACACTTCAGCATGAATATTTGGGATTGGATGCCAATGGGAAGCCTGTCTATAAAACGGAACTTTTAGGCTTGGAATATCAATTGACCAGTTTTACCAATTTTCGATTTAAATTTGATTATTTACAGACTTTGGAACAAAAACGGGAAGTGACTGCTTTTTTACAGAATGATCTGTTACCATATATCCAGAATGTAATGCCTTACTCTTTATTTGTGGTTAATGGTATGGATGAATATCAGAAAAATCCGGCAGCAGTCGGTTATGATTATGTCGATTCTCCATTGACTTATAGTAATTTGCGTTGTTTGGCGTTGAACGTGAGTGAATTGTGGGATTTGAACGATGAAGAACGGAAAAATTATGCGCAGGAAATTTGCTGTGAGATGATTTTTGCTTCTTTTGGAGGAACTTCTACGAATAAATATACCGATGGAAAAGCCGGACAATTTTTTTCGGTTGGTTATAGCTATTATTCTACGCTTAAGGAACTGAATCTTTGGGGTATCGTGATTTCCTACAATCCATTGGAATATGGATTTTTAGAAGATCCCCACGAAGAGTATTTCCAGTCTCCGAAAGAGGATGCTGTTTCTTATATTAAAGCCTGTTTGTCGATGACGGAGGAAGAATTTTTTGAAAAATATGGAGCGAACGATATATATGGATACACTCGGCAAAAATACGATGTCATTAAACCGTTGCTTGATGAAACTGGAATTAAATTTAATTGATTATGGAAAAATATATAATAGCTGTGTTGATATGTTGCTGTGCGATCTGGAGCTCGTGCAATGATAAGGATCAGTTGCCGGATATTCGTCCTGTCGTTGTTGGAGAATATACGGACGAACGTGATGGAAATACTTACGGATGGGTACGAATCGGTGATTTGGAATGGATGACTTCGAATTTGAAATATTGTCCAAAAGCTCCTTATTATGAATGTGAGTATTATTTGTTTGGATTGACTTGGCCACTTACAGTTCGTTCTTATTACCTTGATATTGATTTTGAGGCAGATTATGAAGAGTATGGTAATTTCTATACTTGGGAAGAAGCGTGTGAGGTGGCACCAGAAGGATGGCGTTTACCTACGGATGAAGACTGGAAAAAACTGGAAATGGCATTAGGAATGTCTGCTAAGGCTGCAGATTCGGAAGGTTGGCGTGGTAGCCAGGAAGCAATCCTTCTTTGTCAGGGTGAGGACGGAACAGGTTTGGCTTTCCAATTGAGTGGAGAAGTGGCTGATATGGATCCTTGGAGTACGAGTCTTGTTTTGTGTTTTGTCGGTGAATATGGATATTTCTGGTCGGCCTCCGAGGTTCAGGATAATGGTTTGCAACAGCCTACCGTTTGGTACCGGAAGATATGTACCCATTACACAACGGTCTATCGGGGATCAACTACAATGGAACGACTCATGCGTGTACGTTGTTGTCGGGATGCAGGAAATTGATGTGAATTTTTAGTTTATGAATAAGATTTTCTTTTTGTTGGCGGCGTTGCTGGTAGGCAACGCCTGCACTTCTCGTTCTGACGGGTTTATGATACGGGGAAGTTTTCCTGGTTTGCAGGATGGAATGAAGGTGGTCCTTCAAAGCATGGAGGGGGAAGAGACTTTTGCGAAGGATACTGTGCGGGAGGGAAAGTTTGAACTGCGAGGTATGGTTACTTCGCCGCGGTATTGCAATTTACTGATTTATAAGGGTGATACTGTATCGTCCGAAACGGGTGGAATGGTCAATACCTATTTTTTTCTTGATAATTCAGAATTGATAGTGAATGTAGCTCATCTTGACAGCATGGAGTTTATTCATCCATTTCTGGCAGAATTTGCCTTTCCGAAAGCACGGATTGAAGGTGGCTCTTTGCAACGGGAATATTATGAATATAGAGATGCTTTGTGGCCTTTACAAGTGGCATTGTCGAAAGCTGATGGAGAGGTTGCCATGTTGAATTTCGGGAATAAGGAGTATACTCCGGAAGAGTATGATCGCCAATTCGATGAACTTTATCCCCGGAAACAGGCTGCAGAAGAGGCCCTTGATTCCGCTAAAATAGCCTTTATCCGTCGGCATCCGCATTCACCTTTATCACTTTTTATAGCACAGGGGTTATTGAACAATACTTTTGCGCGTACCCGAGAGGAGGTGGAAGAGTTGTCTCGCATGGCTGTCGGGATCGACGATACGGTCCGTCGCCCTCTTGTTTTGAAAATGGCTGAAACGGCATTTTCCTTGCACAAAGGGGTAACTTACAAAGATATTGAATTGACTGATGTGGAAGGATGTACGGTGAAATTATCACAATATATTCGGCCAGAGTATTATACATTGGTAGATTTTTGGGCATCGTGGTGTGCACCCTGTCGTTGGGCAATTCCAAAGGTGGAACAGCTTTATAAACGTTATAACGATGCTCGTTTGTCGGTAATCAGTATATCTTTCGATCAAAAACAGAAGGATTGGGAGAAAGCGATGGAAGAAGAGGCCATGCCTTGGACTCAATTGTGGGCCGGTAAGCATGGGCAGATGAGTGCTGCCCAACAGGCTTACAATATTGGCGGTATTCCTCGCTTGTTGCTTATAGCCCCCGATGGTACGCTTGTTTTCAGTGGTAACAATGCAGATGCCTTGCGATTAACCGTTGAAAGATTGTTGGGAAAATAAGTAGGATTTAATAATACAAATAAATGATGAAAATACCATATCTTTTGTTATTGTTTGGATTTGCAGCCTGTACGCGGCAGCCTGTCGATCGTTTTGTGCTGGAGGGCCTGGTTCCTGGTGCCTTGGATAGTACTGAAGTAATCCTGAAAGTTATGGACAATTGGGGTAAAGCCTTGGATACGGCTTATGTTGTAAATGAAAAATTTGAATTGCACGGGAAATTGGAGTTTCCTATGTTGTGCCGATTGAGTTTAGACAATTCTGTTATCCTCCAGCGTTCGAGGAAAGATATGGGTTTGATGCGTAGGTATGAACTAGATTTTTTTGTTGAGAATGGTAAGATTACTTTTTCAGTTCCGCATATCGATAGTCTTCCACAAGCATATTGGAACTATGATATCCGAAAAGAAGCGAATTATCAGGTGAGTGGTTCTGCTGCACAGGATGCCTATTATCGTTATCAACAGCAGACCCTTCCTTTGCGTTACGAAATACAAAATTTCCGTACGCAAGGTTACCAACTTCCAGATTATTATTCTCGGTTAGAATTGATGGAAGAGAAACTTGATGCGATTAAAAAAGCCTTTATCCGCGGTAATACGAATCTGGCCGTGAATCTTTATGTGGCCGGAACATTGAAGAAAAATATGTTTACCTATGATCAGCATTACCTCGATGAATTGGAACAACTTTTTGCTTCTTGTCAAGATACCTGTATTGCATTGAAGAATTTTCGTCAGTATTTGCACGAGGCTGCGCGCTTTGTTAAGGGTTTTCCGATACAGGATGGTGAATTGACAGGAATTGATGGTAAAACCGTATCGCTGCTTGCTCAGATGAATCCGGACGGATACACGCTCATCGATTTTTGGGCGTCGTGGTGTATCCCCTGCCGGATAGGTCTGATTCAGTTACGGGAGGTCTATAAACAATACAGAGAAAAGGTCCGTTTTGTCAGTATTTCCATCGATCAAAAAGAGGAAGATTGGCGGAAAGCTTTGAAAGAGGAAGATCTTCCTTGGTTACAATTTCATAGTTTATCGGAACAGACTGAACGATTTGTTAAAGATTATAATCTTTTGGGCATTCCTGCTTTTTTTCTTGTTGATAGCGACGGGCGAATAGTCTTTTCTGCAACTAATAGTGGTGATGTGGCCATGCAATTAAATAGAATGTTTTGAATGTCCGGATGGCTACCAGTAGGATTATTTTGAAAAATATGAAACTTTAATTCGTTGATAATAAATAGACATTGAATTTTGTTGAAAAAAAATGAGAAAAAAAGTAGTAAAAAAGTTTGTATTTGTTCAAATAAGCTCTACTTTTGCACCCGCAAACGAGAAACGAGGTATTCAAGAGAATGTCGAGATGAGTGGGGGTGGATATTTGGGTATCAGAGTTTTCTGTAAGACATAGTTCTTGATAATTGTGTAGAGAGGGGGAGTA
>CALUKE010000003.1 GCA_944321165.1 uncultured Odoribacter sp.
GCATACTGTTCGAACACCGCGGTCAAGGGCACCGTAATATCAATCCAGAGATGTGTTTCCGGTAATTGTTCTTTCACCAGCTCATAATGTCTTTTTCCCCCCGAGAACACCCGGTGGGAAGCCATCACCGCCCTGATTTCTCCGTCAAAAGTCCGGTGGTGCCTGTCATCGATGCCAATGATATAAAATCTGCTCATCGTCTTTTCCATATTGCGTCGCAATCCATGTATCCCGCTTACAAATCCCTGCCCGGCAACAAATTTTCCGCATCATCCAGACAAAGCATGGCATTGACGATGGTCGCCGCCAGGTTACTTCCGCCCTTTCTGCCCTCTATGATCACCTTGGGTACGCCCACAAAAGATTTCAGCATATATTTGGATTCCCGGACATTTACAAAACCGACCGGAGCCCCCACAACTCCCAGCGGATGCGCCTTTCCTTTCCGCATCAAAGCGCACAACTCCATCAGCGCGGTAGGAGCATTCCCGAAAACAAACAGGGCATCCGGATGTTCCTCCACCGCCAGGCGGACACCGGCCTGCGTCCGGGTAATTTTCATCCGATCCGCCAAATCCGCAATACGAGGATCCGAAAGATAACACTTCACTTCCAGACCCAACCGCTCAAGAGCACCCTTACGGATGCCGGCAGCAGCCATCGTCACATCAGTAATGATGGTCCTGACCTTGCCGCTGCTCAGTGCCCGATAGATCGTTTCCACCGCACCCTCATCGGCATAAAAAAGATTTTCCATCTCGAAATCGGCCGTCGTATGGATGGTATGCAACAACACCCATTTCCGGTCCAACGGAATCGACGGATATTTCAATTCGGAAGCGATCGTCCGGAAACTGCGGATCATGATCTCCTGACCCGGTTTCAAATGGCTTGATTCACCGGTCCTCTCTTTTGGCTCCGCCTCTCCCAACGTGCAGAAATCCGTCCGTTCCTTCTCCGCCAACGGATCCGAAGCATAATATCCCCGGGGGGTGATCATCTTTTCCTGCCAGGTATAAGACTGGCTGTTGCCGATCAGCAGAACGGTAAACATATCCACCTCCTCCGGATTGAAATCCGCCAAGACAGTCAGTTTCACCTCCTGCTCAGGCCGTCCGGCCTGCCGCACATATCCCACCGGCGTTGTCCCGGCCCGTTCTTTCAAAAAAAGTTCTTTCAGACGATACAATTGCCAATAGCGCCCTTCACTTTTGGGATTATACACCGCTGTCACAAAATCGGCGGCCGCGGCCGCTTCTATGCGTTTTTCTATTTTCTCCCAGGGAGTCATCAGATCGGACAAGGAAATCACACAAAAATCATGTCCGATGGGAGCCCCCAATAAAGAGGCCGCTTTCTGGAAAGCACTGATTCCCGGTAACACTTCGATCTCAACCGGCGATTCCTTTTCCCGTTTCATTTCCCACACCAGGGGGGCCATTCCATAAATACCGGCATCTCCTGAACTGATCACACAGACCGTCTTTCCCTGCTCCGCATAAGCAAATGCCATTTCCGCCCGTTCCCGTTCCTTACGCATGCCGGAATCGATACATGCCGTTCCCTCTTTCGTCAAAGAGCGGATAAACGAAAAATAGTATTTATAACCGATCACTACATCCGAAAGCGATATAGCCTTTTCAACAGCAGGAGTGATGTCTTGCTGACTGCCGGGACCAATCCCGGCTACATATATTTTACCTTTGTCCATCTGAGTACATTTTATGGACAAAGGTAAAAATAATGTGCATATTTCACTACTCAGCCACCCATACGATTCCGCCCTGCGGCTGAATTTTCACGGTCATTTTTCCGTCAGCCTTGACTTTCACCGGTTTTACCTGAGGATTTTTCAGCTTATCATCCTCATATTGCAACACGGCTTTTCCCGCCAGCATCGGCAACTCGACATGCAGTTTCAATGTTTCTTCCTTACTGGCATTCACCCCTGCCACATACCAACGATCACCCTGACGGCGAGCCAACACGATATATTTCCCGGGATAGCCGTCGATAAAACGGATTTCATCCCAGGTAGTCGGCACCTCTTTCAGGTAATCCAGACAAACCTGCGGCGCATCGGTCAGATTGTTCGGGGCCAAAGCGATATTCTGTATCGGATTTTGGAATAATACGGTCGTGGCCAACTGGAAAACATCGGTGGTCTTGCGTTCCGAACCACCGTCATTACCGCGGTTCAAGCGTTTATTCATAAAACAACCGCCAAATTCCATACATCCCACCGTGTTGCGGATAAACGGATGCAAACAGGCATTAAAAGCCTCTTCGTCACAGAAATGCTGGCTGAACATCAGATTTTCTGAAGCCAATACGGCCTCACTCCCCACATAATTGGGATACATCCGCTCCCAACCACGCGGCAAGGTACAACCGTGGAAAATCACCATCAGCCCATGGTCATCGGCATCGCTGAGAATGGCCTCGTAAAGCCGCATCGTCTCCTGCTTGTCTCCCCCGAAGAAATCGACTTTAATTCCCTTGACTCCCTGCTCCTGCAGCCATTTCATCTCCCGCTTGCGTACGATCGGATTATCCATCCGGTTGACCGGACTCTGCTCGATGTCATTCCAGTAACCGCTCGAACTGTACCAGAGGAAAACATCCACCTGCCTGCTGTGGGCATAACGGATCAGTTCTTCCATCCGCTCATAACCGATCGTCCGGTCCCACCAATTATCTATCAACACGTATTCATATCCCATCGCTACCGCCAAATCGATATACTGCACCTGATCGTCGTAATTAATGCTTCCGTCCTGCCACAAAATCCAACTCCACGTACTCCGGCCCATCCGATAATTATGTTCTGTCGCATACAAGGGTTCCACCACATCCCAGGGCACGGTCGTTTCGACAATCGGTTTCAAATCCGCCCCCACCGTAAGCGTACGCCAGGGAGTAGTGCCGGGCAAAGCAAAAGCCGGAGCCACCGTACCGTTGCCATTGTTTTCTTCGGCCATCGGGAAAGCAATCCGATAGGTCCCATCCTCGCCCAGTTCGCTCAAACGCGATCCGCAATAACGACTGTCCACACCGGTTTCGCTGAGCAGCACCCAACCGTTTCCACCGATCCGGAACAAACCGGGGAAAGTATATCCTCTTCCATAGAGAGAGGGCTCATGCATGGAAGCATCGGCCTTATACTCTTCCTCATAACTGGGTTTGGTGCGTTTCCAACCGATCATGGGATCGCTTTGCGGACAAAGAAAAGTGGTCGTTTCCTCCGGGAAACAGAAACCGGTCATTTCCTGATAGACAGTCAGGCTCGTCGTTCCACTCTGCCGCGGCATCTCATATCGGAAAGCCACATCATGATCGGCCACCCGAAAAACAACCGTCATCTGCTGTTTTTTCTCATTCTCAAAAGTACACCTCAACTCCCTGGCAACATAATGCACCTCCGAAATCTTTATCCGCGACTGCCGATAAGTCGTATCCAAGTCCTTCAAAGCATGTCCGACCAATTGCATTCCCTGCACAAAATCCCCGATACTGGTTTTTAAACCCAACGGAGAAGACTTTACCATTTCTTTCCCTTGATACGCCACCGCATAAGAAGGCACACCCTCTTGGGAACAATAAACCGATAGCTGCAACTGTCTATCCGGACCGGTAATCACAATCCGATTGCGTTCTTCAGCCTTGACCGACCCGCAAAACAGAAGTCCAAACAACAAACATGACCAAAATTTTTTCATAGTATATATATTTATATGTTAGTGTATTTTTAACGCTTATCAAAGCATGTTCAAAAATAAACATTTAACAGGAAAAATACAAATTTTGGAAATATTTGTCAATGGTATAAAATAGTATATTTTTTTACATTTCATCAAACTCTCCGTTCAAAAACGATAAGCAACCGTTCCGGTGAAATTCCGGGGTTTCCCCATCACCGTCATACTCTTGAAATAGGTCTTATCGAAAAGATTGTCCACATTCAAGGCCAAAGTCACTTTCTGCCGGATGGTATAAAACAGGCCCCCATCGACAAGGAACAGAGAGGGATAATAAGTACGCGCCGCCACATCCGTAAAGATTTTGTCCTGGAAAGAGCCGCTCAGATGGAAAGACAGATTCTTCAACATACCTTTCGGAATGGTATAGTCGGCATACAGATAAAAAGTGGTCCGAGGAATTCCGGTCGCCCGTACATTCGTCTTGCTATCCGTATAATCAGGAAACTCACTGCTCTTGTGGATTTGGCGGATCCGATAATCCTGCCAACCCAGTCCTCCGGTGACTGCCAGCGTAGAAATCGGCCGGACGGAGAGCTCCAGATCAAACCCCCGCGAATCGGCTGTCCCGACTTGACCCTGAATCGTTTTTTCCACCTCGACTCCTTCACTGTCCAGTTCCGTCGTTTTCCCCAAGGATTTTACCACATTGTTTTTCCGGATATAATACACGCTTCCCGAAACATCGACCCGATCCCCCCACAGATAACGCACACCGATTTCCGCCTGATACCCCTTCTCCGGCTTGAATACCTCCCCGCCATCCTTCGACGGCTGAAAGCGGTTTCCCTGCTTGTCGAGATAAATCACCTTCTCACTGTAAATCGTATTATAGGGTTTGAAATGAGAACCGAAAGAAGCATACAAAGAAACTGCTTCAACGGGCAGATATACGATCCCAGCCCGCCCGGTAAAGGCAGAAGTCCGTACTTTGCTCCAATCGCTCCGATTCGCCACGTCATAATGTTCGCGACCATCCTCGATCGTCGCCGTCGCATATTGATAACGGTAAAAATCCATCCGGACCGACCCCATGGCTTTCCACTTTTTCCCTAAATCCAGCACATCGTGCAAATAAACCGCCGAAGTATTATATTCCCGAATCGATGCCTGTGAATACTTAAAATCCCACCAATCCCGCACCAATTGCGGATTTTTCATGGAGACGACCTCATTCAGACCGGGTCCCCAGACATCCCCGCTGTTCCAACCGTTATACTGGGTATAATTGAAATACGAACAGGAAAAACCGACCACATATTTGTGACCGATAACGCCTGTTTTAAAATCACCGGTCAATTCCAGCATATTCGTCCATCCCCGACTGTCCGGACTGAAACAGAGCGGAGTACCGGTAATCAAAGAATCTGTCAAGTCAATATAGTATTTTTTGTTTTTATTCAAATAATAATACCCTCCCTGAAAACGGTCGGTCGTATCTGTCCGATAGCTCATCCCCTCGACACAGGCATAATCCAGATCACTGTGATTCCAACTGAAACGGTCGCGGACTTTCAGAAAGGGAGTGAGCTGCTGGGTATAAGACAAAGCAATATCCGTCACCCGGCGATGCATCATGTTATTCCCGAAATCATTGTACACCTCGCGATAATCGGCAAAAGGATTCCGGGAACCTTTCGGCATGACCACCTCTCCCGCGGGATTGAAAATATCCGCCCGCGAATAAGTAGGAGCAGCTCCGATTTCAGTATCATACCGGTCGTCGCTATACCCCAGGGTCCCTTCCAAATAACCGGTTTTACCGATTGATGCCGCCAATGATCCGGTGGCGGAAAAACGATCGGCATGCACATGGCGATATCCGTCACCGGTCGAATAGTGAGCCGTAGCCCGATAAGTCAAAGGCCCCAGCAATTTCCCGCCGAAATCCAGACTCGTCGATTTCACACCCCAGTTGCCATAACTCAAGCGAGCTCCGGCCGTAAAGTCCGGCACGGCCTTCTTGCGGACGATGTTGATGACTCCCCCCATCACCGAATGCCCGCTCAACACGGCCTGCGCCCCTTTCAACACCTCAATCGACTCCACCGACGACAAATCACCGAAAGGTACGTTATTCAACAGAGAACGTTCGTCCCGAAAACCATCGACCGCAATCACTGTTTCATTCGATCCCCGAAGCGAAAAGCGATAGAAAGCCCCCAACTGGTCTCTCACCGTCACTCCCGGCAAGAAACGGACGGCATCTTCCAGATTCAGAATATTTTTTCGTTCCAATACCTCCGACGACAAACGGGTCACCGTTATCGGCAAGGTTTTCAGGGGAACATCCAGATTCAGAAAATTCACCTTTTTCCGAATTGTTTCCTTCACTTCTGCCGGATCCAGCTGAAATATCGTATCCGTCATACTTTTTCTCTGCTGTGCAAATGTCAATAACACGCACAAACAAAATCCACCCATTAAAATTATTCTTTTCATTTTTACACCATTAAAAAAACTGATTTATCTACTTTCAATCATTATCTACGTCGCATTATCTTCCGTTTCAACCATTTCAAGGTCAGGACAACTCCGGAAAGGGAGAGAAAGGATCCGCCCAGCAACAGTACGTACATCAGCAGGTTCCACAACAGCGGACGCTCGGCCAGAAACTTGAAATTCAGGCTGTGAAACCCTTGATACAACAAACCTTTCAGACGTCCGTTGTCATCAACCTGCCGATGGTATAAAGTCTTCGGATGAAAGTAATGCCGGGTGTGAAACTCATCATCAACCACCACTTTGTATACCGGTAAAGTCAGCATACCCCGGCGGGAATAGTAATCATCGTCCCAATTCGTCAGCCATTCGATCGTATAAGAAACCTCCTGGCCATGAATACGCTGAACAGCTTCCCGCACCCTCTCCTCTGTCAGACAAAAAGGAGTAATCACGGTGCTATCGGAAGCATCAATATAGTGCTTTCCGGTCGCCGTATATACCGTATAATAGGGATGCAAACCGAAAGAATGCCACTCCAAACGCTTCGTCTCCGGCAAACTGTCAAGTACTCTCCGATAATCCAGGACATAAGTGGCTGGGGGCAACATCTCCCCATCCCGTCCCCGAAAACGAACCTCCCGCTGCGACTTGCCTTTTTGCATCCAGGCCGGCAAGTCTACCAGAGACATCATCCCGCTAAAAACAAAAGTCAAGGCAAACAAACCGAAAATCATCCCCGTAATGTGATGCCAGCGAAGCCACCATTTCCGATAGGGAGAACGCAATCCTCTCCGCCGGTTTTTCCAAAAGGCCCAAATACCGATCCACAGACCCGTAAAACACATGACACACCCCAAAGCGGAGGCCCAAACCATAAAACGCAACCAAAGAGTTTGATTTTCCCGCAAAGAAGTAAAATAGACCCAATGAGGGATTGCCCCCAGTCTGGCCCAGAAACGGGCATTCCAGTCGGTTCGTTGCAAAAGCGCTCCACTCTGCGAAGAAAGGTACAGTTCCTGTCTGTCAGCATCTTCAAAAGAAAACTTGTAAATAGGAAATTCCTTTCGCAAACGTCCAAAAGGGATCCACTGATCCAGGCGATAAAGAGTATCCACCCGATAGGTAGCCAATCCGCCCCATTGACGGGCCAGTCGGACAATTTCAAGAGAATCCGGTTTCTCTACCACCTGCAACGAATCGGCATACCTCTTTACAGAAAATTGTTTCCCTTTCAAATGAAAAACCGGACGATCAAGATACATATCGACAGACAAATCGCTCAAACGACAACTGTCCGGCAACAGCAACAACAAAGAATCGAGTACAGGAAATCCACCCTGCAGCGATCCCTGTCTGGCAAGCATCCACTTCTGATTGACACGCGGAAAGCCATGATAAATCATCACAATCCCGGAAAGAAACCACATCAGAAACAAGACACTGAGCAACAAACCCAGCACCTTGTGAGTTTTACGAAAAATTTTTGTAAACATGTTATCTTATAATTCTATCTCTGTCCACGGAAATAGTATTATACATTCATTTTCGGCAGGTTTCCTGACTCAGCCCCGAAAAGCAGCCTTCCAGCCCAAACGGCCGTGGCAATCAGAATACTTTTCGTTTTAACAGACCTCACAGTAGCGGGCACTGTTCCGGATTTTCACCGGATTCCCTCTCACCCGGTGCAGAAAGCACCGGATTCACCGAAAATTCGGAAATCAAAACGACATCGATCCAACGATCGAACACCGATCAATCACCTAAAGTATATTTCTTTTTCTTGGCAGCCATCTCTATCGCCTTGTGTTTCGCCGCAAAGATCGCATGCTTGATAAACAAATCCTGAACGACCGCATT
Source organism: uncultured Odoribacter sp. (assembly GCA_944321165.1). Lineage (GTDB taxonomy): Bacteria > Bacteroidota > Bacteroidia > Bacteroidales > Marinifilaceae > Odoribacter. The sequence goes on from CALUKE010000003.1 coordinate 8,061, forward strand.
TTCCCCCAGTCCCTTCAGGTAAAGCTGCACTTTATATCCCTCCTTTTCCAAGCGTTCCTTCCATTCCCCGGCAATATCGTTCTGCGCATGATCGCCGGCAACAAACATCAGAGGAGCCAATGTCACCGTACGGGATTTTCCGTTCTTCAAAAGCTGCAAGGCGTTCTCGAACTCCGGATATCCCTCGACTGTTCCGACATGACAGGTCGGATGCCCCAGACTTTTCAACACATAGTCGAACATCGCATAAGAAGCCGTTGCCGGATCGGGAGTACCATGCCCCACCCATATTTTCTGTCCCCCGGGATATGCCTGATTCAGGGTTTCCATCACCGCCCTTGCCACAATTTCATAATCGGTCGGTGCATACAACAGCGGATTCCCCACCCGGATATCTTTAAAATTCAGCGACAAGCTCTCTACCTCCCGGCGCAACTCTTTCATCTCCGTACCTTCGATGATGTTGGTCGACTGTACCAGGATATGCGTATATCCCTCTTCGTGCAAACGGATCAGCGCCTCGGTCGGATTCAAACGTTCAACCCCGCGCGCCTTCAATTTCCGAAGAATAATCCGGGATGTCCAGGCTTCCCGGAATTCCACCCCCGGAAAAGCCTCTTTCATCTTTTCATTGATGGCATCGATAGTCAGGGCCCGTGTATCGTCATAGGTAGTTCCGAAGTGAACCATCAGAACAGCGGCTTTATCCCGTTCGCCCAAATTTCCGAAAATATCAGAAACCACAAAATTATCGTCAGTATGTGCCTGACAAAATGAAGCAACCAATAAGGTCCATACTAAAAACAAACACTTCATATTTTTCATTATCATTATAATCAACAAAGTTCCGTCCTTGCTGGCAAATACATTCTGTTTCAATGTTTAAAACGGATTCCTAAACTCACATAAAATGAACGTCCCGGATTCAGGGTCGAATAATTGCTGTTCCACGGACGATCATCTACCTGATCGAACAAATTCTCAATACCGAATCCCGGTTCCAATACGACAGACTTCAAATTGAACGAATGATGAGTGTTCAGGTCCCATTGTGAAAAATTGGGTGCCGGATCATAATAATAGGTTCGAGAATAACGACCTTCCTGAATTCGTCCATTCAAATTGATATTCAGACGATACAATCCCCATCGATGATTCCAGCGGGCATTGGCTGTCCAGACATTCTTCACACTCTTATCGATCGGATTGCCGGTAGCCTTGTCTTCCGTATCCATAAAATGATAACTGCCCCCCACTGAAAATCCTGCCCCCACATACAGATTCAAAACCGCTTGGATACCCTTCACCTCTGCCTTATTCATATTATCCCGCTGCTGAGCCTCATCGTGCTTGCCATAACCCAACTGTTCGGCAAGGACCGGATCAATGGCCCGATAATTGATCATATCCCGAATTTTATTGATATAGGCAGAAAGCGAAACTGACAAACAGTTGTACACATACTCGGTATTCAACATAAAATAATCGCTTTTTTCCGGTTTCAGATGCAAATTGGGTATCGTTACCATATCCGTCGTCTTGGCTACATCCGTTGCATACAGCTGAGACAAAGTAGGTGTCCGGAAACCGGAGGCATAAGAAGCTCTGAAATTCCAGTGATTCCATTTATAACTCAAAGCCACATTCGGAGTCACATAATTCTTAAAGTTTTCATTATAAATATAACGTACACCGACAACAGCATCCAAATTCTTCCATAAACGAATTTCATCCTGCAAATATACAGCCATCGTATACATATTTTCTCCATCGAGTTTGTCAGTCGCACTCATCAGGGTTTCTTTCACATATTCCATGCCGGCAGATACCTTCTGAGCCTGACCGATTTTAAAGATTCCTTTCAGAGAACCGTTGTAATAGTGAACCCGTTTTCGAGTATCCTTTCCCCGAGGAGTCTCGCCCGGTGCAACAATCGAATCATAACGGGAGGTAAAATTGTCGGAATAAAAATCGGCATCGATATAAGCCGACTTATTGATTATATATTTTGCCCCAACACCATAATTATAAGTTTCATGCTCTAAATTGTATTTATACACCGAAACCGGCCGGTTGTTTTCCCAATTATAATACGATCCCCGGATTCCCAAAGACAAACGGTCATTAAAAGCATAGGTAAAACGCTGGTTGACCGTATTTGAAGAAAAAGCCGTGGAAGCTTCCTTATCCGTCGCTTTGTCCTTTTCCGGATCGCGATATTTACGCTTGGTCTTTTTATCGGTACTATAACCGGCTTCCAGCGGATTCAACTGCCAACCATCCGCCTGTAAACGCTGATAAGAAGTATAGGAACCGAACTTCCCTTGATTGACATCCACATTTACCGCTTCCGAAAAACGACCTTTGCTTCCATAGCGGGTATCACTGGACAACAACACTGCATTCTTCACTTCATCAGTAATGATATTGATCACTCCGCCGATCGCATCGCTTCCATACAAGGCAGATGCCGCTCCATTCAAAATCTCTATCCGTTTGATATTGGAAACGTTGATGCGAGTTATGCGATCGTCACCTGCCAAACGGCGTCCATTTTCCAGAACCAGTATGTAATCATCATTCAAACCGTTCAAACTCATGGTTGTTCCCATTCCGCTGGTCGTGAAGGCAAAAGAAGCATTCATTTTCGTCAGTACCTCCTCCATGGTCGAAAGATTGGATGCTCGAATATCCTGAGCCGTAATAACCGAGACCGGTACCGGACTGTCTTTCATCCGTCGGTGAGTCCCCGTACCGGTAACGACTACCTGACCGATATTAACATGGCTGTTTTCCAACGATATAACCAAACCGACCTTTTCTCCCTCCACTGTTACTGATTTTGGTGCATAACTGACATGCGTCACTCTCAACTCATGTTTACCTTCCGGCAAATCACGCAAAACAAATTCACCCTGGGCATTCGTCGAACATCCGGCCAAACTGTTATCTACCCGAATGTTTGCTCCGTCAACCGGTCGGCCGGATTCCACACTCACCACTTTTCCACTGATGGTCACCTGTGACCATGCATGACTGAATACAAGCAATAAAATTGCTGTCAGTACACTACTTTTTTTCATCAAACTGTTTAATAAAAAGATGTTTCATATCACAATCTTGTCCCGAGATTGCTTATTACCTGTATGATTCTGGCAGGTTTCCTGACTTCTCCCTGAAAAGCGACCTTCCCATCCATTCTGGACAGTGGTGTAAGAAACTTTTCAACCTGACGGGATTTACAGTAGCGGGCACTATTCCGGATTCTCACCGGATTCCCTTTATGCAGAGAATGAAACTCTCCGCATCACCAAAATCGCCCCAAAGGTAGAAAAACTTATCTATATAAACAATGCTTAAAAATCTATCTGACTATTTTTTTTCATTTCGCATTTCGGTTCTCATTTCTGAGACCTATCTTTGCAAAGTAATAAATAACCTATGCAAAAACCTCAATTCCTTATCGGTGCCGCCTCGTCCGGAAGTGGAAAAACCACTTTCACGCTGGGCCTGCTGCGAGCGCTACGACTCCGTGACATGTCGGTCCAACCGTTTAAATGCGGTCCGGACTATTTAGATACCAAACACCATACTGCTGCAGCCGGTCGGGCATCCTATAACCTGGATACTTTCATGGCATCTGCCGAACATGTTCGTGAAGTGTATGCCCGGTACAGCCAAACGGCAGCAGTCTGTATCACCGAAGGAGTCATGGGACTCTTCGACGGCTATCAACAGATGAAAGGCAGCAGCGCAGAAATCGCCCGATTGCTGCAATTGCCAGTCATACTCGTTGTGAATGCCAAATCGACAGCCTACAGCGTCGCCGCCACCCTTTACGGGTTTAAACATTTCTGTCCTTTCGTCCGCATTGCCGGTGCCGTATTCAATTTTGTCGGTTCTGAAAAACACTACAATTACCTGAAACAGGCCTGTCAGGATGCCGGGGTCGAAGCCCTGGGATATCTGCCCAAATGCCCGGACATTGAAATTCCTTCCCGTCATCTGGGATTGAACATCGACAGCGATTTCTGTTTCGACCGCTTCGCCGACCGGATTGCAAGCCAGATCGAAAAAACCGTAGAAATCGACAAACTCCTGGCCGTCTGCCAGACAGATACCCCAGACATCTCCGAATCCCCCATTTCTTTCTCCAAAATACCAATGCGTCGAATTTCCGTTGCCCGGGACGAAGCATTCAATTTCTATTATCCGGAAAACATCCGTATGCTGGAACAACGAGGAGAGGTTACCTATTTCAGCCCATTGCGGGATCGCGAACTACCGCTTTCGGATTTCGTATACCTGCCCGGCGGATATCCGGAATTTTATCTGTCGGCATTAAGCGAGAATAAGAGCATGCGTCAGTCCATTGCGGACTATTGCCGACAGCAGGGCGCTCTGTTAGCCGAATGCGGAGGCATGATGTATCTCGGAGAATACATCACCGATACGGAAGGCCGTTCTTATCCGATGTGCGGTATTCTGCAGCAGGGTGCTACCATGGAAAACATGAAGCTGAAACTGGGATACCGGCAAGTAATTCTCAACGGACAGACATACCGGGGACATGAATTCCATTATTCCAGCATCGTACCCAGGAGCCAGCCCTACACCACCATCGCAGAGGTCAGAAATGCCCAGGACACAATGGTCGACACACCGATTTACCGGATCGGGAATGTCATTGCCAGTTATATCCACTTCTATTGGGCAGACCATCCCGCCTTTCTCAATTGCTGGGAAAGCTTATAATAAATAAAACAGAACAATCAGCAGGACAGCCGACAAAGTCACCCGTTGATTGACCCGGACTGCTGTTTGAAAATCGGTATATGCCAGCTCCCGATCGTTCGTTCCGATATAAGGTTTTTCCACCAACAGCCCATGATATACATGAGCTCCTCCGAAACGACAGTTCAGAATACCGGCCATAGCCGACTCCGGAAATCCAGAATTCGGACTGGCATGTTGATGGCAGTATCTGGCAATAAAACGGAAAAGCCCGGGTCGATAGGCGACCAAGGCCATCAACAAAGCGGTCAGGCGGGCCGGAATAAAATTCAACACATCATCCAGACGGGCCGCCACACAGCCGAATTGCCGATAACGTTCATCCCTGTAACCGATCATCGAATCCAAGGTATTGACCATTTTATAGGTCATCATGGCAGGGAAACCGCCCAAGGCATAGTAAAACAAAGGTGCTACCACTCCATCACTCAAATTTTCTGCCATCGTCTCAAGCACCGCCGTATAGATCTCTTTCGGAGACAATTCCGAGGTATCCCGGCCGACAATCCAGGCCAAACGACGACGTCCGGCCTCCAATCCCTGCTCCTGCAACGTACGGATGACCTCCCGACCTTCCTGTATCAGACTGCGATTGGCCAAACCATAAAAAACAAAAACTGAAGCTACCAGACAGAAACAGACTTTTCCCACGGCAAAAGCGGCGACAGCCACACCCCACCCTGTCAAACCGACCAACAAGGGGAAAACCAACGCCACCATTCCCCCTTTCAGCTTCCGATGCGTTCCCCGATTCCAATAACGTTCGGCTCCATATATCATATTTCCGAAGCCTACCACGGGATGCGGCAGCTTCCGGGGATCACCGAAAATCAAATCCAATACATAACCGGCCACCAAGGGCACAATCATCCACCATCCCTCATTCATATTCAGCCAATTTCATTTTTTCCAGGGTGCCCAACGCCTCCAAAAGCAAACGATTTCTGGAATCCGACAAGGTATTTATCCGAAAATAATGGTTATCCAATCCCCGAAAATTAGAGGCATCCCGAATCAACAATCCATGTTCCTGCAGCAGATACTTTTTCAGTGCCGGCGTATGATAATCTGTTTCGACCAGGAAAAAAGAAGTACCGGAAGGAAGCGGTCGGAAACCGGGAATCTCAGCGATCCGGGCTGCGAATTTCCGTTGCCGGACAGCCAAAGCCGCCGCATCCGGCAGTCCTCCTTCACCGTTCTCCAACAAATATTTCCCAGCTTCAATGGCCAGGGCATTCACCGACCAGGGATGTCCATAACAGGCAATGTATTCGATCATGCCGGCATTTCCCAACAGATATCCCAAACGTAAACCCGGAATAGCATAGCATTTCGTCATCGACTTGATCACCAGCAAATTCGGATACTCTTTCAACAAAGAAACGGCAGATTTCGCTTCCGGTGCAAAATGGACAAAAGATTCATCTACCACCAACACCATGTCCGGATCATTTTTCACCAATGTCTCAATCTCCTCTATTTCCCACACCCGCCCATCGGGATTGTTGGGATTGCATATAAACATCAGATGGATATCTTCCGGCAAATGTGCTACATTCACCCGGTCGGCAAAAATGACATGATGTCCGAACAGGGCACAGGCATCCTCATACTCCGTAAACGAAGGAACCGGGATCAGCGTCCGATAACCCGCAAAAGCATGGGCAATCAGATAAAACAGTTCCGTGGCTCCATTGCCCACCAATACCTGTTCCGGAGCTACCCCATGATAAGCCGCCGCTGCTTTCCGAAAAGAACCGGCATCCGGTTCCGGATAGTGGAAAATTTCTTTCAGGTGAGCAGTCAAGAACTCACACAAGGGACGGGTATCCGCCTCATACCACACATTGGTCGAAAAATTCGCTTTTATCTCTACCGGCGAGCGGTAAAGATCATCCCCATGTCCGTGAATCATAACTTATAACATTAAGGTTGAATACATATAATCCAAATCGACCGCTTTCCGCACATGATCGGCCAAAAGATCATACTGTCGATCCTTGAAAACCCGGTAATCGAAAGGTTCGCCCTTTGCAGACGGGAATCCGCCGGCCAGATCATCCAGAACCACCGGATTGTCAAGGATGCCATGCATATAACTTCCCCAGCAATACTCGTCCAGCCAGTAGCCATCGGTCATTTCACCGGATAGCCGGTTCAATGCTCTCGAGCGATCGCTTCCATCCACCGAGCAGGTCGTTCCCATGTGTATCTGATAACCGGTGCACTCCGTTTCATATTGCTTAAAACGAAAACGGCTCTGACAAACGACTTTCTTATCCTGCATCACCGATACCAATGGCAGCAATCCCAAGCCTTTCATCTCGGTCAGGGAACCTTCCACCTGTTCCGGGTCCTCTATCCGAAGCCCCAGCATCTGGTATCCGCCACAGATTCCAACCACTTTTTTCTTTCGACGATAAGCTCTCACCACCGCTTCCGCCACCCCATTCTCATAAAGAGCCTGCAAATCCGCCATCGTACTTTTCGTACCCGGCAATATGACAATATCCGCCTTTTCAATTTCTGCCACCTCTGTTGTATAATACAGATGGAAACGCTCATCCCGTTCCAAGGCGTTGAAATCGGTGAAATTAGACATCCGTCCAAGCCGAACCACCGCCACGTTGATCTTTCCTTCCCGGGCAGTCGTGGCTTTCGTTTCCAGAGCCACCGAATCTTCCTCTTCTATGTGTATCCCTTTGAAATAAGGAATAACACCTACCACCGGAATCCCGGTAATCTGCCGAATCAACTGCCGTCCCTCTTCAAACAGCGAGACATCCCCCCGAAATTTATTGACAAGGATCCCCTTGATCAACTGCCGTTCCTCTTCCGGCAGCAGCATGACCGATCCGTAAACGGAAGCAAATACTCCTCCCCGATCGATATCCGCCACCAGATAGGTCGCAGCTCCAACCGCTTTGGCCATGCGCATGTTGGTAATATCCCGATCCCTCAGATTCAGTTCAGAAATACTGCCGGCCCCTTCCAATACAATAGGATTGTACTGTTCCGCCAGACGCCGGTAGGCAGCCACCGCCTCCCGAAACAATTCCTCCTTATTGCCGTTCCGAAAATACTCACGGGCCGACATGTTGCCAATAGGCTTTCCATTCAAGATCACCTGCGAAGTCTGATCGGTCGATGGTTTCAACAAAACCGGATTCATATCGGTATGCGGCCATATTCCACAAGCTTCCGCCTGCACCGCCTGGGCGCGTCCAATCTCACCTCCTTCCGGTGTAGAATAAGAATTCAAGGACATATTCTGTGCCTTGAAAGGAGCCGGTCGGTAGCCATCCTGTCGAAAAATCCGGCAAAAAGCCGTATTGACAATGCTTTTCCCCGCATCCGAACAGGTACCGACAAACATGATAGGCCTTAGTTTCATTTCTTTCGATTGTTAATTGTCAGAAGAACCCATCTTCTTCTTTTTTTTATATAAAAATGCCTGCCAACGCTCTTCTTCCGCCCCTTCCCGGTCCATCTCGGCCCGAGCCATGACAAAAAGCAAATCCGACAAACGGTTCACAAAACGCAAAATGGCCGGATCCACCCGATCGATACGGTTCAAACTCCACAAACGGCGTTCCGCTCTTCGGGCCACCGTTCGGGCCACATGACACTGGGCGGACACCACATTCCCGCCCGGCAATATGAAATGGGTTGAAGGATGCTGCATTTTTCCACTCAGCAAATCGATCTGCCTTTCACAATAGACGTCCAGATCCTCCGGCAATACATTGGGATTCTGAGCGCTCAGCACCGACGGAGTGGCCACATGCGACATGACTGTCATCATCGCCCGCTGCAGATATGCCAGCATCTCCTGCCATTCATGTTCCTCTCCGATCAACGCCCGGATCAAACCCAGCAAAGCATTCAATTCATCCAGCGTTCCATTGGCCTCTATGCGGATATCATCCTTATCCACCCGCTGGCCTCCGTGAATAACGGTCTTTCCCTGATCTCCTCCGCGTGTATATATCTTCATTTTATCATTTAACAAATGGTCAATCTAACGACCGTCGTATTTTTCATAATCGGCAAAGCCAGCATCTCCTCCGGCTGTCCACCCTGCAAAAAAGTCAGAATGGCCCGGTTAAAAGCGCCATGCCCCACCGCCAATACCTTCTTGCCAGGATATTTCACCTTCAAATAATTCACGAACTCCTCCGCACGATGATACAATTCTTCCATCGATTCCACACTGGGAGGCAGGTGCTTCCAATCCACATCTTCCAAACTTTCTCCGGTATATACCCCCCAATCCATCTCCCGCAACAGAGGAGTCGGTACCGGCATCAACCCATGAGCCTGGGCCACCACCCGGGCCGTATCATAACTGCGGGTCAGATCACTGCAAACCACCACATCCAAAGGTTCTTCCTTCAACTGTTCACTCAAGGCCTCCGCCTGCTGCCATCCCAAGGGAGAGAGGGTGCCCGGCAATTGTCCCTGCAGGACATGCCGTTGATTCTCGAGCGTTTCTCCATGCCGGGTCAGCCATAAATCGATTTTTTTCATTTGCACAAACATTTCTACAAAGGTACAATTAAAATGTCCTAAAGTGCAAATGTACCGATGTGCAAATTATCATTCGAAATTTACAATTTATGCTTATCTTTACGGACTCAATCGTTGAACATGGAGAAAAAAATCATACTGATCACCGGCGGACAACGTTCTGGGAAAAGCGGTTACGCCCAGCGTTTGGCCTTACAGCTATCCGAAAATCCCGTATATTTAGCCACCTCGAGGGTTTGGGATGAAGAATTTCAGAAACGCATCGAAAGACATCAGCGGGACAGAGGGCCTCAATGGACCAACATCGAAGAAGAAAAGATGCTCAGCCAGCATTCCTTGGCAGGCCGGGTGATTGTCATCGACTGTGTTACTTTATGGAGTACGAACTTTTTCTTCGACAACGACTCGAATGCCGAGCAGGCATTGCTTGAATTGCAACAGGAATTCGACCGGTTTACCTCACAACAGGCCACCTTTATTTTCGTGACCAATGAGATCGGTCTGGGCGGTATCGCCGAAAATACCCTCCAACGGCGATTTACCGATTTACAGGGGTGGATCAACCAATACATCGCCGCCCGGGCAGACGAAGTGGTATGGATGGTTTCCGGCATCGGCGTAAAAATTAAAGGCTAAAAAACAAAAAAGATATGGCTATGAGAAAATTCAACATTCAGGCTCCGGACAAAAAAATTGTACCGGCTCTTCAAGATAAAATCGACAATCTGACGAAACCGAAAGGATCACTGGGACGTTTGGAAGAACTGGCCGTCCAGATCGGCACGATTCAACAGACCCTTTCACCGATATTGAGGACTCCGCAGAACATCGTATTCGCCGCCGATCACGGCATCGTAGTGGAAGGGGTCAGCTTTTCAGCACCGGAAGTAACTGCCCAGCAAATCTATAACTTTCTGGAAGGCGGAGGAGGCATCAACATGTTCGCGCGCCAGCATCATTTCATTCTGAAGGTCGTGGACTGCGGAATCAACGCTGATTTTGGCGATCTGCCCGGACTGATCCACCGGAAAATCCGGAAAAGTACCAGCAACTACCTGCACGAGGCTGCCATGTCGCCGGCGGAAATGGAACAGGCAATCGAAATCGGGGCCGAGATGGTCCGACTGGCCTACCAGGAAGGCACCAACATCATCAGTTTCGGAGAACTGGGTATGGCCAATACCTCGGCCTCTTCGATCTGGATGTCCTATTTCACCGGCATCCCATTAAAAGCATGCGTCGGAGCCGGCAGCGGTCTGGACTCCCAGGGCATTGCCCATAAATACCAGGTATTACAGCAGGCCATGAACAACTACCGGGGCAACGGAAGCACTACCGACATCCTTCGCTGGTTCGGCGGATTCGAGATGGTTGCAGCCGTCGGCGCCATGCTGCAGGCAGCCGAACTGAAAATGACCGTCATCATCGATGGCTTTATCATGACCAACTGCATATTGGCCGCCAGCAAACTGTATCCGGAGGTGCTGGAATACTGCATATTCGGTCATCAGGGTGACGAATCCGGACACCGGCTGGTACTGGAAGCCCTGCATGCCAAACCGCTCTTGCATTTAAACCTGCGACTGGGAGAAGGTACCGGAGCCATCTGTGCCTACCCGATCATCGAATCGGCCATCCACATGATCAACGAAATGCGCAGTTTCAAAGAGGCGGCTGTCACCAAATACTTTTAGGAGCATCCATATCATGTCATATACCCACATCATAAAAAGTCTCTCAGCAGCCGTCATGCTCTTCACGCGTATTCCCCTGTGGCGTTGCGTACGGGTTGACAAGGAGCACTATGCCGATGCGCTGCTGTATTGGCCACTGATCGGCTTTCTAACAGGAGTGACTACCTGGATCGTATTCTGGACGATGTCCGAGATACTTCCCCTGCTTCCCGCCTGTGTCCTGGCCGTATTGGCCCGTCTGTTGCTGACAGGTGCCCTGCACGAAGACGGACTGGCAGATTTCTTCGACGGTTTCGGAGGTGGACGGGATAAAAACAGCATCCTGCGGATCATGAAAGACTCGCACATCGGTACCTACGGCATCCTCGGCCTGATTGCCTATTTTCTCCTTTATGTATCCATCCTCCATTCTTTTTATACTTCGCATCTGGCAGGGATCATCATTGGGGCAGATGTCTGTTCAAAACTATGCACTGCTGTCATGATCAACTCCCTACCCTATGCCCGCAGTGAAGAAGAAAGCAAAGTAAAAGTCCTCTACCGTCAAATTCATCTCTATGAATTTGCCATCGTGGCCGTTTTTTGCTTTGCCGTTCTCTGGCTGCTGCAGACGCCTTTCCTCGCACTCATTCCCTCCTTGCTGATCATCATCGGCATGCGCCAGTACCTCCGTTACAAGATCGGAGGATATACCGGGGACTGTTGCGGGGCCACCGTGCTGATGGCTGAACTGTTTTTTTACCTCGGCGCCCTGTTTCTTGACACCAATTTCCTATGAAAATCATCTTTATCCGACACACCCGGGTTGCCGTAGAAAACGGCATCTGCTACGGCTGGACCGACGTCGGTCTGGCTCCCACTTTCGAAATCGAAGCGGAACAGGTTCGAAACACTCTTGGCAGCGAGACATTCGACGCCGTTTATTGCAGTCCCCTGTCCCGTTGTCGGCAACTGGCCGCCTACTGTCATTTCCCCCATCCCATCCTGGACAACCGTCTGAAAGAACTCCACTTCGGACGCTGGGAAATGAAAAAATGGGACGAGATCACCGACCCACTTCTCGAAGCATGGTATAACGACTGGATCCATCTTCCGGCAGGAGGAGCCGAAAGCTATGAAGATCAATGCCGCCGGGTAGCAGAATTCCTGGACGAACTGCGTCACCGCGATTATTCGAAAGTCTGTGTCTTCACCCACCGGGGCGTCATTGCCTGTGCCATGATCTATGCCGGTCTCTGCGCCATGGAAGACTCCTTCAGCCAGGAGATCGACTACGGAAGCAAAACGGAGATCGTTATTTGAAAAACAACACCGCCGACACCCCGGCAGAACCGTTTTGGCAGTTCCCCAGTGTCGGCAGGCATTTTTAATTACAAATTACCGTTCGACAATCGTTTTTCATGAAACATCTCTCTCACTTTTAATTCTACCATTTCTCCCGTAAACAGATTATCCGCCAAGATACGCCCATTGCCATCTACCAGCACCATATATGGGATGCCTCTAAGAATGTTATATTTCTCAACCGCTTCCGATCCCCATCCTTTCAAATCGGACACCTGTGTCCAGGTCATACCGTCTTCCTTGATGGCCTTTTTCCATTTTTCCGCATCTTCATCCAAAGAAACGCCCAGGATATCGAATCCTTGCTCGTGCAATTCCTCGTATAAAGCTTTCAGAGTCTTTCCCGTTTTCCGACAAGGTCCACACCAGGATGCCCAAAAATCAAGCAACACCAATTTTTTCCCTTTCAAGAATTCCGACAAAGTAATCATATTCCCATCGGGAGTGGGCAAGGAGAAATCCGGGGCCATTCTATCCGTGAAGAAATTTTTCAAATAATTGTCATAACACTCCTGCAAACGCTTCCCGGGTGCGGAATTTCTCAATTCCGGAGAAATTTTTTCCAGACAAGTTTTAATTTTATCTTCTAATCCCAAGGAGAAAATGGTTTCTCCATACTTGTATAAAGCGTGAAGCGATGCCATGTCACACCGATCAGCAATTGCAAGCAATTTATTTCGGAAATTCATGTCTTCCGATATATCCACCTGCTCAAAAATCACACCATAATTAAGATCCCGCATCAAGGAATCCGTTTGATTCCCACGAACCGAACAATTGATAAAATTCGTATTGAAGGCAAAAGTTGTCTCTTTTTCCAACTTTATATAGGTGTCACAATCATCCAAGTAAAACAGCACGCATTCCGGTTCTCCCTTTTCGCTCGTCCGCATAAGCACGTATTCATCCGGTTCAATATTGGTCAAATCGAATTCAAATTTTCCGTTATCGACAACAGCCATTCCCACGGTATCATCAAAAACCAGATAAAGCCTTTCTCCGTCTTTCATACTTGCACATTCTCCACGAAGTCTCATTCTTTCGGGTTGGGTACAAGCTACTATTGCACAAGACAATAACACCAACAAGAAATAATATTTTCTCATCATATACTAATCATTAATTATTTGGTTATAAAATAATAAAACCGTTTCACTTATACGATTCCAATAATTTCTCTATCCGAGCCTTGTCCTCTATATTATTCCCACTCTCGTTAACTCTCAAAAGAGCTTCCTTCAACAAACCGATCCCAGAACGTCGATAAGATTCCGCGTATCGGATACGCAATAGCCCAGCTTTCTCGAAATATATAAAATTATCAACATCAGCATCTATACAAATACCCATGGCATATATCCCGTTCTTCAGAATTTCCAATTCACCTCTTCCCGAATTGTAAACCGCCTCCCCTATAGCCTTCATGATTTCAACATACTCCCGGGAGGGTTTCCAATTATAGGCATTTTCTTCGGATTTATCCTGTTCGTATTTTTTCTGCAACTCTTTGAAATAAGTCACCGCTTTGTCAAAAGCCCCGACATTCAACATGCAAATATAGCGATACGCGGAACTCTCCGCCATATCCGGCATCATTTCCAACAAATAAAGTGCTTTCAGGTATTCTTTTTGTTCCATGAATCGTTTCACGTTTTCCAGGTTTGCCTGAATATTCTGTTCCGGCACCGTTTTTAATATCCAGATAGCCGTAGTAATTGCTTCTGCCACATCTGAAGTCCAAGCATCCCAACGCCCACACACGACACCTCGCACATCGAGCAAGAAGGCGGAAGGATGTCCACCCCGTAAAAAATCGCAACACGCATCTGCCGCCTTCCCATACACGGCCGGATAAGTCGATATATTTTCCGCCCACCACTTTTTAGCCTTAAAACCCTTGTCTACCATTTTCTCGTGCGCATCCACGCCTATTACCTGAACCCCCTCGTATACGGATGGATTTTTTTGTATCATCGTATCGATATCACATGAAAGAATACGACAACCTTCACACCAGGTCGCCCAGAAATTCAACAAGACAAATTTTCCTTTCAACGCTTCATTATTCAATGCTTTATCAAAATGATATTCCGGGATGACTTCTCCCACCTGCTTAATCATTTTATAATCATCATTCATATCCGCATACCCCCAAGACCAATTCGAAACATATTTTTCCATGAAACGATAATAGGCATCATAATCTTGGGCACTCAGGTTTTCCATCATCAAGATGGAACTTATTAATATAAAAGTTATTTTTTTCATTACTATCTGATTTTCTATTTATGTTTATCAAATTCCTTTTATGTTCGCATCATAAATTTTGTCAAATCCCTCGTAAGTCGCCATTTCTCTCACTAAACCGGTCATCTCGTCCAAATGCAAGACATACAGACGACCTTCCCCGTTCGAGTAAGTACCGACCAGCAAGATTTTGTTATAATTGTAGTAGCTAAAAGGAGAACCTTCTCCATAATCTTCTAACTGACAAGGTTTAAGAATCTTCATCATGGTAATTTCGCCCTCGATATTCACCAGACTACCGTCCATCATTTTTAAAGGTTCAGCAGAAGAAAGGACTCCATTTCCCGCACTGTAACGATAAGCCTTTGAAGCGGTAGCATAATAACACATGTTCATTTGATTGTCCCCGAAAGCGTAAAAAAGCGACTGGTTGAAATCCGGCAATGTAGACAATTCATACCGGGCAATAGGCATCTTATCCGTTTCCGATGTATTCAGATTTAATTCCGCCAAGAAATAGCTGCCATCATCCTGACGCATCACGGCCATGTGTGAGGTTCTTCCCCCTTTATCCCAATAAACAAGGTCAGCATTCATATTTCCCAAATCGAAAACCGCACCGGGAGAACTTAAGGTTGTCGCGTAATAACTACCGGCATAATCATCCGACCAGGTGATGAAGCTCCGGCTCTTTTCTTCAAATCCCATGTATTCAACGGGGTATGAATCTTCCACGCTCATCACGAAAGGAGAGAGTTCGTAAGTCTCCGGTAACCCGGACCTCAGAGGAGCAACATAAAACTTATCCCAGTAAACACTTTTACAAAGATAAAAATCTCCTCCCCGTATCGCCAATTCGCTATATTCATCTACCCCAAAACGTTCGATGTTCCCTTGGGCAATATCCCCGTAAAACAATTTTTCCCCTTCACCCTCGTAAGTCAAATCGGAATATCCTGCCAACGTACATCCCTCAGTCGTGATCACGGCTACATAACACCTCTCCGGGGTATAACTTATCGTATTAGCAGTCAACAGGTGAATAATTTGCATCCCTTCGCCCGCTATTTTGTCATTGTTTTTTTCCGAATACCAGTGGGGAGTATTCTGTACTTCGACACTTCCCTCGTTTATCAAAAACTCGGGAGCCACGAGTAATCCCACGTCACACTGGCCTTCCAGCCCGTGCAACACCAGCAAACCGGTGACACCGCTTACCCGCACGTTTAATTGCTCGGAATACATTTCTCGCCCCGTGCTTTCCTGTTTCACCACTAAACGCAAAGTATAATTACCCGGACCAGCGATATATTCATTGGTCTGGAAACAATACTCCGCGGGAATTCCTTTCGCAATAGTCTGGAATTTATCCGAAAAAATCTGCCATTCGTATCTCAAATCAGCGGTATCAATCGTGGTTTCTACCGTTGCGGTCAACGGTAACGTTTGTCCCAGTTGAACATCATAGGATGTAGCCGGGAACTGAATGGTCACCGTTCCCAAATCCGTGTAATCATAATTTCCCTTGTCCTCGTAACAGCCGACCAGCCCATTCGCGCACAAGAAGGAAAACAATAGTAATAAACATGTATACTGTTTCATAGTCTATTCATTTTATATATCAAAGCCATTCATAATAGTCTCCCCATACCACATCGGGATAATTCTCTGCCACGTAAGTCTTAAACTTATATACCCGATAGGTATATTCCACAGTATAATCATTCGGGTATAATGTCATCAAAACTTCAGTATCAAACGGGTAATAATCCGTCGTTCCAAAAACATCATAGATTATTTGCATTTTTAACTCGCTGAAACTCCCCAAATAATCCTGATTCCATCCTTCCCTCCACCAGGAAGGTTCCTCAATCCGGTCATACAGAGTCAAAGTATGTACCAGGTAATCCTTGTCACCCGCCAACAAATCTTTTGAAGATTCTATCTGAAAACTTAACGTGTCTCTCTCCTGTTCCAGATTTGCCGTCCGATATAATTTCAATCTTAGCCAAGCGGTATCAGCGTCCGCCTCCAATTCAATCGGTTCCAACATCTCGTAGCGGGTCTGTTTATTACCAACTTCTCGTATCACCCGGACTGAGATTTCCCGGGCCCGGGGAGCATAATCTCCTTCTAACACCATCGGAATCTCCAAAATGGTCTCATCTTCCTCGATATAGGCAAAAGTAAAACGCGTAGTATCCGCAGATTTCATGAAACGGATAGCCCCCATGTTATCCCAAGTTCCGACCTCGGACTTATGGCAAGCACATAATCCCAACAAGCAACCAAGCAGTAATAATATGTTTCTTTTTTTCATAACGTTCCTATTTTTTAATTATCACCACGATATAAATCCTCGTCTTCCGGACGATCGAAAGTGTACAATTCCAATTGATCAAAATCCGTCATGTTGGGTATTGACGTCACCTGATGACGTTTATAATAAAACCACAGTTGACCTTCCCCGCAGAATTCTTTCCGGTACTCGTTCTCTATTTCTTTCTGAAAGGCATCCGGAGACATCGTTGTCGGAAGCGGATTGGCGGAAAGCCCGCGATGTTCCCTCACCTTCTCCAGATAGCCGATGGCCGTCTTCAGATCCGGTTCGCATTCTGCCGCGATATAGTACATCTCTGACAAACGGATCAAAGGCATGCGCTCTTTAAAAAAGGTATACACCTGATCCCCCTGGTCAAATTTCGACAGAACCGAAAAACCGCTGATGGATGTAAACAAATATTGTAAACGAGGATCCGCATAATTTCCCCCAAACACGCTGATATCACTATCAAACAGATCCGTCGAGGAACCTACATAATAAAGAAGATCTTCCATGTAATTTGATAGTTTCTTAATATTCAAGGCAAAAACATGTTCCGTGGCAAAGGTGCGGTCCTGATTTTTATAATAATCTGAAGTCGACCCGATATGAATCAAATTTTCATTTTTCACCCAAGGGAAACGGGTTTCCTGGGCATCAATAATCACTTTTGCGGCAGCCAAAGCATTCGGTTTATCCCCTTTCCACTGGTATACCCTCGCCAATGTTGCCCAAGCCGCATAATAATTAAAATGGAATCGACGATTGTGCCAACTTTCCACGTAACTGGAATAAGTGCCCGAAGGCAATGAAGCCAATACCGTGGGGGGTGTTGTCCCTAAAACCATGGGATCCTTCTCGAGCAGAACTATCGCCTCCTTCAATTGTTCAACAAGAATCGTGGTCATCTCGTCCACCGTTAATAACGGAGGAACCAAGGTGGTCAATTCCTGCACAAAAGGAATAGCCTCCGTATCTTTCCCCGAGGTATAATCCGGACCGAACATCCGTAGCAGCTCGAAATGCAGGAAGGCTCGCAAACCCATGGCTTCTCCCTTGATTATCTCGTAATTATCCCCCGTAAAAACGGATTTATTCTTGTCTATCGTTCCCAATATCTCGTTCAAGTTAGCGATTTGCTCGTACATCTCAGACCAAATCTCGTCTATTTTCTCGATAGTTTCCGTCCATTGTTCCGGATCATCATGTTTGTAAGCATATAAAACATCGTTATTCCATTCCGTTCCCCATGAATAATAACATCCCGCCCAAAGATCCAGCAATCCCCAAGTTAATTTTTTCCCGTAAAGAGCCTCTTCCGTCATAGCGGCGTAAACACCCGTCAATGCTTCACTATAGCCGTTTTCCGAGCTAAACAACTCGCTCGCATCCAATTCGGACTTCGGTTTCACGTTCAACCAATCCTCGCAAGCGGAATTTATCAACAAGATTCCAATCACGAATACCGCCAAGTATAATCTTTTTTTCATAATCACTCCATTTTAAAAAGTTGCCTGTAAAGAAAACGAGAAATTCCGGGCAAAAGGATAAGAAGTTCCCCGCTCGACCTCCACGGAAGAAGCCCGCAACAATTCGTTCATGTAAAACGTCAACGTCAATCGTTCCATACCTATTTTTTGCATGAATTTCAAATCATAGAAATCATAAGCAAGATTCAGTGTTGAGATATACAATTCATTCTCTTTTTGGACAAACCGAGAGGTCGGTTTCGTTAAATTTATAGAGACATTCTCTATATCCAATTTCCGATAAGGAGCCTTTTGTCCAACCTCATTCCAAGAATCCCAAATACGTTTATCCAAATTATCATACCCTGAAACATTCTCGACTTTATCCACCAGGGTTGAATTATAAAGGTCTCCACCCAACTTATACGTGCAAGCCACGGACAGCGTGAATCCCTTGTAACCCAAATTAAGCCCCAAGTTTCCCTGCCATTTGGGGTTGCTATCTCCGATAACCACCTGATCCTCGCTACTCCAGATTGCCGTCAACTGGCCGTTCTTGTCGTAGAACATCTCTTTTCCCGTCATCGGGTCAATTCCGGCTGAACGTACACCCCAGATGGCAGTCATCGATTGCCCCTCGTAGTACAAGGTGGATGGACGCGTATACTTCTCCCTTAATTCAGTCAAACGATCGGAATCTGTAGTAAATTCATTACTATTTCCATCTTTTTCCTCATTTTGCTCGTTATTAGAATTCGAGAAAATATCGTAGATTTTCTTGATCTTGTTGTTATTATGCAAAGCGGACACATTGATCGTCAACCATCCTCTCTGTTTGTCGTTCCGCCAGGGAGTGACAGAAAGAGATAAATCGACTCCCCGGTTCTCTATCTCTCCCATGTTCTCCTTGTAAGTCGTAAAACCAAGCGAGGGGGGGATGGAAATATCCGACAGCAGGTTATCCGTGCGGCTGATGTAATAATCAAATGTCAGGTTCACCCGGTTATTCCAGAAGGCGGCATCCACACCCATGTTGTAATCCATGTTCTTCTGCCACTGCAAGGCCGTGTTCGGCAAGCCCATCAACGAAGCCCCGAATTTCCCGTCATAGGAGATATTCCCAAAAGAATAGCGGGCCATTGCCTGGTAAGGATTAAAATTCTGGGTTCCCGTGTATCCCATGGATGCCCGAAGTTTAAATTGATTTAACCAGTGGGCAAAAGACATAAATTCCTCATAATGCAGATTCCAACCTATTCCCAAAGACCAGAAACTTCCCCAACGATTATCCGCACCGTACACGGAAGAAGCGTTCAATCGATAAGAAGCGTCAAACAAATAACGGTCCGCATAAGAGTAATTCAACGCCCCGATGAATCCCAGCTCGTGTGTCGTCTGCTCACTTCCCGATGGTGTTCCGTTCTCCTCGTACTGGATGGCAAAGGAAATATCGTCCATCTGGTCATTCCCGAAACCTTCCGCCGTGAAACTGTTGTCCGAGGTATTCGTCGAGGACATGTTAAAAGTAAGGTTCGCAAATAACAGGTGTTTTTCCCGGAATGTCTCGTTAAAATTCATCCCCGCGTTTACCTGGATGGATTCACTGATTCCGTTGGTTTTCGTGTACTTTCCCTTGCGGTCGCTGAAGCCTTCCTCGTCGTAATCGGCAAACATGGTATGACCGGATGGATAAAACACATCCCCGGATGAGACGTTCCGACGATAGGAAAAGCTACCCGTCCCCTTGAATGCCGGGGAAATCGTCCATTCTACATTGAAATTATCCAGGATTTCCGTATATTCTGACTCTAATTTCGTATTCAAAGTGGCGTTATACAAAGGGTTGTAATATTTGATGCCATTTACTGTAGCCAGCAGAAAGGTCGGATTCCCGCTCTCGTCCCTCGGACGCCAGTAAGGATTCAAGACTGCATATTCCGAAAAAGAACCGTAAGGAGAATCATCCGACCAGTTCCGGGTAAAATCCAGGGTATTGCGGAAAATCAGATTTTTATACGAATAAGACAAGGTGGTATTCAGATTCAAGGTATTCCGATCCGAACCTTTCATGACTCCCGTCACCTGGTTGTAAGAAATCCCGGCGGCATAGCGCACCCGGCTATCCCCTCCCTCGAAATTCAAGGAATGTTTCTGCCCCACACCCGTGTGCAACGGTTGTGACAACCAGTAGGTATCAACTCCTTGCAACACATCTGTATACAAAGCCTGATAACGTTCTTCAATCTGTTGATCCGTAGAAGCATTCCCGTATGGCTTGTACATACCATGTTCTTTTTCAAATTGCAATTTCTCCGCGGCGTTCATCAAGTTGTAACCGGTCAAATCCGGGGCCTCGATTTCCAAACTTCCCGTATAGCTAATTCGCAACTCCCCACTTTTCGGACGTATCGTCTCGATGACCACGACTCCATTCCCCGCCTTCGAACCGTATATGGCCTTGGCGGCTGCATCTTTCAAAATAGTGACACTTTCCACCCGGTTCATGTCCAGGTCATACACCTTCTCGATGGTCGTTTCAAAACCGTCCAGAATAAATAAAGGCTGGTTGGGATTTCCGGAGTAATCTCCCTTCAGATTCGGAAAGGAATTCTGGCCGCGCAATTGGATTTCCGGCATCCGGTTCGGGTCGGAACCGAATTCCATGCTTTCCACGATCCGGAAAGCCGGATCCAGGTTCTTCAAACTCTGCAATACATTCTGATTACCGGCATTCATCAAGGCCTCTTTTCTGAAGGTCTTGGCCGAACCGGTAAAACTCTCCGCCTTGCGTGTAAACATACCGGTAACCACCACCTCTTCCATCTGGGTGGTTTCCGGCACCATAACGATATTCCATTCAGACTGCCCATCATAAATGATTTCCTGCGTCTTCATACCGATAAAGGAAAATACCAATGCCGGTTTCCCCATTTCAGCGGGCCAAGTCAACGCAAAATTTCCCTGCATATCGGAAGCAGTACCCAAAGTCGTTCCCTTTATCAGGATCGTTACTCCGGGTATCGGTCGTCCCTGCTCGTCCTGCACAACACCCCGAAGCGTACAGGCACCGGGAGTCGTCGTTTTTGTCCCTTTTTTGATCAGAAAATAATCCCTCATCCGTTCATACACATAAGGAGTCTGTTCCAACAGATGAGCTAACGCACCTTCTACTGATTCATCCTTCACCTCTCCGGAAACAATCACCTGATCGTCTACCTCCTGCGTGTTGTAAACAAAATTGACCCCGCTTTCTTCCTTCAAAACCTGCAAGGCCTGTTTCAGAGTTACTTTTTCCAATCGGAAAGACAACGATTGCTGTGCAGTCAAAAGGCCGGGCAAGCACAGCCAAAGCAAACACAGTGCAGTTCGAAGCCAAACCGATTCAAATCGGAACAATTTTCCCGATTTTACTTTCCTTCCCTGTTTTTTTTTCATAAACTTGTATTTTGAGTTAAACAACATCGGTCTCTCGACCGAAATTACGGGTGTGACGTTTGCAGACGTCACACTTTTATCTTTTTGGCACCGCCGATATTTCGATCCGTTCGCCCATATCCTTAAAACGGGCCGGGGAAACCCCTTCCAACAACTTGACCACAAACAAAAGATTTTCATCACAAGGAGCTGAAAGAGTAAAGGTCAATTCTTTCAACGAAGAATCAGCAAATTCAAATTCCACATTATACCAGCGGCTCAGGGTCTTTACTATGTCTTCCAAACGGGCATTGTCGAACATAAATTTTCCATCTATCCAAGCCATATATAGCACGACATCCACCGGACGGACCTGTATCTTCCCGTCAGACACGATTGCCTGTTCGCCGGGTTTCAACACCTGCTGTTCCGTTCCATTACTGACAGCAACGACTCCTTCGGCCAGCGTCGTATACATACACTCCTCCGGATAGGCCGAAACATTGAATTTCGTTCCGGTCACCGTCACTTCCCGACGATCGCAAATCACCCGAAACGGCTTTTCCGGATTGGCACTCACCTCAAAATAAGCCTCCCCCTTCAAATAAACCACCCGCTCTTCTGCCGAAAAAAGCACCGGATAAGTCAACTGGGACTCCGCATTCAATTTAACGCTACTGCCATCCGCCAGAACAATGGAATAAAATCCGCCCCGCGGAACAATCAAAGTATTCATCTGACGTTCCTGCGTGGCAGAATCTTTCACAACATACCTTACATTCCGGTTTGCATCCAGACAAATATCCACCGCTGTCAAATCCGTTGCAATTTTTCCGGTTGTATCCGAAAGCTTATACTCTTTTCCATCTGCCAAACGAATAATCGCACTGGAAGTTCCGGATTCCATCGCCAGCAGATCGGTTTCCGGCTGCTTTTCCGGCCACCACCACCAACAAGCAAACAGCAAAACGACAGATGCCGCCACGGAAATACGGCTGATCCGGAGGAGGGTGCGCCGACGCCTGATCCTTTCAGCTTTTGCCTTCGTCTTCTCCCAAGCAGATGCTTGCTGTATACGATGAGACAGGGTGATTTTCCGAGCCCGCCGATAAGTCCTCAACAAACGGGCAAAATCCGCCCGATTCGTTCCCTGTTGCAGAAAAATCCGGAATTCCGGATGCCGAGCAGTTTTGACCGGATCTTCCAGCCAAGCCGTCAGCCACAATATCATTTCCTGATCACATTCCATCATTTCAGTATGCCTTTTATTATCGGAAGTAAGCTGTCTGAAAAAAGGGTGACAAAAAATGAAAAAAATAAAATTTTAATGCAGTAAAATCATGATGACTACCCCCAAAGAATCTCGTAATCGTCTGAAAGAACGAGACAATTGGGTTTTAACGGTATTAATGGATATTCCCAACATGGCCGCCACCTCCTTGTATTTTTTATCTTCCACCACCACAGCCATAAAAATACAACGGGCCTGGTCCGGCAATTTCTCAACCTCTTGCATCAAACGGCGATAAGCCTCTTCATCGTATTCCTCGACAAGCGAATCCTCCACATCCACCAAAAGCGACTTTTCCAATTCTTCTTCCGCCATGGATTCAATCGATCCTTTGTTCCAGTGATTTTTCTGCCGACGAAGGTAACGGATGCAATCGTACTGAACTGCCGCAAAAAGGTATCCTTTCAAAGACCCGACAAACCTCTTTTTTGAATATTTGACCCAAAAAGCCGCCAAAATGTTCTGAGCCATGTCTTCGGCATCATCAAACGAATCGATATAATTCATGGCATAAACGCACATCGGTTTATACCAAATGTCAAAAAGCCGGTGAAAAGCGTCTTCATCGCCTTCCGACACGGCTTTCAATAAATCATCCGTTTGTTCTGTTTTCATCCGCTCTGTTCCATGCGATTATTTTGCAAGTTTAAAAATTATTTTTAACCTTTCAAAATTCTGCCATCGCACAACGGATGGCTTTCAGCCATTCGTCTATCCGAGCTTCCGTTTTATGCGCTTCATAATCCTCATCCAAGGGCAAACCGATAAACTTCCCTTCCCGCAAAGCCCGGGAATCATTAAACACATAATCCCGGGTCTCCGTCATCCCGATCAATTGTCCTCCGATCTCTTCCACCGTTCGGCCCAATATGCCCATTCCATCCACAAAATGATTCGGATAACCGACATGATCACCCAAACCGACCATGGCTACTTTCCGGCCATTCAAACGAATCCGGAGCATCCGGGGCAGGAAAGAGGACCAGGGATCCCGCTGCTCCATCTCCCAGGTATTCCGCCCCAAAGTCGAACAAACCAGGATCAAACAGCGATAATCCAACAATTGCAATGGTTTGATATCGGAAATAACAAACAAATCCGGATGCAGATCACTCAATTTTTGTTTGATCAAACGGGCGACTTTATGAACACTCCCTCCAGACGGTGCATAAAATATCCCGACAGTCTTCGTCGCCTGATGATCCTTTTCGATCAAATAGTTCCCCTCCAAATCAGCTTTCAGCTGATAACCGGAATCCCGCTTACTCTGTGCTCTTTCCATAAAACCGTATTATTTAAAACATATCTGCATACAATACGTATCACCGCGGATTTTGTTTCCATGCTTTTGCCGAACCTAATTTACACCTTCATTGGTTCCGCCGTTTTGATTTGAATTTCCATCGATCGTCCTGCAACTGAAGTTGATAGACATTCCCTCCTCTATCCAGACGTAAATGAGAAGCATCCGAAGAACTGTTCCTCAGTGCTTCAAGTGCCGATTGATAACGTATTTTTTCTTCCTTCGTCAACGACGATATGGCTTGCATCTCATCGGAAATAAAACGACTTAAGCTTTCATTGTTGCACACATTCAAATTACAGGCCAGCCCGACTTCCCGGACAGTTTCGTTAAATTGAAGAAGCATGTCCTCCACCACCTGCTTTTCAGCATGCCAATATCCTTTTCTGACCGTTTCCAGCAAACGGGCAAGAATCGATTGATACGCATATAGATTCCCTCCTTCTCTAAAACGGTCCTTGACATTCAAATGATATTTATCAAAAACGTAAGTATCATAAATCTGCTTCCAGTCCTGATCACTGACACTTTCCGGCAAAGTCGCCTCCCAACCCCACAGATTAAAAATCATCTTATTGACAAAACGGGCTCCCGCATATCCCTCGTTCAACATAGCATCCACCCATTGCGGATTCAAATAACGGCTTTTCAATTCTCTTCCCAGAAATTTTTCAAGAGTTTCCTGCCTGGAAGCGAGCGGATCAATCAAATTTGTCACCACCACTTCCGGGGTGTAACCGTCTATGACACGTACCGCCAAGGCCGTCGCACCGAGAAATTGAAACATATCATCGTTATCCAGCAAAGCATATAAATTCGAAGATCTGCTATGCAACGCAATCCGGGTTCCTGACAAGGCATTTTTCAACAAAGATTTTGAAAATCCTTCCGGTAAACTCCTGCACTGATCTTCCGCCTTTACCCCCCAGAATCCCTGCCCATACAAATGACTCATCTGATCAAAATAAATTTCCGCAACCTCCTTTTCACTCTCCCAACTTCCAGAAGCCTGTACCTTCCCGCTTACCCCGGTTCCATAAGCCCCGGAAGGAGTTGTAAACAAACGGACAGAAGCCAGTCGGCAAGCCAAAGTATCATCTATCGCTTCTCTCTCGCACAACTCTTTCTTCGATTTAAACACATGCTCCCGAACAAAATTGTTTTTTTCATCGGCATCTCGGACCAAAGTCACAGCTCTATCCAATAAAGCCATCAATTCCGGAAAGATATCCCGATACAGACCGGAAGGCGCAAAAACGACATCAACCCGAGGACGTTTCAGTTCCTGTTGCGGAATCAGCTCCAAATCAATTACCTGAGCAGACGAATTGTACACAGGTCTCACCCCGAGCAGACTCAATGCCTGCGCCTCCATCGACCCTTCATTTCGGATACATTCCACCGCCCACAGATTTACCGTTACTTTGGAAGGATATTCTCCCTGATGTTTCGCTCTGTATTGAGCAATCAATTCTTCTGCCAATTTTTCTCCCAATTGACAGGTCGTCTCCGAAGGAATCAAACTCGGATCAAAGGCAAAAAAATTCTTGCCGGTAGGCAAAGAAGAAGGATTCCGAATCGGATCATTCCCGGTTCCCGCAGGAACATATTGCCCGTTTAAAGCTTGAATGAAAGCCTGCAATTCTTCCGGACCGGACTCTCTTATATCCTTCAATACCTGCTCTCTGAAACGCTTCAAATCCTCTCCGTCCAAATCTTTTCGTATGGCCACAATCACATCCGCCATTGCCTGACAATGTTCCTCATTCGGAGAAACCCCGAAAGTATGTAATCCCAAGGGGATTTTACTCTCTTCGATCTCTTTCAGATAGTCGTGGACTACTTCCAGATTCTGCCCGGTAATGGTGTCTAACTTCAAATCCCGATCTATCCCCATCGCCCGAATCCGATCCTTCAACTCCTGCAACAATGCACCGGCAGACACCGGCCCCTTGCTCCGCAGATCATAATATTTGGATATGGCACTTTTCAAATCCCTCAATTCCGGATTCAACGAAGACTTATCAAACGGAGGTGTCATATGATCGACCACTACGGCCTGTCCCCTTCTTTTGGCCTGTAGACCTTCACCCACATTATCTACAATATACGGATACACATTGGGCATATCCATAATCAATGCCTCGGAATAATCATTCGGTCCCAGACCGGCCTCTTTTCCCGGCAACCACTCGTGAGTCCCATGCGTCCCGATATGAACCAAAGCATCTGCCTGAAAACCGTATTTCATGAAAAGATAAAAAGCCACATATGCATGAGGAGGAGGCATCAAAGGATCATGATATAATTTTCCCGTCTGCTCTTCCCATCCCCGAGGCGGTTGAGCCGTAAGAAGAATATTCCCATATCTCACAACCGGCACGACAAAATAAGAATGTCCCAAACGATCTTTCCAAACCATCAGCCGGGACTCTTCCGGTTTTCCCCAACTGTTTTCCATCTCAGTTCTGATCTTCAACGGTAACTTATGATACCACTCCTCGTAAATCTCCATAGGTATCAGGACCGGATCCCCCTCTTTCACCAACTTGTCGATTTCCGCAGGAGCCCAGGAACCGATATTCCTTCCAAAATGCATGATTCTGTTAAAAATCGACGCACTGTCGATCGGTTGTCCTCCGGTATCATAGCCTTCCAAACGCATGCGCTGCAAAACAGACAAAATACTGCCAGGAAGAACATTCAGGTAACTGGCTCCAATATTTTCTTTCCCGGGAGGATAACTGTAATAAATCAAGGCGACCTTTTTCTCCCGATTGGGCTTCATCTGTAAATTACAGATATTCTGAATACGTCCCAACAATACCTCCAGCTGATAATCAATCATCTTTTTTATCCGAATCTTGTCGCCCAGATCATCCAATACCACAGACACCGACGGATTGATATAACCTGCCAACTCCGGAATAGCCAGTAAATTCGAACGGTTATACATATCAATGCCGATGGATGATTTTTCCCAGGTCTGTTGATCACAGTTTAAAATAATTCCATTGACTACCGGGATTCCTAACTGCTGCAGGACCGTTCTTTCCTGCTCCGGTCTTACATTGTACCAACACCCCAGATTCAGAATCATACGAACCCGAGGAATGGTATCCGAAGGAACAAAGAATCTTTCAATCACCTGTTCTTCCTGATGTCCCGGTTGCTGCGAAGAAAATACAGGCAGCACATTAAACCCTTTTTCTTCCAAACGCCGAATCAACTGATCCACATATAAATACTGGGATTTAGTCAAATCGCTTTTGCCGACAATCACTCCAATCCAAGGCCGTTGTTTTTTTATTTCTCCCCGCTCTTCCAAATAAGAACTTATATTCCGATGCAATTGTTTACTTTTATAATTATAGATCCCAGAAAGCGGCACCTCTTCAATTTCTGCATAAGAACAGTCAAAACCGCAATCGTTGTTCAGTTTCTTTAAAACAATATTCATCATATTGTTTTCCCGACCATTTTTAAAAGCAGCCAATACCCAGGGATCAAAGCAAATCCCCCAATCCTGCAATTCCGCATCGTATTCATGGGATAAATTGAGGGCGTAAATCTTTGCATCACGATCCAATGCGGTTTGCAATTGATCTTTCGCTTTAAAAACCAAACCGTTATTATGCAAGGTGACAAATATCAAATCAGACTGTTCCAGATCATTCAAATCGCTCTCCTCATAATCGGAATAAATAAATTCCTTCCACCGACAGTTTTGAGCAACTTCCGGATGCACTTTTTCAAGCATATGCATACTGCGATTTACTCCTATCCAGAAACTGTCATCGATCAGAAAGCTAACCCTCGTCTGAGATTTAAGCACCAAATTAAATCCTAAAAAAACGATTAGCCATACGTATCTGCTCCTCTCCATAAGCAACCTAAAAAATGAATCCACCTAAAATTCGACGGCAGCCCTCAACATAAAATTTCGTCCAGGCATATTGTAACCGTCTTTCTCCGTATAATTCTCATCAAACAAGTTATTCAAATTCATGCCAACGGTTACATTTTTCAAAAGTGGACAAGAGATTTGAAAATCGAACACCAGAAATTCCGGGTGTTTGATCAATGAATTCTCCAGACATGCCGCCTGATTCTGAGCCTGTAATTCCTTTAAGGTCGGACGATATTTTTCCCCGATATAATTTTTTTCAATCCGATGTCCGATAAAACGTCCATTCAAACGGGCACTGAATCCTTTCCGATGCAAAAAATCCAATCCGAAATTGGCATTTTGCTTCCGTACAGACCAGGTTGTAAACCACACATCCTCTATCCGATTCCTGTAGGTAAACATCCAGGTAAGATTTCCATACAGTTTCAAAACAAATTTCTGCTCGAACAAACTCCCCAGATCGTAGGATGCCATTATTTCCATACCGCTCTTCTTTGCTTTCTCTGCATTATGAAAGGTTTTGTATGCCTGTTTTTCTTCCTTCCACCTTTTCTCTACGATCAAATCATCGTTCCACGTATAAAAATAAGTAAAATCGAACAGGATTCCCTCCTTCGGCCGATCAAAGGCCAAACCGATATCAAACGTCCTGGATTTTTCCGGATTCAGCTCCGGATTTCCTTTCGTAATAACCCCGTTGTACAAAAATTCTCCAGCTTTCTGATAAGCATCCGGCATGCTGAAAGCCGTTCCGAAACTGGTATGAGCGGCCCATCCGCCCCAGAGATCGACTTTCATACCCACATTGGGATTGAACGTATAATAAATCTCTTTTTTCTCCGCATTGTCCAGTCCGGGAGTTTTTCGAAGCTTAAAATCGATGCAATCGAAGCGCAAGCCGACAGACAGCTTCAATCTTTCCTGCAGAAGTTTCCAATGACTCTGTAAATAGACACCCCAGGAACTATTCCGGTAATTGGGTTTATAAGGTGCCTTTATCTCATCCCGGGCCTTAAAACTTGTCAATTCATTGAGTTCATTTTTATTGTCAAATCCGAAAACGACCTTCTGTTTTCCAATAAGCCAGCTGTCATATACCGTAAATCCATAGGTCTTTAATTTACTGTCCGTACTAACATAGGCGGTGTCTGTGTCGGCATTATAGTTTTGAGTCTGTGCAACCGAATAATAAGGTGCTAAAAATAAATTATGATTATTTATTCTCCCATTCAGTTCTACTTTAGAAGTAGAACGGGTGACGTCTTTCTTTTTCAATCCATTCGATCCCCAAACATTCCCTCCGGTAGGCAAATCTTTTCCAACAAAGACCATCTCGATCAAATTCAGGCTCCACTCAGATCCGAAATCATAACCGATGCGGCCGCTTCCACCAATCCCGTTATAACGAGATCCGTTCATCTTGATACCGTAAGTGTCCTTCCCGATAATCGCTTTCTCTGTCTGAGACAGAGAAAGTAAATTCCGCCCTCCAATTCTATAACTGTTTGCCTGAGACGTATAATCGAAACTGGCATCAAAAGAAAATCCTCCCACCACCTGTCCTCCCGCCTGGAAGACTCCTTTGGCAGACTGAAAGCTCCCCACTGCCGCCCTTACCTTTCCACTCAACTGTCCTTTATTTCTTCGGGTCACTATATTGACAACACCCCCCATGGCATCCGATCCATACATGGAGGAAAAAGGCCCCTTCAAAACTTCCACTTGCTCCACATCTCCCAAAGAAAGCGTTGCCATATTCGTCGTTCCCGCCGGTACTCCGTCAATCAAAACCGTCGTATACTTTCCCTCCGTAGGCTTAAATCCCCGAAGACCGAAATACGAATTGTAACCGGGATACTCAACCACATCTACATTGACAAAACTTTTCAACAAATCCGTCAAATTATTTATCCCGGAAGTCTCTATCTGCCGCCTCGTAACCACCTCTATCCTGTTAGGCAGATCTTTCAGTAAAGCATGCGTTTTGGTCGCATGAATGACCACCTCTTCCAATTGGCATTTCCACAAAGAATCTGTCGGGGTAAAATCAGTTTTCTGAGCAAATAAATTCAGCCACCATCCCCAGACGGTACAAATCAACAAAAATTTTCTCTTCATTTCAATTCGCTTTTTATTTTTAGACTTAACCATATGCCACTACACACCCCTCTTCCCGGTAATTAGCAGTATCCGAAAGAAAATCAAGCCAAAAATTCCAATCTGGATTCAGCACAAATCAAAATCAGCAACCTTGTTTCCCCGAAGGTTTACCAATATACCGTCATTCTGGCAGGTCTTCTGACTTACTCCATCTTCAAACATCCTTCCCATCCTTCATTGGACAGTGGCTTGAGTATCGTTTGAAGATTTCAGCGGAGATTACAGCAGCGGGTCTGTTCAGGATTTTCACCTGATTCCCTTTTCATCATGTTTCCGAGACTGCGGGAACATGACACCAAAATCAATGCGAAAGTAAGACTGTTTTTAATGCCTTATTTGAAATGAATTGAAAAAATAGAATAAACTTATTAAAAGTTTGAAATTAATTTTAACATCTGAAGAGAGGCTTTATTTTTCCCCTTTCCGGGCAGCAATCGCCAACAATATACCCAGGGCAACTCCCAGCAAAGCCGCACACAAAACACGCATGTTACCAGGCAATAAAAAGGTAATCGTATGAGCCGGAAACCAAAAGAAAGGAATGGTTTTCTTAAACACAAATCCCCACAAGACACGCCAATTCAAACCGGCCATGATCTCACCCATATGCAAGGGAGTAAAAAATCCCCGCAACGTTCCCCCCTGCATCAGAATATGCGTATCCGTAATCTTGTGCAAAGTCATAAATACCGGTGCAAAAATCGTATTCATACTGACGGAAACGGCAAAGGCAACCAGTACTTTCCGCCAACTGATGCCAGGAGCCTGAAACAGGGATACAGCATCGTTCATCCCCAGATATTGCAAGAAAACCGGAGTTCCGTTCGAAAAAATGATCATGGCCGCATTGATCCCCATGCCCAATACTCCCCAAACCAGCATCCGAGGCAGAATTCCGAAACCTTTCCGAGTATATACACCGGCGGAAATCCGCAATCCGATCATCTCTCCCAAAGTCGACAATATCGCAAACTTCAGAAAACTCATCACCATGCCATGCTCCGCATTGAAGGTATGATACCAGCTATATACGGGCCGACAAATAAAAAAGGGCAGCAGCAAAACTGCCACCCCTATTATAAAAATCAAATCCTGTCTTTTCATTTTTCAATTCGGATACGGGCATCTACAGCCACCACATTCTCTTTGTTTCCAAGCAGCGGATTCAGGTCCATTTCAAAGATCTCCGGAGCTACTTTTACCAGCACGGAAACACGGGCAACCGCCTCCGCAAATTTCTGCTCGTTGACAGGCTCCTGACCCCGCACTCCCTGGATAATCTTATACGATTTCAGACTGCGGATCATATCCAGTGCTTCCGGTTGTGCAATCGGTGCCAAACCGGCCTTCACGTCTTTCAACACTTCGATGAAGATACCTCCCAAACCGCACAACACCATATGCCCGAACTTATCCTCCCGTTTTGCCCCGATAAACACCTCTGTTCCGGTCAATTGCTGTGCCAACATGACCGCATGGGTATCCTTGATCCGCATCATCCGCCGGAATTCGCTACGCACCGTTTCCTCATCCCGAACATTCAAAGTAACCCCTCCCACATCGGATTTATGCACCGGTCCGACCACTTTCATCACCAGCGGGAAACCGATCTGGCGGGCCAAGGCCACGATTTCTTCTTCCGTATCGGCTACCCCTTCTTTTGCCCGGGCAATACCGGCAGCATCCAGCAATTCATGTATCTGTTCCGGAGCCAGATAGCCATTTTCAGCCCCATCGATCACTGCACGAATGCGTTGACGGTCGACTTCCGGCAATTCCGGTTCCGCCGGCTGAGGAGCCGGTGTACGATAGATTTTACACAAAGCGTTCCCAAAATTCACCTCATACGGGAAATAAACTCCGCCTTTTCTCACAAACTCGTCGATTTCTGCCTTTACCACCATGGAAGAAGGGAATATCGGATAAATCGGCTTGGAAGAGGTCGCAATTTTTTCCTGCAATACATCGTATACGTCAAAAACCGGG
The DNA here is from genome assembly GCA_944321165.1 of uncultured Odoribacter sp. Classification (GTDB taxonomy): domain Bacteria; phylum Bacteroidota; class Bacteroidia; order Bacteroidales; family Marinifilaceae; genus Odoribacter. Next base: position 40,526 of record CALUKE010000003.1, read on the forward strand.
AAAAGTCCGGGACTACCGAAAATAACAGCGATACCGTCGATATTTTCGAAATCACGGTTACAGGCATCCAGGATAACCCCCAACTGCTCCGCCGTACCGGTAGCCAGGAAATCGATGGGATTGCCCACCGAAGAGCCGTTGAACAACTGTGCCAGCAAGGCTTCTGCCTTCGGACCTTCCAAATGCGGGATTTCCATACCACCATCCGACAATGCATCGGTCAGCATCACGGCCGGACCTCCGGCATGCGTCACAATGGCCATATTTTTGCCTTTCAGGGCCGGATAACTGAAAATAGCCGCTACTGTAGCCAATTCATCGCGACCGTTGCAACGAACGATACCGGCTTTACGGAAGAGCGCTTCTACCGCCACATCCGAACTGGCCAAAGCCCCGGTATGTGAGGAAGCCGCCCGACTGCCGGCAACCGATCCACCGGACTTGATAGCTGCAATCCGACATCCTTTCCGAATCAAAGAAGAGGCATGTTTCAACAATTTATCGGGTTTATCGATGCTTTCCACATACATCAGCTTAATGCGGGAACTGGTAGCCGGATCAAAGGATTCGTCCCAATATTCAAGCACTTCTTCCACGCCCAATTGGGCCGAATTACCGACAGAAAATACACTGGAGAACTTTACACCTTTCTGCATACCGGCATCCATAATAAACAAGGCAGTCGCACCGGAACCGGAAACAAAATCTACCCCTTGCGGATCCAGTTTCGGAATCGGCGTTGTAAATACACCGTTATAATGAGTGGTCAACACACCGATGCAATTCGGACCGATCAATGCTCCTCCCACAGAATCGACGGTTTCGACGATCTGTTTCTCCAAAGCCTTCCCTTCTGCATTTTCCTCACTGAAACCGGCAGAAAGGATAATAAAAGCCCTCGTATTTTTCTGTTTGGCCAAAACCTCAACCGCAGCCGGACAAAATTTTGCAGCGATCGCCAATATCGCACAATCCACCTCCGGCAACTCTTTCACATCCCGAAAAGACTTGATTCCCTGCACTTCATCCATCTTCGGATTTACCACATACAAATTCCCTTGAAACTGTCCATCGATCAAATTTTTCAGGACCTTACCACCCGGTTTCTGAATATCGTCAGAACCGCCGACCACCACGATACTGGAGGGATTTAGCAATTGTTTATTGATCATACTTCTATATGTTATTGAAAAATTTCAAAAATTCACTCACTTTCTGAACCATATTCTTAGAACCGGTATAAAAGGGTACTCGCTGATGGATATTCTCCGGCAGCATCTCCAAAATCCGGTCTGCGCCATCCGTTGCCAATCCTCCGGCCTGCTCGGCAATAAAGGCAATCGGATTGCATTCATACAACAAACGCAATTTTCCCGTAGGATGACTGTTGGTTTCCGGATAAATAAAAATTCCCCCCTTCAACAGATTCCGGTGGAAATCAGCTACCAACGAACCGATATAACGGGAAGTATAAGGACGTTTCGTCTTTTTGTCCGTTTCCTGACAATATTTGATATATTTCTTTACCCCCACCGGAAATTTCTCATAATTCCCTTCATTGATCGAATAAATGGAACCGTTTTCCGGGGTTTTGATATTTGGATGGGAAAGACAGAACTCTCCGATCGAAGGGTCAAGGGTAAAACCGTTCACTCCATTTCCCGCCGTATATACCAACATGGTGGAAGAACCGTAAATCACATAGCCGGCAGCCACCTGATCGCAACCTTTTTGCAAAAAATCTTCGATATTGGCCACTTCACCCAAAGAAGACTTACGACGGTACACCGAAAAAATAGTCCCGATCGATACGTTTACATCGATGTTCGACGAACCATCCAACGGATCCATACAAAAGATGTATTTGGCATCCCGGCTCAATCCGTCATCAAAAACAATAATATCCTGATTCTCTTCCGAGGCGACACCACAGCATTCGCCACTGGCTTTCAGTTCCGACAGAAAAGTTTCATTGGCATATACATCCAATTTCTGCTGATCTTCCCCCTGCACATTCTCTGAACCGGCACGTCCCAAAATATCCACCAATCCTGCTTTATTCACCTCCCGATTCACTTTCTTGGCAGCGATACCGACATGATGCAACAAACAAGAAAAACCACCCGTAGCCTGAGGCACTTCGGCTTGTTGTTCAATAATAAACTGGTTTAAAGTTGTAACTTTATTCATAGATTCAGATTCTATTTGTTAGCATCTGCAAATATAAAATGATAAATCGTAATACACAAACGTTTTCATAAGAGATTCCTATGTAAAGATTCAAAATATACAAACAAAGCACATATAATTATTCCATCATTATTTACACATAATTTATTAAAAACGATTCCAAAATGAAGGAGGAGGACACAAAACCCCATCACCTTTTCATTATCTCCGATTAAATTTCTAACTTTACCGCACAGAAAAACAGCATGTGTTTTAATTAAAAAGAATATGAATGTATACAAATTCGGAGGAGCCTCCGTTAAGGATGCAGAAGGCGTAAAAAATTTATTCCAAATCATCAATACCCGCCGGGAGAATCTGATCATCGTCGTATCGGCCATGGGGAAAATGACCGATGCACTGGAGGTGTTGTGCAATGCTTATTTCAGCAAAACCGGCCATACCGAAGAGGCATTACAGCGTATCAAAGATTTCCATGCCGCAATCATACAAAATCTGTTCGGTAGCTCAAACGAAGAAGTGATGAAACGGGTAGAAACGTTGTACCAAGAGCTGGAAACCATTCTGAAAAGCGATCCTTCATTATGTTACGACTATGAATACGACCGGATCATCTGTTTCGGAGAGCTGCTTTCCACGACAATCATCTCCGCTTACCTGGAGAAACAAGGCCGGAAAGCCAAATTCATCGATATCCGGAAATGCCTGATTACCGACCAGAATTACCGGAACGCAGGGGTCAACTTGGAATTGTCCGCCCAATTGTGCCGGAAGACATTTACTTTCCAGGATACATTCATGTACATCACTCAGGGATTCATTGCCGGGACCACCACCAATCAGACGACCACCCTGGGACGGGAAGGTTCGGACTATACGGCTGCCCTGCTGGCCAATCTGCTGGACGCTGAAGATGTTACCATCTGGAAAGATGTACCGGGCATCATGAATGCCGACCCGAAATTATACGAGAACACGGAAATCATACCCAAATTATCTTACAAAGAAGCCATCGAATTATCCAATTGCGGAGCAAAGGTCATACATCCCAAAACAATCAAGCCTTTGCAAAATAAAGGGATTCCATTATATGTCAGGTCTTTCCTCTATCCGGAAAGCCACGGTTCTGTCATCCGGGAATTGGACGAAAAATTAAAATTACCTCCCATTTATATCAATAAAGGGGATCAATTGTTACTGACTCTTTCTCCGCGGGATTTTTCTTTCATTGCAGAAGAAAAACTGAGCCGTATTTTCGCCACTTTGGCCAAATACAGACTTCGTCTCAACCTGATGCAAAATTCTGCCATTACTTTCTCGTTTTGCATCGATCACAATGAAGCCATCTTCGAAAATTTCATTCAGGAACTTCACGACGAATACGAAGTGCTGTACAACAAAAACGTACGCTTATTAACCATCCGTCACTACAACGAAGAGATCATCGAACAGCTGACCGGCCATAAAAATGTTCTGGTGGAACAACGCAGCCGCCTGACGGCCCGTTTTGTAGTCGCAGACAACTAAAACCGATTTTTGATGAAGAAACTATCCATAATCATACCGGCCTACAACGAAGAACACACCATCACGCAGATCCTCGAAAAGATCTATCAAACCCGCCTGATAGAAGAGATCGAAAAGGAGGTGCTGATCATTGATGACGGTTCGAAAGATAGCACTTCGGAAAAATGCCGTGCATTTATACAATCCCATCCAGACATGAAAGTACAATACCATCTCCAACCCTTCAATCAAGGGAAAGGAGCCGCGCTGAGAAAGGGCATCTCTTTGGCAAGCGGCGATTGGATTATCATTCAGGATGCGGACCTGGAATACGATCCGGCAGACTACAACCCCTTGCTCCGTTGGATAATCGAAAACAAGGCCAAGGTGGTTTATGGTTCCCGGTTTTTAAAACCCTCCAATAAACATTCCTATCTCCGTTTTTATCTGGGAGGACGCCTGGTTACCTTTATCACCAATTTATTATACGGACAACATCTGACAGACGAGCCTACCTGTTACAAATTTTTTGAGGCTCAGTTTCTAAAGTCAATCCCGTTAAAATGCCAGGGATTCGAATTCTGCCCGGAAGTAACCGCCAAAGTTTGCAAACGGGGAATCAAGATCCATGAAATTCCCATCAATTATTATCCGCGCAGCATCGCCGAAGGGAAAAAAATCAACTGGAAAGACGGTTTGGAGGCAATCTGGACTTTGATAAAATACCGATTTAAAAATTAATACGATGGAGAGAAAAAAAAATCATTCAATTCAAACTTTACTCAACAGTCGCTTTTCCTTATACACTTTTTTAGTCATCATCACCCTCTGTTTTATCAGTACTTACACCCAGATTTACGATGTAAAACTGGACATGAACGGTGACAACATCCATTATTACGCCCTGGGCAAAGCATTGGCTGACGGCAAAGGATTTACCAACACCATCTCTTTCAATGAGACGCCACACACCCATTTTCCTCCCGGATATCCCGTATTCATTGCCGGCATCATGAAATTTTTCCCGGACAACATCCAGGCGATAAAAATAGCCAACGGCATATTATTATACGCAGCCATTATCCTGCTGTTTTTTCTATTGAGGAAATTATCCGGTAATCTCATCATTCCGTTTCTGAGCTGCGTTTTCTGTTCCATTCATGCAGAAATCCTGCGATATGCCACCATCATGATGAGCGAAATGCTCTTTTTATTCTGCAGTGTAGGAGCCATTTACCTGGCATTAAGCATAAAGCCCGATCAGCTTTTCACCAGAAAAGGCATACGGGACTCTCTATTCCTCTTACTGCTATTATTTCTGAACAATTATATCTATTTTGTCAGGACCATGGGTACTTCCGTCATTTTAGCCATCATCCTGTACAGCGGTATCATTTTCATTCAACAGCTTTACCGCTTTTTCAAAAACAGAAAGGAATGGCCGGACGGAGCACAAAAGAGAACGGCGATCCTCCGTCTGTCCAGATACGCCTTGCTGTTTATCCTGCTGACCGGTTCGTTTGCAGTCACCAAGACAGCCTGGGATATCCGGAATAAAAACGTAGGCAAACTGAACAATGACTATATCGGCGACTTCATGAAAAAACCGAACGGTCAGACCATGGCCGGCTGGGACGACTGGAAAAACCGAATTAGCGACAATTTTGGTTCGTATCTAAACAAATGGATCCCCAATGCAGTGGTAAATGCTCCGTATACCAACGCGCCCTCAACCCAAGGGGAAATTTTCCGGGGGCTCCTCATTGCATTCCTGATCATATGGGGATTGATCAGACTGCCGAAAGGCGGACTGTTGTTATTCCTCTATTTGGGAGCAACCATGGCAGTCCTTTTGGTATGGCCAGAACAATACGGAGGTCTTCGCTATTTCATTGCGGCCATTCCATTTTTCATTTTTCTATTTTTATATGGCTTATATACCGCCATTCTTTACATCGGCCGACGCGTGAAAAAAAATCTGCCGGAACATATTCCGGCAGTCTGCCTGATCATTTTTGCCCTGTTCTTCATGTTTCCGGCCTATACCCAGGCACTGGTACCTAAAAAACAAATGGCGAAATACAAAACCTGGACTCCGGAAATTGCCGGTAATGCGTTCGCGGAATTTACCGCCGCCATGCAATGGTGCGGACAGAATTTACCGGACACAGCGCGGGTGATTTGCCGGAAACCGGAATTATTCTACATGTATTCCGGAGGGAAAAAATGCGGCAGCTTCTCCCAATACGGTAAACCGGAAGAAATCCTCCAACAGTTAATCGACCAGAAGGCTACACACGTCATCATCGATCATTGGTTCCGTCATGCCTATTACACCCTGTATCCACTAATCTCCACCCATTATCCGGAAAAATTCAAATTCATCGGACAATTCGCAAGCAAAGGAGGGCAGGAACCGCCGACACTCATTTTCGAATTTCATCCCGACTGGACAAAAGAGAAAACAACGTCACAATAATTTTATCTGATTATAAAAGAGAACAGTATCATTTTCCATTCAAAAATCATATATTTGCACTTTGTTTGGAAGAAAGTGGTTTAGTGGCGTATCACATTCATGCTAATAACAAAAACACATATAATGAACGAAAAATTTCCTGAATACAAAAGTTTGGATCTTTCCCAGGTAAACAAAGAGATTCTCAAGACTTGGGAAGAAAACAAGACTTTCGAAATGAGTTTGAAAACACGAGAAGGACATCCGTCTTTTGTTTTCTACGAAGGCCCCCCTTCTGCCAATGGAATGCCTGGCATTCACCACGTTATGGCCAGAACCATCAAAGATGTGATCTGCCGCTACAAGACACTGCAAGGATTTTTAGTAGAACGGAAAGCAGGATGGGATACACACGGCCTTCCGGTAGAATTGGGTGTAGAGAAAAAACTGGGCATTACGAAAGAAGCCATCGGCAAAACCATCAGTGTGGTGGAATATAACAAGGAATGCCGGGCTGATGTCATGAAATTTACCAAAGAGTGGGAAGACCTGACCCAGAAAATGGGATATTGGGTGGATATGAAAGAACCGTATATCACCTATGACAACCGATACATCGAAACCTTATGGTTCCTTTTAAAGAAATTATATGACAAGGGATTCCTTTACAAAGGATATACCATACAACCTTACTCTCCGGCTGCAGGTACAGGATTGAGTACGCACGAACTGAACCAGCCGGGATGTTACCGGGACGTGAAAGATACGACCTGCGTAGCCCAGTTCAAGGTGGTTCGAGATGAAACATCGGAAAAATTATTTGTCGACACCGACACGGTCTACTTTCTGGCCTGGACGACCACCCCGTGGACTCTTCCGTCCAATACGGCACTGGCTGTCGGTCCGAACATCACTTATTATGTAGTCAAGACTTACAATCCTTATACTTACCTGCCGGTTACCGTCGTATTAGCCAAAGACCGGTTCAATGCCTATTTCAATCCGAAAGCAGCCAATCTGGCGCTGGAAGATTACAAAGAAGGCGACAAATTGATTCCTTACCAGAAAGTGGCAGAATTCAAAGGTCCCGAACTCGAAGGCATCCGCTACGAGCAACTGATGCCTTGGATGCGGCCCGAAGGAGATGCATTCCGGGTAATCTTAGGAGACTATGTCACCACCGAAGACGGTACTGGTATTGTACACATCGCTCCGACCTTCGGTGCCGATGACGACCGGGTTGCCAAAGTAGCCGGTATTGCTCCCATGTTGCTGATCGACAAGGACGGCAATAAACAACCGATGGTCGACAAACGCGGCCGTCTGTTTGTTCTGGAAGAGATCGATCCGGAATTTGTCAAAAACAATGTAAATGTCGCACTGTACAGCGAATATGCGGGACGTTTTGTAAAAAATGCCTATGATCCCAATCTGACTGAAAAGGATGCAACCCTCGATATCGATTTGTCGGTCATGCTGAAAAAAGAAAACAAAGCCTTCAAGGTAGAAAAACACGAGCACAACTACCCGCACTGCTGGCGTACGGACAAACCGGTATTGTATTATCCGTTAGACTCCTGGTTTATCAAAACAACCGCTGTCCGCGACCGGATGATCGAACTCAACCGAACGATCAACTGGAAACCGGCCAGCACCGGCGAAGGCCGTTTCGGCAAATGGCTGGAGAACCTGGTTGACTGGAATCTTTCCCGCTCCCGTTATTGGGGTACACCGTTACCCATTTGGGTAAGCGAAGATGGCAGCGAAAAAAAATGCATCGGTTCCGTAGCTGAACTGATGGCAGAAATAGACAAAGCCATCCAGGCCGGTTTCATGCAGGAAAATCCCTATCAGGGATTTGTCGTCGGCGATAACTCCAAGGAAAATTACGACAAGATTGATCTGCACCGTCCTTATGTAGACGACATCATTCTGGTAGCTTCCAACGGACAAAAAATGTTCCGGGAAAAAGACCTGATCGACGTTTGGTTCGATTCCGGCGCAATGCCCTATGCACAATTGCACTATCCGTTTGAACACCAACAGGATATAGACGAAAAACTACGTTTCCCGGCTGATTTTATCGCAGAAGGCGTGGATCAGACGCGGGGATGGTTTTTCACCCTGCATGCCATCGCCACAATGGCCTTCGATTCCGTGGCATTTAAAAACATCATCTCCAACGGACTTGTATTGGATGCCAAAGGCAACAAGATGTCCAAACGTCTGGGAAATGCGGTAGATCCCTTCCAAACCATCGAAACCTACGGATCGGATCCGCTACGCTGGTACATGATTACCAATTCCCAGCCCTGGGACAACCTGAAGTTCGATGTTGCCGGCGTAGACGAAGTTAAACGTAAATTTTTCGGAACATTATACAATACCTATGGTTTCTTCGCGCTTTATGCCAATGTAGACCATTTCCGGTATGCCGAGGCGGAAATACCCATTGAACAACGTCCGGAAATCGACCGCTGGATTCTGTCGCTACTGAACACCTTGATCAAAGAGACCACCGAAGCTTACGAAAAATACGAGCCTACACGGGCCGGTCGGGCCATTCAGGATTTCGTCATTGAAAATCTGTCCAACTGGTATGTACGTTTATCCCGGAAAAGATATTGGGGTGGCGAATATTCCTTAGACAAGATTTCTGCTTATCAGACACTATACACCTGTCTGGAGACAGTGGCCATCCTGTCTGCACCGATTGCACCCTTCTATATGGAAAAACTATTCGGAGACCTGAACAAAGTCACTGGACGTCATACAGGCAGTGTCCATCTGAGTGATTTCCCCAAAGCCGACGAAACACGTATTGATCGGGAGCTGGAAGAACGCATGGAACTGGCTCAACAAATTTCATCCATGGTATTGGGTTTACGGAGAAAAGTACAGCTCCGCGTACGCCAACCGCTAAGCAAATTGCTGGTTCCCGTACTGAATGATCAAATGATTCAACAGCTCGATGCCGTGAAGAACATCATTCTCTCAGAAGTCAATGTCAAAGAGATCGAATATATCACCGATACCACCGGAGTTTTGGTTAAAAAGATCAAACCCAACTTCAAAACTCTGGGACCGAAATACGGTAAATACATGAAACAGATCTCTGCAAGCATTGCGGCCATGGAACAGGGAGATATCTTCGCCTTCGAGAAAAACGGTACCCATACATTGCAGATCGACGACGAAACCATCCAACTCGGTCTGGATGATGTGGAGATCCTATCCGAAGACATCCCCGGTTGGTTAGTTGCCAATGAAGGACGTCTGACAGTAGCCCTGGACATCAACGTAACCCAGGATTTGAAAGAAGAGGGTATCGCCCGCGAATTGATCAACCGGATTCAAAATCTCCGGAAAGACAGCGATTTCGACGTTACGGATAAAATCACCCTGACGATCGGACGTCATCCGGAAATCAACGAAGCCGTAGAACATTTCTCTCAATACATTGCCAGTCAGGTATTGGCAGAAAGTATTGAACTGACAGATCAAGGAGATTCACAAGCGAAAGAGATCGAAATTGACGAAATTCATACATTTATAAAAATAGAGAAAGTAAACTGAAAGCGAAAATCGACAAACTATCATGTCGCTATTTCGTATGAAGATACATCTATAAAATTTTCAAATATTGATGTTTATTATTAATTTAGGCAAAAACTTATCAGTTATGGCAGAGAAAACGAGATATTCAGACGAAGAGTTACAGGAATTCAAGGAATTAATCCTGGAAAAACTCGATAAAGCAAGAAAAGATTATGACTTGCTGAAAGGTGTCATCTCGGGGAGTGACGGGAACGACATTGCGGACACGTGTCCTACATTCAAAGTATTGGAAGAGGGAGCCTCTGTTCTTTCCAAAGAAGAAGCAGGCCGCTTGGCCCAAAGACAGGCCAAATTCATCAGCCATCTGGAAGCCGCCTTAGTCCGGATCGAAAATAAAACTTATGGCATTTGCCGGGTAACAGGTAAACTGATCTCCAAAGAAAGATTGCGGGCAGTTCCTCATGCCACCTTGAGCATAGAAGCCAAAGAAGGAAAAGAAAATTAATCATGACGTACCCCCGTACTTTTCAGTACGGGGGTACAATAGCTTTTAATACCGCCTTTTATGAGTGTGCGCAAAAAACTGATCATTTTCATCGCCGCCCTGCTAGTATTGGATCAGGCCGTAAAAATATGGATCAAGACCCATATGATGATTGGGGAAGAATTCACGGTCTTCAACTGGTTTAGAATTCTTTTCATCGAAAACAACGGCATGGCATTTGGCATGGAACTCGGAGATGGCAAGATCGGCAAGACCATTCTCAGCTTATTCCGCATCGTGGCTGTTGTCGGAATCGGCTGGTATATTTTAAAACTCATCCGAGAAAAAGCCCCCACAGGAGTCCTTTTTTCCTTTGCCCTGATTTTTTGCGGGGCCATCGGCAATATATTCGACAGTCTGTTTTACGGCATGATTTTCAGTGACAGCCATTATCAAGTCGCCACCTTATTTCCGAGCGAAGGCGGCTATTCCTCTTTTTTACATGGCAAGGTCGTAGATATGTTGTATTTCCCTCTTATCGAAGGAACTTTCCCGGATTGGTTTCCCATTTGGGGGGGCGAAAACTTTCTGTTTTTCCGTCCCGTTTTCAATTTTGCGGATTCTTATATCACCATCGGAGTCTTGATACTTATCCTTTTTTACCGGAAATTTTTCTCCGATAAAAAAGCCCCAGCAAAAGCATAATCCATTTCCACCCGGAATAGATAGAAAACAATCGAGGGAGCCCTTCAGACAGGAGTTCCCTCGATTCGTTTACTATCTAAACACCCACTTTTTATTCTTTCCCGGTAAATGCCCAAGAAGATTTATACGCCCAACGGGAAGGACAACGTTCAACAATCATCCGTATCCGTTCTGCCTGATTCACCGTAATTGAATTCCGGCGACTATAATTATCCATGATATTAAAAGAGGTAAACCACTCATATTCAGCATTAACATCTTCCCGATACAGACGGTTATTCTTATAGATACCCGAACTGTAACCGCTATAGTATGCATAAGTATCCGGACAATAATCATTATCACCGTTTACGAAAGTATTGTTGTCATCCTGATCGGTGTAAAGCAAGCCGTAATACAAACCAAACACCAAAGAAAGATCGAAATAACTCTTATCATCCGTCGCAAAAAAATCCCGAATATTAATCATCATACCAACATCCGTATAGTTTTCCACATCACTGGCCGAATAATCTGAAACCACTTGCATCTTAAGCCCCGGAATGGACTCATACCCTTCCAAGATCACCTCAGGTGCCGAAACAGAATAAGTATTCGATACCGACGAACTGGTAGAATATTTTGCCAACCAGACATTCAGATAACGTGCAGGATCCCAAATCAGTTTAGAATTGATGTAATCTTCATAATCGGATTTCGACATCTCTTCAGCAAGTTCCACTCTGTTTTTCCCCTTTTCCAACAATAATCGGCCGGAAGGATCATATTCTGCCAACTTGAAAATAATCTTAGCATTTCCTCCATTAGGATCAGAAGTTGCTCGACGGTTGAAAATATCATTCAAATGATCCAAACGTTTTTGCAATTCTTCTGAACTAACTGAATAGGCCGGTCCAATAGAAGGAGGCGGCACCATTACGTGGAAAATCACCGGAACCACAATCTCCTCATAATTCATCTCCGGTAAATCCCGTATCTGAATCGTCAAAGAATTACTTTGTACATTTCCAGCCTTCGCATAAAAGGTAATTTCCCGCTTATTCCGATCGGTCGTAGAAAAAATCATATCTTTTACTTCTCGTCCAGCATCATCGTATACTTTAATACATCCTTCCGGTAAACGATCCAACGGTATTTCGAAAGTATCCCGACTGGTGCCGATCACATATTGATCCTGCCCCTCCACTTCTTCTATTTCATAAGTAGTAAACTCCTGTGCCCCGTATGCCAATACATGGAATTCCATTTGAGCGGTCCCATCGGGTAACAACATCTTATGATCTGCACGCAATTTGATCAATTTTATATCATCAACAGAAGACGAAAGATCAAAAATCTCCGCATTTTCAGGAGAACATGCACAAAACCATACCATCAACAATAATAAAACTCGATTCATAATCATATCTTTTAAAAAGTCCAACCCGGATTTTGTTCCATTTTATCATTATAATTCATCTCCGATTCGGCAGGAATCGGCAAAGCATAGCGATAATCATCTTTTTCCAACGAATAAATTTTCACCTCATCAGATTCCGGATCCAAAGCTTCACGATTGACGGCCAAACCGAAACGCTTCATTTCCAACCAACGATAGTCCATCTCAAAACAAAATTCTTTCCTTCTTTCCCTGTATATATCTTCGAGCAAATTTCCGTCGGAAGAATAAACCAATGATTTAGAATTCATATAACGAGTAAATACCTGCCTTGCTTTTTCCATCTGCTGCAAATGACAATTGGCTTCTGCATTGATCAGATACATATCATCCGTGCGAAATAACACCACCAAATCATCGTCATATCGAATCTTATTTACACAGTAAACCGGATCACTGGTCGTCCCCACATTTTTAAAGAACGCCTGAAAACGAATATCGTTCGAATCGAACATTTCCAACAACTCCGTTACAGGACGCTGATGATAGCGAGAAGTTGCATTTCCCCAAAAAGAATATAAATTGGAATACATTCCGAATTTCAAAAGAGCTGCAGCATTATTCTTTTCAAAACTTCCCGTTGCAATTCCCGTGAAGAGCTCCTCATAATCTTCTACAGAAGCAATCGGTTCATAATTTTCAACAATCATCCCTGAATATTTCTCAGCATTTTCCCAATCGCTTTCTTCCGCTGCTGCAGAACCAGCCTTAAACCAATAGATCTGAGCCAAAAGAGCATGTATGATATCCGGTGCATACATCGCATTCCAACTCGCAGGAGTGACTTCATAAGCAAGTACATCCGTCAATTCATCGATCAATATCTTATACACCTCGGTTTGTGACAAACGCCGACTTCCTTCAACCACATCCGCATCCAAATTTACAGGGATTCCCAATCGCTCCTCCTGATAAGGTGCATACATCTGCAACAGTTTAAACAGATAAAACGTTCTAAATACCCGAGCTTCTCCCAAAATCCGTTCATATTCTTCAGGGTTTTCATGTTTATCCGGAGCATTGGATAAATCATGCAAGACCGTATTCAAATAACCAATATTCAAATAATTTTTTTGCCAGAAATTTTCAGAAAAAGTAATACCTTCCCAATTTACATCTTCATTATAATTGGTTTCATAAATCCTGCTGTAAGCATTGTCAACCGCCTTTGTCATCTGGATATCGTCTCCATACATACAAAACTCCGCACACGGCCGCTTCGAATAAGGAAAACCGATCATAACATTGTTAAAATATACCGTAATCTGATTCGGAGAACACAAAGCCCAGAGATAGGCGGACATACTCACCTTTACATCCTCCAATGTATAAACCACCTGTTTATTATCCGGTTTCAAATTCAGAAAATCAGCACAGGATAAACAGGTAATACTCCATATAACTATTATAAATCGTTTCATTTTCACTATTTTTAAATACCCAGATTCAACGTAAACATATATTTTTTAGCACTCGGATATCCGAAAGCACCCAAAGTTTCCGGATCTATTCCCCGATATTTGGTACACGTGAATAGATTATGAACATTAAAAGTACACCGGAGTTGAGATAAACCTAATTTCTGACACAGATTTGAAGGCAAATTGTATCCCAAAGAAATCAAATTGCATTTCAAATAACTCCCATCTTCAAGTTTATCATCTGTAATTTCCAACAACGAAAGAGTGGTCGTACTAGTCGTATATTTCGGTACATTGGTTATATCTCCAGGTTTTCGCCAACGATTCGCTTCCGTCTTCAACTGATTTAAACGAGAAGCATTCATCAATGATCCATTATACGATTTGAAAGATTCAATCTTATGGCCTGTCATAAAAGCAAATTGTGCATTCAGACTCAAACGTTTATAAGTTAAAGTCGTACCGAATCCGCCTGAAATCGGAGGTTCCGCTTCCCCCAAATAATAAGCATTTTCCGTCGAATAAGTACTCCCATCCGCAATATATCCGTTACCATAGGGATAACCTTTGGGGTGACCGTCTTCATCCTTCGCATCCGTATAAATCATATATTCTCCTGTCTGAGGGTTAATACCGGCAGTTTTAAATCCAAACCAGGCATTTACCGGATAACCTTCGATTTGGTATTTTCTACGTATTGTATATAAATCACTGATTTTTTCATAGAAAGCATCCGTAATTTCATTGTCATTCAATGCGATATTAAAAGAAGTCGTCCAACGAAAATTTTCATGATCTATATTCACCGTATTCAAAGAAAATTCCCATCCGGAATTTCTGAGAGAACTCAGATTCGCGACAACACTCCCCCGCCCCGTTGAATAAGGAATCTTTTTATCCCCTAACAAATTGTTCACATCATTGCAGTAATAATTAACAGTACCATTAATTCTGTAATTGAATAAGGAGAAATCCAAACCAATACTCCGGTCTTCCTTTTTTTGCCATTTCACCGAAGGATTCCCCGGCATTACATCAATAGGGAGCTGAATACCGTCATAATATCGCAACGAACCATAAGTCATCAAAGTAAATGGATAAGCATTCCGATCGATACTTCCAGTAAATCCATACGATCCTCTCAAAGAAAGAACATTCACAAATCGACACGATTTCATAAAATCCTCTTCATGCATATTCCATTTAAGACTTACATTCCACAAAGGAGAAAAACGATTGTCCGTACCGATAATATCTGCTCCGTCCCAACGACTACTTCCTGCAACGACATAACGATCTTTGTAAGAATAAGAAGCCGTAGCAAAAACAGAAACACTTCGATCCTGTCCCTTGCTGGTCTCATGCAAACGATCCAGATCCAAATCACCGGCATTCACTCCGTCCAAATTAGGATAGCCGATCAACCCCTTATCTACGTCATATTGAGGAGAATACTGCATAAAAGAATTCGATTCCATCGCAGAGACCTCATGTCCAACAACGATGTTCACAAAATGATCTTCCTTCAATTCCCGAGCATATTTAATCTGATTACGTACCGTCCAGCCAAACGATCTCGAAGTATTCTCCTGCAAAGCTCCCAAATTTAAATTATCCGGGATCTCATTTTCCGAGTACAAATCCAATATCCATGATTTCACCTTACTGGTATAACTCCCCGGAGCAATTTCCTTTCGCGTATAAGAGGAAGTGTTGGAAACAGTTCCTGCTAAAGAATACATAAAACCTTCAAACAATTTCCATTCTAACTGCAAATTCACCTGATTACTTCCATATTTGGTTTTTGCCGTATTTTCACGAAGATCTTTTAACATATTAAAATCATACATATATCCATCTTTCACTTTACTTAATTCCGGCTCATATGAATAATCATAAGCATAATTGCCATTCTCATCATAGGGACGTTCATAAGGATTTGCAAAAGTTGCGTAATACAATGGATTGACAGCAGATGCCGAACTCTTTTCGGTTCGCAAAGAAGAAGATACATCAAACAAAATCCTCAAATTCCGGTTAAAATCATGAGTCAATTTCAAAGTTGCACCAAAACGTTTGTAATCATTGTTCGGAATCACACCCTGCTCATTCGAATAATTGATAGAACTATAAAACTGAGTCGTCTCCGATCCTCCACTCAAAGTCACTACATGATTATGATTCAAAGCAATTCTAAAGATTTCATCAAACCAGTCTGTATTGATCTGACGCATATTTTCCAATTCAGCCATCGCATCAGCACGAGAAATGGTACCTTCATCGATACCTTTATATAATAAAGAAGCTCGTCCGCGCAGAGTCGCATTGGGAAAATCCTCATACAGACTTCTTTCAAAAGCAATCTTCTCTTCTGAATTCATCATTTCCAATCTATTCTTCGGAGCTTCAGAAATTGCAAAGGAGGATTGTACATTGATATAACTTTTCCCAACCCGTCCTCTTTTTGTTTTTATCACGATAACCCCGTTGGCTGCCCGGGAACCGTAAATTGCAGTTGCTGCCGCATCTTTCAATATCGTGATACTTTCCACGTCATCCGGTGATATATTTCCAATACCGCTGGTCAATACAGTATTTTCCAAATCAGTGGCTCCGACCCCTACCGATGTCGGCAAATTCCCCTGCATAGGCATACCATCCACAATCCACATCGGCTCCATATTTCCTGTCAAAGAATTTACTCCACGAATACGGATTTGGGCTTGAGCCCCGGGTCTTCCGGAAACATTCATGACAGAAACACCCGCCAAAGTTCCCCGGAGCACCTCGTCTATAGACGTATATCCCTTTCCCGCAATTTCTCTGGCAGTCACAACTTCCACAGCACCCGTCATTTTAGATTTATCTATATCGTAATACCCTGTAGAAATTACATTCACCTGTTCCATCTCCGTTATTTCCTCCTCCAATACAACTTTCATTTCCTTTTGGCCGGAATATGCCACTTCAATCGTTTTCATTCCTACAAAAGAAAATGACAAAACAATATTTTCACGCATCGGTAATTCCAATCTAAAATTCCCTTCTGAATCAGTAACACATCCGACAGTTGTACCTTTTAACAAAATAGTCACACCCGGTAAGGGTTGCCCTTTTGTATCAACCACACTTCCAGATATTTGAACTTTTTGTTCCTGCGGCCGCATTTCATCCAAAGCTTTAATCATAATTACTCCGTTTTCAAAACGATAAGTCAATTTACTGGAATCAAAAACCTGTTGCAGTAACTGTTCGACCGTACCATCTGAAATTTCCACGCTTACTTTTCCAAAATCACGGCATTGTTCCTCGTTATATACAAAATCAATTCCCGTCTGCTTTTGAATTTCCCGAAATAGGGTCATCAAAGAAACCTCTTTCAAGTTCAGTTTCAAATTTTCCTGTGAATAAGCACTACCGGCAATAACGTTCAATACACCTAGAAACGTAAAGACCAAATAGAACTTCATCATTAAAACAATTTTTTTCATACATTTGTTTGTTATTATGTGATTTATAATAGGAACAGAGTTCAGCCAATTATACTCTGTTCGTTCATAACGGGAAATGCGACCAACATTTTCCGTTATTTTTTTCTTATAATCAAAGTTTTACCTCTCCAGTTCATACTTACATTCACTGTATAAGAAATAGCATCGAGCGTCCTATCTACTTGCTCATAGCGTTTCATGCTACCGGAAAAATGCAACTGCCGAAGTTCTTCCTGTTCAAACAATACCTCAAAATCATACCATAAACTCAAGGTATTCATAATCTGTTCCAAGGTTTCATTTATAAAAAGAAAACGTCCCTCTACCCAGGAAATATACGGAGACAGATCCGTCGTACAAATCTCCAACTGATTCGTCATCGGATTAAAATCTGCCAATTGAGAGGGTGTCATTTCATATTCCTGGCCGGAACTTTCAATAATCACTCCTACACATCCTTCCACCAAAGCGGTATATACATGGCCCGGCTTATGCGTATTTATATTAAAAGACGTACCATAAGCCTTCACGACAAGTCCATCTGTTTTCACAGAAAAAGGACGCAAAGAATCGGTGGCAACTTCAAAAAAAGCTTCCCCCGATAATTCTACCGTCCTCTCCCTACCTGAAAAAGATACTGGATAACGCAAAACACTACCCGAATTCAAACGGACTGAAGTACCATCCGAAAGTACTAAACGATATTCCCCGCCTCGCGGTAAAACAAGTTCATTAAATTCATCCCCCTCGCTTACTTGATCCGTATACACCAATTCACCCTCTTTTACATCAACATGATTAGCAATAAAAACACCCGCAACACTATCTGATAAAGAAATCAGACGCCCATTACCTAACTTTAAAATAGCCTTGGAATTTCCCGGGACAACCTTTTCTGCAAGCAATACTTCTTCCGGTTGTTTTATCTGCTCCGTTCTGAATTTTACAAACCAAATTCCTCCGACCCATATGCCTATCAAAACAGCAGCAGCACAAGACCACAAAAATCTCTTATGCAATACCTTTGACTTCTTGCCAGTCAGAGTATCAAATTTCAGAATTGCCTTTTCCACATCCCATTTCTTTTGCTGCAGATATGATTCCCGGAACATATCATCTTCCCTCAGACGCAAAAAAAGTGTGGCCGTTGTCGGATTCTCCCTCAACAGATTCTGCAATTCCTCTTCCTCACATTCGGTTATTAAACCTGAAAAATGTAACGCAATTAATTTTGACGCCCTTGTTTCGTAGTCCATTGTCTTTATTTTTATATAATAACGACAACAGATCTTAAAAGGGCTACACAAAAAGCAAAAAAAAGTAAAAATCCCCCAAACGTTCACGCAATATATGCAACGCTTTCTTTTTTTGATTCTTTACCGTATCCAAAGCCAATTGCAACGTTTCCGCTATTTTTTCATTTTTCATACCGTCCATGTACAACAAGAAAATCTCCCGACAACGGGGCGGTAATTGATCAACAGTTTGAAACAACAGACGCATCACCTCAGCTCCGATGATCTCATCCGTCGCAGAGACAGCATGTTCCTCCATTCTCTGGCAATAATCGGAATACTTGCTCTCTACGACACGATGTTTTAACATGTCCAAACAAGTATTCCTCACTGAAAGATATAAAAAATTCCGAAGTCGTCCATACGAAAGGAAACATTCATGCCGTTCCCACAAAGAAACGAAAGTATCCTGGACGACATCTTCGGCCAAAGCACTATCTTCCAAATATTTCATGGCAAAATGTACCAACATTCGATAAAATCTTCTGTACAACTCATGAAATACTTCCCGATTCTTCTGATTGATCCCAAGGATAAACTGTTCTTCGCTGTAATTCATTACCAATCTTCGTTTCAACGGTAAAGATAAAAAATAAATATAAAAGCAAAGAGTGGAACCCATTTTGAGACAATTTTGCTTCAAATTCATGACGATAAAGAAGATAACGGCAATCTCTCTGTTTTTTGTTTTTTACTTTTTAGTTTTTTTCGTAGGTTTGCACCCTGATTTTAAGTTTTTAAATCTGGCATGAAATATGTCTGCTATTTTGAATAAAATATGATAGAGAATTTGGTGATAGTAGAGTCCCCGGCAAAAGCCAAAACGATCGAAAAATTTTTAGGAGATGGTTATACCGTAAAATCCAGTTTCGGACACATTCGTGATCTCGAAAAAAAGGATCTGGGAGTTGATATCGAACACAATTTTCAACCTCAATATGAAATCTCCGCTGATAAAAAAGCGATTGTCAAAGAATTGAAGGCTTTGGCCAAAGAAGCGAAGACCGTCTGGCTGGCATCCGATGAAGACCGGGAAGGAGAAGCCATTGCCTGGCATTTATTTGAAGTATTGAAATTAAAACCCGAGAATACCAAACGGATTGTATTTCATGAAATTACCAAAGACGCTATTTTATATGCCATCCAACATCCCCGAAACATCGATAAAAATCTGGTCGATGCCCAGCAGGCTCGACGGGTTTTGGATCGTCTGGTCGGCTTTGAAGTTTCTCCGGTACTCTGGAAAAAGGTAAAACCCTCTCTTTCTGCCGGACGGGTTCAGTCTGTTGCCGTAAAATTAATCGTCGAACGGGAACGAGAAATCAATGCATTCAAAGAACAGCGTTTTTACCGGGTATGCGGGACTTTCAATACCCAACAACAGGCACAGGTGAAAGCAGAAGTCACAACCCGCTTTACGGATAAAGAATCGACCTTAGCCTACCTGGAATCTTGCAAAACAGCCCTCTTCAAAGTCGACAGCATCGACACCAAGCCGACGGTACGGAAACCGGCACCTCCGTTTACCACTTCGACTTTGCAGCAGGAAGCTTCCCGAAAACTCGGTTTTTCGGTTTCCCAAACCATGGCTGTTGCGCAAAAACTATATGAACACGGATTCATCACCTACATGCGAACCGATTCGGTCAACCTATCCGATCTGGCAATACGAAGTGCCAAGGCCGTGATTTGTCAAACACTGGGAGAAAAATACTCCAAACCCCGCAATTTTGCTACCAAAACAAAAGGGGCCCAGGAGGCTCACGAAGCAATTCGTCCCACCTATATGGATAAAACGGCCATTGAAGGAGATCGAAACGAACAACAGCTGTATGAATTGATTTATAAACGGACGTTGGCCTCTCAGATGGCAGACGCCCAGCTCGAACGGACCCATGTAGTAATTAGTCTTTCCAATCACGCTACTCCCTTTACAGCAACGGGAGAAGTAATCATTTTCGACGGATTTTTAAAAGTATACATGGAATCCCGGGACGATGAAAACGATGAGGAATCCAACGATCTGTTGCCAGCCCTGACACCAGGAGATTTGCTTCAGCGTCAGATCATCACAGCCAGCGAGCAATATACCCTGCATCCGCCAAGATACACGGAAGCCAGCCTCGTAAAAAAAATGGAAACATTGGGTATCGGACGTCCTTCCACCTATGCCCCGACCATTACGACCATACAGAATCGCGGTTACATCATGAAAGAATCCCGAGAGGGGAGTGAACGGACCATCGAATCGCTCGAACTGAAAAACAACGACATCCAAATCAAACAGCATAAGAAAATATTCGGAGCAGAAAAGAAAAAACTGTTCCCATCTGATATGGGTATGGTTGTCACTGACTTTTTATCAGCTCATTTCACCGACATTATGGACTATAATTTTACGGCCGAAGCTGAAGAAGCATTGGACCATATTGCCGAAGGCACTGTCGAATGGCAAAAGATGATCGGAGAGTTTTACCATCCTTTCCATGAAACAGTAGAAACAACCCTCAAGCATTCAGAACGTAACAGTGGTCAGAGAATATTGGGCACCGATCCGGCAAGCGGAAAAACAGTCAGCGTTCGAATTGGCCGATTCGGCCCCATGGCTCAAATCGGTGAAGGAGAAGACGTCCGTTACGCCAGCCTGTTAAAAGGACAGCTGATGGAAACCATCACTCTGGAAGAAGCACTGGGGTTATTCAAATTTCCCCGCAACATCGGACAGTATGAAGACAAAGAGGTTACCATCGGTATCGGACGATTCGGACCTTACATCAAACACAACAACGTATTCATTTCTTTGAAAAAGAACGAAGACGATCCGGGGAGCATCACCCTGGAGACTGCCATTCAACGCATAGAAGAGAAACGGGAAAACGACCGCAACAAAGTAATCCGTACATTCGACAATGGAGTTCAAATCCTGAATGGCAGATTCGGGCCTTACATTTCCTACGACAAATCCAATTACAAAATTCCCAAAACGGTAAAAGCCGAAGAACTGACCGTAGAAAAATGCATGGAATTGATCGAAAAGGAAAACAGTAAGAAAAAAACGGGCAGTCATAGCAAAAAAGCGAGTGCAAAAAAAGAAAAAAACGACCCCAAAAAGAAAAGTTAAACGGATAAGAGATTAAACAGATGTGTTTCAAGAAATAAACTGAAATAAAGTGAGGAAAAGCGAGGCGGAAAATTTGCACAACAATACACTTTTATCTATCTTCGTAACCTCAAAAAAGAAAGACAATCGTAAAAAACATTAAATTTTTAATATAAATGGCAACATTACAAACAATTAGAAATCGTGGCGGGCTACTTGTCAGTATTGTAATCGGTCTGGCACTGGTAGCATTTATTGTAGGAGATGCGTTAACATCAGGTTCAACCATTTTCAATAACCAACGGAATCAAATCGGAGAAATCGCCGGAGAAGGGATTTCCATCATCGATTTTCAAAGACGCATCAACAAGAACGAAGAAATGCTGAAGGCCATGAATGGCATCTCTTCCCTGAATGAAGAACAGCAAACCATGCTCCGGGAAAATACCTGGCAACAGATCATCATGGAAAAACTGATGCAGCAAGAGTATGACGCAACGGGGATCGATGTCAGCGGAGACGAATTGTACGACGTCTTGTTGGGTGACAACATGAGTCCTGTCGTACGACAGCTTTTTGCCGACCCCACAACGGGCGAAGTAGACCTTGACCGAGCCAGAATGATCATCAAAAGTCTGATCGATTCTCCGGACGGAACTCCCCAAAAAGCCTATTGGCTGAATATGGAAGAGGAAGTGGCCAATTCCCGGAAAATGTCCAAATACAATACATTATTAGCCAAATCACTGTATACGACAGATGCCGAAGCCGAAGCCAGCGCCCTCAACAATGCCACCAAAGCCGATATCAGCTATATCGTAAAAAATTATTCTACCATTGAAGACTCTACGATCAGCGTAAGCAACGGTGAGATTAAAACCTATTATGACGAGCACCAGAAAAGCTTCGAACAACCGGAATCCCGGAAAATCGCATACATCAATTTTGACATCGAACCTTCCGGAGAAGATTATTCCGAAACGGAAGCCATCGTACGCGATTTGATTGAAGAATTCGAAGCCAGTTCGGAGCCGATTGAGTTTACGAATTTATCTTCTGAAAAAAAGGCGGATCTCAGCTATTACAAACAGGACGAAATCGCCAACGACAGCCTGGCACAGTTCCTTTTCAACAACGAAACAGCCGTATTCGGTCCATATCTGGAAAACAATGCATACAAAATTTCCAGAGTGGCTTCCGTCAAAATGCTGCCCGACTCGGTAAGAGCACGTCATATTCTGATCGCTCCCCAGAACCAGGATTACAGACAGGCCAAAGCCATCGCAGACAGTCTGGCCGATCTGTTAAAGAAGGGAGCCAACTTCGAAGAACTGGCCAAAGCCAATTCCATCGACCAGAACTCAGCTATCAACGGAGGAGATTTGGGATGGTTTACCCAAAGAACCATGATACAGCCGTTCAGTGATACGGTCTTTTTCGCCAAGAAAAATGATATCAAGGTAGTACTCACACAATACGGCGCTCATGTCGTTCAGGTAACGGATATGGCAAAACCGACCAAGAAAATTCAGGTAGCCACCATTGAAAAAGAAGTAATCCCGTCCAACAAAACGACCAACCAGATTTACAATGAAGCGCGGACTTTTGCCATGGACTTGAATACGTTGGAAGATTTCAACAAAAAGGTGGAGGAAATGGGACTGACCAAACGAATTGCTACCGTCAACAAAAATGACAAGAGCATTGCCGGTATGGAGAATGCCCGTGAAATGATCCGCCAGGTATATCTGAACGATGGACTCAATGAAGTGTTAAAATCCAATGACGGATCTACCATCTTTGAAAACGGCAACAAATTCACTGTTGCGGTTTTAACAGAGATCAACGAAGAAGGTATCGCACCGATCAATCAGGTAGCCGGCAATATCAAACGGATCCTGATCCAGAAAAAGAAAGCGGATATATTGGGAAAAGAATTGGAAGCAGCCAAAAGCGGTAGCGAAAGTTTACTTTCCATCGCCCAGAAGACCGGCCTGGAAGTAAAAGAAGCCAATGAAATCTCATTCAACTCTTTCCAGATCCCGGGTGCCGGAATCGAGCCGAAAGTCATTGCAGCAAGCAGCATTACTGAACAAGGAAAAGTTTCTGAACCGATAGCAGGCAATCAAGGAGTATATCTGATCCTGGTAAACAACCGTACGACAGAAGAAGTAACTCCCGACCTGACAGCCCAGGCCAAACAAAGCCTGCAGCAGAATAATATGTATCGTACCAACTATCAGGCTATTCAAGCCATTTTGAAAAACGGTGGAATTGTCGATCAGCGATACAAATTTTATTAAGATTCAAAAGAGTCAGAAGAAATCAGGATGCCCGAACGGACATCCTGATTTTTTATTACTTGTAAAAATTTCGAATAAACATACCCTTGATCGGCCTTTTGCAAATCAAAGCAATCCAGACTGCCTGAAGAAATCCCATCCCATAAGCGGAAAGTTGAATAAAAGCGGCAGCCACCGACAAAAAAGCCACCTTTAGCTGTTTGTTCAAACGCAAAGAATCGACAAAAAACAACACGACCAACAAACATAAAGGCAGAAAACAATACCAGGACAAAAAGATCCCACCCACCAAACAAAGCAAAGTTCCCAGGAAAAAACAAGCCGGCAGGAAATGCACCAGTTTCAGGGAATGCGGATGCAACAAAAACAAATTGATACGAGCCATCCCGGAGTTATAGACCTGTTTAAAAAATTTTCGGAAAGAGGTCCTCCGTTTATGAAAAACGTATGCTTCCGGCAACAGGCAGGTCTTAAAACCGGCTTCCATGATCCGTATACTCATATCGATATCTTCCCCGAAACGCAAACCGGAAAAACCACCCGTCGCTTTCAATACCGCTTTCGAAAACCCCATATTAAAACTCCGGGGATGAAACTTTTCCATCGACTGCTTTTGTCCCCGAATCCCCCCCGTCGTAAAAAAAGAGGTCATCGAATAATTGATGGCTTTCTGTATTGCAGTAAAAGAATCATGCGCCCTGTCAGGTCCTCCGAAGGCATCTATCTGTCTCTGATGGCAAGCTTGCCAGACAACTTCCGTATAAGATGCCGGAATCAGACAATCCGAATCCAAAAAAACGACATACTCCCCCTGTGCCCGTTCCGCCCCATAATTCCGACTCAAACCCGGTCCACTGTTCTCCTTATAGAAATAACTCAAATGCAGCTTTGTCGAAAAACGTTGCACAACAGACTCACAGCGAATTGTCGAACCATCTTCGACAATAATCACCTCAAAATCCCGACTTTTCTGATGCGAAAGAGTGTCCAACAACTCTTCCACCTCTTGTGGACGGTTGTACACCGGAATAATCAATGACAAATAAGGCATAGTCTATTTCTTTCTATATTCTCTATAAAACACGAATCCGGCCAACAATATAAACAATATCGAAGCACTGAAGGATAAAGTTTTCGAAACAGCAACTACCCGAGGTTCAAACCGGAATTCCACTTCGTAATGACCGGCTTTCAGCGGCATGGCTCTCAACAGATAATTGGCCCTGAAATAAGGAAGCTGTTCTCCATTTACATAAGCATTCCAACCATCCGAATAATAAATCTCAGAAAAAACAGCAATCTGATCGGTTTGTGAATTCACCTCATATACCAAACGATTCGGGGCATAACTTTTTACCCGAATAGTTGCCATCGAATCACGTTCGGCAAGCGCAGGAATCACATCTGCAAATTGCTTGTCCGCAACGAATTCCCGTTTTGTATCAATCTCTCCCAACCATTTCATTTCCTCATCGGCATTCTGGGCCAAACGATAAGAATCAACGAACCAGGCCGCTCCGTTCTCTTCCGGATTTACAATAGGCTGCGCCTGCGGATTATATATGACATACTTCATGTTCAACATATTCAATACCCCCTGTCGGCTCATCAAAGTATCCAGCTGACCGGCTGTACGGACCGCTTCCAATCCCGACATCATTTCCTCAATCTCCCGCTGCAAATGATGGTCGATCAACTCCTGGTAACGACTCAGTTTCGCTGCATGGTAACCGCCTATATTTTTATGGAAATAAGCCGGACGAGCATCATTGAAAATATTGACAGAAGCATCCAACACCCTATAATAAGAGGTGTCCTGCAAAATAAAACGATCCGCTTCCGAAGGTTGTACCAATTGTTTCTCATTCCTTTTATTGGTAAAATTCCGATCATTGAGATAACGTTTGTCGACAGCCCACAAATCAGCCAATATCAATACCGCCAACACGATATAAAGATGTTTCAGCTGTAACCTGGATTTCAGATACAACCAAAGTGCTCCAGCCGCCAAAGCAATGAACAGCAAGGAACGAAATGCATCCTGCTGCAAAAGAGAGCGCCGATCTGCCGGCAATGTTTCCTGCAGGAATTGATAAGTACCCGCAAGCTGACTATCACCGGGTGCCACAAAATGACCGGCCAGAGATGGTATTACCAAAAACAGTGCAGACAATCCCCCGGTAATGTAAAAAGCATATTGCAGGGCTTTTTTGTTTTTCTCCCGATCAGCCTGCGGTTTCAAAAATTCTCGTAACCCCAGCATACCTAATAAAGTCATACACAAACAGGTCGCAACCAATATCATGGAAACAGTTCTGAACTTGTTGTACAAAGGCACATAATCAATGAAAAAATCGGTCAACGGCATAAAATTACGTCCCCACGACAACATCAGAGTCAACACGATAACACTCACCAACCACCACAACGTTCGCTTTTCCACCAAAAACAAGCCCATCACAAACAGAAAACAAAGGATTGCCCCCAGATAAACCGGACCGGAGGTGAACGGTTGAGTCCCCCAATACAAGGGTAAGGGAAACTCTTTCATCGTTTCTTTGACATTGGGTACACCCATTTGTTTCAAAGCCTCTCCCGTCTCGCTTTTTTCTGAAAGAGTACCGCCACTGGCTCCCCCCTTAAAATCCGGAATCAACAGGGTAAAAGACTCGTCCACACCATAACTCCAATTGGTTATATAATCTTTATCCAATCCATGCCCGGCCACCTCTCCGTCTTTCCCTGTCAAGCCATTGGACTCTCCCCGCATGGTTGCCTTGCTATACTGATAAGTCGTCAATAGCATCGGAGCATTCAACCCGACAGCCAACAGCAGGGCTACACATCCCAACCCTACCGACGCCAGAAATTTCCGAATCGTACCTTCCCTGCATGCATATACCAGTTCCACCACCCCGAATATCAGGACCACATAAAGTGTATAGTACAATATCTGCAAATGATTGGCATTGATCGCCCAGGTTAAAAAGAATGCTGTCAACAACATACCTCCCCACTTATTTCCTCGAAACAACAGATAAACACTACCCAATAAAGGCATGCAAAAAGCAATGGTTGCAGCTTTCGTCACATGTCCGGCAGCCAAAATGATTAGATTGTAAGAAATAAAACTCAACGCCAGAGCCCCGATAAAAGCCATCCATCTGTTAAACTTAAAACATAAGAACAGAACATAAGAACCGATTAAATAAAGAAAAATATTGACCACCGGACTTGGCATCCAACCCCATAAATGATATAAATAATTCAAGACATTATATTCCCGGATCGGAGGAGTTATCTGATAAGTAGGCATTCCACCAAACATGCTGTTGGTCCAGAAAGTCTGTTCTCCACCCTTGGCATTAAAATCAAGGGCCTCTTTCGCCATATACATCCAACTCTCCAAATCGTGCCCCAACAAAGCCTTCCCCTGCATCACCGGCAAACAGTAAACAAACGATATCGCGATAAATAACAATATGATCCAAACATGAGGCAAGATCAGCGCCCAATTTATTTTCCCCTTCATAAAATGTATTCTTTTTATTTTACTGATACAAAATTAGTGTATTTTTGTAGAAACAAAAGCCACTTATGGGAAAACCGCTAAAAATATCTGTCATTGTCTGCACTTACAACCGAGAGCAATATCTCTTCGAAACCCTGCAACACATTGCGGAGAACGATTTTCCTTCATCACAATATGAAATCGTTTTAATAGACAACAACAGTACAGACCATACTTCGAAAGAATGCCAGCATTTCGCCGAGACTTTCCCGGAAGTCAGTTTCCGTTATTTCATAGAATACTCACAAGGTCTCTCTTTTGCCCGAAACCGAGGCATGCAAGAAGCCCGGGGAGAGTTTTTCGTTTTTTTAGACGATGACGCCTTTGTGACACCGGACTATCTGAGCCGACTGGCACATCGGTTAGAAGAATATCCGGACGCCACAGCCTTCGGCGGGAAAATCACCCCTTTGTATGAAAGCGGACAAGCCCCGGTCTGGATGAGTCGATGGAGTTATTCCTGGGTATCCGCCCTGAATTTGGGAAAAGAAGTCCGTCTATTCCCTCCCGACAGTTTCCCCATCGGAGCCAATATGGGATTCCGCCGGACTTGTATTTTCCAATAC
The DNA here is from genome assembly GCA_944321165.1 of uncultured Odoribacter sp. GTDB lineage: Bacteria > Bacteroidota > Bacteroidia > Bacteroidales > Marinifilaceae > Odoribacter. The sequence continues at coordinate 68,612 of CALUKE010000003.1, forward strand.
GGATATTTCAATACGGAACTGGGACGAAATAAAAACAACCTGTTGGCCGGAGAAGAAAAAGATTATTTCAACCGTCTGAAAAGCAAACAGGAAAAAATCTATTATTTCCCGGACATCGAAGTCCTGCATGTCATTCCGGAAAAACGGACGACATCAGATTATATTCAGAAACTGGCATTCGGCATCGGACAAAGTGAGCGAATCCGGACCTTGAATATCTCAAAAAGTGCTTTTATCAAAAGACTGTTTCTGGAGAGCATCAAATGGGGAGTTTCTCTCCTGCTTTATATCGGCTATGGTTGCTGCCTTACGCCACAAAAGGGAAGCAAACTGTTGTTTTTCAGATTTCATGTCAGTCGAGGTTTATTGAAAAAAATTAATTATCCATCATGAATATTGCTGTCATTTTAGCCGGAGGAACGGGAAGTCGATTAGGAGCCGGTATTCCAAAACAATTTTTCAAAATAGCAGGAAAAACAGTCATCGAACACACCGTCGAAGTTTTCGAGGCCAATACCCAAATCGATGAAATTGCCATTGTTGTAAACGAATACTATGTTACAACCATCGAAGAAATGGTTTTGAACAACCACTGGAAAAAAGTACGAAAAATATTAAAAGGAGGTCAGGAACGCTATTACTCCAGTCTGGCAGCCATCGAAGCCTACAGCAATCATCCGGATTACAAGCTGATTTTTCACGATTCGGTACGCCCCCTGATCAATCAGCGTATTCTCAACGACACTCTGAAAGCATTAGAGCATTACAATGCCGTCGATGTCGCCATCCCGACAGCCGATACGATCATTCAAGTCACCGAAAACGGTGATGTAATCCAGAGTGTACCGAAACGGACATTGCTCCGTCGGGGGCAAACCCCACAAGCCTTCCGGTTGTCGACCATCCGTCGTGCTTACGAAATTGCCTTGCAAGACCCCGCTTTCGTTTCTACGGACGACTGTGGGACGGTTGTCAAATACCTTCCGGAAGAGAAAGTATATGTCGTCAGAGGTGAAGAATCAAACATGAAACTTACCTACAAAGAAGATACCTACTTATTGGATAAACTCTTCCAGCTTCGCTCGACAGAACTTTATGAAAATGTAAATTTTCATTTACTCAAAGATAAAGTCCTGGTCATTTTTGGCGGCAATTCAGGAATCGGCCAGGAGATTGCAAGTATTGCCCGACAATATCAGGCAAAAGTATGCTGCTTTTCCCGAAGTACGACCCATACGGACATCGCCGATTTCTCTCAGGTAGAAAAAGCGCTGCAGGAAGTCGTACAACAAACCGGTCATATCGACTACATCGTCAATTCGGCAGCCATCCTGGCCAAAGAGCCGCTCATCACCATGCAACAGAGCACCATCAGTCAGATGATACGAACCAATTACGACGGCATGGTGAATGTTGCCATCGCCGGCTATCCTTACCTGCAAAAGACAAAGGGACAGCTGTTATTGTTCACCTCCAGTTCCTACACCCGGGGACGGGCTTTCTACAGCATCTATTCATCGACAAAAGCCGCCACCGTCAATTTCATGCAAGCCTTGGCCCAGGAATGGGAACCGGCACACATTCGGGTAAACGTCATCAATCCGGAACGCACCAAAACCCAAATGCGGATTCAAAATTTCGGGTATGAGCCCGACCATACCCTGCTGAAGCCCGAAGAAGTAGCTACGGCATCCATCAAAACCCTGTTATCTGACTTTACGGGACAGGTCATCGACGTAAAAATCAAACGGGATTAAACATGAAACAAACGATCACGGCAGGCATCGGCCTCATTTTTTTTCCATTGGTCTATCTCCACTACCAGCTGTTCGGCCGGCAAGCCGATCTCTGGCTGTTCGGATCCTGGCGAGGTGAAAAATATTCAGACAACAGCAAGGCATTATATGAATATATACTGCATAATAAACCGGAAATCCGACCCGTATGGGTAACCCATAACCGGGAAATATATGAAACGCTGAAAAAGAAGCAATATCCGGTAGTCATGAACAACTCCTGGGCAGGCATTCGTTGTCTGTTGAGAGCCGGTTTCTGCTGCGGTCCATTAAGTGCCACGACCGATGTATTCGGTCATAAAGCGTGGTTGGGATACGGTATCAAAGCCTTTTATCTGACACACGGCATGCCTTCCAAACATTCCGGCTACGACGAACCGAAAATGAAACAGAAAAAAACGCTGATTCAAGGAAAACGTCCATGGTGGTTGAAACTCTATTTCCGAATGTTCCCCCAAAAGAATCCAGACCAATTATACACCATCAGTACGGCAGATTTCTTCGTACCATTTCTGGAATCTTGTACCCTGACCCCTCGGCCGCATATATTTGTCACGGGAACTCCCCGTTTAGACATATTCTTTTCTTCCGAAAAAGACCCTTACATTGCCGGCATTCGGAAAAAATTCCCGACAGCCAAACTGATTATCTACATGCCTACTTTCAGAGATGCCTATGACGGAGGAAAACCTTTTCGGCCCTTTGAACAATTCGGATTCGATCAGGCAAAATTTACGGCACTACTCGAAAAATACGACTATGTTTTTTTAAATAAAGGCCACTATTGGGACGGGCTGCTCAGTTCAACCGAATATTCTGACCGTTTTATACAAGTGGCAGACAATCCGATGCTCGACATTTATTCGGTTATCAAAGAGGTCGACATCCTCATGACAGATTATTCCAGTATTTATTTCGACTTTCTATTGTTACGCAAACCGGTGATCTTAACGCCTTTTGATTATCCTACCTTCATCAAAGACAAAAGAGGATACTATTTCGACTATCAGAGCGAATTACCGAGTATCAAGGCAAACAACTGGGAAGAAGTTTGTGAGATCCTGGCCCAAAATAAATATTTCAGCTTGTCGGAAGAGGAAACTCACCGGTATCACAAATACCTGGACGGACACAGTGCAGCCCGACTAACTGCGGTCATCGAAGCGACCCTGCACTCACAAACGAAGCAACCGTATTAACCCATTCGGTCATTTTATCTTCCGGGTTCGGAGTTTACGCTGCATATACTTATACGGCTTAAAGAAACACCGACCAATCATCCGACCAACCCGACGGGTCACAATCCACTGCCAAATCCGGTATTTCTTCTCCGGCAAAGGAAGTGAAAAAGCGAATACCAAAGCATCTTCCCGGTAAGAAGAGAACAAATCCCTGAATTCCCGTGCCGGAGCAAGCAGCAGAGTGCCCCACAGATACCTCAGATACATCTGATGAATCCTTTGCTGCATCAGAGAAGCATAATAAGCAGAAGACGGTCCGCCATCACGTTGAATATAAGTATAAAAAGATTTATTGGAAGACAGACTGCCTTGCATAAATGCATAAGGATACCACAAACGCCCTTTATAAGCCAAAGAACCGGGGCGGAAGTTATAATTCGTGAGATATTCCGCCACAAAAGTGCAAGATCCTTCAGCGTGATAAAGCAAGCGCCCAAAGAAATCAAAATCCTCCCCATAAGAGAGCCGTTCATTGAAGCGGAAATTATAACGATCCAAGAAATCCCGGCGAATCAGCCAGGAATCGGTACTGATCCATTGTTCTTCAATCAAATATCTCAATACATCCCGATCCTGAAAATTCTCAGGATAAGCATGCAGGATACGACCTTGTGAACGCTGATAATAACCGCAATAACACAACAATCGATCCGTTTCCCGAATTCGGTGATGCATTTTTTCCAGGAAATCGGGTTCATAAGTATCGTCGCTGTCCAAAAAAGCCAGATAGGTGCCTTGAGCCTTGTCGATACCCAGATTCCGAGCAGAAGAGACTCCTCCGTTTTCCTTGTAAAAATACTTGATTCGCGAATCTTTCTCCATCCACTTGTTTACAAGACTTTTTGTTTCATCTTGGCTTCCATCATCCACAATCAGCAATTCAAAATCAATATATTTCTGATCCAAGACAGTTGCAATTGTTTCTGACAAATAATCGGCAGAATTATAAGCTGGTATAATTATCGATATCATCTCTATTGATCCCTTTTTAAAGCAGTAAATACAGCTTCCCATTTTTCCATTACCGACGGCAATTTAAAACGAGTTATATTCAAACGAGCAGCATGTCCCATTTGTTGCCTCAATGAAAAATCAGTCATTAACTCCTTCAGACGTTTCACAAATTCCATTTCATTTTCCTCTTCTATCAAAAACCCGTCTTGACCATCCTGCAAAATCTCCCGAGGTCCGCATTTACAAGCATACGCCACGACTGGCAAACCACAAGCCATTGCCTCATGCAATACCATGGGAAATCCCTCATATTGAGAAGTCATTACACAAATAGAACTTTTCAGATACTCTTCTATAATTTCTGTTCGGGGCGGTAATATTTCAACTTGGCACAAATTCAAAGAAACAATCTGCAGCTCCAATTGTTCTTGCAATTCTCCCGTACCAATAATTGTCAACTTCCAATCAGAAAAATACGGCTCAATCTTTGCCCAAATATTTATTAAACGATCAAACCTTTTCTGCTCTTTCAATCTCCCGACAGCAATCACTCTTTTTTGAGTCAAATCAGCCATTTCCTCCGGATAAAATGTCAAGGCATTGGGGATCACGACCATATTATCTCTTTTCCCCCAATCCTTTCCATCCTCTTCTGTTAAAACAACAAAACGGTCATAATACTTTATCTTATTTATAAAACGAGAGATTTTATACCGATTGATCAATCCCTTGATATCCTTATACCAAAAATAAGAAAAATGACATTCCAAAAGTTTTTTACTGCCATCCTTTAACTGATATAACCACTCCCGTTCCCGACCACTCATCATGGATATGGTAATATCCGGTCGTTCTTCCTGCAAAATTTTTTCCAAACGTTTTTTATGCCGTACAGTATAAATCTGACGGCGAATTTTATTCATCAAAACATTCCAACCCTTACACTTACTGTAATCTATCTCCAAATCATAAAACCGTATTTTTTCTGAAAAATCAAAAGCCAAAGCCTGGCTTTTTTGTTCATAAGTTACAATAACCACCTCAAAACCTCTTTTGACCAAATAATTGGCTTTAATGGACAAAACTCGTTCCATCCCGGCCATTCGGATGATACTTGGAATATTATAAACTATTTTCATGCTTCCTATAATAAAGTCACACAAAATTAACCGAATTTTTCATCAGTATAAAATACTTTTATCAGTTTTCAAAGTAATCACATTATGCGTACATTTGTAAAAATCTATATGAAACGAATATGCATCCCAAAGTCAGTATCATCGTTCCCATTCACAATGCCGGCAAACATTTGAAAAAATGTTTGGATACACTCATACAGCAAACCTTAAAAGAAATCGAAATTATTTTGGTATTGGATTTTCCGACAGATGGTAGTGATCAACTCGCACAAGAATATGCCCAAAAAGATGGTCGAATAAAATTGATTTTCAATAAACAGAATCTAAATATTGGCTATAGCAGAAACGAAGGACTAAAAATAGCGACAGGAGATTACATCGGATTTTCCGACCATGACGACTGGAGAGAATTAATCATGTACGAAGATCTTTATAACAAAGCACAAGAGACTCTTGCTGATGTAATTATCGGAAATTTTGATCATTGCTATCCGGACCATACTGTTCCAAATCCTCCATATCCCGTAGAATCGTTAGATACATTAAAAGAGCAAATATTTAACCATTACATCGGAGATTATACAAAAGATAAATGCTGGCAAGCATTTACCTGTAAAGGATTTATCTGGCATATCTTATACAAAAGAGAAGTTCTCCAAAAACATAACCTTCAATTTTTAAATAACAATCAAGCAACATTCGAAGACTTATACTTCATCATTCAAGTGTTCTATTTTGCCAAAAAGATCGCTTATCTTCCTACAATTTATTATCATCATCTGTATCATGAGACCAATGGGGCAAACAATTATCGTTACTACTCAACTCCATTAGTTATAGGATTTCTTGAGAACTTGAAATTATTTTTACAAAAAGAACAGATTCTCGAAACCCACACCGATGATCTTTTTTACACAACTCTTTTCTATTTAAAGAATTCTTTGCAGAATGAAATAAAACACAAATCATACAAAAGTGCCTGGAATCAAATCAAAAGAATTCGTAAAAGCAGCCCCATCATAGAGTTGCTTAAACAAGAAAAAATAACATGTACAACCATCAAAAAGCTTAAAGTTCAAAAAACCTTGCTTTGGTTTATGCTAATTGTATAACAAATTTATCCATGGAAATCAACATTACCAAAAAAGATGTCTTGTGGGGATATATCGCCCAATTCTTCAATATCGGGGCCGGAGTACTTTTGCTTCCGGTAATATTGAAATTACTTCCTTCGAATATTTTAGGTGTTTGGTATATTTTCCTGACTATTTCCAGTCTGGTACAAATGATCGATTTCGGTTTCCAACCGACCTTTACACGGAATGTCGCCTATGTGTTCAGCGGGGCCATCAGGCTTCAGGCAGAAGGGATCGACAAAAACCAAGTCCATTTGGAAAATCCCAACTATCCGCTCCTCAAAAATATCATTGCCGTCATGAAACGTTTCTATGGCGGCATTTCATGCATTGTTATTTTTCTGTTGCTCACCATCGGAAGTTGGTATATCCACAACCGGACCCATCATATCGCAGCAGATCAAAACATCATGATTTCCTGGTATATCTACATCATCTCTACGGTATTAAACCTATACTACTCTTATTACAATTCTCTTTTGATAGGCAGAGGATTCATCAAAGAAAACAATCAACTCATCATCATCAGCCGCTCCACCTACTTAACACTGGCTGCATTAGGGCTCATCGCAGGTTATGGATTAATTGCCGTAGCCGTGGCCAATCTGTTGTCGATCGTCATTAATCGTATCATTGCAGTCCGCTTTTTCTACAAAAATGGTTTGAAAGAGACATTAAAAACCACCATTCCTTCCGAAGAAAAACTATTGCCTATCCTATGGGTCAATGCGAAAAAAAATGGTTTGAGCAATTTAGGCGGTTATTTCGTACAAAAAGGAAATCTGCTTTTTATTTCCATGTTTCTCTCCTTGGAAACAGTGGCCAGCTACGGACTTTCCGTTAATTTAGTCAATATACTGGCCGGAATTTCCCCTCTTTATTTAAGTACACATATCCCGGAAATATACAAAGATCGTATTGACAATAATCTCAGTGAAATCCGACGTATATTCGGAGAAAGTCTGTTTGTCTTTTACTTACTGTATCTCATTGGAGCCGTCTGCTTGATTTTATTCGGTCCGTGGGCGCTGGAAGTATTCCACAGCAAGACCCACCTTTTGCCGAAAACACCGCTTTTATTGCTCCTGATTGTTCAATTCCTGGAAGCACATCACGGTATGGCAGCCACCTTGATCACCACCCGCAACGAGGTTCCCTATTTGAAAGCGGCTTTGATTTCCGGCTTTTTCATTGCCCTTTTTTCATTTGGTTCTTTGTATTTTACATCTTGGGAAACGACAGGGGTCATCGCACTTACCGGCCTTGTCCAACTCTGCTACAATAACTGGAAATGGCCGCTCATGGTAAGCCGCGAACTACAAAAAAGCTATGCACAACTCGTACGAATCGGCATGCTTTCTTTAAAAGAGTGGTGTGTAAAACGTTGGAAAAAACATTAAAAGATATAGCCGAATCCGAAATTCAAATAGATGTTATACATCTTAAAGCCCACACTTTTAAAATCTTTCTCAAAAATAGGACTGACCCCCCAAGTCAGATCACTATAAACAGTCAAATGTCTATAGGCTCTCCACTCTCCACCTAAATCCAGTCCCCATTGAAATTTACGTAAGTCATTCGAAAAATTATAGGTAGCCTCGCTTACATTCGCCTTCTCGCCGGTAGGATCTCCATCCCGGATATATCCATCGTAGGCACTACCGGCAAAATCTCCATTTGTCAGAAAAGACACAAAAGGCCCAAACTTAAGGTCCCAACGGGGTGAAAGCTTATATACAGCCTGGAAAGGCAAAGTTACATATGAATTTTTTACATTGGTTTTTACATAACCGGTCCAAGCTCCCTCCAAATGTCCCGGATTTTCCGGATCGGATGATTCCATCACAATCTGATAATTCTTTACCCGGGCATCGGTTTTCATTCCTTTATTTTCAAGCCGGATCCCAAATAACATTCCCCAATGGGAATGAGAGAAGCGCTTGATCACATTTCCTTCTATAGAAATCTGCATACCAGGACGATAACTTTTTATCTCGCGAATCTCTGCCGGTAATGGTAGCGGTGAAGTCCCTCCGATATTAAAACCAGCCTTCAAACGATATTCCAGACCACGTATTTTAGACCAAAGCAAACCATCCGTCGTCGACGGTTCTCCTGCAAAAACTCCCGTAGAAATTATCCACAAAGAAAGCATGCAAACACTTTTTACAACTCCTTTCCTCATTGTCCTTAACTGATTTCGTCCGTATTATTCACAAATGATTCTTACCTGATCGATATAAAGCGTACTTCCGACAGCACCTTCAAACTCCCCGCCATGCCGACTGGTCGTAAAGACAACTGCCAGGTTATATTCATAATTCTTCGATTTCTCCTCCACAAAAGGACGAAGCTTCTGGTAAGAAGCATAATCGAATTCTATTTCAAAACGCTGATACGGCTGTTCTTCCAAATCAATTTCCGAAGCATACACCACCGGATTTTTCAAACGGGCCATGGCCACAATATGATCACTGCAAAGAGCATCCGCCCCATTCAAGGAATTCTTATTCAAACCCTCTGCTTCATATAAAACGGCGTAAATATCACAGGTATCTTGTCCCAAAATCGGAATTGCCTCACCTTTTCCCCCGACACCGGTATAAAGCCGACCCCTCTTATATTTATAATATCCGGTAAAAGTCTTTGGTTTCTTACCAAAAGGCAAACCAAATAAAGTCGCTTCCAACGGAGCCTTCATCGCGTTCTGAGCATCAAAACTACCGATAAACAAGTTTCCGGCAGCGATCGGCATCTTTGCAATCTCACCAAAAGTCCCCGTACTCTGGGTCACTAACTTCACAGCCCGACCTTTTTGTCCATGAGTAGTCGAAAAAGTCGGATAATCTTCCGGAGAACGCCCCACCCCAGTCAGAGCATAACCGGAATTTCCCGAAGCCCAGATATATTGATTGAAAATGGTATCTGTACCGGAAACCACTTCATAAAACGTATGGTATTTTCCCGACTCATCCAAAGCAAAATGCTCAAAATCATATACAGTCGGCATCTCGAATGTATCGATACTCACTGTATAGACCTTCTTCCATTTCCCATCCTGAGAAGTAACTTCAAAACGCTGAGGTTTCGAAAAATCCCGTACCAAAGTCGGATCCGGTGCAATAGTAGCCCCTTCGGTCAACTTCACCTGCAAAGCCAATCCATCCAAATCAATATTCGGATTCGCCTGGGCAAACACCTTCGTATTCGTAATCCATACATTTCCCCGAATATGTTCATCTGCTTTCCCTGTTTCGACATTGATAATCGTACACTCCTCAATATCCGCTTCCGCATTCAAAGGTTCTTCCTGAATACAAGAAATACACAGGTTCATCAACAATCCATACAAAAATAATTTCCTCATACAACTTATTCTGATAAAAACAAAACAAAGGTACAAATAAATTGTGAAAGTTACTGCATCAATTCAGGAGTGGTATCCACCCATTTATACAGTTTATCTCCCCGGCGAATTTTCTCCTTAACCGGCATGGAAAATACGGTCCCTTTTTCCACCTGTTCCACCGGCTGCAAATCCACCCGAATTTCCGGCACTTCCATCTGTATAGTCCCGGTCGTAGGCCCCTGTATCAGAATTTCCTCTCCCACCTTCAGATCAAAAGATTCCAGTTTAAACTCTCCCACTTCCAAACGGGTAAAATAATTCGTAACCTTGCCCAATAATATTTTTTTCTTACTTGCTTTCGAACCATACACCTCGCTCCACTCGCCCAAACGCTGTCCTAAATAATAACCATCCCAGAATCCTCGATTGAATACCGTTGACAAACGTTCTTTCCACTGCTGTATTTTATCGGCCGTATAGGTATGGTCCACACAGGCAGAAATCGCTTCGTGATAACATTCACACACCGTCCGAACATATTCGGCAGAACGGGCCCGCCCCTCGATCTTGAACACTCGCACGCCGGCATCGATCATTTTATTGATAAAGCCAATCGTACACAAATCTTTGGGCGACATGATATACTCATTCTCAATGTCCAGTTCGATCTCATTCTCCCGATCCCGCACCGTATAGGCTCGCCGACAAATCTGATTGCAGGCGCCCCGATTGGCAGAAGCATTTTTTTCATGTAAACTCAGATAACACTTTCCGGACACGGCCATACACAGCGCTCCATGGGCAAACATCTCAATCTTTATCAATTCGCCTTTCGGTCCCCGCAGATTTTCCGCCTCAATCCGGCGATAAATCTCTTTCACCTGATCCAACACCACTTCCCGGGCCAGTACCATCACATCGGCATATTGGGCAAAGAAACGGACCACCTCATAATTCGTCACATTGCATTGTGTACTGATATGCACCTCTACCCCCACCGAATGGGCATACAGGATTGCCGCCAGATCCGAGGCAATGATCGCGGTAATACCGGCTTCCGCCGCACAATCGATCACCTGCCGCATCTTTTCCAATTCCTGATTGTAAATGATCGTATTTACCGTCAAATAGGTCTTCACCCCCTTCTCCGAACAGATCGACACAATATTTTTCAGATCCGCCAAAGTAAAGTTCGCCGACGAACGGGCCCGCATATTCAAGCCCTCTACCCCGAAATAAATCGAATCCGCCCCTCCCTGCAAAGCCGCATACAAAGATTCATAAGAGCCTACCGGCGCCATTATCTCAAAATCTTTCCTGATCATAATCACATATTTACCCCGCAAAGATAGTGATAAAAGCCGAAACGGGAAAATTCGGCAGGAATTAGTTTATAATAAGGATTTTAGAGTTTTTTTATAAGTCCGCCATGCATATTATTTTTTTTCCTATCTTTGTCCATAATCGCAAAATAAAATAGAACAAGCATATGAACGAGGAAGTAAAAATGTACATGGACGAGGCCAAAGAACAAATGCAGAATGCAGTAGTTCACCTCGAAAACGAATTGGCAAAGATCAGAGCCGGCAAAGCAAATCCCAAGATTTTAAATGACGTTCTGGTGGACTATTACGGATCACCGACTCCCTTATCACAAGTAGCCAATATCACGGCACCGGATCCTCGTACGATCACGGTACAACCATGGGAAAAAAATATGCTTTCCCCCATTCAGAAAGCAATCATGAATGCCAATCTCGGTTTCAACCCCGATAACAACGGAGAGATCGTACGTATCAATGTTCCCCCATTGACGGCAGAACGAAGAAAAGAGTTGGTAAAACAATCCAAAGGTATCGGCGAAAATGCAAAAGTCAGCGTACGGAATGCCCGTCGTGATGCTATTGACGAAATCAAGAAAATGGTGAAAAACGGCTTGCCCGAAGATGTCGCCAAGGATGCAGAAACCGATATTCAGAAAATGACAGACAATTACAATAAAAAAATCGATGACATTCTCGCATTGAAAGAGAAAGATATCATGACCATTTAAAACAGACAAAAGCCAGGATCAGATTTTGTGATAATCCTGGCTTTTATTTTTTACAATGCCTCATTGGCTCTTCGGAGATCTTCCGGTGTATCGATTCCGATCGATTCATGCGAGGTAATTCGCACGGCAATCTTATAGCCATTCTCTAACCAGCGTAACTGTTCCAACGATTCGGCCACTTCAAGTTGTCCCTGCGGCAAAGCCGTAATCTGAGCCAACACCTCCGGCCGATAAGCATACATTCCGATGTGTTTGTAAAAAGGGACGATCTTTCCCCATTCTTCCTTTTCCTTGCCCCGGCAAAAAGGAATCGCCGAACGTGAAAAATATAGGGCAGTCTGCAAGGCCGAGCAAACAACTTTCACTTTATTCGGATCAAAAATATCGGCATTGCATTCAAATTGTTTAGCCAAAGTGGCAATCTGTATCTCAGGATCTTCAAAACAGGACACCAGTGTCCGCACCTGATCGGGCTGAATAAATGGTTCATCTCCCTGTATATTGACCACTACATCATACGTCTTGCGGTTTTGCCCCACAATCTGTCTATAGGCCTCGTAACAGCGGTCTGTCCCACTTTTATGGGCAGTAGAGGTCATAACGGCCTTGCCGCCGCATTGTACCACCCGCTCATAAATCCGTTCATCATCTGTAGCGACAAAAGCATCTGCCGAAACAGCCCACGCTTTTTCCAATACATGCTGAATCACCGGCTTCCCGCCCAATTCGGCCAAAGGCTTCCCCGGGAAACGGGTAGAGGCATAACGCGCCGGAATCAATATCAAAACTTCCATAAATTACTCTTTTACCGGTTCGCTTTTCTCCTTTTTCAACATCTGACAATTTCCGTTGAATACCACTCCCGGCTCTATCGAAATCATACCCGCCGAAATATTACCCATCACTTTGGCTGGGACTTTTAGCACAACTGTCCCTGAAGCAACGATATCTCCCGTGATTCCTCCCGATACATCTACATTGACACAGTCAATATTTCCTTCGATTTTCGCCGTACTCCCCACCACCAGTCTTCCGGAAGTAATCACCTTTCCCTTTATAATTCCGTCAATCCGGATATCGCTTTTGGTCTTTATATCACCCACAATAACGGTACCCTCACATAACAAATTAACGGCATTTCCCGGATTTTCTTTACTCATAACAATCTCCTTAATTATTTCGATGCGTTCTTTAATCTCAAGCCATTCCGAATCGCGGCCCCCGGAGTAATCACGAGCGTAGAGGTCATCAAAGCACCTTCAATCACTGCACTCTTTCCCATCACTGTCCGATGGTTTACACAGACATTCCCCGTTACAGTCCCGTTGAGATACAGTTCATCGCAAGATACATCCCCCTCTATCCGCCCGGTTCTGTTCACAATCACAGCACCGGTAGCCTGAACCGTTCCCCGGATCACTCCGTCTACACAAACACTTTGTTCCGTCTTCAAAAGACCGTCGATTCTCGTTTCAGATAAAATCTGATCGCCTTTAAAATCAATATCAAAACGTTCCTGATCCATACATTAAAATTCACACCGAAGATATAACAAGTAATCGAAAAATAAAAGTTACCTCTCCGGCTTTTTTTATGGATCAGGAAAATAAAGGAGTTACTATAAGTTGACTATTCTTTTCTTATCGTTACTTTTCGCTCTTTACCCGTCTGCTTGTCAAGTACGACAATCGTCGCTTCTTCTCCCGACAAATTGATCAGATTTGTTGTCATGGCCTCATAAAGATCAACCTCCCCATAACGTTTCCCATTGACTTCAACAATCCGTTCTCCTCCAGTCAAATCTTTGGCAGCACTTTCCCAGATAAAACCAGCTGTTAAAAAATTATCCATGACAGTAATCTCGACATTCCAAGTCTTTGCATACATGGACGGAATCTCTTCCGGTCGATTCGGGATAAAATAAAACAGTCCTTTTCGATAATCCATCACGACTTTTCCATAATATAACAAATCAGTTCCGATCCGAGACATACCTGTCGTCGTTTCCGCTGTCACATTTTGAAATTTCGCACCTCCCACTTCCACTTCTTTCGCCAACAAGCGATAACGTTCCGTATTATTCTCCAGGCCCGCTGCACCAAAAGAAATAATTCCCCGTCCTTTGCTCAACTGTTGAACAGCACCAGCATCCTTCAGTTGTAGGAAACGTTTTTCCGAAACACTCCAAAATCCTCCGGCACCGGAATCAAAAAGCACCGTATCTGCTACCTGTCCGTTCACTTTCAGCTCAATCATCGGGGTATAATCGGAATTCAACATCCGACACGCATATTCTGGCTTTACAGGGAAACGATCTTCCATATCAGAAATGACAATCTCGTGATTTGCCGCATCCAATTCGACCATCTGGCCGGCAAAAAGCGTATACCCCAATATTCCATCGATTCCCATCTGCTCTATCATATTGCCCTCTTCAAATACAATGGTCTGCACTTTTGTAAAATCCGTATCGCCTACTCGCAAGGCATCCAGCAAATATACATCCTGCTTGATGATTTCTCCATTCGAATCTACAAATTCCAGCGCTTGTAATTTTGTCAAATTTGCTTTCTGGGCAAATGAATGGGTCAGGCAAACCGGAGCACCCGTATCGAAAATAAAAAGCCCTTCTACACCGCCAACCGACACTTTCACCTGCATCTTACCAGCCACATTCTGGTAGGGAATTCGTGTATAAAAAGCGGCCTCACAGAGGCCTGCCTTCAACAACCAAAACAAAATACAAAAAATAACATATTTCATTTCTCATTCATACATTTAGATAAATAATCCACCAATTCTGCATACTGTTGCATCACCTGCTGCGACACCTCACCCAAGGCTGTCTTCATGTAATCCAAGGCCTGCTGCTGAACATGTTCTGGAAATTTCTTCACCAGAATTCCCAATAAGGCATCTAAATTCAATCGCTCCTGTCCATCTGAAAGTGAACGGACTTCTTGCTCATAAAGATGCATCAACGCCTCAAAATCAGCCTTCTCGTACTGCTCTGTCAACGCATCCAATAATAACAAAACATTTCCTTCCGGCAAAGAACTCCGATTCAAAATTTCCCGGCAATGCTGCACTTTCTCTTTGTCTTTCTCTTCTGACAAATAATCAACATATACCGGAAATACCAAATTCTGCAACGTATGTAACACAGTTTCTCTACCAACCACTCGTGCAAAAGCTTGCCAATGCTCAGTCATAAAAAGAAATTCATCCCGAGTGACATCCTCCGCCATCAAGGCATACAAAAACCAAACATCCGGAGTATAACGTTCCTCCTCTTTCAAGGAAGGCAAAAAACGGGCAATCTCCCCAGCATCTGTCAACCGAGCGGCGTCACTCATCGTTACATAATAACGGCCCAGAAATTCTGACGAACGTTCGCCTGCTTCATACTCTTTCAACAATTCCGCATAGTTATATGCCTCATTCATACTTCGACGAATCATCATCATAAAATCCCGCACATTCCGACTCCCCACCAAACGTCCTCTCACCGAACCGTCAGCATTCAAAAGCAACATCGTTGGAAAAGAACTCACCCCATATCGTTTCGCAACATCCGGTCCTTCGCCTTTCTCCATATCAATCTTAATATTCACAAAATGTTCATTGCAAAATTCCCCTACCACCTTTTGAGAGAACACCTGCCCCTCCATCATCTTACACGGTCCGCACCATGAAGTATAACAATCCAGAAAAACATATTTTTCCTCTTCTGCCGCCTTGTTCAAAGCCTCCTCCAAAGTCAGTTCTTCAAAAACAATTCCTTTAAAATTTTTGATACGTTCAATCAATTCCGTATAATGTCTTCGAGTATAATCGTCCCCCCCCTGGATTCGCGTTTCCAGATAACCTACCACCTTCAAACGTTCCTGGGGAGTCAATTCATGTAAATTGTTCAAAGACATATCCAATATTTCCGCAACTTGGCCATGAATCTGATCAATATGCTCCGATAAATAATCGATCAACTCATCATAACTCTTAGCATTTCTTAAGAAGGCTATCCTTAAAAGCTTATAAATATCATTGCTGCCCGGAATATCCGCCTTCTGCAATCGCGAATAAACATCCAAAGCAGCTGCCCGGTCATAGGGCTTTCCACCAGAAGCCCATGCCATTGCATCCGCATAATACAAAGATACGATCGCATTATTTACAGTCACCGTATCTGTTTCTTTCAAAAAATCATTCTTATGGGTCAAACAATAATCGATCAGCAGTGTATCAGGACGTTTCATCCGATCCAGAAAAATCATCCAATTTTCCTTTTTAGACCATTGTGACGGTTTCAACTGCCCGAAATAATCATCTGCAATTTCGTTATACCGCTCTCCTTCTCCCGCCCATCGTAAAACAGACGCGTAATCTCTCAAAAATTTTTTATTACGTTTCCCTTGAGAATAGGCTTCATTCATCCCTCGATAGGAGGTCTTTGCATTCAATGCACAGGCCAAACGATGTTGAAACTCCGGTAACTCCACCCCCGAGGCCAATCTATGAATCACTTCACCATTATCATCCAATACCAAAAAATGAGGCATAGACTTCACTCCATATCGCTCTCCCAGGAACATTCCTTCTTCAGAAGTCATTTCAATCCAAAGATTTATAAAATGTTCATTCAACCAATCCCCAAATTCCTGATTGGAGAACACCTGCTGATTCATCGCATGACAAGGCACTGCCCAATCAGAAAAACAGTTAAAGAAAACAGGTTTCCCGGAAGCTTTGGCTTTCTGCAAAGCTTCCTCATAGGAAAAAACATAATTGACCTTTATATCAGCCTTTACCGCATCTCCATACATACTCTCCTGAATCTGCGCATAAATTCCTGTATAATTCAACAATAAAAAAACGATACAATACCATTTATTCATAAACAAACTCTTATTAAAAATTTATTTTTTTATACCTCTCACACTATACGCTGTCGTCAATACAGAAGAGGTTCCTCGGAATATCCGGTTTTCGACATAATTCAATTTACGGATATAACTGACTTGTGTCGAATCATTCATGGGTTTCAGGGTGGAAGTCCAAAAATAAGCCGCCGAATTCAGATTCTGGAAAGAAGATCCATACGGAAAGGTACCATACAATTTGCCTCCCCCCATCCGTACATCAAAACCGGCCCCCTCTTCTCCTTCTTTCATCAGATACCCTTCATGCTTGCCTCGCCATGCTTCTTCACGGTTCAGCTCGGCATCCTTCATTCCCAAAGCCTTCTCCAGATTTTTCCAATCCTCATCCGTTGGCAGAGTCCACCCCTGAGGTAAGGCCTTCAAAGCGGCTTCATACGTATAAAGGAAGCCAAAACGCTCTCCATATCCGCCGTTTTTCTCTTCCGCTTCAAGTAATTTTTCTTCCGTTACCTTTTCCAATAAACGGGTCTCTATCTGATCGAGAGCAAGTAAAACATCCGGATACTCCTCGTACATTTCCTTGAACTCATCTATTGTCATAAAGCCCATTTCAAGATAAAACAGATTCATTGTCATACTTTCTGTCGGAGGCAGCGGTCTTGGATCGACCAACTCCCCCGATGTCAACGCCTCCTGAATACCGCCCGCAAACATGCTGCCAGAGACAGCTGCCGGACTTTCATAAAAAGAATAACAACCATCATTGGCACCCAATGGCAAACGATAATGCAGATTCTCCGCCATCCAAGTCTGCCCGTTCACAACAATACACTGATAAACGGAAGAATCCCGCTCGTCCAAAAAAGTAGTCCGGGTGATTCCTGACCATTGTGGCGTATCTTCATTTTCAGAACAGGCATACCATCCCAATACAATCATTACAATGCTAAATATCTTTTTCATAAACTTTTCCTTTATAATTTCACACCCAATTCATTCGCCAATAAATCGTATAAAATATCATATTTCTGCATCACCAATGCATAATCCCCCCACAACTTCTCAAAATCCTCTTTCGAAAAACGCAACATTTCTCTCACAAATAATTTCAGATCTTCTTCTTCATCCTCAGGAGGACAATTTGCAGCCCCTTTTTCCGACTGACTGACAAAACCGAATGGACCGATCAGCTGTCGGACTGCCGTTCTGAATTTTTCCACCACATCCGGAGCATAAGATCTAAAACCCCACCAATCATCCTGTAAACAAGCAGCTGAATTATAAAGAGGTCCTTCTATAAACTTTGTAATCGTATACTCCTCGAGCTCTCCCCACATGTTCATTTCTTCAAAAGTAATCGGCTCCTTTAAGTTCACAGCCCCGATCGTTCCCCAGGACTTCCCAATATAATCTTTCGACAAACGATGAAAAGAAGCCAACTGCAAAGTATAATCACTAATCCGCTGGATAATAAAAGTACGCATTATTTCCTCCGGCAAAGATGTCAATACATCCTCCTCCCGTGCATTACACAACAACAACGATCGATAGGTCACTTTAAAACCGCCATTACTGTAAGTCTCCACGGATCCATTTGCGGATTCTGTATAATAAGAGTCAAGTAATAAAATGACCTGTGGATATAATGCCTTACTGCAACGTCCCAGAAATTTTTCAACCACATCCAACATTTTCGATTTTTCATCTGGATCGGTCAGATAAGTATAATAATAGTCTACATCCGTATAACTTGTAAATCCCCAGGCCGGATCGACCGTTTCATAGGTAAACACGGAATCACCCTGAATGTCCTGTTTCACAAATACTTTTCCCAAAGTATCATTGAACACGACAGTCACACCATACTGCTTATAAATATCATATACCCGCTTTTGTATGGAATCCGAAGAATTGTCCTTATATCTCATACAAATTTTCCAGCTGCAGCTGAGGCAATATTCCCCCCTCCTTCTGACATCCCACAAAGACAGCAAGCATTATCAATAATAAAAACAAATTTTTCATAATCACCATTTTAAATTAGCATACGACTATTCTTGATTGATCAACACGATTTCCGTCAATTTTCTGATTTCCCTCGGATTATCCGGCATTCCCGGATCAAATTCCAATACTTCTTTTGGCAAAGCAAACGTATAAGCCAAATCATCCTCTTCCAATCGATATTTCTCAGCTTCCTTGAACAAATTTCGATTCTCAGAATCATACAGCGGGAATACATGTTCAATGACCCGTTTATAGGGCGCCTTTTCACAAACAGCATAACGCCGCAAATCGAACCAACGATGACCTTCAAAACACAATTCCCGTCTCCGCTCATTCCGTACCTCTTCAATGATCTCATCCGCAGGGAAAGTCTTGTCCTGATAGCCGACGATCCGCATCTTCCGCAATTCATTCAGATATTTAGAAGCATTCCCCACATCCCCCAACATGGCATAAGCCTCCGCAGCATTCAGATAACCTTCCGGAGAACGTAACAAAAACAAATCCCCCGTATAAGAAGGATCCGAGCCCGTATCGTATTTAAATCCCAAACCGATGCTATCCTGAGTAACAGCAAAGTACAGGTTTTTCCGGGTATCCGTCGTATCATACAAATCATAGAGTTCCCGCGTCACACAAAAATTTCCACTTCTTCCGGTAATGGCATGCTTTAGATTCTGAACCCCTTGCGTAAATACAACTTCCTCACTTTGTGAAGTAACGACAACCGTCGAATCCATATTGAGATAACTGGTCAAATGGTCCTTCTGTTCCAGGAATGCCAAAGCCTTATCCCGAGCATTTTCCCAATCCTGCATATAAAGGTAAACCCGACTTAATAAAAGCAAAGCCGCCTCATGGGATGCCCGATATACTGATTTCGGCTTACTTCCCCGTTCAAAACAAGCAACCGCCTCCGTCAAATCCGCTACAATCTGTTCGTATATTTTTGCCACCGAAGCCCGTTCAAATTGTACAGTTTTATTCGGATCATGCTCCACATACTCTGTCAATTTCAAAGGAACACCCAATTTCTCTTCGGCAGTGGAAGGAGCATACGCAACTCCATAAATATTGACCAAAAACAAATAAAACTGTGCCCGTAAAAAATAGGCTTCCCCTTTTACTCTCCATGCATCCAGCTCATCTTCCTCCGTTTCCTTCGCCACTCCATCAATCTCCGACAAAATAATGTTTGCAACATTAATCCGGTTGTATAACGTATTCCACAAACCAACATCCGAATTCAAGGAAGTTTTTTCATAATTCCGTCCCACTTCCCACTGCCAACAAAAATAACCGTAATAAGTTGAAGTTAAGTATTGTGGTATCTCGTATGCCGCAGTTGCGATCACTCCATCCACATCATCATCCAACAGATGCAACCACCAGCCTACATCTCCTCCAGCCAGGTTATCCGGACTTCCATAACGTAAATAAGCACTACCCAACAACACTTCATCCAAATCCGCCACCTTTTTGGCGATCACCAAATCCTGGGAATAATCTTCCAAATAATTGCAGCCTGCAAAAATCAGACAAAACAATAAATATATCATTCTTCTCATGGAATCACATTTTAAAAAGTTACACTCAATTGTAAAGAATAAGAGGGACGAACCGACATATTAATAGCAGCAAATCCCTGTTGAGACGGATGTTGTCCTTTCAACTCCTTGGCGGATATCGTAAACAGATTCAATGCATTCAAACTCACATAAGCATCTGAAAAAGGGGTCCGTTTCAATAAATCCATTGTAAAATTATAACGCAAGGACAAAGACGAACATTTCAAATAATTACCGCTAACCACCCGAAAATCGGAATTGTCATACATATTCCAGACAGTCGATGCAAACTGCGGGATATGATCAGTGGCATCACTCTGTGCAGAATAATGCTGAATGTAACTATTATAATCCGGATGAGAAGAACTCAAAATAGCCGGGATACTGGTCACTTTTTCATCTCCAGCAACCTGCCATCGATTTATAAACTCTTTTCGAACATTGTTCTCAGCACTGACACCGTTAATAATCGGTTCATATATGCTCAACAAACGAACTTTCGATCCCAAACTATATGCAAAACTTCCCGACAAATTCCAACCCTTATATTTCAAACCGGTAGAAAAACTTCCCGAGAAAATCGGATCTCGTTGTCCACTTTTATCCATGGCTAACTTTACAACCGTTTCCAGATTCTTATACTCCAATAAATGCCGACGATCCGAGTAATCATCAAATAAGGGAACACCATTATTCGGATCCAAACCGATAAAACGATAGGAATAAAAAGAACTGATAGGCTCTCCATCAACCAAAGCATCTCCTGTCAAATAATTCTGATAAGTATATGTATCCATCGCACCGGAACGTACCTCATTGAAATTTCCGGACCAATTCAATGATAAATTCCAGGTCCAATCCTTTGTCCGAACAGGATAAGCAGTCATATACACAGAATACCCCTTGTTGCTGATGGTTCCGTTATTCATTACATACGAATTTACACCATTAACTGTAGAGACCTGTACCGTCGTAAAACAGTCCTCTGTCTTCTTATCGTAATAAGAAAGACTGAAATTCAACCTAGAATCAAAAAAACCGAAATCCAATCCAAGGTCCCAGGATCTGGTCTGTTCCCAAGCCAAATTAGGATTCGGGAAACGTTCTACCGTTGATAAATTCTCATTATAAATAGGATCGACACTTCCCTGTCTAATAATTAGATTCGGACTTTGATCTTCCTGCATATTTCCCTGCAAACCGAAAGAAGCCCGAAGTGCAAAGTCACTGAAAACTGAAACATTTTTCAACAAATTTTCCTTGACATTCCACATACCGGATACGGACCAGATGGGTAACATTTTTTCATTGGCCCGACTACCGAAAGCATTCGATGCATCTGTACGCGCATTCGCATTCAAAGTAAAATGATCTTTATAACCATATCCCAAGGTCAAATACCCCGACAACTCATGATTAATACCATGAATCCGAGTCCGATGGTTTACATTCAACCACTTATCTCTATAATCGGGATAATCATCCAAATTCACACCCGCAACAATCTGCATACCTCTCTCTTTCATATATCCGAAAATCTGGTCTCCAAACGAACGATTCACGCTTCCATTCATTTCAAATCCGCCCATCAACGAAAGCATGTGCTGCCCGTCTTCTCCCAACAATCTGCGATAGTCTGCCTGCACTCGGAAGGTATAACTTTCCGTAATGGAATTCGTCGAATTCAAAATTCCGCCATAAGGCAACTGACAATGTCCTTCCGTCAATTTCGGAGCTTCTTCTTCATATTCTGCGTTTTTAAACCTTGCGACATAATGACTCTCCTCACCCCACCAGTTTTCCTGCAAGGTATTGCTCCGACTGTAATTTCCTGCTACGGTCAGATCCAAACCTTTCACCACCGATGTCCACTGGGCGTCCAAAGAAGCACTGATGGTATTTCCATCATAAGTATTGGAGCTGTTCTCTATTTCATTCAATATATTGTAACGAAATTGACTATACGGCTGATTGGTTCCGCCATAACCGACTTTGTCATAAAAATATAACGTACCGTTCTGATTATAGGCCGGTAAAGCCCTGGTAGTATTATAAGCATACTCCATGGCATTGATTGCGTCCTGCAAATGATTCTTCTTCAAAATATTCGCATTCATCGCAAAACGTACTTGCAAATTTTTCGTAAAATAAATGTCCAGATTGGCCATGGAAGTCACCCGTTCCGTATTGGTCGTACGGGTCACACCATCTTCATGATTATACCCCAGAGAAACATAGTAACGAATATCCTCCGATCCACCGGAAACGCTCACAGTATGATCATGAGAATAAGTATCGTTGGTCAAAATATCAAACCAGTCTGTATTTACGCTCTCATACCAAGCCACCTCATCCTGAAATCCCTGCCAGTCTGTCTTTCCAGTCTGATAACGATACAGAGCCCCTTCATATCCCACCATCGGCATATTTTCCGGGAATTTATAATGTTGATCGGCCAGATCTTTACCAAACTGCACCCGCTCCTGCGAATTCATCAGATCAACGACTTTATCGGTATATCTCGGACGTCTTGTCAATTTAGAGGTATGATTGTAAGTCACCCGCGGTTTACCGATAGCCCCTTTCTTTGTCGTCACAACAATGACACCATTGGCGGCCCGAGTACCATACAAAGCCGTTGCCGCAGCATCCTTCAACACATCGATCCGCTCTATATCCTGGGGATTGATACCGGCAATCGCATTCCCGATGATATTGATATAATCCGGATTATTCAAATCTTCATTGCTGACATTCACCGGATCTCTCAAGATAAAACCATCCAAAACCCATAAGGGCTCTCTATTACCTATCAGGGAAGAAGTTCCTCGTACCCGGATCCGAGGCGTTGCCCCCACTTCACCCGAATTTAGGGTCAACTGCAATTCCGGGATACGTCCTTCCAACGCCTGATCAATACTTGTCATTCCCGGAACCAATACATCAGCTGCCTTTACAGAAGAAATCGCACTCGTTTTCCGACGAGGATCGATCCGCTGATATCCGGTATAAATGACATCCGCGGCATCCAATACATAGGTATCTTCTTCCAGTACGATCTCTAGAAATTCTTCTCCAGACCATTCTACCGATTTAGATTTCATTCCGACAAAAGTGAACAGCAACTTAACATTTTCTTCCGTCGGCGGTATCAATGAGAATCGTCCCTGTTGATCAGTAGTAACCCCAACGGTCGTACCGTCGACCATCACCGTAACACCAATCAATGGTGCATTGTGAATATCTTTGACAATTCCACGAATCACCCGTTTTTCAGGTTGCTGAGAATTTTTGGATTCTTTATACACGATAATGGTGTTATCAACCCTCTTATAGGTAAGATCCGTATTCAAAAGACATGCGTCAAGAATTTCCTCCACAGTCTTTTGCTGCAGATCCACCTGAATCGTATAACGGTTCAGTTCGCCCACATTGTAAGAAAAACTGACATTACAAGTGGTACGAAGTTGTTCAAGCACTTCATTCAAAGGTGTATTGGAAACCTGAAAATCAAATTTATTTTCTCCTTGAGCTCGACTGATTCCAATCTGCAAAAAAAGAAAAACCAAAAGCACACCGTGGCGAAAGAGCTGAGACAGCCAGCATCTTAACGTCAATGGAAAAGTTTTTTTCATAATTTTGTAAGATTAAAGTTTGTATTTTCCTATTTATTCTTGCCTTCTCAATAAAATGGTCTCACCATATAGCACATAATCTATATTGCCTATCGTTTTAATTATTTTCAAAACCGTCTCGATATCGTCGTAACGTATACTTTCCAGCGTAAGCACAAGATTCCGCAATTCCTCTTCCTGGAATAAAATATTCAAGCCGTACCAGTCAGACAGCCTCTTCACAATCTCCTCCAAAGTTCGATTTTTAAAATAGAACATATTCCGAGTCCAGGCAAGGGCCTCCTCGACATCAACCTTTTGCAGCACTATTTCCGGCCGACCGGCCTCAATAATTCCCTCTTCTCCCGGATGAAGTAATCGCGACTCTCGATTATTGTCCAAAGAAACCGATCCACTGATCAAGGTTGTCCGGGAAATTTCTCCCGGAGGACAATACACATTAAATGTAGTTCCCAAAACCGTCAACTTGTTTTCCTGAAAATGGACAACAAAGGGATGGCGATCCTGGTGTGCGACCTCAAAATAAGCCTCACCTTCCAGCCAAACTTCCCGGACAGAATCAACAAAACGGGAAGGATAGCGAAGAGAAGAGTGAGCATTCAGAATTATTTTTGTGCCATCCGCCAAAATAACGGTATAGCCTTTTTGTGCAGGGACCCGAATCGTATGCCATTCCTGCGGCAAAGTTGCAAGCGCCTGATTGGCATAACTCATCTCCCGACCGTCTTCTTTAATTTCGATCTGATGTTTTTGAATCCATCGAGTCGGCTGCACTTTCTCAAGAGAATAAGCCTCTCCGCTTTCCGTCGTCAAAATGATATCTTCCATGAAATGTGCAGGAAACGGTTGAGATTTTTCCCGTTGTAACCAGAAAAAAAGAGAGATTCCTATTCCCAAAACAAAAAATGCACAGACAGCCCACAGATAAGGTCTTATCCGAAAATCCGAACGGGAAACAGACAAATGATATTTTTGCTGAAACCGATCCCACTCCTTTTCATCGGTAGCTTGCAGTCTATCCAATGTAATCTCCGATTGAATACGCTGAAACAAATGCCGTAAAGCAGCATCCTCTTTCAATTGATCCACCCCTTGTTCCTCTCTCTTTCCGGAAAGTCTATTCAAAATTTTTATCGCCCAAAGACGGGCCAAATTCATTCTGTTCTCAATATTTTTATCCATACAGTATTGATAAAAGTCATAACTATACGAACAAATAACAAAAACGGGTGAATAAAAGAAAAAATTATAAAAAATATTTTATCAAAAGGAAAAGTAACAACTGAGAATGAAGTGATTTCCGTAATTTTTCATAAATCATTTTTTTCAAAGTCTTCACCGAATTGACTGAGATATGAAGTTCCTCTGCGATTTCCTGTACAGAAGCCCCCTGCAAAGAAAGCAAGGCAATTTCCCGGGAACGTAAAGGCAATTTCTCAATGGCCTCCCGAAGAAGCCGATAAGTCTCATTTCGGGTAATCTCATCTAAAAAGAAAGTCTCCGTATAAATTTCATCCCGTAAATCTTCTGTTTTCCTATGATTCAACTGTTCTCGCCGAAGAAAATCAAAACATTTATTACGTGCAGCAGTATATAAAAAAGAAAGCTTTTCTTTCTCACTAAATTCATTTTTTTGATTCTTCCAAAGAAGGTAAAAAACTTCCTGAGCCACATCCCGGGCATTTTCCGCATCTTTCAAATAAGCATAGCAAAAATCCGAAACAGCCTTAAAATAAGACAGATAAAAAGACTTGAATTGGATATTTTCTTCAGAAGACCTTACCATAAATTTAGACGCATTGGTATAAGCAAAAATATACTTTTCCCAAATTATTTCATATCATTTTCAAACGAAATCAAAATTCAAAGAAAAATGCCTCTCAAAGTATTTTTCACTTCGAGAGGCATTGCCTATATGCTCAATTATACTTTCCCAATTATTTTTTCGGATCGTAGGCCCATTTCAACCATACAGCCCCCCACGTAAAACCGGCACCGAAGGCAGCCAGAATCAGATTATCTCCCTTATGCAACTGATCTTCCCATTCATACAAACATAAAGGAATGGTGGCAGAAGTCGTATTACCGTATTTTTGAATATTAATCATCACTTTGGATGGATCCAGGCCCATACGTTCTCCCGTAGCAGCAATGATCCGAAGATTCGCCTGATGAGGAACCAGCCATGCGATATCATCCGCTTTCAGATGATTTTTCTCCATAATTTCCGCAGCAGTATCGGCCATTTTCGTGACCGCATGCTTGAACACAAACTGACCGTCCTGATAAATAAAATGTTCCCGGTTGGTAACCGTTTCTATGGAAGGCGGATTCAAAGATCCTCCGGCTTTCATGTACAAATGGTCACGCCCCATACCATCCGAACGCAAAATATGATCCATGACTCCCAGTTCTTCTTCCGTCGGTTCAAGCAACACGGCTGCCGCAGCATCTCCGAAAAGAGGACAGGTCTTGCGATCGGTATAATCGGTAATTACGGACATTTTCTCACATCCGACGAATACCACTTTTTTATACCTTCCGCTTTCCACATATTGAGTCGCCGTCACCAATCCGAACAGAAAACCGGAACAACCGGCATTGAGATCAAACCCAAAGGCATTTTTTACTCCGACCATATCGGCAATCACCTGAGCATTTGCCGGGAAATGCATGTCCGGAGTAACCGTTGCACAAATCAACAAATCGACATCTTCCGGTCGGGTCCCCGTTTTTTGGAAAAGATTTTCCACCGCCTGAGCACCCATCCAGGCACTCCCTTTGGTCGGATCTTTCAATATTCTTCTCTCTTTAATCCCTACACGGGTCATGATCCACTCATCAGAGGTATCTACCATACGGCTGAGTTCCTCATTGTTGAGAATATAATCGGGATAATATGCCCCTACTCCGGTTATTATGGCTCTCGGCCTATTTGTCTGCATAACTATAAATTTAAATCAGAGATCTCCCTGGCACACACCAAGGCGAATTTCATGAATTATATAAACAACCATAGCCTCCTAGATACTAGGAGGCTGGCTGGGTATGATTCTAAAACAATCCTTTCCGTGTCAAGTTTATGCAACTACTGCTTTTTCAATAGCCAACTTCCCTCTGTAATATCCACATTCAGGACATACTGTATGATACTGTACAGCAGCACCACAATTAGAACACTTGGCAATAGCGGTTACCGTAATCGCATCATGCGTTCTTCTCTTATTTCTTCTCTGTTTTGAGGTTCGATGTTTCGGATGTGCCATTTCTTTGTTATTTTAGTTATTAATTAATTTTTTCAATTCATCCCATCTCGGGTCTATCGGTTTTTCATTCTCATCAATTACATATTCCTGCAGCATCTTCTGCATATCTTCATCACATGCTCCTTCCGGATGAACCACCCGCATCGGATAATTCAACATATAAGTCTCATAAAGATAAGAACTTAAATCCAAAAAATCATCCTCCGGCGCCAATATAATGTAATCATCCTCGTTCCCCTCTTCCCGGCCGCTCTGTTTTACATACAAACTCATATCTCCGGCAATGGACAGGTCCAGGGAGCCTAAACACCGGTCACAGGTCGCTTTCACCACTCCGTCGATCCTTATCAATACCTGCATCAAAAGCGAACTTTTAATGATTTGAACAGATGCATTTACCTTCCCCTGGGTTCCTTTGGTCGCCTCAAAACAATCAAAGAATCCGTCATCCAGCGTAAACTCAAAGGAGTGCTTTCCCTCTCCTAAACCCCTGAATGCTATCCGATATTCTCTCAATCTATCCACAAGCCTTGACGTAAAACGGCGCAAAGATAATAGAAAAAGTAGAAAGTAAAAAACAAAAGGTAAAAAATATACATTTATCGATATTTCCCGCTTTCTTCCAGCATACTCAGGTAGCTGACATAACGGCTTTCACTGATTTCGTCCGTTTCCACCGCCTCCCGGACAGCACATCCGGGTTCATGGGTATGCGTACAATTATAAAAACGGCATTCTCCGGCTTTGGCAAAAATTTCCGGAAAATAATGGGATATCTCTTCCTTTTTCAAATCAATGATACCAAAACTTCTCAATCCCGGAGTGTCAATGATAAACCCGCCTCCTGTCAAAGGAAACATTTCCGCAAAAGTAGTCGTGTGCTTGCCGGAATCATGAAGTTCCGAAATATCTGCGGTCTTCAACGCCAGGCCCGGTTCAATCCGGTTGATCAAAGAAGATTTTCCGACTCCCGACAAACCGGAAAGTACCGTTGTCTTGTCTTTCAACAAATGCCGGACGTCCTCTACCTGTTCCCCGGTCACAGCCGATAGGGCATAACAGGGATATCCACACTTCCGGTAGATTGCCATCAAACCTCCCAACATCGCTCGATCTTCAGCATCATACAAATCCGCCTTATTAAAGACCAAAACAGCTGGAATGCCATAGGCTTCGGCTGTCACTAAAAAACGGTCGATAAATACTGTCGAGGTAACCGGATGGTTGACCGTCGCAATCAGCAAGGCCAAATCGACATTCGCGGCAATGATGTGCGACTCTTTCGACAAATTGGTCGATTTCCGGATAATGTAATTACGCCGTTTCTCGATGGCAGTAATGAGATAGCCGTCACTTCCTTCCTCTACGGTCACAACATCTCCCACCGCCAAGGGATTGGTTGTCCGAATGCCATCCAAGCGAAATTTCCCCCGGATACGACAAGGTACCGACTCTCCTTTCTCCAGTCGTACCCAATACCAGCTACCTGTCGATTTTATCACAATTCCCTTTTCCATAATTTTCCATTCATAACTACCGGCATCGTCTGCAGGCCAGAAATACATTTTGGTCACACAAAGCTAAAAAATAATCGTTATATTTACATTTCATATGAATTTTCCAATACGTAAAAATAAAAAAAGTGTATATTTGCTTGAATTGTAACAAAAATAAAACATATATGAATAAACGAACTTTATATGTATGTTGTTTGTCGCTATTACTGTCTGGGAATATCGCAAAGGCTCAAGTGACAAAAGCGGATTATCAACGGGCAGATACAATCCTGAAGTTGGAAAATCAGGTATATTCGCCGGCAGTCAAACCGCACTGGCTGGGTGATTCACATTTCTTCTGGTATCAGAACCGGGAAAAGGCCGGGACAGTCTTTTATTTGGTTAATGCCGAGACAGGCAAGAAAAATAAAGCAGCGGATAAACAGGGATTGGCTGTTTTCTTGAAAGGGAAACAGAAACCGCTGGTAAATGAATTGATGAAGGAAGAAGAAAAACCTCGTTGGGATTATTGGCAAAGGAACGATCAACCGGTTGTTTCACCCGATAGCCTGTGGGAAGCGTATATCCAGGATAACAATCTCTACGTACGTAGTCGGAAGAATAAAGAGGAAGTGGTAGCACTGACGATGGACGGTATCCGGAATTATACCTACGGCAGCCGTATTTTATGGTCACCTGATTCAAAGAAGATTGCTACCGTTAAGACCCGTGAAGTGGAAGAACGACGCATTCCGTTGCTGGAATCACGTCCATCGACTCAGTTACAACCCATCCTGCAATGGCGGAACTATGCCAAGCCGGGAGATGTTCTACCCGTTTCTGTCCCGGTCTTGTTCGATTGGGAAGCCAAGAAGCAGATCCCTTTGGAAACCTCTTTGTATGAAAATCAATTCAGTTTATATCTGACAGGATGGCGGAATGACAGCCGGGCATTTACATTCGAGTTCAATCAGCGAGGCCACCAGCGGTACATCGTAGGGGAGGTCAATGCTTCGAATGGTAAGATTACGCATCTGGTAGATGAACAGGTACCAACTTTCTTCTATTACAACAATCGCTTCCGCCATGATCTGCAGGACGGAAAGCAAATGCTTTGGATTTCCGAACGCGACGGCTGGCGTCATCTTTATCTGTTTGGTAACGACGGACAGATCATCCGGCAGGTAACGAAAGGTGAATGGGTCGTTCGGGATGTAGAATATATAGATGAAGAAGCTGGTGTAATTTATTTCCAGGCATCCGGTTTCAATCAGGAGGAAGATCCCTACCATTTACATCTTTGCCGGATCAATCTGGATGGTAGCGGTTTCAAAGATTTAACTCCCGAAAATGCCCATCACGAAGTGACTCTGTCGGCCGATCATCAATATATGGTAGATGCCTATTCACGTGCCGATATGCCTTATGTTTCGGTATTGCGCAAAACATCGGACGGTTCTGTCGTGGCTTCATTGGAAAAGAGCGACGTAAGTGCCTTGATTGAATACGGCTGGCAATTGCCGGAAGTATTCCATGCCAAAGGACGCGATGGCAAGACGGACATTTGGGGCAAGATCATTCGGCCTTCTACCTTCGATGCTTCCCTTTCGTATCCGATTGTCGAGATGATTTACGCCGGACCGCATGATTCGCATGTTGAGAAATACTTCCGGGCCACCGAACATCTTTGTTCCCGGTTGGCTGAACTGGGATTTATCGTGGTCAAGATTGACGGAATGGGGACGGCCAACCGTTCGAAAGCCTTCCACGATGTCTGCTGGAAGAATCTGAAAGATGCCGGTTTCCCGGACCGTATTGCCTGGATCAAAGCGGCGGCTGCCAAATATCCGTATATGGATGTAAATCGTGTCGGCATTTATGGCTGGTCGGCTGGCGGACAAAATGCCATGGCGGCTTTGCTGTTCCACAATGATTTCTACAAAGTGGCAGTTGCCCTGTGCGGCTGCCATGACAACCGGATGGATAAGGTTTGGTGGAATGAGCAATGGATGGGGTATCCAATCGATGAATCCTACAGCGCCTCATCAAATGTGGACAATGCCTGGCGGTTGAAAGGAAAACTCCTGCTGATCAATGGCGAACTGGATGACAATGTCGATCCGGCTTCTACATTACAAGTAGTGAGTGAATTGATGAAGGCAAACAAGAATTTCGATCAGCTCTACTTGCCGGGCAAGACGCATAGCCTGGGTGGACCGTTTGAAATGCATAAGATGCATGACTTTTTTGTCAAGAACTTGATGGGCGTTGAACCGCCGGCCTGGGAATAGACTACCATAAAAATTTATCATCCATGAAATTAGTATTTGCCACCAATAATCCGCACAAACTGGCTGAAATCCGCCAATTATTGGCCAATGAGACTGAAATCGTTTCACTGGCAGAAATCGGCTGTCACGAAGACATTCCGGAAGATCATGCGACACTGGAAGAAAATGCCTTGCAGAAAGCCCGATACATCAAAGAAAAATACGGTTACGACTGTTTTGCCGACGATACCGGTTTAGAAGTAGAGGCCTTGAACAAACGCCCCGGCGTCTATTCGGCCCGTTATGCCGGACTGGCCAAAGATTCAATGGCCAATATGAAAAAAGTATTGCAGGAAATGGAAGGGATTTCTCAACGGGAAGCCTGTTTCCGGACAGTCATCGCTTTAATCATAGGAAATCAGGAATACCTGTTCGAAGGACGGGTGGACGGCAAAATCCTGAGATCCAGACAGGGGAATGCCGGTTTCGGTTATGATCCGATTTTCCAACCCGAAGGATTCGAACAGAGTTTTGCAGAAATGCCCATGGATGAAAAAAATCAAATCAGTCACCGAGGAAGGGCCATTCAAAAACTGATCTCGTTTTTAAAGACAAACAGATGGAATTGACAAAAGCGGTCATATTAAAGACGATGGCTTATTCGGATACCCAAAAAATTATTCAGGTATATTCACTTGAAAAAGGTCATCTGTCTTTAATCACGCCCGCACAAATCTTTAAAAGGAAAAACAAACCGGTACATCTGCTGCAAAATACGGAAATAGAATATTTCGAAAATGAAAAGGGCAATTTACACAAACTGATCAGCATCACTCCGCTCTCCACCCTATCCGATCTGTATTTTGACATCTATAAAATGAATATTCTCCTCTTATGGGGAGAAATCTTAAACCTGATCTTAAAAAATGAAGGAAAGAACGAAACTCTGTTTGATTTTATTCTGAATTCCACCGAATACCTGAATTCCACCCATAACGACATCGGCAATTTCAATCTGTATTTTCTTTACCGTCTGGCCGGTTTTATCGGCTTCCGAATCAATACCGATTCCTGGCAGGAAAATTATATTTTCAATCTTAACGACGGCAGTTTTTATCCTCCAAATATCGCCACACCCCATATTTCAGGCCCCAATACAGCCAGGATCATATACCAGCTTTGCACCTTTCCACTGGCCGATATCAAAAACATTCCGCTGAACCGTCAGGCACGCAACATCCTGTTGGATGTCATCCTTCTCTTCTACAGTATTCATTTAGACATCAACTTCCATATCAAAAGCATACAGATCATCCGGGAAGTCTTTGCCGAATAATTTGGTTCCAATCATCGAGAAAAAACAGGAGTTAATCCATAATTTTTGGTTAAAATCAAAAAATGAATAAACTTTACAATCAACAAATTGTCTTACAGAGCAAAGTGTTGTTAAAAAAAAGTGTTATTTGTTCGTCGGACAGAAGCATTGTTTTAAATATTTTATAAAATAAACAAATGAAGGTATAAACTTGACATTTATTGTTATTTTTATCGTCAAGATTTGCTAATAGGGATATATAAAGTACAGCTATATGAACATCAGCATCCAGAATCTAACCAAAGTTTACCCGGATGGTCATAGGGCCTTGAATCATCTGAACCTGAACATAGAACCCGGAATGTTCGGTCTCTTGGGGCCGAATGGTGCCGGTAAGACAACCTTGATGCGTATCATGACTCTTTTGCAAAACCCCTCTTCCGGGACGATCCTTTTCGACGATTACGATATTTTACGGGATCGAAAAGCCATCCGTTCCGTTTTGGGTTATCTCCCTCAGGATTTCCGATTTTTCGAAAAACTGAAAACCTGGGAATTTTTAGACTATGGTGCAGGTTTGGCAGGTATCACAGGCAGCCGGAAACGGGCAGAAGTCGTCGACGAGATGCTGAGAAAAGTCGGTCTGTATGAAGTCAGAGACCGCTGGGCCAACCGTCTGTCTGGCGGTATGAAGAGAAGACTGGGTATCGCCCAGGCCATTATCGGCAATCCCAAAGTAATCATTGTCGACGAACCGACCACCGGTCTGGATCCGGAGGAACGTATCCGCTTTAGAAATATTCTTTCCGAAGTAAGCGACAAAGACGTAATTATTATTCTGTCCACCCACATCGTAGGCGACATTTCCAGTACCTGTAAAAAATTAGCCCTGCTGAACAAGGGTGAATTAAAATTCGAAGGAGCCCCGGACGATATGATCGCCTTGGCGCAGGGGAAAGTCTGGGAAATCTTTGTCACAGACCAGGAACTGCAACAGATCAAAGAAAAATATCCCATCATATCGACCATTCCGTCCGAAGGAGGCTGGGAAATTCAGATCGTTGCCGAAAAACTGGAAGATTATGCCGGCAAAACCATCACTCCGAATATCGAACATGCCTATGTCTATTTCATGGACTACCTGCTCAAAGATAAAATGGAGATGTACAGTGAAAAAATAGGAGGAGATTTATTCGCTTAGCTCATTAACGTCATGAATTTACAGAATATAAATGTTATCGCCCGCTACGAGGTCAAATTAGTCAAAAGAAGCTGGTTGTTCCGCATCTTTGCCATATTGGCGCTGGTGCTGATCTCTGGATTTATGTTGATCGACCGGACAAACATCATCAATCGGATGATCACCCTTTGGCCTCGTGTAGCCCTTTCATCTTTTCTCCCTTTTTACAACATCTATTTATACAACATTGCCCAATCTGTCATTGTGGTATTTTTAGCAGGCAGCTTTTTAAAGAGAGACAAGAAACTGGATACGGCAGAAGTGATCTATGTACGACCGATGAGCAACGCAGACTACATCATCGGAAAAACCTGGGGTATCATTCGGGTTTTTATCAGCCTGAATATCGTTTCACTGTTATTTACGGCCTTTTTAAACCTGTTCATCACTCAATCACCTTTCCATTTCTTTCCTTATCTTTTTTATTTAGTGACCATCTCCCTGCCATCCTTGCTTTTTGTCCTGGGATTGTCGTTTACGGCCATGTGCCTGTTAAAAAATCAGGCAGTCACTTTCATCGTCATGCTGGGAATCATCGGAACGGTATTTTTCTATCTGCAAGACACGCTGTTTGGGGTATTCGACTTTTTCGGAGTGAATTTGCCGACCATCTTTTCAGATGTCACCGGACATGCAGATCTCCGTCTCTTTCTTCTACAACGGCTTCTATATCTGCTGGCCGGTATCGGTTTG
Source organism: uncultured Odoribacter sp. (assembly GCA_944321165.1). Classification (GTDB taxonomy): domain Bacteria; phylum Bacteroidota; class Bacteroidia; order Bacteroidales; family Marinifilaceae; genus Odoribacter. The sequence continues at coordinate 102,650 of CALUKE010000003.1, forward strand.
ATCAGCATGACCATAGCCTTGATCAAACGACTCCCCCATAAACCCTGGAAAATCGCCATCGTCTACACATTCAGTTCTGTTTTTATATTGGCCGCTTGTTTGGCCGGTCTGTTATATGTATTTCACTATAAACACCAGCTGCATTTACGGAACGAATATATCGCCACTTTTAACAAATATGCGGAAGTTCCTCATGCCGATATCCTCTCGCACGATCTTAACATAACCCCCCGAGGACAACGTTTAAGCGGAGAAAGCAAACTAACTCTCCAAAACAACACAGCGGAAGAGTTAGACCAGATCATCCTTTATCTGAATCCCGGACTGGAAGTAAATACCATTGAGATAGACGGTCAGTCTGTACCTTTCCAAAGAGAAAATCAGGTCATCGAAATATCCCAGCCGTTAGCCAAAGGAGCTTCTCAAACCCTGACATTGCGCTACCAAGGGAAAATAGATGAAAACATCTGTTACTGCGACATTCTGGAAGAAGATTATTTAGACACCTCCACCAACCAGTCCTGGCGTTTCGGAAAACGTTATGCGTGGTTAAGTCATCGCTTTACCCTGTTGACTCCGGAATGCCTCTGGTATCCGATATCCATCTCTCCTGTCAATCCGGCAGCTCCTTACCGCATCGGGAAAAATTTCACCGACTATCAGCTGACCGTCCATTATCAAGGAGAAAAAACCGTTCTTTCCCAAGGAGATGCCCAGGTAAACGATTCGACGATAAGCTTCTCCAATTCCACCGCATTGCCAGGCATCAGCCTGACAATTGCCGACTATGAGAAAAAAAGCCTTCGGGTAGATTCTACCGACTATGCCATTTATTACTTCAAAGGACATGACTTCTTCTCCGATTTCTTCCAACCGTTGACCGACACCTTGCCGGCAACCATTCGGGATGTAAAAAACAGACTTGAGATAGATAAAGACAGAGACTATCCCTTCCAGAAATTCATTCTGGCAGAGACTCCGATACAATTCGCCACCTATATCCGTAACTGGAAAGGATATACCGAATATGTCATGCCGGAAATTATCTTTATCCCGGAACGGGGTGCCACCCTCAACTTCGATTTCGTAGCCGAAAAAAGAAGAATGACGGAATGGGGTCCGAGGGACCGGATGCTGGATGAAAACGAACAATACATCCGAATATTCAACCGTTTTGTGGAAGTATTGACTGCAGAAAACGAACAAGGCGGCTGGTTTTCAAGCGACCAGGTCAACAAATTGAATATCACTCCACTGTTGTTCGGACATACCACTTATATCAGTTCCGCTCAAATCCCGGTGATTGATATTACCATCAATAACATGCTGAACACTTCTTCCGATACAAGACCGCGACCTTGGGAAGGTATCATCAACAATAAACAAAGAGCCAACCTCTATCTGGAAACCCACAGTTTCGAAAGCGCTCTTTCCGATACAGAAATCAAACCGGAAATTTTTTACGAATTACTGAAATTGAAAAGTGCCGCACTGAACAACTATATCACCTCTTTCGCGACACAGGAAGATTTCAACAAGTTTCTCAAGGCTTTTTTCACAAACCGTTTATTTCAAAATATTCCGTTTGACACGCTGCAGCAAGCCATTGAAAAAAGATTCGGCATAGAACTTTCTGACTTCATCCACAGCTGGTATACGACGGGAGAAAGCCCGACCGTTTATATCAAAGACGTCGATGCCAATCAGATCATCCTGGAAGAGTTTACCAAATACCAGATCAAGTTCAAGGTAAACAATCCATCCGCCACAGATGCCATCATCACTACAGATATCATGCAAGGAGGCGGATTCGGCGGTATGCGGGGAGGCGGCATGTCTTTTGAAAGCAATAAAAACAACTACCTCATCCCAGCAGGAGAGGCCCGGGAAATCCGGATCATTACCGACGAACGTCCGGCCCACATCAACATCAACACCAACATTTCACACAACCTGCCGACTTCCCGGAATTTCAATTTCCCGAAGATCGACAACACAATCGAGGACACCACCTCGGGAGTTTATCCCATCGATCCGGAGGTTTTCAAGTCAAATCCCGACGAAATCATCGTCGACAATGAAGACAGCGGTTTCCGGACGATAGCTTCCAATAACCGGCACAAACTGAAAGATCTTTTCAAAAAAGAAGAAGAAGAAAAATACAAAAATTTCACGCCTTGGTGGATGCCTTCCAAGTGGACAGCCATTGCCGCCGACTATTGTTACGGAGAAGTTGTCAACTCCGCTGTCTATAAGAACAAAGGAAGCGGTGCCAACTCCGTCGAATGGACGGCCCAAATTCCCAAAGAAGGATATTACGAAGTTTCCATCTGGAATTCCAAGATGCGTATGCCCATGCGTAGGGGACGCGACCGTCATCGGGAAGAACGGAATCAAACCTACACCATCCGGTATGGAGATGAAAAAGAATCCATTACTCTGAATCTGGAAGAAGAAGAGGAAGGATGGATTCCTATCGGTAACTTTTACCTCTCCGAAGGCGAAGTAACCATTACACTGACAGACAAGGTGTCTGGCAACTATGTCATTGCCGATGCCGTAAAATTCACTGCCACAGAATAAATGAAAGAATAAAACGATTAAACACAAACGATATGCTTAAAAACACTCTGGTCCTTGGTTTACTGACCCTTTGCGGGTTAAACGGTGTCCATGCACAGGATGTACAAGTCCTCACCCTTGAAAAAGCACTGAACATCGCCTTCGAGAACAGTCCCACCCTGATTCAAAGCAAACTCAGCCTTGAACAGCGACAATTAGAACTGAAAGCGCAGGATGCAGCCCTGAAATCACAATTCTCACTGGATGTCAATCCATTCAATTATACCCGTAACAACCAGTACGACAATATCAACAGTAAATGGTATGCCAATGAAACAATGACCTCTTCCGCATCTTTCGGCATCACACAACCGATCAAATGGACAGATGGTAGCATTTCTCTTTACAATGATTTTTCCTGGCAGGATGCCAACAACAAAACCTATGGAGGAAGCAACACCTCTTTCAATCACAACCTTTCTTTACGCATATCACAGCCATTGTTCACTTACAACAGAACAAAAATGCAATTGAAGGAACTGGAATATGCGCTGGAAAATGCCAAAATCAGTTATGCCCTCCAGCAACTGAATATCGAAAAAAGCATTACCAGCCAGTTTTACGATGTCTATCAAAAACAAAAGGACCTGAACATTGCCCGGGACGAATACAATAACCAAAAACAAAATTACGAAATCATCAAAAACAAAGTAGACGCCGGACTGGTAGCCAAAGAAGAGCTCTATCAGGCAGAAGTCAATCTGGCCAGTAGCGAATCGACCGTTTATACCCAGGAGATCAATTATGAAAATGCCAAAGACAACTTCAAACTCTTGTTGGGAGTTTCTTTGGATGAAGAAATCTCCGTATTACCGAATACAGAAATTTCTACAATCGAGGTCAACATCACGGATGCGGTAAAATATGCCCTGGAACAACGCATGGAAATCCGCCAGAAACAGATTACCCTGGAACAAGATGTATTCTCCATCATCCGAACAAAAGCGGAAAGCGAGTTCAAAGGAGATCTGAGCATTCGGGTCGGCATGGACGCATTAGGAGGGAAAATTAACAACATGTATGACAAACCCACTGACAACGAACAAATCGGTATCAGTTTTACCATTCCGATTTTCGACTGGGGGGCTAAAAAAGCCAAGGTAAAATCCAGTCAACTGGCCATGGAGTCGGATGAAATTTCCCTAGAAGAAGAAAAAAAACAAATCATCATCGACGTTCGGCAAATTTGTCGCAACATCCCCACATTGATACAACAAATCAACATCAAAAAGAAAAGCATAGAGAATGCGGAACGTACCTATGAGATCAATTTAGAGAAATACCGGAACGGCGACCTGACCGGTATGGAACTGCAACAATACCAGAATCAGCTGACCAGTGCCAAACAGGAATACACCAGTGCGATCATCAATTACAAAATAGAACTCCTGAATCTGAAAATTCAAACCCTTTGGGATTTCGAAACTCACAAGAGTTATCTACCAACAGAACTTTTAAAATAACCCCATTTATTCGTTAACAGTAAAAATCAAAATATCATGAACAATCATTTCAAATTCCTGGGAGCAGCAATAATAGGATTGGTATCATTCGCGTGCAACAACAACCAAAGCAGTAGTTCGACCGAAAGTACCACACCGGTTTGGATTGAAGAGGTACAGCTCAGAAATATCGAAGAATACATTACAACGACAGGTACCGCCAAGGCCATGAAAACCATTGAAATAAGTTCAGAAACGAACGGAACTTATCATTTACAGAAAAATCCGAAAACCGGTCGGCCGTATCAACTGGGCGACGTCGTTGAGGCTGGAGCAGTCATCATCCGTCTGGAAAATAAAGAATACGAAAACAACGTACAGCTGGAAAGTAAAAAACTGCAAATCCAGATTACGGAAAAAGAATGGGAAGGACAAAAAGGGCTGTTTGAAAAAGGTGGGGCAACGGAAAAAGATGTCAACAACGCCCAGGATTCATACATCAACGCCAAACTGGCATTGGAAAACGGTCTGATCACCCTGGAAAAACTGAACATCAAAGCCCCCTTTAAAGGAGTAATCGTGAACCTGCCCTATTATACCTCAGGCGTAGAGGTTGCTTCGGGTAGCGTTATGGTAGGTCTGATGGACTACAGCAAAATGTATGTGGAAACCCAGTTTCCTGAAAATGCACTGAGCAAGTTAAATGTTGGCCAGAAAGTACACATTACCAATTATAACATCAAATCGGATACCTTAAAAGGTATTTTGACCCAGTTATCTCCGGCCATCAACGAAGATACGCGGACTTTCTCCGGTTATATCGAAATCGACAATCCGGAATTGAAATTGCGGCCGGGAATGTTTGCCAAGGCCGATGTCGTCACCGTACGCAAGGATTCTGTCATTTCCATTCCCAAAGATATCATCAAAAACCGTCGCGGCGGTAAACTTGTCTATACCGTCGACCGGAACAGTGCTGAAGAAAAAGTCATCCATACCGGTATCAGTGACGACAAATATGTAGAAGTGGAAAAAGGGCTGGAAGTAGGAGACAAAATTGTCATAAAGGGTTACGAATGGCTGCGCAACCGAAGCAAGGTCAAAGTCATGAAATAAACAATTAGCACATTTGTATTATGGGAATCACAAAATTTGCAGTCAAATACCCGGTCAGTGTATTGATGATTACTCTCGGGGTATGTCTGTTAGGTATCATATCATATAATAAACTGGGAACAGACCTATTCCCGGATTTAAAAAACCCGGCTTTATACATCGACCTACAGGCCGGAGAACGTCCGCCGGAAGAAATTGAAAAACAGTTCGTGGAAAGAATCGAAGCCATGGCAGCCCGTCAGGAAGGGGTCAAGGATGTCAGCAGCAGCAGCAAGGTCGGAGGAGCAACCATTACCGTCGAATACGATTGGGATCAAGACATGGATGCAGCCTTTCTGGACCTGCAGCGGGCCATGTCGCAGATCGCCCAGGACGACGAGATCACCTCCCTGAACGTTTCCCGTTACGACGCCAATGCTACACCGGTCATGATCATCTCCATGAGCCATCGGGAGATCAAAGACATGAACGAACTGCGCAAAATTGCAGAGAACTATATGCGCAGCGAACTGGTCCGTCTGGATGGGATCGCTGATATCCAGCTTAACGGCCAGGAAAATGCTTTCATCGAAGTAAAAACCGATGCCTATATGCTGGATGCCTTCGGATTGACCGCCGAAACCGTCGCGTCCAAAATCGAAAGCGTCAACCAGAACGTATCCGGCGGAACCATTGTCAACGATGACATTCAATATACGGTCAAGGGAGTGAATCTGCTGGAAAGCCTGGAAGATATCGAGAATATCATTGTAGCATTCAAAGAACCCAGCAGCAATAACGAATCGACAACAGGCAGCAGCTCTTCCGTCAAGGCTCCGGTCTACCTGAAAGACATCGCGAAAATCGAATTGAAAAATAAAGATCCGGAAAACTTGGTCCGTTACAACGGAGAACGCTGTCTGAGCATCAGTGTTTACAAAGAAAACAAGTACAACACGGTGAATGCGGTTGAAAACATTACCGCCAAATTGGAAGAACTGCAAAAAAGCATGCCCGGTTATGAATTTCACATCATCAGTAATCAGGGTGATTTCATCGGTGCTTCCATTGGCGAGGTCAAAGATTCGGCCGTTATGGGTATCTTGCTGGCCATGTTGGTCCTGTATGTATTTTTGCGTCGGATCAACACCACTTTGATCGTCAGCATTTCCATCCCCGTTTCCATTATTGCGACCTTCAATCTCATGTATTTCAATGGATTAACCATCAACATCATGACATTGGGAGGGCTGGCACTGGGAGCCGGTATGTTGATCGACAATGCGATCGTGGTCATGGAAAACATTTTCCGAAATCTGGAAAACGGCCTTTCGCCCAAAGAAGCAGCCATCAAAGGAGCTTCAGAGGTATCCGGTGCCATCACCTCCTCAACCCTCACGACAATCGTCGTTTTTTTACCGATCGTTTACATCCAGGGGGCAGCCGGTGAACTGTTCAAAGAACAAGCCTGGACCGTTTCTTTTTCTTTGCTGTCATCCCTTTTTGTCGCTATCCTGCTGATGCCGATGTTGGCATCCCAATACGTCAAAGCAGGAAATAAAAAACAGGAATCCATTCAAATCAAGGGCTATGGCCATTTGGTCGGCAAACTGTTAAAACACAGATATGCAGTTGTCATCACGGCTTTGATCATCATGCTCGGCAGTTATGCTCTCCTGCCGCTTATCGACCGGGAATTTATGCCCAAAGCCGAATCCCGCGAGTTTTCCATCTACCTGACCTTGGAACCGGGTACCCGTCTCCAAAGTACGGACAATGCAGCCGCAGCTATCGAAGAGATGGTGTCGGATCTGGCTGGAGAAGACATGGAATGGATTTTCACTCAGATAGGCCCCTCTACGACTACTGAAAATCAAACCACCGGTAAACTGGAAGGAGAAAACCAAGCGGAAATCAAGGTTAAACTGAAAAATAAATCGACCATAGACGCCGATGAACTCATCAGTGACCTCAGTCGCAGCTATACGGTACCGGAGGGTGTGGAAGTCTCTTACGAAAAGGAACAGTCCGCATTGCAAAGTATTCTGGGAACGGAAGGAGCTCCCGTCATCATTGAAATCAAAGGCGAAGAATTGGAGATGATTGACGAAATCAGCTTGGAAGTTAAAGAAAGAATCGCCTCCATACCAGGTCTCTACGATGTAAAAACTTCCATGGAACAGGGGGCTCCTGAAGTCAACATTTCCATCGACCGATTGAAAAGTGGCATCTACGGAGTAGACATCGCTTCTGTCGCCAGTCAGGTAGAAGAAAAGCTGAACGGAAAAACAGCCAGCAGTTTCGAATCCGAAGGAGAACCCATCGACATTGAGATCAAAGTTCCCGAAGTATCTCTCAGTGAACTACAAAATGTCGAAATCATACAGGGAGAAAAAAAATACCGTTTGGGAGAAATTGCAGAATTAACGCTGACGACAGCTCCTAAAGAGATCAACCGCAACAATCAGAACCGGATCGGAAAGGTCACTGCCATGTTGGAAAAAGGCTATACCTTAGGAAGCGTAACCCCTGCCATTAATGAACAGTTGCAAGAAATTCAATTCCCGGCTCAATATTCCGCCAAGATCACAGGAGAAGAAGAAAAGCGCGCCGAATCCTTCCAGGGTTTATCTTTTGCTCTGATTCTTTCCATCATCCTGGTATATATGGTCATGGCCTCCCAATTCGAGTCTCTGCGCCATCCGTTCACCATTCTGCTGACCATTCCACTGGCCGGAGTCGGCTGTATCCTTGCCTTCCTGCTGGCCGGAGCCTCGTTGAACATGATGGCTTTCATCGGAATCATCATGTTGGCTGGTATTGCCGTGAACAATTCCATACTTTTGGTAGATGCCGCCAATCGACTGAAAGCAGAAGGCTATAATCTGACTGAAGCCATCAAAGCAGCGGCCCAACAACGAATACGACCAATCATGATGACCAGTCTGACCACTATTTTGGCCCTGTTGCCGATGTGTTTCGGGTTTGGAGAAGGAGCCTCGCTGCGATCACCCATGGCCCTGGCTGTCATCGGAGGACTGTTTACCTCCACCATCATGACCCTGGTGGTCATTCCGTGTGTATATTATATTTTCGATAAAAAAGTAAAATAATTCGTACCGGAGTACATTAGCTTAAAACCATGAATCGACTGATAAACCGTAAAGTACTGATTTCAATGCTCTTCATCGGCTTGACGATGATGGGATTATTTTCGTACAGATATTTGGCTATGGAACTATATCCGGATGCGGAATATCCATCCCTGAATGTCAATATCTCCACCCGTACGGAATTAGACCAAAATTATATCGAAAATCAAGCCGTCATCCCAGTAGAGGGAGTCATCAGCGGACTGGAAGGTGTGGAAGAGATTACCACTCGGATATCCAATACGAATGCCCAAATTACGGTCTCTTTCACCAAAAACACCAACATCAAATATGCCTATTTGAAACTGGAAGAAAAAATCAAGGCACTGTCCAGCATTCCGGAAGAATTTACGATACAGGTCAACAAATCGGGAACCGGAATGGCCAGCGATCAGTTTATGACCTTACAGATTCTGGGAGACGAAGATGTCGACTATGTACGGAATATCACCGACTCCGATATCGCTCCCATCCTGGAGAGCACGGATGGGGTCGCCTCTGTCACCGTCATGGGAGGACGCCAAAAAAGCATCGAAATCTTACTGGACAATGAGAAATGTAAAGCACTGAACATCACGGCTTCACAAATCAGCTCCTTGATCAGTCAAAACATGTCGGAAAAAACATTCGCCGGTTCTGTATTTCAAGACAATAAACGTTTCTTCGTCAACGTCACGGCAGAATATCTGGCTACGGACGATTTGGGCAACATTGTTATTGCAGAAGGTCCAGTCTTATTAAAAGATATTGCGGATATTCACTTCGGAATCAAAGAAGAAGAATCCTATTCCCGGGTCAACGGCCAGGAAGTCATCACTTGTGTGATCTCCAAATCCCCTCTTGTCAATATCATCGACCTTTCTGAACGAATCCGCCAGGAAATCGATCAACTCAATATAGAACTGGCTTCCAAAGGCGTTTCCATCCAGGTAGATACGGACGCTGCCGAAACCATGAATGAAAACATCAACACCATCATCAACCTGGGTATTACAGGAGCCATTCTGGCCATTTTCATTCTCTATCTGTTCCTGCGAAACTTCAAAATCGTCACCTTTATTGCCATTGCCATTCCGATCTCCGTGTTTTCTGCTTTCTATTTTTTCTACTTTTTCGATATCAGTATCAACACGCTCACATTAACCGGAATTGCCCTTGCTGTCGGCATGCTATTGGACAATTCGGTCGTCGTCATGGAGAACATTTTCCGCCTGCGAGCGTTGGGGGTAAACAGTCAGGAAGCCGCAGTACGGGGTACGAAAGAAGTTGCAAAAGCAGTTATCGCAGCAACCCTCACAACCATTACCGTATTTTTGCCATTTCTGTTTTCTGAGGATTTCATTTTAAAACTGATTGGAGAACATATCGGCGTATCTATCATCACGACTCTTTTACTGTCCCTGGTGGTTGCTCTTTTACTGATTCCCATGGCAGTCAACCAGTTTATGAAAGGTCAAGGAGAAAAAGTCAATTTCAGTACGCTGTCCATTCACAGCCGACCGGTACAGATATATATCGCACTCCTGAAAATGTGTCTCCGCAAACCCACAACAGTGGTTTTCACCGCCCTATTGGTTCTGGGAATCACCGTGGCATTGTCCTTGACATTGACCCTGAACACCCTGAAAGAAATCGAAGCCGACACATTCAATGTATACATGACTTTCCCGAACGGAAATACCCTGACTCGCACCGACGAAACGGTCCGTTCCTATGAAGATCGCCTGAAAGAGATTCCGGAAATCGAACAATACAGTTCCAAAATTTATTCTACCGATGCCAGCATCACCATCAAATTAAAAGAAGACTTCGAAAAGATCAATAAAAAAACTTTGGACGAACTAAAAGGAAACATCATCTCTCTTACAAACGGTTTGCGCATCAGCGATGTCAGTTACGAAGCCATCGAAAGCAGCGAAAACTTCCGGGGAGGTGGCGGTTCTCTGATGGGAGGAGGAGATCAGCTGCTAAAGAAAATGGGTATGGGCACCCAAAGCGAAAAGATTGTCATCAAAGGACAGGACTTCGAAAAAATGGCCAACCTGGCAGAACTGCTGAAATTCCAGCTGGAAGAATTAGACAATATCAGCTACTCTTCGGTCAGCTCCTCCCGGGGCAAACCCGAAGCCAAAATTCTGTTCGACCAATATCTGATGGGCATTTACGACGTAACTCCCAACCAGGTCGCCACAGAGCTCAACAATTTTGCCCCTCAGAATACCACTTCGATCAAATACAAGGCCGGAGATGAAGAATACGACATCATCATCAAAGACAAACAACTGGCCGAACAGAAAGAAGAAGAAGAGGAGGAACTGGTACGCAATCTCGAAGACCTGCGCAACATGGAAGTGACCAACAGCAACAATTCGTTGACCGAATTGCGCAGTTTCAGCAACATCAATCTGACACGGGGACAAGGAAATATCTACCGGGTTAACCAGGACAAGGAAATCACTGTAAATTATCGTTTCAATTCAGATGTCAACGAATCGAAAAACATCCTCGAAGCGGCCCGGACAGAAATCGACGAACTGGTACAAAGTACCGACATCCCGACAGGTATTGCCGTAGAAGTCGTCCACGAAGAGGATGAAACCAGCGAATTCACTTTCCTGATCCTGGCAGCCTTTGTCATCATTTACATGATTCTGGCTTCTGTTTTCGAATCGCTTACGGCTCCCATCGTGCTGATGTTCGCAATTCCGCTGGCAGCTATCGGTTCTCTGCTGGCCCTGTTATTCACCAGCAATTCATTCATGAATGCGAATGTACTGATCGGTGCCATCATCCTCATCGGTATTGTCGTCAACAACAGTATTATCCTCATCGATTACACCTCTCAGCTCCGAAGACAGGGCAATCGAAAACCCCGGGCCCTGATCATTGCCGGCATCTCCAGAATACGTCCGATTCTGATCACGGCAATCACCACCATCGTGGCCATGTTCCCCCTGGCCATGGGACAGGGAGAATTCGTTTCCGGACTCGGAGCTCCGTTTGCCATCACAGTAATCGGAGGTCTGACCATGAGTACGTTGTTAACCTTGGTTATCATTCCGACCCTCTATTCCGGTCTGGAAGATGCCCTCCACCGTTTACGTACCCAAAGCCCGACGATGAAAATCATTCAAATAACCTTATTGATAGTAGCCATGTTCGGTATTTGGATGGGTACCAACTCCCTGATCTGGCAATTGGGATATTTTATCGGAGCCGTCATTTTGATACCGGCAGCCACCTGGTTCATGGAAACCAGTCTGCGCCAGGCCAACAGTCGCATCATTCCCCCCGATCAGGAGATTCACATTACCATCCGGAACCTGGTAAAAATCTACGGGCGGCCCAACGAGTTCCAACGGGAATGGCAATCCGGTCAGAAGATTCGGGAACGTCTGGGAATCAAAGAAGAATACCGACAGTGGACTGATTTGCAACCACTCGTATGGCTGATTCCGCTGGCAGGTTTTATGGTGTATTTCACCTATTTTTACCAGACTCTGGCATTCTGGGGCATTCTCTTTGCCGTTTGTACCTGGATGCTTATTTCCAAACTTTTGAACATTGGAAAAGAATTTGTCCAGACACGCCATCATCAATGGCTTGTTCAGGGCTTCCAAATCGCCCATCTGGCTTTTTACTACGGCTCACCCTTATTCACTCTTTGCTGGGCGACGGTGAAATTCTCGGATTCCGGAATAGCCATACTGCTGGGACTTTTCTGGTATGTGGCCATCGTTATCCGTTATCTGTCCGAAAGAATACATAAATACAACATCAACATCGATTTAATCGACGGCCGGTTCCGAGAGTTAAAGAAAAACATCTATAAGTTGGCCACCAAAATACCGATGATCGGTTACAAAAAACAACCCTTCAAAGCCCTGAATGCCGTTTCCATGGAAATCCATACCGGTATGTTTGGACTGTTAGGTCCCAACGGTGCCGGAAAAACTACTCTGATGCGTATCATCTGCGGTATATTTGAACAGAGTTACGGAAAAATATTCATCAATGGCATTGATACCCAAAAAAAACGGGAAGAACTGCAGGGATTGATCGGTTACTTACCGCAGGAATTCGGTACCTATGAAAATCTGACTTCCTGGGAATTTCTGGAATATCAGGCGCTGCTGAAAGGCATCTATAATCCGCAGGTACGCAAAAAACGTATCACAGAAGTACTCGAAGCCGTCCACATGTATGAAAACAAAGACAAAAAAATCGGCGGTTTCTCGGGTGGTATGAAACAACGAATTGGCATTGCACAAACCCTGTTGAATCTCCCCCGTATTCTGGTAGTTGATGAACCGACAGCCGGCCTCGATCCCCGGGAAAGAATCCGTTTCCGGAATTTGCTGGTAGAACTGTCTCGCAACCGGATCGTTATTTTCTCGACCCATATCATCGAAGATATTGCCAGCTCCTGTAATCAGGTTTGCGTCATCAACAAAGGTTCCTTAAAATACCATGGAACTCCGACGGACATGGTGGAAATCGCGAAAAATGTCACCTGGACTTTCGAAATCCCGGCCAGAGAATTCGCCAAGCTACCGTCCGATCTGCTGCTTGTTCACCATATCCGTAACGGTGAAATGATCAAAGTGCGGTGTCTGTCCGAAACCCAACCGGTCCCCAATGCCGTTCGTACTTCTCCGCTACTGGAAGATTCGTACCTGTGGCTGTTGAGAAGTGTCAAACTGGCGAACCATGAACAAATTATAACTCAATAACTGTCGCTCCACCATGAAATCCTATGTCATCGCCCCACTCAGTAAACTGACCCGATATAACATCAAAATCATATTCGGAAACAAATTCCTGTATTTTATCCTCAGTGCAGTGGGCTTCTACATCCTGACCGTTATCATCAGCCTGTTTTCCGACAACGAAATTACCATCGCCAGCGGTTACAACATGCTGTTAGTACCTTCTATTCTGCTGATCTTCTATCCGACCTGTTTCGGCATTCAGAACGACCAGGACGCCAAAATCATTGAAATCATTTTCGGTATTCCCAACTACCGTTACAAAATATGGCTCTTCCGTCTATGGATTGCTTATGTCATCTGTTTTGTCATCACTCTCCTGTTAGCAATGATCACAAATTGGATTGTCGTTGAAGTTCCTGCAGTCAAACTAACCCTGCAAATCATGGTTCCATCGCTTTTCATCGGAATGCTCTGTTTCATGCTCAGTACCATCGTCCGCAACGGAAACGGTACAGCGGTGCTCATCATCGTCATCGGGCTGATTCTGTTCATTCTCAACAATGTATTAGAAGTCAGCAAATGGAATGTCTTTTTGAATCCTTTCGATGTTCCTTTGGACAAAAACCCGGAAATTTTTTACAATACACTCTTTGACAATCGTATTATTGTCCTGTTGTCGGCGTTCATATTCTTGCTCGTAGGACTTTATAAAACGCAAAACAGAGAAAAATTCATTTAAGTCAATCGAAAAATACCCGACCCATTAAATCGTCCTTTTCAGTTTTTCATTCAGGCGAGCTCGGAGCTTTATCAGTAGGTTCTTTTTCTTGATCCACTCGACCAATTGCTCCGAATCGCCGGCATTCTGGTTTTCCAGAATTTTTTCATCGGCCTCCCGACACATCAATTCGATTCGCCGGATTTTATAATTATCGACAATTTTTGGCAATAACTCGTTCAACATCATCTCCTCACTTCGAACGGAAGCATCTCTCAACGTCCAAAGCTTACTCAGTTCATACGGTTCACTCAGAATACCGGCGACAATTTCAGAAATAGCAACATCCGGATGACCGATAAAATATTTGGAAGGAACAAAACCGGGCGTATGAAAATTTTCCTGATATTCAGCTTGAATGCTTCTCAGACGGGGATTCAGCATTTCAAGTTCATCTTCTGCCAGTTCATGAATGATATATTCTCCCACAGTCACCGGATATGGCACCCCATCCCGCTCTTCCACATAAAGCTCCTGCGCGCCAAAAAGAAGCAGATAACGGATCAGGACCATTTCCTCCGGATCACATGAAGAAAGCGGAGCCGTCCGCTCCGGGCTCTGTATCACCAAAGGCCTCTGAACAGGCCCTCTATAAGCCGGAGAACTGGCTTCTCCCATTTTCCCTCTCCGAATTCTGGCTATCTCCGTATAAAGTATCTTCTCCTCCACCTTCAACTGATTGGCAGTCTCCTGTACATAAACCGAACGGGTAATACTGTCCGGTATCAAAGAAATACTTTTGACAATATCGGTTATCAGTTTGGCTCGTTCAATCGGATCATTACCCGCCTGCTCCAAAAGTAATTTGGTCTTGAAATGAATAAAATCCGTTTCGTGTGCAGTGATATACTCCAACACCTCTTCTGCCGTATGTGCCTGCGCATAGGAATCCGGATCTTCCCCCTCCGGCAAAGACACGACCCGCACATTCAATCCCTCTTCCAATACCAGATCAATCCCACGAAGCGAAGCTTTAATGCCTGCGGCATCTCCATCGTATATGATTGTCACATTCGGAGTCAAACGCCGGATCAACCGAATCTGTTCCAAGGTCAGAGAAGTACCGGAAGAAGCCACGGTATTCTCTATGCCCTTCTGATGAAAAGAAATGACATCCAGATAACCTTCCACCAAATAACAGCGGTTGCGTTGCACAATACTCTTTTTGGCGAAAAAAATACCGTACAAAGTGCGACTTTTGTGGTAAATTTCCGATTCAGGAGAATTGAGATACTTGGCGCTCTTTTTGTCATTGGTCATAATTCGACCGCCGAAAGCAATGATCTTTCCGGCCAAATCCCGAATCGGAAACATCACCCGGGCCCGAAAACGGTCGAACAATCCCCGTTCCGACTCGATCGTCAATCCTGTTTTCAGCAAAAACTCTTTCTTATATCCTTTTTCCAAAGCCGTTTTGGTAAAACCATCCCAAGCTTCCGGACAATATCCCAAACCGAATTTTTCGATGGTCCGATCGTCCAGACCACGCCGATGAAAATAACCCAGTCCGACAGACTTTCCTTCATCGGTATGAAATAGCTGCTGCACAAAAAACTCCTCGGCAAAATTGGTCACCACCAACATACTCTCACGTTCCGAACGTTCCAGTTTTTCATGTTCGCTCAGCTCCTTTTCTTCTATGATGATATTGTATTTGGCTGCCAACCAGCGTAGTGCCTCCACATAAGAAAGCTGTTCGTGCTCCATGATGAAATTTACAGCATTACCGCCTTTCCCACAACCGAAACATTTATAAATACCTTTGGCCGGAGAGACAGTAAAAGAACCCGTTTTTTCATTATGAAAAGGACAGCAGCCCACATAATTAACACCTCTCTTCTTCAGACTTACAAAATCTGAAACCACCTCATAAATATTGGCTGCATCAAAAATTTTCTGTATCGTCGCCTGATCAATCATAACTACAAAGGTAAAAAAGTAATAAGAAAAGAAAGAGTCAAAAGATCAAAAAGTAAAAACAAGGAGAATCTTTGAAAATTTTACAGTATTTAACTGTATCATTGGTCCAAATTGGCACAATATTTGTACTTTTACGACACACAAAAACGAAATATATTCAAAACGTTTCCTTGTGTAAAACAGTGACGATGACAAAAAACGAATTCAATCAAGTTAAAGAAGAAATACTCGAAAACACATACAAGTTATTTTTGAAATACGGTATACGGAGCACTTCCATGGATGACATCTGTTTTCACCTGAAAATTTCAAAAAAAACTCTGTATCAACATTTTAGCAATAAAGATGATATTGTAGAACAAGTATTGACAAGCCGGCTGGAAAATCACCAGACTCAAAAAAATCTGGAAGAACTGAAACAGGAGAATTCCATCCAAAGCATGTTGATCATCCGGGATCATATCATCCAAAGCTTCAACAGCAGAATGCCGTCCAACTTATTTGATCTGAAAAAATACCACCCGGAAGTTTATCAACGTATCAATGAAAAAGAACAACTATTTATCCAGAATTTATATAATGATATTATCGAAAAAGGTGTAAAAGACGGTTATTTCCGTACAAATATCAATAAAGAGATCCAGGTCTACCTCTTTACCAAGCAAATGTCTTTACTCGGAGATCCGGAGATAATGAGCGAATTACAATATCCGATTCCCTCGATTGTCTCAACAATCATAGAAAACATGATCCGAAGTTTTTCCACTTCGAAAGGAATACAAGAATTAGAATTATTACTAAAACAAAGAAATAATACAAATAATTGAAATATGAAAAGAGGAGTATTCATTATTCTTATTGCGATTCTCGTCCCCTGCTTATCCAAAGCCCAGGAGACAACAACCAGTCCCCAAAGTCTGACACTTCAGCAAGCGGTGGATTTTGCCATAGAGCACAACAAAGAATTGAAGGTATCCCAAATGGATATCCAGTTGAAAAACAAAATGATTACAGAAGCCATTTCTGAAGGTTTACCACAAATCAGCGGTGATTTGAATTACAGTACCAACTTCAAATACAAAATGAGCTTCCCCGGATCCAGCCAGACGACCACTTTGAAAGACCAGTCCAGTCTTGGAGTATCTGTCAATCAATTGCTTTTCAACGGTGCCTGGATATTGGGCATACAAACCAGTAAAATTGCCAAACAGATTTCCAGCCAACAGGTAGATGTAACGGAATTAGACATCAAAGAAACGGTTTACAACAGCTATTATACCATCCTGGTCAGTGAAAGATTGATGAAAATTGTAGAACAGAACCTGGAGAACATGAGTCAGATTCAAACTCATACGGAAAATATGTACAAGGCCGGAACAGCAGAGATCACTGATGTGGATCAGATCCGCATCACGGTCGGTCAGCTAAAAAACAGCCTCCTGGCCATGCAGCGGACAGTGGATGTCAATTACAATCTGCTCCGTCTCCAATTGGGTTTAGCCGCCGGCACTCCGATTACCCTGACCGACCAACTGGAAAATTTTCTGAAAGAAGAAGATTTTCAGAAGCTGGTCAACCAAGAATTCGATTTAGGACAGAATGCCCAATATAAATTGATGGAAACCCAGGAAGAACTACAGAAAAAAATGGTGGGTCTGAAAAAATGGGCTTATGCTCCCACCATTTCTGCCAACTATGGATACACCTACAAGATTCTGAAACCGAGCCTGGACTTCAGCCCCAAACACTCGGCAACAGTGACCATGAGCATCCCCATTTTCTCCGGTCTGCAGCGTAAAGCACAACTCGATCAGGAAAAAATCACCCTGGAACAAACCACACTGAACAAAAGTCTGTTGAGCGATCAATTGTATCTGCAGGAAGAACAATACAAATTTGCGCTGAAAAATGCCTTGGAAGACTATCAGCTGCAAAATGAAAACATACAGGTTGCCCGGAAAGTATTGGAAAATTATCAACACAAATACAATGCCGGAACCGTTTCAAGTTTGGACTTGACACAGGCCAACAACAATTATTTAACCGCAGAAAACAATTACACCTCTGCCTGTCTGACTCTGTTGCAGGCACAGACTCAGTTGAAAAAATTATACAACGAATTGAACAAAGAATAATCCCCCTTGCTAACAAGGAACATTTTAAGAGAATCATTCAAAAGAAACAAATTTAATATTCAAAACGATGATAAAAAAACTAACTTTAGCGACCCTTACGATGGTTGTATTGGCTGGATGTTCCGGGAAGAAAGATTCTACCACCCAAAATACCAGCGTGATTGAAGCGATCCCGGTAAAAGTTCAAAAACTGGAGAAAGAAAACATTGCCCGGACTTTGGATTACACCGCCAATTTAGAGGCTGACGAGCAAGTTTATTATGCCCCGGCAGCCACCGGCCGTATCGAAAAAATTTATGTAGAAGTAGGAGACCGAATTAAAAAAGGTCAACTGCTGGTAGAAATGGACCGCACCAATTTACAACAGGCAGAGGTGCAGTTGAAAAATCTGGAAACCGAATACAACCGGGCCAAAATGTTAAATGAAACGCAAAGTATCAGCAAACAGGCCTATGATGCAGCAGTGACACAATATGAAGTAGCCCAGTCGAATGTCGCCTTTTTGAAAGAAAATACCCAAATGCTGGCTCCTTTCGATGGAGTAGTAACCGGCAAATATTTCGAAAACGGGGAAGTTTATACGGGAGCCGCTTTCGGAGGTGCCTCCAAACCCTCTATTATTGCCATTGAAAAAATCAATCCGCTGAAAGCCATTGTCAGCCTTTCAGAACAATATTTTCTGTCCGTAAAAAAAGGTACAAAGGTTGAACTGAAAAGCAATCTTTATCCAGACCGTGTATTCGAAGGAAGCGTAAACATCGTTTATCCGACCATCGATCCGGCCTCTCGTACCTTTAACGTAGAGATAAAAATTCCGAATCAGGATGAAGCATTGCGTCCCGGTATGTATGGAACCATTAATTTCTATATCGGAAATACCGAAACAGTCGTAGCTCCGGCCATCGCAGTATTGAAACTACAGGGTTCAAACGACCGTTATGTATTCCTGAATAGAGACGGAAAGGCCAAGCGAGTAGCCGTAACCCTGGGTAAGCGTTTCGAAGACAAAGTAGAATTGATCAGCAATGAAATCCACGAAGGTGATGAGCTGATTGTTGTCGGTCAGGGACGTCTTGTAGACGGTTCGCCGATTTCCATCACACAATAACATTATCGATGACACTTATAACCGACATAAACTAAAAGTAATCATATGAGTATATACAATACAGCGGTCAACAAACCCATTTCCACCTTAATGGTATTCATAGCCATCATGGTATTGGGTATCGCCTCTTATATACAGTTGCCGGTGGACCAGTATCCGAAAATGGATCCACCCTACCTCACGGTCATGGCCTCCTATCCGGGAGCCAATGCCTCCGATATTGAGGAAAATGTAACTAAAATCCTGGAAGACCAGTTGAACTCCGTGGATGATTTGAAAGAAATGACTTCTACTTCATACGACAATCTGGGAGTTGTAACGTTGGAGTTCGAATGGGAAGCCAATCTGGACGAAGCATCAAACGATGTACGTGATGCCGTCGACAAAGCCATGCAAAATCTGCCGGACGATATCGACCGTCCGACCATCATGCGTTTCAACACCTCCATGATGCCGATTTTGATTTATGCCGTAACGGCCGAACAGTCCTATCCCGGTATCGACAAGATTTTGGACGACAAACTGGTTACCCGTCTAAACCGGGTAAACGGTGTAGCATCCGTTACGGTTGCCGGAGCGCCCGAACGTGTGATATATGTCGATCTGGATCCGAACAAATTGGATGCCTACAACTTGACCCTGGAAGAGATTGGAAACAAGATTTTGGCTGAAAACAAAGACATATCTTCCGGAAACGTAAAAATGGGATTAATGGATTACGCTATCCGGGTAGAAGGAGAGTTCGAAGAAAGCGACCAGATCAAGAACATTGTACTGGGCACTCAGAACAACAAGACAATCTATTTGCACGACGTTGCTTCTGTCCGGGATACCATCAAGGATATCACTCTGGAACAGACCATCAACCGGGGCCAAGGGGGAGTCTTGATGATTACCAAACAGACCGATGCCAATGCCGTAGCCGTAGCCAAAGAAGCCAAAGAACAACTGGAGATTGCTCTCAAAGAGTTGCCATCGGACATCAAGTTCCAGATTATTTCCGATAACTCGGACTTTATCGTCAAATCAATCAACAACCTGCAGGAAACCTTGATGTATGCGTTGATCTTCGTCGTATTGGTCGTATTTCTTTTCCTGGGGCGCTGGAGAGCCACTTTTATCATCGCTCTGACCATTCCGATTTCTCTGATCGTTGCGTTCATCTACCTGTTTGCAACCGGAGAATCTCTCAACGTCATCTCACTGTCCTCCCTCTCCATTGCCATCGGTATGGTGGTGGATGATGCCATTGTGGTATTGGAAAACATTACCAAACATATCGACCGAGGCAGCCGTCCCCGTGAAGCCGCCAAATATGGAACCAACGAAGTGTGGCTGTCTGTTATCGTTACGACTCTGGTGACCGTTGCCGTATTCTTCCCCTTGACTCTGGTAACGGGGATGACCGGTATTCTGTTCAAACAATTGGGATGGATCGTATGTATCACCGTTTGTACCTCTACTGTAACGGCAATCTCGCTGACTCCCATGCTTTGTTCCCAATTGATGCGTATTCAGGAAAAAACCAATAATGGAAAGTTCAGCTTCTACTTTTTCGTTTCCAAGCAATTGGATCGTTTGGATGCCGCTTACGAAAAATTGATCCGTTGGGTATTGCATCACAAAACCTTCGTTATCTCTTTCATGACCGCCATTTTCCTGGGTTCCTGCACCCTGACCCGGTTTATCAAAACCGACTTCATGCCGCAGAACGACCAAAGTACCATGTCGGTATATGCAAAAATGCAATCCGGTCAACGGGTAGAAGAGACCAAACGTATCGCCTTTGAAATCGACTCCATCATTCGGAAAAACATACCGGAAATTACCATTATCAACTTGTCCTACGGTAGCGAAGAAGAAGCGTCCTTCGCCTCCATGATGAACAGCACCGGAAACAATATCCTAAACATGCGTTTAAGAACTGTTGATATTAAAGACCGGGACCGGAGCATTTTTGTCATCGCCGACCAGGTACGTGGCATATTGAAGAATATTCCGGATATCTTGCAATACACCGTAACCACTTCTTCCGGTGGTTCTATGGGTAGCAACAACGTGGATATTGAAATCATGGGACATGATTTTAATACGACCACCCGTTTGGCCCAGGAAATTGCCATGCAAGCCCGTCAGATTCCGGGAGCAGAAGATATCAAGATCAGCCGGGACGATGACAAGGCAGAACTCCAGATCGTACTGGATCCGGACAAATTGGCCCGTCACGGTTTGACAACCAGCGAAGTCGGCTCCTATGTCCGCAACCGGATCTACGGTTTCCGCAACAGCAAATTCAAGGAAGACGGAGATGAATACGATATCATCGTCCGGTTGGAAGAAAAATACCGTTCTTCTCTGACCGAAGTCGAAAATATCATCATTACGGACGGACACGGAGAAAAAGTACGTTTGAAAGAATTGGGTGAAATCAAAGAGTATTTCTCTCCACCAAACATCGAACGAAAGAGTAAACAGCGTATCTTGAAAGTATCCATCACGCCGGCTGCCGGTGTTGCTTTGGGAGATATTGCCTTGGCTTCCCAGCAAATCATCGATAATTTGGAAGATGTTCCTCAGGATGTCAGCCTGTATATCGGAGGTAATTACGAAGACCAGCAGGAATCATTCAGTTCATTGATTTGGCTGTTGTTACTGTCCTTGATGTTGGTATATATCGTAATGGCTGCTCAGTTCGAATCGTTCAAAATGCCGTTCATCATCATGTTGGCCATTCCGTTCGCGTTCACCGGAGTGATATTGGCCCTCTTGCTGACCAACACCACATTGAGTATTGTGGCCGCTTTGGGTGCCATCATGCTGGTGGGTATCGTTACCAAGAACGGTATTGTATTGATCGACTTTATCAATTTGATGCGTGAACGAGGCATTCGCCTGTACGATGCCATTGCACAGGCCTGCCGTTCTCGTCTGCGTCCGGTATTAATGACTTCCCTGACCACCATCCTGGGTATGGTGCCGATGGCGATCAGCGCCGGAGAAGGTTCTGAAACCTGGCGTCCAATGGGTATTGCCGTGATCGGAGGTATGGTATTCTCCACGATCATCACCATGATCATCGTACCCGCCGTATACGCAGCCATGGACAAGAGCGGTAGCCGGAACAAAAATAAAGCACTGGCCAAACAGTTCAAGTTTATGAATGATTTCGATCCCGAAAGAGATCTGCCGAAGAAAAAGAATGATTAATCGTCAGAAGAACGATGAATGCTGAGCATCATCGTTCTTCCCTCAAATAAAACCATATGAAAAAAGCTGTATTCATTACCTATAACCAGGCACTGACCGAACGGGTGTCTTACCTGCTCGATCGCTTAGAGATCAAAGGATTCACTCAATGGCCTCTGGTAAACGGAGCAGGAACTGACGGCGGAGAACCCCGTATGGGAAACCATACCTGGCCGGAAATGAACTCCGCCACCATCACAATTGTAGATGAAGAGATGGTCCCACTCATCCTGAAATATGTCAAAGCATTGGATGAAGTAAACAAGGAAAACGGAATCCGGGCTTTCGTCTGGGACATCACAGACATGTACTGACAACACAATATCATAAAAAATGAGGCTTCGACAATGAGCCTCATTTTTTTACAACAATATCCAAGCCTGAATTAACTTTCCTGCAAAGGCTTAAAACCACGCCCCAGAATTTCTTTCGAATCAATCACATTGATAAACGCTTCCGGATCGATTTCCGCAATCCGATGCCGTAAAATCATCATTTCCCGTCGAGTCAGAATGGTATAGATCATATTGCGACTCTCCCCCCGATACATACCGACTGCCGGCAATAAAGTCGCACCGCGATTAATATCATGAATAATCACATTCTTTACCGGTTCCAATTTATCGGTAACGATCATCAAAGTCTTGTGGACAGATGCACCGTCGATTACCAAATCAATCACTTTGCCTTCAATAAACACAATGATCCAGGAATACATCGGTAAACGCCAGTCCCCAAAAGCCACTACCGTCGACAAAGTAATCGTACAGTCAACGATGATCACCAGGGTTCCCAAAGAAATATGCGTATACTTGTTCAAAATCATCGAAATAATATCCGATCCGCCGGATGTCGCACGGGCTTTAAAAATCATGCCGATGCCTATACCATATACGATTCCTCCGAAAACGGCTGACAGCAATTGTTCGTTTAACAAAGTACGGTCGGTAATGCCCGGTTCCAGAAGAGCGTCATATCCGTAAACATAGTGGATCAAACGCATAAACGCCGGAATAGCAAACGTACAGATAATGGTTTTCACCCCAAACATTCCTCCCAGGAAATAAATTCCCAACAAAAGCAAAGGTACATCCATACACAAAGCCGCAATCTCCGTTTCCCATCCCCACAAATGATGGAAAACCATTGACAAACCATAGGTACCTCCCGGAGCAAAACCATACGGCTCAGCAAACATCACTGCTCCCAAAGCAAATACAAAACATCCGCCCAACAACCAGGCATAGGTTATAAAAAAATCCTTAGAGAGAAATTTCTCTTTTGTAACAAATCCCATATGAATTTAGATTTATGATTTTAATTGATATTTTAACACGGCCAAAATTACAAATTGTTTTCGGCATTTTCTTGGCATAAATCATTTAATTCATACTACATATCTGAATATAAATCAATGAATTAAACAATAAACAGCCAGCATATTTATACACCAGAAAGCATATTTATACAAAACTCTCCGTCAGACTTGAAAACGATTGAAAATTCAAAACAGCTTATTTTTAACTCTGAGAAGCCAATGACATCTTTTTCTTTTCCAGATATTCCACCCAAATCCGGGCAGCTTCCTCCACGGTTTTCAGACAAGGACGCTTTTTATAATATTCCGAAGTACGGAGCTCCGGTACTGGATTCAGCTCCTGATGCTTGGAAGTCAACCCCAACAGTTCTCCACAAATCAACGAACCGTTTCGACGAACAAACTCACCGGCCAATTCCTGTACAACCCGATAATTGGCTTCTTTACCATCCTTATCCTTACCATCCACACAACCCGTCTCCAAACCTGCCAATACAAACATACCGCAGGCGGCACCACAGGTCATCCGCATCCGTCCGATTCCTCCGCCGAAAGAAGCAGACATCCGCAATGCCTGCTCCTCCGTATAACCATACATATCAGCAAAAGCCGCACACACCGATTGTGAACAATTATAACCGGCACGAAACAAATCGACTGCCCGTTGAATACGATCTTCCATCATCTCTACATCATATTACAAAATCCGGTTGGAATACATCTCTTCAAAATTCGAAAACTTACCGTTGATATGTCGGGCCTCCTCGCCTTCCGGATTCAACTCCAAAGACTTTTTCATATCTTCCAGGGATCCGTTCTTATCCCCTTTCATCAGTTTGGCCCGTCCCCGTTCCGCATAAGCCTTGGCAAAATCGGGTTTCAGTTCAATGGCCTCATCCAAAAGTTCAATGGCCCGATCCGCCTGTTCGCTTTGCATGTACAAGGAACCTAATTGCAGATAAGCTTGCTCATTGAAAGGATTCAACTCTGTTACATAGGCATAATCCTTCTCGGCCGCCGTTCTTTCACCGGAAGCTTCATAGAGACGCCCACGAACCAGATAGGCATTTTCCTCTTCCGGCAACAACTGAATCACCTTTTCCATATCTGACAAACCATCTTTATAATCTCCGGTCTGCAACATCATCTCCGCCCGCGCCAGCAAAGCCTCCGCAAAATCTTCCCGAATAGCAATAGCCTGAGACAGACTGACAATGGCCCCCAATATGTCTCCCGCAGCCTTTTTTGCCCTCGCCGCCAAATAATAAGCAGAAGCATTGGAAGCCTCCAACGCCAGTACCCGATCGCAATCGGCAATGACCGCATCATACTTTTCCGCTACAAAATTCAAGTTCGCCCGCATCAGCAATACCGCCCCATTTTCAGGCTCAATTTCCACCAAACGTCCGGCAGTTTCTATGGCGTCCTCCATCCGATCCTCTCGGGTATACGCACTTACCAAATGTTCAAGAACCTCCACATCTTCCTGAAGTTTCAAAGCTTCATTAAAACAACGAATCGCATAAACATTTTTTCCGATCTTCAAGGCCTTGATTCCATCATATTTCAATACATCAAAATCACGGTTCATTTTAGCTTCTTCAGATGTATCACCCTCTCCAAAGAATAAAGATTTCAGAAAATTCGCCATACTATTTTACTCTAAATTTATAACACAAAATATGGATTGTCAAAATTACACATTTTTACTTTCCCTACCAGCAAAAATACAATTAAAAGACTAAGGACGAAAGAAGGTCGTTTTTTTTAAAATCAATTGATCCATTCCATTTTTTTCCTATCTTTGTAGCATACTGGTTTTTCTGTTGCCATCCGGTGCAGAGAACAAAAGGGAATCGGGTGCAAATCCCGGACAGTCCCGCTGCTGTGAGTTTCATTTGCCGGTTCGGACAATACTCCTGCCACTGTCTACCATGCGTATGACGGGAAGGCGTTCGGACAGAAACAAGTCAGAAGACCTGCCAGTATAAGCAAACGTCCGTACTCTCGAGGATTTAGAGTGGGACACCTGCACCTATATATTTACTGTACTGTCAAAACACCGGGAATAAAAATGATGTATTCCGAAGTATTGTTTTATGTGGCCGCAATACCGAAGATTACAAGGTTTTTATTTGAAAGGATCCGTTGAACGCATCCTGCCGGTGTTTTTTTTTGTATCCATACCATAGGAATAAAAAAAGTCACAGGCCGGCTTTACCTGTGACTTCGCAACTATTAATCAATAAAACGTGACAAAATTCTGATGAGACAAAGATAGGGCAAGGTATCCGAATCGGAAATCCCCGATTATAGGTATTTATCTTTTATCTCCCTCCCCAAATTGAGGTAAATCCTGATTTTCAATCCTTCTACACGAAAATTCACACCCACAATACTGTTGATTGTAGAAACCGTTTTGTGCCAGCAATACTCTCCGCCGTTCACTCAATCCACCCTTGCGCCAATTCTTCTCCCAAAAGGTAACCCCATCAAACTGAGACGCAGCCCAATGTCCGGCTTCCGCAATCTGTTCCAGGCTTTTCCAACGAGAAGAGGCCAGGGTTGTGGCAAAACGATGAAACCCATTTTCCTGGGCCACTCTGGCCGCCTCCCACATGCGAAGTCGAAAACACTGCAAACAGCGTTTCCCCCGTTCCGGTTCGCTCTCCAGACCGTTTACCTGTTCCAACCAGTGCGAATGATCATAATCTCCATCAATCATCTCCACACCCAAAGAACGGGCATAACGGGAACATTCCGATTTCCGGATTTCATACTCCTCCCGGGGAAAAATATTCGGATTATAATAATACAAAGTCGGACGATATTCATGGGCCAGCAACCATTCCAGAATAGCTGCCGAACAAGGAGCACAACAACAGTGTAACAATAACTTCCGGGAGGAATAGTATTCCAACACCAACGCCAAGGCTGCCGCCGGAACATACGAAGAGACATCCTGCCCTTGCTCTAAACGCGCCCGTATTTCTGTCGAGGAGATATCTGCCAGCGGTGCATCGACCTGCAAAACATGCTCCCAGGAAGCAGCCACGGACTCCCCTCCCCGACGCGGATAAACCAAAATTTTATAACGATCGGCAATCTTCTCGGCATCCCGCCACAAATGGAAATTTCGCAGATTATCTTCCCCGATAATCAAAGCGAATTCTTCCTCCGGCCACTTTTCCCGCAGCAACTGTAAGGTTGCATAAGTATAAGAAGGTTTCGGCATATGAAACTCAATATCACAGGCCCTCATCCCTTTCCGACCGGCAATCGACGCCTGAACAATCTCCAGACGTTTCTGCTCATCGAGTAAAGAAGCCTCTTCTTTCATGGGATTGCGAGGTGAAATAACGAACCACACCTGCTGGCAATATCCGGCAGAAAGCAGATACTGCGCAATCTGCAAATGCCCCTTGTGAAAGGGGTTGAAAGATCCGAAAAACAATCCTGTCATGCCTCTGCTTTAATCCAGTTTCAATACAGCCAGGAAGGCCTTTTGCGGTACTTCGACATTACCGATTTGTTTCATCCGCTTTTTCCCTTTTTTCTGTTTCTCCAACAGTTTTCTCTTGCGGGAAATATCCCCACCATAGCACTTGGCCGTCACATCCTTGCGAACAGCCTTGATGGTCTCACGGGCAATCACCTTGGCACCGATTGCCGCCTGTACGGCAATGTCGAACTGCTGACGTGGAATCAGCTCTTTCAGTTTTTCGCAAATCCGGCGTCCGAATCCATAAGCATTGTCAAAATGAATCAAGGCTGACAAAGCATCCACCGATTCTCCATTCAACAAAATATCCAACTTCACCAGATTGGCCCGCCGATAACCGATCTGATAATAATCAAAGGAAGCATACCCTTTCGTAATACTCTTCAGCTTATCATAAAAATCGAACACAATCTCTCCCAAGGGCATTTCATAAGTAATCTCTATTCGATTGCCCGTACGGTACTGCTGATTGATCAGAATACCCCGTTTGCCCAGACACAAGGTCATAATCGGACCGATATAGTCGGCGGGAGTAATAATCTGTGCCCGAATAAAGGGTTCTTCCACAAAATCCAAGGTACTGGGTGGCGGCATATCCGAAGGGTTGTGCATCTCATACACTTCGCCTTTGGTGGTATGGGCAATATACATCACATTCGGAACCGTTGTAATGACATTCATATCAAACTCCCGGTCCAGACGTTCCTGCACAATCTCCATATGAAGCATACCCAGGAACCCGCAACGGAAACCAAAACCCAACGCAGCTGAAGATTCGGGTTCAAAGGTCAGAGAGGCATCGTTCAATTGCAATTTTTCAATGGAAGCCCTCAAATCCTCATAATCTTCCGAATCGATCGGATAAATACCAGCAAACACCATGGGTTTCACTTCCTCAAATCCATCAATTGCCACATCACAAGGTTCATCAACATGCGTGATGGTATCTCCGACTTTCACTTCCGAAGAAGTCTTGATACCAGAAATGATATAACCGACATCTCCGGTTTCCAGAACCTCCCGCGGTTCAGGTTTCAAACGCAACACACCGATTTCATCGGCCGAATATTCCTTACCGGTATTGACGAATTTCACCAGATCGCCGGTACGCAAAGATCCATTTACGATCCGACAATAAGTGATAATCCCCCGAAACGAATTAAATTCCGAATCAAAGATCAAAGCCTGTAAAGGCTGATTGGGAAAACCTTCGGGATGAGGAATCCGCTCGACAATCGCCCTCAGAATCTCTTCCACTCCTAAACCGGTTTTTCCACTGGCTTCAATGATATCTTCCCGTTTACATCCGATCAACTCCACAATCTGATCTTTCACCTCTTCCGGCATGGCATTCGGCATATCCATTTTATTCAACACCGGAATGATTTCCAGATTATTCTCGACGGCCAGATACAAATTGGAAATCGTCTGCGCCTGAATCCCCTGAGTAGCATCAACAATCAGCAAGGCTCCTTCGCAGGCAGCAATGGAACGAGAAACCTCGTAGGAAAAATCGACATGTCCCGGAGTATCGATCAGATTTAAAACATATTTTTTCCCACCGTAATGATAATCCATCTGAATGGCATGGCTCTTTATTGTAATTCCCCGTTCTCTTTCCAATTCCATATCATCGAGTACCTGTGCCTGCAGATCTTTGCCGGTCACCGTCCCGGTATATTCCAACAAACGATCCGCCAATGTACTCTTCCCGTGATCAATGTGAGCTATTATGCAGAAATTTCGGATGTTTTCCATGAATCCATTTTTATTAATGATTTTCCTGATATTATCTTCTAAAATTAGGGTGTAAAGATACGAAGAAATAACCTCATTACTTATATTGAGCTCAGGTTATTTACAAACAAATCGTTATTTTTGCAGGAGAATCAAAACACATCATCATGGTAAAATCAATGACCGGTTTCGGTAAAACAACCGTAGAATACAGAAACAAAAAAATTATCATCGAAATCAAAAGTTTGAATTCCAAATCACTGGATCTGAATTTACGGATACCGAATCTTTACAAAGAAAAAGAGATGGACATCCGAAATATGGTAAAAGAACAGCTGGAGCGGGGAAAAGTAGAAATGTGCATCTATTTCGACAATGGAGAAAGCGAAAAACAGGTAAACATCAATAAATCTGTCGTCACCCAATACTTCAATCAACTGATATCCATTGCCTCCGAACTGGGTATTGATGCCGACAAAAACAGTATGTTGCAAACAGTGATGCGTTTCCCGGATACCCTGCAAACCCAATTGGAAGAATTGGAAGAATCCGAATGGCAAAATTTGAGAACCGGCATTGCCCAAGCGCTGGATGAGATCAACAAATTCAGGCTTCAGGAAGGGCAGGCCCTGATCCGCGACATCATCCACCGCATTGAACTGATTCAACAGCTCTCTTCTCAGGTTCCTCAATTCGAAGGCAGACGGGTAGAAATCATCCGTCAAAAATTACAGGAAAAAATCAATGAATGGACCGATGTCAAAAATATCGATCAAAACCGTTTGGAACAGGAACTTATCTACTATTTGGAAAAATTGGACATCACAGAAGAAAAGGTCCGTTTGGCCAATCATTGCAAATATTTCCTGGAAACCATCGATAAAGAAGAAGCTCCGGGCCGAAAGATCGGTTTTATTGCCCAGGAAATCGGCCGGGAAATCAACACCATGGGATCCAAAGCCAATGATCATGACATTCAAAAACTCGTCGTTAAAATGAAAGACGAATTGGAAAAGATCAAAGAACAAAGTCTCAACATCTTATAAAGACACTCAAATTTCAGGAAACGATTTATGGGCAAAGTCATTATTTTTTCAGCACCGAGCGGAGCCGGCAAAAGCACGATCGTCAATCATCTGCTGGGGAAAAATTTAGGGCTGGAATTCTCTGTCTCCGCCACCAGCCGGGCACCTCGGGGTAAAGAAATCAACGGCAGGGAATATTATTTTTTTAGCACGGAAGAATTTAAAAAACACATCGAAAAGCAGGAATTTTTGGAGTGGGAAGAAGTATATCCCGGTTGTTTCTACGGAACTCTTCTTCGGGAAGTGGAACGTATTTGGGCCCAAGGACATACGGTTCTGTTTGATGTCGATGTGATCGGTGGACTGAACATCAAAAAAAAATTCGGGAATCAGGCCCTGGCCATATTTATCCAACCGCCATCCATAGAAGTTCTCCGTCAACGTTTAACCGGACGAGGTACCGATGCTCCGGACAAAATCGAACAACGGATTGCAAAAGCCGAATATGAAATGACCTTTGCCGACCAGTTTGACACCATCATCGTCAACGACCGTTTAGAAAACGCCTTTCAAGAAGCAGAACAAAAAATAAGAGCCTTTTTATCATGACCCCTTTGATCGGCATCAGCACGAACTTCCAGACTGTTGACCAAGGGAAGTTTCTCGGTATGGAACGGATCTATGTCAACAAAGACTACACAGACGCCGTCGTTAAAGCCGGCGGGATCCCCCTGCTTCTTCCTCCTTTGGAAAACCGGGAAATCCTGCGTTCATATGTGAACTTATGCCAGGGATTCCTTCTTTCGGGAGGAGGAGACATCAATCCCATTCTGTATGGAGAACTGCCGCATCCCAAACTGGAGGAATTTCACGGAGCTCTTGACCGCAGTCAATGGATGCTGACAGAAGAAATCCTGCAAACCGACAAACCGCTTCTCGCCATCTGCCGGGGTGTACAGCTCCTGAACGTCGTATGCGGCGGAACCCTTTGGCAAGATATCAGTGCAGTCGACCATCCGGTCATGCTTCACAGCCAAAACGGCCCCCGGGCAGAGGTATTCCATCCTGTTCACCTGAAACCGGATTCCATATTAGGTCATCTGTTCGGAGAACAAATCGAAGTAAACAGCTTCCACCACCAGTGTCTGCACCGATTGGGGAAACAACTGACTGCGACAGCCACCGCTCCTGACGGAATCATCGAAGCCGTAGAAATGTCCGATCATCGCTTTGTCATAGGTATCCAATGGCATCCGGAAATGCTGTTGACCCAATCGACCAGCATGCTGCCCCTATTCCAGCAATTCATTTGCCAATGTTCCCGATGACAATTTTCCCGACACACCAACGACCAGTCAAACGCGACTTCTAAAGGAAAACTTTTTTCAGGTCATTTACGTACTCCCTGAAAAAAACATGGCACCCATCGACAACAGCCCCATTCCTATTTTCCATTTGCAGCGTTATTTAGGAAAATGGTATGAAATCGCCCGATACGATCACTTTTTCGAACGGGATCTCGAAAGAGTCACCGCCACCTATACCCTTCGGGCAGATGGAAAAATACGAGTACTCAACTGCGGCTATCGCCCATACCATGCAGGCTTCCAAAAAAAATGCAGCATCGGGAAAGCCCGCTTTGCAAAAAATGGCCATGGAGGTCATCTGGAAGTTTCTTTTTTTCTCTCCTTTTACAGCGATTATCTCATCCTGGAATTAGACAGCGACTACGAATGGGCCCTCATCGGCAGTTCTTCCGACAAGTACCTGTGGATTCTCAGCCGTACCCCACAACTTTCCCCTTCCATACTGCAACAGATTCTCGAAAAAGCTTCCCGTCGAGGCTACGACACATCAAAACTGATTTTTACCCGACAAAGCAAGCGTTGAATCCCAACAACATCTTCCATATTTCAACGATACAGATGCAGCATCCGAAAGTTTTCCCTATTTTTGTAAAAATAATTGTCATGAACAGGAAAATTATCAAAAATGCCCGCATCATCACGATGAATAAAAAAGAGGAAATCATCCCACAGGGCAACCTACTCATCGAAAACGGAAAAATCATAGCCATCACCCCCCAGCCGCTGGATGCAGCGGATGCTCTCGTCACTGATGCCAAAGGTATGCTGGTCATGCCCGGATTCATCAACACCCATACTCACCTGCCGATGACCCTCTTTCGCGGATATGCCGATGACCTGCCGTTGCAGACATGGCTCACCCAGCACATCTTTCCGGCAGAAGCCAGGTGGATTACTCCTGAAAACGTCAGACTGGCCTGCCGGCTGGCGTTCATCGAAATGATCAAATCGGGAACAACCTGTTTCAACGACATGTATTTCTTCGAAGACATCATCGCAGAGGAGGCTCGGCGAGCAGGTATCCGGGGAGTCATGGGCGAATCTGTCATCGACTTTCCAACTCCCAGTTTCCGTACGCCCCGGGAAGGTTTCCAACGTTGCGAAGCCTTCATCCAGAAATGGCAAGGAGAATCGCTGATTCATCCATCGGTCTGCGTACACGCCCCCTACACCTGCTCCTCCAAAACCCTGCAGGAAGGACGGAGATTAGCGGACAAATACCGTACATTACTTCACATCCATGTAGCGGAAACCCGTCAAGAAGTGGAAAATATCACTGCCCAAACCGGTCTGTCTCCGGCAGCTTACCTACACGACCTCGGCCTGTTCGACGGACCGGTGGTTGCCGCTCATTGTGTCTGGCTGAATCCCACAGATATTCAATTATTTGCCCGACATCAAACAGGTATCAGCCATTGTCCCAAAAGCAATCTGAAATTAGCCAGCGGCATTGCAGACACAACCTCCTATTTAAAAGCCGGCATTCCGGTTGGAATCGGTACAGATGGCACTGCCAGCAACAATTCCCTCGATATGGTCGAAGAAATGCGATTTGCCAGCCTGCTGGCCAAAGGCACTCACCTTCAGGCAGAAGCCTTGGATGCCAAAGCCACCCTTCAAATGGCCACCATCAATGGTGCCCGAATTTTAGGAATCGACCAGATCACCGGTTCCCTGGAAGTGGGAAAAAGTGCCGATCTGATTTTCATCCATGCCGACGCGTCAAATATGATTCCGGTATACAACGAATACGCAGCCATCGTCTACGCCATGAACAGCAAAAATATATACGCCTCCATGGTTCAAGGAGAATGGCTCATGTTCAACCGAAATCTCTGTCGATTGGACAAAGAGGAAACCCTGCGCGAAATACAGTGTCTGGGACAGAAAATCCAACAAAACCGACCCCACAGCTGAAACCATTCCATCCAATATCTCACCGAGTTTTGGTATTTTAACTAAATTTCACATCCGGAATGCCCAGATCCCATAAAATAAACATAGATTTGTGTACTAAACAAGCTGCATATGGAAAAATTACTTTACGGAGATTTCGAAGAACAGTACACTCAATATGAAACGGCGGAAATCGCCATCTTACCCGTCCCTTATGACGGAACCAGCACATGGTTAAAAGGTGCAGACAAAGGTCCGCAAGCCATTCTCGAAGCCTCTCCCAACATGGAATTTTACGACATCGAAACAGATTCAGAAGTATACAGACAGGGAATCGCCACACTGGATGCCATTACGGAAGACTCTTCTCCCGAAGCCATGGCCCAGGCCGTAGAAAATCGAATGGATGTACTTCTGAGAGACAAAAAATTTCCGGTCCTGCTGGGAGGAGAACATTCGGTCAGTATCGGAGCCTTCCGAGCCATTGCCAAACATTATGCCACTTTTTCCATTCTTCAACTGGATGCCCATTCGGACATGCGGGACGAATACGAACATTCGCCCTACAATCATGCCTGTGTAATGGCCAGGGGAAAAGAAATCACTCCAAGCATTGTTCAGGTAGGCATTCGCAGTACAGCCATCGAAGAAAAACACAATATCGATCCGACCCGTATTTTCTATGCTCACGAAATCAAGGAATCCGAAGATTCGACCTGGATGTATGAAGTATCCCAAAAACTGCACGATCATGTATATGTCACCATCGATTTGGATGTACTTGATCCGGCCTATATGCCTTCGACCGGAACGCCGGAACCGGATGGACTGACTTATCGGCAAATATTGAATCTGCTGAAACTGATCAATGAACGTCACAACATCATCGGCCTGGATGTGGTGGAACTCTGTCCGAACCATATCAACAAAGCGCCTGATTTTCTGGCATCCAAACTGATTTATCAAATTTTAAGTATCCGATTTAAACAATAATACCCTACCGGTTCATTATGATTACCTATCTGATCATC
Source organism: uncultured Odoribacter sp. (assembly GCA_944321165.1). Lineage (GTDB taxonomy): Bacteria > Bacteroidota > Bacteroidia > Bacteroidales > Marinifilaceae > Odoribacter. The sequence goes on from CALUKE010000003.1 coordinate 136,736, forward strand.
GGTCTCACAGTGGTTGTCTCTTTTCTCTGTTTCAGCAACAGCCTCTGGTTTGACAAGCTTTCCCTAAAGCCCTTCCGGATTATTCATGCCCAGGAATGGTATCGTTTGATCACGCACGGTTTCGTACACGCCGACTGGCTCCACCTGTTTGTGAACATGTTCACATTCTGGTCATTCGGGACATATATCGAAAGTGTATTCACTCACCTGGGATTCGGTCAGGGTGCTTTTCTACTGCTTTATTTCGGTGGAATGATCGTTGCCTCCCTGTCTGATCTCATCCGTTACCGGAATGCGGCCTGGTATACTTCCATCGGTGCTTCCGGTGCCGTCTCAGCCGTATTATTTACAGCCATTTTTCTAAACCCCTGGGACAAGATCCTGCTTTTTGCCGTCCTTCCCATTCCCGGTATTCTTTTCGGTGTCTTGTATTTAGCCTATTGTCAGTACATGGCTAAACAGGGCGGAGACAACATCAACCATTATGCCCACTTTTACGGTGCTATTTTCGGATTTATTTTCCCGATTCTCTTAGATCCCCGCCTCTTTGAAATATTCTTGAGTCATTTCTAAAGCGGTTCTCGATCCGAACGTAACCAAATATTCATCCGAACGCAACATTGTGTTCATCTTCGTTGCTTTTCTTTGCAGAAAAATGGTGCAAATGAAAGTATTATCTCTTTTTTTCACACTGTTTTTCTGTTGTCATCTGACAAGCGGTCACATTCCCTCGGAAGACAGAATTATCCGAGTCATTTTCTGTTCAGATTTACATTACGGTCTTAAGCGGGAATTTAGAGGCGATACCGTAAACAGCCAACAAGTCATACAGGCCATGCTTGCAACATTCAAGATACTACCGGCACAAAAGCTTCCTGATGATGGAGGTGTCGGCTCCGGCAAAGTTTTTGGCAAGCCCGATCTGATCGTATGTACCGGAGATATCACCAACAGAATGCAAGATGGAGTACAGACGGCCGCCGAATCGTGGAAACAATTTTGTGAAGACTGGAAGGACATTGTCAACGTTCCTCTCTGTCTCGTCCCAGGCAACCACGACCTGTCCAATGCCATCGGCTATCCGAAACGGCTTTCTCCAGCAAAGGATGCTTCGTCCGCCATTGGCATTTACAACCGAATGATGAAACCGAAAATCTCCAGAACAGCAGAAACATTCAATTACCGAAACGATCCGGTACATTATTCAATGATCATCGATAGCATCCGTTTCGCCTTTATCAGCATGTGGCCAGATGTCCGAATGCGTGCCTGGCTCGATCAAGAACTGAAAAAAACTCCTCTGCCGACCCTTATTTTCACTCACGACCCGCCTTCCGCCGACACCAAACACTTTACCAATCCGAATGGCGACCATAGCATCAACCCACATGACCGTTTTGAAAATCTCCTGGCAGATACCTGCAAAGTATCAAATATTCATCAACCAGCAAAAGCCAATTGGAAGATACTGGAAGAATACGTAAAGCGACATCCGGAAATCAAGGCATATTTCCACGGAGACAAAAATTACCATGAATTCTATATCTGGAAAGGACTGCCGGTTTTTCGGGTAGATTCCCCGATGAAAGGAGAATATTCCGCGATCGATGAAAGGAAGCTGTCTTTCATCGTAATTATGATAGACCCTGACAGAAAAATACTTTCTGCCAGGGAATGTCTTTGGAATACGGAAAACAGGACCTCTGTCGTATGGGGAGAAAGTACAAGCATCAGCCTACACTGATACTATGCCCGCTTCCGGACAATCCCCCTACTGCCAGAGATGATCTTTAGTAAATCCTTTAAAACACCGTTCTATTCCAAATAAGTATATCCGTACAAACCGGACCGGTAATTGGACAGAAATTCCCGTCCTTCTTCCGGAGAGATGATACCTTTTTTCACTGAAGTCGTAACCCACACCTCCACGGTACGAGCCATCCTTTTCGGAGTAAACTGTACGTATTCAAGCACATCCGCAACAGTTTCCCCCTCAATGATTTTATCGATCACATACTCCCCGTTTTTCACCTTGACATGAACGGCATTAGTATCTCCGAACAGATTGTGCAAATCCCCCAGGATCTCCTGATAAGCACCGACCAGGAAAACCCCGAAATAATAGGGCTCCTTGCTGTTCAGCTCATGTACCGGTAAATGGTAGGAGAAATTACGTGTTGAAATGAAATTATTGATCTTTCCATCCGAATCGCAAGTAATGTCCTGAATAGTCGCCGACTTCGTCGGTTGCTCGTTCAAACGGGATATCGGCATGATCGGAAAGATCTGATCGATAGCCCAAGAATCGGGTAAAGACTGGAACAGCGAAAAGTTACAGAAATATTTGTCCGGTAGCATCTTCGCGATTTTTTTCAGTTCGTCCGGTGCATGCTTGGTCGCATCGGCCATCTCATATACTTCCCGGGCAAGCGACCAGAAAAGCCGTTCTACCTGGGCCCGGGTTCGCAGATCAATCAAGCCCAGATTAAAAAGATTCAACGCATCTTCGCGGCACTGCAACGCATCATGCCAAGTCTCCAACAGACGCGGTTGATTCAGGTTTTCCCACAAATCGTATAATTCCTTCACCAATTCATGAGCATCCTCCGTCAATTCCTCGTTCTCGTCAAATGCCGGCAGACTGGTACTGGCCAAAGCCTCAAACACCAAAACAGAATGATGAGCCGTCAAAGAACGTCCCGATTCCGTAATGATATTGGGCTGCGGAAGATCGTTCTTCTCACAGGCATCAACAATTGAAGACACCGCGTCATTTACATACTCCTGAATAGAATAGTTCATACTGTTGGAAGTAGCCGAACGGGTTCCATCGTAATCAACCCCCAATCCTCCTCCGATATCTACAAAATGGATATTGTATCCCATTCTTTTCAGCTCCACATAAAATTGGGAAGCTTCTTTCAAAGCCGTCTTGATACGACGGATATTGGTCACCTGACTGCCGATATGGAAATGAATCAGCTGAAGAGAATCCGCCATTTTATTTTTCTCCAGGATCTCCAACGCATCCAACAACTCGCTGGAATTCACACCGAACTTGCTTACGTCTCCCCCGGATTCTTCCCACTTCCCACTACCGGAACTGGCCAGTTTGATTCGAATTCCGATATTCGGCTTGACATTCATTTTTTTGGCTAAACGGGCAATGGTCTTCAACTCCATCAGTTTCTCTACCACCAAAAAAATCCGCTTACCCATTTTCTGTGCCAGCAAAGCCAGTTCTATATAACTTTCATCCTTATAACCGTTGCAAATAATCATCGCATCATCGTCTATATCGATAGACAGAACTGCGTGCAATTCCGGTTTTGAACCGGCTTCCAAGCCAATATTGAACTTATTCCCATGACTGACGATTTCTTCCACCACAGGACGCATCTGATTGACCTTGATCGGATAAATAATAAAATTCTTTGCATGATATCCATACTCCTGAGCAGCAGTCTGAAAACAATTGGAAATTTTTTCAATCCGATTATCCAAAATATCCGGAAACCTCAAAAGTACCGGGGCTTCTACATCACGAACCTGCAACTCCTCCATCAATTCTTTCAAATCAATCGACGTGCCGTCCGCTTTAGGCGTTACAGCAACATGCCCTTTTTCATTAATCGAAAAATAGTTCAGCCCCCAACCGTTAATATTATACAGTTCAGCCGAATCATCAATACTCCATTTTCTCATCTCTGTGTGTTGAAATCGATAATATTAGATTTTTAAAACTGTACAAATCTAAATGAATTAATCGACAATTAAAAGGTGTTACTAAAAAAAGACGCACCGAATATCGGTGCGTCTTTTTCAGTCGAGATGACTGGACTTGAACCAGCGGCCTCCACGTCCCGAACGTGGCGCGCTACCAACTGCGCTACATCTCGTTTGCGGTTGCAAATGTAATAAAAGTATCAGGAAAAAGTACTATATTTGTTGAAAATTTTTTCAATTTAATTCAAAAATCATGGATTCCATCAGACAAAACAAGGTTGCACGATTGATACAGAAGGACTTAAGCGAAATATTCCAACAAGAATGTAAAACATATGCAGAAGGTGCCATGCTGTCGGTAACCACCGTACGGGTCAGTCCGGACCTTTCTTATGCTAAAATTTACATCAGTATTTTCCCGTCCGAACGGACCGATGCGGTCATGAAAAGCCTGGAAGAAAAGAATAAAAACATCCGGTTTATCCTGGGCAAGAAAATCGGGAAACAGATGCGCATCATACCAGAGCTTCGATTTTTTGTCGATGACAGTTTGGATTACATCGATAAAATAGATGAATTATTAAAATGAAACTGTCCTTTTTCATTGCCAGACGTTATCTGTTTTCCAAAAAGAAACAGAATGCCATCAATATCATCTCTGTGATCAGCGTTGTCGGAGTAGCCATCGGCACCTCCGCATTGGTGATCATATTATCCGTATTCAATGGCATCGATCTGTTGTTGCAAAAAAGTACAGACAGTTTTACGCCGGATTTAGTGATTACCCCTTCTTCCGGCAAGTTTTCCGCATTCGACAGCACCTTGTTGCTGGCACTCCGGCAACATCCGGGAATTGCCAGCTATCATCCGGTCATCGAAGAAAAAGCCCTTGTCAAGTATGAAGAAAAACTACTTCCGGTCACCATCAAGGGAGTCACAGAAACATATGCCCGGGAAACCCACCTGGAAGACAATATCATACAAGGAACTTTCCGATTGAAAGAGGGAGATACCTACCAGGCAGTCATCGGCTACGGGCTGGCGGCTGAATTGGGTATCGGACTTCACCTGTTAAGTCCGATGACCTTTTATTATCCCAACAAAAAAACAGGATTAACCACCTCGGCCTTGAATACGGAACGACTTTATCCCTCTGCGCTTTTCTCCTCCCAGCAAGAAATCGAAGCACAATATGTTCTTACAGATCTGAGCTGGGCACAACAATTTTTCGGCGCGGCACAACAAATATCTAAAATCGAAATCCGACTCTCCGACAGCCGGCAGCTTTCGACCGTCAAAGAAGAGCTGGCGCCCTTTATCGATTCATCCTACCGTCTGGAAGACAAATTCGAACTGAACAGAGCCTTCTATGCCATGATGAAATCGGAAAAATTGGCCGTATTTCTGATTCTGCTGTTTATTCTGCTTATCGCCTCTTTCAACATTATCGGTTCCATATCCATGCTCATTCTGGATAAAAAAGAGGATCTCTGCACCTATAAAGCACTGGGAATGAATAACAGACACATCATTTCCATATTCAAAACCGAAGGTAATCTGATCACTGTCGCCGGAGCCCTGATCGGTCTCGTCACAGGAACAGCCATCTGCCTGTTGCAGGAACGATACGGTCTGATCACCCTGGGTGACGGCAGCTATATCATCTCTGCCTATCCGGTCAAGATTGTCATCAGCGATATCTTATACATCATACTGGCCGTATTGTTGATCGGTTACACAGCCTCCTATTTCCCGGTAAGATACCTCGTCAATAAACTTGCTAAATAACGTTATTATGAAAAAGATTTTTTGCCTGATTTGCGGGATTTGCCTGTTTTTAAATGGAAACGCCCAAGAAAAAGAAGTAAGAGCAGTCATTGAAACCAACCTCGGTAACCTCGTCGTGAAATTGTACAACGACACGCCGAAACACCGGGACAACTTCATCCGTCTGGCAAAAGCAGGCCACTATGACGGCACCCTATTCTATCGTGTCATTCAAAACTTCGTCATCCAGGCAGGCTCTTCCGACAGCAGAAAAGCCATCAAGGGTGCTGCAATCGGCTACGGAACCCCCATTGTCATCGATGCAGAAATTAAACCGGAACATTATCACAAAAAAGGAGCCCTGGCAGCTCCCCGTCAACCGGACCGGGTCAACTTTTTCAAAGAATCAGACATCTCGCAGTTTTACATCGTCCAGGGAAGGAAATACGACCCCAAAGAACTGGAAATCATCGAAAAACAGGTAAATGTACCGATCAAAAGAGCCATCCAGCGCAAGTACTATACACCGGAGAAAAAAGCCATATTGGATACTTTGCGAAAACAGAAAAAAGTAAAAGAATTCCGGGAAATCGCCAACAAGATAAAACAGGATATCGCCTTTGAATGGAATGCCAACCCCAACAAGATCTATATGCCGGACGAAAAAAAAGAAGCCTATATCCAGGAAGGCGGCGTTCACCATCTGGACAAAGAATATACTGTCTTCGGTGAAGTAGTAGAGGGCTTCGACGTCATCGATAAAATAGCCGCCCTGCCGACAGACGGCAACGACCGGCCGCTTACCGACGTCAGAATAAAAGTCCGTATCTTAAACGAATAACCCATAGTTTCCTCCATGAAGCTCAGAACTATTTTTATTTTAATCAATTTCGTGTGGATTGCGATTATTTTCATCCTCTGTATTCTGCCTGGCGAAAAAATTCCCAATCCACACTGGAATATTCCTCATCTGGACAAAGTCGTTCATTTCGGCATGTATTTCATCCAATCGCTACTGCTTGCTTTCCCCCTGGAAAAATTCAGCCGCCTGAGAATCAGACAAATCTGTATAGTCACCGCTCTCGTAGCATTGCTGTACGGCGGAACCATCGAAATCCTGCAAGCCCGTTTTTTCCACCGCAGCGGCGATCTTTGGGACTTGGCAGCCAATCTCTCGGGAGGAATTGCCGGAGTGATCTGTTATCCCTGGCTGAAACGGCTTCTCCCACTGAAAAATCGAATTCTTCCCTAATTTTCAGTTTTCAATTTTCAATTTTCAATTAATTAAAGTAGTTTTGTAGTCTCGACCATCAAAAACAGGCACAATGTTAGATCAGATTAAACAACTCATATCAGAAATCGGGAGTTTCACAGCGACAACTCCTGAAGAAATTGAACAGTTCCGGATCAAGCATCTGAGTAAAAAAGGTACCATCGCCGCTTTATTCGATGATTTTAAAAATATTCCGAACGAACAGAAAAAAGAGATCGGGAAAGCACTGAACGAATTAAAGACAACCGCTTTAGCCAAGGTAAACGAACTGAAAGAACGTCTTTGCAATGCCGACCAGGGGAAAACCGGTCTGGACCTGACCTTACCGGGAGATCCTATCAAAAATGGCAGCCGGCATCCCTTGTCCATCGTGAAAAATGAAATTCTGTCCATATTCAACAAACTGGGCTTTACCATTTCGGAAGGGCCGGAAATCGAAGATGACTGGCACAATTTCTCAGCCTTGAATTTCCCGGAAGAACATCCGGCCCGGGATATGCAGGATACGTTCTTCATTGAAAAAAATCCGGACATTCTGTTGCACACTCACACCTCATCCGTACAGGTCCGCGACATGGAAACCCATTCATTGCCCATCCGCCTGGTCACGCCGGGACGTGTATTCCGCAACGAAGCGATCTCTGCCCGGGCTCACTGTATTTTCCACCAGATCGAGGCACTTTACATCGATGAGAATGTCTCCTTTGCAGACTTAAAGCAAACCCTGACCTATTTTGCCAAAGAGCTCTTCGGTCCGGAAACCCGGATCCGTCTGCGACCGTCCTACTTCCCATTCACCGAACCTTCGGCCGAAATGGACGTTTCCTGCTCCCTCTGCCACGGAGAAGGCTGTAACGTATGCAAAGGTACCGGCTGGCTGGAAATCCTGGGATGCGGCATGGTCGATCCGAACGTATTGGAACTAAACGGTATTGACAAGGAAAAATACACCGGCTTTGCCTTGGGTATGGGCATCGAACGTATCGCCATGCTGAAATACGGCATCAAGGACCTGCGGCTGTTCTTCGAAAACGACATCCGTTTCCTGGAACAATTCACCGCCGCCATATAACAAAAAACATATCATACAATGAGAGGGAGTCCCGATAAAAGACTCCCTCTCATTGTTCTGTTCCGGTTCGATCATTTCAAAATCTCCATCAATTTATCCAATCTCGGAGCCATGATAATCTCGGTACGACGGTTATGCGCCCGACCTTCAGCCGTATCATTGCTGTCCACCGGCATAAACTCACCCCGTCCGCAAGGCAGTATCTGCAACGGATTCACCTGATAGTCCTGCGTCAGAATCCGCACCACAGAAGTTGCCCGCACCACACTCAGATCCCAGTTATCTTTAAACTGTACGGTCTTGATCGGTTTCGAATCCGTATGTCCCTCAATGAACACATCAATGTCATTCTGTTTCTTCAGAACCTCCGCCAATTTACCGAGAGCCTCTTTCCCCTGTCTGTTCACCAGAGCACTGCCTGATTCAAACAAGAGCTTGTCAGACATGGCCACATAGATCTTGCCGTTCTTTTCCGTCACGGTCAACTCATCCGAGCTGAAACCGAGCAAAGCATCTTTCACGCTGTTCAGCAAATCCTGCAGACGCTTGTTCTGAGCCGCAATCTCTGTCTGCAATTCATTGATCGTCGCTTCCCGTTCGGCTAATTTCTGCATTTTCTCTTTCAGAAGCAGATTCAGTTTCTCCTGTTCAGACAAATTGGAATACAACGATGTCCGGTAATCCCGAATACTGTTACCCAAACGGGCCGTATCATTCTTCAGATCCGCCACCTGTTGTTGCAAACGGGCAATTTCGTTTTTCTGCCGATCCACATTCTCATTCAACATCCGCTCCCGACTCAAAGCCGACAGCCGTCCGTTTTCAGCCAGCAGATATTTCTTTTTTGACACACAGGAAGAAACTCCCACCAATAAACACAAAATAAAAATAATCTCTTTCATCGATTTAAATGATAAATATACAACAACCTATACCCTATTCTCACACCAACTTTTTCATACATCCGCTTCGGAGTCTGTACAAAGATAAATTATTTTTTGTGTTTTAACCGCATATAACGGAAATATGATAGCTTTGTAATGAAATTCCAACACCGCCGATATGATTAAAATCTTATACATCACCTGGAGCCTGTTATTTTCATGTACAAATCCCCCGGATTCCCCACTCGTCTTGGCAGACCGGCAAATATTGGACACTTTCTGGACATACGCCGGACAACATCGTCTGGAGACTCTGCCTGTCGCAGAACGGATCCCGTGGATTGCCAGCTTTTTCATTGGAACGCCCTACCAAAGCCATACTTTGGACCAGGGACCGGAAGAATCCCTCGTCATCAACCTGCACGAACTGGACTGTGTGACTTTTGTCGAAAATGTACTGGCATTGGCCTTTTTGAAAAGCTATACTCCCGAAGCGATCTCGGACTTTATTCGACAGCTCACCCGGATCAGGTACCGGAATGCCCGGATCACCGACTACAGCTCCCGGCTGCACTACTCCACCGACTGGCTGTATGAGATGCAGCAGATACATCTGCTCCATGATCCGACAGCCTCCGCCGGAGGTATTCCCCATCGCAAACAGGTCCATTTCATGTCGGAACACAGCGATCTTTATCCCCGACTCCAGCAACGCCCGGACTTGGTGGAAAAAATCAAAGAAATCGAAACGGCAATCAATCAAAGAACGTATCACTATATTCCCAAGGAGCAAATCAACCAGGCCTCCGGCCAAATCCAGTCCGGAGACATTCTTTTGATTACCACTCATACCAAAGGGTTGGATACCTCTCATCTCGGGTTTGCCTGGAAGGAAAAGGGGAAAATCTACTTGTTGCATGCCTCCAGCACAGAGAAAAAGGTATGCATCAGCAAACAGCCCTTACAGGAATACATGCAAGGCATTCGCTCACAAAGCGGCATCATAATCGCCCGGGTCGTCCAGAAATAGAAAATATTTTTGGCACAAGAATTGATTAAAAACAGAAAATAAAAAAACAGAGTATGAAAAAAATCATTACAGGAATCCTCCTGATTACATTAACCCTTGCTTTTTGCAGCTGCAGCAGCAGCCGTAAAGTATCCCGTGTCAACACCAATGAAGTAATCGACCTGAGCGGCCGCTGGAACGACACCGACTCCCAACTGGTTTCCGCCGAGATGATCAAAGATTTGCTCGGTTCCCGCTGGCTGCCGATTTATGAAAGCCAGCATCAGAACAAACGCCCGGTCATCGTCGTCGGTACAGTCATGAATAAAAGCCACGAACACATCAATGCGGAGACTTTCATCAAGGACATTGAAAAAGCCATCATCAAAAACGGCAGCGTCCGTCTGGTACAAGCCGGAGAAAAACGACAGGAACTCCGCACAGAACGGGACGAACAGAACCAGGGATACACCTCTCCGGAAACGGCCAAAAAATGGGGGCTGGAATTGGGAGCCGATTTTATGCTGCAAGGCACCATCAACAGCATCGTTGACAGTTATAAAAAAGAACAGGTCGTCTATTACCAGATCGATCTCGAACTGACCAATCTGGAAACCAACGAAATCGTATGGATGGGCGACAAGAAAATCAAAAAACAAGTCAGCGACAGAGCACTATAACTCCCACCGCAAAAAATGAAACACAAATTTTTCATCGTTCTAGGGCTTTCCTGGCTGTTAACAGGCTGTGCCACCTGGTATCAGCGCACTGCCGCTTTTCAGGAGGCGGTAAGCCAGGGAGCATTCGAACGAGCGGAAAAAATCCTGCAAAAAGACAAGAAACAAGCCCGCAATAAAAATAAAATACTGTATTACCTGAATCAGGGATACATCGCCTTTATGCTGGGGCATTACGAAAAAAGCAATCAGGCATTTGAAATTGCCGAACAGCTGACAGAAGAACAGCGACGCCAACCACTCACCGAAGCGGCAGTTCTGATTTCCAATCCGGAAATACGACCGTACCGGCCGGAAGATTTTGAAGTCGTCCTGATCAATTTTTACAAGGCTTTGAATTATCTTCAGTTGAATCAGATGGAAGAAGCCCTGGTGGAGGTCCGCAAAATCAACCTCCGGCTCCAGCAACTGAACGACAAATATCCGGATCACAAAAACCGATATCAACAGGACGCCTTTGCCCAACTGTTGATGGGACTGATATACGATGCCGCCGGCGACTACAACAATGCATTCATCGCCTATCGGAACGCATACAACACCTACCAGAATGATTACCGGCAAAATTTCAATCTGACAGTACCGGCACAATTAAAGAAAGATCTGTTAAGAACCGCCTTCCTGTGTGGATTTGGCGAAGAACTGCGACAATACGAAAGAGAATTTCAGGAAAAATACCAACCGGAACCACTTCCTTCACACGGTTCATTGGTACTTTTCTGGCTGAACGGTTTCGGACCGGTAAAAACAGAATGGGGACTTACTTTCAGTAAGATCGACCGGGGAGACGGAGTCGTTACATTTCACAACGAAGAGCTCGGTTTGAGCTTCCCGTTTTTCTGGGGAAACGGGTACAGTGACAACGACCGCTTTTCCCTGGCCGACGTAAACGTGATTCGGGTTGTTTTCCCGAAATACCTCGAACGCCCGTGTGCTTTCACTCAAGGAAACATCTATTATCAGGGAAAGAATTATCCGCTACAAACCGCAGAAGACATCAACCAGATCGCTTTCAAAACCCTTCACGACCGTATGATTCGGGAACTCTCCGCTTCCCTGCTGCGGGTCGGTATCAAACAAGGCATCAAATATGCGGCCTCCAAACAAAACGAATGGGTCGGGTTGGCTGTCAGCCTCACCAATGCCTTCACCGAAAAAGCGGATACACGCAATTGGCAAACCCTTCCCTATTCCATTTCCTATACCAAAATTCCACTACAGATGGAGGAAAATCACATCGAACTTCGATTTTCCGATAGACAGGGCCGCCAGATCACACAGGAACTGACGGTCCCGGCACGGGGCAAACAGACCCGCTTTATGACTCACACCACCCTGTAAAGGAGAATCGGACAGACTCTATTTTACGCTTTCCGCAAAATGTTTATAAAACAGCGGTATCGTACGGATTCCATTGAAGAACTGTTCCAGCGGATAATTCTCATTGGGAGAATGGATGGCATCCGCACCCAAACCGAATCCCATCAGAATGGACTTAATACCCAACACCTCTTCAAAGGTAGCGATGATAGGGATACTTCCGCCCGAACGCACCGGAACCGGCTGTTTGCCATATACCTCTTCATAGGCTTTTTCAGCCGCTTTATAGGCTGGCAGATCAATCGGACAAACATAAGAAGGACCTCCGTGCAAATAAGTAACTTTTACCTGTACATATTCCGGAGCAATGGACTCAAAATATTCCTTGAACAAGCGGGCAATCTGGTCGTGTTTCTGATTGGGCACAAGACGACAACTGATTTTAGCATGCGCCACTGAGGGCAAAACAGTTTTAGCTCCTTCACCGGTATAACCGCCCCAGATACCGCAAACATCGAAAGTCGGACGGATACCTGTTCTTTCACTGGTCGTAAATCCTTCTTCTCCATGAACCGCCTTTATTCCTAAGGAACGCTGATAATTTTCCAGATTAAACGGAGCTTTTGCCATTTTAGCCCGCTCTTCCGCACTGACTTCCAATACATCATCGTAGAATCCGGGAATCGTGATGTGTCCCCGATCATCGATCATATCCCCGATCATTTTACACAATACATTGATCGGATTGGCAACCGCTCCGCCAAAAATACCGGAGTGCAGATCCGCATTCGGACCGGTAACTTCCACTTCCCAATAGGCCAATCCCCGTAAACCGGTGGTAATCGAAGGCACATCCGGAGCAATCATACTGGTATCCGATACCAGGATCACATCTGCCTTCAACATCTCCCGATGATCCCGACAGAATTTCGGCAGACTGGGAGATCCGATTTCCTCCTCTCCTTCCAGCATGAATTTGACATTGCACTTCAAATTTCCAGTCTTCACCATGTATTCAAATGCCTTGGCATGCATAAAAGATTGTCCCTTGTCATCATCAGCCCCTCTGGCCCATATTTTTCCGTCCTTAATCACCGGTTCGAAAGGAGAGGTATGCCACAAATCGACCGGATCAACCGGCATGACATCCATATGCCCGTAAACCAATACTGTCGGTAAAGCAGGATCGATGATTTTTTCACCGTATGTCACCGGATTGCCTTCCGTTTCATATACCTCCGCCTTATCAGCTCCAGCAGCCAGCAGCAATGCTTTCCACTTCTCCGCGCAACGGTACATATCGGGTTTATGTTCAGCCTCGGAAGAGATCGAAGGAATACGTATCAACTCAAAGAGTTCATTCAGAAAACGCTCCTTGTTTTCTTCAATGTATTGATTCAGTTTTTCCATAAGTAAATTTAAAATTGAAATTAAATAATCAGAAATTCTTCACAAACGGTATAAAGATAAAGAAAAATGATAAAAATTAAAAGCATAAATTTATTTTCAATTTTGGATTTTCTAATATCAATTAATTACTTACTTTTGTCTTGTATTAGCTCCAATGCGAGTTCGGGATACCAACCTCCTGAATTCAAATTTTACAGCGTCTTTAAACATAAATATTTGAAACGGCTAAATTATGTCAGATCTTTCCGAAGTTAAGATTTTTTCCGGGGAAAACAGCAAATACATTGCTGAGAAGATTGCTAAATCATTGGATTTAGAGCTCGGACAAAAGACTTTATTGCATTTCAGTGACGGAGAATTCGCGACGGCTTACGATGAAACGGTTCGTGGTGATCATGTTTTTATCGTACAATCCACTTTCCCGCCCAGTGATAACCTCATGGAGTTGTTAATGATGATCGATGCTGCCAAACGGGCTTCCGCCTACAAGGTAGTAGCAGTCATTCCGTATTTCGGTTTTGCCCGTCAAGACAGAAAGGATCGTCCCCGTGTTGCGATCGGTGCCAAACTGGTTGCCAACCTGTTGTGTGCTGCCGGAGTGGACCGCATCATGACCATGGACTTGCACGCGGATCAGATCCAGGGATTTTTCGATATCCCGGTAGATCATTTATACGGCTCTACCGTTCTGGCTCCTTACATCCGCTCTTTAAAACTCGAGAATCTTGCCATTGCGTCTCCGGATATCGGTGGATCCAAACGAGCAAATTCATGGGCCAAATTTTTCGATTCCGGTTTAGTCATCTGTCACAAGACCAGAGAACGGCCCAATGAAGTCGCCGACATGAAAGTGATCGGAGATGTGGCAGGCAAAAACGTAGTGATTGTAGACGATATGATCGACACTGCCGGTACCATCTGCAAAGCCTCGGGTATTCTGAAAGACAAAGGGGCGCTGACAGTGAGAGCCGTAGCCACCCATGCCGTACTCTCCGGGAAAGCATATGAAAACATCGAAAAATCAGCCCTGGATGAGGTGATCTTTACAGATTCCATCCCGTTGCGGCAGGCTTGCAATAAGATCAAAGTAATATCTGTCGCCGACATGTTCGCAGAAACCATCCGGAATGTGGTTGAGCACCGTTCAATCAGCGATCATTTCATTATGTAAGATTAAAAAAAATGATAAAAACCGATCGAGATATTTCGATCGGTTTTTTATTTTTATTTCACCGGATATACCCAGGTCAACTCCTTGCCATCTTCCCGGACAATCCGATTCAAGGCGATCTGTGCCTCCTGCCGAGTCGCAAAACCGTCATAAGTAACCATACTCATATGGTAAAAGGGAAGAATCCGGGCATCATATCCTTCACTGAGCAACTGAGCCAGCAAACGGTCTGCATTCTCCCGAATCTCAAAACATCCAGCGACCAGATAATAATTCATCTGTTTTTCTGCAGGCTTTGCTTCCTCCTGAGGAGGAGCAACCGGCTCCGGAGTCGCCACTTCCACCTTTTGCGCTGTCAGTTCTTCCTGTACCTTTTTCTCTTTACAAGAAAAACAGAGACATCCCAAAAAGATCCCGAATAAAACAACAGCTATTTTCATCATGCTACAATTAATTTCTATCTTTCATTACGATTTATCCCTGGTAAAGATAACATTCTCATTCAATTTTAACAAATCTGTTGCAGGAATTCCCCTGTTTCCGGAAAAAACACAATCCCAGAAAACAAAGCAAAGCATTCACCAACAAAATTTCAAATCCGAAGCAATATCCACCCAACCACTGTTCGGAATACCGGTCGAGTACATAAGAAAGCACAGGCGACACCAAACAGACCCCTATCAGAGCACGTTCTTTTACTTGCCAGGAGGTAAGCAGCCCAAAAACAAACAAGGCAAGAATGGGCCCGTAAGTATATCCGACTGCCTTCAAAACAGCATTGACCACACTGGTATTGTTCAGCTCATGAAAAAGCACAATGACCAGACACATCAACAGGGAAAAAGCAACATGAACCCGAATCCGCCGCCGTTTCTGTCCGGAATCCCGGGGATCGATCTTCAAAAAATCGATACAGAACGAAGTGGTCAAAGAGGTCAGCGAAGAATCTACCGAAGAATAGGCCGCAGCTGTAATTCCCAGTAAAAAAAACAAACCGGTAACAACTCCGAAATAGTTCATCGACAAAAAGGCAAAAACATCGTCCGATTTTGCAGGCAATTCAATGGCCTTGACACCGGCATAGAGATACAACAACGCCCCCAATGCCAGAAACAACAGGTTCGTACACAAAAACAGAAAAGAAAAAGAGTACATGTTGATCCGGCAATCTTTCAGAGAACGGCATGTCAGATTCTTTTGCATCATGTTCTGATCCAGACCGTTTATCGCAACGGTAATAGCGATTCCAGCCAAAAACTGCTTCAAGGTATGGTGGGAAGAACGCCAATCCCAATCGAATATACGGGCATACGAGCTGTCTTGAATCGCACCGACCATCGACCTGAAATCGAAATCCAGACTCCGGCAAATAACCACAATGGTCAATACCACCGAAATCAACATAAACACAGTCTGCAAGGTATCGGTCCAAACAATGGTCTTGATACCGCCCCGAAAAGTATAAATCCATACCAAACCGAGGGTAATGAACACCGTCAATGCGAAAGGAATCCCCAAACGGTCAAACAAGGCCAGCTGCAAGACCCCCACAACCAGGAACAAACGGAAAGATGCCCCGATCAATTGAGACAGGATAAAGAAAAAAGAACCGATCAAACGGGCTTTCTCTCCGAAACGAAGTCCCAGCCAGGAATAAATGGACACCAGATTCAATTTATAAAACAAAGGCAAAAGAATCCAGGCAATCAATATATACCCGATACAATTTCCCCATACCACCGGCAAATAGGTCCAATGACTGACTCCCACCTCCCCGGGAATTGAAATAAAAGTTACTCCGGAAAGTGAAGTACCGATCATGCCGAAGGCGACCAAATACCAGGGCGAGGTACGATTAGCCGTAAAAAAAGTCTCATTATCCGATTTCCGGGAGGTGAAATAACTGATAAGGATCAACACTCCGAAATACGCAAGCAGAATAAACAACACCAAAATCGAAGACATAACCTGTTTTTAAAAGTACCGCGAACGAAAATAATCATTTTTTTACACTTACGGATAAAAATTGCTTCCGTTTTCTGCTTTTACTTTTTACCTTTTAGTGTTTACTTGTTATCTTTGTCCCTCAAAATGAAATCATCAACAATCGATATAATCATGGAATACAATTTTAAGGAGATCGAGCAAAAGTGGCAAAGCTACTGGAAAGAAAACCAGACCTACAAGGTGGACGTAGATCCGTCCAAACCCAAATATTATGTATTGGACATGTTCCCGTATCCATCCGGAGCCGGTTTGCATGTGGGCCATCCGCTCGGCTACATTGCCTCCGACATCTATTCCAGATATAAACGTCTGAAAGGTTTTAACGTACTGCATCCGATGGGATTTGACGCCTACGGTCTACCGGCAGAACAATATGCCATACAAACCGGTCAGCATCCGGCCATCACGACGGAAAAGAATATTGCCCGTTACCGGGAACAGCTGGATAAAATCGGCTTCTCCTTCGACTGGGATCGGGAAGTACGCACCTGCGATCCCCAATATTACAAATGGACCCAATGGGCCTTCATTCAAATGTTCAATCACTGGTTCAACAAAAAGACCCAGAAAGCCGAACCGATCAGCCAATTGATTGCTACTTTCGAAAAAGAAGGCAACCTCCAGGTCGAAGCCGCCTGTTCTGACACCCCTGTATTCACGGCAGAAGAATGGAAATCCAAAACAGAAAAAGAACAACAGAGCCTGTTGTTGAATTACCGGATTGCCTATCTGGCGGACACCATGGTGAACTGGTGCCCTCAACTGGGAACGGTATTGGCCAACGACGAAGTCAAAGACGGCCTGTCCGTACGCGGAGGTTTCCCGGTTGTCCAAAAAAACATGCGCCAATGGTCTTTACGGGTATCAGCTTATGCCCAGCGTTTACTGGACGGTCTGGACAGTCTCGAATGGTCGGATTCTCTGAAGGACATCCAACGCAACTGGATCGGACGGTCGCAGGGAGCCGATGTTACCTTTGAAGTAAAAGACTCAAAAGTACAATTGCGTATTTTCACCACCCGACCGGACACTATTTACGGAGTCAGTTTCATGGTACTGGCCCCCGAAAGCGATTATGTCCGGGAATTAACCACTCCCGAGCAGGCAAAAGCCGTTGCAGAATACCTGGACTATGTCGCCAAGCGTACCGAACGGGAACGTCAGAGCGAAGTAAAAACCGTTACGGGTGTATTTACCGGTTCCTATGCCATCAATCCGTTCACCCAAGAAGCCATTCCCGTATGGATCAGCGAATATGTATTAGCCGGATACGGAACAGGAGCCATCATGGCCGTACCGGCCCACGACAGCCGGGACTACGCCTTTGCCCGGAAATTCAATCTTCCGATCATTCCGGTCATAGACAACGGTCAACCCATCGATCTGAGTGAAAGTTCCTACGATGCCAAAGAAGGTAAGATGATCAACAGCGGATTGATCAACGGAATGGAAGTAAAAGAAGCCATCGCATTTATCGCTACAGAAGTCGAAAAAAGAGGCATCGGTAAAAGCAAAATCAATTACCGGCTGCGGGATGCCATCTTCAGCCGCCAACGCTATTGGGGAGAACCCTTTCCGGTTTACTACAAAGAAGAGATGCCTTACATGATGGACGAGTCGAAACTACCGCTCGAATTACCGGAAATCGACAAATACCTGCCGACAGAGACGGGAGAACCGCCCCTGGGACGGGCACTCAACTGGAAAACGGAAGAAGGATATCCCATCGAACTCAACACCATGCCCGGTTTTGCCGGTTCTTCGGCTTACTATCTGCGATACATGGATCCTCACAACGACCGGGCACTGGTCAGTCCGGAAGCGGACCATTACTGGCGGAACGTCGATCTCTACCTGGGAGGAGCGGAACATGCTACCGGCCACTTGATTTATTCGCGTTTCTGGAACATGTTCCTCTATGATTTGGGCGTCGTATGCGAACCCGAACCGTTCAAGAAACTGATCAATCAGGGAATGATCCAGGGTCGTTCCAACTTCGTATACCGGATTGTCGGGACAAACACTTTCGTTTCCGCCGGCTTGAAAGATCGATATGAAACCACAGAAATCCATGTTGATGTCAATATCGTCCGGAACGACCAGTTGGATACCGAAGCATTCAAAAAATGGATGCCCGATTTCGCCAATGCCGAATTCATTCTGGAGGACGGCAAGTACATCTGCGGCTGGGCCATTGAGAAAATGTCCAAATCCATGTTTAATGTCGTCAACCCGGACGATATCATCCATGAATTCGGTGCAGATACCCTGCGTTTGTACGAAATGTTCCTAGGACCGTTGGAAGCCCACAAACCCTGGGATACCCAAGGAATTGACGGTGTGTATAAGTTTTTACGCAAATTCTGGCGTTTATTCCAGCAAGAGGAAACTTTCTCCATCAGCGAGGAGGCTCCGAGTCGGGAAGAACTGAAGATCCTGCACAAAACCTTGAAGAAAATCGAATACGATATTGAAAACTTTTCTTTCAATACCTCCATTCCAGCCTTTATGATCTGCACCAACGAATTGACTTCTTTGAAATGCAACAAACGGGTTATTCTGGAACCATTGGTAATCGCTATTGCTCCCTACGCCCCTCACATTGCAGAAGAGCTTTGGCATCAACTGGGACACGACAGCAGTGTCACCATGGCCAACTTCCCCCAATGGGAAGAGAAATACCTGTCAGAGGATGCTTTCGAATATCCGGTTTCTTTCAACGGAAAAGTCCGGTTCAAACTGAACATGCCGCTGACAGCAACTTCAGCAGAAATTGAAGCAGCCGTAAAGGCAGCCCCAGAAGCCGCCAAATGGCTCGAAGGTAAAGAAATACGCAAAATGATCATCGTTCCGAAGAAAATCGTGAATGTAGTCATCTAAAAAAGGACGGCCTGTCTTTTATGATTGTTGTCAGGAAGGCAGGCCGTTTTTATCTTTTTCCATCTTTTTTGGCTGTCGGTACCATAAGAGAAACACAAATCGTACCGATTCCGGCCAAAACAAACAATAATACCCGCAGATAAAACCGTTCGATAGCGAAAAAAGCCGAAAAACAGACCATTCCCCACATACAGGCAATAGAAATCAGTTTTGAAGCCAGAGGAACCCCTTCCCCCGATTCATAATGCCGGATATAACGTCCCAGACGAGACCGTAACAGACGGTCATGCAAGCGTTTCGAGCTCTTATAAAAGAGCCAGGAACTCAGCAGCAGGAAAGGCGTCGTCGGTAAACCGGGAACAAAAATACCGACAACCCCCAAAACGACCGACAAAATTCCGAGAAAAATATAAATCCCTTTACGTAGCATAAAAAATCTGTTTCACCGTTTCCATATAAGATGTCACCTTCGTTGCTTTCCGAATTTTTTTCAGACATTTCCGATCCGTATCTGGTAAAAAATACTCCCACAATGCCTTCATCTTCGCCAACAACTGACAATCCCCCTGAAGAATTTCTGAATAAGCAGCAAACAACTCCCGGTGAAAATCCCTATAAAGAGACATTCGTTTTTCCAAAGAAAAAGTTTCATTTTCGACAAATTCCTTCGCCAACAGCGGAGAGGCCAACAAACCGCGGCCAATCATTATTCCGCCCAAAGCAGGAAACCGTCCGACTATCCGTTGTATGTCCGGAAGAGTGCTGATATCTCCGTTGTAAAAAAGCGGCGGCTTGCACAATTCATAAAAAGCCTGAAAAGCCTCCTCATCCGGAAATCCCTTGTATTGTTGTACCCCGGTCCGGGCATGAAGCGTCACCTGACGCAAAGGAAGAGCATTGATCAGATCGATTAATTCCAAACATTCCCGTGTATTCTCCCACCCCAAACGCATCTTCAGCGAAAAGCGAATCTCCGGATAAGCCTCCATGGGGGTTAAAAGAGCCTGCACACGGTCCGGAAATGGCAGCATTCCGGCCCCTTTCCCCTTACGGGCAATCATCGGGAAAGGACATCCCAGATTAACATCAACAGCCCGATAACCTTCCTTCAGAATCGTATCGACCAAAAACTGAAATTCATCTGCATTGCCCGGCAGGATTTGCGGAATCAGACAGGGCACTGTATTTCGATCCATTTGAAGATCACGCAGATCTCGCCGTCGGACCTCTCCGTTCTCGATGCGTATGAAAGGTGTATAAAAAACCTCTACACCACCGAAATAACGGGCAAAGGCATTCCGATATACACGATCCGTATATCCCTGCAAAGGAGCCAAATGAATGGCATATTTACGCTGATCCATCATAATCCGTTTTCTGCAAAGGTAATATTCCCCCCATGAAAATTATATTTTTTTCCTATCTTTGCAACAAAAGAATAACAGAAAACCCATATACGATGAAGACATTTTTTATAACATGGATCTTTTTACTGATAAGTCTGTTCGGTTTCTCTCAAAACGATGAAAGAGGATACATTGTAAAAATAGGAGAAATGGCTCCGGATATTACCATCACCTATACCGACGGAACTCAAAAGAAACTCTCTGATTTCCGGGGGAAAATCGTCATGTTGCAATTCACCGCCAGCTGGTGCGGTGTTTGTCGGGAAGAGATGCCTCACATCGAAAAGGAAATCTGGCAAAAACACCGGAACCATTCCGATTTTGCCCTGATCGGAATCGATCTGAAAGAAAGCCGGGAACAAACGATCAAATTTGCCAAAGAAATGAAAATCACCTATCCGCTCACCCTTGACCCGGAAGGTAAAGCCTTTTATTCCTTTGCGGCCGAAGGAGCCGGTGTTACCCGAAACATTCTCATCGATAAAAAGGGGAAAATCGTTTTCATGACCCGCCTCTTCGACACTCAAGAATTCAATGCCCTGTGTCAGGAAATCGACAAACTGTTGAAATAACCGCAATCAGTTCCAGACAGCATAATCCGCCATCGCCTCCAGACGAGTTTCCAAAGTATCCGCCAATTGCGGAAAAAAATCAATATTTGTCAGACATTCAACTGAATCAACGGTAACGACATATTCCTGTAAAGGCCTTTTATCCGGAGAATTCGGAAGCAAAAACGCGATCATCCGCTGATGAACCGGTGCATACAGCACCTTATAAAAATAACCGGGCACAGTCACGCCGCTTTTGCCTATCTTCCCCTTGCTATCTTTAAAAACAGGTCCGGTAGCGATGCAGATAGGTTCTCTTCGAGCCCAATCGCGCACCCGCTCTTCCAGCTTTTTCCAAATACCGCGATTGAATTGCGGTACCTGAGGAGCAATGTTCGACATAAAAAAAGTTTCCTGCATAGCGAGTTCAGATTGAGCCATGTCTCCTGCCGGACACAGATGTCCACGGTCATAACCGCTATGGGTATAATCGGAAGGCTTGGCCGAACCCGAAGTCACTTTCCGATCCTCCCTAAAATTGTCTGTCCGTTCGGCCCGTTTTTTCTGCCCCTGAAGCGCCAGGACATAATAAACCCAGTTCGCCTGTTTATGTTCTGAATTAAAACTGAGAGAATAATAGGTATGACGGACGAGTTCCCCCTCATCGGAAGGCAAATATTCTACTTCCGCAAAGGATTCCTTCTCTGAAAACGGTCTCCAGGAAGCATAGAAAAACCACGCCACACCCAACAACAGAACAAGACAGATCCACCACCTGCCTTTTCCTCTCTTTCTCCGTCCGCCCATACATTAATTCGCTTGTACTCCCCGGGCCTGTTCCCGAACCGCCGTTTCTATCGTCTTGTCATCCAAATATAAAATCGGGAAAAATCCATCATCATCCAACACATGGCGACCGATAAATGCCTTAATCAGTGTATTCATGATAGCGCGAGAAGCCCGAATTCCCTGTTCATCTCTTTTTAGCCCTCTGCCGGCAGCATAATCAGCCATCTCATTGACCAGATCAAAGCGATTCAAATATTTCAACAATTGCTTGTAATCCTTGATATCTTTCGTCTCTGAACGATGATGATCCATAAAATAGAAGGTATAATCATATAAATACTGATTCTTCTGATTGACATCTATTAGATAATAGGAAAAACCGACCGTATCTTCAGGCACAAATACATCCGGCATAATCCCTCCGCCGCCATATACGGTCCGTCCGCCGACGGTCTGAAATTTCAAATTCTCATCAAAATGGATACTGTCTTTCTGTGAAAATTCACCATGCAACAAACGCTGATAAATATCCGAATAATACTTTTCTTTTCCCCCATCATAGGGTTTCTGTATCGAACGTCCGGACGGAATATAATAACGGGCCACCGTAAGTCTCAAAGCAGAATTATCCGGAAGCATCCGCTGCTCCTGCACCAATCCTTTTCCAAAGGATCGCCGTCCGACAATATTTCCCCGATCATTATCCTGAATCGCACCGGCAAAAATCTCACTGGCAGAAGCACTGGCTTCATTGATCAGAACGGTCAGTGGTAAATGCTGATACTTCCCTTTTCCATTCGAATTGTAATCCATCCGAGGAGATGCTTTCCCCTGCGTATATAAAATCAATTTTCCTTCCGGCAAAAATTCATTGATCATCCGGGTTGCAATGGGAAGTATACCTCCCTCATTGTCCCGCAAATCGATAATCAAACGTTTCATCCCCTGCCCCTCGAGTTTGGCCATGGCCATCATGAACTCATCATAGGTATTCATGCCAAAGGTCTTCACCCGGATAAAACCGGTAGTATCATCCCGCATATAAGCAACATCTATGCTCTTGATAGGAATACTGCCCCGGGTAATGGTCTTCACGATCGGCTCCGCCACGCCATGCCGGACAATCGTCAACCGGACATCCGATCCGATCTCCCCGCGCATCAATTTCATGATCTCGTCCGTATTCATGTTCCGACCGGCCACAATCGAATCATTCACCTTGACAATCCGGTCACCATCCTGCAATCCGGCAGCCTCCGACGGACCTCCTTTCACCACCTTAACAACGGTTACCGTATCCAGGTATTTGTAGAACTGCACTCCCACACCACCAAAATTACCGACCATCTCTTCATTTACCCGTTGCATGTCCTTGGCCGGAATATACACCGTGTGAGGATCCAGATCCTTCAAAAGCAAAGGAATGGCATTTTCCTCAATTTCATGAACATCCACCGAATCCACATAAGAATAGTTGATCATATTCAAAATATAATCCAACTTACTTCCAACCATCCGCTGATTCGAAACATTCGGCAATTCCGGCCGTTCCAAGAGCGAATTTATACCCATTCCCAATACGATCGCCAAAGCAATGACTACCGGTAAAACAATCGCTTTCAATTTGTTGTTGTACATATGCAATAATCTGTCAAATCTCTACTAAATCCACTTTTATGCCCGCTTTTTTCAACAGTTCCAATCCATCGAAACAGCGATACATTTCAGAATAAACCACCCGAACGATGCCTGCCTGAATGATCAATTTGGCACATTCAATACAAGGGGAAGCGGTTACATACAAAGTCGCCCCATCACTGCTGTTACCCGACTTAGCCACTTTGGTAATGGCATTCGCCTCCGCATGCAGCACATAGGGTTTGGTCTTGTCATTTTCATCTTCACACAGATTCTCGAATCCGGAAGGAGTTCCGTTATAACCATCGGAAATAATCGATTTGTCTTTCACAATCAAAGCTCCTACCTGGCGTCGTTTACAATAGGAATTTTCCGACCAGATTCTGGCCATCCGAAGATACCGTTCATCCAATAACCGTTGTTTTGAAGTGTCATCCTTCATGGAATCAAAATTACTTTTTGCGTTTCCCAATAGATTCGATCATTTCATAAAACCGGATCTTTCGATCTTCCGGCACTTCGATTTTTTTCAAAGCCAGCCGGCTTTTCTCCAAATATTCATCGACTTTTTCTGCCACCACCTCTTTTATACCCGTCCGGTTATATATCTCTGTAACTTTTGCTATCTTTTCCTGTGGATCAAAATGTTCTTTTCGGCACCATTCCAACAGAAGTTGTCTATCCGATTCCGTAGCCAATTCCAATGCTTTGATCAGCAAATAAGTTTTTTTATTGCTGACAATGTCCCCTCCGATCTTTTTTCCAAATTCCGCCACATTGCCATACACATCCAGAAAATCGTCCTGCAACTGAAATACCAATCCCAGGAATCCGCCGAAATCATACAATTCTTTGTATTCATGTTCCGGAGCACCGGCAATCAATGCTCCCTG
This sequence comes from uncultured Odoribacter sp., assembly GCA_944321165.1. Classification (GTDB taxonomy): domain Bacteria; phylum Bacteroidota; class Bacteroidia; order Bacteroidales; family Marinifilaceae; genus Odoribacter. The sequence continues at coordinate 161,269 of CALUKE010000003.1, forward strand.
TCGGATACTTCCGGCAATCAGCACAGCCGTCTTTAAGTAAATCATCTGAAGATACTCTTCTTCACTGACCTGATCCCGTGTTTCAAATTCCATGTCATACTGCTGCCCTTTGCATACATCCATCGCTACTTGGTTGAAACCGTCAATCACCCGCCGCAAATAGGCATCTTCACACGTCTCTATATACTTATACGCCGTAACCGCCGCCGCATCTCCACTCAAAATAGCCACGTTGTTATTCCATTTCCGATGGACAGTCAAACGTCCCCGCCGTAATTCCGCATTATCCATCACATCGTCGTGCAACAAAGTATAATTGTGAAAAATTTCTATGCCGATGGCTGATTTCAAAGCTTTCTCTATATCATCCCGATACAGATTATAAGCCATCAAAGTCAATACCGGACGCAGCCTTTTCCCTCCATCTTCCATGATATATTTAACCGGTTCAAACAGAGAGAGAGGTTCCTCCACATATTCATGCTTGTCCAATTCCGCTTTGATTACTTCCTGGAGTTCTTTGATCGTATACATCTTCTTTTGATTTAAGAGCTGCTAAATTAACAAAAGAAGCTGGAAATTCATCAGAAAGCCCGGAATTTTTATAACAGCCAGGGATTATTCGGCAGAAAGAGAATCCAAAAAAATTTCGACGACCACTTTTTCACGATTCATATACAAGGAAGTATCCATCGCTCCATAACATCTGTCTGCCCGCATGTCCCGGAAATTCAACCACTGCCGGATATTCGTCCGTTCTTCCCGGAAACCGAATTTACCATCTTTGGTGGTCAGAACGGAGCTCTTTCCGCCACTCATCCGAACCTCAATACCTTCTATCGGACATTTCGTTTTACGATCTTTCACGATTCCTCCAACATAAACCTCCGCATGATATGTCCGTCCACAAAAACAAGCCGTACAAAAAAAACAACAGCACAAGATCACCCCCATCCGGGTAATTCCTGTTTTCAAACAAAGCATATTGAAGTCCATAAATCCACGCTAATAAATTTCAGTTACCCCCCGGGCTGTTATACGAATCAGACGTTCACTCATAGGAAGATCTTCAATCTCGACAAAAGCCTGCTCTTTCCGATCTTTTCTCAAATCATGAATATACAATTGCATACATCCGCCCATAAACGGATAAGGTCTATATTCCAAACGATCCAAACGTTGCAGAGGCTGAGGTGTTGAAAAAGTAATCTTAACATCGGAAGCAGGATAGTTCTCCGCCAAACTGGTTACTCCGTTTCCCTGAAAAATCAATCTCAGGGAATCGAGCTGAAGAGGTATCCGGTTTCCTGATAAAGAAAACTCACCGGAAACCTCCGTCCGCCAACAATTACTCCCCCGAGTAAACCCTTTGACCGACCACCGGCCCGGACCTAAACACTCTACAAACAGACTATCACTGGAATAATAACGGGAAATTGCGGTCCATTGTGCCCCGACGGTTGTCAGACTCAAACTGTTCAGTCCATATATTTTAAAACGACAACCGTGCCAGTCATTCACCCCCCACCAACCGTTGGCATCCCGAAAGACCTTTTCCCCAGGAAAATATTCAGATGCACCTTCCCCTTCTATTCCCCGTTGCATTTCCTGATCCAATTTCAACATATTCTCAAAAAGCCCGGCAATGGACTGCAGATCGTCTTCCACATATTGAAATGCCTTTCGTGCCTGAAGCGTACGTTTATTTTTTAAATCTCCCGAATAGGATTCACATCCATCCAGCAACCATACAATCATCCCCCAGACAATTGCTAAAAATAGTTTTTTCATTTCTATTTCCTTTAATCTCGTTTGTCTATAAAACGCACAAAACGGGGAAACCCCTATTCCGGAGCATAAAAAAAGTGTCCGAAATCTCGGACACTTCCCATATCACTTTAAATCTATGTCGTTATCGACAATTTTCCAAAATTTGTCTAGCCACAGTCCCCGTTACATCCTGATCTTCCCCAAAAGCGACTTTCCGTTCATTGAAACGCTTTTCAATTTCCAAAATAGTCGATTCACCGATACCGGCTTCACTCAAACGAGTCGGCAGTCCAAGACTCTTGAAAAACGCTTCGGTCTTTTGAATGGTTGCCTCCGCTCTTTCCTCCTCGCTTCCCTGGGTGATCTGCCAAATCCGTTCGCCAAACTGAACAAGTTTTCCCATTTTTTTCTGTTTCAATGTCCGCCACAATCCCGGCAACACAATTGCCAGTGTTGCCCCATGCGTCAAACCATGCAGAGCTGTCAATTCATGTCCGATCATATGAGTGGCCCAGTCCTGTCGAACCCCCAGTGCCACAAAACCGTTGAGCCCCATCGTCGCACACAGCATAAACTCAGCCATCAGTTCATAATGATCCTGCCGACGAAGAATTTCCGGAGCGATCTCGATCAGGGTATGAATAATCCCTTCAGACCATCTGTCCATCAAGCGGGATTGCCCCACCGTGGTCATGTATTGTTCCATGACATGTACAAAAGTATCTGCAATTCCACAAGCCACCTGATAAGGAGGCAAAGTATAGGTTACTGTCGGATCAAGAATCGAAAAGACCGGATAATTGGAATAGAATGCATACTTCTCGGCTGTCTCCAGTCTAGAAATAACCGCCCCCCGATTCATTTCCGAACCGGTCGCCGGCAAGGTCAGGATTGCCCCCAACGGCAGGGTTTTCTCTTCACTTCCTTTCAACACCAGATCCCAGGCATCTCCATCATACAGAATTCCTGCCGAAATCAGTTTACTTCCGTCAATCACGGAACCGCCTCCCACTGCCAGCAAAAAATCCACTTTCTTTTCTTTACCCAACTGAATGGCTTTTCGCAAGGTTTCGATTTTCGGATTGGCTTCAATTCCCCAAAATTCAATGGTTTCAAAATCTTTCAACGCCTCTTTCACCTGATCGTATACTCCGTTTTTACGAACACTCCCTCCACCAAAAGTCACCAAAACACGTTTCCCGGCAGGAATTTCCTTCGCCAACTGTCCAATCATCCCTTTTCCAAAAATCAATTTGGTCGGATTTTGAAAAACAAAATTTTCCATAGTCAATATTTTACAAATTATCTGATTTGATCCATTTTGTACGACAAATATACCGAATATCCCACAATTAAAAAATATTTACTACCTTCGTAAAAACAATTTAAACATGGAAATCATACACCTCCCCGACGAAAAAATGTTCAAAACAGTTGTTGACGGTTACACTGCATATGTATCCTATCAGCTTTACGACAACAAGTTAGATATCCGCCACACCGTAGTTCCACCTCCCATCAGCGGAAGAGAAATCGCAGCCAAACTGGTCAAAGCCGCTTACGACTATGCCCTTACCCATCAGCTCCAGCCTGTTGCCACCTGTTCCTATGCAGTCGTATGGCTGCAAAGACACCCGGAATATCACGGTGCGACCGGAGAAGATTATGGTGGCTGTAGCAGTTGCGCTCTATAAAAAACGGGAATCCATCAAAAAAGAAAAGTAGCCGAGCCGGGAATCGAACCCGAATTTAAAGTTTAGGAAACTTCCGTTCTATCCATTGAACTACTCAGCCAGTTTCGGGTACAAAAGTAAAAAATTAATTTCTAATTTCCACATTTTCTAATTTTCAAATAGTTATTATACCTTTGCGGAGCAAAAGAAACAAGATATGAAAGTTGTTATTCAGCGAGTTAAGCAAGCCAGCGTCTCCATACAACAGCAGTTGCATGCCTCAATCGGTGCCGGCATGCTGATTCTGGTCGGCATACAAGCCGACGATACAGCGGAAGACATCGAATGGTTGAGCAGCAAAATCTGCCATTTACGTATTTTCGACGATGAAAACGGAGTCATGAACCGCTCTATTCAGGAAACTGCCGGAGAAATTCTTGCCGTCAGTCAATTCACCCTCCTGGCCCGTACCAAGAAAGGGAATCGCCCATCCTACATCGATGCAGCCAAACCGGAAATTTCAATTCCCCTGTATGAAGCATTTGTTCAAGCCTTGCAGACAAATCTCCAAAAAGAGATTAAAACCGGGCGGTTTGGAGCCGACATGCAAGTCGCCTTAATCAACGACGGCCCAGTCACCATCCTCATCGATTCAAAAAACAGGCAATAAGCAAAACACATCAGACCCATGGAAATCAAAGAATTACAAGAAAAAGTCGATCATTGGATTCAAACATACGGAGTCCGTTATTTCAATGAATTGACCAATATGGCCATACTTACCGAAGAGGTCGGCGAATTGGCCCGGGTCATTGCCCGAAAATACGGAGAACAATCCTTCAAGGCCGGAGAAAAAGACAATTTAGCGGACGAAATGGCCGATGTTCTATGGGTGCTTGTCTGTTTAGCCAACCAAACCGGTGTAGATCTTACACTAGCCATTGAAAACAACATAGAAAAAAAAACTGCCAGAGATTCAAAAAGACACAAAAACAACCTAAAAATACAATAAGCTTTCACAGATTGTTGCTAAATTTGCAGGCAAAATCGATGGACGGCGGAATCTCATGATTGTGGCAGATGATTGACTTTTCGGCAAACAGGACAAATTATTATGTGGACTAAGATAGCAGGGATCATTTTACGGAATCGGATTGCTTTTATTACCGGAATTTTACTCGGGACAATCTTTATGGGCTTTCAGGCCCGGAAAATACAGATGTCCTACGAGAGTGCCGATCTGTTGCCGAAAACCGATTCCGCCTATCTCGACTACACTCGTTTCAGGGAAACTTTCGGTCAGGAAGGCAATGTCATGGTATTTGCCATTCAGGACTCCAATTTCTATCAGCTGGACAAAACCAACGACTGGATCCAAATGGGAAATGACATCAAAGCCCTGAAAGGCGTCAATGCCCTCATGTCCATCACTCATACCTTCAATTTGCAAAAAAATACCGACCTGAAAAAATTTGAGGTATGCCCCATTTTTCCGAAACATATCGGAAGCCAAGCGGAACTCGACAGTTTGGCCTACATTGCCGAACATCTCCCGTTTTATGACGGAATGCTGATCAACAAGGACCGGCATACCTACAATATGATGATCACCGTGTCGGCAGAAGTAATGAATTCTCCGGCCCGAGTACAATTGGTTGAAGAGGTATTGGCCATCACCCAAGAATTCACCCAGAAATACGATTTGCAGATGCACTATTCTGGCATGCCTTACATCCGGGTGATCAATGCCGAAAACATCAAAGGCGAAATGTATATGTTCATATTCTTGTCGCTTTTGATCACTGCCATCATTCTTTATCTCTTTTTCCGCTCTTTCCGGATCGTCGGTTTCAGCCTCGGCATCATCGGCATCAATGTAGTGTGGGCGCTCGGCTTTATGGCCATGTTGGGGATCAAGATCACCCTGCTGACGGCCATGCTCCCGCCCCTGCTTATTGTCATCGGAATCCCGAACTGTGTTTACATGATCAATAAATACCATGCGGAATATGTTCGGCACGGCAATAAAATCAAAGCCCTGCAACGCATGATACAAAAAGTAGGAAACGCCTCCTTATTGTCCAATTTAACGACCGCTGCAGGTTTCGCGACTTTCATCATCACCTCCAGCCAGATCCTGGTGGATTTCGGTCTCATTGCCTTTATCAGTATTTCAACCGTATTCCTGATCTGTCTGATCCTCATTCCCTGTGTATTCAGCTACCTGCCAGTTCCGGATGCCAAACAGACCAAACACCTGTACAATCCTTTTATCAACCGAATCATCGAAAAATTGATTTACTGGGTTATCAACCGCCGCCATACCGCCTATTACCTCACCATCGCCCTGGTCATTGTCGGCATTTACGGCATCACCCGGATGAAAACTACCGGTTATATGGTAGACGACCTGAAAGAGACGGATCCCATCCGACAGGATTTGGCTTTTTTCGAATCCAACTTTGACGGTCTCATGCCATTGGAAATCGCCATCGATTTTGGTAAACCCAACCAGGTGTTCAAATTAAACAACCTGGAAAAACTGGACCGGCTAAACCGGGAATTGTCACAAGATCCGGATCTTTCACGGGCCCTATCCGTCGTTGAAGCCGCCAAATTTGCCAATCAGGCTTATTACAACGGCAAATCCTCTTATTATCGGCTACCGAACAATATGAACAAAAATTTCATCATGAAATATGTTCAGGAATCGACCAACGGCATGAATGCGATGTCGAAATCATTCGTTGATTCCACCCAGCAAAAAGTCAGATTGAGTTTTCGGGTCAAGGATATCGGCACCCAAAAAATGGAAGCCAAGGAAGATTCACTTTACCAAAAAATAGAAGAAATATTCCCTGCAGATAAATGCCAGGTATCGGTCACCGGTTCCAGTGTCATTTTCTTCAAAGGGAACCAATACCTCATCAAAAATCTGTTTTCCTCTTTGGCTCTGGCCATCATTTTGATTGCCGGCTTTATGGCTTGGATGTTCAGAAGCAAACGTATGGTACTGATTGCCCTGGTTCCGAATGTAGTTCCCCAAATCATCACCGCAGCAGTCATGGGGTATTTCGGCATCCCCATCAAAGCCTCCACAATTCTGGTGTTCAGTGTCGCATTCGGTATTTCGGTAGACAACACCATCCATTATCTGGCAAAATACCGGCAGGAATTACAAGCTACCAACTGGAGCATTCGCTCTTCCGTCGTACTCGCACTCAAAGAAACCGGACAAAGCATGATTTACACCTCGATTATTCTTCTGTTCGGATTCGGTATTTTTTGCCTTTCCAGTTTCGGAGGAACCTTTGCCCTCGGTCTGCTGACCTCAATCACCCTGTTTGCGGCCATGCTTGCCAATCTGATACTACTGCCATCCCTGTTGCTCACCCTGGAACACAGCATTACCAAACGGACCTTCCGGGCCGAACCATTGTTGCAAATCTATAACGAAGAAGAAGACATCGATGAAGAGAAACTGGAGATAGAATATCCTAACCGACCGGACTCTTCCGTTCATTCCTTCCAACAAGAATTCAGGAATTCTTGACGGCCGGCAGGGTTTTCATCTCTTTTACGATATCCTCCATCAACTGAGAGGCTCCGATTCGAAAATAAAGAGGAGTCAACCATTCGTGTCCCAAAACATGATTCACGATGGTCAAATAACGGATTGCATTTTGAGCCTTTGAGATTCCACCAGCCACTTTTATACCCACCTTTTTTCCCGTCTGCACATGAAATTGCCGGATAGCCTCGCACATTACATACACGGATTCCGGAGTCGCATTGACCGGAACCTTTCCTGTTGAAGTCTTGATAAAATCTGCACCAGCATAGGCAGCCACCAAAGAAGCATTAAAGATACTTTCCAAATCTTTCAGTTCTCCGGTTTCAAGAATCACTTTCAAACAGACACCCTCACAGGCTTGTCGAATGGCAAGCAAATCCCGATATACTTTTTCATAATCTTTTTCCAGTATCTCACCCACGGACATCACAACATCCACCTCTTGAGCACCCGCGTCAATGGCCATTTTACATTCAGCCTGCTTGATTGCCATGTAGGTCTGGGCATTCGGGAAATTACCGGCAACCACCGCCGTTCGAATTCCGGTATCTTTCAATCCCTCGCGTACCGTCTCTGCATAATTCGGAAAAACACAAACAGCTGCCACCTCTTTCAAAGCAAACTTTTTCAGTTTTCTCAACAAATCTGCTACGAAATTTTTGACGGATTCCGTGGTATCTGTCACTTTCAAGGTCGTATAATCCATACAGGCGACACAACGCTCCAAATTTTCTACACAATAGGCCTGTTTTATCTCTTTTTCAACCACGCCATCCAGTTCGAACTGAATCTTCTCATCCAAACTCACATAATTATACGCTGTCAAGATTTCCGATATATTATCCATACCTCATTGTTTATTTTTCAAAGTCTTCGGCTCACTTTCGACCGTACCAGGCGATAAGAGTTCTGAATCCAGATTTTGAGCATATTATCGCTTACAGAGCCATCTACTACTACGGTGTTCCAATATTTTTTGTTCATATGGAAACCCGGGAGTACGGCAGAAAAACGTTCCCGCAATTCTATGGCCTCTTCCGGATCACATTTCAGATTCATTTTCAACTCATCCGCCTTTAAAAGAACCAGACAAAACATTTTGCCTTCTACCTTAAAAACGAGTACATCCCCCCATAGAATCTCTGTTGTCACCTGCCCCAAACTCCGGCAAAAATCTGTCAACATCTCTATATCCATGGAGGCAAAATTACATAATGTTTACGAGCTTTTAAACTTTTCTCACCGAAAATATTTATCTTTGAATGTTTCTTCAACGAACCTGCTAAATACATTCTATATGGCCAAAAAAGAAGGAAGCGAAACTCCGCTCATGCAACAATATTACTCCATGAAAGCCCAATATCCGGATGCCATTCTATTGTACCGAATGGGCGATTTTTATGAAACCTTCGGAGCCGATGCTATTACGACCTCCCGTATTTTAGGGATCACCCTGACCAAACGTTCCAGTGCATCCCCGGGTACAGTCGAATTAGCGGGCTTCCCCCATCATGCCATCGACAATTACCTGCCCAAACTGGTTCGTGCCGGTCAACGCGTAGCGATCTGCGAGCAATTGGAAGATCCCAAAAAAACCAAGTTTCTGGTCAAACGCGGAGTAATTGAATTAGTCACCCCAGGAGCCTGTTACAGTGAATATACTTCCGACACCAAAAGCAATGTATTTCTGGCCTCTGTCTACCTCAACAAATCCGAAGCAGGGTTGGCCCTTTTGGATTTGTCAACCGGAGAATTTCTGACAACAGAAGGATCCTCCGCCACCATCGACAAACTGCTGAACAGTTTTCAGCCGAAAGAAGTTATTTATCCTCGAGGGCAAGAAAACCGGTTTCATGAACTGTTCGGTAACAAATTTTACATCTATCCGATCGAAGAATGGTTTTTCGATCGGGATGCCGCCGAAGAACGTCTGGAAAAACATTTCGAGGTCAAATCACTGAAGGGTTTTGGCATTGAAAATATGCAGAGCGGAATTTCTGCTGCCGGAGCGATCCTGAATTATCTGGAAATGACCAAACACGACATGATTTCCCATATCACCTCCATTTCCCGCATCAACGAATCGCACTGTGTTCTGCTCGATAAATTCACCTTACGAAATTTAGAGTTACTGCATTCTTCCTACGAAGGAGGCCGTTCGTTAATAGACGTCATCGACCGAACCATCACTCCGATGGGCGGTCGAACGCTGAGGAGATGGATCTGCATGCCACTGAAATCACCAACAGAAATCAACCAACGTTTAGATATCGTCGAACATTTCATGACACAGGAGGCCCCGCGCCAGGAGGCAGAACAATTACTGGAAAGTATCGGCGATCTGGAACGCCTGGCCTCCAAAATCGGAGTCGGCAGAATCACTCCCCGGGAAATGAATCAATTAAAAACAGCCCTGTCCTGCATCGCTCCCCTAAAAGCCTTGTGTTCCCAAAGCGAATCGGTAGAACTTCAGCGATTGACAGCTCCGCTGGATCCCTGTCAGGAGTTGTATGAAAAAATCAAATCCCAACTCCAGGAAAATGCCCCCCACCAGATCAACAGGGGTAACATCATCGCAAACGGAGTAAATGCGGAATTAGATGAACTGCGCAACATTTCCAGCAATGGCAAAGAACGGTTGTTGCAAATACAACAGCGAGAAATAGAGGCAACCGGTATTCCTACACTAAAAATCGGTTTCAACAACGTATTTGGCTATTACATCGAAGTCACCAAAGCCCACAAAGACAAAGCTCCGGCTTCCTGGATCCGGAAACAGACACTGGTCAACGGAGAACGCTATATCACCCCGGAACTCAAAGAATACGAAGACAAAATCCTGGGAGCAGAAGATCGTATCCAGTCCATCGAAACAGAACTTTACAACCAACTGTTGCAAGAAGCGGCTACTTATATCCGCCCCTTGCAAGAAAATGCCAAAATCATTTCAGCCCTGGACGTACTCATCTCATTCGCCGAGATTTCGATCGCTTATGATTATCATCGTCCAGAAATCAACGATTCAGACTGTTTGGATATAAAGGCAGGACGCCATCCCGTCATTGAACGGCAACTGCCCCCGGGGGAAGTATACATCAGCAACGATGTATATCTAGACAACCAAAAACAGCAGATCATTATCATTACAGGTCCGAATATGGCCGGGAAATCGGCACTTCTGCGACAAACCGCACTGATCGTGATTATGGCCCAAAGCGGTTGTTTCGTACCGGCAGCCAGTGCCCGAATCGGTTATGTAGATAAAATCTTCACGCGGGTAGGTGCTTCCGACAATATCTCCCAGGGTGAATCGACATTCATGGTCGAAATGAACGAAGCAGCCAACATTCTAAACAACATCACCGACCGCAGTTTGGTCTTATTCGATGAATTGGGTCGGGGAACTTCCACTTATGATGGTATTTCTATCGCCTGGGCCATTGTCGAATACTTGCACGAGCATCCGAAATACCACGCAAAAACCCTTTTTGCCACCCACTATCACGAATTGAACGAAATGGAACGTTCTTTCAAAAAGATCAAAAATTACAACGTTTCTGTAAAAGAGGTAGGCAACAAAGTCATTTTCTTGCGGAAACTGGTTAAAGGAGGCACCAACCATTCTTTCGGTATCCAAGTCGGTAAAATGGCCGGTCTTCCAAATTCCGTCATCAAACGGGCCGATGAAATTCTGAAACAATTGGAAAACGACCGGGATAAAAACGGGGCCATACAAAAGAATGTCGAAAGCATCGCCTCCGCCAGGGAAGGGCTACAACTCAGCTTTTTCCAGCTGGATGACCCTGTCTTATCTCAAATTCGGGACGAGATCGCAGGCTTGGACATCAACAGTCTGACTCCCTTGGAAGCGTTGAACAAACTGAGTGAGATTAAAAAAATCATTTTTTAATCTCACTCCGAAAATCCGTATATGGGAAAACTTAAATGCAGAAAATTTATCTTATTCCTCAACAATCCTGAGGATAACGACATCTTTCACAGGCCGGTCATTCTCATCCGTTTCCTGTTCAGCAATACGATCTACGATCTCCATACCTTCGATGACTTCACCGAAAATGGTATATTCACCATCCAAATGAGGCGTTCCTCCTACCGTCGAATAAGCTGTCCGCTGTTCTTCCGTCAATGTCAACCGGTTTGACTCGAACAATTGCTGCGCAGCATGAGCCAGTTCCTCATTCAACTCTTCCAGCTTTAACGTATCACCTTCCTGACGATAACGATCCATCTCCTCCTGCCGATCTGCCTTTAAACAATCCAGCAAAGCCTCGTAACGCCTGTTGTTTATTTTATCGATCTCGCTGTCGATGACATCCGGAGTAAATATTCTGCCTTGCACAATGTAAAAATGAGAACCGCTGGAATTACGTTCCGGATTAACATCGTCTCCCTCCCGAGCGGCAGCCAGTACACCCCGTTTGTGAAAATATTTTGGAAAGATTTCAGCCTTCAAGGTATAACCGATATCATTGGCTCCCAACATAACCCCCGGCTCGGCAGCTCTCGAATCCGGATCACCGGCCTGAATCATAAAGTCCTTGATCACCCGATGAAACAAAATACCCTCATAATATCCTTCCCGAACCAATTTCAAGAAATTTTCCCGATGCCCCACCGTTTCATTGTAAAGTTTCAAACGAATGTTTCCCAAAGAGGTCTCCATACGGACAACCGTTTCCTTTTCCTGATGACAGGCGCTCAACAACAGTGCTGTCACCAATACAAAAACCATTTTATTCATAAGTCATCAAAATGAAAATACAATTATTACATTCTTCCCAAAGGCAAAATTAATTGATCTCCGCAGAAACTAATCCATTTTTTGCTAATTTTGTAAAAAAACCTACAATGATGAAAGTGGTATTGTTATTCCTGATCCTGAATCTTTTCCTCGGCAGTTGCAAAAACAAAGAGTTGCCGGCAAAATACCTGAGCGACATCACGGTTCTACGTGTTCCTGAAAACAAGCCGGAAGAAACGACACCAACAGATACAACCAACCCGGAGACTCCACTCCAGAAACAACCGGAAGTATCTACCTCCGGCAAATACCACATCATTGTCGGCAGTTTCAGTACAACGGAACAACAACAGGCAGAAAAACTTGTTCAGAAATTACAAGCCGAAAATCATCCGGCCACCCTGCTTCCTTCTGCCCAAAGACTCCGCATCAGCATCGCAAGTTTCTCTACAGAAGCTGCCGCGACAACAGCCCTCGACCAATACAAAGAGATCACCGGCCGTCAGGATATTTGGGTTTATAAGGCTCCTTGATCAAAACAGTATACCGAATACGAAAAACAGTCCGAACAAAAATCCCAAATATACTTGCATCGGCGTATGCTTTTTCAGGTATAAACGGGAAGTAGCCAGTATCCCGGCCAAAATCAGGAAGAGCATCAAAGAGGAACGGACATCCCCATAATATTTTAATCCCCATACCAATAAAAAGCCACAGACACCCCCGATGGCAGCCATGTGCATACTCATTTTCCAGCGAAAAGTAATTACAGAAAAAATGGACAACATAATAATCATTACCAGATAAAGCTGTCGCACAATATTCGTGTAACCGACACGTCCCAATAACCAGAATCCCAAAAATGCGAATATGATAGCCACCAAAATCGGATATACCCTTTCCTGTTTTTCCTCCAGCTCATAACTTTGTATCAAGCGAAAATGCTTAAATAACGGCAAACTCACTACCGGCATGACCAGAAGCGCAAACAAAGTCACCAGATAACAATAGACTTTAACTCCGGAGGGAATATAAGCAAACAGGGTATTGGTATTGAAAATAAAAAAAAGAATATACAATGGCATCACCATCGGATGTAACACGATTGATACCGTACGAGCCATATATTTCATCATACATTTCAAGCTTTATATTTCACGTCTCAGTCTGGCCACCGGAATATCCAACATTTGCCGATATTTCGCCACCGTACGCCGAGCAATCTGATAGCCGGCCTTCTTCATCAAAAGCACCAGTTCGTCATCTGTCAATGGTTTTTTCTTATCTTCTTCATCGACCAGTTTCTTTAACATATTCTTCAATTCCCCCGTACTGACCTCTTCACCACTGGTGGTCTGCATACTACCGGAAAAGAAATCTTTCAGCGCGTAAATACCGAACCAGGTCTGGACATATTTTGAATTGGAAACCCGGGATATCGTTGATACATCCAATCCCGTGATGTCCGCAATATCTTTCAGAATCATCGGTTTCAACATGGTTTCATCTCCGGTCAGGAAAAATTGTTTCTGAAACTGCACAATAGCAGTCATGGTCAACATCAAGGTATTGTTCCTCTGCTGCACCGCATCGATAAACGATTTTGCGGAATTCAACTTGTATTTCACAAAGGAAACGACATCCCGCTTGTTTTTCGGAGACTGATCCTTTTGATACTGCTCCAGAATATTCAAATACGCTTTGTTGATTTTCAACTCGGGAATGTCCCCCGAATTCAGACTCAACTGCAATTCTCCGTCCACCAGATCCAATATAAAATCCGGAATGATCTTTTCGGCCTGCTGCCCATAAGAAACTTCTGCCAAAGTTCCGCCCGGTTTCGGATTCAATTTGAGAATTTCATTGATGGCCAGTTTCAATTCCTCGTCACTCAAACGCAATTTCCGGGAAATCTTTTCATAATGCTTTCGAGAAAACTCCTCAAAACATTCTAAAAGGATGGCTTTTGCCTGCTGATAACAGACATTGTCGGGAGCCTCGTTCAACTTATGCTGAATTTGCAACAGCAAACACTCCCGCAAATCCCGGGCCCCGACCCCAAACGGCTCAAATTCCTGAATGATCCGCAACAAACGCAATACTTCCTCTTCCGAAATTTCTATCCCCGCCCCAAATGCCAAATCATCAACAATATTTTCGATATCTCTTCGAAGATAACCGTCCTCATCGATATTGCCGATGATGTATTCCGCCACTTTCCGTTCCAGATCGGTCAAAGGACGCATGCCCAACTGAGCAATCAAACTTTCCCGAAAAGAAGAACTCTGAGAAAATACGAAATCACGAGTATCCTCATCTTTGGAAATATTCGATGAATTTAAACGATAATCCGGAGTATCATCGTCATCATCCGACATATAATCCTCCAACGAAAAATCGTCTTCGTTTTTCGTTTCACTCTCCTCTTCCTCTTCAGTATAGTCATCAAACTCCGTTTCATGATCCACTGTCTCTTCTCCCGCATCCGTCTCAGCCTTTTCTCCCGCCTCTTCCAACAGAGGATTTTGTTCCAATTCCTCCTTGATCCGCTGCTCCAATTGATAAGTAGGAAGTTCCAACAGTTTGATCAACTGTATCTGAAGCGGATTGATCTTCAATCCTAATTTCTGTTGTAAACTTTGTTTGAGCACGTTCTTTATTCAATCTTTTGAAACCTTAAAATTCTGCATTTTTAGGAGTACGCGGGAAAGGAATGACATCCCGAATATTTCCCATTCCTGTCACAAACAGCAACAATCGCTCAAAGCCCAAACCAAATCCGCTATGTACGGCTGAACCGAAACGACGGGTGTCCAAATAGTAGGACATGCTCTCCACCGGAATGCCGACCTCTTGCATCCGTTCCACCAATTTGTCGTAATTCTCCTCACGCTGTGAACCACCGATGATCTCGCCAATTTGAGGGAACAAAACATCCATGGCAGCAACCGTCTTGCCATCCGGATTTTGTTTCATGTAAAAAGCTTTAATCTCTTTAGGATAGCCAGTCAGAATCACTGGTTTTTTAAAATGTTTCTCCACCAGATAACGTTCGTGTTCGCTCTGAAGATCTACCCCCCAACCCTCTACCGGATACTGGAATTTTCCGGTCTTATTCGGTTTGCTGTTCTTCAGTATCTCGATAGCTTCGGTATAAGTGACTCTTTCAAAGGAATGATTCAAAACAAAATTCAACTTTTCAATCAATTCCATCGAACGCTCTTCCGCCTTTTTGTTTTTTTCTTCTTCCTGCTGACGGGCACTGAGGAATTTCAAATCATCCATACAATGCTCCAGTGCATAACGGATCAGATATTTCAGAAAATCCTCCGCCAGATCCATATCATCGTTCAGATCGTAAAAAGCGACCTCCGGCTCAATCATCCAAAACTCGGACAAATGTCGGGTAGTATTGGAATTTTCAGCCCGGAAGGTAGGACCGAATGTATAAATTTTTCCCAATGCCATCGCCCCCAGCTCTCCTTCCAACTGTCCGCTTACCGTCAGGTTGGTCGATCTGCCGAAAAAATCCTGCTTGAAATCCACCTCACCCTCTTCTGTCAAAGGCGGATTTTTCGGATCCAGCGTCGTTACCCGGAACATCTCTCCGGCACCTTCACAATCGGAAGCCGTAATCAAAGGCGTATGCAAATAAAAGAATCCCTGTTGATTGAAATATTGATGAATGGCAAAAGCCATCGCATGCCGTATCCGGAAAATAGCTCCGAACATATTGGTTCGAAAACGCAAATGAGCATTGTCTCTCAAAAATTCCAGGCTGTGTTTTTTGGGCTGTATCGGATATTTTTCCGGATCCGCTTCTCCCAATACGGTCAATTCACGGGCCTGCACCTCTACATTCTGTCCGCTTCCTTCACTTTTTACCAAAACTCCTTTTACATGAATAGCAGCTCCCGTCGTCACTTTTTTCATCAGCTCCTCCGATACATTCTCCATGTCAACCACAATCTGCAGATTATTAATGGAAGAACCATCATTCAAAGCAATAAAATTCACCTGCTTATTTCCTCTTTTCGTTCTCACCCAACCATTGATTTCCACTTCTTTCCCGCAATCGCCAGATTGCAATAATTCCTTGATTGACAATTTTTTTGTGCTCATCTCTTTTAGTTTACACATGAATCGTTTAACATCCTTTTCCACAACAACAAGGTCGCGGATTGGCAAAGATAATAAATTCAAATAAAAATACAGAAACCTACCTAAAATTATATAATAAATAACTCCCGAAATAATTCATCGGAAACCAACCAGCCTTTTTCGGTCAAACAAATGCGCCGCTCATCCGTTCTCACCCAACCGTTTTTTTCATACAAAGGCCATTTTGACACGGCTGTCTTCCAAAATTCCGGGAAACGAGCCTGCAGGTATGCAGGCGAAATTCCCCAACGGGTTCGTAAATTCGTCATCAGGTATTCATTATACTGATCCTTCTCTGTTAACAGCTCTTTTTCAAAGTCTAAACAACCTCTATTTAAAGCATCGATATAATTCTTCAGATGAGCCACATTCCATTGTCGGGAAACCAGATCAAACGAATGGGCCGCCGGACCGAATCCGATGTACTTCTTTTGCTGCCAATAAGAGGTATTGTGCACGGAATATTTAGAGTTTTTTGCAAAGTTAGATATTTCATAATGCTCGAATCCAATCGATTTCAAATAACCAGAAACCCATAAATATTGATCAGCCATCGCATCTTCATCCAAGGGTTTGAACTGTCCTTTCCGCCAAAGTTTTTCAAAAACCGTATTTGAATCGATACTCAACATATAGACCGATACATGAGAGACAGGCAGATAATTAACCTCTTTCAATTCTTCCTGCCAGTTCCGGCAATCATCACCGGGGAATCCAATCATCAAATCGATACTGATATTTTCGAAACCACAGCGGGCAGCCCGTTCAACGGCCTGAATCGCCTGTTGACTCGAATGCGCCCGGTTCATCCGTCGCAACACCTCTTCATTAAAAGACTGTATCCCCATGCTCAAACGGTTAAATCCCAAATCTTTCCACAGTCTCAGTTTCTCTGTCACCACATCTTCCGGATTGGCTTCGAGGGTTTGTTCCGTCACCGCGCCCAATCCGAAATGCTCCTCCAAGGCCGCAACAATCGCTTCCAATTCATCAGCCGCCAGCCAAGAAGGAGTTCCTCCTCCGAAATACAAAGTCCGAACCGGTTCTCCTCCCAAATAATTTTTCCGCATCCGAATCTCCCGGACAAGTGCCTCCACATATTCTTTTTTCCAGGAAGAAGAAGCCAATGAATAAAAACCGCAATAATAACATTTACTGCGACAGAAAGGAACATGGACATAAATTCCCATAGCCATCCGCATTTTAAATTGCCGAACAAAACTAACACAAAATCCGGGAAATTTGAAAGGAGAAGAAAGTTTCCCTGCATTTATTTTAGATTTTAACGGCAAAACTATTTGACTATAAAGAATCTTTGATTAAATTTGCCCCTCATTTTGGAGTGGTGCATACTTTAAACTGCAAGGCTGAACCTTAGCCATTTACCTTGCAGGCACATTTCCGAAGTACGGGATTTTGGTCTGCCCGACCGTGCGTTTGCCCGTTTCCTCGAAGATTGTAAGGATTCACCACGACAAAAAACAAACAGATGTATCATTTTAAAATTAAAAAAAGTGGATCAAGTAAGTTACAAAACGACCTATGTCAACAAAGCCACCGCACAAAAAGAATGGGTGGTCGTTGATGCAGAAAATCAGGTTTTGGGACGTCTTGCTTCTAAAGTTGCGAAACTGTTAAGAGGCAAATACAAAGCGTCCTTTACTCCGTTTGAAGATTGCGGAGACAATGTCATTGTTATCAATGCAGAAAAAGTAGTGTTAACCGGAAACAAGTTAACCGACAAAGTGTACACCCGCCACACCGGTTATCCGGGAGGACAGCGTCACACTTCCCCGGCAGCTGTATTAAAAGCTCATCCGGAAAGAGTAATCGAACACGCCGTTCGTGGTATGCTTCCTAAAAACCGTCTGGGAAGAGCAATTTTGAAAAACCTTCACTTGTATGTAGGTGCCGAACACAAACACGCAGCACAACAACCGAAGGTAATTGATTTAAACGCTTTAAATTAACAGATCATGGAAGTAATTAACGCAATCGGTAGAAGAAAAGCAGCAATAGCTCGCGTTTATGTTAGTGAAGGAAAAGGAAATATCATCATCAACAAACGTCCGTTGGAAGAATATTTCACTTTACCGACTCTCCAGTACATTGTAAAACAACCGCTCGAACTGTTAGGTGTTACCGGTCAATATGACATCAAGGTAAATCTGGACGGTGGAGGCTTCAAAGGCCAGGCAGAAGCCCTGCGTCTTGGTATCGCCAGAGCATTGGTTGCGATCAATGCAGAAGACAAGGCCAAATTAAGAGCCGCAGGTTTCATGACTCGCGATCCTCGTGAAGTTGAACGTAAAAAACCGGGTCGGCCCAAAGCACGTAAGAGATTCCAGTTCTCTAAACGTTAATCTCAGTTTAGTATCTAAATTGACAGGACTCCTTCAGTGGGACTACCTGGCAATTGCTTAAATGAAGAATGTAAACTTAAAAAACAACACAATGTCAAATACAAATTTCGACGAATTATTGAATGCAGGTTGTCATTTCGGACACCTCACCCGTAAATGGAATCCCAAAATGGCTCCTTATATTTTTATGGAGCGGAACGATATCCACATCATCGACCTGAACAAAACAGCCATTATGCTGGATAAAGCATCTGCAGCACTGAAACAGATCGCAAAATCAGGCCGGAAAATTCTGTTTGTTGCAACAAAAAAACAGGCTAAGGAAATTGTTGCTGAAAAAATCGCCAATATTAACATGCCCTACGTAACGGAAAGATGGCCGGGCGGAATGTTGACCAACTTCCCGACAATACGGAAAGCCGTAAAAAAAATGACCACCATCGACAAGATGGAAAAAGACGGGACTTTTGATCACCTGTCCAAACGGGAAAAACTTCAAATCGCTCGTCAACGGGCTAAATTGGACAAGAACTTAGGCAGTATCGCCGACCTGACCCGTCTGCCGGCAGCTCTTTTTGTCGTTGACGTAATGAAAGAATACATTGCCGTAAAAGAGGCTCGTTCTCTGGGCATCCCCGTATTCGCCATGGTAGATACCAATTCCGATCCGAGCGGTATCGACTTTGTTATCCCGTGTAACGACGATGCCTCTACCTCTATCAGTCTGGTAATCGACAAAGTGGCAGATGCAATCAAAGACGGTCTGTCAGAACGGAAAGCAGAGAAAGACAAAGAAAACGCAGACAAAAAACCGGTAGCCAAAAAAGCTGAAAAAGCTGAAAACGAAACAGAAGAGGCTACTGAAGAAGCAACGGAAGAATAAACCGATTTCTTTGGTGTACAAATTTTAAACAGTTAGACAAATGGAAATAAAAGCAGCTGATGTAATGAAGTTGCGTCACGCAACTAACGCAGGAATGATGGACTGTAAGAAAGCACTTCAAGAAGCAGAAGGCGATTTCGATAAAGCAGTCGATATCATCCGTAAAAGAGGCTTGATTGTTGCCAGCAAACGTGCAGACCGCGAAGCCAAAGAGGGCTGTGTACTGGCTTATGCAGAAGGCAAAAAAGGAGTATTGGTAAGTCTGAACTGCGAAACCGACTTCGTCGCCAAAAACGAGAACTTCATCAACTTTACTCGGCAGATCCTGACCGCCGCTTTTGAAAACATGCCGGCAGACAAAGACGCTCTTCTGGCACTTCAAATCGACGGACGTACCATCGCAGATCACATTTCAGAACAGACTGGTGTTATCGGTGAAAAACTGGAATTGGCCTATTATGGAAAAATCGAGGCAGAAGCAACCATCGCTTACATTCACCCGGGAAATAAACTGGCAACCGTTGTCGGTTTCAACAAAGAAGCAGATCTTCAGGTGAAAAAAGATGTAGCCATGCAGGCTGCCGCAATGGCCCCCATTGCAGTTGACAAAGCCGATGTTCCTCAGAATGTCATTGATCACGAATTGGAAATCGGCCGCGACAAAGCACGGGAAGAAGGCAAACCGGAAAACATGCTGGACAAAATTGCAGAAGGCCGTCTGAACAAATTCTATCAGGAAGCCACTCTGCTGAACCAGGCTTTCGTAAAAGATGCCAAACAGACCATCAAAGGTTATCTGGCCAGCCATGATAAAAATCTGACCGTAACAGGATTCCTTCGTTTCACATTGAACGACTAAACCTGTTACTTTTCTTATCATAAGGTCTGTCTTCTTCCAGAGACAGACCTTTTTTTCTGTCATTTTCTTCCATTTTTCAAAATTATAAGTATTTATCGGTATCTTTACCGCATAATTTTAATACAGATATTTCTATTTATGATTTTTCAACGGAATTACAAACGCTTTCTGCTGTCCATTGGCTGCCTGCTGTCCATCCATATTACTGCGTTGCTGTTTCTATCCTTGTTTCGGATCGCCTTTTTTTTCCAGGCCGGTTACCATCTTCCCGCCAGTGAAAACGCTGTTCCCATTTCCGTTTGGCCTGCCTTCCTCCGCGGTCTCTGGTTCGACAACGTAATCGCCTGCTATATATTGCTGCTGCCACTGGCCGCCGTTTCCATCTGCGCCCTGTTCAATTATTACGGGAAAGCATTATGGACCGGTATCCGTTTGTTTTTCGGCCTTTTATACGGCATAACCTTACTGGTCACCGCTGCCAACATTCCCTATTTCCGATACTTTTTCAAGATTATCAATTCGTCTATCTTTGACTGGTTCGGATATATGGATACCACTGCCGGCATGGTCTTTGGAGAATCTTCCTATTATCCGCCTTTGATCGGTTTTCTGATTGCTTTGTTACTATTTCTATGGATCATGCGTCGCATCGTCCGATACTTTCAAAAACGGATACAGCAAACACCGCCGGGAATATTCTGGCAGGAATGGATCTGTTCCCTATTGACAGCCTGCATTTGCATCGGTCTCTGTCTGTTCGGGATCCGCGGCCGCATGGGTTATAATCCGATCAAGATCAGTGCGGCCTACTATTGTACGGATCCTTTCCTGAATCAACTGGGTATCAACCCGGTATTCAACCTGCTCAGCAGTACCTTGGATGATGCCCGCAAAGAGAATCGTTATCTGCACCTGATGTCGGAACCGGAAGCTTTGAAGAATGTCCAGCACTGTCTGAAACGGGAAGGCATAGATTCCATCTCTCCCATTGCCCGTCAGATCGTATCTCAGGACAGCCTGCAACATCCCAACATTGTTTTGATTTTCATGGAATCGATGTCTGCCAAACTGATGAAACGTTTCGGACAAACCCGGGAATTAACCCCCTACTTAGACAGCCTGTATCAACAATCCCTGAGTTTCTCGAATTTCTATTCAGCCGGCATTCATACCAACCACGGCATGTATGCTACCCTTTACTCTTTTCCGTCCATTTTAAAGCGGAATGCCATGAAAGGATCGGTCATTCCCATTTACTCGGGACTTCCAACTGTTTTAAAGCAGGAAGGATATCAGAATCTGTTTTTTATGACTCATGAATCGCAATACGACAATATGAATGCCTTTTTTCGCACGAATGGCTTCGACGAGATTTTTTCACAGGAAAACTACCCCTCTGAAAAAGTGGTCAACGGTTTTGGCGTACAGGACGATTTTCTGTATGATTATGCTTTGGAGCGTCTGAATGAAAGAGCCGCAAACGGGAAACCTTTTTTTGCCGTACTGCTTTCCATCAGCAACCATCCGCCTTATGTCATTCCTCCTTATTTTCACCCCAAAAGCCAGCTCAAGGAAGAACAGATCGTAGAATATGCCGACTGGTCCATCCAGCAGTTTATGCACCAGGCAGAAAAGACAGACTGGTTTCACAATACCCTGTTCGTACTACTGGGTGATCACGGAAAACTCGTCGGTAATCCGGAGTGTGAAATGCCTCAATCCTACAACCACATACCGCTGATGTTTTATGCTCCGGGCCGACTGGTTGCTCAAGAAAAAGAAAATTTCGGAGGACAGATCGATGTTGCCCCAACCTTATTGGGGCTGTTGGGCATCTCCTACACCCAAAACAACCTGGGCACAGACTTGCTGAAAGAAACGCGCCCCTGTATGTTCTTTTGTGCAGACAATCTCATCGGAGCCAAAAACGGAGAAAATTTTTATATCTACGATCCAACCAATCAGCAGGAATACAGATACCATCTCCAAGAGGGACAACCGATTGCGACCGAAACAAACGCCACCTTCGATTCCCTCAAAATGTATGCGTTCTCCATGCTGCAAACCACAGAATATTTAGTAAAAAAACAACTAACGATCGATCAACCAAAACCTTGAAACCATGAATGCCCCCCATTTAATCATCGTCGTACCCTGTTATAACGAAGAAAGCGTCCTTCCGGAGACCATCCGACAACTGTCCGAAGTCCTGAACCGCATGTTGGAAAAAGAGAAAATCTCTATCGGAAAAATACTCTTTGTCGATGACGGCAGCAAAGATAAAACCTGGGAAATCATTCACCAAAACAGCCAAACGAACCAACTTGTCAGCGGATTGAAACTGGCTCATAACGTCGGTCACCAATATGCGCTATTGGCCGGTTTGGAATGGGCCAGCAGTCATTGCGATGCGGCCATTTCAATCGATGCCGATCTGCAAGATGATGTCAATACCATCGAAGAGATGACCGATCGTTTTATCCAGGGCGCCGATATCGTATATGGCGTAAGACGGGAACGGGCAACCGACACCTGGTTCAAAAAACACACGGCCTTATGGTTCTACCGGCTGATTCGCCAGATGGGCAGCGATGTCGTATACAACCACGCCGATTTCAGATTGATGAGTCGTCGGGCACTGCAAGCACTGATCGCCTATCCGGAACGGAATCTGTTCCTGCGGGGCATTGTCCGGCTCATCGGTTTTCCGGAAGCCTATGTTTACTACGACCGCAAAAGCCGTTTTGCCGGAGAATCCAAATATCCCTTCCGCAAAATGCTTTCCTTTGCATTGGACGGAATTACCTCCTTTTCCGTCAAACCCCTGCAGCTGATCATCACGGGAGGATTTATCTTCGGCATCATCGTACCGCTCATCATGATCATCTATGCCTTGTTTCAACATGCCCACGGACATACCATCGCCGGTTGGACCTCTCTGTTGATTTCCATCTGGTTTATCGGCGGCATGATCATGATCGCCATCGGCATCACCGGCATCTATATCGGTAAAATCTACAAAGAAGTCAAACAACGTCCCCGTTATTTCATAGAAGAGGGAGCCAATCTTTAAGACCGGCAGGCTACTGCGCCTCCGGTTCCTCCTTTACAACCCGTACGATATGGATAATATCACGTACGTCACAGCTCCGTCTCGTGGAAGTATACACCGTCTCCAGGCGATAATCGGAACCGTATTTCTGTTTGAATTCATCCAGATATTCCTTTTTCACCAGGACATAACCTTCTTCGGGCAAGACTTTCTCAAACAACGCCATGCGGTCGCCACTGAAGAAATTAACGCTGTAAAAGAAATTCCGATAGGAATAGATTTTCCCTTCCGGCTCCCATTTACAAACCTCTTCGGTCAAACCGATATCAGACTTCGTATTGAGCACGGCCGGCTGATAAACACCGTCCAAAGCGACAAAAACAGAAAACAGCAAAGCGCAACAGGCATATAAAAACGTATTTCCCCCCGCACAGCATTTCCATTTTCGAAACAGAAAAACGACCGCTGCAACCGGTAAGAAAACCAAAACCAAATTGATCAAATTCAAGGGAACCTCCTCCAAGGCATGAACAAAAGCAGCATTTTCAACAGCCCGTTTCCCCGTAAACAAGGAGTCGGGAATGAGCCCCGCCTTTACGACGAAAAAAGTAACCGTTAACAAAAGAGCCGACACCGACATAAAACAGGCAAATACCTTGACAGCCTTCTGCCCCCGTTGCCACAACCAACGGAAATAAACCGCCAGGAAATAGGCAATAAATGGATAAATCGGCAATAAATAAACACTTCTCTTGCTGGCCGGAATACAATAAAACACGAAAATCAAGGCGATGGTCAGAAATGAATATACACAAAGCGGATCGCCCTGCCGGACAGCTGCAGTGATCTGATGCCATTTTTCAGCCCAGCCCCCCTGCCATTTCCGATAATGCAAAACAAAAAGCGAAAAGAGCAACAAAGCACTCCAGGGCAGATAACCGGCAAGCAACATGTAAATGTTGTAATAAAAAGGATTTTCATGAGATTCATAGGACATCTTTCCCAGAAAACGTCCAAAATTTTCTTCCAGCATCAAATCCAAAAATTCATCCTTTCCCTGTGCATACGCCAATAGATACCAGATCGCCGGAATCAAACAGGCCAATAAGGCAATACCGGCAAAACGCAACACCCATCTCCAAAAACGTCCGTCCCGGATCCAAAGAAAAACACCCGCCACCAAACAAGGCAAGATGATTCCTACAGGTCCTTTGGTCAAGGTCGCACAGCCCATAAACAAGACAGCCCACCAGGGCACTCCCTTCATCCCCCGTTCATACCATCGATACAACTGCAGTATCGCCAAAACAATAAACATGGTCAAAACCATATCCACCCGGCAGGTAAAAGCAGCCCGATGCACTTCAAAACAGGTCAGCATAATAAAAGCGGTCAGCAATCCCAGATTTGCATCTTTGCGTCGGGCATAAAATCCATAGATCGCCAAAGCCATCACAACCAATGCCAAAGCCGAAGGCACCCGGGAAGAATACTCGGACACCTCTCCCGCCAGAGACGAAACAGCAGCTACACACCAATGCAAAAAAGGCGGCTTAAAAGCTATTTCTCCCCCATAATTCCGGGGTAAAATCCAATTCCCATTTTCCAACATCGAATAGGCGACAATCGCTTCCCGGGGTTCGCCCTTGGTGTTATAATCGGTCAAACCTAAAAAAGGAAAAATCGTAAATACGCATACAGATAATAGAATCAGGAAATTACATTTTTGTGTATTCATCTCAAATTGGGCTAAAAATTAACAATTAAACTCGTTACTATTTTTTTGGATGCTTTGATCTTTAATCGGATAAAAATAATTAGTTTTGTTGTAATTTTCATCATAATGAAAATCATTTTTGGCAAAAGAAAAATAAAATTGGAAAAATCCATTCACCTCTAAATCTAATGCAATGAAATTTAACAGAATACTTCTGAAATTAAGCGGCGAATCGTTGATGGGGAATCAAAAATACGGGATAGATGTCACCCGAGTAGAAAGCTATGCCCGCCAAATCAAGGAAATCGTTCAAATGGGCATTCAGGTCGGAATCGTTATCGGCGGAGGCAATATATTCCGGGGTTTAAGCGGCACAAACAAGGGATTTGACCGGGTAAAAGGAGACAGTATGGGCATGCTGGCGACCGTCATCAACAGCTTGGCCCTCAGTTCCGCCCTGGATAATGAAAACTGCCGAAACAAAGTATTGACAGCCATCCGCATGGAACCGATCGGTGAATTTTATTCCAAAAGCAAAGCAATCGAATACCTGGAAAACGGTTATGTCACCATCTTCAGTGCGGGCACAGGCAATCCCTATTTTACCACCGACACGGGAAGCAGTCTTCGTGCCATCGAAATTGAAGCCGACGCCATGCTGAAAGGTACTCGAGTAGATGGCATCTATACCGCCGACCCGGAAAAGGATCCCCAGGCAACCAAATTCGATCGAATCTCCTATGACGAAATCTACAACAGAGGATTGAAAATCATGGATCTGACGGCAACAACCATGTGTAAGGAAAACCATCTCCCGATCGTCGTGTTCAACATGGACAAGGAGGGCAACCTGAAAAAATTAATGGAAGGTCAACAGATCGGAACAATTGTTTATTAATTGGACATGCCCATGATTCCGGACAATCGAGGCCGATGTTCCGACATCCCCTCTGGTTCATGAGCGAATGATATTTGCATGAGTATCCTTGATTCTATAAATACACCGGAAGATTTAAAAAAAGTACCCGAAGACTCATTGATCCAGTTATGTCAAGAAGTCCGGCAAAAGATCATTGACGACTGTGCGGAAAATCCGGGGCATCTCGGCTCAAGCCTCGGCGTCGTTGAGCTGACGGTGGCATTGCATTATGTACTCGATACCCCTTACGACAATCTGATCTGGGATGTCGGACATCAATCCTATGCCCACAAGATATTGACCGGCCGGAAAGAACAGTTCAAGACCAAAAGGCTTTACGGAGGAATCAGCGGATTTCCCAAAATGTCGGAAAGCGAATACGACTCTTTCGGAACAGGCCATTCATCTACCTCGATTTCTGCGGCATTAGGGATGGCCATCGCCGCCAAAATGAAAGGCGAACATCAACGGCAGAGCATCGCGGTCATCGGAGATGGAGCCATGACCGGAGGGATGGCTTTCGAAGCCCTCAACAATGCCGGGGTTTACGACTCCAATCTGCTGGTGATCCTGAATGACAACAACATGGCCATCGATCCCAATGTCGGAGGATTGAATGAATATCTGCTGGATATCAGTACTTCCCAAACTTATAACAAAATCAAAGGAGATGTATGGAATGTCCTGGGTAAGCTCAACCGCATCAGTCCGGGCATGAGAAGTTTTATCCAGAACATCGATAACAGCATAAAATCCATGCTTCTGAAACAAAGTAATCTTTTTGAAGCCATGGGACTGCGCTACTTTGGACCTGTCGACGGACACGATATTCACCACCTGATCAAGATCCTGCGCGACCTGAAAAACATCCGGGGACCGAAATTGTTGCACTGTATCACTGTCAAAGGCAAGGGTTTTAAGGAGGCTGAAATCAATCAGACCATCTGGCACGCTCCGGGAAAATTCAACAAAATCACAGGAGAACGGATCCAGGAAAACAATCCGGATATACCGGCCAAATTCCAGGATGTCTTCGGACATACCATTACAGAACTGGCCAGAACCAATGATAAAATCATCGGTATAACACCGGCCATGCCTACCGGTTGTTCGCTGAATATCATGATGCATGAAATGCCGGAACGTTGCTTTGATGTCGGTATCGCCGAACAGCATGCGGTCACCTTTTCTGCCGGCCTGGCGGCCAAGGGTTTTATTCCGTTTTGCAACATTTATTCCTCTTTCATGCAACGGGCTTACGACCAGGTGATACACGACGTAGCCTTGCAAAATCTGCCAGTGGTGTTCTGCCTGGATCGGGCCGGTTTTGTCGGTTCTGACGGGGCAACTCATCACGGAGCCTATGATCTGGCCTATTTCAGATGTATTCCCAACCTGACCATTGCAGCTCCGCTGGATGAATCAGAACTGAGGAATATGATGTACACCGCCCAATTACCCCATCAAGGGCCGTTTTCCATCCGCTATCCCCGGGGAAAAGGCTTTTTGACCGATTGGCAGACCCCATTTCAGGAGCTCGAAATCGGGAAAGGCAGGTGTCTGATCGAAGGAGAAAAAATAGCGATCCTATCCATCGGCAGTATCGGTCACTTGGCCCAAAAAGCCATCGCCCATTTTGAACCGGCGACTGTCGCACTGTATGATATGCGTTTCCTGAAACCCATAGATGAGGAATTGTTACATACCGTTTTTCAAAAATTTACCAAGATCATTACCCTGGAAGACGGCACCATTCAGGGAGGTTTGGGCAGTGCCATACTGGAATTCATGGCAGACCATCGCTATCAGGCCCACGTCCGACGACTGGGAATTCCGGACAGATTTGTTGAACACGGTACACAACAACAATTATATGCGGAATGCGGATACGATGAAAACGGCATCATCCAGTGCATAGAGGAAATGCTTACCGAAAAGTAATACCAAGGCATGAAAAACGAAGCGAACAAAAATATGATCTTACCGGACATCGATTTATGCTGTAGAAAGCTAAAACAGACCTTCGCCAATCTGACGGATGAAGAACTGAAAGGTCTGCTGCGCCAAGATTCAATCCGCCATTACAAAAAAGGCGAATTGATCTACGCAGAAGGCACCCGAATAAAAGGCTGTTATTTCATTTACAGCGGCATCATCAAAATCTATCAAACCGGACATGAAGGCAAAGAACAGATCATCAAATTCGACCAGGAAGGCGATTTGTTCGGTTTTCGCTCCGTGATCCGTCACGAACCGGCCTGTACTTCCGTAGAGACCCATTCCGAAGCGATTCTGTGTTATATTCCCGATTCCGTTCTGCTAAATCTGATCCGGAACAATTCA
This sequence comes from uncultured Odoribacter sp., assembly GCA_944321165.1. Classification (GTDB taxonomy): domain Bacteria; phylum Bacteroidota; class Bacteroidia; order Bacteroidales; family Marinifilaceae; genus Odoribacter. The sequence goes on from CALUKE010000003.1 coordinate 189,345, forward strand.
GGTTTCGCCTACGATATGATGCAGATTGCCTGCAAAGAACTGGGCGACTCCAACCGGTACATCCGTGACATTGCCCAGAAATCGGTAAAAGAACGCCTGGCAGAAATCTTACTACTGATTGCGGACGATTTCGGCATCGAACACGACGGAAATCTAAAACTGAATATAACCCGAGAAGATCTGAGCAATTTCGTCGGAACGGCCACAGAAACCGTTATCCGGCTCTTATCCGACTATAAAAACGAAGGCCTGATCGAAATCAAGGGACGTAAAATAAAATTACTGCATATTGAAAAACTGAAAACGATTGCAGGAATATAAAAAATATTGTATCTTGAGGGGCATTTTTTTAAACAGCAACCTACAAAGGAATACAATATGTTACAAATCTCTGAAAAAGGAAAACAGATACCTGCTTCGCCGATTCGCAAGTTGGTACCCTATGCAGATCAAGCCAAGGCTCGAGGCATCAAAGTTTATCATCTAAACATCGGACAACCGGACATCGCCACTCCGGAAGTCGCCCTGGAAGCAGTCCGCCGAATGAAATTACCGGTCATAGAGTATACCGCCTCTGCCGGTAACCATACCCTTCGAACCAAACTGGCCGGTTATTATCAAAAATTAGGCATCCAGCTGACAGAAGAAGATATCCTGATTACCACCGGTGGCTCGGAAGCCATTCTGTTTGCATTCATGAGTACCCTGAACGAAGGAGATGAAATCATCATTCCCGAACCATTTTATGCCAACTATACCGCTTTTGCACTGATGGTCGGGGCCAAAATTAAAACAGTCACAGCCAGAATAGAAGATAACTTTGCTCTTCCGCCTATCCGGGAATTCGAAAAGCGAATCACACCCAAAACCAAAGGGATTGTGATCGTCAACCCCAACAATCCAACCGGTTATCTATATTCCAAAGAAGAGCTGGAAGAGCTGGCAAAAATCATCAAGAAACACGAACTATACCTGTATTCCGACGAAGTATACAGACGTTATTGCTATGACGGACTCAAACATTTTTCCGTCATGAATCTTCCGGGCATCGAACAAAATACCATATTATTCGATTCCATGTCAAAACGTTACAGTGAGTGTGGTATCCGGGTGGGAGCCATCATTTCACGTAACAAAGAAATTCTGAATGCTGCCCTGAAATTCGGAATGGCACGTCTTTGTCCACCGGCATTAGGACAAATTGCCGCCGAAGCTTCCTTGGATACAAGCGATGAATATTTTGCAAGTGTTTACCAGGAATATATCAAACGAAGAGATTTTATGGTAGAAGCCCTGAATAAAATGCCGGGCGTATTTTGTCCCACTCCGAAAGGGGCATTCTATTCCATTGTCAAACTGCCGGTCGACGACTCAGAAAAATTCGCTCAATGGTTATTGGAAGAATTCGATTACAACGGACAGACAGTCATGCTTGCTCCGGCCAGCGGTTTTTACTATACTCCGGGTTTGGGGAAAAATGAGGTAAGAATTGCCTATGTATTAAAAATAAGCGACTTGCAAAAAGCCATGGAAGTATTATCCGTAGCACTGAAAGCCTATCCGGGAAGAACTCTATAAACAAAGAAGAGGAAGGACAAGGGTTTTTAGAGGAAGTTTTGGCAGATAGCTTTCAGCTTTTGGCTTTTAGTTTTATCTTTGCACTCAGAAAGGATGAATATTTTAAAATAAAGTTATGACATCGGATTCCGAATTTAATTCAATCAGACCTTATTGTGGCAATGAAATTGAAGCTGCCATAGAACGTCTATGTAAATCAGAAGAATTTCTGGCTCTGTTTACACAGCTGATCAGAATGGACCGGGAAAGTATCATCGGAGCTTTAAGAGGAATTCGTAACCGGGCAGAATTTCAGGCCAGATTTTTCGGACCGGCCATCCAGTCTCTGATGGATACGACAACCGACGGCATTACCGTTGAAGGCATGGAACAAGTCGACAAAAATACTTCCTATATCTTTATGTCCAACCACAGAGATATTATTCTCGATTCAGCCATTCTGAATATCCTGCTGCGAAAACACGGCAACAAATATACCCGGGCCGCCATCGGCAGCAATCTGTTGATCAACGAATGGGTAACAGACCTGGTAAAACTAAACTCCTGTTTTGTCATCGAAAGAGACGTAACAGTCCGGGAAATGCTCACCAGTTCTGCTCTTCGTTCCAAATATATCCGGGAAGTGATTGAAGAAAACGAAGATTCCGTATGGATTGCCGAACGCGAAGGAAGGACCAAAAACGGAGATGACAAAGCTCAACCCAGTCTGCTGAAAATGTTGCGTATGAGCGGGCCCGCCCAATTCGGAAAAAATTTCAAGGCGCTCCATCTCATGCCATTATCCGTATCCTATGAATGGGAACCCTGCGATGCCCTGAAAACCGCAGAATTATATACCAGGACGGTCGGAGAATACATAAAAACCCCTCAGGCGGATATGAACAGTATGCTGACAGGATTGAGCGATTACAAAGGACGTGTACATTTTCACATCGATCGCCTGTCAGACGAAGAACTGGATGAACTGGACCGACTGCCTTCCAACGGTGAAAGAATTGAAGCCCTGGCCGGCATCATCGATCACAAGATTCAAAAGAATTTCAAACTTTGGCCCAACAATTACATTGCTTACGATCTGTTGCATTCTGTCAATAAGTTCAAAGCCCATTATACCGAAGAAGAAAAGAAACGGTTCATAGAGGTGATGACGCAAAAGATGGATAAACTGGAAGGCAATATTTCAATGCTCAATAACATTTACCTGGAAATATACGCCAATCCTGTCAAGAACCAGATGAAATATTTTCCGGCAAAGTAATAAAAGTATGAAAAACTGATAATGCTTGAACAGAATGAAAATTATTCGTCTTTTAATTATAGTAACTGCATTTTTATTGCTAATATCCAGTGCATTGTCTCTATTTAGCAATTCGGACAGGACTCCGGTTTATCTCAATGTCGTTGCCATGGCCCTTTTGGTGGTCATCGTTACTCTGTTGAATTTTCAAAAGAAAGATAAAACGGACCGCTAATGTATAAAATCAAACGTACCATTTACGTAGACAACCAGGCCATTGATGTCTGGTTAGGCCTGGTGAGTAAAACCAAAAATGGGAAAAACGGGAAATACACGGTATATTTGCTGACAGACGATCCCCGAAATCCGTACAACCACGCAGAGCCCATTCTCAGCAATATCACCTCTAAAGAAACGGCCATCCGAAAAGGGATCGAATATGTCAAAGAGTTGTTCCACCATATATTACAGAATCAAAAGAACAATTATAAATTGCAGAAAGACAATGGAAAGAAAAGTGAGAGTTAGATTTGCTCCCAGTCCAACGGGGGCTCTCCACCTGGGCGGAGTTCGAACAGCCCTCTTCAACTATTTGTTTGCCCGCCATTACGGAGGAGATTTCCTGTTAAGAATAGAAGACACCGACCAGACCCGCTATGTCCCCGGTGCAGAAGAATATATCATCGAATCCTTGAAATGGTGCGGTTTACAGGTAGATGAAGGTGTCGGAGTTGGTGGAGAATATGGTCCTTATCGCCAAAGCGAAAGAAAAGAAATTTACAAACAATATGCCCTCCAGCTTGTTGAATCGGGTCATGCCTATTATTCTTTCGACACGGCAGAAGAATTGGACGCCCTGAGAAAAGCCTGTGAAGAACGTGGAGAGACATTCATATACAATGCAGCCAGCAGAGGCCAATTGAACAACTCATTGAATATGACCCCTGCTGCCGTCAAAGAAGCCTTAGATTCAGACACTCACTATGTCATCCGCTTTAAGATGCCGGAAAACCAGGATCTCCATTTACACGACATCATTCGCGGAGAGGTACATTTCAACAGTTCCTTGCTCGACGATAAGGTTCTGTACAAATCGGACGGCATGCCGACCTATCATTTGGCCAATATCGTCGATGACCACCTGATGAAAATCTCGCATGTCATCCGAGGAGAAGAGTGGCTGCCATCCCTGCCATTGCACGTATTGCTTTACAAAGCTTTCGGTTGGGAAGATACCATGCCCGCATTTGCCCACCTGCCACTGATTTTAAAACCGGTAGGCAATGGTAAGCTGAGCAAGCGGGATGGAAATAAAATGGGCTTCCCGGTCTTCCCGATGGAATTCACCGATCCGGTCAGCGGAGAAAAATGGCACGGCTACAAAGAAGACGGCTATTTCCCGGAAGCCTTTATCAACATGTTGGCACTCCTGGGTTGGAATCCGGGTACAGAGCAGGAAATCTTCTCCCTGCAAGAACTGGCCGAACTGTTTACCCTGGAACATGTCAACAAATCCGGAGCCCGCTTCAATCCGGACAAAGCCAAGTGGTTCAATCACAAATATCTGATCGCCAAACCGGACTCAGAAATAGCCAGCCTGGTTGATGACCTGCTTAAAAAGGACGGTATTGATTTCGACCGGACCAAACTGGAAAAAATCTGCGGTCTGATGAAAGAACGTTATAATTTCATTGCAGATCTGTATGCCGACTGCCGCTTTTTCTTTGTCGCACCGGAAGAATTCAATGAAAAAGACGCGAAGAAATACTGGAAGGAAGAGACACCGGCCCTCATGCAGGAGTTGTATGATATTTTAAAGGAAATCGATGATTACTCTTTTGCCAACACAGAGAAAATCATCTCTGCCTGGATCACAGAAAAAGAACTAGGATTCGGCAAGGTCATGAATCCCTTCCGGGTTGCCATTGTCGGAGCGGCCAAAGGACCTCACATGTTCGATGTCATCGAAATCATCGGAAAGGAAGAGACACTCCGAAGAATGGAAAAAGCACTGTCAACCCTGCCTTCTTCCCATTAAAAGCCCGAAAGCGTAAAAGAGACATTTTAGCAGATAAAGAGACTGCGCCAAGATTTTTCATTTTGACACAGTCTCTTTTCTATTTCCCCTGTAACTAATCTGGCATTTCATCCGTCATAGTAAAAATCAATGCGATAAAGCTATGAAAAATACGATCATCACCCTCCTGTTCCTCTTCATTTTTACGAAGGCATTTACACAGGACCATTCTGCCTATCGGATTTTTGGAGAAATCACCACGGTCGAAAACATCACTTACCGGGGATATATCACCTGGAACGACAATAAAAACTACTGGATCGATTTTTTGGAAGCCTCCAAAACAGAGAATCCATATGCCACCTATTTTAGAAAAGAGACCGGAATCCTTTTCAAAAGCAACGGACAGGCATTTTATCTTCCTCCCGTACACAGCTTTTCCTGTCGATTCGGAAACATCAAAAGCATCCGTATCACCGGAGAAAATCAAATCCGGCTACGTTTGAAAAATGAAGAAGAAATAACATTGGAGAAGGGACATGCTGCCGACATAAACACTCATATAAAAATAACTACGGCCACAGAAAACTTGCGGTTACCCTGGGAACAGATCAGTGAAATCCGGTTTATGCAGGCAGACAGCCTCTTTCCGGCCCCGAAAGATCTTCAGATTGCCGGAAGTGTAAAAAGTACACAGGGAATTTACAAAGGATTGGTATATTGGAATTATCAAAAAGAGCTCCGCGCAGAAAAAAGAAACAATCTTCAATTATTTCTGAACAGAGCAGGCAAAATTACAAAGAATCAAGAAAACAAACGAACGGAATTACGTGTCTACGAAGGCTCGGAAGAACAGGTCTTTTATGTAAATCCCGAACTGCTGACTCCCATGCACAACGTAATGGTCAATATGCCCAATATCGGCTATGCCGTCGTATCCTGGGGCCAGTTCAATGAACTGGAGGTTCTTCCATGCTCGGAACTAAACTTATTAAGCTACTGCGATTTTCCAGAGCCCCAAGTCCTTCAGGGAGAAGTATGGACCCATTCTGGTCAGGTCTTCCGAGGCAAACTGATTTATGATCTGGATGAAAGCTACGATTTCGAACTACTGGACGGTAAAAATAACTTCATCGAATATCACCTGCCATTTCGGTACATCCGCTCGATAGAACCCAAGAACTACCAATTTTCTTTCATCACCCTGCGCAATGGCAGTCAAATCAGTCTGGGAGGAAGTTGTGACGTAAATCAGGAAAACAACGGCATTCTAATCCTCAACAACGGACAAAATCCGGTATACATTCCCTGGTCGGAAATAAAAAAAATCACTCTGCAGTAAAACGGTCATCGGCATAACGCTGTTCAATCTCATCGAAAACCTGCCAGAGCGTCGCGATATCCGGAGCCTGCAACATCCGGATGCGCAAATCCCGGAAGTGAGGCAAACCCTTGAACATCGCAGCCATATGGCGCCGCATGTGCAGCAATCCTCTCACCTCATCGATCCAGGCGACAGACAAGAGAATCTGCTCCTTGATCACTTCGATCTGCTCCCGGACAGACCAGTCCGGCAACAGTTCCCCCGTTTCAAGATAATGCCGCATCTGTCTGAAAATCCAGGGACGTCCGATAGTGGCCCGACCGATCATAACCCCATCAACCCCATAACGTTCAAAGGCCTCCCGAGCTTTCTCCGGAGAGGTAATATCGCCATTCCCCAGAATCGGTATTTTGATGCGGGGATTGTTTTTCACGCGTGCAATCGGTTCCCAGTCGGCCTCCCCGGTATACATCTGGGATCGGGTACGCCCGTGAATGGCCAAGGCCTGAATACCGACATCCTGCAGACGTTCGGCGATGTCTTCGATCACAATGTGCTCGGCATCCCATCCCAAACGGGTTTTGGCTGTCACGGGAATCTTTACGGCCTGTACGATCTGCCGGGTCATCTCCACCATCAGAGGAATGTCTTTCAACATGCCGGCCCCCGCTCCCTTCTGAGCCACCCGCTTCACGGGACAACCGAAATTGATATCGATAAAATCCGGCCGTACTTCTTCGACAATCCGGGCAGCCTCGACCATGGAATCGATAAAACGGCCGTAAATCTGAATGGTAACCGGCCGTTCGCTTTCATCAATCGTCAGCTTCTTCAAAGACTTATTGACAGAACGGACCAGGGCATCGGCAGACACAAATTCGGAATACAACCAGTCTGCTCCATATTTTTTACAGAATTTCCGAAACGGAGGATTGGTAACATCTTCCATAGGCGCCAATATCAACGGCCGTTCGCCAACTTCTTTTCCAGCAACTTTCATAGATTATTCAGATATTTTAAACTTTACCGGGAGGATCTTCTCGACAAATCTCCTAATTTTACGGCAAAAATAAGTAAAATGTCGTTTACTCATGATACTGCTCCTAAAAATAAGCCTTTTATTCAACCTCCTGTTGCCCGACATCGGCCAATGGCAAAGAGTACAAACCCAGGAGAAAATCTCCTTTCTGTTTCCCAATACCCCCCAAAAGATCGAACATACCAATCATAACATCCATTCTACGGTCTACCAAACCAAAGACCTGACCTGTGTTTTCGGAGTTGTCTGTTCGGATATTTCCTCCCAGAAAATCAGTATGACAAGCGAATGTGCCTTGCTATTTTACGAAGAACTAAAAAAAGAGACTCTTTCTCTGGAAACAGCTATTCTCAAAGAGGAAAAAACCATTCCCTATGACAACATGCTGATCAAAGAAATTCAATACGCGATATTTAAAGATAATTATGAAATGACATATATCAAACGATTTATTTTCAGAGGAAATTATATCTATCAAATTTCCATCGGAGCCCGTACCCGGCATTGGAGTATTTTGCAAAGCGAAATGGAGACATTTTTCAACTCCGTGACTTTTACTTCCGATACTGAAGAGAAAAATACAGACACTGACTGACTCATTTGTAACTTTTTGCTATATTCAACCGTCATATGATTGCCATGACGAGAAAAGAATATAACCAGTGTGTCGATGATTTTGCAGATGCTGTGTACCGATTTATCCTTAAATCCTGTCACAACCCAGCATTGGCCGATGATATCGTCCAGGACAGCTTCCTGGTCTTATGGGAACATGTCTCAGAAATCGCACATGCCAAAGCGAAAGCCTTTCTGTTTACCACTGCCTATCGCAAACTGATCGATACCTTTCGGCACGAGAAAAAAAATGCAGACATTGAAAATATCCGACCGGAAAATTACTATACGGAGACTTCCTGTACAGATTTGAATGAAATATTGGAAGAAGTCCTCAACAAATTGTCTCCGATACAGAAAACAGTGGTATTACTCCGGGACTACGAGGACTATTCCTACCGGGAAATTGCAGAAATCACCGGACTCTCGGAAACACAAGTAAAAGTATATATCTTCAGAGCCCGCCACTGGATGAAAAGTTTCATCCGAAAACCTGAACTGATACTCTAATATAAAACGACTAAGTAGATTTAAACCATGAATATAGACAATGATAATTACAGGCTTCAACCACCTTCACTGACGTATCCACATAAGAATCAATTAAAAAAAGATGAATTGCACGCCTGTGAAGATTATTATGCCATTGCCTGGGCAGAAGGCACGCTGACTTCGCAAGACCGGTCAGACCTCCAACGCAGCAGCCGTCGTCAGCTCATCGAACAGCAGGCAGCCATTTATCAGAAACTGAAAATAAAACCGGATTCAAGCCTCCGTTACAAAGCCAAAAACCGATTATACCGTCCCGACAAACAGCGTCTGTTGTTGAAATACAGCCTGACTGCTGCCAGTTGTCTCCTTTTCATGGCGCTCGGAATCACACTCTGGTACCGGACTCCTTCCATGTCAGGGCAAGAGAATCAGTTGATCCTGCTCCCGCCGATCGAAATCGAAACGATGGAACTGCCTGCGATACCCCAGCAAACGCCTGTCGCATCCTCCTCCGCTATACCCACCATGACCTCTTTGCCGTCTGCTGTCCCGCCAAAACGCATTCCGGTAATGACTAAAAAAGAATTGCCGGTCGGACAAATCGAAGCCACACCTCTCGATATCCCCCGAAACATTCAAATCAATGCCCTCTCTCCCGGAGATGCAGAGCTAATCTTGAGCGAGAATGCCATCGACTGGAAACCGTCCAAAAACAGATTCCGCAACCTTCCGCTCTTTTCATCCGTAATCCAAACCGGAAAAATAATTGCCGAAAGATTGAAAACGGCAGTAACAAATGAAGACTTCTATCCGTCACATCTAAAATGAAATATCAATCACTAAAAATAAAAAACATGAAACTACTGTTAAGCTTCCTGCTGATGCTCCCGATTTTAAAAATTTCAGCCCAAGAACCGGAACATCCTCAAGACACGGTTGATGGGAAAAATGAACTGATCATCATCTCTTCAGAAAAAAACACTCCGGCCGATACATCCGAACTGATCATCATCCAAGACAGACATGCTTCTGACAAGAAGGGGATGCCCATTGACAACTCCATAGTAAAAAACCACATGATCTCTATCACGGGGAAAAAATATGCACAATCCATACATGCCATGAACAGGCAATACCCCTCTTTTGAAGGCCACTGGAGCGGATTTTACTATGGTTTCGTCAATTTCGGGAATACCGATTATTCTCTATACCACGGAAAAGAATACCATGAATATGGCGATTTCATGTCATTGGATTGGGCCCATTCCTTTGCCATGCAGTTCAATTTTTTCAAACACAGCATCAACCTGGTCAAACGGAACAATTTCGGAATAGTCTGGGGACTGGGACTGGAATACCAGCGACTCCGCTTTGAAAACAATTATACCTCTGTCACCCGGGGCGAACATCGCCTGGAACCGGTAGATCTGCATGCTTATCCAGAAATGGCAAGCATCAAACGAAGTTGTTTCAAGACCCTCTACCTGACCGTCCCCGTCATGCTGGAACTGCAGCTGCCGGCAGAATATAAAGAACGGTTTTATATTTCCGGAGGCGTAATGGGAGGCGTCCGGTTGCATTCAAAAACAAAAATCGTATATAGAGATGCCAATGACAAAAAACACAAACAAAAAGAAAAAGACAATCTCCATATGATTCCGTTCAAAGCCGACCTGGTCGGAAAAATCGGCTATCAGAATGTCTGTCTGTGGGGCAGTTATACACTGACCAACCTGTTCAAGGCAGACAAAGGACCTGAATTGCATGCTTACACCATCGGAATCGGTATTAATTTCTAAGCTATAAAAAAGAGAGGTTTGATTTAAAACACCTCTCTTTTTCTCTTTTACGTATTCATAACCTTGGTCTGGCGGTCGATAGAGGCCTGGTGAATGGCCTTGAATATTTTTTCCAGAAATTCACTTTCCAATCCGATTTCCGCTCCCCGGAGAAATACCTTCTCCAGGATCTGATCCCAACGTCCCGGCTGAAGGATCGTAATGTTGTTCTGCTTTTTATACCGTCCGATTTCGTCGGACACTCTCATCCGGCGGGCCAGCAATTCCAACAGTTCATTATCGATTTCATCGATTCGGGCACGGAGCTCATCGATATTCTCTTTATATTCAATATTTTCCGTATCGACCTCCCGAATGATCAGTTCTCCCAAAACCTGCTGCAAGGCGGCCGGAGTCAACTGCTGAGCCGCATCGCTCAACGCAATCTCGGGACAAATGTGTGATTCGATGATTAAACCATCAAACCCCAAGTCCATTGCCTGTTGGGAAATTTCCCGGATATATTCCCGCTTCCCGGAAATATGACTCGGATCACAGATCATCAACATTTCCGGAAAACGCCGTTTGATTTCAATCGGCAGCTGCCACTGGGGCACATTCCGGTATTTGCTCTTACCATAAGCGGAAAATCCCCGGTGGATGACTCCTATCTTCTTTAAACCGGCCATATTCAAGCGTTCCAAGGCTCCGATCCATAATTCCACATCCGGATTTACCGGATTTTTTACCAACACCGGAATATCGGTTCCCTTCAGTGCATCTGCAATCTCCTGCATCGCAAAAGGGTTGGCAGAAGTCCGGGCTCCAATCCATAACATATCCACCCCGGCTTTCAAGGCTTCATAAACATGTTTCACATTGGCCACTTCGGTCGATACCTTCATGCCCAATTCCCGCTGTACTCGCCTCATCCAGATCAATCCCTCCGCACCCACTCCTTCGAAGCAATTCGGACGGGTACGGGGTTTCCATATACCGGCCCTCAACACCTCTATACCGGCAGCCTTCAAACCTCTTGCTGTTTCAAACAACTGTTGCTCACTTTCAGCACTGCAGGGACCTGCAATAATGACAGGCTTGGTCAAGTCTGTAAACAATCCCCATTCTTCGGTTTTAATTAAATCCAATTTTGTTGTTGTCATACAGTATATCTTTTATTATTACCTTATAATTCGCTTGATCTTATTCGCTTTGTGGATCAATTCCCTCACTCCTTTCTCATCGTAATCCGCAATGTGTCGTTTAAACTCCTGTAACTTTTCAATATAGGTATCCAAAACCGTCAGTACATTGTCCTTATTCTGGGAAAAGATCGGAGCCCACATGTCCGCACTACTCTTCGCCAATCGTACAGTCGATGAAAAACCACCGGATGCCAGGTCAAAGATATTCTTTTCATTCTTTTCTTTTTCCAAAACAGTCAAAGCTAATGCAAAAGAAGTAATATGAGAAATATGGGAAACATAAGCCGTATGTACATCGTGATGAGCCGCCCGCATATAAATCACCCGCATATTCAAACAGTCATACATCTGCTTGATGAGTTCAACGGCCCGGATATCAGAATCTTCCGCATTACAGATAATTCCGGCACGACCATCAAACAAACCCGGCAAAGCGGCCCAAGGACCGGAATATTCCGTTCCAGCCATGGGATGGGCTGCCACAAAATTTTTCCGATGCGGATGGTAACGCACCATTTCATTGATTTTTTCCTTGGTCGAACAGACATCGGTCACCACCTGCCGCTCCACCCGATCCAAAATATCCGGAATCATCCGAATCGCAGCACTAACCGGCACCGCCACCACAATCAAATCGCTGTCTGCTATACAGGTTTCATAACTGACGATCTCATCCACCAAACCCAATTCTTTGGCAGCCGAAGCATGCAGGGCATCCGCCTCCACCCCGACAACCCGGTCGGCAAATCCCCGATTTTTCAAGTCTACGGCCATTGATCCGCCGATCAATCCCACTCCGATTATTCCAACTTGCATTTTTTCTATTTTTAAATTTAACAGTGACCTTTATTTCAACACCAGTTGCCATGTCTGAAAGGAACGAGCTGAAACGCCCGTCGAATCCGGTCGGCAGCTTCCCGCAACACCTCCTGCCGGGCACACAACGAAATCCGTACATAACGATCGCCATTGCTTCCGAAAATAAAACCCGGTGTAATAAAAACATGTGCCTTTTGCAGAATGAGATCCGACAATTGCTCCCCACTCTCAGCCTCGGGATCGATCTTTCCCCACAGAAACATCCCTCCGCTCTGCGCATCATATTTTACCTTCAAAAGGTCGAAGATCTCTCCTGCCAATTTCCGTCGTTCCCGGTATTCCTCATTCAATCGACGATACCACTCTTCCGGCTGTTCCAATGCCTTCACGGCAGCCAATTGCAAGGGTTTGAACATTCCGGAATCCATATTGCTCTTCACTTTCAATACCTGAGCAATCACCTCCGCCTCTCCGGCAATCATCCCGATCCGCCAACCCGACATATTGTGAGCCTTACTCAATGAATTCAGCTCTACACAACACTCTTTCGCTCCCGCTACGCTCAATATGCTCAAATGTTCCTCGTTCAGAATAAAACTGTACGGATTGTCATTGCAGATCAAAATCCGATGTTTTAATCCGAACTCCACCAAACGTTCGTACAAAGCCCGGGTAGCCCTCGCCCCGGTCGGCATGTTCGGATAATTGGTCCACATCATCTTCACACCGGAAAGATCCATCCGTTCCAATTTTTCAAAATCAGGCATCCATCCTTTCGCTTCCTCCAGATCATAAGGAACAATTTCCGCCTCTGCCAACAGCGAAGCCGAAGAATAGGTCGGATAGCCGGGATCAGGCACCAATACCCGATCGCCCCGATTCAGAAAAGCCAGCGACAGCAACAAAATACCTTCTTTCGAACCGACTAAAGGCTGAATCTCGGTTTCCGGATCCAAATCTACCTGATAATACTTCCGATACCAACCAGCAAAAGCATCTCTCAATTCCTTGATTCCCTTATAACTCTGATAAGCATGATTGTGCGGATTTTGAGCTTCTCTGAGCAGTGTCAGGACCGCCTCTTCGGGAGGCATTCGATCCGGAGCCCCGATTCCCAGATTAATCACTTTTGCCCCTTGACGGTTCATCAAATCAATCTCTTGTAACTTTTTGGAAAAATAGTATTCACTGACACTATTCGTCCGATTGGCTGGTTTAATTATCATCGTCTTTCCATTTATAATTCCTTCAACAAAAACTTTTATATTCTCCCATGACAGTCAATTCCTCCACCAAGGGTCTCACCGCATTCATGGCCTCGCGGTAATGCGCATAACTTTCAAATTTCAGATCGACATAGAAAAAATACTGCCATTCTTTGCCGGGTATGGGCAACGACTGAATTTTAGTCAAATTCAGGTCATAAAATGCAAATATGGAAAGAACTTGCGACAAACGTCCGGTCTTATGCGGAAGAGTAAAACAAATGGATGCCTTATCAATTTCATTTTCCGGGACAACCATAGAATCATCCAGGATCAGAAAACGGGTGAAATTCTGTTTGTGGGTCTCAATACTGGCTTGCAGTATTTCCAAACCGAACAATTCTGCAGCCAGTTCCGAAGCAATGGCTCCCACCCGTTTCAATCCGTGCGCTGCAATATCCGCGGCACTTTTCGCAGTATCCTCGGATTCTACCAGACGAATATGAGGATATTGCTTGAAAAACTCACGAGTCTGCGCGATCGCCATATAGTGCGAATGCACTTCGGTAATCTCTGCCAGACTCTGACCCGGCAATGCCATCAGATTTTGCTGTATACGCAGGAATACCTCTCCTTTCACTTTCCGGGCATGTTTATGCAACAAGGAATAATTCGGCAACAAGCCGCCGGCAACAGTGTTCTCGATTGCCATAATGGCCCCCTTGGCCTCTCCCCGGTCCAAAGCTGTAAACAGTTCCTCAAAACTCAAACATTCACATACATCGATCTCCTTCCCGTAAAACAAACGGGCCGCCTGTTCATGAAAACATCCGTGTACTCCCTGAATAGCAATCTTCATCATTTTTTCCATTTTTATCGGTAATCTGTAAATAAAAAACCCCGGACAATCATGCCGGGGTTCAATATATTCTATTATGCATCCTTCTCAAGACAAAATATACGGCCTCCGGCTACTCTTCTTAAAATAAAAGTAGAAATCAAAATAAAAACCGTCGCTAAATCGAAAATACTTTGCCATTGTTCCCAAAATAAAAAGCCCCGAATAATCGGGGCTCTGTTCATATATCTTACATCATTACACGGAAGCCCCCTTACTTTTTGCTAAAAAAGTAAAAGTAAAAATAATATGCATTCCAAAATGATTTCATCCTCTCTCTTTTTTTATTTTCGGGAACAAATATACAAACAAATCTTTTCCGACCAAGCATATTCGATTTTTTTTTTCAGAAGACAGAGAAATTTCCATACAATCAGCGATAAGAATGTTTAAAATACAACAATACAAAAGCCCGCATCCGATTTATTTAATAGCAGACTTTTTCTAACTTTGTCGGAATAAATTTTAATCCGATAATCATGTCCGATCAGAAAACATTATTCCTACTGGATGCCTATGCATTGATATACCGTTCCTACTACGCCTTTATCAACAATCCCCGAATCACGACGACAGGGATCAACACCTCCGCCACTTTCGGTTTCTGCAATTTTCTGATCGAACTGCTGGAATCGGAAAAACCGACCCACATTGCCGTGATTTTCGATCCGGATGGTCCTACTTTCCGACACGAAATGTATGCTCCTTACAAAGCACAACGACCACCCATGCCCGAAGATTTAAAAAAATCCATTCCTTATATCAAGCAAATCATTGCAGGTTTGGGTATTCCGTGCCTGGAAGCCCCGGGCTACGAAGCCGATGATTTTATCGGTACACTGGCCAAGAAAGCAGAGAAAGAAGGTTATACCGTTTACATGATTACACCGGATAAAGATTATGCACAATTGGTCAGCGAAAAAATCTATATGTACAAACCCGGCCGTTCAGGAAATAAATCGGAAGTATGGGGAATCCCCGAAGTATTGGATCATTTCGGGATAGAACGAGTGGATCAGGTCATCGATATTCTGGGACTGATGGGAGATACGGCAGACAATGTACCTGGCTGTGCGGGCATAGGCCCGAAAAGTGCCGCCTCTTTGGTTTATAAATACGGAGACATCGACGGTATATACGCCCACATCGATGAACTCAAAGGCAAACAACGGCAAAATCTGCTTGATTGTCAATCCACCGTACAGCTTTCTCGCACGCTGGTGACCATCTGCACCGAAGTTCCGACAGAAATCACACCGAAGGAACTGGAAAAAAAACACATAGACGTAAAAATCCTGGAGCCTATTTTTAAAGAACTGGAATTGTTTTCCTTGGTAAAACGGGTTTTGAATACAGAGACAGAAAAAGAGACCTCAGAGAAATTATCGGATATCCATGTCAATTACATCGATTATTCCCAAGACGTGGACTCTTTGCTAAAACGTCTGGAAACAAGCACCCAATTCGCTTTATATGCTACATTCCAGAGCGGAACCTTATACAATTCCTGGCCCGGACACTTGTGTTTTTCCGACAGCACTCACGAAGTAGGATACCTTCATCTACCCAGCGAAAAAAACAAAGCCAAAGAGCTCCTTCTTCGATTCAAAGCGATTTTTGAAAATAAACACAAGACTTTGATTTCCACCGATGTCAAAAACGACCTGATCTGGATGAAAAGAGCCGACATCGAACTCCAAAATGCTATTTTCGATATCAAAATAGCCCATTATGTTTTACATCCCGACATGTCCCACGATCTAAGCCGAATCGCCTTAGAATACCTGAACTATCAACTGAGCGGAAATAAAAAAGAAGACCCACAATTAAGCCTGCAATTCGACGAAGAGACAGCCAGCGAAGAAAACGATTTTGCCGAAAAAACCGATGTCATTTTCCAACTGCACGAAAAACTCTGTGCAGATTTAAAGGATACCGGTTTGTTCCCTCTATACAACAATATCGAAATGCCATTGGTTTTTGTACTGGCAGCGATGGAATATGAAGGAGTAAGCATAGACAGTCAAGAGCTGCAGCACATTTCAGACGAATTGAAAAAACGAATCGATGTCATTGAAAAAGAAATCTATGAATCAGCCGGACAAGAATTCAATATCAGTTCTCCCAAACAGTTGGGAGAAATTCTTTTCGACAAGCTGAAAATAGACAGCAACCACAAAAAAACCAAATCCGGACAATACAGCACTTCCGAACAGGTATTAATCAAACTGGAAGACGAACATCCCATCATTCACCAGATTCTGGACTATAGAGGTCTAAAAAAACTGTTGAATACCTATGCCGAAGCCCTACCCGGCTTCATCGATCCGGAGACACAAAAAATACACACCCATTTCAATCAGGCAGAAGCCGCCACAGGTCGTCTGAGCAGCCTCAATCCGAATTTACAAAATATTCCTATCCGGACGGAAGAGGGACGACAAATCCGAAAGGCATTTGTCACCGGAGATGAAGATTATCTGTTTTTTTCTGCGGATTACTCTCAAGTCGAACTGCGACTGATGGCCCATCTCAGTCAGGACAAAGAATTGATCCATGCCTTCAATCATGGCATAGACGTACATACGGCCACTGCTTCGAAAATTTATCACGTTGCTCTGGAAGAAGTGACACCTGAAATGCGCCGCCGGGCTAAAACCGCCAATTTCGGTATTATATACGGTATTTCCGCCTGGGGATTGGCCGAAAGACTGCACATCAGCCGAAAAGAAGGAAAAGAACTGATCGATGGTTATTTCGAACTCTACCCGGGAGTCAAAAAATACATGGAAGAATCGGTTGAAAAAGCCCGGAAGAAAGAATATGTAGAAACCATCATGGGAAGAAGACGTTATCTGAAAGATATCAATTCCAGAAACGCCGTTGTCCGGGGCATGGCAGAACGGAATGCCATCAATGCTCCGATTCAGGGATCTGCAGCCGATATCATCAAGATGGCGATGATTTGTATTCAGAAACGAATGGAAGAAGAAGGTTTTCTATCCAAAATGATTCTGCAAGTTCACGATGAATTGAATTTCAAATGCCACAAATCTGAGCAATACCTGTTAAAAAGCCTGGTCACCAACTGTATGGAACATGTCGTCAGCCTTTCTGTTCCTCTGACCGTCAGTACAGGCTTCGGTAAAAACTGGTATGAAGCCCATTAAAGCAGGTGTATGACCTAAACCCACAATCGCCGTTTCTATGAATACCTCCGATCAGCCCATAAAAGACAGTATCCCTCAAGACTCCTGCTATAACTTCTTGGAGCAAAACGATATCTCTCCGTTAACCGTTATCGAAACAGACAGTTTTGAGATTCAAATGCGTGTAAATCAACCTTTACCTTACCGACATTTAAACAATCATCAAAATCTCATCGGTCAGCTGGTTTTTACCTCTTTTTTTCTCATCATTTTTGCTTTCATTCGGTTGAGAGGAAAAAATTTATTCCATCATCTGTTGAACGTATTGATTAAAAGAAAAAAAATAGAGCCTATTTTAAACGATGGCATTTCTTCCAATTTACTTTTTTATCTGCTCTCACTTTGCCTGTCCTTTTCGATTTTGGCAATCACAATCACTTACATGGCACAGGGGATTTTTATTCACTTATCAACCCTATACATTTTTGCCGGCCTACTGTTGTATCATTTTTTACTGCTATCGGTCGTCCACTTGCTGGGTTGGACTTTTAACGGAAAACATATTACAAACGAGATCATTATCAATTTGTGGTGTTACCACATTTCAACCGGTTTACTGGTTTCCCCTTTTGTCATTTCTGCCTTTTTCGTTGAATCATTTGCGGTAATGCCTCTACTAAAGATAGTTGTATTTGGCATCTTTTTGCTTATATTTCTTAAAATTATCAGATGGATAGAAATATTAACTACATATAAAGTTTCAATTTTATATATGATTTTGTACCTTTGTGCCCTCGAAATCATGCCACTTCTTGTTCTTTACAAAGTGGCCTTATAATATCTAGGGTATTAATTAAAACATGACTGCTTTGAAGATAAAAAAGATACTCGTATCGCAACCTCAGCCAGTAACAGAAAAATCTCCTTATTCTGAATTGGCTGAAAAATACGGTTTAAAGCTGGAATTTCGTCCTTTCATCAAAGTGGAAGGAGTAACAGCCAAAGAATTCAGACAAGAACGGATCAATATTCTTGATCATACAGCCATTATTTTTACCAGTCGAACTGCCATCGATCATTTTTTCAGAATCTGCAAAGAACTGAGAATAACAGTACCGGATACCATGAAGTATTTTTGTATCTCAGAAGCGACAGCTTTTTATCTGCAGAAATACATTGTCTACCGGAAAAGAAAGATCTTTTATGGAGACAAAAAAGTCGATGACATGACAAAAATCCTGTTAAAACATAAAACAGAGAATTTTTTAGTACCGCTGTCAGATATTCACAAAGAAAACATACCGGGTCTATTGGATCAGTTGAATCTGAAATATACAAAAGCTATTCTGTATAAAACAGTATCCAGTGATCTGAGCGACATCAAGGATTTAAAAGAATACGACATCATTGCTTTTTATACTCCTTCAGGCATCAAATCCCTGTTCCAGAATTTTCCAGATTTCGTACAGGATACAACAGCCATTGCAGCTTTCGGACCGGCAACAGCAAAGGCAGTTGAAGAAGCCGGATTGAGGCTGGACATCAAAGCTCCGACGCCACAATGTCCTTCGATGACCATGGCAATTGAAGAGTTCATCAAACATTATAACAAAGAGAACAAAATCAAATCATAAAAAGGAGGTCTGAAAAATTTTCAGACTTCCTTTTTTATAATCCTTTTCTCTATGTACTCATTTAGTAAAGCCGAACGTTTATGCAGCAAAACACTTTTTGAAGAATTGCTCTCTTCCGAGCATAGTTTTGTTAAATATCCGTTTCGAATTATTCTGAAACACTCTTCGATACCGGGGAAATACCCGGCTCGCATAGCCATCAGCGTAAGCAAAAAAAGATTCAAAAGAGCCGTGGAAAGGAATCGGATAAAACGTCTCTTCCGGGAAGCCTACCGACTGAATAAATGCGAGTTTTATCAACAACTGACTGCTGGAGAAACCTTGGATATTCTTTTTATATATTTAGATCAGCAATTGCCCTCTTATTCTAAAACTGTAAAAGCCATACAGGGTGCTTTGAAAAAAATACCACTCCTACTTTCATCAAACAGAGAATGAAGCTTATCAAACAATTTATCGGCCTTCTACTGCTTTTACCCATCAAATTCTATCAATACTGCATATCGCCTTTGAAACCTCCGACATGCCGTTTCGTTCCTACCTGTTCGCAATATGCACTTGAAGCCATCCAAAAATACGGACCTTTTAAAGGGTTATGGCTGGCGATCAAAAGACTGCTTCGCTGTCATCCGTGGGGAGGCAGCGGCTACGATCCGGTACCTTAAAAAATAAGAATCTGTCTTAAGGATTTACTAATTTCATTCCACCATTTTCAATTATCAATTATATATCGTATTTTCGTTAAATGAAATCATCGCATGCATAATGAACAAAAATTATAGATATAAATGAAAGCAAAAAAATTCCTATTCATTGGCATTGCTTTTATCGCGATCGTATTCGGATTGACCGCTTTGAAAAACGATGATAAAAGCTTTGAGATCAGTAAACAGCTCAATATCTATGCCACCCTTTTCAGAGATGTCAATCTGTTTTATGTAGACGAAGTAGAACCTGAAAAACTAGTAACAACAGGTATCAAAGCCATGCTAAAATCCCTGGATCCTTATACCGTATATTATCCCGAATCAGAAATGGAGGATGTAAAACTCATGACGACAGGAGAATATGCAGGTATCGGTTCGGTGATCAGCCAAAAGGGAGAACATGTTATCATACGTGAACCTTACAAAGGTTCTCCGGCAGACAAAGCAGGACTGCTTCCCGGCGACATCATTCTTGCCATTGACGGACATTCGGTACAAGGTAAAAATACAGAAGAAGTCAGTAATTTGTTAAAAGGACAGCCCGGAAAAGAAATTACCATCAAAATCCAACGGGCATATGAAGCAAAACCTCTGGAGAAAAAAACCATCCGAGAAAAAATACAATTACCCAATATTCCCTACTACGGCATGTTGAACGACAAGACCGGATACCTCTATCTCACCAGTTTTACAGACAAATCTGCAGCAGATGTCCGTTCTGCCATCATCGCCCTGAAAAACGAAGGAGCCACTTCTCTCATATTGGACTTAAGAGGAAATGCCGGTGGACTTCTGGATCAGGCTGTTGAAATTGTCAATTTCTTTGTTCCCAGAAATTCCAAAGTTGTCAATACCAAAGGAAAAGTAAAACAATGGGACAAAGAATATGTTGCAACCAATAACCCCATTGTCCCGGAAATGCCGCTGGCCGTATTGATAGACCGCGGTTCGGCATCTGCTGCTGAGATTGTTTCCGGAGCTTTACAGGACCTTGACAGAGCCGTTCTAATCGGCGAACGTTCATTCGGCAAGGGATTGGTACAAACAGTCCGCGATTTGGCCTATAATACCAAATTAAAAGTAACAACAGCCAAATACTATATTCCAAGCGGCAGATGCATACAGGCCCTGGACTATTCACACAGAAATCCGGACGGAAGCGTTGGAAAAGTACCCGATTCTTTAATCAGCGAATTCAAAACCCAGGCAGGACGCAAAGTATACGACGGCGGAGGAATTACCCCCGATATCAAAATAGAACCCAAAGAATATGCAAGAATTACACAAGAACTTGTTTTACAAGATCTTACATTCGATTTTGTCAATGACTATGCATTGCGTCATCCGAATATAGCTCCATTGAAAGAATTCAAAATTACAGAAGAGATTTATGACGAATTCATTGCTTATCTGAAAGAAAAAGAATTCACTTATAAAACGGAAACTCAACAAATACTGACCAAACTGATCGAAGCGGCAAAAGCTGAAAAATATTACGAGGAAGCTGAAAGTCAAATCAACACACTGGAAAAAAGTTTCGTACACTCCATCGACCGCGATATGGAAGTGTTCAAAGAAGAGATCACTTTATTCCTGACCGAGCAATTTATCCAACGTTATTATTATCTGGAAGGCACTATCGAATACAGGACTTCACACGATGAAGAAATTGCCAAGGCCATTGAAATTCTGAACGACGAAACAGCATATCAGAATATTTTGAGACCTGCCAAATAAGATTCAACAGCCTATGGAATCATAGACAATGACAAAATCGAAGTGGCATTCCCAAAAATTACAAATTATTTAAATTAAACAAAAAGGCTCTATCAAACTCTATTTTCAGAGAACGACAGAGCCTTTCGTTTTGTAGATAGGAGTATAGAACAATTCCATCTCTTTGACCAAAACAGCTTGAAAACAAAGAAGCCGAACTTCTAAAATTTTACCTTCTTTTTAGCTATTCCTGCTCTGCATGAAAATAATCAAACACCAAACGGGCTCTTTTGTGACCGATGACTTCGGCAAGTTCCTCTATGGATTTTTCTTTAATTAAATCAACCGATTTAAATTCAGATAATAAAGCAATCTCACTTGATTTTCCTATTCCATTTATATTTCCCAATACACTATCAATCTGTGATTTTTCTCTCAATTTACGATGAAAAGTAATACCAAAACGATGTGCTTCGTCCCGAATATGCATCAAAGTTTTCAAAGCAACCGAATTTTTAGCTAACAAATAAGGATCTTTGTCCTCCGGAAAATAGATTTCCTCCATTTGCTTCGCAAGTCCCAAAATGGATATTTTTCCGTATAGTCCTAATTTTTTAAGACTGTTGACAGCCGAATGCAATTGTCCCTTTCCGCCATCAATCACAATCAGATCGGGCAATTCACAACCCTCTTCTAACACACGTTTGTATCTCCGGAAAACAATTTCTTCCATGGAAGCAAAATCATCCGCACCAACCACTGTTTTCACGTGAAACTTTCGGTATTCTCTCTTGGCCGGCTTTCCATCAATAAAAACAACACAGGAAGCAACTGGATTAGTTCCTTGTATGTTTGAATTGTCAAAACATTCCATTCGATGGGGCAATACAGGCAATTTTAATTCTAATTTAATGGTTTTCAGTATATTAAAAGCAGAATCCTCTTTTTTAAGACTTCTTTGCCGCTCCCTGTCCAGTTTAAAGTAAGCCACATTTCTCTCAGACAATTCAAGCAGTTGTTTTTTATCACCCCGCTGCGGAATCAGATACTGTACGCCCTCCAATTTTACATCCGGGTAAAAAGGAACGAGGATCTCTTTGGAATGACTGTTGACCAGTTGGCGGATCTCGTAGATGGCAAAAGCAAGTAACGCCTCCTTCTCCTCCTCTATTTTTTTCTCCAATTCAACAGTATGTACTTGAATAACAGCACCATGCACAATTCGTAAGAAATTTACATAAGCATATTTCTCATCTTCCAAATAAGAAAAAACATCCGTATCATGAATAGAAGTCCGAACAATGGTCGATTTAGATTGATAATTCCGGATAGACTCCAAAGCTTCCTTCATCTGAAAAGCCTCTTCAAAGTGTAAATTATCGGAATAAATTTTCATCTTCTGCTGCAGTACCTGAATGACGGCAGAAAGATTTCCTTTCAAAATATTCCGGACCTGATTGATAAATTCATTATACTCCTCTTCTTGAATTTTCCCGACACAGGGAGCCAGACAGTTACCGATATGATATTCCAGACAGACTTTAAAACGGCCGCTCAAAACAGAGTTTGGATTCAAAGCCAAATTGCAAGTCCGCAATTTAAACAAAGATTTGATCAATGAAATTAAAATATGGGCAAATTTTCCGGAAGTATAGGGACCGAAATACTCGGATCCGTCCTGCACATAACGCCGGGTCATAAATACCCGGGAAAAAGGCTCTTTTTTGATGCAAATCCAAGGATAAGTCTTGTCGTCTTTTAACAGTATATTATAACGAGGCTTATATTTCTTAATCAAATTATTTTCTAAAAGCAGGGCATCCTGTTCGCTATTCACGACGATATAACGGAGATCTGCGATTTTATTGACCAAGACTTGTGTTTTAGTTGATTGATTGTTTTTATTCAAATAAGAGAGTACCCTATTTTTAAGATTTTTCGCCTTACCGATATAAATGATTGAACCGGATGCATCAAAATATTGATACACACCCGGAGAAGAAGGCAACTCATTGATTTTTTTCTTTAAATGCTCATCGAATAAAGCCATCGTAATTTCTCAATCTACTAAAAATTTAAACTGATCGTATTCAAACAATCCTCGTTCACCCAATTTCAAATGCGGTATGACAATCAAAGCCATAAAAGAAAGAGTCATAAAAGGTGAAGTCAGAGTACACCCATTCTGATGCAACAAGCGAATCAATTTCTCCCAGGAAGCAGCCACTTCTTCTCCGCTTTTATCGCTCATAATACCAGCAATCGGTAAAGGTAAAAGCTCTGTTTTCTCTTTTGAAACAACCACCAAAGCACCTTTATTTAAAATAACGGTATTGATAGAATTCAGCAAATCTTCATCATTGGTTCCTACAGCCATCACGTTATGGGAATCGTGAGAAATACTTGTGGCAAAAGCTCCTTTTTTCAGACCGATACCATGAATAAAGGCTATCTGAGGAGGTTTATTTTCATAGCGATTTAAATAAACAATCTTTAAAAGATCCCTATTCAGATCAGATTCCAAATTTTCGACAGAAGAAGAAAAGGAAAAGACCATTTTATCCGTAATCAATCCTCCATCATAAACCTTAATACAAGTTATTTTTGAAGATACTGGTTTTTTCAAATCAGAAAGAGTCAAAAAATCCCGATTAAATCGATTCAAATTTGAATAATCCTTTTTTACAAAACAAGCAGAATCCGATTGAGAAAACAAAGATATATCCGATGAATAACGAAGTTGTCCGTCAATATAAACCGACATAAGTTTTTCAAAATTCAAATTCTTCCACACGCAAAAATCAGCCGGATCACCTTCTTGAAGTGTACCTACTTTCAGATCATAATGTTCTATGGGATTGAGAGAGGCTATTTTTAAAACGTCGAACAAATCAAAACCATCCTCTAAGGCTTTTCTAACTATTTTGTCTATGTCACCAAACTGTATCAAATCATCCGGATGAGAATCGTCCGTACAGAACATGACACTTCCCGGATGACTCTTGATTAAAGGCTTCAAATCATTATAATTTTTAGCCGCACTCCCTTCCCGAATGATAATTTTCATTCCTAAAGAAATTTTTTCCAGACCTTCTCTCAAAGAAAAAGATTCATGATCGGTTGAAATACCCGCTTTGATATAATCGTACAAATCCTTCCCCGTAAGGCCGGGCGCATGACCGTCAATTCTTAAACGATGTTCACGAGCCAAATCCATTTTATGCCAAACTTCCGGATCTTTATGAAGCACTCCAGGAATATTCATTAGTTCTGAAAGAGCTACAAAAGGATAGGAAGCAAATAACTCTCGCACCTCTTCCACACCTATTTTCCCGGCAGAACAATCATAAGGAGTAGCCGGAACACAAGAAGGAACCGTGAAAAATGTCTTTATCAAAGATTTTTGACTATTCTCTATCATAAAACGTATTCCCTCCACACCTAAAACATTCGCTATTTCATGCGGATCATTGACAACTGCCACCGTCCCTTTGGCAATTGCTAATTTAGAAAACTCCTCCGGAACAAGCATAGAGCTTTCTATATGTACATGTGCATCGATAAAACCAGGAACAATATAATGATCATAACTATTCGTATTTTCTGAAATACTCACAATGACACCCTGGTCGATTGAAAGAATACCTGGGAAAATTTTTCGACGATGAATATCTATAATATTACCTTCTATCTGTTCCATACCTAAATGTCATTTATATATTCCCTTCGCACCTTTTTATGTTCCACGTGAAACATTGCCAAAATTAGCGGCCCATTAATATTAAAAGTACATTAATATCTGCAGGAGATACACCACTGATACGAGAAGCTTGACCTATTGTTCTGGGTTGAATTTTCATCAATTTTTGACGAGCTTCGATAGAAAGATTGGATAATTCTTCATAATTAAATTTACCGGCAATCACTAAATTCTCCAAACGAGACAATTTATCGGCCAGCATTCTTTCCCGATCAATATAGCCTGAATATTTAATAGAAATTTCAGCAGCTTCAATAATCTCTTCACGGATAGTGTGCTTATCAATAAAATCCTTTAAAGAAGGTAAAACTCCTAACAAAGCAGGCAAATCAACCTGAGGACGCGTAAGCACATCCACCAATTTCATTCCTTGACGAATTGGAGCAGTATGTAAAGAAAGCAAAAAAGAATTGATCTCATCAGGTTTAACACTATAATTCTTAATGAACTCCACCAATAAATTTCGCTTTTCAAGTTTATCTAAATATATTTTATGTCTATATTCATTAACTAAACCTAATTCATAAGCTTTAGGAGTCAAACGTATGTCTGCATCATCTTGACGCAATAAAATACGATATTCTGCCCGAGAAGTAAACATCCGATAAGGTTCATCCACTCCTTTCGTCACCAAATCATCAATCAAAACACCAATATAAGCTTCATCTCTCCTCAAAATAAACTCACCAGAAGAATGCAAGGAAAGATGAGCATTGATACCGGCCATCAAACCCTGAGCAGCCGCCTCTTCATAACCCGTAGTACCGTTAATCTGACCGGCAAAATAAAGTCCTCGGATCCGTTTTGTCTCTAAGGTATGATACAATTGGGTAGGCGGAAAATAATCGTATTCGATGGCATAGCCCGGACGAAATATTTTGGCGTGCTCAAAACCTTCTATCAGGCGTAATCCTTTTAATTGCACCTCCCAAGGCAAGGAAGAAGAAAAACCATTCAAATAAAATTCGGTTGTTGTCTCTCCTTCCGGTTCCAAAAACAAATGGTGACTCGTCTTATCGGCAAAAGTATGCAATTTCGTCTCAATGCTGGGACAATAACGGGGACCTACACTTTGAATAGTACCGTTAAACAAAGGACTGTCAGAAAAACCTTCCCTCAAAGCATCGTGTACGGCTTCATTGGTATAGGCCATATAACAGGGTCTCTGATACAAATTATTTGTATAATCGAAATGAAGAAAGGAAAAACGGTGAAAATCATGATCGCCATTTTGCTCGGTCAATTTCGAAAAATCGATACTTTTTCCGTCAATACGGACAGGAGTACCTGTTTTCATCCTGCCTGTTTCAAAACCAAGTGAACGCAATTGGGCAGTCAAACCGTGAGAAGCAGGTTCTGAAATACGTCCTCCCTCAAAACTAACCCGTCCAATATGCATTAAACCGTTTAAAAAGGTACCATTGGTCAAAATAACCCGTTCAGCATAAAAAACGGCATGCAAAGAAGTTTTCACTCCGCGAACCCTATCGTCTTCAACTATCAGCTCAACAACATCATCCTGCCACATAT
This sequence comes from uncultured Odoribacter sp., assembly GCA_944321165.1. GTDB lineage: Bacteria > Bacteroidota > Bacteroidia > Bacteroidales > Marinifilaceae > Odoribacter. The sequence goes on from CALUKE010000003.1 coordinate 216,048, forward strand.
CCAACAAATCAATATTTTCCAGTTGACTGCGCCAGTTTGCAGAAAATTTCATCCGATCACACTGAGCCCGCGGACTCCACATTGCAGGACCTTTGGAACGATTGAGCATTCTGAATTGAATGGAACTCTGATCAGTCACTATACCCGTCAATCCTCCCAAAGCATCTATTTCACGAACAATCTGTCCCTTGGCTATTCCACCAATGGCGGGATTACAAGACATTTGGGCAATCTTATTCATATCCAAGGTAATCAACAAAGTACGGGAACCCAAATGAGCAGCCGCACAAGCAGCCTCACAACCAGCATGACCGGCTCCTACAACAATCACATCATAATCCGGTAAAAGATTTGCCATTTTAAAGCGTTTTAAGAAGATCTAAGCAAATATTTTCGTTTTTACGCATTTCCTTACTATCGATATCTGTTTTATCCTTAAATCCTATTAAATGAAGTATAGAATGGCAAATCACCCTGCAAAATTCATTTTCATAAGAAGTGGAAAACAATTCAGAATTGGAACGCACCGTATCCAAACTGATAAAAACATCGCCTGAGAGCATATTTCCTTTGCAATAGTCAAAAGTAATGACATCGGTATAATAATCGTGCTGCAGATATTGACGATTGACCGACAATATGTAGGCATCATCGCAAAAAATAAAATTTATAGCTCCTACTGTCTTTTCATAATGCAAGGCAATCACATCAATCCAATCAATTATCAGCTGCTCAGAAAAAAAAGAAGGAAAACAAGCTTCACCTTCCTCAAAAAATAAAATTTCTTTCATCGAAATACTTAATAGAAACTCATAAAATATGCCGTCACAAATCAAAAACCAAAATTACTGTAGCACCACCATTTTCAAAAATCAATTCATCGGATAAAGTTTTCATCAAATAAAGCCCCCGTCCTGCTACCTTATCTATATTGTCAGGTAAAGTAGGATCTGGAATAACATGAAAATCAAAACCTTCTCCTTCATCACTGATGGTCACTTTAAATTGAGTATCCGTCTTTTCAGCAATCAAAGTAACCATTTTGTCCTTTTGCCGCTTATTACCCGACAGAATAGCATTGTTAACAGCCTCTATCACGGATAAACTAATTTTTCCATACAGGCTGGAGGGTAAACGAAAGAATTCGGTAAAACTTTCAATAAAATTCTCAACCTTAACGATATTATTAATTTCCGATGAAATTGAAATTTCTAACTTATCCATTCCCAAGCTTTATATAGTCACGTTGTACATAGATTCAAAACAAAGCATTGATACGATCATATTACTGATTCCATACAATAAAGGTTCAGCTTTTTCACCTTTTTTCGTAGAAAATTAAATTGCGCAACCACTTCTATATTCTTTGAATGATCTGATGACGCAATCATCAATATCAAACTCAAGCAAAAATAAATAATAATCCATACATAGCGAAATTATTAAAACAATTTGAATAATCTATTCAATTATTTAGCCAACCATAATTCCGGATTCAATTTTTCTTTATCCCTATAAATTTCAAAAGTCAATACACTTCCTTTTTCATCATCATAAGCCACCTTTCCGATGACCTGTTTTGTTTTGACGGCATCTCCCGGATTGACATACATTTCAGACAGATTTGCATATACAGTGAAATAATTACCATGCCGTATGATGATCAGATTATTATCTATTGTTTTCAAGTTCATGGCAACAGTTACAACACCCTGGAAAACAGAACGAACATCGGCATTTTTGGAAGTAGTAATACCGATCCCATTATTTGATACTTCAACCAGTTTATAAATAGCATGCTTGTAAACTCCAAATTTTTCGGAAATAAAACCTTCAATTACCGGCCAAGGTAATTTTCCTTTATTTTTTGCAAAATCATCGGAAATTAATTTTTCCTCAGGAGTCAGTTTGTAGGTAGAAGTTTTACTTCCGGATTTCTTTATCTGACCGGAAATCAATTTATCCAATTGTTCGGCCAATTTCCGTCGTTTTTGCATTTCTGTTGCCAATTTTTTCCGATAATCTTTTTCCTTTTTTTGCAATTGGCTAATGTAATTGTTTTCTTTCAAACGCTCAGATTCCAATTCCTTGTTTTGTACATTGATTTCATTTAAGGCAGAATTTTTCTGCTGAACTAAACTCTTCAATTCCTTATTTTTAACATCTAAAGAATCATTAAGATTCTGAATCAAATGCAATTGACGTTTAGAATAATCTTGAATCTGCTGAAAATATTTGAAACGGTTGTAAGCCTGATTAAAATCGGCAGAAGAGAATATGAACATCAATTTATCGACTTTATCACGTTTTTTCCAGCTGCCATAAATCAGTTTTGCATAAAGATCAGATACTTGCTTACGATTTTCTTCCAATTCCTGAATACGTTGTTCATTTTTAGAAATACGGTTTTGGATCAGGTTCACTTCCTGATGCAAAGAACTCAGTAATTTCTGACTTTGCTGTATTTTTTGGCGTAAAATATTTATTTTCTGAGTAGATACAGACTTGTTTTTTTCGGCTTCTTTCAATAAAGAATTCAAATAATTGATTTCTTTTTCTGTCTTAGCCTTTTGTTTTTTGACATCATCTACGGATTGAGAAAAAACAGACAACTGAAGAAAAATCATCAACCCTAATAAACCCAAACATTTGTAAATCATTCTATTCTTTTATATTTAGGTGAAATTTTCAAATTTGCTTCTACCGGTATATCGAAATCTACTTTTAAAAACTTCAATTCCAAAGTAGTCGTATTATTTTCCGCCTGTAAAGAAAAAATCATTTTTTCAGGAAAAAATTTACCTGAAAAATCTTTAAAGGCTTCGTAATCTACACTGACAGATATATCCTCATCTAAATCTTCAACAGATATTCGAATCGGCCTGAAAAAGTCTGGATCAACCAAAATCTTCTGTAAAATTAAAATGAAGTCTTTATTCTTTCTTCTCTTTTTATAAAATTTCTTTATTTTCCGAGTCAAAGCTTTTTCTTCTATGGTAGAAAGCTCATATCCAACATCGGTCCTTTCCAGTTTATATTTTTTTTCTCTGACAAGATTAGTCTTTTCTTCAAAAGTAATAAAAGTATTTGTCAACACTTTTTGTACATAATCAAAATCAACCCGAAAATCAAATTTGTCATACAAATCATCATAATCCGCCACAAAAAATTTCTTATGATAGGTATCTACAAATTTAATGCTATCCGTTGTCAATAAAATACGGGCCACTTCTATTCCCAAAGGAGCGGTTACAGTTGCCTGAATAAAAGTATCCCGCTTGATTTTCAAGGAAGCCTTGAAATTATTGTTGTTTTTTCCATTCTTAAAAGAAATATCCAGACGTTTGGCAAATAAAGTAGCATATTCCAATTCGTGAATGTCAATGTTTTTAAGCAATCTTCCTTCTGTAATTGAAGGAATATTCTTTTTTACAGATACCTGTTTGACAGAATGGCAAGCTACCATCAAAATACTAAATACACACAGCCCAAGTATAGATTTAAATCTCATGTTCACAAATACTCCTTTTCTTTAATCAGGCATTTTACCCGACTGAATTTTCTCCTTCAATTCATCTGAAACATCACCACCCAGTTCAGCAGCTTTCTTCCACATCTCCAAAGCTTCCTGATGATTTCCACTTTTATACAGAATATCACCATAATGCTCATATAATACTCCGGAAGGTTCCTTGTCGTTTTCAATGGCTAATTTAATGTAATACTTCGCCTGAGAATATTCTCCACGCTTATAAAGAACCCAAGCATAAGTATCCAGATAAGTGGGATTTTCCGGTTCCATTGCAACTGTTTGTGAACTCATACGCTCCGCCTGATCCAGACGTTCATTGCGCAAAGAAAGATAATAAGCGTAATTGTTCAATACCAGAATATCGTTCGGATTTATTTTTAATACTTCATCAAACATATGAAAGGCTTTGGCAACACTGTCTAAAGTATAATAACAATCTGCCAGATAAGCATAAAATTGAGATTTCAATTCAGGCTTTTCATAAGTTAAATGGACTCCTTCCTCAAAAAGAGGAATAGCCTCTGAAAATTTTTCCTGCAACATCAGGGAGATACCAGACAATGCATAAGGCAGTGGTTGATCCGGAAAATATTTTATGGCTTCCATACCATAAGTGTACATTCCCAAAGTATCGTTCATTTCATTGCACATCAAAAGCAATTCTTCCCAAATCAAATAATTGTTTTTATCCCGGGAAAGAATATATTCCAATTCTTTTTTGGCTTCAGACAATTTATTGTCTTTTTTCAAGAAATCAGAATGTAAAGCCCGAACAGAAAGATCATCACTGTATTTCAGCATCAGTAGATCCATATAATCATTCAACTGTTTATCCGTGACCAAGGTAGTGTCATTACTCAGAATCAATTTCAAAATGTATTGAATCTTATAACCGTTCTCAATCTTATCACTGACTAGGGCAGCTCTGGTATGTTCATCCGCTTCAATATTCAGTTTCTTACTCCGGTAATAATCAGCTAGATAAAAATGTACGAAACCATTATCCGGTTCAGCTTTCAACAGGCGATCCAATATTTGCAATCCTTTTTTGTCCTGATCGTAATTGAAATAAAGCTCTGCCAATAAACTAAGATATTCACTTTTATCCGGAAATTTACGAATTAATTTAAGCAATTCATTGGAAGCTTTTTTCACTTCATCGAGTTTGGTATACAATTTTATTTTCTCTATAGACACAGGTTCGGTAATACCGTATTGTTGTTCATAACGCTCAAATACATCTATTGCTTTTTGCCATTTTTCCACTGAAATATACAAATTGGCCTCTATCAAATAGAATTCTTCTTTATTCGGATATTTTGAAATAATATCGGCATATACCTCACAAGCCTCTTCAATCATTGACTTTTTTTGAAGTATATTGGCAAGCAATATTTTGTACCACATATTATCAGGATTACCAGCTACTGCCTCTCGTACAAACTGTAAAGCCTGATTGTAATCTTCTCCTACAGTCAGAATACCTGCTATTTCATATTTAGCAACTGCACTGGACGGAAGTATTTTCAGACAATTGTCAAACCAACCGATGGCAGCTTGATAATCTCCTATTAACTTACACCGGACTCCCTCCATAAAAGAATAATCAAATTCCATTTTGTTTTTTTCATCCAACACCGGTATATTTTCTGTTTTTTTCTTTTTATCGGCGAAAACAGGTGTTACCAAAAGGAACATCAAAACAAAAGCAATCCACTTTATCATTTCTTCCGTTCTTTAATAATTTCTATTTCTTCCCTGTATGGCCAAATCCACCTTCTCCTCTTTCAGAATCTGATAATTCCTTCAATTCAATCCATTCTGCCTGTTCCACTTTTTGAATAACCATCTGGCAAACCCTTTCTCCATCTTCAATGGCAATCAGATTATTGGAAAGATTAACCACAATGATACCTATTTCTCCCCGATAATCGGCATCAATAGTTCCGGGACTATTCAATATGCCTAATCCTTCATTCAAAGCCAGGCCGCTGCGAGGACGTATCTGTGCTTCATATCCGACAGGCAACTCTATATATAACCCTGTTGGAATCAATTTCCTCTCCAAAGGCCTTAAAGTAACGGTTTCATCTAAATTAGCCCGAATATCCATGCCTGCTGAAGCTTTTGTCTTATATTCAGGTAAAGCATGCTTTGAACGATTGACAATTTTAATTTTCATGAATTTAAAATCTAAGCTGTTTAATACATCCTTCAAACTTACGATTTTTTCTTTTTCAAAAAAAATCGTATTTCAAAAAAAACTATAATACCGGTTTTAAACGAACAAGTACATATTAATATAATTGATTTTTTTATAAGAAAAAATGAAGATTATAATAGTCTGTTAGTTGTCTTCATAATTTTCAATGGATTTATTTGATTTTGTCGTTTTTAAAAACAGAAGTTGTTTTTATCAACAACTATTTTTAAATTAAATAGTTGATAATCAATATCTAATATAAGATACTAACAATTGTCAATAACTTTGGAATAGAAAAAATAATTGTTTTTGAATCTGTGTAAAATTGTTAGTAATTTGTATAAATGTTTTGAGATAAAAATGGATTCTTTTTTTGTTTTTTCAGAATGAAATGTAAATGAAAATTGGAAATGAAATTTCCAAATAAATTTCTTTCTTTCTTTCAATAGTTTTCAACACTGTCTTGATAGTTTACTAACAAAATACAAAATCATGGAATCATTTTTGTCAACGATTCCATGATTTTGTATTTGATAATTATTTATTGAAGTTTCTTTAAGATAGATGTTGTGGAAAAACCTGGAGTCAAATCGATCGTAATTATTTTTCCACCTTTGGCTTTTACGATGTCGTAGCCTACGATTTCTTCCGGTTTATAATCACTTCCTTTTACTAGAATATCGGGTTGAACAAATCGGATGAGCTCTAAGGGCGTATCTTCGTCAAAAAGAACAATTTTGTCAGTAAATATGAGAGAAGCAAGTAAAAAAGCTCTGGCCTGTTGTGGATTGATTGGACGTTCTTCACCTTTCAGTCTTTTAACGGAAGCATCTGTGTTTAAACCGATAATTAATTTTTGTCCCAAACTGGCTGCCTGAGCGAGATATTCTACGTGTCCCTGATGCAGAATATCGAAACAACCGTTTGTAAAGACAATGGTTTCATTTTTAAATCTCCATTGATTTAAGGTCGTGAGCAAACTTTCTCTGTCGCTGACAATTTTGCTTGTTATGAATGAAAGATAATCCATTCCTCAAATCAATTGATTGGTATTGGTGTCCGGAAACACTAAAGTAGGCGTATGTTTCTTGGCTTCTTCGAAATCCATGGAAGCATAAGAAATAATGATAACGACATCTCCTACCGCACATTTTCTGGCTGCCGGTCCATTCAGGCATACCACTCCAGAACCTCTCTCACCTTTGATGACATAAGTCTCCAGTCTTTCTCCGTTGTTAACGTTGACTATTTGTACTTTTTCATTTTCTATGATATTGGCCGCCTCCATCAGAGCAACGTCAATTGTAATGCTTCCTACATATTGAAGGTTGGCTTCGGTAACAGTTGCTTTGTGAATTTTAGATTTAACTACTTCTATAAACATGATGATAATTTTAAAGTAAAATTTAAAATTAGAATACAATGTTGTCGATCAGTCGTATTTTTCCGGCATATACAGCTACACATGCTACTTTCGTTCCTGTTTCAGACCAATTTTCTACTACTTTCAAAGTAGTATCGTCTACAATTTCTACGTATTCTGTTTCAAGATATGGATTATTGTTTATTTCATCTGCAATCCATTTTTTCAGTTCGTTGACAGTCATTTCTGAAGCTAAGCTACGAGCTTTTTTCAAAGTAGCATAGATGTGAGGAGCATTTTTTTTGTGTTCATCGTCGAGAAGAGTGTTTCTGGAACTTTTAGCCAATCCGCTTTCTTCACGAATAATGGGACAAGGAATGATTTCTATGTTGTAATGCAATTGTTTCACCATGTTTTTAATGATAGCAATCTGCTGAAAGTCTTTCATGCCGAAAAAGGCTTTATTCGGTTGAACGATGTCGAACAGACGACTTACAACTTGCCCTACTCCATTGAAATGTCCCGGCCTTTTGGCTCCTTCCATAACCGTTTCAATATAACCGAAATCGAATTTGCGCGTATCGGGTTCAGGATAAATTTCCTGAACGGAAGGTGCAAATACGATATCGCATTCCACTGTTTTCAGCAATTCAATGTCTTCTTTTAAAGTCCTCGGATATCTTTTCAAATCTTCCGGATCATTGAATTGGGTGGGGTTGACAAATATGCTGACGACAGTAACGTCGCTATTTTTTTTACTTGCTTTTACAAGTGATAAATGTCCTTCGTGTAAAGCTCCCATTGTCGGAACAAAACCGATGATTTTACCTTCTTTGCGAATATCTGCAAGAAGGTTAATGAGTTCATTTTTAGTGTTTAAAACTTGCATGATACTTTGTTAAAATCCGGGATGCAAGTTTACGAACTATTTTTATAATTAGAAAATGAACGGCCTTAAATTATTTACTGTCCGTTTATAATCCGGGAAAATTCAATTTAAGTGTTTATTTATACAATGTATGAATGGCAGGATGTACAGAAGTCAATGCTTCTATCAGTTCACTTCGACTGACTCCTTCGCGCATGACAATAAAAATGGTATCGTCGCCGGCAATTGTACCTAATATTTCAAAATAATTTTCGCTGTCAATCAATACGGTAACAGCATTGGCATATCCGGGCAAAGTTTTGACAACGGCCATATTACCTGAAAAATCAATACTTAAGATGGTATCGGTAATGATTGAACATACTTTTTCCTCCCGTTGTTCGTTTTGTATACTTTCTGGAATAACGTAAATGTATCCTTTTTCCTTGTGTGGAATTTTTGCTACTTTCATGAATTTCAAATCTCTGGACAAAGTACTTTGAGTAGCTTCCACATTCATTTCCTTTAATCGAAAAAGTAACTCTTCCTGCGAAGAAATCAGTTCAGATTCAATTAATTTGCGTATGGTTAAAAGTCTTTTGGTTTTGTTTCTCATAAAATTTTTGTAAAATAATGGATGATTAGACAAAGATAGGTATAAAATCAGTGAATTGAAAATGGTAATGGTTTGAAATATTTGAATATAAATGCATATAAAACGCATAAATATTCTTGCAGCAGTTTGAAAGTTTTTTTACCTTTGCGCCAATTTGGACATTTGGTAAATTAGTTCACAATTAATAGATATGCAAAATTTAAAGAAAGCACGTTTGGTTCTGCAGGACGGAACTGTTTATGAAGGTACTTCATTCGGCTATGAAAAATCGGTTTCAGGTGAAGTAGTGTTTTATACGGCCATGACAGGTTATCCTGAAAGTTTAACCGATCCTTCCTACAAAGGACAGATTTTGGTTCCTACCTACCCTATGATCGGAAATTATGGGGTTCCGGTTGATGATCAGGAAAATGGAGTTTCAAAATTTTTCGAATCGGATAAAATTCATTGTACGGCCTTGATCATTTCCGATTATTCTTTTGCATACAGTCATTGGAATTCGCAAAAAAGTCTCGGACAATGGTTGAAAGAACAACAGATTCCGGGACTTTTTGGTATAGATACCCGTGCCTTGACAAAAAAATTGCGAGAACACGGTGCCATGCTCGGAAGAATTGAATTTGACAATATTTCGATTCCCTTTTATGATCCGAATGAAAACAATATTGTGGACGAAGTTTCTACCCGGGAAGTCATTGAGTATGGACATGGGAAATATAAAGTCATTCTGGTAGACTGCGGTGTGAAATACAATATTATCCGTTGTCTTTTGAAACGGGATGTGACTATTAAACGGGTGCCCTGGAATTATGATTTTACCCGGGAAGCTTGTGACGGGTATTTTTTGTCGAATGGTCCCGGAGATCCTGCCAAATGTGATGTCACCATAGAACACATCAAAAAAATATTGGCAGGTGACAAACCTATTATGGGAATTTGTTTGGGTAATCAGCTGATGGCGAGAGCTGCCGGTGCTTCGACTTATAAATTGAAATATGGACATAGAAGTCATAATCAGCCGGTTATGCAACCTGGCAGTAATCGTTGCTATATAACTTCTCAAAATCATGGATTTGCCATTGATGACAAAACCTTACCGGAAGAGTGGGAACCACTTTTTGTCAATGTCAATGACGGTACGAATGAGGGTATTCGGCACAAGACAAAACCTTTCTTTTCCGCTCAGTTTCATCCGGAAGCTTCCAGTGGACCGGTGGATACAGAATATTTGTTCGATGAATTTATAGAGAATATCAGAAAATATTCTAAATAGAAAGATTGTCAACAAGAATGGAAAGTATTTGAAATTTGCAAACACAAATTGAAAGGAAATGAAAGAGATCAATAAAATATTACTGTTAGGTTCGGGTGCATTGAAAATCGGTCAGGCTGGAGAATTCGATTATTCCGGTTCTCAGGCACTGAAGGCCATTCGTGAAGAAGGAAAATACAGCGTGTTAATCAATCCGAATATTGCTACTGTACAAACATCGGAAGGAGTAGCGGATAAAATTTATTATTTACCGGTTACTCCAGAGTATGTAGAGAAAGTTATTCAAAAAGAACGTCCGGATGGAATTTTATTGTCCTTTGGCGGTCAAACAGCCTTGAACTGCGGAGTGGAACTGTATCAGAAAGGAGTTCTGGAAAAATACGATGTGCAGGTATTGGGTACACCGGTACAGGCAATTATCGATACGGAAGACCGGGAAATTTTTGCGGGAAAATTGCGGGAGATCGGAGTAAAGACTCCCAGAAGCATTGCGGCCAACAATATGGAAGAGGCACTCGCTGCTGCAAAAGAACTGGGTTTTCCAATTATTGTTCGGGCAGCTTATACTTTGGGCGGATTGGGTTCCGGATTTTGCTCGAATGAAGAAGAACTTCGCAAATTGGCTGCCAGTGCCTTTTCCTATTCTCCCCAGATTTTGGTGGAAGAATCTCTGAAAGGTTGGAAAGAGGTGGAATACGAAGTGGTGCGCGATCAGTATGATAACTGTATTACTGTATGTAATATGGAAAATTTCGATCCCCTGGGAATTCATACCGGAGAAAGCATTGTGGTTGCTCCTTCTCAGACTCTGAGCAACAGTGAATATCATAAACTCCGAGCCATAGCAATTAAGATTATCCGGCACATCGGTATTGTGGGTGAATGTAATGTACAATATACTTTGGATCCCAATTCCGAGGATTACCGGGTGATAGAGGTAAATGCCCGTCTTTCCCGTTCCAGTGCATTGGCTTCCAAGGCAACGGGTTATCCTTTGGCTTTTGTGGCTGCCAAATTGGGATTGGGGTATGGTTTGCATGAGATTAAAAATTCAGTAACCAAAGTGACGACAGCTTGTTTTGAGCCGGCTTTGGATTATGTTGTTTGCAAAATTCCCCGTTGGGATTTGAATAAATTCGAAGGAGTTTCCAAACTGATAGGTTCTTCGATGAAAAGTGTCGGTGAAATCATGGCCATCGGACGTACTTTTGAAGAAGCGATTCAAAAAGGTCTTCGGATGGTTGGTCAGGGTATGCACGGTTTTGTAGGTAATAAAATTGAGATACCGGATGTGGATGAAGAGTTGGTAAATCCGACTGACAAGCGAATTTTTGCCATTGCAGAGGCTTTTGACAAAGGATATGATGTGGATAAGATCCATGAAATGACCCGAATAGACCGATGGTTCTTGCAACGGTTGCAAAATATCCATCATTTGAAAAATGAACTGAACAAATATTCAACCATTACCGGAGTCAGTTCTGTCTTGCTTCGGAAAGCAAAACAGATGGGATTTTCCGATTTTCAGATCGGTCGTCTGGCCATCAAGAACGACCGTTTGACTGCCCATCAAAAAATGCTGGAAGTTCGTGAATACAGGAAAGGTTTGGGAATCCTTCCCTGTATCAAACAGATAGATACCTTGGCCGGGGAATATCCGGCTATGACCAATTATTTGTACGCAACTTACAACGGAACCGAGAATGATATTCAATATGAACACGACGGACGTTCGGTTATTGTCTTGGGATCGGGAGCTTACCGGATCGGAAGCAGTGTGGAATTCGACTGGTGTGGAGTAAGCGCTCTGAATACAATCAAAAAGATGGGTTACCGTTCTGTGATGATCAATTACAATCCGGAGACAGTGAGTACGGATTACGATACCTGTGACCGTTTGTATTTTGATGAACTCTCTTTTGAACGGGTCATGGATATTGTGGAATTTGAGGAACCGAAAGGAGTCATTGTGTCAACCGGCGGACAGATTCCAAATAATCTGGCCATGCGTTTAAATGGACAGCATGTAAATATTTTGGGTACTTCGGCAGAATCTATTGACCGGGCGGAAGATCGTCAGAAGTTTTCTACCATGTGTGACCAGTTGGGAATCGATCAGCCCCGCTGGAAAGAATTGACCAGTCTGGAGGATATCTATAAATTTGTCGACGAGGTGGGATTCCCTTTGTTGATACGTCCTTCTTATGTACTTTCCGGTGCAGCCATGAATGTAGTTTCCAACAAGGAAGAATTGGTACATTTTCTGGAATTGGCTGCAGAGGTATCCAAAGATCATCCGGTTGTTGTTACCGAATTCATCGAACAGGCAAAAGAGGTTGAGATCGATGCGGTGGCACAGAATGGAGAGATCAAAGTTTACGCTATCAGTGAACACGTTGAATTTGCCGGTGTGCATTCAGGCGATGCGACAATTGTTTTTCCTGCACAGAAATTGTATGTGGAAACTATGCGGCGTATCAAGAAAATAGCCAGGGCGATTGCCAAGGAACTGAATATATCAGGACCGTTCAATATGCAGTTTCTGGCCAAAGACAATGATATTAAGGTCATCGAATGTAATCTGCGGGCTTCCCGGAGTTTCCCATTTGTTTCCAAAGTATTGAAATTTAATTTTATCGAAATGGCTACCCGAATCATGTTGGGTGAGCATGTGAAAGAACTGAATAAGTCGGTTTTTGATTTGGATTACGTTGGTGTAAAGGCTTCTCAGTTCTCATTTGCCCGTTTGCTGAAAGCTGACCCGGTTTTGGGTGTGGATATGTCCTCTACGGGAGAAGTCGGTTGTATCGGTGAAAATTATTATGAAGCGATTTTGAAGAGTATGATTTCTGTCGGACATCGTATTCCTGAAAAAAATATCTTGATTTCTTCCGGTCCGAGCCGTTCTAAAGTGGAGTTGCTCAATTCTACCCGCATGCTGATAGACAAGGGATATACCATTTTTGCGACGGCAGGTACGGCTAAGTTTTTTGCAGAGAATAACATCGAGGTTACCGTTTTGCATTGGCCGGATGAAGAGAAGGAACCCAATATCATGGATTATCTTCGGAATCAGAAGATCGATCTGGTCATCAATATTCCGAAAAACCATACCAAGCGCGAATTGGACAACGGCTACAAGATTCGTCGGGCCGCTGTGGATTACAACATTCCGCTGATTACCAATGCCCGTCTGGCCAGTGCTTTTATATATGCAATCTGTAAAGTTGACAAAGACGATATTGCCATAAAAAGTTGGGATGAGTATAAATAAATGAAAATATCCGACTTGTTAGCATGCATTGTGTTTTTCAATTATCTTTGTAATTGAAAATTACGAATGGAGATGTTTAAAAGGTATTGGAAATTTTTGCTTGTATTCTGGTCGGTCGTGTTGGTCGGAATACTGGGTATTTTTATCTTTTTCTGGTTGATTTCAGCCGGAAAATTAGGGTTTATGCCTACTTTTGAGGAATTGGAGAATCCGAATAACCGTTTTGCCTCGGAAGTGTATTTTGCGGATGGTCCTATCATGAATCGGTATTTTGAAAAGGAAAACCGGAAGTATACAGAATATCGGGAAATTCCTCAGTCGGTTATCGATGCGTTGATTGCAACTGAAGACGTTCGATTTTACGACCATTGTGGCGTGGATGTCCGGGGACTGTTCCGGGTAGCCAAAGGATTGTTGACAGCCAATACTTCTGCTGGCGGAGGGAGTACGATCAGTCAGCAATTGGCCAAAATGCTTTTTCCTCGGGAGTCCGACCTGAATGTATTCGAACTTGCCATTCGGAAATTTCGGGAATGGGTAATTGCAGTGCGTTTGGAGAAAAGCTATACAAAAGAAGAGATATTGACCATGTATCTGAATAAGTATGACTTTTTGAATCTGGCCGTAGGAATCAGTTCAGCTGCAGATATTTATTTCCAGGTACCCTTGGATTCTCTGAAGATAGAACAGGCTGCGATGCTGGTAGGTATGGCGAAGAATTCATCTTACTACAATCCTGTCCGTCGTCCGGAAATTACTCTGAACCGTCGGAATGTAGTGCTCTCCCAGATGTGCAAATACGGGAAAATTACCCGAAATGAGTATGATTCCCTGAAACAGTTGCCTTTGGGTCTTCAGTTCAAACGGGTGGACCACAAAGAAGGACTGGCTACCTATTTCCGTGAATACTTGCGGTTGTTTATGACAGCCAGTCAACCGGAGAAAAGCCGTTATAGAGATCTGGAACAATACCGTTTGGATTCGATTGCTTGGGAAACCAATCCCTTGTACGGTTGGTGCAAGAAAAATGTAAAAGTGGATGGTTCGCATTACGATTTGTATTCCGATGGGTTGAAGATATATACGACCCTGGATTCCAGAATGCAGAAATATGCTGAGGAGTCGGTGCGTGAGCATTTGTCTCAGGATTTGCAGCCTTTGTTTGATCGGGAAAAAGTAAAAAAACACCACCCTCCTTTCTCGAATGATATGTCGGTGGAAGAAATCGAAGAGGTTTTGAACCGTTCTATTCGCCAGTCCGAACGTTATCGCGTACTTTCCAAACAAGGCTTGAAATTCGATGAAATTCGGAAAACTTTTGACCAGCCTCTGGAAATGCAGGTATTTACGTGGAACGGCATTCGCGATACAGTCATGACTCCTTTGGATTCAATTAAGCACTATAAATCATTTTTCCGTTCCGGATTCATGGTGATGGAACCTCAGACCGGGTATATAAAAGCCTATGTGGGAGGTCCGGATTACCGTTATTTTATGTATGACATGGTGAGTGTCGGGAAACGACAGGTAGGATCAACCATCAAACCGATATTGTATACTTTGGCCATGCAGGAGGGATTAGGTCCTTGTGATAAGGTACCGAATATTCCCCAGACTTTTGTTCTTCCGACAGGAGAACTTTGGACGGCTCGCGGAGGTACGAAGCGACAGGGCGAAATGGTCACTTTGCGCTGGGGATTGGCGAATTCGGAGAATAATATTTCCGCTTGGGTTTTGAAGCAATTTACACCGGAGGCGGTTGTGCAGATGGCCCGCAAAATGGGTATAACCAGTTTTATCGATCCGGTACCCTCTATCTTTTTAGGTACTGCGGAAATTACTGTCAAGGAAATGGTAGGAGCCTATGCTATTTTTGCCAATAAGGGGGTTTATAACTCTCCCCTTCCGGTTTATCGAATTGAGGACAAATATGGAAATGTACTGCAAGAATTCCGTCCTGAATCCCGGGAAGTCATTACTGAAAATACGGCTTACCTGATGTGTAATCTGTTGGAGGGGGTTGTTACCAGCGGAACGGGTATCCGTTTGCGTTACAAATATAAACTGATGAATCCGATGGGTGGTAAAACCGGTACGACTCAAAGACATGCCGATGGTTGGTTTATGGGCATCACTCCCGAGCTGGTTGGTGGCGTTTGGGTGGGTGCAGAAGATCGTTCCATCCGTTTCCAGAATCTGGCGAACGGTCAGGGAGCGAGCATGGCTTTGCCGATCTGGGCGAAGTTCCTGCAAAAAGTCTACGCGGATAAACAGTTGAAAATGACCGGTCGTCCCTTTGAACAGCCTGCCGGTATCTCCAAACGTTTGGATTGTGATGAAGAGGTTTCTGCGGAGGAAGCGGAAGAGATTAACCGGGGAATCGAAGATGAAGAGGAATTCTATTAACGGAGTTACAGTATGGTGGTAAAATCGAAAACGGTGTATGTCTGTCAGAATTGTGGCGCGAAGGAACCGAAGTGGACCGGTCGCTGCAAGGTTTGTGGAGAGTGGAATAGCTTTGTCGAAGAGGTAGAGGTGACAGGCAAAAGTCGTGGAAATGCTGTTATCGGAACGCCTTCATCGAAAGCTCTCCGTTTGTCTGAGATCAAGATAAATGCGGACGAGCGGATGGATACAGGTGATGAAGAATTAAACCGGGTATTGGGTGGAGGTATGGTACCGGGTTCAATGATTTTACTGGGAGGTGAACCCGGCATCGGAAAATCTACCCTGGTGTTGCAGTTTGCGCTTCATTATCGGAACGGGACGGTATTGTATGTTTCCGGAGAAGAAAGTATTTCTCAGATTAAAATGAGGGCTCAGCGTTTGGGAGTGGATAATGACGAGTGTTTGTTTCTTTCCGGAAATTCCTTGGAAATGGTTTTGGAGCATGCCCGTGCAATTCAGCCTCGTTTGTTGATTATCGATTCCATACAGACCCTGGCGACGGAAGCGGTAGATGCCATTCCCGGCAGTTTGTCGCAGATTCGGGAATGTACCAATACCCTTTTGCGATTCAGCAAGGAGAATACGATCTCTACCATCTTGATCGGGCATATTACCAAGGATGGACAGCTGGCCGGTCCTAAGATTTTGGAACACATGGTGGATACTGTCCTGCATTTTGAAGGTGATCAGCAGTATATGTACCGGATTTTGCGTTCGATGAAAAATCGTTTTGGATCGACTTCGGAAATTGGAATTTATGAAATGCTGCAATCGGGCTTGAGGCAGGTGACCAACCCTTCTGAGCTACTTTTATCCAATTATGACCAGGAATTAAGCGGAATCGCCGTTTCGGCGACGATTGAAGGGGTCCGTCCGATTTTGCTGGAAGTTCAGTCTCTGGTATCGACTGCGGCCTATGGGGTTCCGCAACGCTCTGCTACGGGCTTTGATTTGCGTCGATTGAATATGTTATTGGCGGTGCTCGAAAAACGGGTCGGTTTCAAATTGGCCACTAAGGATGTCTTTCTGAATATTGCCGGTGGCATTCGGGTAAGCGATCCGGCATTGGATTTAGCTGTCGTTATGGCAGTATTATCTTCCAATATCGATGTGGCTCTTCCGGCGGACACGGTTTTTTCAGGCGAAGTCGGCTTGTCCGGTGAAATCCGGGCTGTCAGTAGGATTGAACAGCGAATTTCCGAAGCAGAGAAACTGGGTTTCAAACGGATTTTTGTTTCCATGGGCAATAAACGGGGACTGACTCGTCAGAATTCGCGTATCGAAGTGCAATTTGTTTCTAAAATAACCGATATTTGTCGTACTTTGTTCAGATAATTGTGGAGAACAAAAAAGGAAACCACTTGTAAGTGATTTCCTTACAGTGACCTCGGAGGGGCTCGAACCCTCGGCCCATTGATTAAGAGTCAATTGCTCTACCAGCTGAGCTACGAAGTCATCCTTTCAGTGCATACCGGAAATTTCCGTTTTGCGGGTGCAAATATGCAACAATATTTTTAATTCTCCAAAAATAAACCGAATTAATCTTCCTTGATGTTGTGATATACGTTGGTAACGTCATCGTCTTCATCAAGTTTATCCAAAATTTTGTCTACTTCGGCTCGTTGTTCCGGAGTCAGTTCTTTGGTATCTGTCGGAATACGGGTAAATTCTCCGCTGACGATATCGTATTTGTTTTCTTCCAGGTATTTCTGGATGTTTCCGTAGGCATCGAAAGATCCGTAGATATTGATGACTCCGTCTTCGTCTTCAAAAATTTCATCTACTCCATAATCGATCATTTCCAGTTCGAAAGTTTCCGGATCGAAATCAGCGGGTTTGTTGATTTTGAAAACACATTTGCGTTCAAACATGAAATCCAATGAACCGGTCGTTCCCAGTGAACCTCCGAATTTGGTAAATGCGTGCCGTACATTGGCAACGGTACGGGTATTGTTGTCAGTAGCAGCCTCTACAACAATGGCGATACCGTAAGGAGCATATCCTTCGTAAGTCACTTCCTTGTAATCGGAAGTATCTTTGGAAATAGCTCGCTTGATGGCCCGTTCTACATTTTCTTTCGGCATATTCTCTGCCTTGGCATTCTGCATCAGGATTCGAAGACGGGTGTTATTGGCTGGGTCGGGTCCTCCGGCTTTGACTGCGATATCAATTTCTTTTCCGATTCTGGTAAAAGTACGGGCCATATTGCCCCATCTTTTCAATTTTCGTGCTTTTCGGTATTCGAACGCTCTTCCCATAGTATATGTTTTAATTTCTTATTTTGTTGGAATTTACGGATGGCAAAATTACATTTTTTCGCTTAAAACTGAAAACTATGGATTAAAAAGTATCGGTTAATCCCAGTTTTTTATTCTATCTTTGATTGTTTATTGGAAATTCAACTTAAAACATTTATGGATGAGAATATTGATTTTCATGATGTTACTTCTGGGTATGGCAGCTTGTAAAAAGCATTTGCTGCAGTTACCCGAGCAGCCGGCTATTGCAGGTTTGGCGAAACCGATTTTACTGCAGACAGATACAAATGTAGTGGAGTTGGGTGATTATTTTTTGGATCCGACGGAAATAAAAAAGATTACTCCTGCTGACGGGCTGAAAATATATTGGGATAGAAAACATCAAAAATTGGCAATTAGCAGTGTGGATACTGTTTTTTGCTTGTCTTATATCAGCATTCGCTGTGGGAAATACGATTACAATATACCGGTGATCCGGCCAGGAGTGGATGTACATTTGCAGATCAGTGCTGCTGCAGTCAGGGGTGATACGATATTTGTCCGAAGTTCGGCACCTGTAGTTGAATGGGCTGTTTATTGGCAGAATTATAGGCTTGATCCGCCCTTCCTTTGTCCGAAAAAAGACAGTTTAGGGATAATTCTTCCGGTAATTGCCGACCAGTTGAGATATGCGAAACTGAGAATCTGGGCGAAGGACAGTATGGGAATATCGAATGATGTAGTAATTCCCTTGCGAAGAGGAAAAGCGATTACGGCAGTGGAGCAGTTGAACAGTACGGATAAGGAATCGGCTTTTCTGTATGGTTTGGGAATTGACGGGAAATGCGAAACGGATGAAATGCTTTCCGATTCGATGGGAATAGTTTTTCATTCTCCTGTGTTTGCTACTATCGGACGACAGATGGAAAGAGGATATTTCCATGATTTAGGGGTAAATACGCTTTGTTTATCTTTTCTGCTACAGACGGACAGTTTGTGGGAGGATCTCGCTACTCTGACGGAAATGGCCAGACAGCAGCGGATAAATGTACTTTGGGATACAGTGGCTTCGCAGGTATTTTCGCAGACTTCCGAACCGTATTGGGAAAAGGGCGATTGGGCGCTATTCGATGAAGCAGTGCCTGTCTTTGCCCGTTCGAATATGGGTTTTGAAAAGTTGACACGATGGCTGGATAAAGAGTTCCGTTACCTGGGCATGAATGGTGACCGGGTTCATCCTTCCGGTTGTCCGCAAAAAAAACGTTTTGTCGTCTGTGTGGATGAATATGGCTCTTCGCTGTCTGAAGAACGGCAGGACACTTTGTGCCGGAAGTTATTCCAGTGGTTGGCTTTTAATGCGACAATTCCGGGTATTCCGATGATTTATGGCGGTGATGAAGTCGGCTGGCCGAAACAGGCATGGCTGCCACGAGCAGGAGATTCCTGGATGGAAAGCCAATTGAATTTGAAAAGAAAGGTAGGGACATTGAATAAATTCCGAAGCCGGCAAATGGCATTGTTATATGGCAGTTTTATTCCACTTCGGATCGAAAAGCGTCTTTGCGCTTATATGCGAACGTATTTGGGACAGCACGTATTGGTTGTTTTTAACAAGGGGAATGAGACCGTCACATTGAAATTGGATTTGCCTTTGATGCAGGAGGAGGAAAATTTCCAGGCTTTGTTTGGAAGTCGCTTTAGCTATGACAAGGCAAAAATGATCTTGGATGTGCCGGCGAATGGGGTAGAAATTTTCTATAATGAATGAATGCGAGGATAACTAAACAATGAATCCGCCGATTCGGCGGATTCAAAGAGTTTATTTTCTGGGAGAAAGGATTCCTTTCATACGGTCTTCGAAAGCTGAAAGGGCAGCTTTGGCACCTTCGCCCATGGAAATGATGATCTGTTTGTAAGGGACTGTCGAAACATCTCCAGCTGCGTAAATACCGGTTGTATTTGTCCGGCAATGGGCATCGATGATGATCTCCCCGGCTCGATTGGTCGCGACGGTTTCCTGAAAGACTTGACTGTTGGGTGCCAGTCCGATCTGTACGAAAATCCCGTCCAATTCGATCAACTGTTCTTCGCCGGTAGTTCTGTTTTTTACCCGGAGACCAGTAACTTTTTCATGGTTTCCGACGACTTCGGTTGTTTGGGAATGGACGAATATTTCAATGTTCGGCAAGCTTTTGGCTTTGGTTTGTAGCACCTCGTCGGCCTTCAGCTCTTCCAGAAATTCGAATACAGTGACTTTCGAACAGATTCCCGCCAGATCGATGGCTGCTTCTATGCCAGAGTTGCCGCCTCCGATCACCGCTACGTGTTTACCTTTATAGAAAGGTCCGTCGCAATGGGGACAGAAGGCTACACCTTTTCCGATGTATTCGCTCTCTCCGGGGACATTCAGGCGGCGCCAGTTGGCTCCGGTAGCAATGATGACTGCCGGGGCGATAAATTTTTCTCCACCGCTGACAAACAGAGTTTTTCCCTGATCGGAATCGGTCAGTTTTTCCACTTTCCGATGTTCGTAAAGATCGATCGGATAATGTTGGATATGGGTACGTAAGGCATCTGCCAATTGATTCCCCGTGGTGTAAGGTACGGAAATCAGATTTTCTATACCGACGGTTTCTTTTACCTGTCCTCCGATACGTTCGGCAATCAAAGCCACTTTGAGTCCTTTCCTGGCAGAGTAGATGGCTGCGGAAGATCCGGCAGGTCCTCCTCCGATGACGAGCAGATCGTATTTTTTTTCGCTATCTGCGGTCGCTATGGGCGTTGATCCATAGGTTGCTTCCAGTTTTTCCAGCAGTTCGCTGAGATCTCCTCGTCCGACATGTAAGAGTTTTCCGTCGGCAAAAACGGAAGGAACTCCCTGTATGTTTAATCGTTCGATTTCGGCCGGATGAATGGCTCCATCAACCATTTCATGTTCGATTTGATGGTTCAAAATGGCCATTAGATTTAATGCTTGTACGACATCCGGACAGTTGGTACAGGTTAATGAAACATAGCTGCTTAAATGGATCGGCCCGCGAAGGGCTGCGATCCGTTTTTGTAAATTTTCATCGGGAATATTTTTCCCTTTACCGTCACTGTTCAGGATGGCCAGCACTAAAGAAGTGAATTCATGTCCATTCGGTACTCCCCGGAATTTGATGCCTGTTTTCTGATCGTTTTTCAGCAATTCAAATTCCAGTCCATCCCCCTCTTCCAGCAGGCAATTGATTTTGTCCGAACATGCGGCTACATCTTCCAACAGTTCGATCAATTCTGAACGGTTTTCATGCTGGGCATGGAGCCGGATTCGGAAAGTGTATTGGGAATCCAGCGAGGCAAAAATACTGCGCAGCTGGTCTTTTAATGCTGTTTCTAACATATGATCAGATTTTTCCTACTAAGTCAATACTCGGCTTCAGGGTTGCCTCTCCTTTTTTCCATTTGGCTGGACATACTTCTCCACTGTGAGTAGCTACAAATTGGGCCGCTTCGACTTTTCTCAAGAGTTCGTTGGCATCTCGTCCGATGTTGTTGTCGTGGATTTCGATCACTTTGATCTGCCCTTCCGGATTGACAACAAAAGTTCCCCGATATGCCATTCCTTCCTCTTCGATCATTACTCCAAACGCGCGGCTTAAAGCTCCGGTCGGATCGGCCAGCATCGGATATTTGATTTTCCGAATACTTTCAGAAGCATCATGCCAGGCTTTGTGTACGAAATGGGAATCTGTACTGACAGAATAAATCTCTACGCCCATTTCCTGGAATTGTTCGTATTTCTCTGCCATATCGACCAGTTCGGTTGGACATACGAAAGTAAAATCGGCAGGATAAAAGAAGAAAATGGCCCATTTGCCTTTTACATCTTTGTCTGTAATCGTTTTGAACTGTCCGTTTTGAAATGCCTGTACGGTAAATTCCGGAATTTGTTTGTTAATCATTGTTTCCATATTCTTTGTTTTTAATTGTGATTATTCTTTCTTCTCGATACAAAAATATATCAATTTATTCGATTAATAAAATATTTTCTATCGATAATATTTATCAATCCATTGATAAATCAAATGAGTCGAAAAGAAGCTTTATCTTTGTTGAGGTTTATCAAAACCAATTTTTTCATGTGTCGTCCTTTCGGAAAATTGAATGCAATAGATATACGAATGATAAAAAATAATGGATGTATGAAAAGCTATATTTTTGAGATAGAGATGAAAGTGCGGGATTATGAATGTGACCTGCAGGCTGTCGTAAATAATGCGAACTATCAACATTATATGGAACATGCCCGGCATGAATTTCTGGAAGCGGCTGGGGCGAATTTTGGGGTGTTGCATCAGCAAGGTATTGATGCGATGGTTGCGCATGTAGAGATCGATTATAAAGTTTCGCTGATTAGCGGCGATCGGTTTGTGGTGAAGTTGAATATTGTCCGTGAAGGGGCTAAATTGGTTTTTTTGGAGGATATATACCGTTTATCCGATCAGAAACTTTGTGCACGCGGACGGGTGGAGTCTATTTGTGTGAAAGATGGAAAACTGACTCGAGGGGAATTGTTCGATGAGATTTTTGCAGATTATTTGAAATAATTTGAAAAAAAAGGTCCATTTTGTTTGGAACAAAAGAAAAAAGCACTACTTTTGTACCCGCAATCGAACAGGATCGCACGGGCGCTTAGCTCAGTTGGTTCAGAGCATCTGGTTTACACCCAGAGGGTCGGGGGTTCGAATCCCTCAGCGCCCACTTCAGGAAGTCATTGCTGACTTCCTTTTTTATTTCTCCTGTTTTTATACAGGGATCAATTCGTAATTTTGTGTTCCGATTCCGATTTTTTCTGCGTGTTGAAGTCCTGCTTGCCAATTGGTATCGGGATGGATTAGGTGAAATTTGTCCGATCCGACCAGTCGTTCGTGCGGGTGGGAGTCTGCTAGTTTGTTCCCTCCGATTACAGGAGCCGCGATCACTAAATCTGCGCAGGCCTTGTCGAGAGCAACCGGATCGAATGAGGCCAGTATCCCTAAATCCGGGATGATGGCGGCATCGTTGTGGTTCCAGCAGTCGCATTCCGGGGATACGTTCATGATAAAGCTGATATGGAAGTGAGGCTTGTCTTTCAGGACAGCCAGCGTATATTCTGCGATTTTATAGTTCAGTCGTTCGGATGTGTCGTTCTCTCCCATGACGGCGGCATCATATTGGCAGAGTGCGACGCATTGTCCGCATCCGACGCATTGAGAGTAGTCGATGACCACCTGGTGCTGCTCATTAAAATGGATGGCGTGGTGGGCACAGTGTTTGATACAAATGCCGCATCTTTTGCAATTGTCGGTACGGATGACAGGTTGCGAGGCTGAGTGTAATTCTAGTTTTCCACCGACACTGGCACAACCCATGCCCAGATTTTTCAGTGCACCTCCAAATCCAGTCTGCTCATGTCCTTTGAAATGGTTCATTGTAAGGATGATATCTGCATCTGCAATGGCGGCTCCGATTTTCGGGGCAGAACAATATTCTCCGTTGATTTTGATTTCACGGTATTCCGTGCCTTTCAGTCCATCGGCGATGATTACCTGGCACTGGGCGGAGATGGGATTGAAACCGTTTTCCATGGCGCTCTGCAGGTGATCGACGGCATTGGACCGTTTGCCTGAATAAAGGGTGTTGCAATCGGTTAAAAAAGGCTTTGCTCCCAGCGAACGTAATAGTTGAACCAGACGAGCCGCATAATTGGGGCGTATGTAGGCCAGGTTACCCGGTTCTCCGAAATGAATTTTAATGGCAGTAAATTGGTTTTCGAATGAAATTTTGCTGATACCTGCTTTTCGGACCAGATGTTCCATTTTATCCAACAGGTTGTTGCTGGGGGTGGTCCTTAAATTGGTGAAATAAACTTTTGCTTTTCCCATGATCAATATTTGTCTGCGGGGTAAATAACTCCTAATTGTTTTCTCACTTCATCGACGATTTCAAGGGTCGCTAAAGAGTGGTCGAAGCTGTTGACTGGAGATTCTATTTGCTGATTTTCGATCAGTCGGATAAATTCTGCCAATTCGTAATAATATTCGTGGTGTGTCAGGGGAAGAGACCGGTCTTGGCTCTCTCCGCCTCGGGGAGTAAATTTTACTGTTCGAATGCTGTGTATACGGTCCAGGGTGAAAGTGCCGGCTTCTCCTTGAATTTCTGTCGGTAAAAGAGAGGGACTGATTTTGGAATACAGGATGGTGGCATTCAGTTGGTCGTATTCGAAATTGACAGCACCCTGGGCGTCGACACCTGTTGGAAGCAACAGACCGCTGGCCTGGATCCGTTTGGGGCGTCCGAACAGGACTACCATGGGATAGATGGTGTATACACCCAGATCCATCATCCCTCCGTTGGACAGAGATGGATTGAAGGCATTGGGAACGATTCCTGCTTTTAGCGAATCGTAGCGCGAAGAGTACTGGCAATAGCTGGCAAAGTATCTGCGGATGCTCCCGGCTTCGGAAAGATGTTTTTGGAGGTTTAAAAAATTCGGGGTCAGCGTCGGTTTCATCGCTTCCATCAGTGTCACTCGTTTCTCTCGGGCGGTATGAATCATTTGCCGGGCTTCTCGGGCGTTCGATGCGAAAGGTTTTTCACAGAGTACGTGTTTCCCTTTTTGCATGAAAAGAATGCTCAGTGAGGCATGCAGGTAATTGGGAGAAGCAATGTATACGGCATCGATGTAAGGACAGGCTGCCATTGCTTCAGGAGAAGTAAAGACATAAGGAATCCGGTGCTTGTCGGCAAATGCCTGACCTGTTTCCTGTTTTCGGGAACAAATGGCCATGGCTTCGAAACGGCTTTCTTCTCGGGCAGCTTCGAGTATCCAGTCTGTGATAAAATTGGTTCCGATGAGACCGAAGCGGACTTTTTTCATGTGATTACTCTTTGAGTTCGACAACTGCTGGACAATGATCCGAGTGTTTGACCTGTGGAAGAATATAGGCGTCTTTTAAAAGCGGAATGACTTCCGGTGTGGCAATGCAATAATCGATGCGCCAGCCTTTGTTTGTCGTCCGGGCATTGGCCCGGAAACTCCACCAGGTGTATTGATGAGGCTCTTCGGGGTGAAAATAGCGGAAAGTATCGGTGAAGCCACTTTCCAGAAATGCACTCATCCAGGCTCGTTCTTCAGGCAAGAAACCGCTGCTGTTGGCGTTTCGTATAGGATCGTGAATGTCTATGGGACGATGACAGATGTTGTAGTCGCCACAAAGAAGGAGACGTGGGCGTTTCTGGCGAAGGGCGGTTGCATATTGTTGAAAATCGTCCAGCCATTGCATCTTGAATGCCTGCCGCTCTTCTCCGCTTGTTCCGGAAGGGTGATATACGCTGACGACGGATAATTCGCCGAAGTCTGCCCGGAGCATGCGTCCTTCCCGGTCGTATGCCGGAATGTCCATGCCGTATGTAATTTGATCGGGTGTTATTTTTGTCAAAATGGCGACTCCGCTGTAGCCTTTTTTCTCTGCCGAAAAGAAATAGGAACGATAGCCCAGGGCCTCAAATTCCAAGGTAGGAATCTGATCCGGCTGGGCTTTGGTTTCCTGTAAACAGATTACATCTGGCTTTTCTTCGGCTAGCCAGTCGGTGAAACCTTTTGACAGGGCACTGCGCAATCCGTTGACATTATAGGTAATAATTTTCATATGTTGTAGAAGGTGGTAAATGCCTTTATGACATATTCCTGGTCAAGAACTCCGGCGGTTTCTCTGACAGAGTGCATGGCCCACATGGGATTCCCGATATCCACTCCCCGCATTTCCATTTGTGTCAGCAGGATGTTGCCCAAAGTTGATCCGCCTGCCATGTCGGAATGGTTGACAAAGGTTTGGTAAGGAACACCGGCCATTTGACAGATCGTGGCGAATACTGCTGCAGAATCGCCGTCGGTGATGTATTTTTGATTGGCATTGATCTTGATTACCGGTCCTTGATTCATGATCGGGTGATTCGTCGGATCATGCTTTTCCGGATAATTGGGATGCAGGGCATGGGCCATATCGGCGGAGATCATGAATGAGTTGTGAATGGCTCGATAGAGATCTTCGATTTTGTATCCCTGGTTGAATGCTACTCTCTCCAGAATTGTTCTCAGAATCGGAGAGGCTGCTCCTTGTTTGGTGCCGCTGCCGACCTCTTCGTTGTCGAAGATAGCCAGCACTTTCGTTTTATTGCACGGTTTGGAGTCGAGCAATGCCGTTAGACCGGCATGAACCATGGCCAGGTCATCCAGACGACCTGAAGAAATGAATTCATTGTTTAGGCCGAACAGAGTACCTTTGCTACATTCATACAAAGTCAGATCGAAATCCAGAATGTCTTCCTCCGGAATGTTCATCTCTTGAGCGATCAGTTTTAACAGGAAGTTGTTTTTTTCAAAAGTTTCATTGACCATGGCAATGACGGGAAGCATATCTCTTTGTTTGCTTAACGGATTACCTTGATCGTTTACTGCCCGGTTGAAATGAATTGCCAGATGGGGGATCTCAAGCAGAGGACGTTTGAAATTGACAAATTGGGTGGCCGGTTTCAGCGGTTTGTCGCTTTTTACCATGACTCGTCCGGCCAGTGACAAAGGACGGTCAAACCAGGTATACATAATGGGGCCTCCGTATACTTCAGTGTTTAATTTCAGATATTTCCCTTCCACCAGCATTTCTGCGTGGGGTTTGATCCGAAAAGTCGGGGAATCACTGTGGGCACAGATCAGTTTGAAACCTTCTTCCGCCAGATTACCGTTTCCCGGTATAAAAGCGTACAGAGAAGAATGATTTTTGGTAACGAAATATTTCCCTCCATGTTCGATGTGCCAGGCTTCTCCGGAAAAAAGCTGTTTGAAACCGTTTGCCTGAAGCCGTTGTTTGATACTGAGAATCGTGTGAAAGTTAGTCGGACTCTCGTGGATGAATTCGATCAGATCCAGTGCTGCTTGTTTTTCCATAATTTATAGATTTATATTGATGTTTGCATATAATTAATCGACCTTAAATTAGAAAGAATATTTTAAATAATCGATCCCGAATGGAAAACATTTTAAAATTTGCACCGGATTTCTGTCTTTATAAAAATTTTTTATTAAAAAAATCTTTTTTGAATGTGTATAATATTCTGTTTTTCAATAATTATAGATATTTACAATTATATTGTAAATATTATCGATTTGATTTATATTTAAAAGGGCTGTATATTTGTGATGAAGAAAAAAGAAAAATAGAAATCAATAAAAAATAAGTATTATGAAAACGAAAAATTTAATTGGATTGGATTCGGGAAATGCTCAACAAGTAGTGAATCTTTTGAATGAGTTATTGGCAAACTATCAGATTTATTATCAGAATTTACGCGGTTTTCATTGGAATGTCAGGGGCAATCGTTTCTTTGTCCTGCACGCTAAATTTGAAGAGTTGTATAACGATGCGATTGAAAAGATCGATGAAATTGCTGAACGTATTTTGACTTTGGGAGGAGTGCCGTTGCATTCTTATGCGGCTTATGCTCAGGCTGCAACTTTGAAGGCAAAAGAAAATGTGACCGATGGTGATGCTTGTCTGCGTTCTGTGATTGAAGATGTTCAGGTATTGCTGAAACAGGAACGGGAAATTTTGAAGGTGGCAGGAGAAATCGGTGACGAGGGGACTTCAGATGTATTTTCTCCTTATGTATCCGGTCAGGAAAAATTATTGTGGATGCTTCATGCCTATCTGAACGAACATTAATTCCCTTATAACACTGCGGAGCGAATATTGGCGTTTTTTTTGATAAAATCGGTCTTTTAAAAAATATTTGCTTCGCAAGTGTAAAATATTAAGGATGAAATTGGCGGATGTCATCTTAATTTATATCTTTGTAAAAACGAACAGATACAGGCGGTATTTGTTTTTCAAAATGTTGGAGCGTTGTTTTAGCGCATTGTTTGTCCGGTAAAAACTGGTAAATTTTAGCAAAGACAGATGATGATGTGGCAACGCTCATTCCTGAATCTCGTATATATCTGTGGTATATATAAGATAAGGTGTGGGCATATACATCAAAATTCTTTGCGGGTATACCAGTACCTTACCGGAGTGGCGATGTATCATGGTCCACCCTTTTTGTTTGCATGAGTCATTCGAGAGGGCAGGACCAGCAGAATGAATAGATATATTTTTAGGAAATAGGAGCTGGCAGGCCCAAAGTCAGAGAGGAAATAGTTGAGTGGATAGTCGTCTCATCGAGGCGACTATCTTTTTTTATGTTCAATACAATTCTGTGTAAAGGAATCGCTTTCCCAAATAGTTTTTTTGTTGTAACATTGCAGTTGTGAAAACGATTGAAAATTTAAACTGATGAAAAGAATAAAATTAAGTTTGTTGCCGCGGATTATTATTGCGATTGCATTGGGGGTTGGTTGCGGGTTGTTTTTTCCGACTTGGATTGTCCGGATTTTTTTAACCATAAATTCGCTTTTCGGTAATTTTTTGAATTTTATCATTCCTTTATTGATTTTGGGGTTAGTGGCTCCAGGAATTGCTGATCTGGGGAAAGGAGCTGGGCGATTGCTGCTGATCACGGCTTTGTTGGCTTATGGGTTTACTTTGTTTTCTGGTTTCTTTACCTATTTTACCTGTGAGGCAACTTATCCCTGCTTGCTGGATACGTCGGAGAAACTGAATGCTGTCACTGAAAATGCGACGGGTTTGGAACCTTATTTCACGGTAGAAATGCCAGCCGTAATGGGGGTGATGTCCGCTTTGATCTTGGCCTTTACTTTGGGTTTGGGAATGTCGGTGATTGACGGCAACCGTTTGAAGCAGGTGATGGAAGATTTCAAGGATATTATTAATAAAGTGATTACAGCGGTGATCATCCCTTTATTGCCTTTGTATATTTTTGGTATTTTCCTGAATATGACCCATTCCGGACAAGTCGCCGGTATTATGCACGTATTTTTGAAAATTATTGTAGTGATATTTGTCATGACAGTGGTTTTGCTGTTTATTCAGTTTTTTATTGCGGCGCTTGTTGGCAAAAAAAATCCCTTCCGTCTGTTCCGGAATATGCTGCCAGCCTATATGACTGCACTGGGAACGCAATCTTCAGCCGCAACAATTCCGGTGACCTTGGAACAGACGATCCGCAACGGGGTACGTCCGGATTTGGCGGCTTTTGTCATTCCATTGTGTGCTACCATTCATCTTTCGGGAAGTACCATGAAAATCGTGGCCTGTTCGATGGCAATTATGCTGATGAGTGGTCTGGAAATTCAATTTGGGCAATTCGCCGGTTTTATCATGATGCTCGGTATTGCCATGGTTGCCGCTCCTGGGGTCCCTGGCGGTGCGATCATGGCGGCTTTGGGATTGCTGCAGTCGATGTTGGGTTTTGATGAAACCGCACAGGGACTGATGATTGCCCTTTATATTGCTATGGATAGTTTTGGTACAGCTACCAATGTTACTGGCGACGGTGCCATTGCTGTGATCATTGACCGGATAAATTCTGAGAAATAAGAACGCTTTATAGGGCGGAAGTTTTTCGATATTTAAACTTCTTTATATCTTTGTATCTAAAAGGAGGCGAAATATGAATTACAGAAAAATATGGATCCTGTTGATGATGGTGTGTGTATGGATCGGATGTGCTAATGATGAAGTCGATTCTGATTATTTGTTCGATATAGAAGATATGCAGGCTGTTGTTACCAAGCTGGACGGACGGCCAGTAATGATGGATGCGGTTTTACTGGATTCCTTGCAAAAGCAGGGGTTTGTCGGAGAGGTTACATTTTCTGAAGAAAGCAGGGCAGATAATGATCGTTTGGCCGAAGAAAGGTTTATAGAAAAATGTGAGAACATTAAAAATATCAGACCGGCCGCTCTTTTGCATCTTCAGCCCGGAGAACAAATCAAAGCCGCTTTTGATTATGTATTGAAGCGGGGAAAAGAGGAGCTGAAGAGAGAAAAAATCGAATTACAAGAAACAATTCCAAACGGCGAATAAATTTTTTCTGATAGAGAAAAGAAGAAAAAAAATATTTTATACTTTTACATACCGAAAAGTATAATTCAAATGACCGATCTGAAGGAAGAAATAGTAAATAAGTCATTTGCCTTGTTTTTGAACAAGGGGTACAAGGCCTGTTCTCTGCGCGACTTGGAAAATGCAACCGGTTTGACGAAGGGGGCGTTTTATTATTATTTCCGGAATAAGGAAGAAATACTGAAAAGTGGAATTGAAAAGTATTTGGCGGTGGCGAATGAAATCAGTGAAGAGGAATTTTTGAAAATAGGGTCGCTGAAAGAGTATATTCATGCTGTGGTGAAACAAAAAGAATGGACGGCTGCCCGTTTACAACAGACGTTTGATTTTTTTATTATTGAAGTAGCTTTTTTTCAGCTGATTCTGGAGGTGGCTTTTCTGTTTCCCGATTATCGGAAGCAGATCGATGAATTGTCTAAAAAACGTCTTTCCCGTTGGGAGAGTATGATTTTAAAGGCGAAGCAGCAGGGGGAAATCAAGGCCTCTCTGGATACTTCGGTTCTGGCTCGTAATTTGATGGCTGTATCGACCAGTATGTTGAATATCGAATTGGAAACGGAAAATTTTCGTTTTATGTTTTCGGATATGTCTATGCAGTTTGAACAGTATTATATGTTGATAAAAAATGAATAATACCCGTCAACAGATTATCGAAAAAGCCTTTTTGCTTTTTTTGCGGAAGGGATTTAAAGCGGTCCGTTTGAGCGATATCGAACGGAGTGCTCAAATTACCCGAGGGACTTTCTATTATCATTTTGTCAACAAGGAAGAGGTATTGAAAGAAGGACTGTATGCTTATTATACCTTGCAGAATACGACTCGGTCAGCGGAATTTGGACAAATTTCGACTTTGCGCGAATATGTGGATTTGACGATTCGCAAATTGTCGGATATAGAAGATTATTCCGCTCGTACTTTCAGTAGTGAAATTCCGGAAATTTTATGCCTTTCTTTGATTGTAGAAGTGATTGCTTTGTTCCCGGAATTGAAAAAGGTGGTTTTGAATTCGAAACGTCTGCATTTGTCCAAATTGGAGGAGTTGATTTTGAATGCGAAGGAGACCGGAGAATTAAGGGATGACATCGATGTCTCTATTTTGGCAAAGAATTTGCTGAATATAGGAGTTAGTGTGATCAATGATTTGATCATGTATCGGGATGGTTCTTATGCTTTGTCGGTGGTTCGATCACAATACGAGCAACTTTATTCTCTGGCGACAAGAGAATAATTTTTTACAGGAATACATACCGGAAAGTATAAAATGATTTGTGTTATGAATAATATGAATTCAATGATGGGGTATATGAAGAGAATAATTTGTGCTATCTTGTGTTGGAGTGGGGTTGTCAGTGTTTATGGACAGCAGGCCATGAGCCTGGAAGAATGTCGACGATTGGCGATCGAAAATAACAAGAATCTGAAAATTGCCGAAGAGCAGATAAAGAGTGCTCAGGCGAAAAAAGGGGAGGTTTTTACCAATTTTCTGCCGGGTCTTGAAGCTACAGGAACCTATATGCGAAACCAGAAAGATATTCATTTGTTGTCCGAAGATGCCTATTTGCCGGTCGGCACCCTTGGTAGCGATGGAAAATGGACATTGCGCCCGGATCAGATTATGATAGGGGCAGACGGTAAGCCGGTAATGAATAATGGACAATATGTACCGAAAGATTATGCGTTGCTTCCCAAGGATGCCATGACTGTTGAAGATAAGAACACGGCTCTTTTACAACTGGGGTTGACTCAGCCTATTTACATGGGAGGGAAAATCCGGGCTTATCATCAATTGGCCGGATTGTCTGAAAAATTGGCAGAAACCGGAAAAGAACAGGAACTGCAAAATATTATTCAGGCGACGGATGAAGCGTATTGGCAAATTGTTTCTTTGGTCAATCGGCAGAAATTGGCCGTGAAATATGTGGAAACTTTGCAAAAATTTGAACACGATATGGAGGTGATGTATCAAAATGGAGTTTCCACGAAAGCGGATATGCTTTCTGTGAAAGTAAAACTTAATCAGGCACAGATGACCTTGTTGCGGGTGGAGGACGGTTTGAGTCTGGCCCGCATGAATCTGAATCAACTTTGCGGTTTGTCAGTGGATTCTGTATATACTTTGAAAGAGGAGTTGTTACATGTCTTATCGGTAACGGATATAAAATGTTTGAACATAGAACAGGTATATGGCAATCGTCCGGAAATAAACAGCCTGACTTTGGCGACCGAGATGTATCGGAAAAAAGAGAAGATCGCTCGTTCCGCTTATCTTCCGACTGTAGCTTTTATGGCCAATTATTTTGCCATGACGCCTTCTTTTTTTGATGGTATCAGTACAAAATTCGATGGCATGTGGAGTGTCGGGATTGGAATCAAGGCGCCGATTTTTCATTGGGGGGCTTCTCGGAAAAGTATCCGCAGTGCTCGAGCGGAGACTCAGATGATGCAATTTAAATTAGAGGAGGCAAGAGAAAAGATTGAATTGCAGGTCAGTCAAGCTCAATTCAAAATGAAAGAGGCCATGCGAAAAATGGAAGTAGCTGAAAAAAATCAGGCGCATGCTGATGAAAATTTGAAGTATGCACAAATCGGTTTTCAGGAAGGAACAATTCCTGTTTCCAACGTATTGGAGGCACAGACTGCGTGGTTGTCGGCTCAGGCAGACTGGATCGATGCCCGCATCGAGGTGAAGTTGTGTGAAGTTTATCTGCAAAAAGCATATGGTATATTGGGAAAAGAATAATTATAAATTATAGTAATCGATGAAAAAGATAAATGGAAAATGGATGATTTTTACCGGTATGATCGGAATCGTGCTTTTGGTGGCGATTTTTGGATTTATATTTTGGGAACCGGCTCCGGAATATATTCAGGGAGAAGCTGAGGCGACGGAAGTGCGTATTTCGGGAAAGTTGCCTGGACGTATTGAATGTTTTTATTTCAATGAAGGCGATCCGGTTTCCTGGGGAGATACGGTGGCAATTTTAGACAGTCCCGAGGTGCTGGCGAAATATGATCAGGCCGAGGCTGCAGAATCTGCTGCACGGGCCTTGAACGAAAAGGCTGAAAGAGGTACTCGTTCTGAGCAGCTTATGATGGCTTTTCAAACCTGGCAAAAGGCAAAGGCTGCGGCGGAAGTGGCTCAGAAGACTTATGAGCGGGTATTGAAACTTTATGAAAATGAGGTCGTTTCTGCTCAAAAGAAAGATGAGGCAGAGGCGAACTATAAAGCCATGTTGGCAACTGAGCAGGCGGCAAAGGCGCAGTATGAAATGGCTCGGAAAGGAGCTCAGGAAGAAGATAAAAGAGCGGCAGAAGCTCAACTGAATCGGGCAAAAGGAGCTGTGGCCGAAGTCGAAGCTTATGTGAAAGAGACTTGTTTGATTTCTCCGATCAATGGAGAGGTTTCTGAACGTTATCCCAAGGTTGGAGAATTGGTGGGAACCGGTTCTCCGGTGATGGATATATTGGACCTGTCGGACATGTGGGTCGTATTTCATGTGCGGGAAGATCTTCTGAATGATTTCAAAATGGGAGAGACTTTCAAGGCGCTTATCCCCGCTTTGGACAATAAGGAGGTCGACTTGAAAGTCACCTATTTGAAGGATATGGGCAGTTATGCGATTTGGCGGGCAACAAAAACTACCGGACAATATGATATGAAAACATTTCAGGTAAAAGCAAAACCGCTTGAAACGATCGAAGGTTTGCGTCCGGGAATGACTGTTTTGAAAAAAATAAAATAGCGGTTGATGGGTACTCTCTCTTTGATATGGACTTTGATGAAGCGGGAATTCCGACGTCTGGCTTCCCGGCGTATTTACGGGTTTATGATGATTTTGGCTCCGGCTTTTGGTTTTCTTTTTTTCACCGATTTGCTGAAACCCGGATTACCCATGAAGTTGCCGATAGCGGTAGTGGATGAGGATTATACTTCTCTGTCGAGACAATTGACCCGTTCTTTGGATGCCATTGCACAAACCGAAGTAGTCCTGCGAACTGCTGATTTTCAAGCGGCTCGGAAGGCCATGCAGCGGGGAGAGATTTATGGAATTTTCCATATCCCGGCGGATTTTCGGCAAGAGGTTTCTCTCGGAAAGCAACCGGAATTGACTTTCTATACCAATGAAACATATCTGCTTCCCAGTTCGCTGGTGTATAAGAGTATGAGATTGCAGGCTGCTTTGGCAAATGGGGCAGTCCAGCAGACGATTTTATTGGCGAAGGGAGAGGGGGGACCGCAATTAACGGCCAAATTGTCTCCGATCACTGTCGACACGAATCCGTTGAACAATCCATGGATCAGTTATGCCATCTATCTGGCCAGTATTTTAATGCCTGCTTTTGTATTTATGTTTGCCATGTTTACAGCAGCTTACAGCATCAGTCAGGAAATGAAGGAAAAAACAGCGACAGAATGGTTGCAATCGAGCGAGCATTCGATCATTGTGGCTTTGTTGGGGAAATTGTTACCACAGACGTTGATTTTTATGGTTACCGGATTGTTTTATCTGTCGATTTTGTATGCTTATTGGCATTTTCCTTTGAATAGCGGTTTTTTCCCGATGTTTTTCGCGATGTGTTTATTGGTGTTGGCGGCACAGGGGTTTGGGATTTTTGCGACGGGTTTGATGAGAAAAACCCGGATTGCTTTCAGTGCTTGCGCCCTTTGGGGGGTATTGTCTTTCGCGGTCAGCGGATTTACTTTTCCGGTGCCAGCCATGCCTCCATTGATACGGCTGTTTTCAAATTTATTCCCGTTGAGACACTATTATTTGCTATATGTTGACCAGGCTTTGAATGGTATTCCGGTGATTTATTCCTGGAAACCTTATCTTGCCCTTTTGCTGTTTGGGTTATTGCCTTTGCTGGTATTACCCAGATTGAAGCGGAATTTGCAGGAAAATCGCTATTTATCATAAACGAATAGATCTGAATAGAAATATTTATGAAAGATATTTTTTACATATTTCGTCGGGAATTCTACATAGTTTTTAGAGATCGTGGAGTGCTTACTTTCTTTATACTCCTGACTTTGGCTTATCCATTGATATATACTTACATATATAGCAATGAGGTTGTACGGGAAATTCCTGTCGCAGTCATCGATCAGGCGCAAACTCCTTTGAGTCGGGAATTTGTTCGCAGGTGGAAGGCGTCTCCGAATGTGAAAGTTGTGGCTCATTGCCATGAATTGGAGGAAGCGAAAAAATGGATGTATCGAAAAAAGATCTATGCGATTCTGGAACTCCCGGCTGATTTCAGTCAGAATATCCGTCGCGGGGAACAGGCTCATGTCGCCCTCTTTTGTGATATGGGAGCCTTGTTGAATTATAAAGCTTTGTTGCAAACTACCAGTGATGTGGCGATGGAGATGGGGAAAGAAATTCAGGTTGAGCATTTACCCTATGCTTCCCGTATTCAGCAGGAAATAACAGCTTCTCCAGTCAACATAAAAGAGGTAAAGTTGTATAATCCTCAAAGCGGTTTCGCTTCTTTTATTATTCCGGCTGTATTGATTTTAGTGATTCAACAGTCTTTATTATTGGGAGTGGGGACAATTGCCGGAACGGCTCGCGATCGGAATTTTCAGCATGGAATGATTCCTCACAGTAAGTATTATAAAAAAGCCTGGAACATCGTTCTCGGGAAGACATGCGTATACTTGCCGATTTATTTTGTAATGGGATTTTGGGTATTTTGGGTCGTCCCACGTATTTTTAGTCTGACTCAGATTGGTTCGAAAGTGAACCTGATGCTGTTTCTATTCCCGTTTTTATTGGCTTGTGTGTTTTTTGCCATTACCCTTTCTTTTATTAGCAAAGAAAGGGAACAGCCGTTTTTATTGTTTGTCTTTACTTCGGTTCCTTTGATGTTTATTTCCGGGATATCCTGGCCGAAAGAAGGAATTGCTGATTATTGGATTGTATTTTCTAAGATTTTTCCTTCTACTTATGGAATTGACGGATTTGTAAAGATCAATAATATGGGGGCAACCTTAAGGGAGGTATTACCGGAATATCTGAGTCTGTGGGGGTTGGCCATTTTGTATTTTGCATTGGCCTGTTTATTGTTTTATCGTGAAATATTGAAAAATCGTAGATCGATGTTGAGATGTCATTAATGATTCGTATTATGATAAGGGTTTATTTATTTTTTTGTGTGGGAATTCTTTTGGGAGTTTCTGGATGTCGTTCTTCGGAGTCATCTGGAGGACAAGTATCTGTGGTCAAGGCTGAGGTGGTGAGAAAATATCAGAGTGAATTGCAATTGAGCTATCCGGGACGTGTCAAGGCTGCTGCTGATGTCGATTTGGCTTTCCGGGTTGCTGGACCGATTGTTCGGATAGCGGTAGAACCCGGAAGATTTGTCCGGAAAGGGGAGGTGATCGCTGAGATTGATCCTCGGGATTATGAATTGCAGTATAAGGCGACAGAAGCTGAATACAAGCAGGTCAAAGCTGAAGCGGAACGGGTGATTGAACTGTATAATCGCAAGAGTGTTCCGGAAAATGATTATGATAAGGCTGTATATGGTTTACAGCAGATTACTTCTAAATACAACGCACATAAGAATGCTTGGCAAGATACTCGGTTGGTGGCTCCTTTTGATGGATATATTCAAAAGAAATATTTTGAAGAAGGAGAAACAGTTGCTGCAGGAAT
Source organism: uncultured Odoribacter sp. (assembly GCA_944321165.1). Classification (GTDB taxonomy): domain Bacteria; phylum Bacteroidota; class Bacteroidia; order Bacteroidales; family Marinifilaceae; genus Odoribacter. Next base: position 252,569 of record CALUKE010000003.1, read on the forward strand.
ACCGGTGGTTTCGCTGATCAATACCCGTTACTTTGAAGTAGAAATCGATGTACCTGCGGCTGATTACGTCCGTCAGGATCTTTTTTGTCGTTTTTCCGGAGTCGTGGATGTTTTTCCTGATAAGGTGTTTCCGTTAGAGTGGATGGATGTGACCAAGAAAGCCAATCTGAATCAGTTGTACCAGGTTCGTCTGCGTTTGACTCCAGATCCGGAATTCCCGTTGGCTGCTGGGATGAGTATCAATGTGACCATTGATTATAACATGGAGGAGGCTCATCTGATGGAAGTTCCTTTGAGTGCTGTTTTTCAAGAAAGTGGTTCTTCAAAGGTGTGGGTCTATCAACCTGAGAACAAGACGGTTTCTCAGAGAAACGTAAAGATTCGGCAAATATTGAAAGACGGCAGGGCCATTTTGGAAGAGGGGGTGCAAAGCGGGGAAATTGTTGTGACGGCAGGAGTACATAAATTGAAAGAAGGTATGAAGGTCGAACTTTTGAAGCCTGTTTCTTCGACGAATATCGGAGGTTTGCTATAATTGAATGAATATGAATCTTTCAGAGTATGCATTAAATAACAGAGCACTGATAAATTTTTTGATATTCGTGCTTGTCGTGGGTGGTCTCTTCTCGTTTATGTCCATGAGTAAACTGGAAGATCCAGAGATCAAGGTAAAACAGGCCTTGGTGGTTACGGTATTCCCTGGAGCATCTGCTCATCAGGTGGAATTGGAGGTAACTGATATCCTGGAAAAAGAAATTCGGGCAATGGGGGATATTGCTTCTGTAGAGTCGAAATCAATGGCTGATCTGTCGATAATTACAGTGGAATTGGAAAGTACGGTCTCTCCAGATGAATTGGAACAACGGTGGGATATTTTGCGGAGACGGGTTACGAATGCGGCAGCCCAATTGCCGGAAGGTTGTCAGATTCCCGTTGTAAAAGATGATTTCGGGGATGTTTATGGGATGTTTTATGCGATGACATCTGATGGTATTGGAGATGAAGAAATGGTGGAGTATGCCAATTTGATTAAGCGGGAATTGCAGGATCTTCCGGGTGTAAGGCGAGTGGACATTTATGGCGATAGAAAACCATGCATCAACATAGAGATCATCCAGGATAAAATGGCCAATCTGGGTGTCCATCCGGCAGAAGTCCTGGCAACCTTGAATAATCAAAATAAAACTGTTTATTCCGGTTATTTTAAGAGCGAGGGAAGACGATTGAGGGTAAGTGTCGATGATAGTTATGAATCGATTCAGGATATTGAAAATCTGTTGATCCAGGGACACGAAAATGATCAGTTACGCTTGAAAGATGTCGCGGTTGTTCGGCGGGGGTATCAGGATCCGTCTCGAAATGAAATGCGGTATGACGGAGAACGGGCTTTGGGACTTTCGATTTCCATGGAAACCGGGGGGAATATCGTGACCTTGGGCGAGCAAGTAGATGCCCGTCTGGAACAGTTGAAATCATCCCGAATTCCGGTTGGAATAGATTTTCAAAAGGTATTTTTTCAACCAGATCGGGTAAACGAGGCCATCGGGACTTTTATCATCAATCTGATAGAATCGGTTTTAGTAGTTATTCTGGTTTTGATGTTGACAATGGGAGTCAGGAGTGGTGTAATTATCGGAACCGGACTGGTAATCATTGTTTTCGGATCTTTTGTGATTTTATATCTGTTGGATGGGACTTTGCAACGGGTGTCTCTGGCCGCTTTGATTGTTGCGATGGGGATGTTGGTCGACAACGCGATTGTCATTGTTGACGGCATTCAGGTGGACCTAAAAAGAGGAATTCCGAAACCGGCGGCTTTGACCAATATTTCTCAAAAGACGGCAATGCCTTTGTTGGGGGCAACTCTGATCGCTATATTGGCGTTTTTCCCTATTTTCATGTCTCCGGATACGGTAGGTGAATATGTGCGGGATCTGTTTATCGTATTGGCGGTTTCTTTGTTGTTGAGTTGGGTGTTGGCATTGACTCAGATTCCCATTCATGCAGACAAAGTTTTGAAAGTAAAAAGTGAAAATCTGGAAGAAAATCAACTGTACGATAGCCGGATGTACCGACGTTTCCGACAATTCTTGACTTACATGCTTTTTCATAAAAAATTGGCCGTGGGAGGTGTTGTCCTTTTGTTGGGGATAAGTGCCTGGTGTTTTCAGTACATTCCTCAAGGATTTTTTCCGGATTTGAGTTATACCCAGCTGTATATAGAGTATAAGTTGCCGGAAGGCAGGACTTTGGAAGCGGTTAAAAGTGATATTGCGGAAATCGAAGAATATCTATTGGCTCGTCCTGACATTACTCATGTGACTTCCAGTTTTGGAGGTACTCCTTCCCGTTATAATCTGGTGCGGTCGATTGCTTTGCCTGCCCTTTCTTATGGCGAATTAATCGTTGATTATACAGATGCGGATGCTTTGAAAGCATCTATCCCGGAACTGCAGGATTATCTGACGGCTCATTATCCGGATGCCTATGTGCGGATCAAGCGTTATAATCTGATGTATGAAGATTTTCCTGTGGAACTGATGTTTTGTGGACCTGATCCGGCAGTATTGAAAGAATTGTGTAATCGGGCAGAAGAGATTATGACGCATGAACCGACCGCAACCCTGGTAACGAATAATTGGGAACCGGAAACACCGGTATTGTTGGTCGATTATTATCAACCGATAGCCAGACAAGCCGGTCTTTCGCGTTCGGATGTCGGTCTTTCATTGCTGGCTGCAACGGATGGTTTACCTATGGGCGCTTATTATGAGGGTACGACGGCTTTGCCGATTTATGTCAAAAGCGTGGACAATAAAGGCGGGACTGCTGCTGCGTTGGAAAACGTTCCGGTCTGGAGTGTATTGCCTTCTTTGTCCGGTTTTGATAGTGAAACACTGAAAGGTTTGTTGATTGGAACCTTGAAGAAAGAGGATCTGTTATCGGAAGTGGTGGGCTCGACACCTTTGACTCAGGCAACCCGGGGGGTGGAAATTGCATGGGAAGATCCGGTTGTCTGGCGTTACAATGGACAACGGGCGATAAAGGCCCGCTGTAATAATGTCTTGGGGCATACGGCCGAAAGTGTACGTACCCGTTTGATGGCGGCTGTTGATTCAATTCCTTTACCGGAGGGGTATACCAAACAGTGGCTCGGAGAACACAAAGCCAGCAGTGAGGCGATGAAGTATCTTTTTAAAAATGTTCCATGGGCAATTGTGTTGATGATTGTGATTTTGATTATGTTGTTCAAAGATTTTCGCAAACCGGCGATCATATTTCTTTGTTTGCCTTTGGCTGCTATCGGTATTGTATTTGGTATGTTGATTAGTGGGAAGGATTTCGGTTTCGTGGCAATTGTCGGAGCTTTGGGATTGATTGGCATGATGATCAAAAACGGAGTCGTGCTGTTGGATGAGATATCTCTGCAGATTGCTTCCGGAAAGGATCGGCTGCATGCTTTGCTGGATTCTTCTTCCTCTCGTTTCCGGCCGGTTATGATGGCTTCTCTGACGACTATTTTGGGGATGGTTCCCTTGTTGAATGATGATTTGTTCGGGGCCTTGGCCGTAACTATTATGGGAGGCTTATTGGTAGGAACAGTGATTACTTTGGTCTTTATACCGGTCTTATATGCGCTGTTTTTCCCTTTTGAGAAAGAAATAGATGAACAGAGGTCTTTGAAAAATTCATCTGTAAATGAATGATCATAATATTATGAAAACAGGTTTATTATTCATATTTATTTTGTGTTGGAGCGGATTGCTTCAAGCTCAGGAACAGACGTTAGATTTATCTAAATGCCGAAAAATGGCGGTGGAAAACAGCAAGAAATTGCAGGCGGCAGAGCAGCAGCTTCAAAAAGCGGTTTTTGAAAAGAATTCTTATCGAGCCAATTTTTTACCGAAATTTTCAGCATCGGGGCTTTATGCTTATATGCATGAAAAAATGAAATTTGACATAAACGGAGGATATCTTCCCGTGTATGATGTGAATGATCTCGGACAGTCGATCCCCGTCAACAGTTTATATATGCCAGAAGGGAAACCGGTATTGGGTGCAGATGGACTGCCTTTGTTTAAGCAATATGCCTTTATGCCGGATATCCAGTTGGCATTGGGTCTCGAGAATGCTTATACCCTTGGTGTGATGTTGGAACAGCCTCTTTATTTGGGAGGAAAAGTCCGTTCTGCTTTTCGGATGGCTTCTATCGGAAAAGAAATGGCTGACTTGAATGTGAGATATAATCATGCAGAAGTCATTGCAGAAACCGATGCGGCTTATTGGCAGTATCTGAAAGTACAGGAGCAGCTCAAGGCGGCGGAGAAATACCTGGCAGTCGTAAAGGAGTTGGTCCGTAATCTGGAGGATGCCTACCAAACCGGTATGGTGGCTCAGAACGATCTGCTGAAAGCCCGGGTAAAACAGAATGAAGTGGAACTGATGGTGCAGAAGGCGGCGAATGGCAAGGCTCTGGCCGGTATGAATCTTTGTCGGATCATCGGTTATGATTTGAATGCGACTTTGGCCGTCAATGATTCTCTCGGTGAGGATCGGCGGGTGGATTGCTGTTCAAGGGCTGATGATCTCAGCGGTCGACCGGAATATCATATGCTTGAGAAACAGGTCGAACTGAAGGAAAAAGAGGTGGCGTTGACTCGTTCGGATTTTTTGCCACAGTTGGGAGTATCTGCTTCTTATGGCTATATGGATGGAATTACCCTGAACGGCAAGTCGGATGGTGTTGCTTCTTTTTCGGCTTTGGCTTCTTTGAAAATACCTATTTACAATTGGGGGGAAGGACGGAACAAGGTCAAGGCGATGAAAGCCGAGAAGGAAATGATTCGTTTGCAAAAAGAAGAAACAGAACAAAAAATGCAATTGGAAGTTGCTCAGGCCCGCTATAATGTCGAGGATGCCGAAACCCGAGTGAAACTGACCCGAAAATCGTTGTTTCAGGCGGAAGAAAACCTGCAGGTGAGCAAAAATCGTTTTGAGGTGGGAATGGAAACCCTTACCAATTATCTGGAAGCTCAGGCACAATGGCAGCAGGCATGGTGCGACTGGATAGATGCAAAGGCAGAACTTCGCCTGAGTGAAACCTATTATTTGAAAGCTACCGGGAGACTGAAGGATTAGTTGCCCGGCTTTTCAATTGGATTTTCTGTTTTAATTTCTTCTTCCGGAGTTGGGGGAGAGTTTTTTAAGGATGTGCGTTGATAGAAAAGGCGGACCGTTTCGGGAGAAACCTTGTAACGCAAAGCTATTTTCTGAAATGAAAATCCTTTGGTTCGCAGGTTCTTGATTTCCTGTTCATGTTCGAAAAGTTTTCCGGCCCGAAGACTTCCTTTGGGCCGGCCTAATTTTATCCCCTGGGCTCTTCGGTAAGCTAATGCTTCCCGGGTTCGCTGGGAAATCAGGGTTCGTTCGATTTCTGCACATAAACCGAAAGCAAAAGCCAGTACCTGGCTGTTGATGGAAGAGTCGAATTTGTATCCTTCTTTGATGCTGTAAATCGTGATGCCTTTTTCTATCGACTGATGAATGATATTCATGATGTTGATCAACTTCCTGCTCAAACGGGATACTTCGGTAATAATCAAAACATCTCCTTGCTGTAATTTCTTTAATAGCGAACCTAATTCTCTTTCGCTTTCTTTTTTGGTTCCACTGACAGTTTCGGTACACCACCGGGTGATTTCCAATTTGTGGTGTTGGCAGAAATTGATTACTTCGCTTTTTTGATTCAGAATGCTTTGCTTATCTGTGCTTACCCGCAGATAAGCAGCAACAATAGGCGCTCTGTCCTTCAGTTCCTGTTTCTTTTTTTCGGGCATAGTAGTTCCTCTTTAACTCACAAATATACGAAAGTTGGACAGTTATGAGAAACTTTTGTAAAAAATGAGCATTGAAATTTGTTCTTAAATTCTGCCCGCTTTCTGAAACATATATTCGATGTCGTAAGTATATATTAAGACTTTAATGTTCAATGCATAAAATTAATATCAGGTACGATGAGAAAGAATAGGAATGAGTTATCAACGGGTAAATATTGGTTATGGCTACTTTCGACAGCCTTACTTTGGACCCTGGGGGCATGTCGGCATAACACGACTCGGACTGATATTCCTCAATTGGTGAAAGTGGCTCAGGTCGAGGGATATTCGGAGGGCCGAACGGCGACTTATCCAGGAAAAATTCAGGCGGCTTCGAGTGTGAAACTGGCCTTTCGTGTCGCAGGTCCCATTCGGAAAGTATATGTTAGTGAAGGACAGGCGGTGAAAAAGGGGCAAATACTGGCAGAGTTGGATCCCCGGGATTATCAAATTCAGTTCAATGCGACTCAGGCTGAATATACCCAGGTCAAGGGAGAGGCAGACCGGATTATCGAACTTTATCAGCGAGGCAGTGTTTCTGTGAATGACTATGACAAAGCCGTGGCGGCTCGAAAACGGGTGACCGCTTTGTATAATGCCCATCGTAATGCCTTGAATGATACTCGTTTAAAGGCTCCGTTTGATGGGTACATACAAAGCAAATATTTCAGTGCTCCGGAAATTGTTGATCAGGGGACTCCTGTCATTGCGATGATCAATGATGATTATTTTGAGGTAGAGGCGAATATTCCATCGAGGGATTTTATCCATCGGGAAGACTTTGCCACTTTTTATGCCGTTGCGGATGCCTGTCCCGATTCAATATTATCATTGGAGTTGCTGGACATTACACCGGCAGCTAATTATAATCAGCTGTTTACTGCTCGTTTCCGGTTGAAGCGGAATGCAGTTCTGGCACCGGGAATGAGTGTCGCCGTAACGATCGGTTTTAAACCTTTGGCTGAGGCCTTGGGGATGGTACCGGTGTCTGCTTTGTTTCAACGGGAGGGAAGTTCTTTTGTTTGGCTTTATGATTCCCGACAAGAGACGATCGAGCGGGTTCCCGTTGAAATCCAGCGTTTGACGAAGGATGGAGCAGCCATTGTGAAGTCCTCCTTGAAAGAAGGGCAGACGGTGATTGCTGCAGGGGTGAACGATTTGAAGGAAGGCCAGAAAGTGAAACTTTTGCCTCCGATTCCGGCTTCGAATGTAGGAGGATTATTATAATTTTTGAATTATGAATTTTACGGAATATGCTTTAAAAAATAAAGCGCTGGTTTATTTTTTTGTATTTGTATTGGTTGTTGGCGGTATTTATTCCTTTTTTACCATGAGTAAACTGGAAGATCCTGCCATTACGGTGAAACAAGCTATGGTGGTGACGACCTTCCCCGGTGCTTCGGCTTGGCAGGTGGAATTGGAAGTGACCGATGTACTTGAGAAATCGATTCGTTCCATGGGAGATCTGGATCATATCGAGTCTCGTTCCATGGATGATATCTCCTTTATTTTGGTTGAATTGAGCAGTACGGTCCCTTTGGCTGAATTACAGCAGAATTGGGATATTTTGCGTCGTAAGGTGGCAAATGTACAGACGCAGCTGCCGGCAGGGGCGCAGCCATCGATGGTACTTGACGATTTCGGAGATGTATATGGCATGTTTTATGCCATGACCTCTGACGGTTTCGATTATCAGCAGATGATGGATTATGCTCAGCTGGTCAGGCGAACCGTATTGGACATAGACGGGGTGAGTGGGGTGGATATTTATGGAGAACGTCCGGCCTGCATCAATATCGATATTCAGGAGGCGAAAATGGCGAATCTGGGTGTGCATCCGGCGGAATTGATCTTGACCTTGAAAGGACAGAATGCAACGGTATATTCCGGTTATTATAACAGTGGAGAAAAGCGTGTTCGAGTGGGAATCGGCGGGGATTTCAACAATATAGAAGATATCCGGAATCTATTGATCCGAGGGCATGAGGAGGACGATATCCGCCTGGGGGATGTGGCTCGTATAACCAAGGGATACGTGGAACCGCAGCAGGAAGGGGTGTTGTATGATACTTTGCCGGCAATTGCAATTTCCATTGCTATGCAGAAAGGTGGAAATATCATTCAGTTGGGAAAGCTCATTGACGAAAAGCTGGCCGAATTGAAACAAAATGTTATTCCGGCCGGAATAAATTTTGAAAAGGTGTTCTTTCAGCCGACTCGGGTAAAAAATGCCATCAACGTGTTTATGGTCAATCTGATCGAATCGGTGTTGATCGTGATTTTTGTGGTGATGCTGTTTATGGGCTTCCGGAGCGGTTATATCATCGGTATCGGTCTGGTGGTAATCGTGCTGGGTTCTTTGGTGATTCTGCATATGATGCACGGAACCTTGCAACGGGTTTCCTTGGCCTCGTTTATCGTTGCCATGGGCATGCTGGTGGATAATGCCATCGTGATTACGGATGGCATCCTGGTGGATTTGAAACGGGGAATTCCCAAACCCGATGCATTGGTCAATATTACGAAAAAAACAGCCTGGGCTTTATTGGGGGCAACAACCATCGGTATATTGACTTTCTTGCCCATTTATCTGTCTCCCGATACGACCGGAGAATATGTCCGGGATCTTTTTATCGTCTTGGCGGTTTCTTTGTGGTTGAGTTGGATATTGGCACTGGCGTATGTTCCGATTCAGGCGGATCGGGCTTTTAAGGTTCAGGCAGTGGGGACCGGCGAAACGGAGAATCCGTTTAACGGGAGAATTTATCGTCAATATCAGAAGTTGCTCCGTTTTGCCATCCATTATCGTTGGGGATGGATTTTGGCGACGGTTGTTTTGCTGGTTTTCAGTATGTATGGTTACCGTTTTATCAAGCAGGGTTTTTTCCCTGATCTGAGCTATAATCAGTTGTATATTGAGTATAAAATGCCTTTCGGAACGAATCCGGAAACCGTGAAACGGGATTTGGCTACGATGGAGAGATACCTGATGAGTCGGCCGGAAATCACGGCGGTGACGACCAGTCTGGGAGGAACCCCTTCTCGTTATAATCTGGTGCGTACGGTGGCCGAACCGGCTTTGAGTTATGGGGAACTGATCGTTGATTTTACCTCTCCGGAGGCTTTGGAAGAGCATTTGGATGAGCTGCAGGCTTATCTTTCTTCCCATTATCCTCAGGCATATGTTCGGATGAAGCAGTATAATCTGATGTATATGGATTTTCCGATTCAGTTTATGATTTCCGGTCCGGATCCGACGGTGTTGAAACGTCTTTGTGCTCAAGTAGAGGAGATTATGCGGGCGGATTCGTCCGTGATGCTGGTGACGAACAACTGGGGACCGGAGACGCCGGCGATGACTGTTGATTATCAACAGCAGATCGCCCGAAATGTAAACTTGAGCCGGGAGGATGTCGGGTTGGCTCTTCTGGCGGCTACGGAAGGGTTACCGATCGGAGCTTATTATGAAGGCGAACATTCGTTGCCGATCTATTTGAAGAGCGTGAACGATCGGGGAGAACGCCTCGGACAGATCAATCATGTGCCGGTGTGGAGCATGATTCCATCGACCAATGGAATCGGACCGGGCACGTTGAAGGAGTTGATGAGTGGCATGATTTCGACAGATGAACTTTTGACCCGGATGGTGGGTTCCGTCCCTTTGAACCAGGCCAGTCGCAGTGTGGAGGTCGGTTGGGAAACCCCGGTGGTTCGGCGTTACAACGGTCAGCGTTCGATTTCCGTGCAATGTAATAATGCGCCCGGTTTTACAACGGTTGCGGCACGAAACAGTTTGCTGCCGAAAATTGAAGCTCTGGAGATTCCGCCCGGTTATACAACGGAATGGCAGGGAGAATATCTGGCCAGTACGCAATCTCAGTCGTATCTGTTTAAAAATGTGCCGATTGCCGTTGTGCTGGTTTTGGCAATTCTGATCGCATTGTTCCGGGATTTCCGAAAGCCGCTGATGATTCTGCTCTGTTTGCCGTTGGCGATTACCGGTGTGGTAGCTGGAATGTTATTGGCCGGCAAGGAATTCGGCTTTGTGGCCATTGTCGGAGCCCTGGGATTGGTCGGTATGATGATTAAGAACGGGGTCGTATTGGTCGATGAGGTCGATCATCAGATTCAGACCGGCAAAGAACCTTTCCTGGCTTTGGTGGATGCTTCTACCTCCCGGGTGCGGCCGGTTTTTTTGGCGGCGATGACAACGATTCTGGGAATGATCCCTTTGGTGAACGATGATATGTTCGGTTCGCTGGCTGTTACCATTATGGGAGGGCTGTTTATCGGTACGGTGATCACCCTGGTGGTTCTGCCGATACTGTATTCCCTGTTTTTCCGCATTCGTCCGCCGAAGAGCGATACTCAAAAACAAATACGAATAAACTGGAGATGATATGAAGTTTTTTTTACTGATTTTGGTTTTTTGGCCCGGCATATTGGCTGCCCAGGTTGAATTGAACTTGCAGTTATGTCGTGATATGGCCATTGATTATAGCAAAGAGATGGAAATGGCAGAACACCAACATCGGAAAGCGGTGTTTGACACGAAATCTTTTCGGGCAAATTTTTTCCCGAAATTCTCGATGGTCGGTTTCGGTTTTTATAATCAGAAAGAATATCAGTATAAGTTGAAAGGTGGTTATTTGCCGACTTATCGACCCGGGACGGACGGTAAACTGGAACCCAATGTGGTAATCGATCCGAATACCCAGCAGCCGGTGATGGGGGGCGATGGCAAACCGGTGTTTCAAACCTATGCCTTTTTGCCGGATATTCAGTTGCGACTCAATCTGAGGGAGGTGTATATGGCTGGGGCCCAGTTGGAACAACCTTTATATATGGGAGGGAAAGTTCGTAAGGCCTATCAGATGGCTCGGGTCGGTGAAAAAATGGCGGAGGAAAATATACGTTTGAGTCGTTCGGAAATACTGATTGCGACAGATGAGGCTTATTGGCAATTGCTCCGGGTGAATGAACAAACGGTGGCTGCCGTAAAATATCTGCAGGTGGTTCAGGAGTTGTTGCAGAATCTTCGGGATGCTCAGGCTGTCGGTATGGCGACTCCGAATGATGTTTTGAAAGCGCAGGTCCGTTATAATGAAGCCGGCTTGATGTTGCAGAAGGCTAGACACGGGCAAGTGCTGGCAAGTATGAATTTATGCCGCCTGCTCGGTTTGGATTTGCGGACAGAGTTACATTTGCAGGATTCTCTCCGTGATACGGTGGCTTCGGAAATCTGGAGGCTGGATACGTCGGTGGGACAGCGGGCGGATTATACTTTGCTGGCTCAGGAAGTTGATCTGAAAAAAAGGCAGGTGGCTCTGACCCGTTCGGATTTTTTGCCACAGATCGGAGTGTCGGCCGGTTATGGGTATGGGGGCGGTTTAAAACTGAATGGAGATGATGAGGCCGATGCTACTTTTACGGCAATGGCTGCAGTGAAAATTCCCGTATTCCATTGGGGAGAAGGGAGAAACAAGATTCGTTCGGCCCGGGTGGAAGAAGAGATCAGCCGTTTAAATCTCCAGCAGTCGGCAGATTTGATGCGCCTGCAGGTGACTGCTGCCCGTTTTTCCATAAAGGATGCTCAAAAACGGGTGGAGATGGCTCGGCATGCCCTGGAGCAGGCTCGGGAAAATTTGAAGATCAGCGAGGATCAATATCAGGTGGGGATGGAAAACCTGACTGCTTTGCTGGAAGCACAGGCCCAATGGCAAGAGGCCTGGAGTCAGTGGATCGATGCAAAAGCCCTGTTACATTTGAGTGTATCTCAATACCTGAAAGCGATTGGAAAATTGGATTAGAGATTTTTGGTATATGTTGTCCTCAAAAATTCATTCCTGAAATATGAACGGTGACGAATTTTAGCAGGTAAAATGCTTTGATTGATTGAGAGAAATCGAAGATTTCTGATAAGCTGGCATTTGAAACTTACCGGATTCTTCAAATTCTCTCAACAATCATTGACAATCAGTTTATTTTACAGGAAATTCCGGAATGGCCGGGGCTTCTTTCTTTTCTGTTTTCAGTTTTTCCAGGATCACTTCGATGGCTTTGTTCAATTGCTGGTCTTCGCCGTTGAACTCCAGGTAAGGATCATTTTCCAACAGAATATCCGGGTCTACTCCGTGACCTTCGATGATGAAGCCGCTACCGTCGGCTGCAAAAGGAGCATAGGAGGGGGTGACGATGGAGCCACCGTCGACTACCGGGATCGTTCCGCTGTAACCGACTACTCCTCCCCAGGTCCGGTGACCGATGACAGTGCCCAGTTTGTTGTATTTGAAACGATAGGGGAACAGGTCTCCGTCGGAAGCCGAATATTCGTTTACCAGCAGTACTTTGGGTCCGAGGAAGGTGCCTACCGGATTGACGGATCCCGTGCTTTGATTGGTATGCATGGTGAAAAAATGCGGGGTTCTCATCAGACGTTCGATGATCATGGGCGATACATTTCCTCCGCCATTCCCCCGGTCGTCTATGATCAGGGCTTTCTTTCCCAACTGAGGATAGTAATGTTTTACAAACTCATTCAGACCGGCTACTCCCATGTCCGGAATGTGGATGTAACCGACTTCTCCCTGGGTGGCTTCATTGACTTTCCGGATGTTATTCTGAACCCAATTGTAGTAGTAAAGTTGCGATTCATCGGCCAGCGGAGTTACCAGGACTTTTCGGCTGCCTTCTTTTACGGGTTTTGTATTGACTTCCAGTTCCACTGTTTTACCGGCTTGTCCGATCAGTTCGGAAAACAGATTGGAAACGCTTTCCAATGATTGGCCGTTGATGGCCAGAATATAGTCGCCTTCCTTTACTTCTACTCCCGGCATGGTCAGCGGAGATCGGGTGGCATTGTTCCAGTTGGCTCCTTCGATGATTCGGGTGACCTTAAAATAGCCCGATGCATCTTTCTGGAAACGGGCGCCCAGCAGGCCCATGGGGATCCGTTCCGGTGTCGGGTGTTCGCCATTGGCCGAGTATGCATGTCCGACACTCAACTCTCCGATCATTTCTCCAATGATGTAGGTCAGATCGGTTCGGTGGTTGACATGTGGAATCAGGACCTTGTATTTTTCGTATACCTTTTCCCAGTCGACGCCGTGCATGTTTTTGGCATAGAAAAAGTCCCGCATTTGTCGCCAGCTTTCCCGATATATCTGCATCCATTCCTGTCGGTAATCGACGTATTTCTTTAATCCGGAGGTAGAAATCGCTTGATTGATGCTGACCGGAGAAACCGGTATGTCGATTACCTGAAAGGAACCTCCGGAACGGGCAATCGCCTTTTGGTAGGCAGCACCGAAAATGATCCGGGCATTCAGATTGCTTTCTTTTCGGTCTGACAGATTGTACAGATAGGTGTTTCCATAACGGTTGTAATAAACGTTTTGGCCGATCATGTGCGGTTCGTTGTAATTACCTGCCATGATAGGGAGTTCGATTATCCGGTTGGCCAAATTGTTGTAATTGTATTCGTTTCCTGCTTCTGTCGTTTCTTTCTTGGATTTCTTGTTTTCCGGCACCGGCGTGCTGTTTGGGCTATTCTGGGGAAGATCATTCTCCGGAGCGAACGGGATGATGGCATCTTTTGTCAGAGGAAGCAGGTATACTTTGTTCATGTTGTTGTATACATGGTTCCATTCGGTGCTGCTGTAAGTCGGTTGGAAGGTGCGGGCGGAGACAAATACCAGGTATTTGCCGTCTTTGCTGAAGTTGGGGGAACTGACATTATACCAGCCGTCGGTCATCTGGTGTTTTTCTCCGCTATTCCGGTCATAAATGAAAATGTTATCCATTTCTTTTCCGGGTTGAATGTAAGTGATGTACCGACTGTCTTGCGACCAGTTGAAAGAATTGATCGGGCCGACTCCGGATCGGGTGATCTCCTCCGTTTTCCCGTTGCTGATCTGGGTCAGGTTGAGGGTGTTTTTCTTTTCGCTCCAAAGAATGAAACGGGAATCCGGCGACCATTTCAACTGGAAGATATAGGTTTTCAGATCTTGAGTCAGCATTCTTTCTTCCCCGGAGAGAACCTCCCGGAGCCAGATATTGAATTCTCCATTTTTGTCCGATACATATGCGATCCATTTTCCGTCGGGTGACCATTGGGGAAGACGGTCATTGGCATTGGAGGAATTCGTCAGGTTGTAGGTAATTCCCGATTTGGCCGGTAAAGTGAAAATATCTCCCCGGGCTGCCACAACGACCCGTTCTCCCTGTGGGGAGACATCCATCTGGCTGATTTGGTCGCTGACGTCTTTCCATTCCGGTCGGGCCCAGTTCTGATCATTGTCGATTTCGATCTGTAAACGGGTACTTTGTTCGTTGCGGGTATCAAACCGGTAAATGTAACCGCCTTGTTCGTAAACGATCTGATCGCCTCCCATGGCCGGGAATTTGATGTCGTAGTCTTTGTAGAATGTCAGTTGCCGGGTTGTTTTATCGGCCAGGGTATATACATATAAGTTCATGATATCGTCCCGATCGGAAAGAAAGTAAATTTTGCTTCCGTCTGCAGACCACATGGGGATGATGTCCTGACGGATGTGGTCGGTGATTTTTTCCGATTGATGGGTTTTGAAGTCAAATATACGGATATCATCGGCCATGCCTCCCTGATATCTTTTCCAGGTACGAAATTCTCTGAATATATAATTGTAGGCCAGTTTTTGCCCGTCCGGCGAGAATGATGCGAATCCTCCGTTTTTTAGCGGTATCTCTGTCGCTTCTCCCCCTGTCGCAGGAACGGTCATCAATTGTCCGGTGAAGTCATTGAAGGTAAATTGCCGGGTACGGAACAGGATGTGTTTGCTGTCCGGAGTCCAGCCGATGACGATGTTGTTGGGGCCCATCCGGTCTCCCAGATCGTCCCGGCTTAAAGTGGCGGTGTAAGTAAGACGCCGGGGAATACCTCCTTGGGAGGGCATGACGAATACTTCGGTATTGCCGTCGTATTGCCCGGTGAATGCGATGTATTTCCCGTCCGGTGAAATGCGTGGGAACATTTCATAGCCGATGTGGGAGGTCAGTTTCCGGGCAGTTCCTCCTTCGGCTTCGACTGTATACAAATCTCCCGCATAGGAGAATACAATTTGTTGGCCGTTAATGTGAGGAAAGCGCAGTAAGCGGGCTTCTTCCGCCTGGCTGATTGTCAGGAAAAACAAGCAAAAGAATGTGCATAATAAGGTTTTCATGAGCAATGGTTTTAGGTTTCTGCAAAGATAAAAAAACTGGGGAGAATATCCCGGTTATTTTCTTTTGCGGCACCAGGAAAACCTTATTGCTTTACCTGAACGATTTTGCTTTCACTGATTATACTGCTGTCTTCGATTTTCGGAGATCCTTTGATCAACAGACGAGAATGTCCTGACAAGTCGTAAGTTAACAACTGTTCTACTTCGATTTGGGCTTTGGCTCCGATGGATAATGCCAGAAATGCCTTTGCTGTTTTCAATTCGCGGGCCTCTAATTGTGCCGCTGTTTTTAGGCTTGCATTCAATTGTTGACATTGTCCTTTCAGTTCTACATAGCTGGAGGTTCGAGCTTCCACTTGGACATGAGTTGCCTGGAGACGAATTCGGATACGGGCACCGGTGGTGGCTTCCAGATAGATATTCTGAACTGGCCAGGTTTGACTGAACGCGTCGATCCTGGAATGTTCGTGTGCTTTTATTCCCCGGAGTTCGGGCAAACTGATCAATACATTCATGGCTGCATATTTGAGAATGCGGATGCTGTCCGGAATACTGATGTACAGGGTCTGGTTTTTGACTTGGGTTTTGATATAAGGGAATAAATTATTGTCGGCTTCGATCGTGAGCGGTTGCAAGTTTCCCTGTACGACGGCTACGTCTATCCCTTGGGATACTTCTATCGTATTAAAACTTTTGGTGTTCCGCTGCTGGGTCAGGATATATCCGGAACCTTTTATGTTTTGCTGTCCCCAGCCTGTTAGACTTGTCAATAACAAGTCCAGAACAATCACCCCTGCCAGTCTGTAATTTCTCATCTTCTGTTTTTCAGTGTGTACGAGGAGAGTGTACTTCGGGTTTTAGGGATGGATAAAAAAAACTGCCCTCAGGGGGCAGTTTCTCAAGTTTGTGGTATAGATAGTAGTAATTGGTTATCTCTTTTATCCGGCGTGAATGTATTTTTCTACCAAAGCCTGAATTTTTTCAGGATCATGTTCG
Source organism: uncultured Odoribacter sp. (assembly GCA_944321165.1). Classification (GTDB taxonomy): domain Bacteria; phylum Bacteroidota; class Bacteroidia; order Bacteroidales; family Marinifilaceae; genus Odoribacter. Next base: position 268,641 of record CALUKE010000003.1, read on the forward strand.
ATTTCCTGCCGTAAATTTTTATCGTTGTAAGCACTGAGTTTCTGGATGAGTCCATCGATCAGACTACTGGAAAATACTCCTTCTGCTTCGTAAATATCCCGCTGTTTGCGCAGATATTCTGCTGATTCGCTGCAGGAACACGGAAGGTGACTCAGGCGTTCTGCAATGTTTTTATGTGCTTCGTCGAAGATGTTGACATTGACATAGCGGTCTTCTGCGTACTGGAGCGCATCTTTCATTTCGAATCCATGGCGGGCCGCAACGGCCAGACCGGCTAATAGCAGGTATAAATCGGCGGAACCGTCCGGACAGCGGAATTCGATGGTTTGTTTGATGCTTAAATCAATATCTCCGGCTTGTTCTTGCGGATTGGCATCGACAATCATTTCGTTGGCTCCCTGTGTCCAACCCAGAGGTACTCGTACCAATACCGACCGGTTACGGTCTCCCCAACAGATGTTGGTCGGGGCTTCCTGATGCGGTACCAGTCGGAAATAAGAGGTCGGATTGGTATTGCCAAAAGCAGTCAAAGACGGTGCTACTTCCAGAATGCCGGCAATTGCCTTTTTGGCGCTATCGGTCAGTTGGCCGTTTTTGATATACATGTTCTTGCCATCCTTCATGAGACGGGTATGGATATGTAAACCGCTGCCTGCTTTCCCTGTTGTGATTTTGGGTGCAAAAGTCAGATCTACTCCGTATTGATAGGCCAAGGTCCGGAGAATCCATTTGGCAATGACTAACTGATCGGCGGCATCTTCAATACTTACCGGAAGAAATTCAATCTCATTTTGTTCGTATTGCAAATGACCGATGGTAAAATTACCGACTTCCGAATGGCCGTATTTGATTTGACCTCCGGTTTGGGCAATGGCGCGCATCGCTTCGGTTCGCAAATTGGCCCATTTGCAGAAAGGTACTGATTCGTGGTATCCTCTTTGATCTTGTGTTTCAAACAAGTCCTCTTTTTCACTGATAACGTAATATTCCAATTCTCCCATTGCTTGGAATTCCATTCCCGTAGCCTTTTTAAAGGCTTCGTGGGCTTTACGGAGGGTATATTCCGGTGCACTCTCTAATGGTTGACCGTCTTTGGTGTAATAACTGCAAAGAATATCGACTGTCGGGATTTCACTGAAGGGATTTAAAAAGGCCGTCCGATAACGGGGAATAACGTATAAATCGCTGGAACCTGCCTGAATGTAAGGAAACAGACTGGATCCGTCTACCCGTTCTCCGTAAGTTAAAATGCTGTCCAGGTGTTCTAAACTGTTGATGATGAAGTTTAAGGTTTTTAGCCGGCCGTCTGCTCCTACATAGCGCAGATTGATCATTTCGATATTGTTTTTGGTAATGAAACGAATGATGTCAGCTTTGGTAAATTCTTTCTGAGGTTTGTTTAAAAACTTGACCAGCGGGTTGGGATTAAGTATATTGTTTCCTTCCATATAGTACGTCGTTAACGATTCCGGAGCAAAACTATGAATTTTTTTTTAAATTGAGAACGTTTGCATAACAATTTCTAAGTTAAAATTATTTTATTTTTAAGTATTGTAAGTAGAAAGTACTGTAATACTGATATGATAAGGAAAATTTCTGTTTTTAATATTTGTCAATATAAAATGCAAATTATCGCATAAATATGCATTAATAAGGATGTGTTTTGCAATAAAATAGCCGTAAAATGAAAATTAATCGCATAAATATTTGTTTTATATAAATATTTATGCATATCTTTGTCGCATTGTTTTGAAAACAGGTAGGACCCGTTTGAAAGGGCAAGAAATAATCGATACAAATTATTTAAATTTTCAGAGGAGATGAAAATAGAAGTTATGGTTGCTTCGGCAGAGCATTTAAAGTATGTAAAGGTGATAAACGATACCATTGATGAGGCTGCAAAGGCCCGGGGTACAGGAATTGCCCGGAGAACAGATGAGTATATCACTGATAAAATCAATCAGGGAAAAGCCATTATTGCTTTGAATCGAGCGGAATTTGTCGGATTTTGTTATATTGAATCCTGGGAGCATGAAAAATTTGTAGCGAATTCCGGTTTGATTGTCAAACCGTCTTATCGAGGAATGGGAATTGCCAAACGAATCAAAAAGGCAGCTTTTGATTTGTCTCGAAAAAAATTTCCACATGCGAAACTATTTGGTCTGACGACTGGTGAACAGGTCATGCGGATCAATACGGAATTGGGTTATGTCCCGGTGACCTTTGCTAAATTGACTGATGATGAACAGTTTTGGGATGGTTGTAAATCTTGTGTGAATTATGATATTCTTCTCCGTACCAATATGACGAAATGTCTGTGTACCGGTATGGTGTATGATCCTGAAGCTGTTGCTCAAAAGGAAGCCGAAAAGAAACAGCAGGAGAAGAAATCGAGTCATGGAATTGTCAAGTTATTGAAGAAAGTGATTTAATTCGGAAGGCAATGAAAGAAAAAGTAGTACTGGCCTATAGTGGAGGTCTGGATACATCCTATTGTGTGAAATACTTGAGTGAGGAATTGGGTCTGGAAGTTTATACGGCTTTGGCAAATACCGGTGGATTTGATGAGGCAGAATTGGCGGCAGTGGAAAAAAAAGCGTATGCCTTGGGCGCAAAAAAACATGTAACTCTCGATGTTACAAAGGAGTATTATGAAAAATGTATCCGTTACATGGTGTTCGGAAATGTATTGCGAAATAAAACTTATCCGGTCTCTGTCAGTTCTGAACGTACTTTTCAGGCTTTGGCCATTGTGAAGTATGCCAAGGAAATCGGAGCCCGCTATCTGGCTCATGGAAGTACGGGGGCTGGAAATGATCAGGTTCGTTTTGATTTGTGTTTTGCCGTCTTTGCGCCGGAAATGAAGGTCATCACTCCTACGCGGGATCTGAAATTGTCTCGTGAGACGGAGATCGCTTATCTGAAGGCTCACGGAGTGGATGTCGACTGGAAAAAAATGGAGTATTCAATCAATAAGGGATTGTGGGGAACTTCTGTCGGGGGAAAGGAGACCTTGCATTCGAATACGAATTTACCGGACGAAGCCTATCCTTCGCCTTTAAAAAAGGAGGGGAGTGAGAGCTTGGTGCTGGAATTTGCTTCCGGAGAGATTGTCGGAGTCAATGGTGAAAAAAGCAGCCGTATAGAGGCCATCCGTAAGATTGAAGAGATCGGTGCCGCCTGGGCGATCGGTCGGGATACTCACGTCGGAGATACGATTGTCGGTATAAAAGGACGGGTCGGATTTGAAGCGGCGGCACCGATGCTGATCATTAAAGCGCATGAGTTGCTGGAGAAGCATACGCTGACCAAATGGCAGCAATATTGGAAAGAACAATTGGGGAACTGGTACGGGATGTTTTTGCACGAAGCGATGTATGCTGAACCGGTGATGAGAGATATCGAACAGTTCTTGGTGCATAGCCAGCTTCATGTTTCCGGGAAGGTATTCCTGCGTTTGCGGCCCTATCATTTTGACCTGGTCGGTATAGAATCTTCGCATGATCTGATGAATGCCGGATTTGCCGAATATGGTGAAATGAACAATGCCTGGACGGCGGAAGATGTGAAAGGATTTACGAAAATACTTGCGATGCCGCTTTGTGTTTATAATGCGGTAAATAAAGATCTTTAAATGACGGGAACCGGGTGTTGCCCGAAAATCGTAAAATGACAATTATGGTGAAGGTTGGAATTGCCGGCGCTGCCGGATATACTGCCGGAGAGTTGATCCGGATCCTGATCGGACATCCGGGAGTCGAGTTGAAATATATTCAGAGTGAATCACATAAAGGACAGCCCGTATATCAGGTCCATCGGGATCTTTTGCCCTGTCGGCTTCTTTTTTCGGACATCGATTTTTCGGATATTGATGTGCTGTTTATGTGTATGGGACATGGTATGTCGGCTTCTTTTTTAAATACTTATACCATTCCTGACAACGTGAAAATTATTGATTTGGGGAATGATTTTCGTTTGAAGAAGGATGCGGATGATTTTATTTACGGTTTGCCGGAATTATTCCGGGAGCAGATTTCCAAGGCGAATCATATCGCTAATCCCGGCTGTTTTGCAACGGCCATTGAATTAGGCTTGTTGCCGTTGGCTTCTGTCGATCGTTTGCCGGAAGAGATCACTGTTTTCGGTGTAACCGGTTCGACTGGAGCTGGCCAAAAACCGACGGAAGAGACACATTTCAGCCATCGCTGTAACAATCTTTCGAATTATAAGGTTTTTTCCCACCAACATTTGGGAGAGATTCAGGAAACTCTGGAAAAAGGTGGAGCGAGAGCTCCGTATGATCTGGCTTTTGTTCCGGTCAGGGGATGTCATACTCGAGGGATATGGATCAATACAGTTATTCGTACGGATATTACCCTGGAAGGAATGATAGCTCTTTATCGGGCTTATTATCATGCTCATCCGTTTGTTTGGATAAGTGAGGGACCGTTATGCCTCAAGCAGGTGGTGAATACTAACTACTGTTATATAAATATCTGTAAGCAAGGAGAAAAAACCTTGATTACTTCGGTAATTGATAACTTGCTGAAAGGTGCTTCCGGCCAGGCGGTTCAGAATATGAACCTGCTTCTGGGCCTGGAAGAAACAACCGGTCTTGCTTTGAAGGCCAATTATTTTTAGAAAAATTTTTTGACGATGGGATTATTTGAAGTGTATCATTTGTGGGACATGGAACCGGTGAAGGCCAAAGGGGCTTATCTGTGGGATCGGCAGGGAACTCGCTATCTGGATTTTTACGGCGGCCATGCGGTGATTTCTATTGGCCATAGTCATCCGGTGTATGTAAAAAAGATGACAGAACAGTTGAATCGGATCGGGTTTTATTCAAATGCGCTGATCAATTCGTTACAACAGGCGTTGGCTGTCCAGTTGGGAGAACTTTCCGGTTATCCGGATTATCAGCTGTTTCTTTGCAACAGTGGGGCGGAAGCCAATGAGAATGCCTTAAAACTGGCATCTTTTGTCACCGGACGCCGAAAAGTACTTGCTTTTAAGGCCGCTTTTCACGGGCGGACGAGTGCGGCTGTGGCGGTTACGGACAATGTTGCGATACAGGCTCCCCTGAATCGGGTTCATGAGGTGACGTTTATTGATTTGAATGATACAGATGCTTTGGCGGAAGAATTGCAGACTGGCAGTTATGCGGCTGTGATCGTGGAGGGAATACAGGGAGTCGGGGGAATCCGTCTCCCGGAGATCAGTTTTATGCAGCGGATGCGTGATCTTTGCCGTCATTACGGAACCTTGCTGATTGTCGATGAAGTACAGTCGGGATATGGACGTACCGGTCGATTTTTTGCCCACCAATATGCGGGAGTGGCTCCGGATGTGATTACCATGGCAAAAGGTATGGGGAACGGCTTCCCTATAGGCGGACTGTTGATCGCTCCTGAAATACAGCCCCGGAAGGGAATGTTGGGGACAACATTCGGCGGTAATCACCTGGCCTGTACGGCGGCGTTGGCTGTTTTAGAAGTGATTCGGCAGGAATATCTGATGAATAATGCGGCTGGCATTGGAAAGTATCTGATGCAGGAATTGGAAAAAATTCCTGGGGTAAAAGAGGTGAGGGGAAAGGGATTGATGATCGGTGTTGATACTTTCTTTCCACAGACAGAAGTGCGTAAGGTGTTGACATTTGAACATCATATCATGACCGGATATAGCGGGAATAATACGCTTCGTTTGCTGCCTCCGCTGATTATTACTCGCAAGGAGGCGGATGAGTTTTTATATGCTTTCCGGCAATCTCTCGAGCTCTTGGGACGAATTTCGGAGCCTCGAGAGCTCGTGAAAGAAAAAGCGAAAGTGTTATGATAAAGATTGTCAAAATCGGCGGCCGACTGATAGAGGAAGAGACTGTTTTGAACAGTTTGTGTGATAAGTTGGCGGTTTGCTGCCCCTCGGGGGTGTTAGTACATGGAGGAGGAAGTATGGCCGGCCGATTGGCCAGCCGTTTGGGGATGGAAGTTCGGATGATCGATGGGCGTCGGGTGACTGACCGGCAGACACTTGAAGTAGCGGTAATGGCTTATGCCGGTTGGGCGAATAAGAAAATCGTGGCGATCTTACAGAGTCGGGGAATAAATGCTTGTGGACTGTCTGGGTGTGATTTGGGAGTGATACTTGCTCACAAACGTTTTTCTGGGGAGATCGACTGGGGATATGTCGGAGACATCGATGCCGTGAAGAGCGAATCTTTGCGGATGCTGTTGGATGCTCATGTGATGCCTGTTATTTCTCCGATCACCTTTGATTGTCGGGGACAGCTTTTGAATACGAATGCCGACAGTGTTGCCGCTGCTGTAGCCATAGCCTTGAGTCGAATCTGCGATACGGAATTGGTTTTTTGTTTGGATAAGCCGGGAGTGTTGGCGGATGTTTCGGATGATTCTTCCGTAATTCCGGTTTTAAATGAAGAGACCTATCGGGAGTATTTGGAGAAAGGGTGGATTCATTCGGGTATGATTCCGAAATTGGAGAATGCCTTTAAAACTCTGAAAGCTGGGGTAAAAGCTGTCCGGTTGACCGATCCGCAACATTTGGAGCAGGGAACCTTGATATATCAAGAGAAATAGAGATATGAAGTACGATGCGGTAGAGGTTTTGAAGAAAATGATAACCATTCCTTCGTTTAGCGGAGAAGAGGATGGGGTCGCTGACTGGATGCAGGAAATCTGGTTGGAACAGGGATATGTCGCTCAGCGGAAGGGAAATAATGTCTGGGTGACTTCCCGGCATTTCGATCCGGAAAAACCGACGATTCTTTTGGATGCTCATCTGGATACGGTGCGTCCGAACAGTGGATGGAAGAGAGCGCCTTTTGTGCCGCTTGTGGAAGAAGGGAAGTTATATGGGCTGGGCAGCAATGATACCGGAGGTAGTGTCGTGGCCATGCAGGCGGCTTTTTTGCAGTTGGAACAGCAGGTGCAGGCTTATAATCTGATCTGTCTGGAATCGGCCGAAGAAGAAAATACCGGTAGGAACGGCATTCAGAGTCTGTTGTCAGAACTGGGACCGATCGATTTGGCATTGGTGGGGGAACCTACGGGGCTGCAGGCTGCCATTGCAGAAAAGGGATTGATGGTGCTGGACTGCTGGGCCCGGGGAAAGGCCGGTCATGCGGCCAGAAACGAGGGAATCAATGCCATTTATGAGGCGATGGAGGATATAGAGTGGTTGCGCACGTATTCATTTGAAAAAGAGTCACCCCTGTTGGGAAAGGTGAAAATGACGGTGACCGGAATAGAGGCTGGAACATTGCATAATGTTGTTCCGGCAGAATGCCGTTTTATGGTAGATATCCGGGTGAATGAATATTATACCAATGAGGAGGTTTATGAAATTGTTCGAAAAAATTTGAAAAGCGATGTGAAACCACGTTCATTTTCATTGAATTCTTCCTCTATCTCCAAAACTCATCCGATCGTAAGGCGCTGTAGAGAACTGGGGGTGTCGACTTACGGTTCACCGACAACTTCCAATCAGGCGGTTCTTCCTTATACTTCATTGAAAATAGGTCCGGGGGACAGCGCCCGCAGTCATACTGCCGATGAATATATTGAATTGGAGGAAATTGAGCAGGGATTCCGGCTTTTGGTGAAATTGTTGAATGGATTTGATTTTGTAAATTCAAAAACGGATAGATAGAAATGAAACTTTGGGATAAAGGTTATGAGATCGATCGTTTTACGGAAAAATTTACGATCGGTAAAGACAGGGAATTGGATCTGTTACTGGCAAGGGCGGATGTATTGGGGAATATGGCTCATTTGAAGATGCTGCATCAGATCCGTTTGATCTCGGACAAGGAATTGTCGCAACTGCAAAAGGGACTGCAGGAGATTTTGGCGGATATCGAGGCGGGAGGTTTTCAGATTGAAGAAGGCATGGAAGATGTGCATTCGGAAATCGAATTTCTGTTGACTCGAAAATATGGAGAAGCCGGGAAAAAGATTCATACCGGGCGTTCTCGGAATGATCAGATTTTGACTGATTTGAAGTTGTTTGCCCGGTCGGAATTGATGGCAATCCGGGAACAGTTAAAATCCTTGTTTGATCTGCTTTTGGAAAAGGCTTCTCTTCACCGGGATTTGCTGATGCCTGGATATACCCATTTACAGATTGCCATGCCTTCTTCCTTTGGCCTTTGGTTCAGTGCTTATGCCGAATCTTTGGCGGATGACCTGTTGATGCTCAAGGCTGCTTATGATATGGTGAATACCAATCCTTTAGGATCCGGAGCCGGTTATGGTTCCTCGATTCCTTTGGACCGTACGATGACGACCCGTTTGTTGGGATTTGACGATTTGGCTTATAATTCGATATATGCCCAGATGCAGCGGGGTAAGATGGAAAAGAATGTATTGTTCGCCTTGACTGGAGTTGCTACGACTTTGGGAAAGCTGGCGGCAGATGTCTGTTTGTTCTCCTGCGGGAACTTTGGTTTTGTCCAGTTGCCGGATTCCTATACGACCGGTTCCAGTATCATGCCTCATAAAAAGAATCCGGATATTTTTGAACTGATCCGGGCAAAGACGAATCGTTTGCAGTCGTTGCCGACTCAGATTGCCATGATTTGTGCGAATCTGACTTCCGGGTATTTTCGGGATATGCAGTTGACAAAAGAGTTATTTCTGCCGGCTTTCCAGGAATTGTCCGATTGTCTTTATATGACAGAGATTGTCCTGAAAGAGATGAAACTTAATCCGAATATCCTTCAGGATAAGCGTTATGCTTATCTTTTTACGGTAGAAGATGTCAATGATAAGGTCGCTGCCGGCATTCCTTTTCGGGATGCATATAAAGAAGTGGGTATGGAGGTGCAGACTGGCGTGTATGAAAGCGATACTTCTCGCTCTTTGCGACATACTCATGAAGGAAGCATTGGAAATTTGTGTCTCGAACAGATTCGGGAGAAGTTTTTACGACATTGGAACGTTTGGGATGTGGAACGGGTAAAAAAGGCCGAGGCCTTGTTGATGCAATAGGTGGGGATTATTTCTACACCCTGATTCTTTATTTCCACACTTTCTACAGGTGTGGAATTTTTGTAGTGTGTTGTTTATTAGTGTATTGTGTTTTTGCTACCCGTCTTCAAGATTCTGGCACATATTTTTCTGCATACATTTATAAAAGATTAAAATACGATTGCCATGAGAAATATAAATAGAAATATACTGATAACGACTGTCGTTGCTGCTGTTGTTTTAGTGGCTTTTGCTGTCGATATCGTTCCATCCTCTGAATCGCTGTCTCAGAAAATGGAGAAGAAGGAATTGGTACAGGCAGTAAATTTTCTGGAAAATGATGCGTTGTCAATGAAAATCGACAATTATGTAAAAATAAGTATTTCGGAACTCCCACAGACAGTAAAGTCTGCTGTGATTTCTAAATATGTAGCCTATTCCATTGAACAGGTTTTTCAGGCTGGAAATACGGTTTTCCGACTGGTGTTAAAAGATAAGCAGAAAAAACTGGTTGTATATTATACTGCAGATGGCGAATACTTAAGTCAGGAAGTCCTTGAAAATATACAGCTTGTCAAATTATAGCAGGGATGAGTTTTTCAATTTGTTCATTTGTTAAATAAATCCGGTTTGAAGAGTGGTTGCTTTTTCAGATCGGGTTTATTGTTTTGAGGGGAATAGCCTTGAAAGCCATATACTTGCGTCTTGTAGGGAACACGAGAATAGAAATTTTTTACGAAAATAGGATAAATACTTCTTTTCATAGAGTTAGTTTCCTAATTTTGTAAAATGGTTTAGTCGGTTCGACTGTGTTATAAATAGGTATATGGTTAAGATTTTATTGGTTGATGATGATACTACTTTTTGTCTGATGTTGAAGACCTGGTTGGCAAAGAGAGGATTTGAAGTCGAGAATGCTTTTTCTTGTCGGGAGGCAGTAGCAAAATTGAAGGGAGAGAAATATGAGATTGTATTGACTGATTTGCGTTTGCCGGATGAGGATGGTATTCATTTATTGAAGAATATCAAGGCTGTTACTCCGGAAGTACAGGTGATTCTGATGACAGGTTATGCAGATATACAAACGGCGGTTTTGGCGATGAAGTTGGGTGCTTTTGATTATGTGGCCAAACCGGTGATCCCGGATGAAATTTTGAAAAAGATTCAGGAGGCCTTGGCACAGAAATCTGCTCCAGAACAACGGAAAAAGGAAAAGAGACCTCGGACAGAGGAATATATAAAAGGAACCAGTCAGGATGCAGACCGGCTTTATGAGTATATACGTTTGGTGGCTCCAACGATGATGACTGTACTGATTACCGGTGAAAGCGGTTCGGGAAAGGAATATATTGCCCGTTTGATTCATTCTCAAAGTACCCGAAAAGATCGACCTTTTATTGCGGTTGATTGTGGTGCTATTCCGAAAGATTTAGCTGCGAGTGAGTTTTTTGGACATGTAAAGGGAGCTTTTACCGGAGCTGTAAGTGATAAGACCGGTTATTTTGTGGCTGCATCCGGAGGAACAATCTTTTTGGATGAGATCGGAAATTTGAGTTATGACGTACAGGTTCAGTTGTTGAGAGCTTTAGAGGAACGCAAAGTGAAACCGGTCGGCAGCGATAGGGAAATCGCTTTTGATGTTCGTATTATTTCTGCGACGAATGAAAATTTGAGTAAAGCGGTTGCGGAAGGAAATTTTCGCGAGGATCTCTATCACCGTTTGAATGAGTTTTCCTTGAAGGCGTTAAGTTTGCGCGATCGAAAGGAGGACATACCGGTTTTTGCCCACCATTTCTTGACGGCTTCCAATGAAGAACTGGGAAAAGAGGTGATAGGATTTGACGAAGAGGTAATGACTATTTTTAAAAATTACAATTGGCCGGGGAATCTTCGGGAGATGCGTAATGTGGTAAAAAGGGCCACTCTGTTGTGTCAGACGGATTTTATTTCCCGGAGTGATATCCCCGCAGAATTGGCTGCTGTAGAGGCTGCTCCTGCCGTGGAAGACCTGGCTTTGAAAAGGGAAAAGAATGAAGTGGAATTGATACGGGAGGCCTTAGCCAAGTGTCATAACAATAAAAGTGAAGCGGCCCGTTTGTTGAAGATCGACCGAAAGACTTTGTACAATAAAATGAAACTCTACTCCATCGAGTAAAGTTTCATTTTGTCGTTTTTATCTCTTAAAATGAGTATCTAAAAAAGTATTTGTCAGTTTGATGACCTGAGTTGTCAGTTCGAGAATAGCAGATGCATCGAGATTGTTTTTGGAGGCCTGTTCGAGTTTTTCCAGTAGAGGAATGATTTCTTTTATTTCTAGTTGTCGGAACATGGGAAGCATTTTATGTGCCAGCGAACAGATGGTTGCTGTCTGTTTTTCTTTTTGATATTGTTGCAATTGTTCGATGTGTTCCCGGGTGGTTGTTGTAAAGGAATCCAGAATTTTTTGTAAGGCCTCTCGATCATTGTCCACAAATGGGAGAATATTTTTTATGGTATAGCCTTGTCCTTCTGCTGTTTCGGTACTGCTAACCGTTGTTTGTGCAGATGGAGATGCGGTCAGTGAAATTCCGGTTAGCCGTTGTATCAGTTTTGTCAATTGGGCGGAAGAAAACGGTTTGCTCAGGAAAGCTGTAAAACCGGCCTGCAGATATTCATTTTCTGTTCGTCCGCTGTCTGCGGATAAGGCGACAATACATAATTCCTGGGCATAAGGCAGGGTTGACTGGCGGATTTTTTTGACCAGATCGAAACCGTTGGTTCCGGGCATTTGAATGTCTGAGAAAACGAGATCGTATCGGTTGGCGGTCAATCGTTTCATCAACTCTTCGGGATCGGTGGTACTTTCAGCTTTTATGCCGTGTTGTGCCAAGAGATTGACCGCCATTTCCAACTGGAGGGGATCGTCGTCGATGAACAGAACCTTTAAAGTGGGGTTGAGTGGAGCGGGGAGGAGAGCTGTTTCATTGGGCTGTTCTGCCGCTGGAGGCAAGGTATTTTCAGCTCGTTGAAGGGGAAGAAGGATGGTAAAACAGCTGCCTTTTCCCGGTTGGCTGTCTAATTTGATTTCTCCTCCAAGCAAGTGAATCAATTTCAGGGTAATTGTCAATCCCAAACCTGTCCCTTCGATGGTAGCATGAGAACTCAGGCGTGTAAATTCTTCGAAAATGATCTTTTGTTCTTCGGCAGTCATTCCGGAACCGGTGTCTTGAATTTTCAGCATAATTTTTTCCGGATTGATGGTTTGGGCTGAAAAACGAATGCTGCCCTGGTGGGTATATTTTACTGCATTGGATAGAATGTTCGTGACGATTTGCCGGATGCGTAAGGCATCGCCGAGGTAGTCCTTGTTCAGGCTTTCGCTGAATTTGGCGGTTAGTGTCAGCTGTTTTTCTGCGGCTAAAGGCAAGAAATTATCGGCAATTTCCTGAAATAATTGACGGGGATTGAATACGATTTTCTCAACCGGCATCTTGTTGTTCTCCAGTTTCGACAGATCCAGTAGATTTCCGATGAGTTTCAATATGTGTTCTGAAGAACCTCGCATATTTTTCAGAAAATAACGTTGGCGGTCACTGGTTGCCGTGTGGGTCAACAGTTCAATGTAACCGATGACAGAGCTCAACGGCGACTTGATATCGTGGGTGACGGTGAGAATCATCCTTTCCCGGCTTTTCAGTAACTGGTCGGCATATTGATTGGCACTTTCCAGTTCTTTACGATAGCGCTGGCTGCGGGAAAGATCGCGCCATATGAAAAAAGTGAAAAACAGAACCAGCAGAAACGCAACGGCTGCAATCCAGGCAAAGATCCGGATCATGGTATTGATGGTCTCTTCCCGATTCTGGTGTTTTTGCAGCGAATTGTTGATCTCTTCCTTTTCAAAGGCACTCAACATGCGTTTCAATTGATCGGTAATATAGGTGCTTTGCTGAATTAAGGCATACTCTTTTCGATTGATTTGCCGGTTGAGGTCCTGCGTCTGTTTTTGTACATCTTCCCAAGTCGTTTTCAAAATGTTGACGACACTGTCTGTATTTTGCAGAGTTGACTGTCTGTTGAGGGTATCTATGATGGTATGATGCGAAATCGATACCTTTAAAATGGAATCCGGTTCTGTTTTGTTGAAAAACAGCCAATGTCTCTTTTTCTTTTCCACTTTTGTATAAGAGCTGTCCAAAGTGGTGAAATGCCTTGTTCGGATGTTGATTTGTTCTTGCAGAGTATCTTTTCCCGATTCAATGCTTGCAATTGCCTTGTAGTAGAAATCATCCGGAACAAAGGACTTTTTGACTTGTACGATGTCCTGTAAATTTTTGATCTTTTGATTAAGTAGGTTGTTGATTGTATCCAATCGGAGAATTTGCTCTAAACGTGTTGTTTGATTTCGTAAAGAATCGATATTGGTTTCGACTTCTTCGATTAGTTCCTGGTATTTTTTAAAATAGGTCCAGGATCCGGTTTGAATGAATGCGTTTCCGATGGCTTCCGATTCGTACAGACCGGTAATGGTGTTTCCGATGGTAAATAGCTTCCGGTTTGAATAGGCATCACTCTCTTCGTTGACAATCAGTTGAATGATCTGTTTGTAGATCAGCACCGCGGTGAGCGCACTCAATAAAAACAGCAGACTGTAGCCGACAACGACTTTCCATTGGGTATATTTTGATAGTGAAGACATAGGCAATTTGTATTAATACAAAATAAACCCCAAAACGGCCATATAATCGTTTTGGGGTTAGCTGGTGATCCCGTGGGGACTCGAACCCCAATCAAAGGAACCGGAATCCTTCATTCTATCCATTGAACTACGGAACCAAATGTGTTGCAAAGATAATAAAAAAAAGGAAAGGGGGAACATCGTTCCCCCTTTATTTTTCGATTAATTAATGGGGTTTTTTCGTACTACCATAATTAACCCTTAATGAATTCGCTTTACGCAATTCCTGTTTGATATCGGTTACGATACCCATGGTGACATTTCTGTCTACTTTCAGGTTGTTGGTAATGCTGTTTCTGTCTTCTTCCTTACGACTTTCCCGTTCTGAAGCGACAAATGCACTCAATTCCTCTAAGGTCGCGAAACGATCGTTCAACTGGATGCGCGGTTCTGTTCCATAAGCACCCTGATATTGAGGATTCGGTTTCCCTACATAGATATTGCTTACCAATGATTTTTTCTCCAGTTTAACGGTTTCTGATGCTTGCGGCATTGCATTGGCAACCATGAGGGCCACTTCTCGCATCGTAGTACTTACCATGAAGAAAAACAGCAACATAAACACGATGTCAGGTAAAGATGCCGTAGAAATGGCCGGCGTCTCTCTTTTCCCATCTTTTTTAAACTTTGCCATTATTTTTTCCCTCCTATATTTTTAGGTTCTGCTTCAGATACCGACATCGGCACAGCCTTCCGAATTGCCTCCATTTGTTCTTCTGTCAGATCGTCAAAATTTTTACCGAATTTCTCGTTGGCTTTTCGATTTCTCAGTTCGTTGTAGGCAGCCGTCAACTGGTCCTGTACTGCAATGTACATTTCATATGACGTTCCCTTGTCGCTTTGCAGGGAAACAATTCCCTTGGAGACTTCAACGGGACCGAGCAGGTCGATCATTTTGACTTCTTTCTGAGGCAAATCTTCGCTGTTATTCGGATTCAGAACAAATTCGATTGTTCTATCTTTCAAGGTAGAAACATCTGCCAACTCTCCATTGATCGCCAGCTGATTGTTCCGGTTTACCAATACCTGCAAAATGTTCCGTTTTGCATATTTGGGTGCTTCGGTATTTTCTGGCTGATATGGCGGAAGTCTTCTGTACAGACCGGAATCAACGTTCATCGTCGTTGTTGCCAAAAAGAACGCAAGCAACAAGAACGCGATATCGGCTGTTGAAGAGGCATTAATTTCTGGTGTTTTCTTTGCCATATTCTTTGTTTTATTTTATTCTTCTGTATATCTCAGTACCGATGATTGCTAAGATCGCGCCGGCGAAAAGAATATACATGGTATACAAAATTGTATCTGAGAAGATCAACATGGATGGAACGTTGTCTGAACCGGTATAACCGACCAGTTTCATCGGAGTTCCATCAGCCAGGGAGTACGCGATTAAAACTATGATAATGATTCCGGCTAAGCCGATAAAGCTTTTCATGGCTTGTTTTGGACGAGTAAACAAACGAATCACCGGAAAGATTACCGCAGCAATAATTGCGATTCCACACAAAATATATGCCCAATTCAAAAATGCGCTGGTATATACAGGAGTTGGGTATGGCTGATTCGGCACTTCACCTCCGAACATGAACAGCCCCAACAGTACCACTGTAATAACGCACATTACAATTGTTACAATGCTGAGTATTTTCTGAATATTCATGATTTATTTGTTTTTTTGCCCGTATTTAACCAAGATGTCCAACATGCTTACAGAGGCATCTTCCATATTGTTTACAATACCTTCTACTTTTGATGTACAATAGTTATAGAAAACTTGCAGGATCATGGCCACGATCAAACCACCTACCGTTGTAATCAAAGCCACTTTAATACCACCTGCTACCAGAGCCGGACTCATGTCTCCTGCTGCCTGGATCTGGTCGAAGGCCTCGATCATACCGATTACAGTTCCCAAGAATCCCAACATCGGAGCTAATGCGATGAACAAACCGATCCAAGTCAGTCCTTTTTCCATCAATCCCATCTGTACGGAACCGTAAGAGATAACAGACTTTTCAACCATCTCAATCCCCTGTTCGTAACGGGAAAGACCCTGATAGAAAATGCTGGCTATCGGACCACGGGTGTTGCGGCAATAATCTTTGGCTGCTTCGATACCTCCGTTGTTCAGCGTATCCTCGAAACCTGCGATGAATTTTTTCGTATTCGTATCTGCCAAGTTCAGATAAATTACTCTTTCAATGGCGATTGCCAAACCGAAAATCAAACACAATACAACACATGCCATAAATCCAGCACCACCCTCAATGAATTTTTGTTTGATGGCTGCATGCATGGAGGTACTTTCAATTTGCTCATCATCGATAGAAACGGTCATTTGCTCGGTTTGAGCGGCTGCCGGTGTAGCTTCTTCTTCCTGAGCCATTAGTTTCGATGCTCCAATAGTAAGCATTCCTAAAACTGCTATTAGTGCAAATAATTTTCTCATGATCTCTTTAACTGATTTTTAGTTTATAAATAATTAAAATTTAACTCTCAAATCTTCGTAGTACCTTTTGCAAACCTTTGTGATTAGGCCGGTCGCACTAAAAGACGCGGCAAGGTACAAAAAAAATGTTAAAACCCAATACGATTTACGGTAATTTCTCCTTTTATTGATGAATTTAAGTATTTTTTTATTTCGTTAGCGTCCTTGTATTGTGCCAGCAGATGCATGAGCTTGCAGGCTGCAGCCTCGGTGGTAATGTCGTATCCGCTTGATACACCGTAGTTTAATAGCTCTCTACTGGTCTCGTAACGTCCCATTTCCACGCTACCTCCCTGGCATTGGGTGACGTTGTATATGATGATCCCCTTTTGGGAGGCTTCTTTGATTTTTTCTAAAAAGATCCGATTGGTGGGGGCATTCCCTGATCCGTATGTTTCTAATATCAATCCTTTCAGTCCGGGAGTTTGAATCACTGCGTCGATCAATTCAGTGCGTATGCCCGGGAATAATCGTAAAATGGCGATATTGGTATTCATTTCGGTGGTGATGGATATCGGTTCTGTGCGCGGTGAATAGTCGATGGCGCCGTAATTATAGTGGATGTGTATCCCAATCTCGGCCAGGGGTGGATAATTGAAAGACTGGAAGGCATCAAAACTTTCGGCATTGACTTTGGTGGTGCGATTACCCCGGAATAGCTTTGCGCCGAACAGAATACAGACTTCCGGTACGACTGCTTTGCCCTCGATGGTGGCTGCTGCGATCTCCAGGGTTGCAATCAGATTTTCCCGTCCGTCGGTACGGATTGTACCGATGGGTAATTGAGATCCCGTAAAGACAACCGGTTTTGTGAGATTGTTTAACATGAAACTCAGCGCAGCGGCGGAGTAGGCCATTGTATCGGTTCCGTGCAGAATGACAAAACCGGAATAGCGGTCATAATTGTGTAAAATGATTTGGCAAAGTTCCGTCCATAGATCCGGTGTTAAATCGGAAGAATCGATGATCGACGGCAAGGTATAGCTGTCGATGGAAAATCCGAATTCTTTGATTTCGGGTACTGCTTTGGCAATTTGTTCGAAGTCGAAAGGACAGAGGGCTCCCGTAGCCGGATCGTTTACCATCCCGATGGTTCCTCCCGTATATATGATCAATACTGATTTCTTCATTTGTCTGCTTGGTTTAAAGCACTGTTTTTGTCTGTATTTTTGTTGTGCAAATTAAACAAATTTAACGCATTCTGCGTTGTTATTTCTGCAATTTTTTTTGTGTCCGTCTGCGTTATTTCTGCAACTTTTTCTGCGATGAGCGGGATATAGCTGCTTTCATTCCGTTTCCCTCGAAATGGTGTCGGAGCAAGGTAAGGGGAATCGGTTTCCAATACGATGTTTCGGGGGCCGATCTCTTTCAACACATCCGCCATCTGGCTTTTTTTAAAGGTGACAACTCCTCCGATGCCCAATAGAAAGCCGTGGTCGATGGCTTGACGGGCTTCTTCGGCATTTCCCGGAAAACAATGTAGAATGCCGTATGCTTGAGGATGCTTTCTTAAAATTTCCAGAATGATTTCCAAAGAATCCCGGGAATGGATGACGATGGGCAGATGACAGTCGCGTGCAATGCCGAGCTGATGCTCGAAAACTTTGACCTGTTCCCGGTAATAACTTTTATCCCAGTAGAGGTCAATGCCGCATTCTCCGATGCCGTAATAGCTCTGACTCCCTAATGTTTTTTCAAGCTGGGCCAGCTCTTCCGGATAATTTTCGTGGACTGAAGTGGGATGTAATCCAGCCAGTGGAAACATGATTCCCGGATGTGTGGCTGCAACATCGAGCATTCGTCCTCGGGATTCGCTGTCGATATCCGGCAGGATGATGTGTGTGATGCCGGCTTCTTTGGCCCGTTGTATGACTTCTTCCCGATCTTCCCTAAATTCTTCTTCGTATAGGTGCGAATGAGTGTCTATATACATATGTGTCGAATTTTCCCAAACGAAGATAATAAAAAATATGCATTTCTTATGCAATGGGGCGGGAAATAACAAAAACAAAAGCAGGAAGAAAACTGCTTTTGTTTTCTTCCTGCTTGAAAAAGGGAGTTTTCCGTTCTATTATACGTGTCCCTGAGCACACATAGCTTCGGCTACTTTGATGAAACCTCCGATGTTTGCTCCCTTCACATAGTCGATCTTGTCTCCGGTCTTACCGAATTTCACACAAGTATCGTGGATGTCTTTCATGATCTGAGACAGTTTCTGATCCACTTCTTCAGCGGTCCAGCTATATCTCATAGAGTTCTGGCTCATTTCCAATCCGGAAACAGCTACACCACCAGCGTTTGCTGCTTTACCCGGAGCGAAAGTAATATGGGAGTTCAGATAACGAACAGCTTCTGCCGTACATCCCATGTTGGAAGTTTCAACTACCATCTGGCAACCGTTAGCAACCAGCTGTTTTGCATCATCCTCGTTCAATTCATTCTGGATAGCGCACGGGAAAGCGATGTCGCATTTTACTTCCCAAGGTTTGTGTTTAGCGATGAATTTGGCACCGAACTTAGCAGCATACGGTTCAACAACGTCGTTGTTGCTAGCACGCAGTTCCAACATGTAGTCAACACCTTCCTGAGTCAGACCTTTTTCATCATAAATGTATCCGTCCGGTCCAGAGATGGTTACTACTTTTGCACCCAGTTGTACTAATTTCTGAGCAGCACCCCAAGCTACGTTACCGAAACCGGAGATAGCCACTGTTTTGCCTTTGATTTCTTCGCCTTTTTCATGCAACATGTGCTGTGCGAAATAAACCGTACCATAACCGGTAGCTTCCGGACGAACCCGTGAACCACCGAATTCTCTCGGTTTTCCTGTCAATACTCCTACGAATTCATTCCGGATTCTCTTGTATTGACCGAACAAATAACCGATTTCACGACCACCAACACCGATATCGCCAGCAGGAACGTCAGTGTCTGCACCGATGTATTTGCACAATTCCGTCATAAAGCTCTGGCAGAAACGCATTACTTCATTGTCTGATTTACCTTTCGGGTTGAAGTCTGAACCTCCTTTACCTCCACCCATCGGAAGAGTTGTCAGAGAGTTTTTGAAGGTTTGTTCGAAACCTAAGAATTTCAATCCGCCCAGAGTTACTGAGGGGTGGAAACGTAAACCTCCTTTGTACGGTCCGATAGCACTGTTGAATTGTACACGGTAACCGCGGTTGATCTGTACTTCGCCTTTATCGTCGATCCATGGAACACGGAACATGATGACTCTTTCAGGTTCAACCATTTTTTCAAGAATTTTATTGGCTTTGTATTTCGGGTTTGCCTGATAGGTATCCCATACAGTTTCAATAACTTCTTCTACAGCCTGGTGAAATTCTGCTTCACCTACTGTTCTTGCCTTTAAGGCGTCCATGAATTCTTTAATTTCTGGTCTCATGTGTATAATTTTTAGTATGAGTTGATTCAAACGTTTTCGGACTTCAAAATTATCTATTTATTTATGATATCAAAACTTTTTACAGTTAATTTTTTACTAACATCGGGTTGTTTTACTTTCGAATTGATACTCAAAGTTGTATTCTGGCTGATAATCTGTTGTTAAAAGTAATGTCAATCGGCGTTTTTTTCTCTTTTCACAAGGACATACCTATCGGAGGGTATATTTTTTCCCGGGCAGTCCGATAATTTTTCCTTCTAATTCGAGTTGTAGCAGTTGTGCTGCGAGTTCATTGCTGGAAAATTGTGACAGTTGCATCAGTTCGTCGATGTAAATGGCTCCTTTTTCTTTCAGCAATTGCAATAAAAGGATTTCTGATTCCGAGGTGCTTGTTGTTGTGTTTTGTTTTGAGCGGATTTTTGGGATCGGGTAATTTAAAATGCGGGCGACATCAACGGCATTTTCTACCAGTGCTGCGATGTTTTCTTTGATCAGCAGATTGCAACCCGCGGAATATTTGTCATCCGGTCTTCCCGGAATGGCCATTACATCCCGATTGTATGATAGGGCTAAACGGGCGGTGGACATGGCTCCCCCTTTTTCTGCGGATTCGGCGATCAAAGTGGCATGACAAAGTCCTGCAATGATCCGGTTGCGTCGTAGAAAATTACTGGGATGGACCGCTTGGATGCAGGGAAATTCACTGATCCAACATCCTCCTGTTTCGATAATCTGTTGTGCCATGGTTTTGTGTCCGGCCGGATAGATCATATGCAGGCCGTGACCCAGAACGGCCCAGGTTGTTAGACCGTTTTTCAGACAGGCCCGGTGGGCAGTGATGTCTATACCGTATGCCAGTCCGCTAACGACAATGGGATGACACCCCAGTTGAACCAGGTCTTCCAGCAGGGTATTTACTTTGTTTTCGCAAAGTGACGAGGCGTGCCTGGTACCGACAATGGCCACATATTTCTGGTCTGGCGGATTTTTCAATGATCCTTTGTAAAAAAATACTAACGGCGCATCTTCGCATTGGCTTAACAGAGGCGGATATAGACAGTCTTCGATGGTGCATAGCTGAATGGCATGTTTGTCTATTTGTTCCAGTTCTGTGTTTGCTTTTTGCCAGGCAGTTTTCCGATCGAAACTGTCCGGTGCCATGTGAAATTCCTGATAGATATGTTGCAGGGCCTGGTCGCTTTCCAGAAAAAATCCTTCCAATCCTCCGCATTTCTCTATGAGCGGAAGATAAATGCCACTGTTGAGCTTTGGCAATAGGCTGATTGCAACGCGTGCTTGTAGAGAACTGTTAAGATTCATGGTATAATTGGAATTAGGTATTTACCAAAGTTACGAAAAATTATGGTTTTACCGATGCTTTCTCATTCAGAAATTACAATATGGTGTTGGGTGTACATTTTTACGAAAGGGTTTGAGAGGGCGTTCCCAATTGTCTGTTCAATAATTGGAGTTTTGCGTTTTCCTTTATATTTTTGGCAAAATTTATGAAGGTGTATGATCAATAATATCATTTTTACCCGGGATGTACCGGACGCTTTGCGAGAAAAACTGGCTGTTTTTGATTCGGAAGATATTTTTGTATTGATGGATGAACATTCCCGGGAATTTTGTGCAACTTGTTTTGACTTTTTGACTCTTCCGGAGAAGCATTGGATTACTCTTCCGGCGGGCGAATCCCACAAGTCTCTGGACAGTGTTGCGACGATCTGGCGGGTATTGTCCGAACAGGGGGCTCGTCGTAAGTCGGTATTGGTCAATATCGGTGGTGGTGTGATTACCGATTTGGGCGGATTTGCTGCTTCGTGTTTCAAGCGCGGTATGCATTGTCTGAATATACCCACTACTCTGTTGGCGCAGGTGGATGCTTCGGTTGGAGGAAAGACCGGTTTTGATTTTATGGGTTTGAAAAATGAGATCGGAACCTTTTCAATTCCGGATGGGGTGATCATTGATAACCGTTTTTTGGCGACTTTGCCAAAACGGCAGTTGTTGTCCGGATTGGCTGAGATGTTGAAACATGCCTTGCTGGCGGATGAGGAACATTTGGCTGAAATTATGCAAGCAGATCTGGATGAAGTGTCCGGAGAAGAATTTTTTCACTTGATTCGCCGCTCAGTAGCAATCAAGGCTGCTATTGTACAGAGTGATCCCAAAGAAAAAGGCTTGAGAAAAGCATTGAATTTTGGACATACCGTGGGACATGCCATTGAGAGTGTGGCCATTGCCAAGGGAATGGAGATTTATCACGGGGATGCAGTCGCTTACGGAATGATTGCCGAGTTGTATCTTTCCGTTCGGAAAATGCAGTTCGATGAAAGGCACTATGAGGCCATTCGAAAATTTATTCGGGAAAGATATCCGATATATGTTCCGGTTGCAGTGCCAGATAAACTGTACGAATTGATGCTGCACGACAAAAAGAATGAACGGACCGGAGTGAATTTTACCCTGCTTCGTCGGCCCGGGGAATTTGAGATTGACAATTATTGTGGCCGGGAAGAAATAGTTGAAGCCTTGAAACAAATTTAAATTCGATGGTTTTATTAAGCGGAGGTCTATGAATATATCCCTGAATTTTGAAAATCAAAGGATAGATGGCAGAGTTGCGTTGCCTGCTTCTAAAAGTATTTCCAATCGGGTGTTGATTATCAATGCTTTGTCTGATAGTTGCTTGCCGATAGAAAATCTGGCGGATTGTGATGACACTCGAAGTATGGTGAGAGTATTGGAAGCGGATACGAATCTTTTTGATATCGGGCATGCCGGGACTGCCATGCGTTTTCTGACAGCTTACTTGTCGAAAATTGTTGGAAAATGGATTCTGACCGGTTCGGAACGGATGAAGCAGCGTCCGATAGGAGTATTGGTAGAGGCCTTGAGACAATTGGGAGCGAGAATCCATTACCTGGAAAAAGACGGTTATCCTCCTTTGGAAATATGCGGTTCGTATTTGTCGGGAGGAACGATCGAAATTCCGGCTTCGGTCAGCAGTCAATATGTTTCGGCTTTATTGATGATTGCTCCCTATATGGAAAAGGGGTTGGAAATGCGTCTGACCGGAAAAATTGTTTCAGCAACCTATATCGACATGACTTTGCAGATTATGCGGGAATTCGGGGTGGAAGCCTGTCGGGAAGGGGCATTTATAAGGGTAAGACCCGGAGAATACAGGCCGATTGCTTATCGGGTTGAATCCGATTGGAGTGCTGCGTCGTATTTTTATGAACTGTTAGCGATTGCCGACGATGGAAATATGACCTTGAAAGGATTGTCGGCTCAAAGCATGCAGGGAGATTCGAAACAATGTGAGGTATGGGAAAAATTAGGGATAAAGACGACTTTCCGGGATGAAGTGGTTTGTCTGTTCAAAGGAAAACCGGAAGTCACTTTGTTGGAATATGATTTTGTGGAGATGCCGGATTTGGTACAGTCGTTTGCCGTCGCCTGCTGTTTGATGAATATTCCTTTTTATTTCCGGGGAGTAGAGACTTTGAGAATTAAGGAAACAGACCGTCTACAGGCTCTGATTCAAGAATTGGGAAAGTTGGGATACCGTTTGAAGGCAAAGGGAAATGATTCGCTTTACTGGGAAGGGGAGCGAGGTGATGTGTTTGCGGATCTTCGGATTGCTACTTATAATGATCATCGGATGGCGATGGCTTTTGCTCCGGCTGCTTTGAAATTCCCCGGTTTGGTGATCCAGGACAGAGAGGTAGTTTCCAAGTCCTTTCCCCGTTTTTGGGAAGAATTGTTCCGTTGTTTTGGTAGAGAGTTTTCCGTGACGTCCGAAAGATCGTCGGGATAATTGAATTTTTGTTTCGTCGTTTTATGCTTTGGTGCGTTTTTGGGCAAAGAATTCTTTGACTATCCGACTGCATTCTGGAGCCAGAATGCCTGTGATCACTTGAGTTCTGGGGTGTAATACACAAGGACTTAAACGTGTATAGCCTCGATGGGGATCGGGGGCTCCGATGACAAGATTTCCTAACTGAGCCCAGGCCAATGCCCCGGCACACATGGTACAGGGTTCCAAGGTGACATATAAGGTACATTCGTTTAAATATTTACCTCCAAGAAACGAAGTGGCCATGGTAGTTGCGATCATTTCCGCATGAGCTGTGACATCGTTTAGTTTTTCGGTCTCGTTGTGGGCTCGGGCAATGATTTTGTCGTTGCATACGACAATTGCCCCTACCGGAATTTCTCCTTCTTCAGCAGCGATCTGTGCTTCTTGCAGGGCTTTCCGCATGTAATATTCGTGTTTCGCTTCCAATTGTGTCGAATTTAATGTTTCGCTGGACAAAAATAGAGAATAATTATGAGTTTTTGAGGAATGGATTTGGATACAGAAGGGAATAAATCTCTATTTGATTTTGACTGTCCGATTTTGATATTTAGAATTATTTTAATAAATTTCGCATGATTAATTGATGGATTTGATATAGTTATGAAGAAATTAATTATCGTTTGCTGTTTAGTTTTATGCATATGTTTTACAGTATTGGCAGAGGATATTCGTGTTTTTCCTGAGAATTATCCTATTGGATATTGTCTTCCAGATCCGAATCCTGAAGTTGGCCCAGAAATCTATTGGTGTGTAATAGGTTATACAGAAGAAGGATATTCTATAGTGCGGATGTATGTATGTCCTGAAGGGTATTATTTTGATTTTGAAACACAACAAATTGTTCGGTATGATTATTAAATTGTGGTTTTCCAATTTTTGGATGACTTTTTTTATATGTGCTTGTATATGCTTTTTTTCACAATGTAGAGAGGCTGCCGAGGATTCCAATATTATTCGAATTACAGCTAAGCAAGCTAAAAATTCTGTTGAAAAATTGTCTGATATTGTGTCTGATATTGATTTTATGAAATTACAGGACGGATATTTTTATCCCCCCTTGGCTCAAGGGAGCGTGATGCTAGATGCAAGTGGTGTTACCCGGGATAATTTTAAAATTTATCCGGATCGTTTTTTAGTTCTAAATGCAGAGAAAAAGATCGATGTCTATGATGGAAAAGGAAATTATTTGTTTCAATTTGGTATTGTAGGGAGAGGAGCAAAAGAATATATTTCAGTCGGAGATTTTTGTTATAATCCATATAGCAGGCAATATGCTGTTGCTGATATGCATTCTGTTTTGGTATATGATTCGATTGGAAATTTTGTAAAACGACGATCATATGGAGGTAAAATAGCCGTGACAAAGCGGATTGAAGCGGTTTCTTCTTCCCAATACATGATTGCTGGATATTTTTCAGAAGGAGGACAAAATTATGCGTTTTTTGCCGTTGATACTTCTGAACAGGTGGATTTGCAATCTTATTTTTCTTGGGAGATGGAGCTCGAAAAGAGCCGAGAGATTGAAAGTGGAGATTTGATTCGCTCCGAAAATCGACTGATATTTCAATTTCGGGATTCTTTATTTGTTTTGCAGCGTGATCTGCCAGTATTTTATACCGGTTTTGATTTTCGGGATGTTTATTATTTTAACTTGTTATTATATCGGGAAAACGATGATTGGAAAATGGCGCATGTCTGGACAGAGAAGGCACCGCGAAATCGTGCTAGTAGTATAGATTTTATGTTGATATTGCAATCCAAAAACCGGGCACGGACATATCTTGTGACGGAAAAAACTGTGGATGATTGTTTTTTGGGAATTAAAAAAGGGGCTTATGGTTTTGTGCTTGATGCATGGGATTTTTTGGATGAACGTTTGGCGGTAACGCTTACGGCGACCGATTTTAAAGAGATGGTAGATCATGCTGCCAAAAATCCGGAGAAATATCCTTATTATGAAAAAGCCCGAAAACTTGTTGCGGGGCTGAATGAGGATTCTAATAATATTATCGCTTGGGTTACATTAAAGGAATAGAATGATTTATGCAAAAGATCGTTTGGGTAGAATGTTTTTTGGAGCAATAAAATACATTTTGAGAAGTCTATTGTGGATGATAGTGGGAGCTTGTAGTGTTTCTCCTGAGTGGAAAGTTTGTGATATTACCCCAGAGTTATTGAATAATATGCAGCGGAAAGGGAAAAAGTTGGTTTTATATATGAGTTGTAACGATGGGGATAGCATTCTTATTTCCAGTTATTTTGACTGTCATCCCCAGGTGTCGGAGGAAATTTCGCAGCAGGCTTATTGGTGTTATATGAATACTCAGAGGAGTCTGCGAGAGAAGGCTATAAATGCTTCGCTTTTGCAGACTGTTTCTCCGAAGATTTATGTTTTTGATGAAAAAGGGCAGTTGTTTTCTTGTGTTGCAGGCTATACTGCTTTGGGAAAACTTGCAAAAATCCTCCGAATCTCTGATTTGTCGGGGATGGATGATTGTTTGAAATTTGCAGGGAAGGTGGCAGAACAGACAGCTTCCTTCCGATTGCTTTCTGAAGGGCAGATAAGAGATATTGTGACAAATTCTTTTTGGGGATATGTTTATCTGGAAGAAAAGCCATTGGTGGCTAAGGAATATTTTCAGAAATCTCTGCTTATCGGAGAATTTTTTTATAATAATTATTTGATGTATAAATGTACAGATCGATTACGCGATACATTAAATCGACGAATTTATCGAGAGCGGGCGTCTTTGCATCAAAGTTCTGTTGAATGGTTATTTTTCGAGGATGCCATGTTGGAATTGGGATTGATTATGCCAGAGCAAATGGTGGAAATCAAAAAGCGGAATGCCGAAAGGCGTAAAAAAACTTTGGAGGCTGCAGGTTTATAGTTGTTGTTTTGTGGTTATTAACACCGTTGCTGTTATTTTTCAGGAGAAAATGCTTATTTTTGCATGCAAATTGTATATTTAACAATGAATCTTTGCAGATTTACCTGCAGATTCTCATTAATAATAAATTTATGCAGACAATAGACACTTACAATTTTCAGGGGAAAAGGGCTTTGATCCGGGTGGATTTCAATGTACCCTTAAATGATAAATTCGAGATCACCGATGATACTCGTATGCGTGCGGCTATTCCGACGATCAAGAAAGTTTTGGCCGGAGGCGGTTCTGTGATTCTGATGTCTCACCTGGGGCGGCCGAAAGGGGTTGATAACAAGTATTCGTTAAAGCATATTCTGAAACATTTGGAAGAATTGTTGGGACAACCGGTGAAATTTGCGGATGATTGTATTGGAGAAAGTGCAAAAAAACAGGCTGCAGCATTGAAACCGGGAGAGGTTCTGTTGTTGGAAAATCTTCGTTTTTATGCAGAAGAGGAGGGAAAACCCCGTGGTTTAGCAGAAGATGCTTCCGATGAGGAGAAGAAATCGGCAAAGGCAGCAGTCAAGGAATCTCAGAAAAAATTTGTTGCCGATCTGGCTTCTTTGGGAGATCTGTGGATTAATGATGCTTTCGGTACGGCTCACCGGGCACATGCCTCAACCGCTTTGATTGCTAAATATTTCCCCAATGATAAATTGTTCGGTTATGTAATGGAAGGAGAGTTAAAAGCTGTGGACAGCGTGATGAAAAATCCGAAGCGTCCTTTTACAGCGATTATGGGAGGATCCAAGGTCTCTTCCAAAATCGATATCATTATGAATCTGATGGATAAAGTTGATAATCTGATTCTGGGCGGAGGTATGACTTATACTTTTAAAGCGGCAATGGGAGGTCATGTGGGCAGTTCCATTTGTGAAACCGACAAACTGGATTTGGCTCTGGATATTATGCGTATTGCTAAGGAAAAAGGAGTGAATCTGGTTCTCTCCAATCAGGCTGTCATTGCGGATGCATTCAGTAATGAGGCACACACACAATTGGCTGATCCGATGAATATTCCGGATGGTTGGGAAGGCTTGGATATCGGTCCGGAAACCCGGGAACGTTTTGCCAAGGTGATTGAGGAATCCAAAACGATCCTGTGGAATGGACCTGTTGGCGTTTTTGAGATTCCGAAGTTTGCTGAAGGGACAAAGGCCATTGCAGAGGCTATTGTAAAAGCAACCGAGAAAGGAGCATTCTCTCTGATTGGCGGAGGTGATTCTGTGGCTGCCATCAATCAGTTCGGACTGGCGGATAAAGTAAGTTATGTGTCTACCGGAGGAGGGGCTTTGTTGGAATATATCGAAGGAAAAGAATTGCCGGGTATTGCTGCGATTCGTGGAGAATAGTAATATGATCACGATTTTATATGCAAGGGTTGTCAGATTTATTTTTGGCAACCCTTTGTTGTAATTTGGATTTTTCCACTATATATTTTTATTTTGTCGTATAAAAATACAAGGCTATGAGTACGATGATTCCGGTTATTGAACCTACGATGGTTCTTAATGAAGAGGTTTGTAAAAGTAATATTGCTCGGATGGCTGCCAAAGCCAAAGCGGCTCGTGTTGATTTCCGTCCGCATTTCAAAACACATCAGTCCCGTGAAATCGGCGAATGGTTTCGGGCTAGTGGCGTGGATAAGATTACGGTCTCTTCCTTGGATATGGCCTTGAAGTTTGCGGAATGGGGGTGGAATGATATTACTGTGGCTTTTCCCGTAAATTGCCTGGAACAGGAAAAAATCAATGCTTTGGCTTCGAAAATTCGTTTGAATCTTCTGTTGGTACATTCCGAAGGAGCCCGACAGCTTTCTGAATGTTTGAAATATCCGGTGGGCGTATATCTGGGGGTTGATACCGGATATCACCGGGATGGAGTGGATGCGGATAATTTTGAAAAAATTGAGCGGATTATGAATATTGTGGCTCCGGATGTGAATATTAAATTTGAAGGTTTTCTCACTCATGCCGGACATACTTACAATGCCCGTTCAAAAGAAGAGATTTTACAGATTCACAAGGACAATTTGCGGATGCTTAAGAATATCAAAGAACGCTATATCGACCGTTATCCGCAGTTGAAAATTTCCCTGGGAGATACCCCTTCCTGTTCCTTGGCGGATCGTTTCGGGGTTGCGGATGAGATCCGTCCGGGTAATTTTGTTTTCTATGATGTGACACAGTTGTATATCGGTTCGTGCGAATGGTATAACATTGCTGTAGCGGTGAAATGTCCGGTCGTCGACATCAATCGTCATCGGAATGAGGCGGTTATTTATGGCGGGGGTGTACACTTCTCCAAGGACCGTATTGATCGTCCCGGGAATCGGCCTCTTTATGGACTTGTGGCGGAGAATCACGACGATTATTGGGGAAATATTCTTCCGGGTGTGGAGTTGGTTTCTCTATCTCAAGAACATGGAATCATCCACGGAACGGATGCTTTTCTCGATAAGCTTCATATCGGGGATATTGTGACGGTTTTACCCATCCATTCTTGTATGACTGCCGATTTGATGAAGGTATATCATATGAATGACGGCCGGTTTGCCACTCATATTTAAGGGTGAAAAACCGAAATGATTCATTTCATAAAAACGAAATATACGGCCATTACGAGACAGACTGCTGCCGCCAAATGATTCCATTTCAGCGTTTCTCCCTGAAAAAAGATCATGGTGAAAATAGCAAAGATAATCAGGGTGATCACTTCCTGAATGACTTTAAGCTGAACCAGGGAAAAGGGACCTCCATTCCCTTGAAAACCGATCCGGTTTCCCGGGATCTGCAGAGAGTATTCAAAAAACGCCATACCCCAGGAAAGCAGAATAACGCCAATCAATGGCCAATTGTTGATGATCTTCATTTCCTGTAATTTCAAATGTCCATACCAGGCAAAGGTCATGAAGATGTTGGAACAGATAAGTAATAAAATGGTGTAGAGCCCTTTCATGATAATTAGAATCCGCTTAGTGTAAATATTATGGATCGCAGCGACTGTCTGATGGACGGTCTGCTGTTTTTCAAGGGGGCAAAATTATATCTTTTCTGTGATACTTATTCTTTTTTTCTCATTTGTTTTTCGTTTTTTGTTTTTTACCTTTGTTGAATAGTGGACTATATAATGACTGTTTATTTTCCTAAAACCATGTCAAATACGATACATAGCATAGAGATCAGGAATTTGTGGCAGAAATATGATTTTTTGTGGGAAAGTCTGAATCCGGATGTAAATATTCTGATCGGAATCAATGGGAGTGGAAAAACAACTCTTTTTAATATCATCGATTCGATATTGATGGCAGATGTAAAGCGTCTGCGAGCTTATGGAGTCGAAGTAAAGATCGGAATCGATGATTATACGGTGGATTTTCATCAGAAGATGACTGTCAATGAGTTGAAAACAGCTTTGAGGCAGGTGAGGTATCAAAAAATCAGTACCTTTGATATTCCTTTCCGGGATCGACCCAAGGCCGGGAAGGAATACAGCCAGTTATACAATGAGTTGTATACGATCGTGTATGATATCGGTGGTTCGAATCCATCTTTTTCGGATTATCGTCTGAAGGCGACTAATTTTCCGGAAGAGGCCGACCGGATCAATCAACGGATAAGGGCCTTTTTTGAAACAGTCGACCGTTTGTTTGCAAAAACACAAAAAGTCATACAGATAGATCCTCATACGAATCATTTGGTATTTATTGATGATGGAGAAGTGATTCCGTTATATAAACTTTCATCGGGCGAAAAGCAGCTGTTGTTGATTCTGATGCGGGTATTTTTAATGGAAGAACGGCCGTATATTCTTTTGATGGATGAACCTGAAATCTCTTTGCATATTGAATGGCAGTACAAATTGTTTGAAGAAATCCGCCATTTGAATCCTCATTGTCAGATCATTACTTCTACTCATTCTCCGAGTCTGTTTGGGGATGGCTGGGGGGATAAGCTGGTTTTTGTCGAGGATCTGATAAAAAATAAGAAAAGCTGTTGATAGATTTTTAATTGCTTGTTTATGTTAGGTGTTCGTGCTGAAGATTGCAATCGTGACAGGCATTTTGCCAATGCGGCCCGACGTTTTGCTTTGGATGCGAAGATGTTTCGATGTAGGGCGGCTGTGCATGTGGAAAATAAAAATGATATTGCTTTTTGGGAGGCGATATTGAAGCATTTTCGTCCGGAGGACCGCTTTCATTTTATTGCCGGTTCGCGGAACGAATATGGACGGGAAACTTGTGGTGTGACCCAATGTTTAAAATACGCCGATTATTTAAGTTCCGATTTTTTTATTTGCATCGATAGCGATTACCGTTATTTGTTACAGGAACGAAAAATCAGCAGTCAATATTTTATTTTGCAGACTTATACTTATTCTTTTGAGAATCATCATTGTTTTGCCGATGGTCTGGATGATGTCTGCAGCCGGGTGACTCATTTGAAGAATACTGTTTTTGATTTTCGGCGTTTTCTGACAGAATTTTCCCGTATTTTATATGATTTGTTTATCTGGCATCTTTATTTCCAGAATGCGGATCCGGTACTTTTCAGTCAGTTTGAATTCGATTCTTATATCGGTATTTCCAATTCAAAAACTTATTCTTTGGTGAAGGACAATGGTGCAAGGTTCTTGGAAGAACTGCAGCAAAAGGTCGAACGGAAAATCAATTACCTGGGGCGGAAATATCCGAAAGCCGATCTGGATATTGTCCGGAATAAATATCGAAAATTGGGCATAGATGCGGATCAGGTTTATTTTTATGTTCGGGGCCATAATTTGTATAACCTGGTATTGGTGGTTTGCAAAGAGGTTTGTAAGGCCATGCTGAGGATGGGCCGAAAAGGAAAGACGGTAACGGAAGAGATGGTCAGCGAACTGTATCGGCGACGTAATAGCCTTGACTATGAATTGCGAAAAAATATCAAATACGGGGCCTATTTACCCATTCGGAAAATTGAAGAGGATATCCAGGTTTTACTGGGAGAAAATAAGGCGGAGTTTTGACGGGATGATTTGTTTTTCTATTTTTGAACTGAAATAGAAGATAAAAGCGGTATGAGTGAATTCGATATTAGAAATCCTAATCTGAAAGAGGTTGAAAAAGAATTTGAAAGAGCTTTGAGGCCTTTGAGTTTCAGTGATTTTCAAGGTCAGAAAAAAATCGTAGAGAATTTGGAAATTTTTGTTCGGGCAGCTAAGATGCGGGGAGAATCTTTGGATCATGTTATTTTGCATGGTCCTCCGGGCTTGGGGAAGACCACTTTGTCGGCTATTATTGCCAATGAACTGGGAGTAGGGATTAAGATTACTTCCGGACCGGTGCTCGATAAACCGGGAGATCTCGCCGGTCTGTTGACGAACTTGGAAGAAAATGATGTCCTTTTTATCGATGAAATTCATCGTTTGAGTCCGGTGGTGGAAGAATATTTGTATTCTGCCATGGAAGACTACCGGATAGATATTATGATTGATAAAGGCCCGGCTGCTCGTTCTGTACAGATTCAGATCAATCCGTTTACTTTGATCGGGGCTACAACTCGAAGCGGTTTGTTAACGGCTCCTCTGCGTGCTCGTTTTGGTATCAATTGCCATCTGGAGTATTATGATACGGATATTCTTTCCGGGATTATACATCGTTCGGCAGCCATCCTGAATATTGGAATCACCAGTCAGGCGGCTTTGGAAATTGCATCTCGGAGTAGAGGTACTCCTCGTATTGCGAATGCCTTGTTGAGAAGAGTGCGTGATTTCGCGATGGTTAAGGGTAACGGAAATATTGACCGGGAGATTACACGTTATGCCCTTGAGGCTTTGAATATCGATAAATACGGATTGGATGAAATGGATAACAAGATTTTGTTGACCATCATTGAAAAATTCAAAGGCGGTCCGGTTGGTTTGACCACTATCGCAACGGCTGTCGGTGAGGATGCCGGAACCTTGGAAGAGGTATATGAACCTTTTTTGATCAAGGAGGGATTTATCAAGCGTACACCTCGAGGAAGGGAGGTAACAGAATTGGCTTATAAGCATCTGGGGAAAAATAGAAGGGAGAACGAAGGAGAGCAGATGAGTCTGTTTTGATAGGTTAAAGTGTGTTAAGTATGAAAAGTGTTAAAATTGAAATGTTAAATTTGTAGGTATGAGAAAGAAACAGATTATCATACTGGGCGTGGTTTTGGGTTTGGCCTTGTTGGGCCTGATCTTTACACAGGCGAGATATTTTCAAACCGCTTTTCAACTGAAGAAGGCACATTTTGACTATCTGGTGACCAAGTCAATAGACCAGGTGACAGATTATTTGATTGAACAGGAGAAGCAACGGGAAGTGTCAGAAGAGATAGATGAGATGCATCGCTGGGGGAAGAATGGAATGGTGCATGACATGCCTCGTAGCTTGGGGGTTCGGCCGGAACTGAATGTAAAGAATGACATGAATATCGTCATTGATTACAGTCGTTTCCCGATTGAATACGACGGAAATGTGGAGAATGTGTGGGAATTGTTTGGACAAAAAGGAAATCGGAATTTACAGAATTCCATCCAAAAATCCCGTCGGGAGATTAAAAACAGTTTGGGAAAAGAGTATGATCTGGTTGTAAAAAAAATGCCGGAGATTCCGGTCAAATCTCTGGAAGAACGTTTGGAAGGTATTGACTTGAAAGCTGTGATCGGAGATCGTTTAAAAAATAATGGAATAGATCTCCCTTTTGAATATGCAATTAAAGATCAGGGGGAATTCATTGTGATGTCACAGAATTTTTTTAATCGACCTTCCGATTATATGTATACTCGGAAAATGAATTTTGAACAGTTGCAGGAACCGGCAGTCCTTTTTCTCATTTTTCCAGATCAGTCGCATGGACTGTTGTCATCCATTGTTTTGTTGTTGCCGAGTTTGATCATTACCCTTTTGCTGGTGTTGTGCTTTGGATTCTGTATCGCCGTAATTGTCAAGCAAAAAAAGTTGTCAGCCATAAAGAATGATTTTATCAATAATATGACGCATGAGTTTAAGACGCCGATTGCAACCATTTCTCTGGCTTCTCAGATGTTGAAAGACGGTGCCGTTAATAATTCTCCTGAGACGATCGACCATATTGCGGGTATTATCCGGGATGAAAGTAAACGTTTGACTTATCAGGTGGAGAAAGTATTGCAGACTGCGCTATTTACTGAAACCCGAATGAAATTGAAATTGAAAAATGTCAATTTGAATGAAGTCGTTGAAAATCTGGTGTCAAAGTTCAGTTTGCGGGTAGAGGATAAGGGAGGACAGTTATATTGTTATCTGGAGGCGGATCAGGATGAAGTGTATGCGGATGAGGTACATATTACCAATGTCGTTTCAAATTTATTGGACAATGCGATTAAATATTGTACCAAAACACCGGAGATCAGTGTATATACCCGGAACAAAGGACAGGAAATAATTATCAGTGTGATTGACAATGGCATAGGAATTGCTACGAAAGAACAGAAGTTGATCTTTGAACGATTTTATCGGGTTTCTACCGGTAATTTGCACGATGTGAAGGGTTTTGGATTGGGATTGTCGTATGTGAAAACAATTGTGGAAGCTCATGGTGGCCGTATTGAGGTGGAGAGTGCAGAGGGGAAGGGCAGCCGTTTCGATGTTATTTTACCGTTGACTTCAAAAAAGCAAAAGGTAAAGAGAACTTTATTTTTTTAAAAGCGTATATTTTTCAGAGAATTTATTTAAAAACTAAATAGTTATGGAGGAGAAAATAAAAATTTTATTAGCAGAAGATGATACGAATCTGGGTATGCTCTTGAGAGAGTATCTGAGGGCCAAAGGATTTGAGACCGTTTTGTGCGAAGATGGAGAAGTTGCTTATGAAGCATTTCTGAACCAACCCTTCGATATATGTATTTTGGATGTGATGATGCCTAAGAAAGACGGTTTTACTTTAGCCAAGGAAATTCGTCAGATCAATAGTGAGATTCCAATTATCTTCCTGACAGCTAAAAATATGAAGGAAGATGTGTTGGAAGGTTTCAAATTGGGGGCAGATGACTATATGAGCAAACCGTTCAGCATGGAAGAGCTGTTGTTGAGAATAGAAGCCGTACTCCGCCGTTCTACGGGACTGAAACCGGAAGATGAACAGGAAATTTTTAAGATCGGAAAACTGACTTTTAATTCTAAAAAGCAGACTTTGTTTGATGGTGAAGAGGAACAAAAATTGACGACGAAAGAATCAGAACTGTTGAAACTGTTGTGCCAGAATGTGAATAAAGTATTGGAAAGAAACTATGCCCTGAAGAATATTTGGGCTGACGACAATTATTTCAATGCACGAAGCATGGATGTGTATATTACTAAATTACGTAAGCATTTGAAAAAAGATCCTTCTGTGGAAATTATCAACGTTCATGGAAAAGGATACAAACTGATACTGTAATAACGGATATATTCTTCCAGGGTATTCGAAAGAATACCCTTTTTTTTGTTTTCATAACGGATAAAACTTTAACTTTGCCTTTTGAATGATAATTTAACCTAAAATCGATGAACATGAAGATCGCTGTTGCCTGTGACCATGCCGGTTACGAATACAAAGAAAAATTGGTCGCTTTTTTGCGCCAAAAAGGTTATGATGTAAAAGATTTTGGAACACATTCTGCTGAAAGCATGGATTATCCGGATACTGCTCATCCGATGGCGGCAGCTGTCGAAGCCGGAGAGTTTGAAAGAGGAATTGCCTTGTGTGGAAGTGGTAATGGGATCTGTATGACTGTCAATAAACACCAGGGTATTCGGGGGGCTCTTTGTTGGACGACAGAGATCGCCTGGCTGGCCCGTTTGCACAATGATGCAAATGTTTGTTGTATACCTGCCCGCTTTATTCCGTTTGAAGATGCGCAGGAGATTGTAGAACGTTTTTTGACAACGGAATTCGAAGGCGGAAGACATCAACGCAGAATAGAGAAAATACCGCTTAAATCGAATTAAGTTTTTAAATGAAATGGATTATCTGATTGAAAATCGGATGGCTGCCTTAGGTTAAATAAAGGTTAAAACGAATCCTTCCGATATAATCAGTTAGGCTCTTTCGTAAATTCGCAACGCTAAAATTAAAATTTAAGTAATATGATGAAATTATCTTTTCTGGCCATTTTAGTAATGGCAGTGATGTCTTGTAATAACACTTCAAAAACCACTGTTCGGGTACATGTCGAAGGTGGACAGGATGGGGTGGAGCCACAATTGCAGACCCAAGATTCTACGTATGCCATGGCATTGGATTCTACGAATTCAGTTCTGTTTTCTCTGGCTGATAATTTTGTTCCGGGATACGCTTCTGTTCGTCTGGGAAGACTTCAGATTCCGGTATATGTTGAACCGGGAAAAAGTTTCGATTTAAATGTAAAATTTGAAGGTCGCCGGGTGGAACCGTCTTTCTCCGGAGAGGGGGCAAAGAAAAATGAATATCTGAATAGCAGTGCTCTGCGCTATTTTCCTGATTTTAAATTGAATGAGACAGAATTTTTAGCTGCTTTGAATGAACAGGTGAAGAAGTTGCAGGAAAATCTGGATACACTGGGTTTTGATGCTTCATTCAATCAGGTGGAGAAGAAAAGATTGACCTATGCTGTATATGGAATGCTTCCGATGTATCCGACTTATCACGCATATTATGCACAGGATTCGGAATACAAACCGGGAGAGGCTTTTTACAATAAATTGGCGGCAGTATTTCCCGAAGATGAGGCTGCCATGAGTTTGCAGGAATATCAGGGTGCAATCGTTACTGTTGTTTATATGTTGTCCAGTAGAGATCAGAATTTTTCCAGTGCTTGGGAGAATACCGAAAATCAGCTGAACTATGTAATACAAAATTTCAAATCTCCGCTGGTTGTTGAATATCTGGTAGATAATATCGCCAGTTCATATGTCGGGCGTTATGGGGTGGAATACCTGGCAGAAATAACTCCGATCTATAATGATAAGGTGAAAGATGCTGCTAAAAAAGCCGAATTCGATGCATTGTGCGCTAAATGGGCGAGAATAGCCAAAGGCCAGCCCTCTCCTACTTTCACTTACTTGGATATTAACGGAAAAGAAGTCAGTCTGTCTGATTTGGCTGGTAAATACGTTTATATCGATAACTGGGCTACTTGGTGTGGACCTTGTCGGGGTGAATTACCTGCTTTGAAAGAATTGGAAGAAAAATACAGTAAAAAGAATATTTACTTTGTAAGTATTTCTTGCGATCAGGATAAGGCTGCTTGGGAGAAAATGGTAAAAGAGGATAAACTGGGAGGAATACAATTGCATAACGGAGGTGACAATGCCTTTATGGATGCTTATATGATCACCGGAATTCCTCGTTTCATTTTGTTGGACAGAGAAGGCAAGATCATCGATGCCAACATGACCCGTCCGTCTAATCCGAAAACTGCAGAATTCTTTGATACTCTGGAAGGTCTCTAAATCCAGGGAAACAAAAAAATAGAAGTGGGGGCTATCAATGGCTCCCACTTTTTGTATATCGTCAATGGATCTGTTTCTTATTTGAACCAGTTGTTGACATCTTCGTATTTCAGGATGTGGAGGATAGTTCTTCCGTCAGCGGTGAATTGGTGTTGTTTGCAGGTAAATAAATTGGTGACCATTTCACGCATTTCTTCACAACTGAGTTCTGTTTGATAATCGATTGCCGAAGCTTGGGCTAAGGCAGATACCACTCGTTCATGCATTTTATCCCGGATATTACCTTCTGTGTTTTTGTAATATTCTATTAATTCGATGAGCACCTCTTTGGCTCTGGTATAGGATAAAGATGGAGGGGTTGCGTAAATGGCATAACAGTTTTTGCCGAAAGTATTCAGTTCAAAGCCCAGATATTCGAGATCTGTCAAGATTTCCTGTACCAGCAAAAAGTCACTGGCGGATAATTCCAGTATTTCGGGAAACAGACTTTTCTGTCCGGTTACCTGCTGGGTATTTAATGTATTCATGTATTTTTCGAACAGAATGCGTTCATGTGCCCTTTTTTGATCGATCAGCATCAGGCCGCTTGAGATGGGGGTGACAATATAGCGGCCTTTCAATTGAAAATAACAGTTTGTTGTCGATAAAATCGGATGACTGTTTTCTGTCATTTCCGGAATACTGGTCTGTTGGGCTTCTTCTTTTTCCTGCAGCCCA
The DNA here is from genome assembly GCA_944321165.1 of uncultured Odoribacter sp. GTDB lineage: Bacteria > Bacteroidota > Bacteroidia > Bacteroidales > Marinifilaceae > Odoribacter. The sequence continues at coordinate 306,219 of CALUKE010000003.1, forward strand.
TCGAACAAAATATCCCAGTTTGCCGGAACTCTTTCTGTGTGTATACGGTTGGAAGAAGAGAACGTAGGCTTAAAGTCCGAATCGTTTGGAGAGAGTGAATCGCTGCCATAATGAAAGGGATTGTAATTCGGATTGTAATTGATCCGGGGTACATATGTTTCTGCAGTTTCGCTCGGTGGATTGTATTCGATACTGCCTTCGGTGTCGAAATCCAGCGGTGGTGTGATGTTGAATTTACCCAATGCCTCTTTGATGGCTGCCAGGAGTATCTGGAAAAAGTCGGTTTCATTTTGAAACTTAATCTCTGTTTTGGTCGGATGAATATTGACATCGATCAAAGAGGGATCGACTGTGAAATAAATGAAATAGGAAGGAATACTGTCGGGTGCGATGAGACCCGAATAGGCTTCCATGACTGCTTTGTGAAAAAAAGAGTGTTTCATGAAGCGGTCATTGACAAAAAAATATTGCTCTCCGTAACTTTTTTTGGCCTGTTGAGGACTGCAGATAAAACCGCTGATTGTGGTCAGGCCGGTTTCACAGTCGATGTTGATCAGACGGGTGTTGATTGATTTTCCGAACAGGTTGACAATACGTTGGCGTAAACCCGATGGCGGAAGAGTGTAAATAGAATTCCCGTTGTTGGACAACTGGAAACTGATGTCGGGATGAGTCAGTGCCACTCGGAGAAATTCCTGGGTGATGTTTCTTAATTCAGTCGTATCGGATTTTAAAAATTTTCTGCGGGCTGGTAAATTGTAGAACAGGTTTTTGACGGAAATGTTCGTCCCTTTCGGAGTGTTGACGGATTCTTGGGTTTTAAGTTCAGAGGCGGCTATAAAAATATAACTGCCTAATTCGTCCTCTTCCCGTCGGGTTTTCAATTCCACTTCTGCAACCGAGGCAATGGAGGGGAGTGCTTCTCCCCGAAATCCCAATGTATGAATACAAAATAGATCCTGGGCAGAAGAAATCTTTGAGGTGGCATGCCTCTCGAAGGCCATGCGCGCATCCATGGGGGACATGCCTTTCCCGTCGTCGATTACCTGTATGATGGCTTTCCCGACATTCTTTAAAACGACCTGTATGTTTTTAGCTCCGGCATCGACAGCATTTTCCATGAGCTCTTTAACAACGGAAGCCGGACGTTGTACTACTTCTCCTGCTGCAATCTGATTGGCAACCGAATCCGGTAAAAGATGAATGATATCCATAATGATTACCGAGATGGTTTAAAGTCCAAAAAGTCGCAGAAGGCCCTCCGGATTTTTTATGAATATGAAAAAGGCAATGATGAAAAGCAAGACCAGGATCATGAACATTCGAAGGGCGTAGCTTGAATTCAGACTGCTTCGGTGACTTTTCCGTTCTTCAAAATTTTTTCTGAATTGTTCCTTGATGTTGGGAATATATGGTGCATTTTCATCTTTGATGCCGAGTTCGGCTTTGATTCTGCGTTCCCGTTCTTCCCGCTCTTCTTTGGCAGGATCCCAGTAACGGGGAGTCAGGTTGAATCTTCTGTATTCCGGTTTTTTGAATAAAAACATGGCTATAGACAATTATAAGTGGTTATGAGTGTTTGCGGCTTCCTCCGAAATGGCGGCTGATCCATTTGGGTACGACAAAGACGCCTACAAACAGATAGGGATAATAGGTGATCAATCTCCAGACGATGGCCATGGCGATTGCTACACCGGCTCCTCCGCCGATGATGAAAGAGCCTAAATATTCTTTGAAAACAAATTCGGCAAAACCGCTTCCTCCCGGAGTCGGACTGATCAGCATCATGATCCACATGATTAACTGTCTGGCGAAAATCAAAAATTGAGTGGCCCAATCGGTGTCTTTCAATACGAAAAATGCCATTAGAATCGCATTGACGACCCAATAACGGGCTGTCCAGGAAAAAAAGGTCGTCCCAAAAGTTTTCAGCCAAAAGGAAAAAGGCATATGTCTTAATTCGTAGGAGTTCCGGATGATATCAGATCCGGCTTCATTGGCACTGTGTCTCCATTTGCGCAGGATTCTCCATTTAAAACATTTCATGAGCAGGTATTTCAGGCCTCTGGGGTTTTTGAAAAGACCGTAACTGAGGATTAATAAATAGACGAGCTTGATGGAATATCCACCGATGGCAAACCATATCAAGCTTTTGCTTACTCCTTCACTGATTCCGGCCATATTCCACAAATCGGTAGAGTTGACACAAAGCAGAATGATGGGAAACATCAGGATGAAATAAAGCTCGTCCAGAAAAGAGGTGGCCATGACGATGGCAGAGCTTCGTCCTACTTTGATGCCTTCTTTGTTAACAAATAGGATGGCCAGGCTTGTCCCCCCGATGGCGGATGGGGTGACTGCCGAAGTAAATTCCCACAGGATGATGATCCGGATGGCTCTTTTCCAGCTCAGACGATTGCCCGAAAGTATCCGGATTCGGAGAACGTATCCCAGATCTCGGATAAACATACAGCACAGGGCAACAAACAACCAGAAGACAGAACACCAGGTAAAGGAGATCTGTTCGAAGGCTGTGATGTCGAATTCCCGATACAGCATGTACGATACCACCCCCAGGCCGATAATGACTGGATAAATGATCTTGTAGGGACTGATCTTTCGGGTTAATTTTTTATCTGATTCTTCCATAAGATTGATCTCGGAATTGATACCCATTGATAGACTCCATAAAATTAATGGAAAGTTTTCGGATCCGTAGCATTTTCGGGTATAAACTTTATATACTTTACAATCTTTAAGAACTTTCGTCTGCGAACAGGATCCGATTAAAATAAAAAACCCGCTTTGTTGCGGGTTGAGTGGAGAGTATCGGGGTCGAACCGACGACCTCTTGCATGCCATGCAAGCGCTCTAGCCAACTGAGCTAACCCCCCTATTCATTTTGATGATGCAAAAATAGAATAAATCCGGTAATTTTCCAAATTTTTGGCCTTTGTCATTTGCTGTTTTTTAATTTTACCTTTATCGGATAGTGATCGGACAGAGTAATTTCTTCTCGGTGATAGCTGACTGTCTGCCAGCTTGGATGGTGCAGGACATAGTCGATACGAAAGGAGGGAAATTCTCCGATATAGGTATTTCCGAGCCCCCTCCCTTTGGCGATAAAACTGTCTTTAAGATGGCGGCTTAGTTGACGGTAGGTATAAGACAGAGGTGTATCGTTGAAATCTCCGCATAAGATGACTTTATAGGGCGATTGTTGAAGATGTTGCTGTATCTGTTCTGTTTGACAGGCTCTGTTTTTATTGGCGATTGTCAGGCGTCGGGTGATATTTTTCAGGCTTTCGGGGATGTCTTCGCTTTTGCGGCCGGAACTGATCTCCTGCATGAATTGTCGTTCTTTTTTCCCCAGTTTGTAGGATTCGAGATGGACGCTGTACAGACGGATGGTGTCTTTCCCGATCTTGAAATCTCCGTAAATGCAGGAACTGCTATATTGTGGATCAAAGTTCAATTTCCCTTTGTTGAGAAAAGGAAGTTTGGAAAAGATTGCCATGTCTTTTTCGATGTAATGGTAGGGATAGGTTTTTAATTGTTGGATTACCTTGTTTTTTTGTTGTGGATTGGCTTTGGTCAGGAATTCCTGCAGACAGATGATGTCTCCGTCGAATGCGTTCAGGTAATTAAATAATTTTTCCCGGGTATTTTTCTGATTGCTCCAGCCGTATACATCAAAATAACGGATGTTGTAGGACAAAAGCGATAGGTCATAGGGAGGTGTATTTGTTTCTGCCTTGGCGATACCGTAATAGGTCCGGAAGGTGGGATAGCCGATGGCAATAACAATGAGAAGTTGCCAGATTGTTTTTTTCCAGCGGCAGAGCCAATACAGCGATAAGAGGAAGATTGTGATCAGCAGGTAGGGATAAGCCAGTCCTAACAGAGAGGGGATAATCCAGGTGTTCGGATTGATGAAAGGAGAAAGATAGGCTCCGATTAATCCGAGCATGACCGCAAGGCTGAAAAGGTATATGATTTTATCCAATATTCTTAACATTGCATGAGGGATTGAATGATCAGTTTTTGGCTTTAAAAAGAATGGCTTTCTCTTCCCGGGTCAGGCTTTCGTAACCGGAACGGGAGATTTTGTCCAATATTTCATTGATCCGGTCTTGTTCGTTCTTTTTATAGGCATTGTATTCCTGATCGTTCATTTCCGATACTTTTTTCTTGTATTTGACTCTCAGCTTTTTTTTCTTTCGAAATAGTTTCCCTATCTGTTCAAAGAGTTGAATGAATCCCGAGGCTATGTCTATGTTCTTTTTCAATGCCAGCACGAAAAACCAGCCGAACAGAGCTCCACCCAGATGGGCAATATGGCCTCCGGCATTTCCAGAAGAGATACTCAAGAGGTCGATGATTGCCGTAAAAATTGCCAAGTAGATCAATTTTACCGGTCCGATCAGAAAAATGTATATCTGTTGTTGGGGCAGATAAGTGCATACCGCAAAAACAATGGCCATGACGGATGCAGAAGCACCGATAGCCCAAGAGGAAAGACGCAGCGCTGAATGCGGAAAGGGGGGGTATTGCGGATCGTTGAAGTAGGGAAAAATATTGTAGGCGGCTATGTAGAGCAGTGCGCCGAATATTCCGCCTAAAAGATAGACACCGGTCAGTTTACGCTCTGTGAAATGGTTTAGAAAGATACTGCCAAACCAGTAAAGCCACAGTACGTTGAATAACAGATGAAGGAATTCGAAGTGGGTGAACATATAAGTGAGGAGAGTCCATGGACGGCTCAACAGAGTGTCGATGTCTGCAGGTACTCCCATCCATTCCAGGGCAAAGGAATAAAATTCTGTTCCTTTGCCCAGCAACAGCATGAATACGTAAATGAGTTTTAGGAGTAAGAAAATTCCGCAATTGATATAAATCAGACGAGTCAAGGCAGATCCCTTGCGGAAAGACTGTTTGATTTTTTCCTGTAAGTTTACTGAAAAATGCCTGCCGTAATATCTGTCATACATCATTGTTAATAGAATTTTTTCCGGTTTTTGTTCCAGTATTTTATCAAGATGAAACCGAATAGCATTCCTCCGAGATGGGCGAAATGAGCCACGTTATCGCCTGCATTGTTTTGGAGACCCAGGTAAAATTCCAACAATCCGTATCCCAAAACGAAGTATTTGGCTTTGATCGGAATGGGGATGAACATGAGATATAGTTCCGTGTTGGGGAACAGCATTCCAAAGGCCAACAATATACCGAATATGGCACCGGAGGCCCCGATCATCGGGATGTTTACTTTTAATTCCACGATTTGTTGGAAAAGTTGTTTCCCGGCCATGATGCATTGTTGCGAATCGGGATGATTGGTCCAGTTGTCGACGACTTCCCATACCCACGGATTGGGATGACCGAGTTGATGTTCGACAATGGAAGAAAGCAAGGCTGGTGAGGGTGCCTCTTGAAACGCATAATATTGTTCCATGAGTCGATGGATTTCAAACCAGCCTACACCACTGTTCAGTAAACCGGCTCCGATACCGCAAATGAAGTAATAAATCAGGAAACGCTGACTTCCCCAAACGGATTCCAAAATCCGTCCGAACATGAATAGAGCAAACATGTTGAAGAACAAATGGCTGATTGATCCGTGCATGAACATGTGCGTGACATACTGCCAGGGTTTCCAGTAAACCGATTGTGGCAAATGCAAGCCCAGTAAATGAGCCGTGTCGATGTGTAGACGGTTGTCTATCAGCATGCTCAGGAAGTAGAGCGCGATGTTCAGTATCAACAGGGTCTTAACAGCAGGAGTAATGCCGGCAAAGGGTCGATAATTTTGCATTATAATTCATTTTTGGATGGTGAATTCTGATCTGTTTTGGGGCGTGGTTTTTGAGAAGGACGTGAATTCCTATGTTGATCCTGACGGGAATTGTTCCGGGAATTCCGTTGTCCTCCTTCTTTTTCTCCGTTTTTTTCGTTATTCCGTTGGTTATTGTTGGCGTTGTTGTTATTGTTTGTGTTGTTATTGTTGGCGTTATTTCCGTTGTTTTCCCGGTTATTGTTCTTTGGTTTGGCGTGGCGTTTTTTCTGTTTTTTTTCATCGAAACGATTCAGACTCTCTTCGCCCACTCCATCGGTGTATTTGATATCAACAGGAGCCTCTCCTTGTTCTTCCAGGGTTTTGGGAGGAATGATTCCTTTGCGATTCATGGCGATAATCTCTTTTACCCGTTTTACCGGTATTTGGATGAAAATGCCTTTCCCTTCCTTATCTGTGCTATAAGACATGGTTTGTCCGAAGATGTCTGTTTTCTGATGATACAATATTCCTTCGCCCGTGTTCAACGCAATATTTGTTGATGGGAAATCTTTTTGTGCATCGATATAGGCATCTACTTCGTAATTCAGGCAACATTTCAGTTTGCCGCATTGCCCGGCCAGTTTCTGTGGATTGAGCGAGATGTCCTGGTAGCGGGCGGCAGAGGTCGATACAGAAATGAAATTTGTGATAAAAGTAGAGCAGCATAATTTCCGTCCGCAAGGACCGATTCCGCCGATCCTGCCGGCTTCCTGCCGGGCTCCAATCTGTTTCATCTCGATTCGGATGTGGAATGTCTCTGCCAATACTTTGATCAGGGTACGAAAATCCACTCGATCGTCTGCAATGTAATAGAAAATGGCTTTTGTTTTATCTCCCTGATATTCGACATCGCCGATTTTCATGTCCAATTTCAAATCGGCTGCTATCTTGCGGGAACGGATCATGGTGTCATGTTCCAAAGCGATGGCCTGTTGCCATTTTTCGATATCGTGGGCTTTGGCTTTGCGGTATACCTTTTTCAGGGGATTACGTTCCAGATCGACCCGTTTGATTCGCATCTGTTCCTTCACCAGTTCGCCCGACAGAGAAACGATGCCGATGTCGTGTCCTAGTGCCGCTTCAACGGCTACGATGTCTCCGATCTTTAATGGTAATTTGGAAGGATTGCTGTAAAATCCTTTCCGGGTGTTTTTGAATCTTACCTCAACGATCTCCGGAGTGGTTTCTGTTGCCGGAAGATCCTGCAACCAGTCATATACAGTCAGTTTCCCAGCCAGAAGACGATGGTCGATGACCGGCACCTCTTTACGCGGATGTTTGGTATGGAGTTCCTGAATTTCCTCTGGCTCTTCTTCTTTTTGAATGGAAGAGAATTCTCCAGCCTCGATCATTTCAATCTCCTCGGTTTCTTCTACGATTTCTTCTATTGTCGCTTCTTCTTCGACTGCTGCTGTTTCTTCGGAAGGATTGCTCGTCTCCGGGGAGATGTTTTTGGAACGTTCTTCTTTGTTTGGGCGGTTTACCGCTCCCTTTTTCGGGTTTATATTTTTATTGTTATCGTTCATAAGTCAGTTTTTTCATGATATATTGTACGAAAAATAGCATCAACTGGGTCTGATATTTTGCATGACTTTGATACAGAGATCTGTGAAAATGATTTTCGCATTTCCATTTCGGCAAATATCGCTGTAGGCTCGTTCGAATTCATTACTTAAAGGTATGATGTTTTTTTCGTGTACGTAAGGGGCAAAACGTTGTGAAAAATTTTTTTCTCGTTCTGTCATGTAATTGAGTGCTTCCAGACCGAAATTCCGGACGAAATTCTCTCGGATCATACGGGTGGCATGGGTTAAAAAGCTTTTTTGTCTTTCTCGTCCCAATGTGCAGATTTCATTTACCCATTCATTGACAGGGAGCATTTTTCTTTCCCAACATAGGCGCATCAGGCTGACAAATTTCTCCTGGTTATAGATTTGATCTTCGGTTTCATTCAACAGTCGCAGGGCATGATACCAATTGCCTGAAGCGATGTGCGCATAGGTTTCGGCTTTTTGCGGATCGATTCCCTGTTGCTTGATGAGCTGTCGCCGGATTTCTGTTTCCGGAATCGGGGGGATATTGATTCGCTGCAGCCTGGATTGGATGGTGTTGATAATTTGGTCGGGGTGTTCTGAAACCATTAAAAACAGGGTTTTGTCGAACGGCTCCTCAATCATTTTCAACAGTTTGTTGGAACATTCCGGATTCATTTTTTCCGGTAGCCACATCACTACGATTTTATAATCCGATTCGAATGATTTCAGGTTCAGTTTTCGTAGCAGATTGGCACTTTCTTCTGTATATATGGCAACCTGGGCATTGTCTTCTACTCCGATTCCCGAATACCATTCTTCCAGACTGAAGTAGGAGGTCCGGCAGAGTAAATGTCGCCAGGCTTCAAGGTATTCGTCACTGACCGGGGTTTTGGCTTTGCGGACAACCGGAAAGACAAAGTGCAGGTCCGGATGGATGTATTTCTGCATTTTTCGGCAGGACGGACAGTGGCCACAGGCGTCTTCCTGTTTTTCTCCGGTACAGAAGACATATTGGGCATAGGCCAACGCGAGTGCCAGAGATCCGTACCCCGTATCTCCGGCAAATAGCTGAGCATGGCTGATCCTTCCCGTTTGCAGGGAAGTGATCAGTCGCTGCTTGATCGCTGTATGTCCGATGACATCCTTGAACATTTTACATTAATTTGATACCCAGTTCCTTGAATTGTTCCGGTGATATTTCAGACGGAGAGTCGATCATGACATCCCGTCCTGAATTGTTTTTCGGGAAAGCGATGGTATCCCGAATACTGTCGAGTCCTGCAAACATGGAAACCAGGCGGTCGAATCCAAAGGCGATTCCTCCGTGAGGAGGAGCTCCGTATTTGAAGGCATTCAGCAAGAAGCCAAATTGTTTCTCTGCCTGCTCCGGTGTGAAACCAAGGCATTTGAACATTCGTTGTTGCAAAGCGGTATCGTGGATACGGATAGATCCGCCGCCTACTTCTACTCCATTGATGACCATGTCATATGCGTTGGCCCTAACATCACCCGGACGGCTTTCCATCCATTCGATGTCTTCCGGATGGGGTGAGGTAAAGGGATGGTGCATGGCATAATAACGCTGGGTTTCTTCATCCCATTCCAATAGGGGAAAGTCAACGACCCATAAAGGTTTGAAGACATTTTTATCTCTCAGTCCCAAACGGTTTCCCATTTCCAGACGAAGTTCGCACAATTGCGGCAGGGTTTTGTTTTTTACTCCACACAGCAAGAGCAAGAGGTCGCCCGGTTGGGCCTGGCAAGCATCGAGCCAGCTTTTTAAATCTGCGGTTTCATAGAATTTGTCAACGGAAGATTTGATGCTGCCATCTTCGTTGTATTTGACATAAACCAACCCTTTGGCCCCAATCTGAGGCTTTTTGACGAAATCGGTCAGTTTATCCAGTTGTTTTCGGGTATAAACTGCACAACCGTTGACACAGATGGCTCCGACATATTCGGCATTGTTGAATACGGCGAAATCTTTATTTTTTACCACTTGGGTAAGATCGACGAATTTCATGTCGAAGCGGATATCCGGTTTGTCACAACCGTATTGTTCCATGGCGTCCTGCCAGCTCATTCGGGGAAAGGCCGGCAATTCCAAGCCTTTGATTTCTTTGAAGAGGTGGCGGATCATGTTTTCGAAAATGGAAAGTATGTCTTCCCGTTCAACAAACGACATTTCACAGTCGATCTGTGTAAATTCCGGTTGACGGTCTGCTCGCAGGTCTTCATCCCGGAAACATTTTACGATTTGATAATAACGGTCGAAACCGGCTACCATCAGTAATTGCTTGAAAGTTTGCGGACTTTGCGGCAATGCATAGAATTGTCCCTGGTTCATCCGTGAAGGTACGACGAAATCCCGGGCTCCTTCCGGAGTACTTTTGATCAATACCGGTGTTTCCACTTCCATGAAATGTTCTCCATCCAGATAGTTGCGGACGAGATGAGCCATGCGGTGACGCAATTCCAGGTTTCTTCGTACCGCTTGTCGGCGCAGGTCCAGATAACGGTATTTCATCCGGATTTCATCTCCTCCGTCGGTATTATCTTCGATGGTGAAAGGGGGCAGTTCCGAACGACTTAGAATGCGAACCGAACTCAGGATGATTTCGATGTCTCCGGTCGCTATTTTATTGTTTTTATTGGTTCTTTCGACTACTTGTCCTTCGACCTGAATGACAAATTCCCGTCCTAACTGGCTGATTTGTTTTTTGATATCTTCAGAAGCAGATTCTTCTGCCACCAATTGGGTGATCCCGTATCTGTCGCGGAGGTCGATGAAAGTCATGGCGCCCAGGTTTCTGATTTTCTGTACCCAGCCGCTTAGACAGACTCTTTGATTTACATGCTCGATTCGAAGTTCTCCGCAGGTGTGTGTTCTGTACATTATATTTTATTTTATTTAAAGTGATATATTTGTGTGGTTATATAAAAACCCTATTTACCAATTGGCGAAAATACTAAGAATTTATCAAAGCTCCTAATTAATTTGTATCTTTGAAACCGATATAAAACCCTTGTAGATGAATTATATTGACATTGTCATATTATTGCTCTTGCTTTACGGCGCTTTTCGTGGCTTTTCCAAAGGTTTGATCATTGAAATGGCGACTTTGGCCGGACTGGTGTTGGGTGTGTTTGTAGCGATTCGCTACAGTGCGTATACAGAAGAGTTTTTGCATGATTTTTTCAACATTACTTCCCGCCATCTGTCATATATCGCTTTAGCGCTTACTTTTATTTTGGTGGTTATCTGTGTTTATCTGCTGGGGAAAATGCTGACCCGGTTGATGGAGATGATTGCTTTGGGCTTTTTGAATAAACTGTTGGGCTTGGTGTTGGGGATGCTTAAATATTTTGTGGTGGTTTGCGTACTTTTGCTGATGGTGGATACTTTAAATGATAAATTCCATTTTATCAGTGAAGAAACCCGACAGAAAAGTTTGTTTTTCTATCCTTTTCTTAACTTTGCACAACAAATGTATAATATGATCCGTTTTTAAGAATTGAAATAAAAAACAAGAATACGATGAATTTTGTTGATGAATTGAAATGGAGAGGTATGATTCACGATATCATGCCCGGAACCGAAGAACTATTGGCAAAGGGACAAACGACCGCATACGTGGGAATTGATCCGACTGCCGATTCATTGCATGTCGGTCATTTGGTTTCTGTGATGATGATGAAACATTTTCAGCTGGCCGGACACAAGCCGATTTTTATTATCGGAGGAGCTACCGGGATGATCGGTGATCCCAGTGGGAAATCACAGGAACGGAATTTGCTCGATGAGGAGACCATACAACGGAATATGAGTGCAATCAAGGCTCAACTGTCCCGTTTCATCGATTTTAATTCTACGGCACCGAATGCTGCCATCATGCTGAACAATTACGATTGGATGAAGCATTTTTCATTTTTGGAATTTATTCGTGATATCGGCAAGCATATTACGGTCAACTATATGATGGCGAAGGATTCCGTCAAAAAACGGCTAAGCAGCGAGTCGGCTCAGGGTATGTCGTTTACGGAATTTACCTATCAGTTGGTTCAGGGATATGATTTCCTGTATTTGCGGAAAAATTACGGTTGTATGCTGCAAATGGGTGGCTCTGACCAATGGGGAAATATTACTACGGGCGGAGAACTGATCCGTCGGAAAGAAGGATTGGACGCCTATGGGTTGACCTGGCCGCTGATGACCAAGAGTGATGGCAAGAAATTCGGAAAAACGGAATCCGGCAACGTCTGGTTGGATCCTGAACGTACGTCTCCTTATCAATTTTATCAGTTCTGGTTGAATACGACCGATGAGGATGCAGCCCGTTATGTGAAGATTTTTACCCTTTTGCCTCCGACAGAAATCGATGCATTGATAGAGGAACATCAGACGGCGCCGCATTTAAGAAAATTGCAGAAGACATTGGCCAAAGAGATTACCTGTCTGATCCATGGAGAGGAGGCCTATCAGATGGCTTTGGAAGCTTCGCAGATTTTGTTCGGAAATGCTACTTCAGAGACTTTGCGAAAAATCGATGAGAAAACTTTTTTGTCGGTATTTGAAGGCGTCCCTCAGTTCGAGGTGGCGATGGCCGATCTGAAGGAGGGAATTTCCATTGTGGATTTTCTGGCTGCCAAAACGACAATCATGACTTCGAAGGGAGAAGCTCGTCGTGCCTTGAAGTCGAATGCCATCAGCATCAACAAGGAAAAAGTTTCCGGAGAGGAAACGGTGATTTCCGAGTCACACCTGATCGACGGGAAATATATTCTGGCCCAAAGCGGTAAAAAGAATTATTTTCTCGTAATCGTAAAATAAAATTTGTTGTTTGCGTATATAAAAGCGGGACATGGCGGACTGATAGATTATCTGCGCTGTCCCGCTTTTTATTTTGCCAAAAATGATAAAGCCTTTGGGTCAATTTTCTGCTTCGGAGCGATTTTCTGTTTCGTTGTAATCCTGGTACAGGAAATCGTTATAGGGAAAACGGGCTGAATGGATCTCTTTCACAATGTGGTATAATTTTTCCTTCAGCTCTTCGATGTTATCTTTTTTTACTGCGGAAATGTATACGGTTTCGTTTCCCTGACGGGACATCCACATCTGTTTCAGATCTTCCAGACTGTAGTTTTCTTTTGTCATGGGAGTCAGATCGTCTGCGTCCTTTTTTACATAGTGGAAGGCATCGATTTTGTTGAAGATGATGATCGTGGGTTTGGGTTCCCGGATGAGTTCCGCCAGGGTTTCGTTGACCACTTTCATTTGATCTTCGAATTGCGGGTGGGAAATGTCGACGACGTGCAGGATGACATCGGCTTCCCGGACTTCGTCCAGGGTCGATTTGAACGATTCAATCAGGTGATGTGGTAGTTTGCGGATGAAACCGACGGTGTCCGCCAGCAAAAAAGGAACGTTTTTGATGGCTATTTTGCGAACCGTGGTGTCCAGTGTTGCAAACAGCTTGTTCTCCGCAAATACATCCGATTTACTGAGCAGATTCATCAGGGTGGATTTACCGACATTGGTGTATCCGACCAGAGCGACCCGTACCAGTTTTCCCCGGTTTTTCCGTTGGATGATTTTTTGTTTGTCTATTTTGGCCAACTCTTCTTTCAGGCGGGTGATTTTGTCCCGGATGATACGCCGGTCGGTTTCGATTTCTGTTTCTCCCGGTCCTCTCAGGCCGATACCTCCCTTTTGCCGTTCGAGGTGAGTCCACATTCCGGTCAGACGAGGTAAAAGATATTGGTATTGGGCCAGTTCCACTTGTGTTTTGGCATGAGCGGTACGTGCCCGGCTGGCAAAAATGTCCAGGATCAGATTGGTGCGGTCGAGTACTTTGATACCCGGAAACAGGGCTTCGATATTTCGGAGTTGTGTCGGACTTAACTCATCGTCAAAGATGATCATATCCACCGGATTGGTTTCGACATATGCCTGGATCTCTTCCAATTTTCCCTTGCCGACAAAAGTGGCATGTACCGGTTTTTCGAGGTTCTGGGTAAAAATTTTTACGGTTTCAGCTCCGGCCGTTTCTGCCAGGAAAGACAACTCTTCGAGGTATTCGCTCATCTGGCTGTATGTCACTCCGGTTGATTGGAGAGCTACTCCGACTAATATGGCTTTTTCTGTTTCTTGTGCGGTATAATACATATATATTGAGTGATAAAATAAAGGGCTGACAAAGAATGACAGCCCTTTATCCGTTGTGATATAATTTTCTTATTGATTAGACAACTGGAAATTGATCGGTAAGGTGTAAGATACTCTTACGGGTTTTCCTCTCTGTTTTCCTGGTTTCCATTTCGGCATAGACGAAACGACGCGAACTGCTTCTTTGTCCAGGGAGGAGTCAACGCCTCTGACTACTTTTACATCCGTGATGGAACCGTCTTTCTCAATTACGAACTGGATGAAAACCTTTCCCTGAATCCCGTTTTCCATGGCCAATACCGGATATTTCACGTTTTTGGCAATCCATTTCTGGACATTTCCTCCCGGGAAACTCGGCATATCCTCTACTACCATAAAAATTTCCGTTTCTCCTGTATCAACATCCCCATACTCTCCTATGTCAGAGAAGTCTTCAACCACCTGATTTTCAGACTGGTCTTCTGCGTCCAAGATTTCCAGATCCTCATCGATGTCGGTATCATCTTCTACGATATCGATCAAGTCTGTCAGTTTCGGTGCAGGAGGAGGTGGTGGAGGCGGTTTCAGCATCTGTTGCGTAATCGGAATAATTTCATCTTCTATTGGCTCTTCGGCGACTGTTTGGAACTGTCCTACTTGCTCCGTGGAGGTTTTCCATTCGAATGCAAATAACAGAATCGCCAAAGCCAATGCCAGTCCAACCTCGAAGAAGACGCCTCTCTTCCCTTCCAGGTCTGCTTTCTGTGACTTTTTTATTTCCATGATATCAATTTTTTTACGTTTCTTTTCTTCTGTTTTGCGCTGTAAAAATAAGGAAAATCGGATTAAACACCAATATTTCAAACGTTTTTTTTGAATAAAACGTTAAAAATGGGCTGGTTTTTCGCGGAATGTTAATATTTTTAATATATGAGTCGGTGATTATTCGTTGGCTTCGCGTATTTTTGTAAGACTGATTAGAGAGCGATGCTTAAGATATATTATTTAAAACGGTCTGATTTCCGGGAATTCCCGGATGATTTTTTCTTACAGCGTGTAGGGGAGGATACCGTACAGGCAGTAATGACTTATCGAAATGAACAGGTCCGACGGACGAAATTGTTGGGAGAAAGCTTTATCCGGCAAATGTTGTTTGAGTTGTGGGGATTGCGGAAACCGGATTTCCGGATCTGGAAAGGGGAACATGGGAAACCGTTTGTGAAAGGTCGGGATTCGGTTTGGTTCAATTTGTCTCATTCCGGCGATTATCTGGTGGCTGCCTTTTCCGATTCGGAGGTGGGGGTGGACGTTCAGTTGACCGCGACAGCCCGGATGGGAGTTGCCCGGCGTTTTTTTCATCCGGCAGAAATCCGTTGTTTGGAATCAGTGTCGGAAACAGTACGCGATCAGCTTTTTTTTCAATATTGGTCTGTGAAAGAGAGTTTTTTGAAATACTTGGGTTGTGGATTGTCTTTTCCCTTGTCGGATTTCGAAGTCCGTTTTGAGAAAGGTCTGCCCGTGATTTTTCAGAACAACGGGCAACGTTGGCCTGTATGGCTTTTTGCTTGTCCGGTTTGTCCGGAATATGCGTGTTTCGTTTGTTCGGGAGTCCCGGAGACTCCCGAAATCCAACAGTTTATTTCTTTTTGATCAGGTATTCGGCAATCTGGACTGCATTCAGGGCAGCACCTTTTTTGATCTGATCGCCCACCAGCCAGAAAGTAAGACCGTTTTCGTCGGCCAGATCTTTCCGGATACGTCCTACGTATACCGGATCTTTGCCGGAAAGGAAAAGAGGCATCGGGTATTCTTTTTCGGCCGGATTGTCTTGTAATACCAAACCTTCGGCTTGAGAAAACGCTGCCCGAACTTCGTCAACGGAAAGCGGGCGTTCCGTTTCGATCCAGATACTTTCCGAATGAGCCCTTAAAGCCGGGACACGGACGCAGGTGGCGCTGACCCGGATGTCTGAATGCATGATTTTGCGGGTTTCGTTAAACATCTTCATCTCTTCTTTCGTATAGCCGTTTTCTGTAAATACGTCAATTTGGGGAATCAGATTGAAGGCCAGTTGATAGGCGAATTTGTCTATTGTCGGTTTTTCGCCGGTCAATATTTGCCGGTATTGTGTGTACAGTTCATCCATGGCGGCGGCTCCGGCTCCGCTGGCAGCTTGGTAGGTGGCTACCCGTGCCCGTCTGATATGGCTCAGCTGTTCGATTGCTTTTAAGGCGACTACCAGGAGAATGGTGGTACAGTTGGGATTGGCAATGATTCCCCGGGGGCGGATCAGGGCATCTTCCGGGTTTACTTCGGGTACCACCAACGGAACATCTTCATCCATGCGAAATGCACTTGAATTGTCGATCATGACAGCCCCATACTTGGTAATGGTTTCTGCAAATTCTTTGGAGGTTCCGGCACCTGCAGAGGTGAAAGCGATGTCAATGTCTTTGAAATCATCGTTGTGTTGTAATTGTTTTACCGTTAAGGAACGTCCCCGAAAGGTGTATTGACTGCCGGCACTGCGGCTGGATCCGAATAGCACCAGTTCATCCATGGGAAAATTTCTTTCTTCCAATACTCGTAGGAATTCTTGTCCTACCGCTCCACTTGCACCGACAATAGCTATTTTCATATTTTTAATTTTTAAGGTATCTTGTTTTTGGTTTTTCGGTTGCAAAATTAATCTTTTGGGACGGTCCTAAAAATTAAAACGTACTTTTTTCACTAAATATACAAAATGTTTTTAATAATACAAATCGATAAAAATCATACAAATATTCTTTGCTTTGTATTTTTACCGGTGGTCCAGTTTTTTCTTTTCGATCATTTCCCGATCCTGTTTTTTCAATCCGCTTTGGTACCAGTAGACTGCCTGGTCGTGATCGTTGAGATACATTCTTCGTTGTGCTTTGTATTTCGGACTGGTTAATGAGTATTCCGTGTTTAACCAGGGAGTGTTGATGGATGCCATGTCCAACAGGGTGTGAAAAGCGGAGCTGGTGGATACCGGTAAGGAGCGATTGTGCCAGGCTGCTGCGTACCGATCTGGAAATGTATGCTGATAGGCTTCAGAAAACCATAGAAGCAGGGGAATGTGTAATTGGTAATAAGTAGGATGTGGCGAGGCGTGTAGAAAGCGTTTTCGTTCATCATCCAGTAAATCTTCGCCGTGATCCGGACTGTAATAAAGGGCTGTGACGGCCTGGGTTGAGTTCAGGGTTTGGATCAGGCAGTGGAGGAAATAATCGGTGTATCGGATACTGTTGTCATAAGCATTGATCAGTTGCTGGCGGTTCTTGGCCTCTATTTCTGTTGCATGATCAGGTTTAAAATGGGCGAATGGGGAAGGATATCGCTCTTGGTAATTAAAGTGTGATCCGTATGTGTGCAGGACGAAGAACAGGTTTCCTGGCAGGGAATCGATGTAATGTTGAACCAAGGGAAGCATGTTCCCGTCCCAATTGTTGAGGCTGGAAATTCCTCCATTCAATGTGGGACGGATGTTTTCATGGAAATCGGCTTCGGCCGCAAAATAATCTGTGAAGCTCCGGTTGGGTGGTTGGTTGCTGATGAAAATGGTTTGGAAATCGGCTTCCCGGAAAGCTGTAATAAGACTTTTTTGTTGATAGATGAGCTTGAAGTTGTCGGCATGAACTGCCGATAAGATCAGCGGTACGCTTTTATGAGTTGCATTGGCTTGGGTGATGGCATCTGGGTATAAAACCAGACCAGAGGTGGTGGACAATAACGGATTGGTTTCCCGTTCATAGCCCCAAAGACTCCAGTTGGCTGCTCGACTGGCTTCGCCAATGACCAGTACGTAGATTTCCCGATCGGGAATTTGAGTATGTTGGTAGGCATGGAAGCTGAAATCTTTCGAACTGACCGGATAGTGTTTGCTCCGTTGCCATTTTTGGATGGCTAAATGGAGGTTGTAATAAATATTGATGGGAAAAACATCGTATTGCAGCCGGTAGGCTCCGTTGGGTTTATGAGGAACTGTAAAGGTTAGACCGTAGGATGCCAACGCGATGATTAGTCCGAGTATGACTGCTTTTTGCCGGAATTTTTTAGATAAATGTATTTTCTTTTTACAGCTGATGATGGCAAAGACGATTGTTGGCAGATAGAGCAAACAGACAAGGAAAATGGCGGGCCATAAATTGTTTAGCAATTCTCCGGCCTCGCTGACATTCGTCGTTGCCAGATTCAGAAACATATCAACGGCGATAACTGATTCTCCGAACAGATAGAATATGACTATCTGAAAGGCATTCAATACCAATTGAGGAATTAGGAGAAGCTGCATCAGTCCGATGTTTTTCAGGCTGGCAAAGATGAGAAGGTATATGCCTAACGGAAAACCAATCAGCAATACTTTTCCGATGAACGGATACGGTTCTGTAAACAGGAGTAGTATACTGGGGATGAGATTTACCAATATAAAAAAAGCATATAATTGGCGGGAATTTTTCAAAAAATACTGAAAAAGACGAACGGTTTGATGTAGCATGAGACTGGGTTTTGATACTGATTGTTTTAAAAAGCTTCGTCTATATTGAAATAAAAGGCACTTTGTCTTTTCCCGATTCCGTAGTCCAGGCGGATATTGACTCGTTTTTTGAATTCCCAGCGATAACCGATACCGCAAGTCGGTAAGGTCTGTTTCCAGTGAAACTGATTGAAGCGGGGAAATACATTTCCGGCGCCACCCCAGAGGGCGACTCCATGTCTTTTATATAAATGTTGACGAATTTCGATTTGGCTTTGAATCAGGTTGTTGTCCCGGTATTGTCCTTCGTAGTAGCCTCTCATTTGATAAGGTCCGCCTAATTGGGCCACCATGCTCCAGGGGGTATTCCCGTAATTGAATGTACCTTGCAGATCCAATGCCAGGATGCCTCCTTCCCAGATGGCTTGATACTGTCTGAAAACGACCTCGCTTCGTTGAAAACGATAGCCCCAGAAATCCGGGAAGAAAAGTTGTTCTATCTTGATGTAACTGCCACGATAAGGATTGGGTAGAAAATCCCTGGAATCATAAGTTGCGAACAAACCAAATCCCCAGGAGGTAATGTTTGCTTTTTCTCCTTTCAGAAAATCGATATTTTTAAAATGTCTACCATTTACCTGTTGAAAAAGCGTCGTTCCTCCGATATAAGTAGCCGGCAACAATCGGATCGAGAAATCGGTTCGGATTTGTTTTTCTAAACGTTTGTAGGTGGTGTAATCCTCGGAACGGTTACCGTTGGTATATCCGATTCCCCAGTATTTACTGGGAAAAGAGAAAAAATAACCATGGACTCCCAGGCGGTATTTATCTGCTTTGAAAAGAGTGGTTCCCCGGATTCCCAGCAGGTAGAAGCCAGTGGTTGTCACATCTCCGTACAATGATATATGGGATGGGGGAAGAGATAAATTGTTTCGATCAACCCGGTATCGTCCGGAAGCAACTATTCCCAAGCCTAATTTGGTATCGCTGGAAAAATGAGGACCGCCTATGAAAGAGAGATCGAAGTTTTTTTCTTCTTTGATCTGATTCGCTTCGCTGAAATAACGGTAAAGTCGGGTATATATTTTTTTAAAAAAAGAGGTTTGATGTGTCAGACTGTCTGCTTTAGATGAGACATTCCCTGGGCATGGATTGTGGCCCCGGCCGTTTATATATATTGAAAGAAACAATATGGATAGTAGTACGCATTTCTGCATGCTTTTGGTTATTGAGGTTGTTTTAACATTGTTCTGTAAATTTGTGGGGAATGTACGGCAATAAGAATGCCAGGGTTTGAAAATTTTTCTTTTTTGTAGTATAAAAGAGTCAATAAAGGTTTTTTTTAATAAATAAAATTGTTGTAGAAGTGGAAGCTTGTTTTTCAACTTGTTTTATATATTTGTGCCATGTTCGTCGATTTGTTTGTTTTTTCAGTTTAGCTGCAAGTGGATATACAACGTGATATATATCTTTTGAAGTCCGGTGATGCTACCGCTTTTGAGCGGTTGTTCCGTTATTATTCGCGGACTATGTTTTTCATTGCCATGGGGTTGGTCGATGATCGTCATGTTGCAGAGGATGCTGTGCAGGAAAGTTTTGTAAATTTGTGGAACCATCGGAAAGAATTGGATCCGGCTTATGATATTCGATTTTATTTAAAGCAGTCCGTTCGGAATTATATTTTTAAACACTTTCGTCATTGTCGGGTTCAGGAAAGACATGCCGAGGCCCTGACTCGGGAACAAAAGTTTTGGGCTGAAGACAAGATGGATGATTTTTCTGAAAAATTGGAGAATGTCCGGAAATTGCTTGCTTCTTTACCTGAAAGTTGCCGGAAAATTTTTGTAATGTCGGTGGTTGAAGGATGCAGTTATGCAGAAACTGCTTCCAGGCTGAATATTTCGGTGAATACGGTGAAATCTCAGGTCAAAATAGCTTATCGCAAGCTGAAAAGTCTGCAAAATCTTTCTGAAAATGAATTACTTCTCTTGTTAATTTTGATCTATTTAAAAAAAATGTGATTTTTTTCACCCTTTTGACGATGGAAGGGATATATAATATAGAGTTAGATCTATGTATATATGATTTCATTTGTCAGTATGAAAAGGATGTTTACAAAAATATGGATGCTTCTGGAGGGGAAGGCGGAACAATGGGGGCGGGATGAGTACCGGATTCTGACGCGTATGAATGAGCTTGCTGAAACTTCGGAACCGGACTTTGAACGGATGTGGTGGGGGATTCGCCGGAGAACGGTGGATCGTCGGAGTCGTCAGATAAGATTCTGGAGAGGAGTGGCGGCTGTTGTCCTGCCTGTTTTAATGGGGGTCTCTGTTCTGTATGTTCTTCGGGAACAAGTCGAATTAGTTCAGGAAAGCCCGGATGGAAAAGAAATCGGATATGCGGATCGTTCGGTTCGTTTGATTTTGAATGATGGACAGGTGTTGGAAATACCGAAGACTTCAGCCGGCGAGGTATTGAATAATGGACAGGTAGCTGTCCGCCAGGATTCTACGGAAGGTATGGCTTATGTTCTGACTGATAAGGATGAAAAGGAATTGATTTACCACACCATCGAGATCCCGGTGGGGGCGGATTATCGTTTGACTCTTTCTGACGGTAGTATTGTTTATTTGAATTCTTCCAGTAAACTGACTTATCCGGTTGCGTTTGTAGGGAATGAACGGAAAGTATTCCTGGAAGGTGAAGGATATTTTGAGGTTCGAAGTGATGAAGACCATCCTTTTCGGGTGGAGGTCGGCAAAACAATTGTCGAAGCGGTCGGGACAGTGTTCAATATCAATGCTTATCCGGAAAAAGATGGGGTAGAAGCAACCTTGGTAAGAGGAAAAGTAAATGTTGAAAGCGGCCGACATCAGGTGATGTTGGAACCGGGCCAACAGGCACGTTGCGGGAAGGAGCAAATCGAAGTCCATGAGGTAGATACTCGGGAATATATCTGCTGGAAAAACGGTATGTTTATTTTCAATAAAATGACCCTGGAAGATATTATGATACAGATGCAGCGTTGGTATGGGGTGCATGTATTTTTCCAACAGGAGCATCTGAAGGAGTATGTTTTTACCGGAATGATCGATAAACATCTTCCTTTACAGGAGGTTTTTCGAACCATAGAAAAAACGGCGGACGTTCAGTTTTATTTGAAAGAAAATACGGTTGTAATAAAATAAATGGTGCTATAAAATCGGCGATTGCTGCAAACAATCGCCGGTCGATAATTTCCCGTTAGGCTTTGAAGAAAATAACGGGACATGTTGGATTTCAAATACAAATTTATGAAAAAAAAGCGATTCATTGTTGTGTGTCAGCAACAATTGCAGAAAAAAACATGGCGTATTATGAAATTAACGCTGATTTTGAGTTTGGCATTTCTGTTCAGAGTGAATGCCTCGGTTTTTTCACAGGATGTCCGGGTTTCCATTGACTGTCAGAACGAACGTTTGGCAAATGTTTTTAAAGAATTGGAACGGCAAACGGAGTATTTCTTCTTTTTTAATGCCAAGAGCATTGATACGGAGAAGAGGGTGTCTCTTTCGATTCGAGAGGAAGAGTTGGAGGCTGCCTTGGAAAAAATTATTGGCGATCGGTATCAGTATGAGTTGTCGGGAAATTTGATCATCGTCACGGAGAATAAAACGATTCTTCCGGTTGTTCCTCAGGTTCAGAAAAAAAAGATTACGGGGACAGTGAAAGATAAGGAAGGGAATCCTTTGCCGGGTGTGAGTGTCGTGTTGAAGGGAACAACCGTTGGGGTGGCTACCGATGTCAACGGTAAGTTTATCCTGGAAAGTCCGGTGGTCAAATCTCCGGTGTTGGTTTTTTCATTTGTGGGAATGCTGACCCAGGAGGTGACTGTGAATACGGATGCTCCATTGCAGGTTGTATTACAGGAAGAGGAACAGGTATTGGAGGATGTGGTGGTAACCGGTTATCGCAGTATCAGTAAAACGACTTTTACCGGTTCTTCGACGAAATTGCAACAGGAGGACATGCATTTGAAAGGGGTGATGGATGTCAGTCGGATGCTTGAAGGTGCTGTGGCCGGAGTGAGTATACAGAATGTTTCCGGAACTTTCGGTGCGGCACCCAAGGTACGGGTGCGAGGTGCTACTTCTCTTTCCGGAGAAAATAAGCCTTTGTGGGTGATCGATGGGGTTGTGCATGAGGATATCGTGAGTGTCAGTAATGATGACTTGACGAGCGGTGATCCCACGACTTTGCTCGGTTCTGCCGTGGCCGGTTTGAATGCTAATGATATTGAGAGTATCGATATCCTGAAGGATGCTGCCGCAACTGCTTTATACGGGGCCCGGGCCATGAACGGGGTGGTGGTGGTTACTACCCGCCGGGGAAGCGAAGGACGCCCGGTACTTCGTTATTCCGGGAATTTTACGATGCAGTTGCGTCCTACTTATGCTGATTACGATATCATGAATTCCGGTGATCAGATGTCCGTGTATGCGGAATTGGAAAGAAAGGGATACCTGAATTCCGATCTGGTCAATGCATCCAACTCCGGTGTTTATGGAAAAATGTACAAGATGATTAATACCTTCGATCCGGAAACTGGCAAGTTTCAGCTGGAAAATACCCGGGAAGCCCGGAATGCTTTTTTACGGCGCTATGCCAATGCCAATACCGATTGGTTTAAGATTCTATTCCGGAATTCTCTCCAGCAGGAACATTCGCTCAGTATTTCCGGCGGAAGCCAACGCAGTCGTTCTTATGCGTCTTTGAGTTTTCTGAATGATCAGGGGTGGACGGTTGCCGACAAGGTGAGACGGTATACTGCCAATCTGCGCAATGACTATAAATTGGCGGAGAATCTGAATATGGGCGTGCAGTTGATCGGTTCACTCCGAGATCAAAAGGCCCCCGGTTCTCTTTCCCGGAGAAGCAATACTGTGGAAGGTTCCTATGACCGGGATTTCGATATCAATCCCTTTAGTTATGCCTTGAATACCAGTCGGGTACTCACTGCTTATGATGAAAACGGAGATTTGGAGTTTTTTACACGCAATTATGCTCCGTTTAATATCATCAGTGAATTGAACAACAATTCGATCCAGTTGAAAATGGTAGACGTGAAGGCTCAATTGGAATTGGGATGGGAAATTTTCAAGGGTTTTCGGTATGAGTTTATGGGGGCTGTGCGTTATGTGAAATCCGATCGGGAACATATGATTACGGAAAAATCGAATATGGCGGAAGCTTATCGGGCCGATTATACTTCCACCATCCGTTCTAAAAACAAGTTTTTATACAAGGATCCCGATCATCCGGAAGCAGAAGCCGTGTCGGTTTTGCCTTATGGAGGATTTTACAACCGTTCGGAAGACCAGCTGACCAGCTATGATATCCGTAATTCTCTAAAATACAGTCATAAATTCGGATTGCATGAATTGAATATGATTGGTGGTACTCAAATAAAATACGCGGACAGGCAAACGTTTTCGAATACCGGTTATGGTTATCAGTATGATGAAGGAGGAAAGGTGACGGTGGATTACCGGATTATGAAAATGATGATCGAAAGCAATTTCGATTATTATGGGATGGGAACGACCCGGGACCGCTTTGCCGCTTTTTATTTCAATGCCGATTATGGTTTTGATTCCCGTTATATCTTTTCCGGAACCATTCGTTACGATGGAACCAATGCATTGGGACGCAATCGAAGTGCCCGCTGGTTGCCGACTTGGAATGTCAGTGCGAAATGGAATCTTCACAACGAGCATTTTATAAAGTCGGCCGATTGGATCGATCAATTGTCGTTGCGCGGTTCTTACGGTTTGACGGCTTCCATGAATTCTTCCGCTTCTGCATCGGCAAAATTTATCAATGAAAATACCAAACGCCCTTATGGCAATGAGATTGAATCGGTGATTACCTTGGATGCTCTCGAAAATTCAGAACTGACCTGGGAGAAGGGACATGTCCTCAATCTGGGAATCGATATCGGAGTGTTTAACCGGCGACTGGACGTGATTTTTGATTACTGGCGGCGGAACAGTTTCGACTTGATCGCTTCTTTGAAGAATTCCGCTATTGGGGGGACTTTATATAAATTGGCAAATTATGCGGATATGGAATCCCGCGGTTATGACCTGGCGATAGCCGTTACTCCGATTCGTACGAAAGATTGGAATTGGAAGTCGAATTTCACCTTGGGATATACGACGACTAAGATTGTCAATTCCAAAAATATGCCGTCTATTTATAATATGGTCAATGCCAGCGGTGGCAATCGGGAAGGATATCCGGTAGGCAGTTTGTTTTCCATCCAGTTTGTGGGATTGGAGCATGATTCGGGAGTGCCTTTGTTTATCAATGAAAATGGAAAAGTGGCCAATTCGGTTTATTTCCAGAGTACGAACCTGGATTATCTGACGTACGAGGGGCCGGTGGATCCGAAATATACCGGCGGCTGGTCGAACACTTTCCGTTGGAAAGATCTTTCTCTGAATGTGTTTCTTACCTTCCAGGCCGGCAATAAGATTCGCCTGGCACCGGCTTTCAAGACTTCTTATTCCGAATTGGATGCGATGTCGAGTGTTTTCTTCGATCGTTGGATGCAGCCTGGGGATGAGAAATATACCAATGTACCGTCGATAGTCGATGTTTTGACGGCAGACGGTTTCAGCAGTAAGTATCCGTATAATTCTTATAATTATTCGACAGAACGGGTTGCCAAGGGGGATTTCTTGCGTTTGAAAACGGTCTCTTTGACCTATAAGGTTCCGAAGCATTATTTACAAAGAACCAGATTACTGAGTGATGTTTCATTGACTGTTGCCGGAACGAACCTTTGGTTGATTTATGCAGACAAAAAGTTGAATGGGCAGGATCCGGAATTTTATAATACCGGTGGAGTGGCGCAACCTCTTTCCCGGCAGTTTACAGTTGCTTTGAATATAGGATTTTAAATGATTACGATTATGAAAAAATACATTAGAAATATAGCTGTGGGAGGACTTGTTTTGTTGTCCGGTTGTAATAATTTCCTGGATGTCGTGCCGGATGACCGTACGGAGATAAATACCACGGAAAAATTGGCAAAACTGGTGGCCGATGCTTATCCGAAAGCTTCGTATGCTGCCATGCTGAATTCCCGGGTGGATTTCGTAACCGATAAAGGTTCCGGAAAACAGGAGAATAATTCAAATACCGATCCCTTTTTCTGGCGGGATGTAGAGGATGAGACACAAGATACGCCTACTTATTTCTGGAGGGCATTCTATTTCAGTATTGCAGAAGTGAATCATGCCCTGAAAGCTGCTGAAGAAATGGGCTTTCCCAAGGAACAGGAACCCTATGTCGCCGAAGCAAAAATGATTCGTTCTTTTTCTCATTTTATGCTGGTCTCCTTGTTTTCTGAATTCTATGAGAAAGGTGGTGCCAACGACAGTCCGGGAATTCCTTATGTGACGGAACCGGAAACCGTGGCTTTGGCCAAATACAGTCGGGGAACTGTGGCGGAGACTTATGAGAAGATAGAAAAGGATTTGCTTGAGTCGATTGACCGTTTGGGGTCGGATGCTATTTATACCGTTCCCCGTTATCATTTTACCAAAGCGGCGGCCAATGCTTATGCTTCCCGTTTTTATTTGTATAAAGGAGAATGGGAACAGGTGGTTGCCTATGCCAGCCGGGTGTTTCCGCAGCCTTCGCTATTTGTTGGTGAGGACGGCGCTCGAAATGTGGCGGCCAATGATAATGCTTCCATTTATGCCAAGAATAATTTCCAGCCCTGGCTGACGACTTATGCCGTGGCGCCGGGCAGCAACGATGTGAAGATTGCCTATACGAAAGCTAGCAATACCTCTAACTTGTTGTTGACCGAAATGTCTTCCCGGATGTCCCGATATGCCAATACCTGGCGGTACGGTTGTGTAAAATCGGATCTTGAACAGACGCTTTCCAGTTCGGCCCTGAATGTGACGGGCGGACAGTGGGCCTATCGTACCTGGTATAGCGGGGATAATCATTATGTACCGAAATATTCGGAATTGTTCATCAAGTCGGATATCAATGCCTCTACGGGGTATATTTATACGATTTTTCCCACATTCCGCAATGAAGAGGTACTTTTGAACCGGGCCGAAGCATATGCCATGCTGGACGATTATCAGAAGGCCATCGATGATTTGAATGTTTTCTGTCGGCAACGAATTAAGAATTACGATGAGAAAAAGCATGTAATCACGGAACAGACACTTGTTAAATTTTACGCAAGTGCGTTGGAGAATCCGGAACATTTCATGCAGAAATACAATGCATATGGTTCCGCTTCTTGGAGTGAGTTGAAGAAGGCACTGATCCTTTGCGTCCTGGATTTCCGTCGCAATGAGTTTATGTGGGAAGGGCTTCGCTGGTGGGATATGTGGCGTTATCGCATACCGATTACCCATACGACGAAAGACGGAGACACCAATACCCTTTATCCCGGAGATGACCGGTGGTTGCTGCAATTGCCGAAGACTGCCGAACTGGCGGATGTACAGTTGAATCCTCGAGAGAATTTTTTAAGTAAACAATGGTAAAAAGCAGAGTTATGGAAACTTTGAAGTATTGGATGATGTTTGTCGCAGCTTGGATGCTGTGGGGATGTGCCGAAGAAGATTTTGTACCCGATCAGTATTTGCTGGGTCTGGGTGGTGATGAATATGTGCAGAATGAGGTCGATCGTTGGATTGTCGAGAATTATACACAGCCTTACAATATGGAGGTGAAATATCGTTGGGATCAGTCGGAACTGGACCTGAACCGGGTGTTGGTTCCCATTCGGGAAGAATTGGTTATTCCTGTGATGAAAGTGGTGCAGGAGGTTTGGATAAAACCGTATGAACAATTGGCCGGGGCGAATTTTATCCGTTCTTATTCCCCGAAAAAGTATGTATTGGTCGGTAGCCCTAAATACAATCCGAACGATGGAACGATTACCCTGGGAGAAGCAGAGGGCGGACGGAAGATTGTGCTCTATCGGTTGAACTGGTTTGACAGCAAGGACCGGGATTTGATTCAGCAGATCATGAAAACGGTTCATCATGAGTTCGGACATACGTTGCATCAGACGATTCTGTATCCGGAGGAGTTCAAGAATATCACTCCCGGAGGATACACAACCGCCTGGAATAATATAGATGAGGAAGAAGCCCTGAAGTTGGGTTATATCAGCAGTTATGCCTGTGCGGCCCCTGATGAGGATTTTGTAGAGATGATTGCCCGGATTGCCGTATTCGGCCGGGAGTGGTATGAAAACAAGGTAGCCCAAGCCAAGAAATTGTATGAAAATGCAACCTCCGCTCAGGAATTTGCCTATGATCCCTCCGAGGCTCTTCGGCAGAAAGAAACAATTGTCATTAGTTATCTGAAAGATATCTGGGGAATTGATTTTTATGATCAGGATGGAAAGAAAGGCCTGGTTACTTTGGTTCAGGAAGCCATTGATTATGTTACCGGAGATGATTATGAACAGTAGAATAAAAAATGAGAATCATGAAAAAATATCTTTTTTTCTTTACCATACTTCTTCTGTTAGCCAGTTGTGATAAAACAGAGGACAATGTTTTTACCCAAACCCCGGACGAGCGATTGAAAATGACGATGGAGGAGTATCGGGAAACTTTACTGAATGCGCCCAATGGATGGTTTTTGGCGATCGATACCAAGAAGGGCGGAGCTTACCGTTTGTGGATGTCTTTTGAAGAAGATGAACGGGTCGGCATGCTGTCGGACATGGAGGCTACTTTTAGCAAGGCCGGACAGACAGCGACAATGCCCTGTATTTCTTCCTGGCGTTTGAAAATGTTGCTGGCGCCTTCCCTGATATTTGATACTTATAGTTATTTGCATCTGTTGGCGGATCCGCAGGGGGCCAATAATGGTGGAAAGAATTCCGAAGGTTTGCTTTCCGATTTTGAGTTTCGGATTGTAGAAACGGATAACGGCGGAATCGATCTGATCGGGAATTATAACCAATGTCTGGCCCGGATGGATCGGGCAACTCCCGAAGAGGCACAGCTGGCGGTTCAGGGGGGATTGAAACAGGTGATTGAACGGCATACGGCTTTTCTGACTGAGAACAGGTTTCCGACAGTGGAGGTGGAGGGGAAAAAATACCTGATGCGTCCGAATTATCGGGAAACGGAATTTGCCTATGTGGATGAAGAAGGTGAATTGACAGAGCTGACTGTCGGTTCCTATCTGGATTTTCAGGGGATTGTACAGGCCGATGCCCAAAGCAATGTCTGTTTCTTTGAACCGGCGGAGATCAATGGGTTACATGTGAATGGCTTGAAATGGACGGACGGTAGGTATTGGGTAGAAATAGATGGACGTTCTTATGAGTTGGTGGATAATCTTGTTCCTCCATATCCCTTAAATTTGGGCTATAATCAGACCTTTTCACAACTGTATGTAAAACCGTCGGCGATGGTCGGTACGCTGACAGATCCTTTTATGAATGAGGTGTATACTCCTGCTTACAATAGCTTGAATGCCAGAACCCGGGCTATTCAGGAGATGTATTGCAAGTTTGTTATGAATACCGCTGTGGGCAAACCGGTGATGGAATTGGGAATTACTTATCTGAATACCTCCACTCAAAAAAGTTATACGGCTAAATGGCAGTATGCCTATACCCTAAACGATGATGGCACGATTACGTTTACGGATCGGGAACAGACCGGATCGACAAATGAGTTTTATTATGAGATGTATATGAAAGAGTTGCCGGATTTCTTCTGTGGTTTGGAATATGCTCATTATGATACGGATGAAAGTTGGGCGACTGTGGAAAAAGCCAAAATTATTCCCCATACTTTTAAAATCGATTGGGCTGCCAATAGAACACAGGGGTTGAGTGGAAACATTGGTGGTTTGTATCGGGTGGAACGCGAAGAACTGTATATTGCCGGTCAGTTGAAACAGTAGTAGATCATTAAAAATGATGTGTTATGAAAAGAAATAAATTTTTGAATGCGTGGATCGTTGCCTGTTTTTCATTTTTCCTGTTTGCCTGTGCGGATAAGGATGAAATGGAGGGACCCTTGACGCTGAAAACCGGATTGTTGAAAGACATCGGATATACGACTGCTGTATGTGGTGGTGAAATTTCCGGTGGACGCGATATTGGTGAGCGGGGAGTTTGTTGGTCGACGACTCCCTCTCCGACGCGAAAAGATTCGCATACGACCGATGGACATGGACGGGGAGAATTTAGAAGCAGCATTACAGGTCTTTCGGAGGGAACACAATATTATGTGCGGGCCTGGGTGGAGACTGCCGATGGTGTGCAGTACGGTGATGAAAAAACTTGTGTGACACTGGCGCATGGCCGGCCGACTCTTTTGATGATGGGAGTCGTGGCCGTAGAAGAGACGACGGCTGAAGTGCAGGCACAGGTATTTACTGACGGTGGATTGGAAATTACTGAAAGAGGTTTGTTGTACTGTCTGAAATCTGCCGGAACCGGTGAGCTGACCTTGGAGAATGCTTCGAAATTACCGGTAGCGGGAACAACTGGAGAATTGAAAGGAAAGAT
Organism: uncultured Odoribacter sp.; assembly: GCA_944321165.1. Classification (GTDB taxonomy): domain Bacteria; phylum Bacteroidota; class Bacteroidia; order Bacteroidales; family Marinifilaceae; genus Odoribacter. The sequence continues at coordinate 335,799 of CALUKE010000003.1, forward strand.
CAGTGATTTGGCAGATCATGCAACTTATGTGTGCCGGGCTTACGTAAGCTATGCCGGAGGAACCGTCTATTCGGATGCCATAGAGTTTTCTACGCTGAGTTATGCTGATCCGAAAGTTGAAATACAGCATGTCGTTGCGGCGAATACCTCTTTTGAGGTAACAGTCAATGCCTTGTCCGGAACGCCTTTGCCGATTCTGGAATATGGGGTGGTTTGGGGATCCGTTTCTGGACCTACGATAGCAGATCACCGGATACATTTGGGAGAAGGGGACGGAGAGACATCGACAACGGTTGCTCAGCTGGAAGAAGGAACTGTTTATTATGTCCGTCCTTATGCCCGGAATAAAAATGGTGTTGTTTACGGTCAGGAGGTAACGGTAGCTACTTTAAGCAATAAAGCCACTATTGCTACCCGGATGACGACTTATGTTACCGCTCATCGGGCTTATGTCGGTGGGGAAATTCTGAATACCGGTATTTTGCAAGCGCCGGTGACGGAAGCCGGTGTATGCTGGAGTGAAAATGAACATCCGACGGTGGCAGACCATAAGTTACCGGCAGTCGGTATCAGTAATGACCGTCTTGCTTTCGACTCTTTGTTGCTCTTTCCTTTGAAGCCTCAGACTAAATATTATGTCCGGACGTATGTCACGAATGCATATGGAACAAACTACGGAGATGAGTATTCCTTTACGACCCGACAACCGGTAGCCGATTATTTCAAGGCAGAAGGCAGTTCCGGTGACAATCCGGTGTTTAACGCTTTGAATCTGACGCCGACTTATCCGGGTGGGACTGCTTCTGAAGATCAGCAGGAGGCGTATGAGCAACTGAGTCGTATTCTGACTGCTTATGGAAACCGGAAGTTGACGGCCTACCGGATTTATCTGGTGCCGAACAAGGAGGGGCAGACCCGTTATATCTATACGACGATCCAGTATCAGAATAGTTCGGGAACGGCTTATGTCGGAACCTGGCGAGCGAAAGTCGATTGGGATGCCGATTACGTATATACGGTGAGTCACCATGAAATCAGCGGCGGCAATGCGACGAACATTTATAACAGTGCTGTGAAAAACGGACAGGAGGAGGAGTTGTCCCGCAGTGTAGATTATCTGACTTTCAGTCCTTTTGTCATTGACTGGGACAACGAAAATTCAACGACTGTAAACAGTGCTTTTTATATCATTCCGGTGAATCAGCCCGATCATTATAAGCGGATGGGAGTTTTTCGCTACACCAGTCTGACATCTGCAGAGGATTGGTGGTAATAAAAAAGCCCCGAGAGGGGCTTTTTTATTCTTCTATGGTGGAAAGACGTTTGTTTTGACGTTTTCTTTCCGTATCGTCCAGTATGATTTTGCGAAGACGCATGGCGTGAGGAGTTACTTCTACGTATTCGTCTTCCTGAATGTATTCCAATGCTTCTTCAAGGCTGAATTTGATAGGGGGAGCGATATTGACCTTTTCATCCGAGCCGCTGGCCCGCATATTGGTCAGTTTCTTCGATTTGCAGACGTTGATGACAATATCGTCTGGACGGGTACTCTCGCCGATTACCTGTCCGGCATACACCGTTTCTCCCGGTTCGATGAAAAATTTGCCCCGGTCCTGCAGCTTGTTGATGGCGTAGGCAAAAGTATCTCCGGTTTCCATGGCGATCAGCGATCCGTTGATTCGCATTTCGATATCCCCTTTATAGGGTTCAAAACCTTTCAGCCGATGGGCGATGATTGCCTCGCCGGCAGAGGCTGTCAGTAGATTGCTGCGCAGACCGATGATGCCTCGGGAAGGAATGTCGAAATCCAAGTGAACCCGGTCGCCACGGGTTTCCATATTGTTTAGAACCCCTTTGCGTTTGGTCACCATTTCAATGGCTTTCCCAGAGAATTCTTCCGGTATGTCGATTGTCAATTCCTCAATCGGCTCACATTTTTGTCCGTTGATTTCCTTGATGATCACTTTCGGCTGGCCTACCTGTAGTTCATAACCTTCCCGGCGCATGGTTTCGATCAGTACGCTCAAATGGAGAACGCCACGGCCGTATACGATGAAAGAGTCGGCACTCGGTCCCGGCTCTACCCGTAAGGCCAGGTTCTTCTCCAGTTCTTTGTCGAGACGTTCCTTGATGTGGCGGGAGGTTACGTATTTTCCGTCCTTGCCGAAGAAGGGCGAATTGTTGATGGTAAACAGCATGCTCATGGTCGGTTCGTCGATGGCTATCGGAGTCAGGGCTTCGGGATTTTCGTAATCCGCGATCGTATCTCCGATTTCAAATCCTTCGATTCCTACGATGGCACAGATTTCTCCGGCTTCAACCTCTTCGACTTTCTGTTTTTCCAGTCCTTCAAACAGCATCAGGTCTTTGATACGGCTTTTGAGCTGGGTGACACCATCCCGTTTGCAAAGGGTTACCGGCATTCCGGCTTTTAATTTGCCCCGGGTCAGTTTTCCGATGGCAATTCGTCCGATGTAAGAGGAATATTCCAATGAGGTAATCATCATCTGTGGCGTTCCCGCTGTTGCTTCCGGTTCGGGAATATCTTCGATGATGGCATCCAGCAGAGGGGTGATGTCTTCGGTCTTGTTTTTCCAGTCGGTCGACATCCATCCCTGTTTGGCACTTCCGTAGATGGTTTTGAAATCCAGCTGTTCTTCACTGGCCCCCAGGGAGAACATCAGGTCGAATACCTCTTCCTGAACCTCTTCCGGACGGCAGTTCGGTTTATCCACCTTGTTGACTACGACGATGGCTTTTTTGCCCAGTCCGAGGGCTTTCTGCAATACGAAACGTGTTTGTGGCATCGTTCCTTCAAAAGCATCCACCAATAGCAGAACGCCGTCTGCCATGTTCAATACACGTTCCACTTCTCCGCCGAAATCCGAGTGTCCCGGAGTGTCTATGATGTTTATTTTATAATCTTTGTAATGGACGGATACATTTTTAGCCAGGATGGTAATACCTCGTTCCCGTTCCTGATCGTTGTTGTCCAGTATTAAATCTCCGCTTGGTTTTTCGTTTTCTCTGAATTGTTTGCCTTGCAGTATCATTTTGTCCACGAGGGTTGTTTTACCGTGGTCGACGTGCGCAATGATGGCAATGTTTCTTAATTTCCGCATCTGTGTATCTATAAATTTAGGGGGACAAAATTACAATAATTTATGGAGAAAGAAAACAGGGTTGATTGAAAATGAGGAGAATTCAAAGAAAACGTGTGAGAAATGACAATATCTGAGAACAATATGCTATTTTCGGTCGCTATATGAACAATCCGATAGAAATGAAGCGACAGATATTTGCCTTTTGTTTTTTACCTTTTTTATGTTTGACTTGTACGGATCGTGTGCGGACGGTAGATTTGTTTCCACGGGTTGAGAAATTGCTGATGACGGCTCCTGACAGTGCGTTGTTTTTGTTGCAGCGTATTTCTGCCGAGGAATGTGGAAATCGTGCGGATCGGGCCCGGTATGCTCTGTTGTATGCAGAAGCGGCGGATCGCTCCGGTGTAAAGGAAAATTGCGATTCTATGCTTTTGCTGGCTTGGGATTATTATCGGGAGCAACCTCGTGAAATACGCAATCTTTGTCGGACGCTTTATTGTCAGGGGCGGAGCAAGTTGCGGCAGGGAGATAAACCGGCCGCATTGCGATTGTTTCTGGAGATTGAAGAAAAACTGATCCACCTGGATGAACCTTATTATTTAGGTTTGCTTTATTTGCGTATAGGAGAAGTCTACCGTTCTGAATTGAATTTTGTTCGAGCTTATCGTTATGATCGGGAAGCCTATAATCTTTTTTTGCGTTCGAAAGATACGAGACGGATGGTGGAGGCTTTATTAGGAATGACGTTCTCTGCTTTGCGTATGCGGGATTTGGAGAGTGCACAACACGATTGTTCCCTGGCCTTTGAATTGGCAAATGAATGGCAAGACGAATCGTTGCTAAAACGTTGTCTTGGATATTTTGCCACCCTGAATGTCCTTTCAGATACAGTACTTATTTCAGACTCCTTGTTGCAACGTATGGAGTTTTTATTTCATGACGATACGACGGCATCCGGCCGTTGTACCATGGCCCAGATCCATCTGCTTCGCCATGATCTCGACAGTGCCCGGTTGTATATAAAGATTGCAGAAAACCGAGTGTCTACTACAGAAGAATGGCCTTTGCTTTTATATACTGCTTTTCGCATCGATATACAGGCTGGACGTTATCAGGAGGCAACACAAAATATCCATCGTTTTATTTTTTTGAACGATTCGTTGACTCGTACAGCGATGCAGATATCTGCCGGTATGATTGAGAAAGAGTATTTTAGAGAACGTGCCGCTTTCAGTGATTACAAGATGAAGAATCGAGAGATGTGGGAACTGGTGGTTGCCGGTGGAGTGCTGTTGGTATTGGGAATTGCGGGATATCTTATCCGTCAACAGATACGTTTGCACAAAGAACGCAAGGAACGTTATTGGTGGCTTGTACAGGAAATGCAGTGTAAGTATCGGGAACTTGTTGCCGTTATTCAGCAAAAATGTCATACAGAGATTCGCCTGAAAGGAGTGATTGCTTCTCGTTTTGATATTGTGAATCGACTTGGAAAGACTTTGTATGAACGGGAAAATACCGCTCTAGGGCAGACGGCTATCGTCCGACAGGTGAAACAGCTGGTTGACAGTTTTGCCGAGAATGGTGAGATGTTGCAGGAACTCGAACAGATCGTGAATATGGCTCACGATAATGCCATGCAAAAATTGAAAAACGACTTCCCGAACATGAAAGATGCAGACATGCGTTTGCTGTGTTATATCTTCGGTGGATTTTCTCCTCAGGTCATCAGCCTTTTTATGCGCGACAGTGTTGCAAATATATATGCACGAAAATCACGTTTGAAAGCCCGTATAAAAGCTTCTGATTCTCCGAATAAGGAATTGTTTCTCACTTTGCTCGGATAAGCTTCTAAAAATCTTTCTGACACCTTCGTTTGAGTAGTGTTTGGAGGTCTGTTGGAAACAAGTGAAGATGTTTGTATTTAAGTGATTGATTTACAATTGTTTTATTGGTGTGGGTGTTAGATTTTAATTTGGGGGCGATGATGTGAAAATATGAGAAGACTGCTATTTTTGTGCGTTTAAATTTATTTGATTAATTCTATTTTAAATGAGTACTTGGAAATTTATTGCATTAATGATGGGAATCATTTTATTCTCTGCTTGTTCAAAAAAAGAATCTTCTTTTTCGGAAAAAGACAGTATTGTGTATCTTAAAATAGTCGATGAGGACGGTAAGCCTGTCGGTGGGCTTCCCGTTTTGGTTTTTGATGAGAACGGATATGAGAAGTTTAAGAAAAATGAATCGGCTTCGCCTTTAGGAATGACATTTACTCTTGTAGACGGTCAGGCTACTTATCGTTTGCCTTTTCTGGAATGGTTTACCTCCGGTAATCGGGAAGTTGCTTTTGTGGTGAAGGAAGAAAAGGATCCCGGCAATTATCGGGTGTGGGCGATTCGGCGGACAATTGGTGCGTCTGAGAGGGTACAGATCGAACTGAAGCTGGATAAAGGCCCTGAAATCCCGTCTGGAATCCTGTTGGATCTGTTCGATGAGAATAACGGACGTACTTTGTTTGGGAATGCTGTTTATATGGATGGAACTCATCATTTGGTAGGCGGTGATCGTTATTCTTTTGTGGATGCCGGAACTGTTGCCGGTCTGAATGGAATAGGAGACTTGAGGCTTGAAAAATTTGTCGATAAAATGGAAGTACAGCCTCAACACGGCTATTGGGTGTGTAAGGATATTTCATTGATGGAATTTCCATCAGGGAAATGGGGAATGGCAATTTCTGCCGAATATGCTAAAATATATATGGATCAGTGGTTATTACAGGACCGTACGATTGTCGGAGCTCGTTTTCATTACTCGATGCATCAGTCTGTTGGAAGTGGACTACCGGAGTGGGGACAAAGTTATTCGCTTAAAGTCGGTAGCTCGACTTCGATTCCTCTTCCGCTTGGTGCTTCTGACTGCGAATGTACGGCACATGGAAATGTCCCGTTTCGGTTTATTTTCGGAAAAGATGAGGTAACGATTCAAGTGATAGATCCGATGGCTGTTCCGGGAAAAGAGTATCGTTTTTATATTCGTTCGGGAGTTTATTATACGGAAGCGAAAGTACGAATCGTATAAAAAAACCGTGGCAATCCTCGATCACCACGGTTTTTATTTGTTTTATTTCACTGTGTTGGCACTTCCCAATACATTGATCAGTTTGTGTTTGTACAGTTCTCTCAGGGAGTCTCGTGCCGGGCCCAGGTATTTGCGCGGGTCAAATTCTGCCGGTTTCAGGGCGAGAACCTCACGAACGGCTGCGGTCATGGCCAGACGTCCGTCGGAATCGATATTGATCTTGCAAACCGCTGATTTGGCTGCTTCCCGCAACTGATCTTCCGGTATACCGATGGCATCTTTCAGGGCTCCGCCGTATTTGTTGATGATGGCGACTTTGTCCTGAGGAACGGAAGAAGAACCGTGGAGGACAATGGGGAATCCCGGAATTCGTTTTTCAACTTCCTTCAGAATGTCGAAACGCAATGGGGGCGGTACCAGTACACCGTCTGCATTGCGGGTACACTGTTCCGGTTTGAATTTGTTGGCTCCGTGGGAAGTTCCGATGGAGATCGCCAGGGAGTCTACACCTGTTTTGCTGACAAAGTCTTCCACCTCTTCCGGGCGGGTGTAGGTATGGTGTTCTGCGGATACTTCGTCTTCAACACCGGCCAATACTCCCAACTCACCTTCTACGGTTACGTCGAATTGGTGAGCATATTCTACTACTTTTCTGGTCAGTGCTACGTTTTCGTCATAGGGAAGGTGTGATCCGTCAATCATTACAGAAGAGAATCCCATATCGATACAGCTCTTGCAAAGTTCGAAACTGTCGCCGTGATCCAGGTGTAAGGCAATGGGAATATTGAGTCCCAGTTCTTTGGCATATTCTACGGCGCCTTGTGCCATATAACGGAGAAGAGTCTGATTGGCATATTTGCGGGCTCCACTGGAAACCTGAAGGATTACCGGTGATTTACATTCTACTGCAGCCTGGATGATTGCCTGCATCTGTTCCATGTTGTTGAAGTTGAAAGCAGCAATCGCATATTTCCCGGCCATTGCATTTTTAAACATTTCTCTGGTATTCACCAGTCCTAAATCTTTGTAGTTAACCATAGCTTATGTATTAAAAATTGTATTCTGCATCAAAAGTAGGAAATAATCCTTAAACGATCAATCTGATATCGAAAAGATTTCATATTTATCTACGTATACGATAGCGGGAAAATGAAAAAAGTGTAAATTTGTCACTTGAAATGCTAACATTAAAATTTACAAAATATGAAGATTACGATTATTGGTGCCGGAAATATCGGTGGGGCAATTGCTCGGGGATTGGTAAAAGGAGGCGTATTCCACGCTTCCGATATAACTTGTACGGATTTGATCAAGGCGAATCTGGATCGTTTGTTGCTGACGGAGGGTGGTCTGAATGTATCACAGGACAATCTGACGGCGATTCAGGGGGCGGATTTGATTGTCATTGCGGTGAAACCTTGGCGGGTGGAAGCGGTAATCGATGAAATTCGCGATACCGTTGACTATGAGAAACAACTGATCGTATCCATTGCTGCCGGGATTCCATTTGAACGGCTGATGCGTTATTTCACGAAAGAAAAAGAGGTAAAGCCGGTACTTTTCCGGGTGATTCCGAATATCGCTATCGAGGTGTCGAGCAGTATGACTTTTGTCGCTTCCTGCAATGCGACTCCCGAACAGGAAAAAGTGGTGGTTGATATTTTCAACCAACTGGGAATGGCCATGTTGATCAAAGAGGAGTTGATGATGGCCGGAACTGCTTTGGCCTCCAGTGGAATCGCTTTTGCCTTGAGGTACATCCGGGCTGCCAGTGAAGGCGGTGTTGAACTGGGCTTTTATCCCGATCAGGCCAAAGAAATCGTACTGAAAACGGTAAAAGGTGCCGTAGATTTACTGCTCACTCATGGCTCCAATCCCGAAACAGAAATCGATAAAGTGACCACTCCTGGCGGTATTACCATCCGGGGATTGAACAAAATGGAAGAAGAGGGTTTCACCTCTGCTGTAATTAAAGGACTCAAAGCCAGTAAATAAAAATTAAAGCCAAGGGCTATAGCGGAAAAAGATCAGCGTCTCTGCAATGTAACACAGATCAGGAATGAAGAGACGCTGATCTTTTTCTGCTTTTAGTTTATAGCCCATAACTTTTAGTCATTTTTTCAAAAATATCTCTGATAAAGGTAGCGTTTCATTCAGTGTGTCCGGAGTAAGTCTTCAGACCTCTTGGTTTTGCAAATTCTCGGGACTTGCCTCAGGTAAGACTTCTTGTCCATGGCCGTCTTTCTCATAAGCAGGATGACTGATTCCTTGTTGGGTATGGTACCGCGCATCCTCGTAACCCGCCGGAAGTCCTTCTGCAACCACTCTGTCCAGTCCATGATTTACACCATGAACTGGACAGAGTGGTCGTAGTTCGGATAAATTATGTATTTATCACAAAAAAACAGTCCGGAACCTTATTTGCAATCGGCGTAAAAATGTGATGTAAATTTATTTCCTCCTTCCCATAATTCTCAGCAGCATCAGAAACAGGTTGATGAAGTCCAGATAGAGGCTGAGGGCGCCACAGATGGCTAATTTCTGTGTGTGCTCGTTATTTTCAAGGGTGGCCAGGGCTTTTATTTTCTGGGTATCGTAGGCAATCAGGCCTACGAAGACGAGGACTCCGATATAAGTGATGCCCCAGTACAGGGCTTCGCTGTGTAAAAAGAAATTGACTACCGAAGCCAAAAGAATGCCGATCAGGGCCATAAAAGCCAGATTGCCTAATTTGGTCAGGTCTGCTTTGGTCAGATAGCCGTAGAGGCTCATGACGGCAAACGTGCCGGCGGTGACGAAAAAGGTCGAAGCGATCGATTCGGCCGTGAATACCAGAAAATAAATGGAGAAAGTGACTCCGGTCAGTATGGAATAAATCATAAAGAGAACGGATAGGGTACTCAGGCTGTATCGGGTGACACTCGAAGAAATTGCCCAGACCAGACCGAATTGTGCGATCAGCAAGCCCCAAAATAAAATTTTGCTACTGATAATCGCATCGATCAGGGCCGGCGTATGGGCGACGAACGAAGCGGTTGCACCGGTCAGTAATAAAGCTGTACACATCCACATGTACACACTTCTCACTAAGGCGGTGGTAGTGGTTCGTGTCGTGTCTGTTGTTGTCTGATATCTTTCTGTAGATAAGTTTGTTTCGTAATCCATTCTTAAAATGTATTTTTGTTTCTAATCTTTCATTTCTCTCTACCATTCGATTTCCTTCAACCCGTGTTCCCGCAGATAGTGGTTGGTACGGCTGAACTGGTGATTACCGAACCATCCACCCCGGTTGGCAGAAAGCGGGGAGGGGTGTACGCATTTAAGTACCAGGTGCCGGTTGGTATCGATAAATGCTCCTTTGCGTTGGGCATAGGCTCCCCAGAGCAGAAAAACCAGATGTTCTTTTTGATCTGCCAGTTTGCGGATGACGGCGTCGGTGAAGGTTTCCCAACCTTTGTTCTGGTGCGAACCGGCCTGGTGGGCCCGTACGGTCAGCGTTGCATTGAGCAGCAAAACCCCCTGGTCCGCCCAGCGTTCGAGATTGCCGGAAGTCGGGATCGGCTTGCCCAGATCATCGTGTATTTCCTTGAAGATATTTTGCAGGGAAGGCGGTTGCTCGATGCCTTCGGGCACGGAAAAACAAAGGCCGTGCGCCTGTCCCGGACCGTGATAGGGATCCTGGCCGAGAATGACGACTTTGGTATTGTCTACGGGACATCGATTGAAGGCGTTAAAAATCAGTTTTCCGGGAGGGAAAATGCGGTTGTGGGCATACTCTGTTTTTACGAAAGCAATCAATTCCGCAAAATACGGTTTGTCAAATTCTTCCTGAAGCAGTGCTTTCCAGGATTCTTCAATCTTTACCTCCATGAGATGTGGTATTTACCTTGATTTCAAATAATTTGGGCCAACGTTTTCCCGTTACATAAAAAGTCTTTTTCTCTGGATTCCAGGCAATGCCATTCAGCACGTCGTCCTTGTCGTCGAGTCGGATTTTGTCGGAGGCCGCCAACAAAGAAGACAGGTCCAGTTCCCCTTTGACGGCTCCAGTGGTCGGATCGATGGCGACAATCCGGTCAGTCAGCCAGACATTGGCCCAGACCAGACCGTCGATGTATTCCAGTTCATTCAGCTGATCCACCGGTCCGTTGTGGTCCCATACCTCTGTTTCCTTCAATATATTGAATGTCGAGGGGGCGATATGATAAAGTTTATTGCTGCCGTCGCTCATGATCAGTTCGTCGCCGACAGTTGTAATTCCCCAACCTTCTGAATTGTAGGAAAAAGTCGATTCCAGGGAAAAGGTTTTCAGGTCGTAGATGAATCCTTTCCGGGAGCGCCAGGTGATCTGGTAAATCTTATCCCGATAGATGGTAATGCCTTCTCCGAACAGCTGGCTGTCGATGTTCAGGACTGATAAGGTTTTGCCGCTTTTGATTTCTGTCTTGCGAATAGAGGATTCGCCGTATTGACCGGTTCCTTCATACAGATAGCCGTCCTGATAGATCAAGCCTTGGGTATAGGCCTGCGGATCATGCGGATAAACGGCAATCACTTCGTAATTGTATGACTGTGGCGCCTGGTCGGGTTTGACCCGAATCGTGGTAGTGGCGATGCCCCGTTTGTTGTCCGGATGCCAGACCATCACTTTGATCGTCCGCGTACCGACTTTTTCTGCCGGAATCCGGCAAGTATAACTTTTTACGTCTTTACCGGTGGTGGCGATCAAGCGGCCGTCGATATAGATGGCTGCGGAATCAATGGAAAACCGTTCTTTATTTTCAAAAGCAAGAGTGATCTCTTCGTTGAAATCATATACTTTGTTTTTGACCGGAGAGGTCAATCGAATGCTATTGACATATCTCGGTTCGTCTTTGGCGGTTTCCGTTGTCGATGGCGCTTTTTTTTCTTTATCGTTTTTTTTATTGCTCCCGCAAGCATATATGGATAAGGCACATAGTAAATATAAAACGTACGTCATCCTGCATTTTTTCGTTTTTAATCTTCTGCAAGTTCCCATTCGTATCCGTCTTTGGTGTCTTTTACAAGTACACCGGCCATTTTCAATTCGTCTCTGATCTTGTCTGATGTCGCCCAATCTTTTCGTTGTTTGGCTTCTGTCCGGATGGACATGACCATATCCAGCACTTTACCCAACACTTCATGATCCTGACTGACTGATTCGCTTTCAGCTTTCAGCCCCAGGATTTCGAAGATGTAATCCTGATAAAGTTTTTTCAGTTTATCGAGATTGGAGGCATCGATCTTTTCCGTTCCGGCAGCTAGGGAGTTGATCATTCTGACTCCATCGAACAGGTGGGAGATCAGTATCGGGGTGTTCAGATCGTCGTTGATGGCTTCCTGACATTTGTCAATCAGTTCGTCGACATTCACGGTATTCTTTTCAGAGGCGGATATCTTGTTCAGGGTACGGACAGCAGTCATCATCCGTTCGTAACCTTTTTGAGCGGCCTTCAGGGCTTCGTTTGAGAAATCAAGCGGACTCCGGTAATGAGCCTGCAGGATGAAGAAACGCACGGTCATGGGAGTGTACGCCTGTTCGAGCACGTCGTTTTCTCCGGAGAAAAGCTGGTCCAGGGTGATGAAATTCCCCAGGGATTTGCCCATTTTCTGACCGTTGATGGTGATCATGTTGTTGTGCATCCAGTATTTGACCGCTTCGTGGCCGTAGGCTGCTGTACTTTGGGCAATCTCGCATTCGTGATGTGGAAATTGCAGGTCCAGGCCGCCGCCGTGAATGTCGAAACGGTCTCCCAGATATTTCTGGCTCATGCAGGAGCATTCGAGATGCCAGCCTGGGAAACCGTCCCCCCAGGGAGAGGGCCAGCGCATGATATGCTCCGGCGTGGCTTTTTTCCACAGGGCAAAATCGGCTGGATGACGTTTCTCACTTTGTCCGTCAAGCTGACGGGTGTGAGCGAACAATTCTTCGACCCGGCGACCGGACAGTTTGCCGTAATGGTATTTTTTACTGTAGGCTTCGACATCGAAATAGATGCTCCCATCGCTTTCATAGGCAAAACCGTTATCCAGAATCTTTTTGACCAACTCCTCCTGTTCAATGATGTGTCCGGAAGCATGAGGCTCGATGCTTGGCGGGAGTGTGTTCAGCTGATCCATGTTCCGGTGGTAACGGTTGGTATAGAATTGCACGATTTCCATCGGTTCGAGCCGGTCGAGCCGGGCTTTTCTTTCGATTTTATCCTCCCCGTCGTCGCTGTCGTTGGTCAGATGCCCAACGTCGGTGATGTTGCGGACATAGCGTACCTTGTATCCCAGGTGTTTCAGATACCGGAATAACAGGTCAAAAGTCACTGCCGGACGGGCATGACCCAGGTGGGCATCTCCGTATACCGTCGGACCGCATACATACAGGCCGACAAAGGGCGGATTGATCGGTTCGAACAACTCTTTTTTACGCGAAAGCGTGTTATATAGGACCAGTTGATTTTTCATTTTTGTATTCATTAGGTTTAAAACAAAAACAAAAATAATAAATTAGTCCATACAATTCCGACTTCGTGCGTAAAAATCCGAGCGTTTGCCTTAAATTTGTTTGCTGGGGGTTGTTTTCTGAAATCGATCGATCGATTTCAGAAAACAACGGAGGATATTAATTCAGATACTTGGAAATGAATGTTTTTATCTCGGGATCCGAAGGCCTGGGGGCGTCAAGGGTGATGATTTTTCCCTGGGAATCGAAGAGCAGAAAGCGGGGAATCATGTCGATGTTGTATAATTGGCAGAAATCTTCTTTCCAGAATTGCTTCCATTGCGGTTTTTCCTGTTCCAGCTTGTTTAGCCAGGCCTGGCGTTTGTCGTCGACGGAAACGCTGACGATTTCAATGCGGGGGTCGTTTTTGAAATAGGCTGCCAGGCTGGCCATGTAGGGGATCTCCGCACAACAGGGACGACAGGTGGTTGCCCATACGTCGAGATAGATGACTTTCCCGATCAGGTCCGAGAAACGGGAAATATTTCCTTCGGCATCGCTCCATTCACAGTCGACAGCGGGGGCTCCGGGTTGTATTTTCTGAAAAGCGGTGTATTCTTCCGTTAACTTGGCACGTTGTTCCGGATCCGTCAGTAACTGCAAGCCCCGTTTGTATACGGTTTCTGCTTCTCCGAATGTGTCTCCTTGACTGAAAAGGTCGGAGAAAACAAGCAGGTATCCTTGCTGTTGCATGGCGGGGTCTTTCACTTTTTCTTCTACGACGGATAACAGGTATTGATACAGATTGTCTCCGCCTTTTTCCAGATGGGACTCCTTAAACCATGATATATAGGAAAATAGCAACACTCGCGCAGCATATTCGGAAGAATCGAGATCGCAGGTATCCATGAAGTGGTTGAAATCGGTGTCTGCAGAGACCGGCTGGCCTTTCCCTCTCCATTGAGACCAGTAAGTCACGAGATTGGAAAAAATCTGTTTTTCGAGCGTTTCCCGATAAAGTTGATGGAATCCTTTATCCGGGAGTTTCGCCAGTTCGGCCATCGCCGTTTTTCGATAATCTTCGTATGCCGTTTGTAATGCTTTGAACGAACTGCCTTCCTGCTCCATGAGTTGAGAGAAGGCTTGCAGGTGCTTCTGGTAGAACGTGTAGGCTTCTTCCAGATCTCCCGTGAAGTGGTACTGCCCCGGCGTGGAAAGGTCTGCTTCCAGCCGGTTTTCGGTGCCGTTGATTAGAATGAGCGGAAAGAAACCGCCTTTTTCTACCATCATATAAGACATGAATGGGGCGCCGAGCTGTTTGGCATAGTAGAAGGTCCCGTCTGCCGCGATGGGGATCGTATCCATATCCGTGGTGTCACTGCTGTGTAACAAGGCATAGCGGGAGGTACAGTTTCCCAATTTTCCGGTCAGTATGTATTCGCGGGAAGAATCTGCGCATGCCGCCAAGAAGGCGACAGCGCAGACAATAGAAATAAATGGAATCATCTTCATAGTCTTGCGTTCAATAGTTAAGGGTCAGCGATTCATTATGACTGCGGGCATCGTTCGGGAAGGGGAAAATCCACAGCGGAGAATCGGGAGCCAGGGAGTAAGAATAACTGTCTCCATCCAGTGTGATGAGATCGCGGGTAATCGTACGTTTGTAGTCGGCTTCTGAATTCCAGCGCTTGCTGTCGAAAAAGTTCTCGTAGGTAGAGATGCATTCGATCCATTTGGCCTTCTGCAACAGCGCCATTGCTGTTTTCTCGTCCGCTGCCGTTCCTTGGAACGGTTGGCAGGCTTCTATTCGACGGGCGCGTACCCGGTCGACCAGTTCCAGGCCCTTATCGATCTCGCCGGTTCGGATGTAGCATTCCGCAGCGGTGTAATACATCCGGTCGGAGGTGATGCCGTAAGCATTGATAAATACGTTTCCGGAAAAGTCAAGGTACATCAGACATCCCATTGCATTTCCCAGCATCGTTCCGTACATGGAACTCCAGGCTCCGTCGCCCATGGCTCCGTTGGTATAATCTTTTACGTAATCGCCCGTCTCGAAAAGGGCTGCGGTTTCGGCGGAAAGGATTTCTCCCAATGGTAAGCCCGGTATAGAGCCCATGATGTACATCAGGTTGTTTTCAACATCCTGTGTCAGTGTCCAGGCACCGATTTCTTTTATGACCGACCGATCTTCGATTTGTCCGTTGTATTCTATTGATTTTAAAGCATACGGTAATGCTTCCTCATATTTTTTCATTTGCATCAGCACTTTGGCACGGACCGCGTTGCCCCAGGCTTTCCCTCCCCGGGCTACATTCGGAGCTGCATCGGGTAATTGGGCGATGTATTTCTCGTCACAATCCGCCAGGATTTGTTCGTAGACTTTTGCAATTGTTTGTTTGTCTTTCCGTTTGAATACGTCGGTGTCCGTAACGTAGGCGATACCTCCGCTTTCGGCGGCAGTGGCCTCGTCATACTGTGCAGCATAGATATTGACCGCTAACCAGTGGAGATAGGCCCGCATGATCCGGGCTTCTGCCTCCACCTTCTCTTTGCGGGAGTCATCTCCTTCGGCATCTTCGAGTTTGTCCAGGATCACGTTCATGTAATTGATGTATTTGTAAAGTTGGGAATAGCGTGTATCATTGGGGGTGAGCAATGCCCGGTCTATGGTTTCATCGTAAGTCAGATAAGCATAATCCAATGTGTTTTGGTTTGCCAATATATCTGAAATGCTGCTCATATGCGAATAAGCTTCGTTGCAAATGGTGCTTAAATCTTCAATGGGTCCTCCCCCTAAATAGTATTCTTGGTTTAACAGCGTTTCCAGATCTGTCACTGTATTTAATATCGTTTTCCCTTTGGGCGTGATATCGAGTTGATCCTCGCAAGCCGGCAAAATGGTTAAAAATAAAATATAGTATAGTATCTTTTTCATGATAGCTCGGACTAAAAGTTAATATTCAAACTTACGGTATAGCTTCGCGGTGTTTTGTCCTGGGTTATTCCGTTGTAAACGTTGTTGGCTTCCGGATCGACACCTAAATTGTTGCGAACCCAGGTGGCTACGTTATTCATCTGAAAACGCAGCCGCATGCCGCTCATGCCGATGCGTTGGCAAAGTGCTTTCGGGAAGTTATATCCCAGAACGATGTTGCGCACTTTCAGATAATCGGCCGGTACGACATTGGTATCCATGTATTGATCGTAGTATTGATTGGCTGCCAATGTGCCTGCATATCCGTTTGCCCGATAGACGGTTTTGTCGGAGTTTTCCCAATAATTCAGGAAACTGGCGGGTACTGCATCATGGTTGATCGCGGTGTCATATCCATATTGACTTCCGTCTGTCGTCCAATCTTCCACCCGGGCTCGCATGTAGTGGCCGCCGAAATAGGAGATCATGGCCGATAGGCTGAAGCCTTTCCAGGTGATTTCGGGAGTAAAGCTGCCGATGTATTTGGGATCGAGCGAGCCGGAAAAGACGATGTCTTCCGGTAAAAACAACCCTCCGCCGATGCTGGATGTCTGGATACTGCCATCCGCTTTCTTCCAGCTTACTTGCTGAATTCCGGATTCGTCGATTTGATAGCCGGCAAAACGCCAGGAATAAAGAGAATTCACCGGATTCCCTTCGTGGAGGCTTTGCAGGGCACTCAGTCCGCTCGGTTCCTCATGGGTTATTTTCTTCACCTCGTTTTTATTATAGGCAAAGCTCAGAGAAGCGTGGATACCGAAATCCTGCCGACTTTCAGCAGGCAGAATCGTTCCGTCGAGCATTAATTCTACACCGGTGTTGAGGGCTTCTCCATTGTTGATGGTCAGTGAACTCCATCCTGTTGTGGGGTCGAGATCGGTCAGTGCCAACAGGTCGGAGCTGTATTTCCGGTACCAGTCCAGTGAACCGCTCAGCCGGTTGTGAAAAAGCGAGAAATCGATACCGACGTTCCAGGAAGCTGTTTTTTCCCACCGCAGCTGATCGTTGGGCGGAGTATCCAGGGTCCCGTAGATTTCTCCCAGTAGCTCGCTGTTGGCCAATGTTGCCGTCAGGAAAGAGGATACCGATGAATCGATGTTACCGGTCAATCCATAGCTGGCACGTAGTTTCAATACATCCAGCCATTCGTTGCCTTGCAGAAAGGCTTCATTGTTCAGGTTCCAGCTTAGACCGGCAGACCATAACGGACGTCCTCGAAATTCCGGATCGGCCCCGAACAGGTCTGTTTTGTCGACACGCCAGGAAAAAGAAACGCTGTAACGTCGGTCATATGTATAATTCCCTGTGAAATAGAGCGAATAGAAACGGTGAAGGGTCTCTGAGGTCAGGAAAGCGCTGCTGGCAGGAAAAGAACCTACGGTGCTGTAGTTTTTCCCCAGATCTGATACTCCGCCTTTATTCAATTCCAGCAGTTTCTCGAAGTTCATCATATTATTGGTGTTCACCTGAGTCTGTTCATCGTAGCCAAAAAGCGTCGAAGTGGTAGCGCGTACTTTTGTTTCACGGAATTCGAAACCGGCGCTGGCTTCGATAGCGTGTTTCTCCCGAAATGTCGGTGCATAGTTGGCTTGGGTCCGGAAAGTATAATAGTCGCCTTCTTCGGTATTGATGCCCAGCATACCGCCTTCCGGAAGATAATGTACGCCGTCCACTGTAAAGAGGTTGTACAGATGCCGCATGTCGTAGGAATCTTTTTCGTAATGTGTCTCGTCTTTGTAGGTGATGTCTTCATACTGGAAGCGTGCGCCTATGCTCAGTTCCGGCAGAATATTCACTTCGGCATGGATGAAGGAACGCAGGTTGGTGCGATGGGCTTTCGTAAAGTTTCGGTTTATCTCGTCAAGCAAATTGTAGGCTTCGGATTTCAAACCGAGGGAGGCGTCCTGCAGACTGGGCTCTTCCAGCCATACGGCGGCCCGCATGTCGGCAGGCGTCCCGTCTTCGTTGTACATGCTCAGATAAGGTGCAAAAGCATGCATCCCCTTGTAGCCTAATTGGTCGGCATGCAGTTTACTGTTTTCCTGAATCAGGTTTACTCCTACGGAAATTTGCAGTATGTCCTGGATGTTCACATCACCTTTGTATGAGAGGTTGAGTGCATTGTTCCGTTGTTTTTCCATTCCTGTATTATTCCCTTTGTAATTGAGAAGGATGTTGGAATTGAGGTATTTCCCCCGGCTGCGCAGGGCTATGTTATATTGATGCACCAGTTGATTCCGGAGCATCAGGTCTTGCCATTCCTTCCGATAGTCGTTCTTTTTCCAACGATTGATCTGTTCCTGGTATTCACTGTCGGAGATTTTATTGTTCTGGCGATCCATCATTAACAGCATGATGGGACTAAGCTTTTCCGGTTCTATGTTATAGCGACTTTGCAACGCATCGTATGCCTCCGAATAATGGTCACGAACATCGGCAAAGTTAAGTTCTTCCAGTTCAATCAGCTGACTGGAATTGGCCCATTGGTAGTTGTCGTATTTCTGGCGTTCGCTGACAGTCAGGTCGGCGCTGACGTCTACCGTTAATTTTTCCGAGTTGGCCCGTTTGGTGGTGATGACGATGACACCGTTGGAGGCCCGGGCTCCGTATACAGCTGCGGCAGAGGCATCTTTCAATACGGTGATCGATTCGATGTCGTACCGGTTGACGGTTTCGATGGAACCTTCAATCGGTAAACCGTCTACGACAATCAGCGGTGAGGTTTTTGCCTGGAATGAACTGACACCGCGAATCGTAAGGGCATCTTCTCCTGTTCCGTTCTTTCCGTTGCTGTAACTGACTAGACCCGGGATTTTCCCTTCGAGGTTGCTGACGATGTCGGTTGTGTAGCGACTGTCCATGTCTTGGGAGGTGATCAGCTGATAGGAACCGGTTGCGTTTTCACGTTTGATGTTCTGATAACCGGTAACGATAACCTCGTCCATCATGGCGATATCCGACCGCATTTCTATGATAAGGGGATTTTGCGTTTCTCGGCTGATCCGGATTTCCTGGTTTTGCATGCCGATGAACGAGAATACGAGTATCGGATGTTCGCCCGTTACCGAAATGGAGAAGGTTCCGTCGACGTTGGTGACGACGCCTGAGTGGGTATCTTTTATCCGGACATTTACGCCCGGCAGGGGTTCGCCGTTTTCATCCAGTATACGTCCGCTGACCACTTTTTTGAAATTTTCCCGTTCCGCTTTTTTGATAATGACGGTTTCTTTGACGATTTCATAGTCCAGTCCGTTGTTATACAATACGCGCTCAAGGATGTAGGAAAGGGAGGCGTCGTTGAAGGTGGCGGTAATGGGTTGAGTCCCCGCCAGAATTTGTTTTTGATAGACGAAATTATAGTTTGTCTTTTGTTTTAAATCCGTCAGGACCTCCTCCAGGGATTGATTTTTATAGCTTGCATTCAGTGTTTGGGCTATCGCTGCTCCGGAAAAGACCGTTAAAAGTAGCATTGTCCAAAGCAGTATTTTGACATTCTTTCTTAACATGATTTATGTATGATTTTGTGATTATTCATTCATGGCTTTATCCAATACCTGGATGATGTTCGCATCGGAAGGGCGCAGGGCATCGTTGTCATAGATCTTGCCATCCTTGTCGATGATGATGAAGCGGGGAATTCCGCTGATGCCCCAGTTCTCTTGGAAGTGTTTGGCTTCTTTTTTGCCGATCAGAAATTGGGGCCATTCCGGTTTGTCTGTCTCCAACTTCTTTTTCCAGGCATCGATGTCCGTGTCCAGGGATAGACTTAGAAATTGAATCCGGTCGTTTCCCCGGTAGTGGTTTACCAATTTCTCCAGGTGTGGAATTTCTGCACAGCAGGGGCCGCACCAGGTGGCCCATACGTCGATGTACAGCAGACGACCGTAGAAATCCGATAGTTTTGACTTGTTCCCTTCCGGATCGGTCAGGATGACGTCATATGCTTCGTGGCCTTTGGCTGTCCTTTTCAAAGCGTCTATGCGAGGTGCATATTCCGCGATAATTTCCGGGTAATCTTTGGCAAAAACGGTAAACCGTTCCCAGAATTTCTGAAAATCTCCACCTTTTCCATAGGTGAAATAAGAAAAGGCGCAAGTATTGCACAGATCTTTCCGAATGGCTTTTGAAGTGGTTCCCAAAGAATCGGCGACCTCCATAAAACGTAGAGCATAGGGGGTCATGTCGTGCAGGACGTTGAACAGTTCCGGTGCGATATGGGCCGAAACAAGGTTGTTGGGAAGACCGTATTTTAAACCGATTTCATCATTGATGTCGGTTTGTCGCATCAATTCAATGTATTCCGGATACTCTCTGGGCTGTTTGTTCTCTGAGCGTGCTTTCTGTTGCAAAAGGAGGTACATGATCTGTTTTTGGGCGGCATCCAGCGAACGGGTATAGTATTCCCGCATCTCTTTGTCGCTGATCAGGGACAGTTGCTGTTTGATCCGTTCGACTCCTGCGCTCAAGGTCGCTTGGTTTGTTTCGTATGGCTGGTCGTTTACATACCGCATGGCTCCGCAAACCTGCTCAAATTGAGTGTAAAATTCTGAGATGTCTTTGTATTTGCCTTCGAATTGTACAGAGAATTCTCCGGACGCAGACTGTCGGACGGTTAGCGTGAGGGTTTCCCCCGCTGCCAAATGTGCTCCGCAGCTTCCGATTAGCTTGTTTTGACTGCTGAATTCAAGGGTGACATCATTGAAGGGTGTTTTCAATTCCGCATCAAAGGAGAAAGTTCCGTCAGCATTGATTTCTATGGGTAGGAATCTGGTGGACAGTATGGTCCCTTCCAGGGAAATACCGATGACAATTTCGTCGATCTCTCCGGAAACACTGCCTTTTAGCAGTTGCCCGGAAGTGAAAAGCGGACAGAGGGCGAGAAGTGCCGATGTTAAAAGAAGGATTGCTGTTTTTTTCATGCAAATGATATTATAATGATACTTATTTCATTTTTTCTTCCAACCAGGGGATAATTTCCGGATCGGAGGGCCGGGGGGCATCCACCGTGATGATTTTCCCGGTTCTGTCGATCAGGAGGAAGCGGGGAATCCCGTTGATGTTGTAAAGGTTGGTGAAGTCTTCCTGCAGGAATTGTTTCCATTGGGGTTTGTCTTTGGCCAGTTTGTTCTTCCAGGCTTGGTGGTCGGCATCGACAGAGACGCTGACAATTTCGAGGCGGGCATCGTTTTTGTAATGAGCGGCCAGTTTTTCCAGATAGGGAATTTCCGCGCAACAGGGACCGCACCAGGTAGCCCATACATCGATGTAAAGCACTTTGCCGAAGAGATCGGACAAGCGGGAGCTTCTGCCTTGGACGTCACTCCATTCACAGTCGATGGCCGGAGCTCCGGGACGCAATTTTTGAAAAATGGTGTATTTTTCGGTCAACCAGGCCTGCTGGAGACTGTCGCTCAGCATTGCTTTCGCTTGGGTGTATATATTTTCGACTTCATGGTACGAATCTTCGCTACCGAAAAAATCTCCGAGTATGGACAGGAGCGTTTTGTTTTGCAAGACAGGATCTTTGATTTTGTCGCAGGCGACTGCTATTTGATATTGGAATGGATCGTTGCCTCCACTTGCGACACGATATTGTCCGCACCAACCTAAGTAATAGAATAATAGACCGTTGCTTAGATTTTCTGGGGCGGCGATCTGCTTGTTTCCCAGCATATATCGATTATAATCGGCATCGGCATTCGCCGGTAAATTTTGCTCTCTCAGACGATCGTAGTAAGTAATCTGGTACAAGAAAACCATGGACTCCAGTTCCTGAAAGCTTAAACGACAAAACTCCTGGTTGGGAATGGCAGAAAGTTCTTGTCTGATAGAGTCCTGGAAATTGAAAAATGTTTCTTGCAACTCCTGGAAGGAGGAATATGTCTTTTCCGACAGTTGGGTGAGTTTTGACTGTTGATTTTTATAAAAAGAATAGGCTGTTTCGAGATCTCCTCCCATCTGGCAGTCGCCGGGAATGCTCAAATCGGCTTCAAGCGTATTTGTCGTACCGTTGATGAGGATCAAGTTGAAGAAGCTCTGTTCTCCCACCATCAGGAAAGAGATACGCGGCCGTTCGAGTTTACAGCTATAACGGAAGGTCCCGTCGGCAGCAATCCGAACCGTGTCCATTTTTATTTCATCACTGTAGGCTTCGCTCACTCGGATCACTCCGAATGAAGATTGGCAATTTTTTAATTTTCCGGTGAGGACATACTCGTCGGAATTGCCTGCGCATGCCGCCCAAAGGGCAGCAAGGCAGGCGACCATTGTTAATTTAATCACATTCATCTTATTTGGGTTTATTCTGTTTTGTTTTTATCGGGCAGAAACGATGACGGTCCGGTTGTTGATCCGGAATTTCAATCCGCCGCTCTTTTCCAGAATTTGCAGTACTTCATTGAAATCGCCATAGCGGGGAACACTTCCCATGAAAACGGTTTCGCTTAGCACATTGTCTGTGAATTCGTATTCGAAATCATACCACCGGCTGAGGGTGCACATGATTTGCCCCAGGTTCTGCTCTTCGAATACGAACATGCCTTTACGCCAGCTGGTGACGACATCGGTATTGACTGTTCGTACGTATGCCGAGGAATCGCTCTTGACAAAGACCGCCTGATGACCGGGAGTCAGAAACAATTCGCCGCTGTTGCCGCGGGAGGGTTGAAGGGCCACGCTTCCCGATACCAAGGTCGTGTAGATCTCCGGCTCTTCCGGATAAGAATGGATGTTGAATTCTGTTCCGTATACCCGAATCAATTGGCCGCCCGATTCGACATAGAATGGTTTCTCTTCGTTTTTTGCCACCTGAAAATAGGCCTCTCCTTTCAATATTACGCGTCGTTCATTGGTACGGAACGTATCGGGATAACTCAATTGGGATTCGGCATTCAACCATACCTGTGTCCCGTCTTCCAGGGTAATGCGAAATTCTCCGCCGCGGGGGGTCACAAGGCAGTTCAGTTTGGCTTCTGTCGATGTCGTTTTTTCTGGCTGCTGTTGGGTTCGCTGCAAGGCTTCTTTATTCTTTTTACTGTCAGCTCCTAAGGAAATCTGGGTACCGTTACTGGTCGTCAATACGGCTTTGGTCTCTCCGGCCTGGATATGAGAGGCATATGGCAGCTTCTCTGTTTGAGTGGTGTCTGGATTTGAAACCGGTGTCCGGAGATAAGTGATTCCCCAGATGATAAATCCCAGCATGGCAGCCGCCACACCGGCTTTTATCCATATGCTGGATTGGTTCCGGTGGATTCTGGCCTGCATGTCGGCTAAGGGACGGTTGATGTCGACTGCTTTCATGCGGCGGTATTCCCGTTCCAGAAAGGCGGTGTTCAGCAGTCTTTGATAGGTCTCTTCGTTTGCCGGAGAGGCCTTTCGCCATTCTTCCATGTATGCTGTTTCTTCCGCGGTGATAGTCCCGACGATGCGGCGGAATATCAGTTGGGAGATCTTTTGGGGATCAGTTGTTTTCATTTCTTGGAAATTTTTGTGTTTTGTATATATAAAAAACGTAAAGGGGTGGAAAAAGGACCCTGAAAATCTGTTTTTTTTGTACAAAAAATTATTTATATCTTCGTAGCATAAAATACAGTTCATGACGACACCGGAAAACGTTTGGAAAGAATTTCGACGGGGTAAACTGGAAAGCTTTTATCGGAACAATTATCGGCAATTGTTGGTATATGCTTCTCGGACCTTGGGGTCGAATTACGGATTTCTGGCGGAGGATTGCGTGCAGGAGGCCATTTACAAGGCCTATCGTCAGCGCGATTCTTTCTCCGGAGCAGGGGCTTTCCATGCGTTTTTTTATACTTGTATCCGACATGCGGCGGTGGATATTTTGCGAAAGAACCATGCCCAGGACAATTATATTTCCCAACAAGAAGAAGAAACCGAGTTTTTGAATGGGATCATCGAACAGGAAACCTTGAATCTGTTATATGAGGCGATTGAGAACCTGCCTGAAAAATATCGCCGGATTTTCGAGCTTCATTTTGAGCAAGGATTGAAAAATGCGGAAATCGCTGCCCAATTGGGACTTTATGAGAGCACGGTGAAAAAACAAAAGGCCCAGATGCTGAAACTGCTTCGGGAAGACCTGCAACAAAGAACCGGTGGTGATTTGCTTTGCGTTTGTATGCTTTTGGAATATTTATACACTACTTCTCTTTAAAAACGATTATTATATCGGATCGAATTTGGGAATGTAGATTCCAAAACGAAGTGCAACGTTTTGGTCTTTAAAAGTAGTAGATTCAAGGAGTAAAGTGTTAACTTTGC